>NZ_JH594521.1:0-161794 GCF_000243035.1 Prevotella micans F0438
GACGGATTATCCCCTAGTTATGGGAAAGTTGGATACGCGATACTCACCCGTGCGCCGGTCGCCATCAATTATTGCAAGCAATAATTATGCTGCCCCTCGACTTGCATGTGTTAAGCCTGTAGCTAGCGTTCATCCTGAGCCAGGATCAAACTCTCCATTGTAAAATATCTAAATGAATAAAGTACATAATATATATATAATCATGTACCCTAAAATCTGCCTGTCTTAGAACGAATATCCAAAAATATTAGAAGTATAAAAAACTCATATCTATAAAAATATAGATAAATCAACGGTTTGACTCTTTTTATACACCTGGCAATAATGCCAAATGTAACTTGTACTACTTCTCTGTCTATATCTTAAAAACTAATCAAAGAACACTGCTCTGTCTCAAAAAACACCGCCGCGAAGCGGGAAAGCGAGTGCAAAGATATACGTTTGATAAATCCCTCCAAAACATTCTGACAATTTTTTTCATGTTGCAAGTGATGAAGTGGGATAGTTTGAGTGACATAAGGCGTGTTAAAAGGGGTGTTTAGGTGTTATAAAGAAAGAGCGGAGGGTAGAATGGCGCCGCAAGAAAGAAGATTCTTGATAAGAAAGCTTACATAAAAAATTTTTACTCTAACGGCTTTTTAAGAGAGGGTAGGAAGGAGAATGCTAGAGTTTACGCTTTATAAAACGTATGATTTCGCCTATCAAGAGGACTGGGGAGGTTGCAACAGTCAGGATGAGCCAGTCGATTGGATGAAGTGGAGTGACACTAAACATTTCGCCACCAAGTTCGACAATCATTATTTGTCCCAATAATATAAGGAGGAGGATAAGCCCGAAACCTTTACATTGTTTGAACGACAGTGCGCTCTGTTTGCTGGCATAGGCGCGTGCATTGAACATATTCCAGAACTGGAGCATCACGAAAAGGGTGAAGAAAAGGCTTAGTTCGTAGGGAGTTATTTCTTTATGCGGGGTAAAGTTGGGATGAAGAATGGCGGACAGACTGGTTATATCGGCATGTTCCATAAGGTGGAAGAAAGCCATGAGAATGATGTAGAATATTCCGCCGATGATTGTTATTTGCAAGGTCATTGCTCGAGTTATTATGAATTCATGCCGATTGCGCGGTTTATTGTTCATCACGCTTTCCGACGGCGGGAGCGATGCCAGCGCCATTGCGGCAAAGGTGTCCATGATGAGATTCACCCACAGCATTTGAGTCACGGTGAGCGGACTTTGTGTACCGATGAATGCACCGGTAAGAACAATCAGGCAAGCCACTACGTTCACCATCATTTGGAAGAGGATGAATCGTTGGATGTTTAGATAAAGACTCCGCCCCCACATCACGGCTCTTCCGATGGAGCTGAATGAGTTGTCGACTATGGTTATGTCTGACGCTTCTTTAGCTACGCTTGTTCCGTCGCCCATTGAGAGTCCTACGTGTGCTGCTTTCAGAGCCGGGGCATCGTTTGTTCCGTCGCCCGTTACGGCAACTACCTGTGCTTTGCGTTGCAATGTTTCCACCAGGCGTTTTTTATCCATTGGTCGAGCCCGAGCGATAATCTTCAGGTCGAACACTCGATTCTCGAGTTCGTCGTCGGTTAGAGATTCGAATTGCGGACCAGTGATTATATTTTTCTCGTTGTCCGATTCATTCCACAGTCCAACTTGCCTACCAATTTCTCGCGCAGTTCCTGGGGTATCGCCCGTGACGATTTTTATTTGTATTCCGGCCTTTATACACTCTTCGACTGCTGCCGGAACTTCCGGTCTGACGGGGTCGGATATGGCAACGATTCCCTGGAAAACGAAACGTGGTTCGCCGGTGATAATCTTTTCTAGCGATTCTTTTCCATGCGATGTATCTGTGCTGTCGTCTACGATTCTGCTAGCGAAACCGAGTGTACGCATGGCCTGATTCTGCCATGCCAGGAGTTGATTCATAATCTCGTCCCACGACGTGTTGGTAACAGGGGAGCAGAAGTTTCGAATGATGTCGGTTGCACCTTTTATATATAGTATTGTTTTTCCTGGAACGAGAGCCGACCGAACCAACGTTGCCATATATTTATTTTCGGTTGAGAATGTAATTTCGCCCAGCACCTCCGCCGATTCGCGTATTTCCCGATAGTCCATTCCTTGTTCGTGAAGCCAGAGAAGCAGTGCGCCTTCGGTTGGATTGCCCAGCACGGTTGGGTTTTCGGGTCGAGAAAAATCGAGCGACGCTGTCGAGTTAACCGCAATGCCTTCCATGAAGAGTGCGCGCATAGTTTCGTCGGTCGTATTGGCTTTCATTTCATGAACCCGCATTTGGTTTCGTGTGAGCGTTCCTGTTTTATCGGTACAGATAACCGTTGTTGCGCCCATTGTTTCGCACGCGTGCATTTTCCGAACCAGATTATTCGTTTTCAGCATCCGACGCATTGAATAAGCCAGGCTCAGCGTTACGGCCATCGGCAGTCCTTCAGGCACGGCAACAACAATGAGCGTTACGCCAATCATAATCGTATCCAAGAAATATTGCACGAAATGAACCCATTCGAAGCTGAAGTTGGTGAAGAACATTGCCGTGCGTCCCACGAGAATCAAGGCCGCGAAGCTATAGCTAAGCAATGTTATAACCCGTCCGAGTCGCTCGAGCTGTTCGGTAAGTGGAGTTTTCACGCTGTTATCGATTTGCGACGCCACGAACACCCGTCCGTTTTCGGTTGCATCGCCCACCCGTTCAACCCGAAAGACGCCATGCCCCTCCATTACCTTAGTTCCGCGCATCACGTGGTTGGTTGGGAACGTTGCGTCGGGGTCGAAATCATTCTCGTGCGTACTCTTCCAACACATCGGTTCACCCGTGAGCGATGATTCGTCGACGCTCAATCCAACCGATTCCAACAGCACCCCATCGGCTGGTACTTCGGCGCCCGTGTCGAGCAAAACCACATCGCCCACAACCACATCGCGTTTTGCAATTCGAGTTGTATTTCCGTCTCGTATCACCTCCACTGGTTCGTCGTCGTTCACCTGGTTGAGTATCGAGAACGCTTTGTTTGCCCGCTCTTCAAAGAAGAATGAAAGTCCGGTAGCCAACAGTATGGCCACGAAGATTCCCACCGGTTCGAAGAACACGCTATATCCCTCGTGCATACCGAAATATTCATAACACGATATTCCCACCGATAGCAGTCCTGCAACCAGCAGAATAACAATCAGCGGGTCGCTGAATTTTGTTGCGAATCGTTTCCATAGTGGTGTTTGTGCAGGTGGGGTGAGCACGTTGGTGCCATGTTGTTGTCTGCTATCGTGAATTTCCTGTTCGTTCAGTCCTTCATAATGTTGTTGTTTGCGTTCCATAAAAATCTTTTGTTTCCGAGGACGGTGCTTATTGTCCAATCATTTCATAAATCGCGAGAAAGGATGGTCTTTATAACGCGCGCAAAGATAAGTAGATGTTCACAATTAAACGTATACGTATTCCCAACCCCGTTTTATGTATTTCTTCCACGGCAGAAATACATAAACCAACCAAAAGTGTATTCCTTCCATGGCAGAAATACATAAACGAATTAAATGTGTATTTCTTCCATGGCAGAAATACATAAACAGACTAAAAGTGTATTTCTTCCATGGCAGAAATACACTAAACGACCTGGTATATCATTCATCCTCATATTTTACGCGAGTTCTGTTTAATAGAGACTCCCACTCGGGCGGAACGCCCGCATGTAGGGACAGACCCCGTGTCTGTCCGCACCCTGAGACAGGGGGAAATATGTTATGCGGTCGGTAGACCGAGTTGGCGTGGGTATCGGACAGACACGGGGTCTGTCCCTACATGCGGTCTGACGCCCGAGTTGGCAGAGAGAGGAGGACAGATACGGGGGGGGATATGTCCCTACAGCCCGAATAGGCACCCGTTTGTTTATTACCTAATTGGCACCTCGGAGGCTTAAGCAGATTCTTAAACCGAACTCACGTATATTCTATAAAGGATTAAACTTCGGGAGCGGAAATGACGGTTACGGAAAAGTATATTTAATTTTGCATACCATGAAAAGAACCTCTTTCCCCTTTATTTTAAGCCTTTTACTCCTTTTGGGATGCGGTCCTTCAAAACAGGAGCTGAAAGAAGAGCAAGCACGGCAGGCCAGGCTCGAAAAGGCAGCCTATGAAGCGGCGTTCAAGGTGGCCGTGATGCCAACGTTAGACTGTTTGCCAATGTTTCTGCTCAAGGACAGTTTGCTGTATGATTCGGCACGGATTGATGTGCAACTCAAACTGTTCAACGCACAAATGGATTGCGATACGGCTATGATTGGGCGAAGCGTGCAGGCTGCAGTTTCAGACCTTGTGCGCACCGAACGACTAAAACGCAGGCGAGTGCCCATAACCTATATGACCGGAACCGGGGCGACATGGCAACTAATTGCCAATCGGAAATCGGAGATTCTGAAACTTCAGGATTTGAGCGATAAGATAGTGGCTATGACACGCTATTCGATAACCGATTTGCTGACCGATAAAATAATCAAAGACGCAAAACCGAAACATCAGGTGTTCAGGGCGCAAATTAACGACGTGTTCATTCGGATGAAGATGTTACAAAACAACGAGCTCGACGCCTTTTGGTTTGCCGAACCACAGGCAACACAGGCAAGGCTGGCAGGAAATAAGGTGCTCTACGATTCGAAGGAGAACGCTTTTCGCCCGGGCGTGGTTGCTTTTGTGGAAAAAGGAAACCGAATAGCACAGCAGAACGCAATGATGGAGGCATATAACAGAGCTGTAGATTCGATTAACAAAAACGGCGTGAAAAGATATTCGGCACTTATCAAGAAATATATGAAGGCCGACGACGCTACGATAGCTGCTCTTCCGGAATTGAAATATGAAAAGGTGCAAGCACCGAGACCTTCGGATGTTCTGGAGGCAAAATATTATTTGGAACGGTTTAAACAGAAAAAGCGGTGAGGAAAGAATGATGGAAAAGCATATGGAAGAAATTTTAGGTCTGCTGCTCGAGGGCCGACTGCAGGCAGCGCTCAACCATATTAGCTTCGTCTACAGCAAAGAGAAACTGGTGACGGGCTACGATGAGTTCGAAACCATCGAGAAAGATTATAAGTTGATGAAGAACTATATTCTTCAGGGCGTTGTCGACCCGCAGCGCGAGGAGCAATACAGAGCGCTTTTGGAACGTACCTATCGTGTGGCTTCTAATTTGCTTCTTGAATGGAAGTGCACTAATCTGGGTTTGTATAAGGTTTCTAGCGATACATCCGACAGGCTGCAACTCAACAATGAAGAAATACTCGAGAATCTGGAAAAGTTCGTGTCGGACGTCGGCTTGCTCTCGCTCGAAGAAGGGACAGACAACTATTTCAATAAGGCCTACACACTCTATGCCGCCCATCAAACCACTATTCGTAGGCTGTTCAACGGAGTGATTGTTTCGCCTCAATGGAAGTTGGCCGACAAGAACTTCTACGAGCAACTGCTGCTTTCGCCAACAATCGACCAGAACGACCAGCTAGTGCTCGTGAGTGCAATCTCGATTTCCAACATGAACCACTTCGACATAAACAAATTCAAAACCCTTGTAGATGTTTACACTAAGACCGACGACTCACGAGTGAAAGAACGCGCGTTTGTGGGATGGGCGCTAAGCTTGCACGACGGAATGAGCTTCCTGCCCGAACAGCAGGATATAGTTATAAAACTGTGTGAAGACGAATCTACGGTTCGTGAACTATACAGCTTGCAACGCCAGCTTTTCGCAACGCTCGATACCGAGAAAGACAGCCAAGAAATTCAAAATAATATAATGCCCGATATCGTGAACAACTCAAAGTTCACAATGACTAAATTCGGAATCGAAGAGCGTGAAGACGATATCACTGAAAATATTCTGAATCCAAATGCCGAAGACGAACGAATGGAGAAAATGGAAGAAAGCGTGCGTCGGATGGTAAACATGCAACGCCAGGGCTCCGACATATATTTCAGCGGCTTCGGCAAGATGAAAGAATTCCCTTTCTTCTTTAAATCCGTGTGCAACTGGTTCACACCATTCAGATTCGAACATCCCGATATGATTGACATCGCGATGAAGTTCAAAAACAAAAAGTTTCTGAATACCATGGTTGAGCTGGCGCAACTGTGCGATTCAGACAAGTATTCGCTGGCGCTGATTCTGTCGGACGTAGTCGACAGAATGCCGAAGGATATGATTGAGATGCTCGAATCGGAAGAGGCCCAGAAACAGATGGCGGGTCAGGATTTCGACAGGAATAACCCGATAGTCATCCGCCGTACATACCTTCAAGATATCTATCGTTTCTATAGGCTCAATTCTTTTGCGAGAGAACTTGTGAATCCGTTTGATGACAATGGAGAATGTACCTTCAATCTGAGCGTTTTCTTCTTCAAATATCAAATATTCAAAGGCACTAAACTCGAATCCAAGAAGCTCAGCTTGGCAAACTATCTCTATAAGCATCAGAAGTACGGGGAGCTCGAAGAACTTCTGGAAACATTCCAGTCGCCCGACCCGGGATATGCCATCCTTTCGGGATACTCAAAACTCTATAATGACGACCCGAATGGAGCTATAAAAGAGTTCGATAAAGCCCTCGAAATTGTGCCCGACAATATTCACGCCCTGCAAGGAAAAGCACGAGCTGCAATGGTGAAATCAGACTTTGGGCTGTCGGCCGAAATCTATACCGTTCTGCAAGAACTTGAACCCGATAGGCGTGATTTCTTCATAAACTATTGCGTGGCTCTCTTGAAGACAAACCGCGTGAAGCAGGTGCTTGAACGGCTCTACAAAGAATATTTTTCTACCCCCGACGACAAAAGTTTGAAGCGTCTTATAGCATGGGCACAACTTTGTAATGGCGACATAACCAAGGCAGCCAACATTTACGAATCGCTCCTGAACGATGAACCAACACCAGAGGATTATCTCAACGCCGGATATTCCCATTGGCTTCAAAAAGACTTGAAACAAGCCGTTAGCTGCTTCCGAGAATTTATTGGCGACAGTGATGCCGGTATCGTGCGTCTGCGCGAAGAATTCAAAAACGATCGCTATATGCTGCGCTCGAACGGCGTGAGCGAAATAGACGAACTCCTCATGGGCGAACTGATTCAACCCTAGATATGGCATGAATATAATTCTGCTCGGTTTCTTAGCCCTCATCGCCCTCGGTCTGGTTGTAGGGCTCGCTTCCGTTCTCACTCGCAAGGGAAATGATGACGATGTGGTTGTACCGGCATCGGGCGACTGTTACTCGTGTAATGGCGACGATCCGACATGCGAACAGGTGTGCATGATGGAGGCGGCCACAAAACCGATTGAATATTACGACGACGAGGAACTGGATAGGTTTATCGGGCGCGCGTCGGAAGATTATACATCGGAGGAAGCAGAGGAGTTCATGGACGTGATGCAAACCATGCATCCCGATGAGGTTAAGGACTGGAACAGAAGTCTGATTCTGCGAGGAATCAATGTACCGAATCAAATCAAAGACGACCTTATCGCAATGATTCAGGATTGAACCGACACAATAAAACGGCGTGATAGAGAGTTAATGCTATCGTGAAAATCATTCTCAAAACATTCATATTCCTTTCGGCGGTAGTTGTCGTGTTGGCAGGCTGCTCTACGAGTAAAAACACCTCGAGTTCGCGATGGTGGCACGCTTTCAATGCGCGTTACAATACCTATTATAACGGCGCCCAAGCATATATCGACGGTTCGCTGGAAAAAGAAAACGGTAATCGTGACAACTTCACCGAGCTAATTCCACTCTATGTCGTGGGCAACAAAAGCAGTCGGGAGCTGGGGCGCGGCGGATTCGACCGAGCCATCGAAAAGGCCGAGAAAACTATTGCGAAACATAGCATAAAAAAGCGTCCGGAGTGGAACAAGAAGCGCGCTAAAACGGCGCGCGATGTTGAGTGGCTTTCACGTCGTGAATATAATCCGTTTCTCTGGAAGGCGTGGATACTTATGGGCCGGTCGCAGTTCCACAAGGGAGCGTTCGATGAGGCAGCAGCCACCTTTTCTTATATGAGCCGAATCTACAAGAATCAGCCGGCTATTTATGGTAAGGCACGGGCTTGGCTGGCCAAATGTTATGTAGAGGAGGGCTGGCTTTATGATGCCGAAGATGTGATTCGCGATATGCGGCGCGATTCGATAGACCGGCATGCACTGAAAGAGTGGGATTACACGCTGGCCGATTATTACATCCGGGCGAACCGACTGCAAGAGGCGGTTCCCTATCTAAGGAAGGTTATCAGTCATGAAATGCGTCGTAAACAAAAGGCTCGCGAATGGTTCTTAATGGGGCAGATTCAGGCTGCACTTGGAAACAACAGCGAGGCTTATAAATGTTTTGGAAGAGTTGTTCGGGCTAATCCACCCTACGAACTGGAGTTCAATGCACGAATTGCACAAACCGAGGTGACTGCCTCTGCGCAGGCTCGGCAAATGGTAAATAAGCTGAAACGCATGGCAGCATCCGACAAGAATAAGGATTATCTCGACCAGGTTTATTATGCCATGGGAAATATTCGTTTGGCTGGCGGTGATACCCTTGGAGCGATTGCAGCTTACGAAACGGGAAACGAAAAAGCTACGCGCAACGGTATCGAGAAGGGTGTATTGTTGCTGAAACTCGGTAATATTTATTGGAACAGAGAACGTTTTGCCGATGCGCGGCGATGCTACGGAATGGCAATCGGACTGCTCGACAAAGATCGTAAGGATTATGCCGAGCTCGACAAACGTTCCAAGGTGCTCGATGAGCTAGTGCCGTTCACAGATGCTGTTCAGCTTCAAGACTCGCTGCAATATCTGGCCAAATGTTCCGAGGCCGAACGCAATGCCGCTATTGACCGTGTCATCGAAGCGTTGAAAAAGAAAGAAAAGGAGGAACGTAGTAAGCAAGCCGAGCAAGAGGCCGAACAACGTCAGGCACAGAATGCGGGACAGAATAATTTCGGTATGCCGCAGCCACGCAAGGAAAGTCGGACGGGCGACGGGACATGGTATTTTTATAATCCAACGGCCGTTCAGCAAGGCAAGTTGGCTTTCCAGCAGCAGTGGGGCAAACGCGAAAACATCGACAACTGGCAGCGAATAAATAAAACGGTTGTGGGTAGCATGACACCTGAGATTACCGACGCCCAACGCGATTCAATCGACCAGGCAGAAGCTCGTCGTGACTCTATTGAACAACGCATGGACTCGGTACAGAACGACCCCCACCAGCGAGCCTACTACTTGGAGCAAATTCCTTTCACGAGTGAACAGCTTGAGGCCAGTAATAAGATTCTGATGGACGGATTGCATCACTCTGGAGTTATTTTCAAAGACCGGCTCGACAATCTGCCGCTGGCCGAGAAAGCCCTTCGTCGGCTCAATGATAATTTCCCAACCTACGAGCAAACCGATGATGTGCTCTACCATCTCTATCTGCTCTACATGCGGAAGAATCAGCCCGTAACAGCCGAAACATATCTCGATAAACTCAAGACTAATTATCCTGACAGCAAGTGGACAACTATCCTCTCCGACCCTTATTTCAAGGAAAACGCGTTATTGGGCACGCATATCGAAGACTCGCTTTACGCTGCAACCTACGAGGCTTTCAAGCAAGGCCGATATGTGGAGGTAAAGGGCAATACGCGAATATCAGAGTCGCGTTTCCCGCTTGGTGCCAATCGTGACAAATTCATGTTCATCGGTGCACTCGGCAAGCTTAACGAGGGCGATGCCGATGGTTGTGTGAACGATATGAAGGCCGTAGTTGAGAAGTTTCCACAAAGTCGAATAAGCGAGATAGCCGGCATGATTGTCAACGGTGTGCAGGCCGGAAAGAAACTGCGTAATGCTAAGTTCGACCTGGGTGACGTCTGGAGCTATCGTTCTGACGTGCTTAACGATAGCGACAGCATAAGGCAGGTTAAACTGTCGGATGAGCGTAATATCGACTTCCGATTCATGCTCGTCTACAATCCCGACTCGGTGAGCGAAAACAAACTGCTTTTTGAAATAGCGCGTTTCAACTTCACCAGTTTTCCGGTGCGCAACTTCGACATCGAAATTGAAAGCCTAGGCATGTTACACCGCATGCAGGTTTCTGGATTCAGAAACTTCGATGAAGCTCTGCAATATGCCCGTCGACTCTCTGGAGTGAAAGCTATCACCGAGTTGTTACATCGAAGTGTGCGAACCGTCATAATCAGCGACCGCAATCTTCAACTCATCGGTTCAGCGTTCAGCTATAAGGACTATGAAGAGTTCTATAAACAACACTTCGCGCCGCTCAACATTGAGAAGCGTTATTTGTTGAACGAACCTGCTGAAATCGCCTCGCCTCGTGAACCGGAATCGATAGCAAGGCCAGAGGCTGAACCAACCAACGACGACCGCCTATCTATTCCTGCCGATGAGATATCCGTTCCACCGACAGATTCGAACACCTTTGCGCTGCCTGAAAATGACACTATCTCTCCAGCCACGAACAATAAGCTGGAACTTCAACAGGAGAAGCCGGTCACTCCGCCCGCTGGCAACAGCGAGATTATTCTCGACGAGCCGCAACCTGCACCTGCACCTCCCACGACTCCCGAACCAACTGAACCAGCCGACGACCCGATGATTTATTTCGACGACCCAACTACGCCGACTGATTCGCCAGATAAGAAAAAACAAACCGATAGCTCGGTGGAGGACGAATACTACGACCTCGACGGCTTCTGAAAATAAAATATGGACATGAACAACGGATTATTACTCTGGGTCGATGACGAAATCGAACTACTCAAAGCTCACATCATCTTCCTTGAAAAGAAAGGCTACGAACTTGTTACCGCCAGCAACGGTACCGATGCCATTGAACAATGTCGCAACAAAACCTTCGATCTTATCCTGCTCGACGAGCAAATGCCCGGTCTCTCCGGTCTCGAAACGTTACAGCGCGTCAAGGAAATTCAGCCTGCAACACCAGTGGTTATGGTAACAAAGAGCGAAGAAGAAAATATAATGAACCAGGCGATCGGGTCGAAGATAGCCGACTATCTTATTAAGCCCGTTAACCCGAGCCAGATTCTTCTGTCGCTCAAAAAGAATATCCATCGCAAAGAACTTGTTAGCGAGGTAACGCAAAGCGGCTATCAGCAAGATTATATCCAAATTTCCTCCCAAATCAGCGAAGCTCGCAACTTCGACGATTGGAAGAATGTCTATCGCCGACTCGTGAAATGGGAGCTCGAACTTAGTAGCACCGATAGCAGCATGGCCGAAACACTCACAATGCAAAAGGCCGAAGCTAACATCGGCTTCGCAAAATATGTTGCGAAGAACTATCTCGACTGGATTCAAACCGCCGACCGTCCACTCATGAGTCCCGATATATTCAAACGCAAAGTGTTTCCCGAAATCGACAACGGTAGTAAGGTGTTTCTAATTGTTGTCGACAACCTGCGCTACGACCAATGGCGAGTGCTATCGGAAGAAATTGCCGACATGTTCGACATCGACGAAGACCTCTACATGAGTATACTCCCAACGGCAACGCAATATGCTCGCAATGCAATCTTCAGCGGACTGATGCCGCTGCAGATTGCCGAAATGTTCCCCGAACTCTGGGTCGATGAGGACGAGGAAGAAGGGAAAAATCTCAATGAACATCCTCTCATCGGAACACAAATCGAGCGCTATCGCCGACACGACACCTACTCCTATCACAAGATTAACGACTCCGCAGGTGCCGACAAATTCATTAGCAAAATCCACAGTATCGAACACAACGATCTAAACGTGCTAGTGGTGAACTTTATCGATATGCTTTCGCACGCGCGCACCGAAATGCGAATGATTCGCGAACTGGCTAATAACGAAAGTGCCTATCGCTCGATTACTAAAAGCTGGTTCCATCACAGCGTACTGGCCGAAATAATACGCGAACTCTCGCAATCGAACTACAAAATAATCCTCACCGCCGACCATGGTTGCATACGTACAACTAATCCTATCAAAATCATTGGCGACCGAAACACAAACACCAATCTGCGTTACAAACTCGGCAAGAATCTCAGTTACAATCCCCGTGAAGTTTTCGTTATTCGCGACCCCCGACAAGCCAAGTTGCCATCGCCCAACATCAGCACAAGCTATGTCTTTGCAACCGGCGACTCGTTCTTCGCCTATCCAAACAACTACAACTACTATGTTTCCTACTATCGCGACACTTTCCAACACGGTGGCATATCAATGGAAGAGATGCTTGTGCCACTGATAGGCCTTACCCCCCGTAAAAAACAATAACATGGAAATAATCATCAAAAGTCTTGACCAAATCGAGCAAGCCGCCCGAATATTCGTCCAAAATATCGGTACCCGAAAAGTATTCGCTTTCTACGGTAAGATGGGTGCCGGTAAAACAACCTTTATCAAAGCTGTGTGTCGGGCTCTGGGTGTCGAAGACGTGATAACCTCGCCTACTTTCGCCATTGTGAACGAATACACCGACGCCACAGGTTCGCCCGTATTCCACTTCGATTTCTACAGAATCAAAAAGCTCGAAGAAGTGTACGATATGGGCTACGAAGACTATTTTTACAGCCACAACCTCTGCTTCCTTGAATGGCCCGAACTCATCGAAGACATCTTGCCCGACGATGCCGTACGCGTTAGCATAGAAGAGCTACCCGACGGATGTCGCCGACTAACCATAAGCGAAAAAAGCCACGAATAATCCCACTAATTCAATATAAGTCTTACCCCATCCCTGAACTAATATCTATTAGAGGTAAATGCGAGGCGGTTCCCCACTCGGCCGATAGGCCGCATGTAGGGACAGCCCCCGAGGGGTGATTTGCTGTCCGCGCCCCGTCCGACAAAAACCGCAGAGCAGGCGCGAAAATATTGTTATGCGGTCCGTAGACCGAATTGGTATGGGCATCAGTATGGGTATCGGTATCGGACAGACACGGGGTCTGTCCCTACATACGTAGACACCCTCATCAATCCAATCGATGCCAACTCGGCCGGTAGGCCCGAGTTGATATAAAAAACAGACATAACAGGTCGGGGAAATGTTATGCCAACTCGGCCGATAGGCCGCATGTAGGGACAGACCCCGTGTCTGTCCGATACCGATACCCATACTGATGCCCATACCAATTCGGTCTACGGACCGCATAACAATATTTTCGCGCCTGCTCTGTGGCTTTTGTCGGACGAGGGCGGACAGACACGGGGTCTGTCCCTACATGCGGCCTATCGGCCGAGTGGGAGTGTTTGTCCAATTGTCCGTCAAGGGGGGCAGGATAATTTCTCTTAAATCGAACACATGTATATATAAAACGGTCGACCTGCACGCGTCGTCGCGACGGATGCAGGTCTTAATGATTATATAAACGATATTTTATTTGTTCCTCGAGCCTGAAGGGAGGAGGACTTTCTAAAAACAGGAGGAGAGAGACAAGAGTCTCCTAGAGGGAAATGGGGAATGAGGATTTCCTAGCGTGGAATCATCCCACCCTCTTTACACCTGGTCTTCGCCGGGGTCTTCCTCGCGCCCGGGTTTGGGAGTATCTCCTCCGCCTCCGGGCTTCTTGGGGTCATCGGGTTTCTTGGGGTCATTGCCGTCCGACTTCTTTTTCCGGGCCGTGAGAACCTGCTCTTTGTAGCGCTTGATGAGCTCGTTCATGTAGTCGATGAACGCCGCGGCGTCCGATTGATTCACGAATATCGGGAAGGCATTCGCAACCTTAATCAGGTAAAAATATGCCGAATCGCTTTCTCGCCGGGCGATTCGCAAGGCGCCAAGAATTCGGGTGGAATCGGAGTCGGTGCGACTGTGAATCAGGCTTTCCAGCTTCGTGTTGGCCGTTTTGAGCGCGGCGACGTAGGGTTGGATGCCGAGTCGAGCAACTTGGGCGGCGAATTTCGTCTCGCAATCGTCGATGAGGTTCGCAATCAGAGCCGTTTCGCGCTCGAGCTGCATGTGAGGATTGATGCTGTAGTCTTTAAGATGCTGGGCGAGCTCCTTGGCCGCCTGTGCGACGTCGGCAACCGGCATGCGAAGGAACCCTTTCACGGCCGAACGATAGCCGGCGAAGAGTTTATCGCGTTCGATGTCGAGCTCCCGGATGTCGTCGGTCGACAGGTTTTTCTGCGACAGAACCAGGCATCTGTCCTCCTCTTTCAGGGCGTTTGCGAGGCGTTCGGCGGCAGCCTTCACAATCGGATTAGTAACGAGGGCGGTCTCGGTAGCGATGCGCGTCGAAACGTCCTTGATGAACTGGTAATGCGCGCCGTTGTTCAACAGAACGCAATTAATGCCTTGAATCTCTTTGAGCAGCGAATTGTTTGCTGCTGCGCCCCTGCCTTGCGGTGCCGACGGCGCTTTTTTGTTTTCCGTATTCATTTTCTGATGGATTAAAAATGAATTAAATAATTATTCTCTAAATATTTTATTCGATAGCGTTGCAACATTGTTGCAACGCTCGAACCGTTTGATTTCTCGTTTGCAACGATGTTGCAAGACCCAAACCATTTAGTTTCCTGTTTGCAACGATGTTGCAAGGGCCGAGCTATTTGGTTTCTCGTTTGCAACGATGTTGTAAGGCTCAAACCATTTAGTTTCTCGTTTGCAACGATGTTGCAAGGCTCAAACTATTTAGTTTCTTGTTTGCAACGATGTTGCAAGAGCCGAACCGTTTAGTTTCTTGTTTGCAACAGTGTTGCAAGGCCCAAACCATTTGGTTTCTAGTTTGCAACGTTGTTGCAAGGCCCAAACCATTTGGTTTCTAGTTTGCAACAGTGTTGCAAGACCCAAACCATTTAGTTTCTTGTTTGCAACGTTGTTGCAGAGCTAAAACTATTTGGTTTCCTGTTTGCGGAACTCCCGCAAGGTTGTTTCAATATGTTTTCTTATTCGGGCGAGCGATTTATTGCCCCATTCCACTTCGGGCTTTGCCCGCGCCAACTCGGGCGTTCCGCCCGCATGTAGGGACATACCCCGAGGGGTGATTTGCTGTCCGCATCCCTCCGGTTCGCAGAACCGAATTCATATACAGAAATATGTCTTGCGGTCGGTAGACCGAATTGGCGCGGGTATCGGCGCGGGTATCGGACAGACACGGGGTCTGTCCCTACGTGCGACCTATCGGTCGAATTGGCATCCGTCCACGTTGCGACCGGCCGGCCGAGGCATGGATTTTGGACGGCGAACATCCCCTCGGGGTCTGTCCCCATGTGCGACCTGTCGGTCGAATTGGCATCCGTCCACGTTGCGACCGGCCGGCCGAATCGGCATAAAATAATAATCCGACACCCGACCGAACGCATTTCAATCCTCCCACATTTTATTATATCCCACATTGCCGGGCTCCTCGGAATCGTCGGAATCGTCGTTGATAAGGTCGGGCTTGGAAAGTCCGCCACCGGGCGAAGGAGTCGTTCCGCCGTGGGTAGAGAGGGTTTGCATCACTGTTTCTTCCATGTGGATGACCGTTATTTCGGGTCGTTGATAGGTCTGTTTCATAGCGTGCTTAGTTTTTATAGAATTTCTTTCCGTTCACTATGTAGATGTTGCCCGAGGGCAAACGGTTATAGTCGCGACCGAGATTGCGACCGTCGAGCGAGTAGAACGGGTATCGACCGCTCCTGACATCGGCTTCGCCTTTGCGGATGCTGTCGATGTCGGTAGCCGTGGGCCCTTCATCCATCACCATAACGAAACTCTTGGCAGGAGCCATACCGGTAGGGCTAGTGAGGAAACCGCGGAAGGAGTGAATGTGCCCGTTGGTGTTGGCCGTGGTGACGGGTAGCCATGTGTTGCCCACGTTGAGGTTATAGGCTTTCATCGAGGCGGCCAGGACGTTGGGGATGAATTGTGTTGTGCCGTTGAACTGCCAGTTATTGTCGGCAGTTCCCAACACAGCCGTCGATGCAAGCGCGGGAGTCACGGGAACGACCACGTTGTGCATTTCGGGCAGATTATGACTTCCGCCGTCGGTTACGCGAACAACATACGCCTTGTTTGCATCGAGGGTGGCCGACGAGGGTAGGGGTGAGAACACGAACTGCGACTCTCCACCTGCACGCTTCATGTTTTTAAGCTCGTAGGCCGTCATGCCTGCCGGTATCTGGGTAGGATAAGGCAAGAAGAGCGTCATAGCGTCTGTACCTGAGAAAGTGCGAGTATAATTCGCCTTGGCAGCAGTGAACTGATGCTTGATATAATAATCGCAGCCACGGTTTCCTTTGTAATCGCTATGCGTATCGTAGACCTTGAAGTTTGCGCAATTGCCATCAACCACGAAGTTCTCTTGGTCGGCAGGAATCTTGCTTGCAGCCGTTCCGTTGGGTAGATATACGATGGTATAAGGCCTCATGAAAGAGAAAGGACTATTGTCGGCATTGCCTCGCATGATAGTGGCAGTCGCGAGCGGTTGACAATTCAGCATGTCGATATATTTCAATCCTATGCAGTGTGCCCATGCTCCATTATTAAGTGTAGCAAGCTGCGAGCCCGGGGCAAAGGTGAAGCTCTCCAAGCCGACACATTCCCAAAAGGTGTGATAACCGATATTGTTTACCGAAGCCGGTATAGTTACATTACCTGTGAAATTATAGCAACGTACAAAAGCTTCTTTCCCTATGATCTGTAGTCCATTGGGAAATACAAGGTCGCCACTGAGTTTTTGGCAATCCCAAAATGCTTCGTCATTAATGGCTTGCAAATTGGCCGGGAGATAAAGTCGTCCGTTAAAACCGGAACACATGCGGAATGCAGCATGACCGATAACAGTGGCACTGGGGATATTTAAATCGCCTTGTAGCTTATTGCAATTCCCAAAAGCCCATTGTCCAATGGTCTGTAGATTGTTCGGCAGCTGCAATCGTCCGTTGAAGCTGTGACAGTCGGCAAAGGCCTCTTGTCCGATATAGGTTGCCCGCGGAATAATAATATCACCGACAAGGTTCTGGCAACTTTTGAATGCAGCTTCGGGTATTGCATCGAGGGAATTTGATAAAATCAGCACACCATTAAATCCAGAGCAACCCTTAAATGCTGCAATACCTAATGAGGTGACAGTGTTTGGAATAATAAGATTTCCGGATAGTTTGCTACAACCATTAAATGCATCTGCTCCAATACTCCGTAGATTGCTGGATAGATGAAGCCAACCTGCCATATTTACATTTCGTGCAAAAGCCTCTGCACCAATCGCCGTAACAGCATCCTGAACATGACAGTTGCCTGTTATCCCCGTGCAGTCTTGATAGGTTCCATCATGAATAACAGTGACATTCTGTGGGGTTACCAAGTTACCACTGAGACTATAGCATTGAGCAAAAGCATAAGAACGAATATCGTTTACAGAGGGTGGCGTGTAGTTAAGAACTTCACCTTGTATAGCCGAGTTCTGAAAACACCGCTCACCAATAAATTGAATATTGATGGGAGTCCAAGGGCCTCCTATTACCATAGGGCTTGAATAAGTGAAGTTCATATTCGTAACACCCGTAATACCCGTGTTCATGAAAAGGCCTCCTCCCAAATGCGTATAAGGATAGCCATACCAGAAGTATGCCCATTGGTCGGTATCTAAATTATGCGTGCTTGAATCATAAAGATCCCAAGCAAGGTCTACGTTCCCGTAAAGGTTACGACCACCGCCAGCATCATAAACATAAAGGATTTGACTTGCACCCCACGGAGGAGACCCTCCCCAATTCGGCGTATAGAAACGCCACTTCCAATTGGTTCTTTTCCCTTTTTTCTCTCGGTTTACACCGCTGTCCCATGCCTGCGCATGAAAGCAGAAAGCAATCAACAATGTTGATAAAAGTAAAAGTCTTTTCATTGTAATTTCTCTTTTAAATATTTCCTAATTGAGTTCTTATTTCGTTCTTAATTCATTCACAAAAGGGCACGACAAATTGAACAACAAAACTCACGGGAGTATTGTTGTTTAAAGGATTTGCGTAACTTCTACGCGCGCGTAAAAATAAGTTAGGTGAGGCTAGATGCGTGTGTGTGTTAGCACTTTTTCCGAGCCCACCAAATATTCAGACGAAAAAATCACAGAGAAATCGAAATTTCTCTGCGTCGCGGGGGCGATAGAATATGTTGCTAAGTGTCTCACGGCGGCAAAGGTATATTAATCAATTCTTTTTCACAAAAGTTGGGGTTACTTTCTTGATTTAGAACAAGAACTAAGGATTGTGGAAAAGGCTATTGGATGGATAATTTTTTTAATGACATACCTTTGTCGACGGATAATTTACAGGGGTACTTGCAAAACCCCCTTTAACAAAACAAGAAAAATGACAAAAACAAAGCAACAGGTGAGTGTGCTGTTCATGCTTTTCAGCATTCTCTTTTGCGTTTGCCTTATTTCGGCAAACATTCTCGAAACAAAGCAAATCTCGGTGTTAGGAATCAGTTTGACTGGCGGACTAATCGTGTTCCCCGTTTCGTATATCATCAACGATTGCGTATGCGAAGTGTGGGGGTTCCGAAAAGCTAGACTACTCATTTGGACGGGATTCGCCATGAACTTCTTCTTTGTGACAATGGGCGCCTTGTGCGATTGGATTCCAGGCGCACCATATTGGACAAACGATGCCGGATTTCATGCTATTTTCGGACTCGCACCGAGGGTGGCTGGAGCTTCGTTTGTGGCATTCATCGCAGGGTCGTTCGCAAATGCCTATGTGATGAGTCGGATGAAGATTCGCGACAAAGGTCGGCGATTCTCTTGGCGAGCAATATTGAGTACGATTGCAGGCGAGAGTCTTGACTCGATAATTTTTTTTCCGCTGGCATTGGGTGGCGTTGTTCCGGCCGACGAACTTCCGAAGCTGATGTTATGGCAGGTTCTTCTCAAAACACTCTATGAGGTAGTTGCTCTACCCGTGACGGTTCGGGTTGTTCGGCGACTCAAACAGCACGAGGGCGAAGATGCCTATGATAACGGAATAAACTACAGCATTTGGAAAATTTTCAGCTTAGGTTAAATATCATGGAAAGAGAAAACGAAAACCTTCATTCACTCGGAGCACCAACAAATTATAAGATGAACTATGCGCCGGAGGTACTCGAAACGTTTGAAAATAAGCATAAGGAAAACGATTATTGGGTGCGATTCAACTGTCCGGAGTTTACCAGTTTATGTCCTATAACCGGGCAACCCGACTTTGCTGAGATTCGCATATCATATATTCCCGGTGAGCGGATGGTTGAGAGCAAAAGTTTGAAGCTCTATCTGTTTAGCTTCCGCAACCATGGTGATTTCCACGAAGATTGCATAAACATAATCATGAAGGATTTGGTGAAACTCATGGCGCCGAAATATATTGAAGTGACAGGTTTCTTTACTCCTCGCGGCGGCATAAGCATATATCCTTTTGCGAACTACGGACAACCGGGAACGAAATTCGAAAGGTTAGCCGAAGAGCGATTTGCGAGGCACGAATAAAGCAGAATTAAAAATGGAGAATCTCTACAAGATTCTCCATTTTTAATTTATTGCTAAACTTGCTTGAAGGCACGTTCGGCATGATAGGACGAGCGTACGAGTGGCCCGCTTTCAACAAACTTGAATCCTTTGTCGAGAGCAGTTTTTCGATAGTTGACGAACTGTTCGGGGGTGACATATTCTGAAACAGGAAGATGTTTTGCCGTGGGCTGGAGATATTGTCCGATGGTGAGGCGTCGGCAACCGGTTGCGAGAATATCATCCATTAGCTGCTCAACCTCCTCACAGGTTTCGCCGAGGCCTACCATAAAGCCGGTTTTCGACATGACGCCCGAGCGGGTTATCTCGCAGAGTACGTCGAGACTACGGTTATATTGCGCTACGCTGCGCACCCCGGGAGTGAGCCGTCGCACGGTTTCCATATTGTGTCCGGCAACGTTAGGACGAGCCGCCATCACTTTGGCGATAAGTTCGGGTCGCCCCATGAAATCGGGAATGAGCACCTCGATGAGCGTTTGAGGATTCTCAATTCGAATGCGTCTTATGGTTTCGGCCCAATGTTCGGCGCCATAATCGGGTAGGTCGTCACGGTCTACGGATGTTATGACGGCATATTTTAACCCGAGTGCCTTGACCGATTCGGCCACACGTCGCGGTTCGTCAGTGTCGAGTTTGCCTGGGCGTCCTGAGAGTGTGTTACAGAACTTGCAGCTGCGCGTGCATATGTTTCCGCCAATCATCAGTGTGGCTGTGCGCGCCGCCCAGCATTCGGTGCGATTTGGACAGAGCCCACTTGTGCATATAGTGTTGAGATGATGCTTGGCGAGAATGCCGGCTGTTTGTCCGGATTGTTCTGTAGAGGTGAGGTCTATTTTCAACCAATCGGGTTTCTTAACGTGGGGGGGGCGTCCGAAGAGCAGCCGCAGAAATTGTTCGGGCTTTAGTCCGCGAATGATATCGGCAAGTTCGATGTTCTGCAATCTTTCGCTCACGGCCTCACGACTGAAATCAGCGCCGCGTATATGGTCGAGCAATTCGCGGTCTTGGTCGCCTATGAGGAAGTAATCGCCGGCTAGATTAAGATTCACAATTCGGTTGTTCTTCAGTTCTATCCGTGCTTCTAGGGTTCCGACGTCAGCGAATCGTTTACGTCTTACTTCGGTGAATTTGGGATTGTTACCGTAGACGAAATCATGCGACGCCAGTTCTTTTTCAATCTCAGCGATTGCGAGCATATCCTTTTCGTTGAGTGTGCGAATGGCGTCGCCACACATATATTTTCGAGCATGATTTATGAATCCGTCTAGTGGCAGACTGGTGTAGTCGCCAATGTTGACTACTCGCTGTGTCACCGATGCAACCCCCTTGCTCTGTAGCTTTTCGTGCGACGGAGTGAGTGCTTTCGACAAGTGTTCAAGTCTGGTATCGAATAGCACGGTGTTGTGTAGCACGCTGCGTTTCTTAAGCCGATAGAATGCACTGCCCGAGACTTTTCGGCCGTCTACGAGAATATCATTTCGACCGGAGAGTTCGGCTGCGATTCCAATATTTTTCATCAGTTTAGCCACCTGCTGCATATAGTCTTTAAAGGCCGAATTCACATTGTCGGCAAACGATATGTATGAGAATTGAATGCAGCCCAGGTCGGCATATACACATCCGCCTCCGCTTTTTCGGCGAAAGATGTGAATGCCGTTCTGTTTGCAATAATCCGTATCTACTTCGTTCTTGATGAGTTGATTTCGCCCAAGCATAACGGTTGGTTCTACCTGCCAGGCAAAGAAATAGTCGTCGTCGGTGTAGGTTTGCGCCACATATTCCTCTACGGCAAAAAAGAAAGGAAGCTGTTTCGGCTCCGGTCTGTAGGGTATAAGAAGATATTTCATTGTAAAGAAAATGGTATTCGATTTGCGTGCAAACTTACTCAAAAATCCCGAGCCTCTTTGCTTTGCAATTGGGCTCGGGATTTTCGTTTCTAAGCTCTGGAGCGGCTATCTATTTTCTCACTTTCACGACACTTCCGTCGGCTTTCCTAACGATGTAGATCTTTCCATCTTGCATTCGTTCTGCTCGGGTTCCGTCGAGGTTGTAGACTTCTTCTTTGCCGTTTGTAGTCGATTTGATTTGCTGTAAAGATGTTACGATGTTATCTTCTTTTCCGAAAACAACTTTGATGGTCATTGGTACCAGAAGCACTTTTACTTTGATTTCGATGTTAGCATAGAGCTTGTTACCAAATTGTTTGGCTTTCAAATCGATTGGCACATCGCCCAAAGTTGGGCCCATCCACGAGCTTACGTTCGGGTCGGTGCCTTTAGTAATTTTGATAGACTTCTTAGCACTGAACTCCACGATTCCTTTAGTGTTAATGGTTCCATCGATGTCGTTAACAATGATGTTTCCCACGCCCATTCCTTTATACTGGAAGTTGTAGAGCGCCATGGTGTATTTACCATTGTCTTGTTTAGTGAGTACGATGGTTGCCGTGTCGCGTACGGTTTGTCCCATGGCTGTAACCATCACCGAGTCTTTGAAATTTGTTGCGCTTGCACCAATGGCACAGGCGACTAGCAGGATTAGAGTAAAAATCTTCTTCATGTTTTCTATTTTAATTGGTTTGAATTTATCAGCATCGTGAGCGCTTTGTTTTCGCAGGCCTCCATTTTTTCGCGCTCGCCGGGGCCCTTGTCGTTTATTCCGCAGAGGTGCAGAATCCCGTGTATAATCACTCTGTGCAGTTCGTCTTTGAACTCTTTCTTGAACAGTTCGGCATTGCTCCGCACGGTGTCGAGCGAAATAATGATATCGCCGTTTATCGTGTTGCCCTCGTCATAGTCGAAGGTGATTATGTCGGTGTAATAATCGTGTCCGAGGTATTGTTTGTTAACCTCGAGAATCTTTTCGTCGCTCACGAACAGATAGCCTATTTCGCCAGTTATCTTACCGTAATCAGATGCTACGGTCTTTATCCACCGTGTTATATCGCGTTTGCGAATCCGCGGCATCTTTATGCCTTCTGAACTATATGTAATCATTCGTTGTTTATTTTCGGATTGGGAAGGAACTCGCTAACATCGCGCCCGAAACTCATCAGTTCGCGTACGAGACTCGAGCTTATTCCGGAATATTCAGGCTCGGCTATAAGAAGAATCGTGTCGATGCCCGACAGGCGGCGGTTCAGTTCGGCCTGTTCTCGTTCGTATTCGAAATCTTTCACGCTCCGCACTCCTTTCACGAAACATGTGGCTTGCTCGGCAATGGCGAAGTCGACGCTCAATCCTGAATAAGCTTTGACCTCTACGCGCTGATTGTTGGTATATACTTTATTTATTTGGTTCACCCGTTCGTCGGCCGAGAGCTCATTATTTTTCTGCCTATTAGTTCCCACTCCGATTATGATTCTGTCCATCATTCTCAGCGCCCGTTTCACAATGGCATCATGCCCGATGGTGAAAGGGTTGAATGAGCCCGTGAATATTCCCGTTGTCATGTTTTTATCTTGGTTATCAAGAAGAATAATTCTTTATCTGAAACGCTGCAAAAGTACGGCATTCAAAAAATCTTTCCGCCCGCTCTTATTTTATTTTCTCCGGCTGGCCTATCAAACCTATGCTATAGTAGAGATTGAACGTATTCATCATGTTAAGTTCCGAGAGAGGGGAATGAGATTGTGAAAACGAATTTGGTCTTATTTGCGGTTCTATACTTTTATGATATAATTATCCACAATGCGAACAGCAGATACAACATGGTTGAAAGGAACATCTTTTTTGTTTTCTTAGCTTCATACGATGATTTTACCTCTATTTAGTTTTATTACACGGCTTCGGCTAGTTATGAAGACAAGAGAAGAATGATGTTTCGTTAGTCTGACGCATCAGATTAGACTATAAGAATTAGTTTTAATCTCTCCTAATGTGTGAGAAGAGTCAAAATAAGTTTGGTTTGTCCTATCAAACATGTGAGAAGAGCTTAAAGAGGTTTGTTTCATCCTATCAAATACGTAGGACAGGGTGAAATGAATTTGGATTGGGTTAATATGAGAGTAAAAAAGTTGGACACACTCTCAACGAGCATGTCCAACATAAGAAATTTCAATTATCGGAACCGACTTTCGCAAGTTAGTCCACGATGCACACTATAATTTTATAATTAAGAACCAATTAAATAACTCCTATTGATATATCTCCTGAATGCCGTTGACAGCTGTTGAGTCAGAAACGCTGCAGGGGTCGAAGCCGGCGGGGATTTTGAACTTTGCACTAGGACTGTAGCCGAGGCGTTTGTCGGCATAAACGAGCTGCATATAGTAGGCCCATATCGGGAGAGCCATCGTAGCGCCTTGGCCGAGTGACATATTGTCGAAGTGGATGTCGCGGTCGTCGCCGCCAACCCAACAGCCGTTGACGAGTTGGGGTGTAAAGCCCATAAACCAACCGTCGGAGTTGTTGTTGGTTGTTCCGGTTTTGCCGCCTACTTCATTGCGGATGTTGAAGGCATAGCGGAGTCGACTACCGGTTCCGCCGTCGACAACACCTTGGAGCATTCCAATCATTTTGTAGGAATTGTCTTCCGAGATGACTTCGTTCATGAGGGGTTGGAATTTGGCGATTACGTTGCCGTGACTGTCTTCAATCTTGGTAACGAAGAGTGGGGCACATCGTATGCCGTGGTTGACGAAGGTTGTATAACCACTAGCCATTTCGCACACGGATGCTTCGCATGGACCGAGGCAGAGAACGGGGGAGGCGTATTTTTCGATATCGGGGTTGTTGAGGCCGAAGTCGTGCAGGATTCCAACGAAAGGCGATGTGCCGAGGAGGGTTATGAGGTAGGCTGAAATCCAGTTGTTCGAGAATTTGAGTCCCCAGGCGAGTGGTACTTGTTGTCCGTAGCGTGCTCGTGAGCCGTTGCGAGGCGTCCATCCGCCGTATGAGCGTTGTACGTTGGGTGCTGTGGAGCATGGTGTCATGCCGTTTTGCATGGCTAGGGCGTAGAGGAATGGTTTAATGGTTGAGCCTACTTGTCGTCGTCCACCCATAACCATATCGTATTTGAAGTGCTGATAGTCTATTCCTCCGACATAGGCTTTAACGGCTCCGGTATAGGGCTCCATGCTTACGAAGGCTGAGCGTAGGAACGATTTATAGTAGCGCACGGAGTCGATGGGTGTCATTACGGTGTCGATTTCGCCATGATATGTGAAGAGTGTCATCTCGTGCGGTGTTTGAAAACTGCGCCTTATTTCTTCGGGTGTTGCGCCTTGTTCTTTGAGGCGTTGATAGCGCATGCTGAGCTTGCATGCTCGGTTGAGGATGGCTTTGATGGTTGCTCGGGATATGTTGTTTGAGAAGGGGGCATTTTTCTTGTATTGGTTGGCGATATTGAACTGTGCTTGTAGGTATCCGCCAACGTGTTTCCTGACGGCTTGTTCGGCGTATTGCTGCATTCGTGTGTCGATGGTGGTGTAGATTCTCAATCCGTCGGTGTTTACGTTGTATGGTTCTCCGTTTCGTTTGAGGTTTTTGTTGCACCATCCGTAGAGGGGGTCTTGTTCCCATGCAATTGAGTCGAGTACGAATTGTCGTTCTTGCCATTCGCTGTAGTCGTTGCGTACGGGTTTGGGTGCCATCATGTAGCGTCGCAGGAAGGCTTGGAAATATTCGGCTGCTCCTTCGATGGGTTTCGTTTTTTTGTAATCGAGTTCTAGCGGACGGGCCATGAGTTCGTTGAGTTCTTCTTTTGTGATGTAGGCCGAGCGGCACATTTGGGTGAGCACTACATTTCGACGTTGTAAGCAGCGTTTGGGATAGCGCAGGGGATTGAACATAGATGGATTTTTGCACAATCCAACTAGTGTGGCGGCTTGGGTTATGCTTAGACGTCGTGGTGGTTTGTTGAAGTATATGTTGGCTGCACGTTCGATTCCGACGGCGTTATGGAGGAAGTCGAAGTAGTTGAAATACATTGCTATTATTTCTTCTTTCGTGAAATGGCGTTCGAGCTTTATGGCGATTATCCATTCTATTGGTTTCTGCATCAGGCGCTCGAAAGTGCTGTGGGCCTTTTCGGAATAAACTTGCTTGGCTAATTGCTGTGTTATAGTTGAACCTCCGCCGGCGCTGGCTTGTTGCATCACTCCTCGCTTCACAATTGCTCGGCCGAGGGCAATGAAGTCGATTCCTGAATGTTCGTAGAATCGCTCATCTTCGGTTGCAACGAGTGCATGAACAAGATGTGGCGATAGGTTGTTGTAGTCGATAGCCACTCGGTTAGCGTTGTCTTGATTCCAGGTTCCCATGAGCTTTCCATCGGCCGAATAAACCTGTGACGCGAACTTGTCTATGGGGTTCGAAAGTTCTTCCATGTCAGGCATGTAGCCTATCCATCCATTCCACACTGCTACGAAGAATACGCTTGCAGATATAACTAGAAGAATCAGGGCTGCCCAGAGGGATTGTACAATATGTTTTCTCATTGATTTTATGGTTCGGTTAAGTTCGGCCGTCTTTGTGTGAATCGTTGGTTGTTAGCCGGTTCTATAAAGCAGCTGAATGCGTGCAAAGATACTCCAATCGGGATGAAGCTCAAAAGAAAAGGTTTTATTTTTCCCTCGTCCGAACCTTTCAAGAAACAGTGGTACAGGGATAAAGAAGAATAGGGCTACCTTTACCAGCCGAAAACAATAAGACTCAAAAATGGAGAAACATAATTTCGTCGACATCAAAAGTTTTGATAAGCAGCAGTTGCTCTACCTCATCGAAATGGCTCGAGAGTTCGAACGGTTTCCCAACCGCGAACTGCTCAAAGGTCGGGTAATTGCCACCTTGTTCTATGAACCTTCAACACGAACCCGATTGAGTTTTGAAACGGCCGCCAATAGGCTCGGTGCGCGGATAATCGGCTTTACCGATGCGAAGGTTTCGAGTGTCAGCAAAGGCGAAACACTCAAAGATACCATACTCATGGTTAGTAACTATGCCGACATAATCGTGATGAGGCATCACATAGAAGGTGCGGCACAATATGCTGCAGAAGTGGCGCCCGTGCCGATTGTGAATGCCGGCGACGGAGCACATCAACACCCATCACAATGTTTGCTCGACCTTTATTCGATTGCGCAAACGCAGGGCACGCTCGAGAATCTCGACATCTGTCTGGTAGGTGATTTGAAATATGGTCGAACTGTTCATTCTCTTCTCATGGCCATGCGCCACTTTAATCCCACGTTTCATTTCATAGCGCCCAAGGAGTTGGCTATGCCCGAGGAATATAAAATCTTTTGCTCGCAGAATGGTATACGGTTCGAAGAACATCACGATTTTACACCTGAAATTATTTCGCAGGCTGACATTCTTTATATGACACGCGTACAGAGAGAGCGATTCTCAGACCTTATGGAATACGAGCAGGTTAAGAATGTCTATATTCTTCGGAACGATATGCTAACCGATGCCAGAGAGAATATGAAAATTCTACACCCGTTGCCAAGAGTGAACGAAATAGCATATGATGTCGATGAAAATCCGCATGCCTACTATATCCAGCAGGCTAAGAACGGACTCTTCGCTCGGCAGGCTATCTTTGCTCACTGTCTAGGTATAACATTAGATGAGATTCAGGCTGACATAACTATCCTATAATAATGAAGCAAAACATGTCAAAAAAAGAACGACTCGTGGCCGCCATCCAAGACGGAACGGTTATAGACCACATCCCGGCTGCAAAAACATTTCAGGTTGCCAATCTGTTGCAACTCGAACGGCTCTCAACGCCCGTGACGATAGGCTACAACTTCACGTCGAACAAAGTGGGCCGGAAAGGTATAATCAAGGTAAGCAACAGGTTCTTCACCGATGCCGAAATTTCCCATCTGTCGGTTGTTGCCCCGAATGCTGTTCTCAACATCATCCACGACTACGAGGTGGCTGAAAAGAAAACTGTTCGTACTCCCGATGAACTTCGCGGTATAGTGAAATGCAATAATCCGAAATGCATCACCAATAACGAGCCCACCGGCACTATCTTTCATGTGGTTGATAAAAGCGAAGGTATCCTACGCTGTCACTATTGTGAAAAAGAACAGCATATCGACCAAGTGGAGCTCTGTAAGTAGGTATATTGATAAAAAATTGAATGTAAAATGACACAAGAAGAAAAAACGAAACTAGAGAGCGATATAGTTGACGTTCTGAAAACAGTTTACGACCCGGAGATACCCGTAAATATTTACGATCTAGGAATGGTTTATAGGATAGAGGTTGACGATGACAGCTCGGTTGATATGGATATGACCTTCACTGCCCCGTCTTGTCCGGCAGCAGACTTTATCCTCGAGGATGTGCGCACGAAAATTGAAAGTCTGCATGAAGTGAAAAGTGTGAATATAAATCTGGTTTTTGAACCGGCATGGGACCAGAGTATGATGTCGGAGGAAGCTCGTGTTGAACTGGGATTTGAATAATGAAAAACATTTATTTACTTTCGGATGCGCATCTCGGTTCGTTGGCCATTGAACACAGACGGACGCAGGAACGACGGCTGGTGAGATTCCTCGACGGAATAAAGAATAAGGCATCGGCCGTTTATCTGCTAGGAGACATGTTCGACTTCTGGAATGAATACAGGTTTGTTGTTCCAAAAGGTTTTACGCGATTCCTCGGAAAGCTGTCTGAACTTACTGATATGGGAGTTGAGGTGCATTATTTCACGGGAAATCACGACCTGTGGACATATGGCTATCTGGAAGAAGAATGTGGAGTGATTTTGCATCGGCATCCTGTTACGACCGAAATTCACGACAAAGTATTCTTCCTGGCTCATGGTGACGGATTGGGTGACCCGAGTCTTGGGTTCCGTATTCTTCGCAAGGTGTTCCACAATCGTGTGTGCCAAAAAATGTTTAACGCCATACACCCTTGGTGGGGAATGACACTCGGATTGAATTGGGCCAAGAAGAGTAGACAGAAACGCGAAGCCGGCAAAGAGGAACCGTTCATGGGCGAAGACAAGGAATATCTTGTCCAGTTTACTAAGAATTATATGGCTATGCATCAGGATATTGATTATTACATCTACGGCCATCGGCACATAGAACTCGATCTTAGCTTGTCGCGCAAGGTGCGCATGCTGATTCTTGGTGATTGGATATGGCAATTCACCTATGCAGTGTTCGATGGCGAGCATCTTTTCCTCGAACAATACGTAGAGGGTGATAGTAATCTATAGTTCTAAGATATTTCAGTTTTGAAACTAAAAGGCAAAATAGTTGTTCCTGCCGTTTGTCACTTTAGAAGTTTTGATTTAACTTTGGATAGAATAGCGACAATCCTTTATACAAGGGCACCTTGTGCGATTGGCTGATTTTGGGGTAACGATTTGGCAACCGTTCCATTTGCTGTGTACTGCTTTGTTTTGCTTGCAAAGAACTCTTTATCTCCGACAAAGATAATGATTATTCCCGAACAATTCTACTCTTTGCTTTATTTTTTCAAGGCAAGGAAAAAATTATTCCCCTGCCGATTTCAAGAAGTAGAAACACGATGTTGTGAAGAAATTGCGGATATATGGAATTGCCCCTATCACGGCGTACAGCCTTCGGGGACGCAGGTGGAATTTCACCTCGTAATGCGGATTGATGAAATAGAAAGTCCTGTCAATGGCTTCAAAGCCTTCCTTTCTCATCGTCCTCTCAAACAACTCTATCGGGCATTTGGTCTTCTTGATGTTCAACAGTTCTCTGACGCATCCCTCGTCTTCCTTCTGAGCCCTCAATATCCGCTCATACAATCTCGTCGGAAGCAGGTGAAAGAAAGGCAGGTGCGAGAGGAAGCGGCTTCGGCATATCTGCTGATGCCCACCGAAAGGCATCTGCCAAGCAGGAAAGGACATGAAAATTACCCCCGGGTTTTTAACAACTGTTTACACTTGTGCATAAATTCCTCCTTGTCGTCGATATGCTCTATCACATCATGGCAGACAATCAGGTCGAACTGATGCCTGAGTTCCTTCAACAGGAACACATCGGAGGCGATGAAACGCCCTTTTGCTCCGTTCTCTTGGAAAAACTTCCTTGCGTCCCTTATCCGTCCCTCTGCCATATCCACGCCCACTACATCGCAGCCCATGCGTGAGAAAGGCAGGAGGTTTCCACCGTCCCCGCAGCCTATCTCCAACACTTTCGTGCCTTTCCCTACCTGCCTGTACCGCTTGATGTAAGGAATGAAATACTTCTCGCTTGTGGTTGCGAGTTCGTTGAAATACTGTCTTCGGTTAAGTTGTCTTGACTGCATCTTATTTTAGGGGTGTTATGGTTTCAACGACAAAGGTAGCAATAATCATGGAATAAGACCGCATGTTTCATTCGTTACCATGAAAAATACCTATAAATGATTATATGGCAATGCGATATGGACGAGTGCAACCCAAAGTTTCCGCTCTTTCGTTTGCGGAATGGCGGGAAAATTCGTATATTTGCGAGGTACGACTAAAAAAGATGTAAATATGGCACACCGTAAAACTTGTTTTGTTTTATTGTTCTTGGCATTCCTGCTGGCATGCGCGTCCTGTTCCAATCCCCAAGACGAGGACAGGAAATCTTCTTTTCAATTGGATAAACCTTATAGGGAAATCATGCAAGGCTCTACGCTCCGTGTGTTCATCACGAGTGGCAGTGGAGACTTGCAGATAAGCAATTCCAATGCGTTTAAGGACTATGCTAGAATTGCCTATGCGAGAACTCCCGAACAGGCAGGGCATGTAGGTGTTCTTTCAATCCAAGCCCTGCAAGTGGGAGAATTTCAGGTCTCACTGACCGACAACCTCACAAAGGAAAGACAGCAACTGACCGTTAAAGTCCTCCCGCCTTATCTGTTACTGGAAATTCACGAAGGCTCAGACCCTGTATGGTCAATAGGAAGCGGAGTTTCGGGACTTTTCCTTGTCCAGAACGCAGCGCATTCTTTTTATCTGTGCCGTTACAAGCCCACTCTCTATCGGTATGTCAGTCCTGCCGTTCTCTCGGGCGTATATGAGATTGTCATGAAAGACGGCGTTCCGACGAACTTGCGCCTGCAAAGCAAGAAACAGGGAATTGTCCGTGATTTCACCTTGACAGGGAAAAACAAGAAAGAGGCTTTGGAAAAACTCGGGAGATTAGGCAGGCTCGGACTTCTTCCGAATGAAGAGAAATTCATCTGTCCCGTCTTTCTTGACGAACACGACATGGAAGAGCATATCATGGCGGAAATGACTTATAAGGAAGCAACCTTGCCTGAGAAAGTCATGGAGTGAGATGCAGGAAAGGAAGTGGAGCATGCGGAGGCACGGTTACAGCCTCACTCCCTTGCTCCTGTTCTCTTGGGAGGAATGGACGGACAAATGTCTGAATTTCTCCCACTGCTCCTTAAACCAACGGGCAATCGGCACTCTGTCCACGAGCAGGTCGAGTACGGTCTTGCCATCCCTTTCCTCCCTGCCCACCTGCAAGCGTGCCTTCTCAACGGCGAACGAACGCCTGTACTCATCAGAATGCAGTTTCCCCGTAACAACGAGTACTTTGCCTTGCAGGAGTTCGTCCGTGTGTCTCTCTGACAATCCGACCGAACGGCAAAGCCTTTCAATACGGAAAAACTCGGCAAGCATGGGAAACCATTCCTTTGCCTTGTCGATGATGCGCCTGAGATTGCCGATTTCACGCTGATGCTGCTCCGATGCCCGCAACCGCTCGGCGACGTGGCTTTCCTTCATTTTCTGCATATCCGTGCGCATCTGTCCGATGCTCTCTTTCAGTTCCGCCACCTCACCATGCAACTGCCTGTTCTCGCTTTCAAGCCTGCTCACTTTATTACCGCCCAACAGGGAGTTGATGCCGTTGAGTGCTGCTGTGGCGGTCTTGGTAGCTGAGTTTTTCAGTTCCACCGTTTTTTTCTCCGCCTTGATGCGTGCGAGTTCCATTTTGGCTTGCTCCGCCTCCTCGATGATGCACCGTGCTTCCGCCTCCCTTGCCAGCAGGTTGGCGATGTTCTCCTGTATGTCCTCGCCCTGCGTGATGAGATTGCGGTAATACTCATGCGTGGAGAGGTGCTTGGCTGTCGAGCCCCTGACACCCCTTTTCAGCCCGTACTTCGCCATGTGTTCGGCGTAGGTGTCCTGATACCTGATGAGGTTGGCACGGCTCATCACCTCGTCTGCGCAGAGGCGTGGGGCTGTCGCTTTCGTCCTGTACCTGCGCTTTGCCTTCTCTTCCTTTTTCTGCTTCCTGCGCTCACCCTGCACTATCGGCACTACGGTGGCATGGATGTGCGGTGTTTCCTCGTCCATGTGCAGGACTGCCGACACGAGGTTGTCCGCCCCGTAGGTCTCTCTCAGCCACGCCACGCTGTCATCGCACCACTCTCCGAGCCTCCTTTCGTTTTCCATTCGTTCCATATCCTCGTGCGTTCCGCTCAGCACGATGCGGATTGCCTGTACTTGGTTCTTCCCTATCTTGCGTTTCAGCCCTGCCGTGTCAAGGCGGTGGCGTATGGCAGCCGTGCGGTTGCACACACCGTCGGGAAACCTGATTAACTCACGGTTGAGGTGCGTTCTCGTAGGGTCTATGTTCTTCGGCACGATGGTGCGCTCGATGTGAGCCGACATTCCGCTGTCGGCTCCCTTTGCCTTTTCCAAATGCAATACGCAATATCCCATATCCTTTTGTCTTTTTTAGATGTTGTCATTATCTTGTTTTCGTTGCCTTGATGTCCTTAGATACGGTCGGTGGACAATCGTTGAAAGGAGGAAAGACTTCCTTTCGGCTTGCTCGTTTCTTTATGCCGACAGGCTCGGCAGGGGTGTCCAGAGGGGTGCAACCCCGTTGGCTTATTGGGAGATTTTCAGCGGACACGGAGTGAAGCGTGAGGAAAATCCCCTAATAAGCTACGGTATTTTCTCTTTTGAAAATATCCGTACCGTGCTTACCACGTGGGCATTTGCCCCTGCCACTTCTTTCCCTTATAACCTGAAGTCCCCACGGTTTCTCCATCGGTGCTGCCGATTGGACTTGTTTCTCCGAAGGCATACTTGGACTGCACCCGAATATCTGAATACCCTGCATGCTTGGAAATACAGAATGCACGGCTTGCCGTGACTGCCTTTTTCTGTTGCTTATATCAGCGTGTCTTGCCTGTTCCGTTTCAGCCTGTAATGCCACTGCCGTTTCCCACCGAAGTCGGAGTGATGAAAATTCTGATGAATTGATGAATGTCGTTCCAATAATCTGGAAATCAACATAATATGCTTTCATCATGCCCTCATCAAGCCGCTTGTCAAAGTGGAGTTTCATCATTTCCGATTCCTCTATCCCTGCATTTCCTCCAACTGCTTCCTGCCGATGGTGTAAAAACGCCCCGTGCGCCTAATCTCCGTATATGGGCGCATGTTGTCATAGCTCGGCTGGCAGGTCGTATAGGTGAGCGTGTTTTCGGCAGGAGTGAGTTTCCATATATCCTGCACGATACGCCTTACCTGCGTCCTGTCCGTCCTGCAGCCTGCGCAGTTCAGCAGAAGGAGCATGTCGTTGATGCAGAAAGAGAAAGCGGACGCTTTCATGCAGTCCATGACTTCAAGGCAGGTTTCCGCCATCTCCACCTCCGTCCTGTTACGGTTGCTCCGTATAATCCTGCTCAGGGCTTGCGTGTGGATGAGTTCGGGACTGAACCACATGCGGCTCTCTTTCTTCGTGGAGAGCGTGCGGTGCTGGAGAAAATAGAGGAAGGCGGGTATTTCCTCCTTTACCCTTTGCAGGAAGTCCGTGTCGTCCTTTTCTATCCTCCCCACCTTCCTCACCCAATAGCGTGTCTCTCCTGTGTCGATTATGACGGGTAGACGTTCGTTGTTGGAGCATAGTACGAACTTGGCGAAGAATGAAATCTCATCCCTGTCCTTGCCCTTCGCCTCCACCTTGTAGGAAAGGGTGGTGCTGAGGTTCTTGAGCCGCTCGCTGTCCTCCCTGCGGTCGAGAAGCACCTCGTCCACGAGGATGAGCAGTTTCCCTGCCCAGTCCGAGTTGAACTGACTTCGGAAGTCCTCGTTGGTGTTGAAGGTTACATTGCCCCCGAAGAGGGCTTTGAGGAAGTTGAGGAACGTGCTCTTGCCCGTGTTGCGCTCCTCTGATACGAGCAGCAGGATGGGCAGTTTCTCTATGGGCTGCAGGTAGAGTAGTTGCAGGTAGTCCATGCCAAGTTCGTACTGCTCCCCGAAGATGTGCCTTGCCAATGCCTCGATATGGGGAAACACACCTTGCTTCGGATGATGCCCCGTCGGCTCGTAGAGGTTGAGGAAACTGCCTACTACGGGCTGATAGTTCACATGGTCGGGGACGGTGCAAAAACCGTCATACTTCGGGACGGTCGCCAGATAGTCCCTGCCGTAGTCCTGACGGAGCGTCTCGTTGTTCCACACGATGCGCTTCCTTACAAAACCGCCTCCGACAAGAGGCATGTCTGCAAGTTTGTAGAGCGTTGTGCCCACACGGACGAAAGCCCCGTCCTTTTTTCTTTTTTCGGGCATATCTTCCAGCAGCCCGTCATTGTTTTTCTTATCCATTTCTTTCTTGCTTAAATGGTTGATATATAGCATCGTGCAAAGTTACGGACATCGTTCGGAAAACTACTTGTGAAGAATGGCGCGGAACGGTGAAAGAAAAACGGAATGGAATAAAAACAGGGGAAAGCAGGGAGGTGCGGAGCAATAATTGAGGGGAACAGGAGGATAATTTTGCAGGATTTGTCGAGGGTTGCTGAAAAAGGGAAAATGCCTTTTTCTTTCATCGTTCGCAAGCGTCTGATGATATGTTGATGAACTTGCAATCGCTTGATATTCAATCATATTATATCAATATTCATCAATTCATCAAAATAAAAGAAGTTGTGTTCGGTATGTTTTTCTTTTCTCGGCAGTCCTATACGACTCGTCCCTAACTGTTATCCCTGCCCTTCAACCACCCAAAAAGAAAAAGGTTTATTTCCCCCATCGACACAAGGGGATAAACCTCTATAAACCTCTGTCAAGGCGTTTCAGCAGGGACTGCCTGCCCGTGCAGGAAGGAGCATGACAAACCTTTCGTGCCGTTCGTTCAGCATTGCGATGACATGCTCCCAAAGCCTTTTTGCCCTTTGCGACCTGATACGGAACGCAAGGGCTATGACCATTTCAAGGCTGTACGCATCAAGCCAGCGACCCTCCGCCACCCTGATGTTCCTCTCTGCCGTGCAGGGGTGCAGCAGTCCATCCCTGTATATCTTCTTGACCAGCGTGTGGATGGTATGTCCGAACACGCCAAACAGGTCGGCAATCTCAAACTCGCCCATCCATATTTCGCCGTTGGGTATGACGATGTTCCCGTGCTCGTCTATCGTGATTATTCGACGGGCATTGCTGCTTATGTCTTTCCCTTTCATTGTCATGCCATCTTAATATTGCCAAATGAGGCGTTGAGCTTGCTGCCGAGCATGGAGAGGTCGGTGTCGAGTTTCTCGGTGGTTATCTTCGCATAGAGTTGTGTGGTTACGATGTTCGTGTGTCCGAGTACACGGCTCACGCTCTCGATGGGCATGCCCTTGCTCAGAGCCAATGTCGCAAAGCCGTGCCTTGCGCAATGGAAGGAGATGTCCTTTGTTATCCCGCACTCGCTGATGACTTTTTTGAGCTTCTTGCAGACCGTCCAGTAGTTGATGTCCCCGAATATGGAGTTGTCCTTCTGGAACGGTCGGTATCTGTCGATGATTTGCAAGGGTATATCGAGCAGTTTCACTTGGTACGGCACCTGTGTCTTGTGCCTTTTTGCAAGTATCCACTTCTCGCCGTTCACCTCCACAATCTCATCGGTGGTGAGTTCCTTCAAGTCCACGAAGGAAAGGGCGGTGAAGGAGGCGAAGACAAACAAATCACGCACGAAGGCGGAATGGCTGTCCTTGAACTCGTGCGAAACCAGTGTCTTCAACTCGTCCTCCGTGAGGAACGCACGCTCCTTCGTGTTCGGGCTGATATGAAACTGCGCGAACGGGTTTCTCGGTATCTTGCCGTTGAAGTGCGCACGCATCACCACGCCTTTGAGCCACATGCAGTTTATCCATATCGTGGCGTTCCTGTTTCCTTTCACCGTGCTGAGGTACACGGCGAAGTCCCTGATGAAGTCGGGGGTGAGTTCCAGCATCGACATGTCGCTGCGGTTGTACTTGTGGCGGATAAACCTCGCCGTGTTGTTCCTCGCCCTGAGCATCACCTTGTATGTTCCCATGCTCCTGTCCTTACCCACACGCTTGAACAGAGAGGCGCAGTCCCTGTCGAACGCTTTCATCAGGGTGTCGTACTCGCTGCCCAGCCCCTGATAGGCGTTGCGCACCATCTCCGCCGTGACGAACGCCTCACGGTCGGAAAGACGCTGATAGTGCTTGATGATTTGCGCCTTGATGTTGTCGAGCGAGAGGTTGGTGGCGATGGCTTCCCTGCTCTTGCCTTTCGCCCTGTTGCCTTTCACATCCCACAACTCCTTTGGGATGGTGCGCTTGCAGCTGAACTGAGCCACCGTGCCGTTGATTGTAACCCGTCCCATGATGGGGACGATGCCGTCTTTCTCCTTGCTGCCGTTCACATAGAACAGCACCTTGAATGTGCTTCTTGCCATTGTCTTTTCTTTTTGGTTGCAAAATTAAACATGAAAGAGCCTAACCCTGCTATGCAAAATATAGAGCAATAGAGCAACAGCAACGGATGCACGGAAAACCGCTGTTTTTCTCCTCTTTAGCGGAGGTAATTATCCTGCTTTCGGGTAACGATTTGAAAACATTTCTGTTTCAATAATCCGCATTTTCCTGCCTCGTGGCAGGTGGCGGATTTGCTGCGATTTACACCGTATAGCCCTAATAATCAAGCCGAATTGCGTTAAACTTCCGATTTCCTGCAAATATTACAGCGATTTCTTGTAATTTTTGCAACGGAACGTTTTTTCAGGATTACAACAGTATTGCAACTAACAAAAAAGAGACTTGTCATAATGTCCTTTTTCAAAGAATATAAAAACTCAGGTTTGTAGATTAAGTTTAGTTTTTAGAAGACAGCTGTCGTGATGACAGCTGTCTTTCGCGTGTAAGAAAGACTCTGTGTGAATTGCGCTACCTTTGCATCACATAAAATAAGGAAAAACATAATGGACATTCAATCGCTCTATCAGCTTTATCTTGAACACCCCGATATCACCACCGACAGCCGCGACTGTAGGCTTGGAAGCATATTCATTGCCTTGAAAGGAGAAACATTCGACGGGAATAAATTTGCCGCCGCCGCACTCGAAAAAGGATGTCGATTTGCTGTTGTTGATGAGAAAGAATATGCCATCGACGACAGATATATTCTAGTGGACGATGCCCTCATTGCCTATAAAGAATTAGCTCGCGAACACCGCCGACAGTTCAATATTCCGATTATCGGAATTACTGGAACGAATGGCAAAACAACCACGAAAGAACTAATATCGGCCGTGCTCGCTGAGAAATATAAGGTTCATCACACAGAGGCTAATTTTAATAATGATGTAGGTGTGCCCCGCACACTGCTTGCCATTCAGCCGGAACACGAAATTGCCGTTATCGAAATGGGAGCGTCGCACATTGGCGACATCCGTAAACTCGTAGAATATGTCGAGCCCACCTGCGGTCTTATAACCAATGTCGGCCGAGCTCACCTGCAAGGATTTGGTTCGTTCGATGGGGTTAAGAAGGCAAAGGGTGAGCTTTATGATTATCTGAAATCCAATAATGCATTGCTCTTCCTGAACGAAGATGATTCTGATTTGGTTGAAATGGCCACTCACCGAGGATTTGAACGCATCATTACCTACGGACAAGACGAAACCGCCATCACACAGGGTGAGATTGTTGAATGTGCTCCGTTCCTCACATTCCGCTGGCGCGAACCAGGCTCCGAGTGGAAAGTAGTTAAGTCACATCTAGTAGGCGCATATAATCTCGATAATATGCTTGCTGCAATATCTGTGGGGCAGCACTTCAATCTCTCGAATTTGCAGATATGTCATGCTCTGGAGAATTATATGCCCAGTAACAATCGTTCGCAGCTAACCGAGACCCCGTATAACAAACTAATTGTCGATACTTACAATGCTAATCCCTCTAGTATGGCTGCTGCAATTGAAAACTTCTGCCAAATGAAGGTCGAAAATAAAATGGCCATTCTCGGCGATATGCGAGAACTGGGAGACGCTTCGGAAGTTGAACATCAAAAAGTTGTAGACCAACTGGCCTCGACAGGTATTGAAAACGTTTGGCTCGTTGGTGAGAATTTCTCACAAACCAAAACAGCTTTTCGCAAATTCAATGACGTCGAACAGGTGAAAGTAGCCCTCAAGCAACAACGCCCGACTGGACATTACATTTTGCTTAAAGGCAGTAATGGTGTCCGTTTATTCGAACTACCGCCACTTCTCTAGTGTAGAAAGGCCTTGCGAGAGTTATTCACGGTAAAGTTTCAGATGTGTTTTATTTTTTATTTACCTTTGCAAGCACAAGACCAATCGGGATGTAGCGCAGTTGGTAGCGCACTACGTTCGGGACGTAGGGGTCGCCAGTTCGAGTCCGGTCATCCCGACAATTATAAAGAAAATGGAGGCTGATTATCAGCCTCCATTTTCTTTATGCGAGTTAGAAGTTCCCATTAGGCTATCGGCCGTCTGTCCCTACAGGCAGGCATTTCGCCCGAGTTAGCACCCATGTTTATCATTCATAGTACCTCTGAGGATTAAGCGGATTCTTAAACCGAACTCACATATTTCTTTGAGCATGCGAAAGAGATTGATGAAATAGAAATTCTCTTTTCAATAAACGAAAGTTAAGAACCACGAACCTAGTTTTTGACCATTAATCTGAATATTTAAGAACCCGATGACCGTTTTGCACCGCCTCGGACGAATTTTCATTAAAACGGTGACCGGGAAAACGTGCCTGGAAAATTTTTGTGCGAACCCGATGTACGTTTTTTGTCGCCTGCGATTTTTTTGATTCAATACGGTCACCGTTTTTTGTTCCCCGAAACTCGGGCACGTTTTCCCGGTGACCGTTTTTGCTTCCCTGAGTTTCAGGCGCGATTTTTCGATGACCGTTTTCTCACCTCCCTAAGAAATTTTGAGCCAACCCGATGGTCGTTTTTGTCAATCTAGGATGAATTCTTATTAACCCGATGGCCGGGTAATCGTGTCTGGAAAAATTCCTTTTGTTGGCCGACTGCATTTTCAGTCAAAAAAAGCAGGTTAGTCATAATAGACTAACCTGCTAAACAACATAATTTATGACTATTACTTTTTCTTTATTCGGCTGCGAGTGTGAAGCGTTTGTAGGCAATGACCTTGAGATCCTTGCTTTGCTGTTTGAGCCACTCGGCAACGCTTAGTTTATCGCCGTCGCCGAACTGGAACTCCTGGTCGACCAAACAATTCTCTTTGAAGAATTTGTTGAGACGGCCTTTGGCAATGTTCTGAATCATGTCTTCGTTCAGATTGTTTGCCTTTTCTGGGCCAACTGTGTTGCGAATTTCGATGGCCTTGTCAGCCTCTTCACGGGTGAGCCAGCCTTTTGTAATGTTCGATTCGATGTGGTCGTCGCTGTCTACCAAATTCGGGTTGATACCTGCCTTTTTGATTGCGGCTGCAACAGCTTTCTCAACTTGTTCTTCTTTGGTTTTTTGAACGGCAACCTTGAACTCCTCGTCCTTAATAGCTTGCGAAACAGATGCCTCGTCGAGGGCTACAGGTTTCATAGCGGCCACCTGCATGGCAATTTTGTGTCCGGCCTCGTCGTTATTCTCGTTGAGCTGAACGATTGTTGCGAGGGTGTGACGGTTCATGTGGTCGTAGACCGAAAGATTGCTTCCTTCTATGAAGTTGTATCCGTCTATTTCCATCTTCTCGCCAGTTATTCCCGAGCGGTGCTGAACGGCAGTTGCTGCGTCGTCGCCACTGGCCAATTTGAGGGCTTTCACTTCATCGAGACTCTTGCAGCGTGCAGCTACGGCTGCGTCCAGAATTTCTTGCACGAGGGCTACGAAATCCTTACCGGCTGCCACAAAGTCGGTCTCGCATTTCACGGCAACCATGGCGGCGAATCCGTCGACGGTTTTCACTAGCACGCATCCATTCGATGTTTCGCGGTCCGAGCGTTTCGCTGCAATGGCCAGTCCTCTTTCGCGTAGTATCTCTTTTGCCTTATCAAAATCGCCCTCGGCTTCAGTTAGAGCTTTTTTTACGTCTGCCAATCCGGCGCCAGTCATGGTACGTAGTTTCTTGATATCTTCAATTGATATTGCCATTTTCTATTTCCTTTCGTTTTGTGTTTTAATAAAAATGAAAGCATTGATGAGCGTTTATGGGAAACAAACCTTTCAAGGAATTTCTCCCAGAGCACTCACCAATGCTCGACCTTAATGATGATTTGTTTTGTTTATTCTGCAGCTGGAGCTGTCTCTTCCGTTGCAGGTTCTACTTTTGGAGTTTCTGCCTTCTTAGCCGAAGTTCTGTCCTTGCGAGCTGCGCGGCGAGGTTTTGCTTCGCTGGCTTCTTCCTTCTGTTCGGCTGAGGCTTTCTCGTCGGCCTTTTCAACTTTGCGTTCTTCCAAGCCTTCAGCTATAGCAGAGCAGCAGGCGGCGAGAATCACTTCAACGGAGTCTCTTGCGTCGTCGTTGGCTGGGATAACGAAATCAATATTTTTCGGTTCGGAGTTGGTATCCACGATTCCAAATACAGGAATGCCTAAACGATTTGCTTCTTTCACTGCAATGTGCTCTTTCATCACGTCGACAACGAAGAGTGCTGAGGGCAGACGGGTGAGGTCTACGATAGAACCCAGATTCTTTTCGAGCTTGGCGCGCTGACGAGAAATCTGCAATAATTCGCGCTTGGATAGATTAGAATATGTTCCATCGCTCAATAATTTGTCGATGTTCGTCATTTTTTTCACAGCCTTACGGATGGTTGGGAAGTTTGTCAGCATCCCGCCGGCCCAACGTTCGTTTACGTATGGCATATTCACAGATTCAGCCTTTTCGGCAACGATGTCCTTGGCCTGTTTTTTAGTAGCGACGAACAGAATCTTCTTTCCGCTGCGTGCAATACCTTTCAGAGCTTCGGCAGCTTCATCGATTTTTGCTACAGTTTTGTGAAGATCGATAATGTGGATTCCGTTGCGCTCCATGAATATATAAGGAGCCATTGCTGGATTCCATTTACGGTGCAGGTGTCCGAAATGACATCCTGCTTGGAGTAGTTGGTCAAAACTTGTTCTTGACATTTTCTTTTCTTGATTTGTTGTTTACTTTCTTTTTAATTCTTTGATTGGCGGAATATGTCCGCTGGATTTTGTTAGAATCAATCGGAGAGTAGTCCACCCGATAAAAGGAGTCTCTCCGATTTAGATGCTAAACTTGTGGTGTCTTTCTTCCAATGATTAACGCTTACTGAACTGGAAGTGAGCACGTGCCTTAGGTTGTCCTGGCTTCTTACGTTCAACGACGCGACTGTCGCGTGTGAGGAATCCGTGATCTTTCAAGTTCTTCTTGTCGTCAGCGTTGACTTTCACCAAAGCGCGAGCAATTGCAAGTCTGAGTGCTTGGCTCTGACCTGTGAAACCGCCCCCATAGAGGTTGGCTTTAATGTCGTATTGGCCTTCAACTCCGAGCAACTGCAGGGGCTGCTTCACAACATACTGCAGAATAGCTGATGGGAAGAATTCTGTTAAGTCTTTCTTATTGATTATAATCTTTCCCGTACCTTCTTTCATGTAAATACGAGCTACGGCGCTCTTGCGGCGTCCGATTGTATTGATTACTTCCATCTTTATAACCTAAATTATTTATACTGGTTTATATCAATTACCTTGGGCTTCTGGGCTTCAAGTCCATTCAACTCGGCACCTTCGATTATGTGCAGATTGTTCATCAATGAACGACCCAGAATTCCTTTTGGAAGCATGCCCTTAATGGCATGACGAATAATTTTATCTATTCCGTTAGGTGATTTTCTCAGACGTGCAGGAGTATTGAAACGTTGACCGCCTGGATAGCCGGTATAGCGGGTGTAGATTTTATCGGTTTCCTTTTTGCCGGAGAACACGACTTTAGCCGCATTGACGATGATTACGTTATCGCCGCAATCAACGTGTGGTGTGAAGTTTGGCTTATACTTTCCACGCAACAACTTGGCAACTTTTGAACTGAGACGACCCACAATCTGGTCAGTGGCGTCAACAATAACCCACTCTTTCTTAGCTGTTTCCTTGTTGGCGGAAATAGTCTTATAACTTAAAGTGTCCATTCTGTGAAATTAAATTTTACTACTAAAAAACGTTTTCTAATTCTTTTGCTCATACGATTCACTAACCATGTTGCTCGGCCAAAAGCATGACACTATTAACACGTATGTGCCAAGGGCTCTAAGACTGCCCTCAATAATAATCGGTGCGCAAAAGTACACATTTAGGAAACTTTTGGAAATACTACCTTAAAAGCTAATTAGTCTTTTACGTAATATTAACGTGTTCTATATGCAAGAAAAATGGAAGTAAGAAATGCCGTAAGTGGTAACAAGGATAATATCTGGCATTCTGATAAGAATCTTTAGTGCTACTTTTGCAGACATTAAAGAAAGATGGGGAAATGACCAAAATTTTCAACACGGGCGAGACATCAGAGAGCTTGAGGGCCGAATATAACCCCGATGGTGGAACATTGCGGCGGGCACAGTTACGCATGCTCGAAATGGCCATCTATCTACAAGAAACTGCAAAGAAAATCGGTGTGCCGTGTCGACTAGATGGAGGGAATGTATTGGGCGCATTGAGACATGGAGGCTTCATTCCATGGGATGATGATATCGATATGGTGGTTGAAAGGAAGTATTTCAAGCAGCTTTGTGATTATCTCAAGGCGCATCCGCATGAGCAATTTGTGTTACAAGATAATTCCACCGACCCAGGCTTTTATAAGGAATGGGCATGTCTGCGCGATTTGAAAAGCGAGAATCTTAGTCATGATATCGAAAATAGCGCCGACCGTAGGATGCATGAGGCACAACGATTTCGTGGATTGCATGTTGACATCTTTCCTTATGAAGGCAAAATGATTCCGTGGTTGCAGCATTTCGCGGCCAAGCTATCGGTGAATGTGAATCTGAAGTTCGCAGGTCGGTTTCCGCGTTTGGCGCAGGCGGCCTACAACATTCTGCATTACGTAGTCTTCCCTGTGTTTCGCAGCATAGGTAAACTTTTCGGCAATCCGGAGCTGTATATGCATTCTTACGGTGCGTGGTTTTACGAGCAAAATCCACGGCGATGTATGATTCCACATAAGGATATTGTCTTTGAAGGTTATACGTTTGAAGGACCGGCTGATGCCGACGAGCTTTGCCGTATTGCCTACGGAAATTACATGGAATTGCCACCTCGCGACAAGCGCGACAGGCATAAAGTCGATGTGATGTTTTACGATTAATATATAAACCAAGGAAAATGAATATAGCTGTCATCTTCGCAGGCGGTTCGGGGCTTCGCATGCACACCAAATCGCGTCCGAAACAATTTCTAGATCTCAATGGTAAGCCAATTATCATTTACACACTCGAGTTGTTCGACAACCATCCTCAAATTGACGCCATAGTCGTTGCTTGCATCGAAAATTGGATTCCGTTTCTGGAGAAACAACTCCGTAAGTTTGAAATTACTAAAGTGATAAAGGTTGTCCCGGGTGGAGAAACCGGTCAGCAATCTATTTACAATGCCCTATGCGCTGCTGAGAATGCCGGCACAGATGATTCCATCGTACTAATTCACGACGGAGTTCGTCCCCTCATAACCGAACAGACCATAACAGACAATATTAATAAGGTAAAACAATCGGGAAGCTGCATAACCTGTATTCCGGCCACGGAAACACTGGTAGTGAGGCAGACCGATGGCTCTTTAGAGATTCCGTCGCGTGCAGATTCGCTAATTGCTCGCGCTCCGCAAAGCTTTTTTTTGAAAGATATAATAGCCGCGCACAGGCGAGCATTGGCAGAAGGACGTAATGACTTTATTGATTCATGTACGATGATGAGTCAATACGGCTACAAACTAGGTACAATCATAGGGCCGATGGAGAATATAAAGATAACCACGCCAACCGATTTCTTTGTGCTACGCGCAATGATGAAGGTGCACGAAGACCAGCAGATATTCGGACTCTAAGCATGAACAAAATTCTTAATGAAGACATCCGTTTATTCGCCGAACGATTCAGTCTCGCCGAGCGATTACGCGGATGCACAGTTGCTGTGACCGGTGCCACCGGGTTGCTCGGCTCCTGCATGGTGCGTTGTTTGCTGGCGTTGAACATCGAGCATAATTTAGGATTGAGAGTTTTAGCTGTGGTGCGTAGTCTGCAGAAAGCGCAACAGATGTTTGGAGATGAGAACGACAATTTAATCTTCCATATGTATGATTTTTCTGCCGATGCCCCCTTTTCCCCAACTGAAACGATTGACTATCTCATTCATTTTGCCTCTCCGACGGCATCAAAATATTTCGTCGAACACCCTGTTGAGACAATGAACACGGTTTACAACAGCTCGCGTGAGGTGTTGGAATATGCTCGGCAATGCAATCTCCAATCGATTCTACTTGCGTCCACGCTTGAAGTTTACGGAACGATTACCGACGATACCCATCCTCTCAAGGAGAACACCATGGGCGACCTCAATCCGATGGAAACGCGCAGTAGTTATCCGATGGCGAAGAGGGCAGCCGAAGCTCTGTTTCACAACTACGCAGTTCAATACGGTATCTCCGCAAAGGTTGCTCGCCTTGCCCAGACCTTTGGGGCCGGCGTCGATAGCACCGACAACCGAGTATTCGCCCAATTTGCTCGAAGCATCATTGCCGGAAACGACATTATTTTACACACCGAGGGCAATCTTGCCCGATGCTATTGCTACACAACCGACGCCGTATCGGCAATGCTATTCATTCTACTAAGGGGCGAGTCAGGCGAAGCCTATAATATAGCAAATCCAGAAACCTACATCTCTATTCGAAGCATGGCCGAACTTCTTGTTCGCACTTTCAACCCGAAATTGAACGTCAGAATCGAGTTAAAAGAAGGTCAAGGATATTCGCCGACAACCAAACTTCGCCTCGACACCACCCGAATCGAGTCTTTAGGATGGCGTCCTAACCACAACTTGCACTCAATGTTCGAACGACTCATCGAAAGCCTCCTATGAACATCTTTCAAAGACTACGCGAAACACTTTTTCGCGTCTACAATCGGCCCTCGCTCGGCCGTTGGGAACACGCGCCCCATCTCGAACGCCCCATCTACGGGGTGTACCACATCATGCTTGGCCACGGTTGGCAATCGCTCGCCCAAGCCCAATTCCGTTCGCTAAAAAGCAGCGGACTCCTCGATGCATCCAACAAGCTTTTTGTGAGTTGTATAACAACCGAACATGGCAATGAGCAAGATTTGAAGGCTGTGCTCAACAGTCAGAAAGTCGAAATAATCTCCAGCACCGGCAACCAGAAGCGTTATGAGTACCCCGCACTAGAGTTCATCAAGCAACTTTGTGATTCGGAAGACTGTTTCGTTTACTATTTTCACTCGAAAGGCATATCCTATCAGGCAATCGATTCCAGCGACAGACTATTCCGTTCATTCTGTCGAAAAATCGTAGCATGGCGTGAGATGCTGGAGTACTTTATTTTCAATAAATGGCACGTGGCCGTGAATGTGCTGGCAACCGAATACGATACTTACAGTGCATACCGATGGCCGCCCAGGAATTACACAATGTATTCGGGAAACTTCTGGTGGGCAACCGCCGAGCATATTCGCCGTTTGCCAGCTTTCAACACCTCCGTTATTGAGTCAAACAGGTTCTACTCCGAGGTTTGGCTATTTGAAAAGCAACACAGGCAGTTCTCTGCATTCGATACAATTGCCGATCTTTATTTCGTTCGGCTTCCCCGGTCGATATACGCAGGTGCGCGTACCAGGCTAATCGACGCAATAACCTTTGTTGTAACCTACAACTGGCGTAAGTTTCAAAAGCACGCACTTAATATCAACTACAAACAACGATGTCAAAAACGTTTCCAACAACTTAAAGACTAATGGACGTAATAGTAATTTTCAACGGACTCGGCAACCAAATGTCGCAATATGCCTTCTATCTGGAAAAGAGACTCCGAAACAGGCAAACAACATATTTCGTTCTAAATCCTCGGTCAACGTATGAACTCGAGCGATTATTCGGGATTCCTTATCGGTCAAATCTTATGTGCCGAATGATATACAAATTGCTCGACAAGGCATATTTCTCAAATCACATTCGACTCAAAAAGATTCTCCGAACGGCTCTCAACGCTGTTGGAATCAGGCTAATAGTCGAACCAATCACTCGCAACTACAGTCTTTCCAATTTCACGCATCACCCTGGTCTAACTTTCTACCGTGGTGGATGGCATTCCGAGCTTAACTTTACGTCGGTAGTTACAGAGCTGCGACGCAAATTTATTTTCCCACCCTCGGACGATGAGGAGTTTAAACGCATATCTGCTCTTATAATACGAACACAAAGCATTTCGCTACACATTAGGCGCGGAGACTATCTGGACTACAGCGAATACCAAGGCGTTTGTACAGAAGAATATTATGAACGGGCAATTGAATATATACGTTCGCATGTCGAGAATCCTGTATTTTTTGTTTTCTCAGACGACAAAGAATATGCAATCAATAAATTTTCTGGCGACGACTCTTTCCGAATAGTCGACTTTAATACTGGTGAAAACTCATGGCGCGACATGCAACTAATGTCTTTATGTAGGCATCACATTCTTGCAAACAGCACTTTTAGTTGGTGGGGAGCATGGCTCGACTCTGCACCTGAAAAAATAGTTTTACATCCAATCTACCACATGCGCGATGTTCCGACGCGCGATTTTTATCCACACAACTGGATTGGAATTTCAGGCGAATAATTATCACGATAATAACATGCCGTACAGGTGTTTTTCTTTGTTATAACCATAATGGCCAAACGACATTTGTCGTTGGCCATTATGGTTATAATTGAATTTTTAAGCTTTGTCTTCTCCCGGGTCTTCTTCTCTTCCAGGCTTAGGAGTTTTATCAGGGTCGGTATCTTTATTATCTTTCTCATTCTTTTTCCCACCCTTCTTTTTCTCCTCTTCTTTCTTTTTATCTCTCGCATTTTTACGCTGACTGGCCCCTTGTTTATATATAGTTGCAGTCTCGTAAATAGCTTGATTTATATTATCAATTAAAGTTGATATAATATTCCTGTCTGCATCACTTGCAACAATATATGCTGTTTCAATGTGAGTAAGAATAGAATTGGTGAAATCATCGGCTTGCTTACGAATAGTCTTACTATTCGGCAAATTGTCTGATGCAATGGTGTTAGCACGCTCAACACGAATTGTTTTGAATTCTTGATTTAGATGCTCAAGCATTACTATATGTGTATTTACTCCTATAGTCGACGCATCGCTAAATGGTTCAGGCTTCATTAGGTCTACAACCAATCCATCGATATGCGAAGTCTGCTCGGAGATATTCTCATATTGTAAACCTTTATATGCTTTAACTATCGGGAATAATCTTTGACCTGCTTCAGCTCTTTCTTTTATAGGAGAAAGTCTTGCACTCCTTATTTCAGAGAATAAAGAAGTAATTACTTTTCCTCTCTCATAATGTTTCTTTCTCAATCTGATAGTTGTTTCCGAATCAGAAACAACACGTGCAAGGTCTTGTTCAATATCTATAACCTTTTTCCATGCAATAAGGTCGTCAGCTTCAAGTAGAATTTTTTCTGGAGGCATTTTAGATATTAATGCATAGAGTCGTGATTGCATGTCGGCATGTAGTCCGAGCGTTAGTCGGTTACTACGAGTCTCTTCGATTTTTTTTATCGGCTTCATAATCAATTATTTTAAGTTATTAATTCTATTATCTATTTCAGAGGCAGACTTAATGTATATCTGATATTGGCAAAAGTAATAAAAAAATAATTTATCAATACTCTTCGATTAATTTTTTTTCGAGCATAATGAGTGCGATATATTTCTCAACAACTATTTTCTAGTTTTTTTGTACCTCAAGTCATATAATAAATGGTATTCTGATGTATGTTTTTAATTTGGAATAAATTATTGATGATAAAACTAATGTGTGTTTTAACTCATATAAACTACTTGATATAAAAACATACATATGTTTTTGACTACAGAGGCTCTTTGAATACAAAACAAACATGTGTTTTAGTTCAAAGAGTCTCTGTAATGTTAAATCGCATGTATGTTTTATAATCAAAGAGGCTCTTGAATCTTAAAACATATGTATGTTTTATAATCGCAGAGTCTATTTGAATTAAATCATACCTTTGTTTAGTATCTATAGAGTCTCTTTGATTGTAAAACATACGTATGTTTTATAATTAAAGATACTCATTGGTTAAAAACTCATGTGTGTTTATCGTTTCAAGAGTCTCGTCGATTAATAAACACATGTATGTTTAGTAGCAAATATATTTTTTATAATTAAACCATATATATGTTTTATGTTCGTATCTAATCTTCGATTAGAAAACATACATATGGTTATCGACTAAAATTATTTATCTTTGCATATAATGACTAATACTTATATGTTATAAATGGATAGACTAATAAACATAATCATCGATGAATTACGGTTGTTATCAACCGATGAAAAACGGAATATATTGCCACGGTTCTTTAAAACCAGTAAAGGTGAATATGGCGAGGGAGATAAGTTTCTGGGAGTTTCTGTGCCAGATGTTCGTAAAGTAGCTAAGAATCATAAAAATGCTACGATAAACGAACTTACCGAAATGATGCAATCAGAGTGGCACGAGGCTAGATTATGTTCGCTTCTTATAATGGTCGAACAATTTAAGAAGACCGATGATGAAGGCAAGAAAAATATTGTAGATTTCTATCTATCAGTCACAAATAGAATTAATAACTGGGATTTGGTAGATTTGTCATGCCCGGCTATTATAGGAGAATATTTGCTAAATCGCTCGCATGACTTATTGTACAGGCTTGCAGAAAGTAGTTTGTTGTGGGAAAATAGAATTGCAATCGTGTCGACAATCATATTCATTCGTCAAGGACAACTGGACGACACGTTTAATCTTTCAACAAAAATGATGAATCATCCACATGACCTTATGCATAAAGCAATTGGATGGATGCTCCGCGAGGCTGGTAAACGCGATGAATCCAGGCTATACAATTACGTTAAAACATACCGTCTGGAAATGCCTAGAACAATGCTTCGGTATGCTATCGAAAAGTTCGATAGAAATGTTAGAACCGAATTGATGAAGCGCGATATATAACGCGAATATCTGCGGCGTAAAAATCAGCCGAAAAGGGCCCGTAATGCCTCTTCGACTTTGCGCACTGGATGTAGTTCTATATTGAATTTATGGGTTAATCCTTGAATATTGTATTTGGGGATAATAATGTGACCGAATCCGAGCTTTTCGGCTTCGGCAATTCGTTGTTCGATACGATTCACTGGACGAACTTCACCGCTCAAACCAACCTCGCCGCACAAGCACCAACCTTTTTCGATTGGTGTGTCGACGTTCGACGATAATATGGAAGCAATAACGCTAAGGTCCATTGCCATGTCGGTGACACGCAATCCGCCTGCTATATTGATAAAAACATCTTTCTGCATAATCTTAAATCCAACACGCTTCTCAAGCACAGCCAAAAGCATGTTAAGCCGTTTTTGGTCGAATCCTGTTGCAGTGCGTTGCGGCGTACCGTAGGCTGCCGATGATACTAGAGCCTGGGTTTCTACAAGAAACGGACGGACACCCTCAATGGCGCTCGAAATCGCAACGCCTGACAAACCGTCATGCGAATCGGTGAGCAGAAGTTCCGATGGGTTCTCAACTTGCCGAAGACCAGTTTGAACCATCTCATATATACCAAGCTCGGATGTCGAGCCAAACCTGTTTTTGATACTTCTAAGAATTCTGTACATATAATGCTGGTCGCCCTCGAACTGGATAACAGTGTCAACGATGTGTTCAAGAATCTTTGGACCTGCGATGCTTCCCTCCTTGTTTATATGACCAATCAATACAACCGGAACGCCACTCGTTTTGGCAAAACGAAGCAAGGCTGCAGCACATTCGCGAACCTGAACAATGCTTCCAGGGCTGCTTGCAACCTCGTCGGTAGCTATTGTCTGTATGGAGTCGATAACAACAAGTTCTGGCTGCACTTCCCGAATATGATTGAATATCTGTTCGAGCGACGTTTCAGATAGGATTTCTATCTGCGAAGGGATGTCGTTGGTTATTCGCTCGGCTCGCATCTTTATTTGATGCGGACTTTCTTCGCCGCTGACATATAAAACCTTTAATTGAAGGTTGAGAATCGTTTGGAGAGTGAGCGTACTCTTTCCAATGCCCGGTTCACCGCCTAAGAGAACGATGCTGCCTGGCACTAGCCCACCGCCGAGAACTCTGTTCAGCTCTGAATCGTGCATGTCGATTCGTGGATCGTCCTGCGCCGATATTTCCCGGAGCATCTGAGGTTTGTTCTCGTTGTGTGCCGCCATTCGCCTGCTCGATAAGCCCGCTAGCTGCGCTGCATTTCTGGCCCCCGAAGTGGCATCGGATGCCGATATTTTTATTTCCTTGAATGAATTCCACTCGCCGCAGCTCGGACATTTTCCAATCCACTTTACACTTTCCTGTCCGCAATTGCTACATACGTATGCTATCTTGTCTTTTGCCATGACTGAATAAAATTTTTTGTTGAAACATCGATTAAAAAGTACCGGGCCCATGCAACAATAGATTGTGTTGCAGAGCCCGGCGTATGATTGATTCGTGTTTTGAGGTATATATGTTGGGGAATTGCTTTGCCCGAATGCTGTTTTCAGATGAGCTATGAGAAGTCGACATATTCGCCCTCGTCGTCGGATATAATCTTGCGGTTGCGCTGCGATTCCGACCGGCTATCAATGATGATATTCCCATCCGCATTCGGTTTCGGCTGGTTGTTTCTGCCAGTTCTATCACCCGGTCGGAACTTTCGACTCGTGTCGCGAATCTGTCTATAAAACGATATGGCTATAGACAAGATGATGATGAAAAATCCAATAAAGATAAAGAAGATGAAACTGAGAAAAATCATTGATTTACTTGTTAATCCTGATAATTGAAGAGAGAACTACGTACCATGCGATGATTATCGCGAATGCTGAAATGCCGAAAATAACGATGAGCGGAATGCAGCTTAGTAGGAACACGTAGCGTACCTCGTTGCCGCGCCATCCCCACTGTTTGAACTTGAGGGCGAACATTGGAATCTCAGCTATCATGAGCCACGAACTCAAAGCCACGCCTGCGATAATAGCTAAAACTGCTAACGGACAGCTTTCGAGCCATGATCCAGCACCTACAATGAGTGCTCCCCAGAAAAGAGCATTTGCGGGAGTGGGCAAACCAATAAATCCAAGGGCTTGACGTTCGTCGAGATTGAATTTAGCCAGTCGGAGGGCCGAAAACGCAGCCATGACGAAGGCCACGAATGGTAACCAAGGACGGGCAGGCTCGAGGAAAATAGGGTAATCCATTGTACAAAGCATGTTGAACACGATGGTAGCAGGTGCCAACCCAAAAGTTATGTCGTCGGCAAGTGAATCGAGTTCTTTTCCTATTGGTGAACTCACGCCGAGAAGTCGGGCGCTCATCCCGTCGAAGAAATCAAACGTAGCACCAATGATTATCCAGGTCAAAGACATCTCAGCATTTCCACCAAAAGCAAAAGCGGTTGCTATGCAACCCGAAATGAGGTTGCAGCATGTGATTGTGTTGGGGATGTGTCTTTTGAGGCTCATGTTTTGTGAAAGGTTGGGATTGGGGTATAGGATTTGTGAGGCTAACTTAGTTTAGCTATGACGGTATGGTCACCTGTGGTGTGTTGTCCCATTTTGACGCATACTTCTGAGTCTATTGGGAGAAAGACGTCTACACGGCTTCCGAGCTTTATGAATCCCAGGTGCTCATCGATGTAGCATTCTTCACCCTCTTTGGCATATGTGACAATACGTCGTGCCACGGCTCCCGCAATCTGTCGGCACAGTACATCGCGACCGTCGGGAGTTGTGAGCATGGTATCAGCGTGTTCGTTCTCGTCGCTCGCTTTGGGCAACCATGCCTTGTAAAACTTGCCATTGAAATGCTTTACGAACTTTACCTTCCCATCTACAGGAAACCAGTTTGCATGAACATTCCATAGGCTCATGAAGATGGAAATCATCAAACGTCTGTCGTGGAAATATTCATTCTCTTCAATCTCTTCAATCACTACGACATGACCGTCAGCCGGGGCTACCACAATCTTTTCAGTGTCATCTCCAGGAAAGTATCTTACCGGGGCTCTGTAGAAATTAAGAACTATTCCATAGGCGATGCTAAAGATTGCAATGAAAATCCAAAAAGGGAGTTTACACGAGGGAATTGTAAACCATAAAATAAGCGCAACAAGCATAATGCTTATTCCGCCGTAAAGTAGTTGTTTTGTTCCCTCTCTATGTATTCTGATTTTCTTAAGCTTCCTCTTGATTTTTCCCATAGCGTGTGTTGAGCTAACCTTTTGTTTGATGCAAAGATACTTCTTTTTTATAAGCTAACAAGTTTTAATTTTAATCTTTGGAAGTGTGTGCCATTCACTGTACCTTTGGGACTAATTTTTCAGAACCTTATGGAAGATTTCGTTCACCTTCACGTTCATACCCATTATTCTATTCTAGACGGCCAATCGAAGATTTCATATCTTGTAGATAAGGCAGTCAAGAATGGTATGAAAGGTATGGCCATAACAGATCATGGTGTGATGTTCGGCATTAAGGAATTTTCGGATTATTGTGTGCGAATAAATAAAGGACGAAAAGAGCGCGGTGAGAAACCATTCAAACCTATTTTCGGTTGCGAAATGTATGTGGCGCGACGAACCAAGTTTAATAAGGATAAGTCACAACATGATAACTCTGGCTACCATCTTGTAGTTTTAGCGAAGAATTATAAAGGTTATCAAAATCTAATAAGGATTGTGTCGCGAGCATGGATAGATGGATATTATTATCGGCCACGAACCGATCGTGAAGATTTGGAGAAATATCATGAGGGACTTATCGTTTGTTCAGCCTGCATTGCAGGTGAAGTACCAGCAAAGATTCTCAAAGGAGATATTGAGGGGGCACGGGAGGCATGCGAGTGGTATCATCGTGTATTCGGCGATGATTATTATTTGGAGTTGCAGCGGCACGAGGTTAAGGATCCACAGCTTGTGGCCAATCGCGATGTGTTTCCACTGCAACAAAAGGCCAATGAAATGTTGATGCAGTTTGCTCGCGAATACAGTATAAAATTGGTTTGTACCAATGATTGTCATTTTGAAGATAAGGAAACGGCTGAGGCACACGACCATCTTCTTTGTCTTTCGACTAATGAAGAACTAAATGCGCCGAATCGTTTGCGCTATTCTAAGCAGGAATGGTTCAAGACCCGCGAGGAGATGAATGAAGTGTTTGCTGACATTCCAGAGGCGCTGACAAACACACTCGATATACTCAACAAGGTTGAAATATACAGTATCGACAACGATCCGATAATGCCTTTCTTTTCAATACCTGAGAGTTTTGGAACGGAAGAGGAATGGATGAGGAAATTCTCTGAGGCCGATCTCTATAAGGAGTTCACATCCGACGAAAACGGAGAGAATCAACTCGATGAAAAGGCAGGCGCCGAGGTTATCGAACGCCTGGGAGGATATAAAAAGATTTATAGAATAAAGTTCGAAGCCGACTATTTGGCTAAACTTGCTTACGACGGCGCCCGGCGATGCTATGGTGAGAATTTTTCGAATGAAATAGACGATCGAATACGTTTTGAACTTCATGTTATGAAAACGATGGGTTTTCCTGGCTACTTCTTAATCGTGCAAGACTTCATAAACGCTGCCCGCAAAGAGCTGGACGTTATGGTTGGTCCCGGGCGCGGTTCGGCAGCCGGCTCGGTGGTGGCCTATTGTCTTGGAATAACACGTATCGATCCGCTGAAATATGATTTACTATTCGAGCGTTTCCTTAATCCTGACCGCGTGAATCTCCCCGATATAGATACTGACTTCGATGATGATGGGCGTGGCCGGGTTCTGCAATGGGTTATGGATAAATATGGCCACGAAAACTGTGCCCACATTATCACCTACGCCACAATGGCTACGAAAAACTCTATCAAAGACGTTGCTCGCGTGGAGCAACTGCCGCTACAACTCTCGAATGCACTATGCAAGGCTATTCCCGAACGCTTGCCTGATGGGATGAAAATGAATCTTGTAAATGCAATCAAGTGCACCCCAATGTTGCAGGAGGCCGAGGTGAGCGAAGATGTACGCGAACGCAACACTATCAAATATGCCAAGATGCTCGAAGGCACTATACGAGGCACCGGTATTCATGCCTGCGGGTTCATCATTTGTCGAAATCCGATAAGTGACTGGGTGCCCGTCTCGACAGCTACCGATCCCGATTTTCCCGATCAGAAAGTACCTGTTACACAATATGACGGTCACGTTATCGAATCGACTGGGCTCATCAAAATGGACTTCCTCGGACTCAAAACCCTCTCCGAGATAAAAGAAGCCGTTCGGGTGATTAGGCAAACAACCGGCGACGAAATTGACATCGACAATATCTCCCTCGACGATGAATTAACCTATCGACTCTATCAGCAAGGCCGAACTGTGGGTACGTTTCAGTTCGAATCACCCGGAATGCAAAAATACCTCCGCGAGCTCAAGCCCACCGTGTTCGAAGACCTCATTGCCATGAATGCTCTCTATCGCCCTGGTCCGATGGATTATATTCCTGAATTTATCCGCCGGAAGAAAGACCCTACGCTTGTCACCTACGATATTCCCTGTATGGAAAAGTATCTCAAAGACACCTATGGCATCACCGTTTATCAAGAACAAGTGATGCTTCTCAGCCGTCAACTTGCCAGTTTTACCCGAGGTGAGAGTGATGAGCTTCGAAAGGCAATGGGAAAGAAAAAGAAAGACATTGTCGACCGGATGAAGCCCAAGTTTATCAAACAAGGAACAGAAAACGGGCACAATCCAGAGATTCTCGAAAAGATATGGAGCGACTGGGAGAAATTCGCCAGTTACGCTTTCAACAAGTCGCACGCAACATGTTATTCGTGGCTTGCCTATCAAACCGCTTATCTCAAGGCCCACTATCCTGCCGAATTCATGGCCGCTTTGATGACCCGTCGTTTCAGTCAGATAACCGAAATAACCAAGCTCATGGAAGAGTGTAAAGCCATGAGGATTTCAACCCTCGGCCCAGACGCAAATGAAAGCCAAATGGGATTCAGCGTCAACAGTAAAGGGGAAATCCGATTCGGACTCTCAGCCATAAAAGGAATAGGAACCGGAGCAGCTGAGGCCATTGTCAAAGAACGGCAGGCAAATGGGCCATATAAAGACATCTTCGATTTCGCCGAACGCGTTGACCTCAGTAACGTCAATCGAAAAGCATACGAAAGTCTTGCCTACGGCGGAGCGCTCGACAACCTAGGTCTACAACGCGAACAATATTTCGGTATCAATACCAAAGGCGAAATATTCCTTGACACACTCGTACGCTACGCACAGCTTTTCCAACAAGAACAAGCCAACCAACAGAATTCGCTCTTCGGAGGAATAGACGAAGTGGAAGTTGTTCACCCAGTAGTGCCAAAAACAGATAAATGGGCAACAATCGAAAAACTTAACAAAGAACGCGAATTCGTTGGTATATACCTCTCGGCACATCCGCTCGATGAATACGAAGTTATTCTCAACAACATGTGTAACACACATTGCAATGAAATCGGCCGAGACGTAAACATCGCACAACTTGCACAGCGTGATGAAGTGACCATCGGAGGAATAGTTACCGCAGTCAACGAGCGATTTTCACAGAAAACAGGAAAACCATTCGGATTCATAACTATAGAAGACTTTGAAGGACAAGGAGAATTAGCACTCTTTGGCGACGACTGGATAAGATGGAATGGACTCCTAAAACCAAACTACACCATTTTCATCACCGCAAAATGCCAACAACGCTATCGTGGCTCCGACCTCTATGAACTCAAAATACAGAACGTGGAACAACTTTATGACATTAAAGCTCATCGATTAGAACGGTTCACGCTGACACTCGAAGCTGCCACAATCAACGACAAAACCTTAACCGAACTCGCAACCATAATATCACAAAACGAAGGCACAACACAACTCTACATCGCACTACGAACACCACAGCAAACAACCGTTATGTTACGTAGCCGAACCATAAAAGTCAACATCGACCACCGACTCATCGACTTCGTCACGACAAACAACATCGAATATCGAATAAACTGAGAACAACACTGCCAAATAATTCTTGGCATGGAGTTTGAAAAATATAAACAGCAATTCAAATTTTTAAAACAAACAAAAATGGAAGTAGAAATCACAACCGAAAATTTTGAGACTTACAAGAATGGCGAATTGCCATTAGTAGTTGACCTGTGGGCAACTTGGTGTGGCCCTTGCAAAATGATTGCCCCTATTGTATCCGAGCTAGCTAAAGAATATGATGGTAAAATCGTAGTAGGCAAATGCGATGTCGAAGAACACAATGACGTAGCCATAGAGTTTGGTGTTCGCAACATCCCCACCATCCTCTTCTTTAAAGGTGGCGAACTGGTAGACAAATTCGTAGGCGCAGCCCAGAAATCGGTACTCGACGAGAAGTTTAAAGCTCTCCTCTAGTGCAGAAACTAATTCATTCTTAGGCGGCCCGACATTGATTCGTTAAATGTCGGGCCGCCTCACGCGTAATCCGAACCAACATATCGTTGCGAGGACCAACTCATTTGATTTTATATTAGTCTAATCTCCGTAAGTACTATATTATTTATCTTTTTATTAGTATACTCTCTGTGAATGATATAAATAATTTAGTTTTTTATTTGCAGAATCTCCACTATTGTCAAACTGTTTTGTTTTATTCTTGTGCTTATGGTGCAATGATTTCCCTATATGCTTTCTCTTTCTTGCCCCATGTTTACTCGGGCGTTCCGCCCGCATGATAGGGACAGACCCCGTGTCTGCCCGATATCCACTTATTTATTTGGAGTAATTAGCGGGTAAGACTAATCTTGAGGTTAATACCGAAATCGTGAGTTATTGTAGGGTAGCTGTTAGCTGAGAGAAGGGGCGAGTTGGATTGCAGGTCGAAGTATAGGCTGGCGGTGATGAGTCGACTAAGGGTGTAATCGCCCATGAAGGCTATTTTCAGGGCCGTATTTCCCGATGATGCTGCAGCTGCGAGAGTGCTGATGTCGCGGGTGAGGTTGGCTTGCTGACGATAGCTGAAGTCGAAGCGTAGGTTGAGGTCGCGGTTAACGCCGTTGCTTTTGGTTGATGTGTTTGTTTGGTCGTTTCGCTTTTTGTTGCTCTTGACAGCGCGTGTGTTTCGACCTCCGAAGAGGTTGAAGTTGTTTATTCGGTATCCGAATCCGAAGACGATGTCTTTTGAGGTGGCTTCGTTTATCTGAATACTGGTCATTGAGAGTGACAGGGCGCGAGTTTGTCGGTATTCGAGTTTGAGTGTTAGGTTGTTTTGTAGTGTCACATCAACTCCGATGAATGGCGAGAACGCTTCGTTGATACTCACTTGTGTTAGGTTGTACATCGAGCTTGGGATGGGTGCTCCGGTCGTGGCATCAGCTATAAAACCGAGTTCGTCGTTGATTTGTTGCCAGGTGCTGAAGGTTTGATACGAGCCTATGGTGAATATGCTTTTGTAGGAGTGGTTGATGTTGATGCTTTTGAACCATTCCTGGAAGATGGCGAGTCGTGTCAGACCGCTGTAGCGGAGGGTCCAGTTTGGCAGCAAACTGCGTAGGGTGGGGAATAGCTTGAGACCGTTGCCTGGCATACTTGTATAGGCTTGGATGAAGGCTGGAACCATGACGTCGGCACTGTATTTATTCACGGCTCCGCGTGAAGGATTGAATTGTCCGCCTCCGAACGATGTGGGATAGTTTTTACCGATGTATTGCGCTTCTACTTGGTTTCTGAAGTTGTCGAGCGATTGCACGAATCGGTTGAATGTTTCACTGTGATATCCGTTTGCAGCACTTCCCTGGCTTTCGAATACTGAGCCCAGGGAGAGAGTTGTCATGGTTAGGGTCCCGCTTTGTGTTGTTGGGTTACCGGCATACATGTATTGTATGCTTTTGGATTGTGTTGCTGTTCGACTCGCGTTGAGGTCGATTTTAAGGTCTTTGACCGGTTCGAGAGTAAGGCGTATTTGTATGTCTTCGGTGCGGTTGGTTGTTGCGGGTGTTGCTACGCTGTCGTTTGCGAGGAGCCATCCGTTGTTTCGAGCGCGGTCGATATAGTTATCGTCTATTAGTCCAAGTGCGAAGTCAACTCCGGGTGCCGTTGCTCCGTAGCCCCGTGTTTGTCCTAGCGCATCGCCTACGGTTGGCATGAATCCAGGGAGCGACATGGCGTATTGATTACGATAGGATATGCTGGCATTACGCACCATCATGAGCACTCGTGCTAGACATTGCGCGGTTTTATACCACGATTTGTTTTCGAGTGGTTCTTTGGCCGTGATGGTTATTTTGAGACGTATGACGGAGTCGGTTTTGTTGAAGAGTTTGATTTTGTTGTCGTCAATTCTCTTCCATTTGAGGTTTATCTTTTTGCCGCTGACGTCTTTCATCGATACGGCTATGCGCTTGCTTTTTCGTGCATGAGTCACAGTGAGTGTTGTGTCGGCTTTGATGGTTATCTCTTTCTCGTAACTTTTGGTGTTTTTGGGTAGTTGGCGTGCTTTGTCCTGCTCGTCTTTCGGTAAGTTTTCTTCGGGTTTTTCTATGCGCATTTGTTCCAGGGCTTTGTTATTTTTCCGGTTGCTGATGCTGGCTGTCGACTTGTTGAATCGCTCGTTTGCCTTTTGCAGGAATGGTATATGGTTGTATAGTCGCTCGAAATTGAACGTTGCGTTTGCATTGACGGTTCGGTTTGTTGTTATGGTGTTGCCGAGCGATGTTCCGTTTTCGAGTTTTGCCCCGCGCACCCATGTGTAGGCCGAGGTGTAGTTGGCGTCGATATTCACCCAATTGAATATCGGGATGAGATTGAGTGGTGGCTGATATGATAGTGTTGCGTTCTGTTGGTAATCAAGGGGTGTTCCGAAGTGCTTTACGCTGTTCCAAACAGAGTCTTTCCAGGCTTCATATCGATCGGCATATAGGTCTTTGTTTATCGGCGTGTAGGGCTCTTCAATTTCGGCGTGTGTTGCGCTTTGGAAATTGAGGTGTAGATTCCTGGTGATATCCCATCGCATGTTGAAATCACGATTCCACAGAAACTGTTCGTTGAAGTTGAGTGGTAGCATGGCGTTCTCGGTTGCCTCCATGTTGCGTTCTTGCAACTCGTAGTAGTTGCGAATCATCTCGGTGTTGAAAGCGATGTTCTGGGGCAGCCAGTTGAGTTCGAATCGTTTTAGGATGTCGAACCATTTCGATTTGCTCTTGATGAGTTTACGCAACGGATCCCATGATTTGTAAACGGGCGTCCAGCTGTAGTTGAGCGTACCTCGCCAGTTGTCTTCTTTCTCGTAGACGGTAGTTTCACCCGACGAGTGGGTATGAGAATGACTGTATGAGAACGAGAAGTTTGCGGGGTCGTAGGGCATTGGGTGACGTTTGTTTTGTATACCTACACGGACGTTCGAGAGCGAGAAATTGGTTGTAGTGCGCTTTGTTACGGCTATGGATTCAATTGAATCGCGCTCGTGCTTTGATGCTGTTGCATCGAGAGCGTCTTTGAGTAACATGTCGGTATCGAGCGGATTGTATTTCGGACGGCTTTCGTTTTTGGTTACGCTGTAGTATAGTGGCGCCGATACTTTTGTTTTCTCAGGGAATAGTTTTCCCAGCTCGATGGTTGCGGTCATGGCCATGTCGGTATTGGTTTCCTGTTTACGTTGGCTTACTCCCTGCTCCAATCCACCGAATCCGTCGGTACTGTGACTAGCGTTCATGTCAATGGTCCCGAGGTCGGATAGCTGAATGTTCATCTGTCCGCGAGCAGCCCATCCGCCCTCGTTGTTGAATTCGAGCAGGCGTAGTTCGTTCACCCACACTTCGCCTGTTTTCTCGCTGCCGGAGAGGTTACGCACACCGATAATCATTGTTTTGATTTCGCCCAGGGTGGGGTTTCCCATTACGCTGACTCGATTTGAAGGACGCTGGTTGTCGTAGATGGAGAACTCGCGTATGTAGCTAGCCGTACCATTGGCTTTACTGATATTGCGCTCTTTCTTCACTCGGGTGAGGAGGTCGAGTGGGATGTCGAGCATATTTTCTTCTGGCCACACGGCACGACAGTCGGCATAGGAATATTTGTCGTAGGGGATGGCGCGTGCCGGGGTGAGTTTGAGCGGAATCTCATATTCATAGTAGTTATTCTTATAGTCTGATCCCAATCGGATAAATACGGCCAGCTGGTCGTCAGTCAGATTCGTAATATTCTGCTCCATCGCGTTGGCGTGGACGAACATTTGCAGGCGTTTGTATTGGCGAAGATCGAGTGTGGTGTTCTTATAGACTGCTTTCGACTCGTTTGTTCCGAGATTATTAACCGTCATTGCCAGTGCTTGCTCGTTGTTTTGCACAAGCTGTGGTTGTGTTGGATCTTGCTCACGACTGATTCCTGGTGGCAGAACGTAGTTTACAGGCGTTTTGTCATTATTTTCCTCAATGCTCACAGCGCTCACTGACATCGTACCGGATGTCGGGGCCGAGTTAGTGAGGTTATGTGTATATTGTCTCCATTCGCCTCGAACGAGATCGAATGTACCGAAGCGCAGAACGATGGGACGCTCGAAATCGGTTAGGAATAAACGCATGAAGCGTATGCTGGTGAAATCGCGAATACTGCCCACACGTTTTTGATATTCGCGTAGCGGTATTCTGAATTGATACCAGGTAATCTCTGGACGCTCACCGTTGCGAAGCAGTCTAACCGTTGTACGCTTGTCAACGATGTAGTTCTGCCCCACAACCATGTCTTGCGGGCGGATGCTCACCTTATATTGGTAGTATTTTTCGTATTCGTTGAGCGTATAGTCTTGGTTAATATCCTCGACGTCGGGAGTGGTTTTATACGATGTATCGTAGCGCTCGATTCTTTCGTTGCTTTCAGGCGAGTTGCCTTGCGGATTATTGATGCGCTTATAGCGTTGAAGAATCGGGGCCTGTTTTTGATCCCAATCCGAACCGCGATAATAATGGTAGTTGTCGTTTGCCGGGTCGGCCCAGATAGAATCGAACACGGCTTGATTGGTTTTGCTGCGCGCCTGTGTGAGGAAGTCCTGATAGGATGCGAATTGCTGTTCTTCAGCGTCAGTTAGTCCATTGAAACCTACGTCCTGCAGAGCGCGACTGCCCGATGTGGTAGCGAAAGCGTAGGTTACGGTTGCTTGAGTCGGAATGCGTCCCCATTGCGTTGTTGTCCACGCGTTACTTCCGTCGACCGGCATACCGCTTTCATAGAATTTCTTGCCGTCGTGCAGAACATCCTCTGACACTTCGCCGAGGTTTATGTAGAAGTCGCCGCCATATTTAGCTGCATCCGGTTGCTTGTTGGAATAGATGAAGGGGTCGAGCATCCAGAACTCGATGTATTCGATGTTGGCGCGTTCGAAATCATTTGTGTCGAGCTTGCGCATCATTCCTCCCCATGTTTTGCGCGGGTTTGTGAGATGTCCGTTTTGATCGAGGTCGGGGTTGAAGTTATATGGGCCCCGCTCCGATGGATAGAATGCCAGATTGAGTATTGATAGCGTAGGGGTGGTTCCATTGTAGCTGTTTTGGTCGCGGTTGGGGAATATTTCGCGCACATAAACTTCGCGCACATAATGGTTGGAGAGCTGCTGAAGGTCGCTTTTGATGTGTCCCGGGGTGAGCGAACTACTTATACGCGTGAATAGCGGGTCGATGGTGTACCACGCCAAAAGACTCCTGTTGAAACCTCCGCGAAGAGTTGTTTTGTCGGTAGATTCGGGGAAATCAGACGGTACACTCGAAATAATCCACGAAGTTGGTGAGGCTACATCGAGTGTGTTCTTTGTGTTTTCAAAGTCGTCGAGGTAGGAGGCGTTGTCTTGTGTTCCGCTGCTCTGACCGGCAATCAGCTGTGCGAACTCGGCCGACAGAGAAATATGCGAGGGCTGCGTGAGATGCAGCAGCGGTAGTTTGTCGAGCATGTTGGTAAGCCACTGACTTTCCTTTTTCCAGTTCATGTTAAGGCCCCAGATGGTGTTATTGAGTGGTTCGGAGCCCATATTTACTTTGTTGGTGAGCGCTTGTTCGGAAAGGTGCATAAATGTTCCGCCAAGTTGGAAATTTTTCGAGAAGTCGTATTCCCAGTTCACTCCGAACATTGTTTTGCGTTCCTGTCCGTAGTCGCTTTGGCTTTCGAGCGATACATTCACCGATGTTCCGGCATCGATTATGTTTTGATTGAGGATAGTTACTTCGCCGGCATTATAATCCACGCTGTAGTCTGTTCCTTCAACCAGTCGCACTCCGCCGGCTGTGACCACAACCGAACCTTGCGGGACATTATAGGCACCTAACGAAATAACATTTGCGCTCGTTCCGCGATATTGCCCCACTAGCATGTATTTATCTTTTTCGGCAATTTGCTTTGCAACGGTTTTCGTTGAGTCGTAGAGCTCGGAGAACGTATATTTCTTGGCTACATTCGGTGCAATGCCTTTTGATACGAGATAATTATAAAGGTATTTTCCGAACGGTTCGGCTTCGGGGAAGAACACTCTTCCGTTGCTTACTGTGTAGCCCTCTACGTAATCGAAATAGCCATTCGGATGCGGATTATTATTGTTGTCGAGTCGGTCGGCGCCTAACAGTTTAATGATAGTTTGGTTTTTTACCTTTTGTTCGGGGATATAGGAGATGTAAACACCCGTTGTGTCGCTCTGATATTTAACATCGAGTCTGAATTTATCCTTCTCCACCGTGCCGCCGAGGTTGTAGACATTCTTCATCATTAGATTCCAGTTGCCTTGCGACGGATTATTACTTGTGTTCTTTAGCGATTTCACGAACAACGCTTCATTAACGTTGGTGCGGTCGCTGGCAAACTCGCCTACTTGATAGGTAACACCGCCGTAGGTGTATTCATAGGCTATGGCTAGGACTTGGTCGGTTTGTAATCCGAGCGACGTTAGCGAAATATAACCGAGTGCACTGTTGAGTCGATATTCCGAGCTATTTAACAGTCGGGCGTTCGACAGTTTCTCATAGTCCACGCCGCCTACCATTCCAATTCCGTCAAGAATAGTATTTGTTTGGTCGATGTCGCGGGCGGCAGCGTTATTCTGTGCGATGGTGGCATATTCAGTATTGGCGTTATTCGACGGGACCAAGCCGTTGCCGTTTCCCCAGAGTGCCGGTTTACTCACATTCATGCTTTCGCCGAGGTCGGTTAGTGCAACGATGTTTCGAGTATTGGTTGTGTTGCCCGATTTATTTGTAACCCAGATTTCGATTCGGTTTATGGTAACGCCTGTTGTGAGATTAGGCAGTGTTTTCATTGACGTGTCGTATCGGTCGCGGAAATATTGTGAGAGGAAGAAGTGCTTGTTTTCTTCATAGTCGGCCGCGTCGATTTCGAATGGAGTGAGTTGCTTGCCACCGCGTGAATTGACGCTTTTGTTCGACGATTTTTTTTGCGAGACAACTGTTTGCAACTTCAGTTTACCGAACTGCATGTCGGTGCGCAAGCCAAAGAGCGACGATGCACCTTGAACCAAACTGTTGTTCGATGGGAACGACACGTTGCCTGCTTCGACGAGTTTTATAATTTCGTCTTCTTTTCCGTCGTATCGCAGTTTCATGTTCTGTGCGTCGAAGTCGAACGTCGCGTCGGTATTATAGTTTAGGTTCATGTTTACTTTGTCGCCCACTTTTCCGTTCACGTTGAGGTTTATTTTCTCGTCGAACTTCATGGTTGTGGTATTTCGGTTGCGTATTGGCAGCGAGGGGTTGTCGATATTTTTTACTGTTGCGCCGAATTTAAGCTCGGCTGTTCCCTGCGTCTTGATGCGAACGCCGCCCGGCCCGAATATTTTCTCTGCCGGGCCGAGCGAGAAATGCATATCCGTGAAGTCGAACTTGTCTTTGCCCTTTGTTTTGAGAATTTCCTGATTCTTCGCTCTGTAAAAGTCGGCGAAACTGCGTTTTTCGCTCCATTTGCGATATTCTTCGGGCGTCATCATTATGGGTGCGTTCACATAGGTGTCGCCTATTTTGTTTCCGATGATATATCGGTCGAGCGTATCATTATATTCCACCGTTTGGCGCATATTTTCCGGCCGTGCCAAATCGGTTGAACCCTGTTTCAGGTCGTCGAAAGTTATGGGTGTTGTTCGTTGCACTCGCCACCGCGGATGCAGAAGTGAGTCGGGGATTATTTCTTCGTCGATTTTCACATTCGGCAGTTTCGGTTTGCCGGTTGTGTCGGGAGGCACAATGAGCGAAAGAACCTTCTCCGGTAAGAAAAGGTTCCCTAGGGTGTGCTCCCAAGCCATCAAGCTCAGAACCATGGCGAGAGCTGCCAGTGTTGCGATGTGTCTCTTCGATTTCAAAACGGTTTGTAGGGTGTGTGGGGGGATTATTTTATTTGTTTCAAGGCCAACTTAACAACCTGCTCTACTGCCATATCGGGCGATTCGGAAAGAATGGCATTAACCACCTTAGCCGATGGTGCGGGCGAGAAGCCGAGCATTGTGAGTGCGCTCACGGCCTCGTCTTTCACGGCCGAGTTGATGGTTGATGTACTTGCCGAGCTGTTTACTTTGAGTTCGTCGGCCACGCCGCTTTGCACAATCTTGTCTTTCAGGTCTACGATGATGCGTTGGGCGGTTCGCAGACCGATTCCTTTTACGGTTTTGAGTATTTTCTCGTCGCCGCCGGCGATAACGTTGCAGAGTTCGGTTGGTGTGAGCGACGACAGAATCATTCGTGCCGTGTTTGCTCCTACTCCCGACACGCTGATGAGCAGGCGGTAGAGTCCTCGTTCCTGTTTGGTTGCGAAGCCGTAGAGCGTGTAGCTGTCGTCGCGTCCGCCGGCCACCAGAGCTTCGTGCACGAGCAGTTTTACCTCCTTTTTTCCTTGGATTGCACTGTATGTGTTGAGCGAAATGTTGAGTGCATAGCCCACTCCGCCTGTGTCGATAACCGCTAGGGCGGGTGTGAGTTCGGCGATTTCGCCTTTTATGTATTCAATCATGACTGTTGATGCCAGTTTACTGGCCGAATCTTTTTTAATTTCCGCATTCCTAAACGTTCGAACCCTCATCTTATTGTATGGCACCTCATTTTATCCCCAAATTCGCCCGGGCGACATGCTTTTCGACTGGGAGGGAATGAAAATTTGTCCGAAATTCCACTGCGCCGCCGGCGATGCGTTGATGAAATGAGGAAAAATGTCCCGTTTCGACCGGTATCTACAGGCGAGAGTCTTCGAAATAGTCTCTGTCACACAGTCTCTGTAAACTCTTTGTGTGAAATAGTCTCTGCCACACAGTCTCTGTAAACTCTTTGTGTGAAATAGGCTATTTTACACAGTCTCTGTAAACTCTTTGTGTGAAATAGTCTCTGTCACACAGTCTCTTTAAACTCTTTGTGTGAAATAGTCTCTGTCACATACTCTTTTTAAACTCTTTGTGTGAAATAGTCTCTGACACACACTCTCTTTAAACTCTTTGTGTGAAATAGTCTCTGCCACACACTCTCTGTAAGTTCTTTGTGTGATTCGTCGGTAAATTCCGGATAATACCACTCGCGCACGGTCATATAGCTCTCAATTACATGATTTCCTGAGAAGAAACCTCTTAATCTTTGAACAAACGGTGAGCGACACGTATGACACTCGGGCAGAACAATTCATAATCACGACGCGCGCCAACTCGGGCCTCCAGCCCGCATGTAGGGACAGACCCCGTGTCTGTCCGGATTCCATCTTGTTCTTGACGTGACTTTTGTTTTGCGGTTAATATATCGAATCGACGTTGGGGGCGGACAGACACGGGGTCTGTCCCTACATGCGGCCTGGAGGCCCGAGTGGGAGTTATTGGGCTGATTTTGTTTTTTCGATTAGCTTTTCAACGTAGGCGTCGAGGACTGCTATTGCGGTTATGTTGACGATGTCGCGAACGGAGCTTTCGAAGTCGGTGAAGTGTATGGGTTTGTTGAGGCCCATTTGGATTGGCCCGATAACTTCGGTTTCGGGACTGAGGCCTTGGAGGAGTTTGTAGCCGTTGTTCGACGATGACAGGTCGGGGAAGATAAGCGTGTTTACGTTTTTGCCTTTCAAACGGGTGAAGGGGAATTTTTCGTCGCGGAGGGTTTTGTTTAATGCGAAGTTTACTTGCAGCTCGCCGTCGATTGCGAGGTTCGGATACTGTTTCTGCATGATTTCAACTGCTTTGTGGACGGTTTGCGGTGTGCCTGTTGTGTCGGTTCCGAAGTTTGAGTGGGCCAGCATTGCGATGATGGGTTCTTCGTTGAAGAATCTAACGGAGTTCGAGGCGAGCCGGGCAATGTCGGTTAGCGTTTCGGCATTTGTTTCGTGGTTTATCAGGGTGTCGGCCACGTAGAATATTCCTCGTTTTGTGTTGAGGATATGCATTGTTGCGAAGTGTCTGTACTCGGGACGGATTCCGATGACGGCTTTTGCGGCTTTTATGGTGTCGGAATATTTTGTGTAGAGCCCGGTTATGAATGCGTCGGCATCTCCGTTTTCAACCATCGCCATTCCGAAATAGTTTCGTTCATACATTTTGTCGTAGGCCACTTCGAAGGTGTAGCCTTCGCGTTCTCTTTTCTCGGCTAGATGTTTGGCGTAGGTTGCTCGTCGGCGTTGCTCTTTGTCGGCTCTCATGTCGATTATTTCAATTCCGGTTAGGTCGAGTTTGAGTCGATTGGCCACGCGGTTTAGTCGGTCGGGATTTCCGAGGAGTATCGGTTGGCAAATACCTTCTTGTTTTGCTTGTATGGCCGCTTTCATGGTTGTTTGGTGTCCGCCTTCGGCATAAACCACTCTTTGCGGATGTTTTGCTGCGGTGGCGTGTAGAGTTCGTGCGAGCTTTGTTTCTTGTCCGAGCATTTGTCGGAGGTTTTCTTTGTAGGCTTGGAAATCGGTTATTGGTGTTCGTGCTACTCCGCTTTCGATTGCTGCCCGGGCTACGGCTGCGCTAACTTCGGTTATGAGTCGGGGGTCAACGGGTTTGGGAATGAAATAACGTGGCCCGAAGGTTAGGTCGTTAACATGGTAGATGTTGTTCACCGTGTCGGGCACGGGCTGTTTAGCCAGTTCGGCTATGGCGTGCACGGCTGCCATTTTCATTTGTTCGTTGATGGCTTTTGCGTGTACGTCGAGAGCTCCGCGGAAGATGTAGGGGAAGCCGATGACGTTGTTTATCTGGTTGGGGTAGTCGGAGCGACCGGTGGACATGATTACGTCCGGACGGGCTTCGATCGCTTCGTCGTAGGATATTTCGGGTACGGGATTGGCCAATGCGAACACTATCGGATTGGGATTCATTGAACGAATCATGTCTTGTGAGAGAATGTTTCCTTTCGATAATCCTACGAATACGTCGGCTCCTCGGAGGGCTTCTTCGAGTGTGTTTACGTCTTTCCTGCTGGTTGCGAAGAGTGCTTTCTGCGGTGTGAGGTTGGGGCGGTCGAGGGTGATTACACCCTTCGAGTCGAGCATAAGAATGTTTTCTTTTGGAAGTCCCAGAGCCATGTAGAGCTTGGTGCAGGATATGGCGGCGGCTCCGGCTCCGTTGACCACGAGCTTGACCTCTTCTATTTGTTTACCGGCCACTTCGAGAGCGTTTTTCAGTCCGGCCGCCGATATGATGGCTGTACCGTGCTGGTCGTCGTGCATCACGGGAATGTCGAGCGTTCTTTTGAGCCGTTCTTCGATTGCGAAACATTCGGGGGCTTTGATGTCCTCAAGATTTATTCCGCCGAACGACGGTGCAATCTTTTCAACCGTTTCGCAGAATTTGTCTGGGTCGGTTTCGTCGAGTTCAATGTCGAACACATCTATTCCGCCGTATATTTTGAATAATAATCCTTTGCCTTCCATAACGGGTTTCCCGCTCATGGCTCCAATGTTTCCCAGTCCGAGCACGGCGGTTCCGTTGGTAATAACGGCTACGAGGTTTCCCTTGTCGGTGTATTTATAAACCTCGTCGGGATTCTGTTGTATTTCCAAACATGGATATGCCACTCCGGGCGAGTAGGCGAGGCTCAAATCTGTTTGTGTGCTGTAGGGTTTAGTGGGTTTAACTTCAATCTTTCCGGGGCGCCCCATGTTATGGTAGGCCAGCGCCGCTTCCTTTGTTATCTTTGACATCTTCTTACCTTTAAAAAGAGGCGTATCGTCGGCCTATTCTATTCGGCTTCGGATACGCCCGTTATAAATAAATTTAATTCAAAAGAGAAACTCCTTATTTCCTGGCTTCGAGAATCAGCTCCTGAGTATCACGGGCTATGACGATTTCCTCGTCGGTTGGAACCAGAACTACTTTCACTCTCGAATCGTCGGCCGAGAGGATGCGCTCTTTACCACGGCAGTTGTTACGTTCTTTATCCATCTTTATGCCTAGATAATCCATGTCTGAACAAACATTCCAGCGTGTACTTATTTGGTTTTCGCCCACGCCTGCAGTCCACACGATTATGTCGACACCGTTCATTGCGGCTGCATAGGCGCCGATATATTTCTTGATGCGATAGTTGTACATCTCCAGGGCCAGATGAGCTTTCGGGTCGCCCTGTTGGTCGGCGTTTTCAATTTCGCGCATGTCCGAGCTGATTCCGGTTATTCCGAGTACTCCACTTTCCTTGTTCAGGAAGTCGGCCATCTCCTGGGGTTTCTTTCCGAGCTTTTCCATGAGATATGTTACGGCCGATGGGTCGATATCACCCGAGCGCGAACCCATCATAAGACCTGCTAACGGTGTGAGCCCCATCGAGGTGTCGATTACTTTTCCGTTTTTGATTGCTGCAACCGATGCACCGTTGCCTATGTGACAGGTTATGATTTTCTGCGTTTTAATGTCAACACCCAGCATTTCGCAAACGCGTTGCGACACGTAGCGGTGGCTTGTTCCGTGGAATCCGTAGCGACGTACGTGATATTTCTCATAAAATTCGTAAGGCACGGCATAGAGGAAAGCATACGGCGGCATAGTGCTGTGGAATGCGTTGTCGAAAACTACCACTTGCGGCGTGTGTGGCATGAGTGCGTCGACGGCACGAAGTCCGCGCAGATGACCGGCGTTGTGAACCGGTGCGAGGTCGATGAGACTTTCGATTCCGTCTTCGACTTCCTTTGTGACTATGCAGCTTTTCTCGAACAAATCGCCTCCTTGCACGATTCTGTGTCCAACGGCATCGATTTCGTCGAGGTTTTTTAGGGCGCCGTATTTTGAATCGAGCAGAAGGTCGAACACGAACTTCACGCCTTCTTTGTGTGTGGGCATATCGTGCATGATTTCTTCTTTGCTTCCGTCTTTGAGAGTTACTTTCACGAAGGCTTCGTCAAGACCGATACGCTCGGCGTTACCTTGTGCGAGAACCGTTTCTCCGGTCATGTCATAGAGTTTGTACTTGATGGAGCTGCTTCCGCAGTTTAGAACTAATATCTTCATAATTTCTTTTGTGTGATGTTTTAAACTTTCTTTTTGGCGTCCTGTGCCTGACAGGCTGTTATGGCAACCATGTAGTAAATGTCTTCTACGGAGCATCCGCGTGATAGGTCGTTAACCGGTCGGGCAATTCCTTGCAGAATTGGGCCGATGGCGGTTGCGCCTCCAAGGCGTTGGATGAGTTTGTAGCCGATGTTGCCCACTTCAAGGTTCGGCACGATGAGCACATTAGCTTTTCCGGCGATGTCTGATTCGGGTGCTTTCTTTTTAGCTACGATTGGGTCGAGTGCTGCGTCGGCCTGCAGTTCGCCGTCGAGTTTGAGTTGTGGATAGCGTTCTTTGGCCAGTTTGGTTGCTTCGATTACTTTATCGATTATGTATGCGCTCTTTCCGGTTGTTTTGTCTTTGGCGTCGGTTGCCGAGCCTTTGGTTGAGAAGCTTAGAATGGCGATGTGTGGGTCTTGGAATCCGGCCACGCTTTTGGCGGTTTCTGCGGTTGTGTAGGCTATTTGTGCAAGCTGGTCGGCGGTTGGATTTGGGGTCACGGCAACGTCGCCCATTACTACTATTCCGTTTTCGCCGTATTGTTGTTCGTGTGTGAGAACGAGCATTGCTCCGCTTACGCATGTTATTCCGGGTTCGCATTTTATTATCTGCAGGGCCGGGCGAAGCGTATCGCCGGTTGTTGAGAGCGCTCCTGAAATTTGTCCGTCGGCGCCTTCGGTTTTGATAATCATGCAGCCCAGGTAAAGGTTGTTTTTAACCAATTCGCGTGCTTTTTCGATTGTCATACCTTTCGATTTACGAAGTTCGGCGAGCAGTTTGGCGTATTCTTCGCTTTTGGGGTTGTTCATCGGGTCGACGATGGTTGCTTTGTCGATGTTTTTCAGGTTCCATTCGTTGGCCAGGCGATGGATGTTTTCGGGATTACCGATGAGAATAATTTCTGCGATGTCGTCGGCTAACACTTTGTCGGCGGCCTTCAGAGTTCGTTCTTCTTCGGCTTCTGGAAGAACGATGCGTTGTTTGTGAGCTTTGGCTCGCTCAACGATTTGCTTTAATAGATCCATTGTTTTTATTTAATTATTTTATGTGTTTCATGCTTTGCAAAGGTAACAATTACCTGCGCCGCCTCGAACGTTGCTCGCGATATTTTGCCTTCTGTTTGGCACTACCCGAACCATGGGCGCCGGTGATGTATTTCTTTTTTTTGCCTTGGTTTTAATTTTTCCGTCGTTGGTTTTAGGTTTCGATGGTTTGCGGAAAACCATACCGCTTTCGAGAATCTGATCGAATTCGTCCATGAATGATTGTCTGGTTTAATGATGAAACAATCGGATGCCGGTGAAGGCCATTGCGATGTTGTGTTTGTTGCAAGTCGAGATGACATTGTCGTCGCGGATGCTTCCGCCGGCTTGCGCGATGAATTGCACGCCGCTTTTGTGGGCGCGTTCGATGTTGTCGCCGAACGGAAAGAATGCGTCCGAACCCAGCGCAACGTCTTTATTCCGACTTATCCATGCTCGGCGTTCTTCGTTTGTGAGAGGTTCCGGCCTACGAGAGAATAGTTGTTGCCATGCGCCGTCTACAAGAATATCTTCGGCTTCGTCGGATAGATAAGTGCTGATTGCCGTATCGCGGTCAGCCCGACGCAAATCGTTTCTGAAAGGCAATTCCATAACCTTTGGACATTGTCTGAGCCACCATTCGTCGGCTTTCGTTCCGGCCAGTCGTGTGCAGTGAATTCTGCTTTGTTGTCCGGCTCCGATGCCAATTGCCTGTCCGTCTTTCGCGTAGCACACCGAGTTGCTTTGCGTGTATTTCAGCGTAATTAGCGCAATTATGAGGTCGCGTCGTGCTTCGTTGGTGAACGTTTTATTTCGTGTGGGAATATTCTCGAAAAGCTCCGGATTATCGAGTTTCACCTCGTTACGTGCTTGTTCGAAGGTTATGCCGAACACCTGTTTGCGTTCCATTGTTGGTGGTGTGTATGTCGGGTCGATTTTTATGACATTGTATGCTCCGTTGCGCTTCGAGCGAAGAATTTCGAGCGCTTCGGGGGTATAGTCGGGTGCGATGACTCCATCGCTAACCTCACGTTTGATGAGTCGCGCCGTAGCTTCGTCGCACGTGTCGCTCAGCGCGCAGAAATCGCCGAACGAGCACATCCGATCGGCTCCGCGAGCTCTCACGTATGCATTGGCCAGTGGCGTGAGCGGGAAGTTGATGTCGTCGACAAAATAAATCTTCCGCAGCGTGTCGCTCAACGGTAATCCTACGGCTGCGCCCGCCGGACTCACATGTTTGAACGACGCTGCGGCCGGCATTGCGGTGGCTTCTCGCAGTTCTTTGACAAGTTGCCAACTGTTCAACGCGTCGAGCAGGTTTATGTAGCCCGGTCGGCCGCTAAGAATTTCGATGGGCAGTTCTCCATCCTCGATGAAAACTCGCGAAGGTTTTTGATTTGGATTGCATCCGTATTTCAATATCAATTCTTTCATAAAATCAATGTTATGTAAAAATGTGCAGCAAAGTTATGGAATATATACGTGAGTTCGATTTAAGAATCTGCTTAAGCCTCTGAGAAGCCAATGGGGTAATAAACAACGGATGCTAATTCGGGCGGAATGCCCGCATGTAGGGACAGACCCCGTGTCTGTCCGCCTCTCTGCCAATTCGGTCTACCGACCGCATAACGTATTTCGTCCGGTCGTGTCCGGATGCGGACAGACACGGGGTCTGTCCCTACATGCGGGCATTCCGCCCGAATTGGCGTGTGTCGTTATTATGAATCGTTCAGCTCGAGTTGGCATATTAAGTTTTGTTTTAAACTTGCGGAGAAATCCGAATATTATTATAAGAGATTTCTATATCTGCGGAATGTTCCGCAAGTAATTTTAAGTATAATTTTATATCTGCGGAAAATCCCGCAAGTGATTAAAAAGTAATTTTATAACTGCGAACTATTCCGCAAATCATTTTCAATATGATTTTACTATTACGTAATAGTCCGCATATGAATTAAAGTATTGTTTTATACTTGCGGAAAATTCCGCAAATAATTTTTTATGATTAATTATTTTTGCGGAGACTACCATATATAATTAGAAATAATTTTTTATCTTTGCGGATGTTACCGTATATATGTTATATATATGTTTATTATCTTCGTAATCTTCTGCAAATTAATTGAAATGCTGTTTTAATATTGCGGGAGAATATTTTTAATGGAAACGAAACTGAATAGTATGAAAACAAATGAGCTTTTCAATGAAATCCGAGGCATAGACCTCGTGAAAATACCCAATGGGGCGCATCAGCAATTCTTTAAGTATGTGTGCTCTTACATTGGTTCGGAAACTGCGCTGTTGGCTAATGATAGGGTGAAAATGGCCGTCGACAAACTCGAGAAAGCCCTGGCGGAGGAGGAAAGGTGCATGCGACTGTCGAAAAAGAGCATGACAACCAATGATATTAAGGATGTTGACCGCGAGCGCGATTCGCTTTTCGTTGGATTCAAGGCCGCCGTACGAAGTTTTCTGCGAATCTCCATTCCCGAAATGAAACAAGCCGCAACCGAGCTTCATCAACGCATAAAAGAGTCGAGAATCAATCCGCGGGCACAGCTAGAGCGCGAAACCGCCAATATCACGGTGCTCATAGAAGATTGCGAGGGTCGATTTGCCCCGCAGGTGGCTAAGCTGGGTTTGCAGGCCTATGTGGAGGCCCTGAAATCGGCAAATTGTAAGGTCGAAGAGCTTCTGCTCAGTAGAATTAACGCGCGGCAAGGTAGGCGCGTGGGCGAACGTCGTTTGGCCCGTCGAGCGAGCGATGAGGCCTATCTTAAACTGGTTAAAATTGTGAATAGTATCAGCGTTCTTGGCATTGTCCCCGACCTCGACCGTTTCCTCAATCGCATGAATTATCTCATCAAACGCTACAAAGAACAAGTGCTCACGAAGAGGAAAAGGAAGAAAAAAAATGTCGCCCAAACTCCGAATGATGCTTCGCCCAACGATAAAAACACAGAGGGTGAGAAAGTGGTAGATAATCGTAATCCTTCAGAAAATAAGGCTATAACGGAGGAAAATATCTCGGCAGAAGAAGAACCCCAGTCCTCTATTGAGGCACGGGAGAACGATATTTCTGCAGATAAAAAAGTTGAATCTCCGGATGAAAAATCGCTTCCGGATTCTGCTGCCCCGTCTGATGAAATATCGAAAAATAACACTCTGCCTGACAAGACATCGGATTATACGCAAATTCGAAATGAGATAACCGAACACTAGTCGCCTCCTGGTGAACGCTCCGTTATAGCATGAGCGCAGGAGAGGGGTCGTTCGAGTTTTTTTGTGTTCCTTTGCATCAATCCCGCTGTAAACATGTTTTTTTATAAAAGAGAATCTCATCGAGCATGAAAAAGGCTTTGAAATGGCTTGCGATTATAGTTGCAACTCCGATTTTGCTTTTTCTGATTTTCGCGCTGTTGCTCTACTGTCCGCCGGTTCAGAATTGGGTTGTAAAGCGAGTGGCCAATAGCATTGCCGAGAAAACCGGTATGAAAATAACTCTCGAGCGAGTGGAACTTTCGTTTCCGCTAGATTTACAGATGGATAATCTCAAAATAATACAAGCCGAACGCGATACTGTAGCCGACGTAGAACGTCTTGTAGCCAAGGTGCAGTTGATGCCGTTGGTCGAAGGTCGGGTGGAAGTAGACGAGCTCACGTTCAATAATCTGAAAGCAAACACTACGAATCTCATCGGCGATCTTCGGATTAAAGGACGCTTGAAGAAATTGCATCTCGTGAGCCACGGAATAAACCTCAAGGGCGATTCCCTACGCGTGAATGTGGCCGACATCGAAAACGGATGGCTCGACATAGCACTAGGTGATACCGTGCCCGACGATACTTCGAAACAACGACCGCTGTGGAAAATTGCCATAGGAAAACTCAATATCTCAAAAACAGATTTCGCTCTGCACATGCCCGGAGATACAATGAACATCTGGGCGCGAATCGGAACTGCGTCCGCACGCGAGGCTCGATTGCTTCTGCACGATAATGTTTATCAGCTAGCAAGTCTCGACTGGCAAAACGGTGCTCTGCGGTTCAATCAAACATATGCGCCACGAGCGTTGCGTGGATTCGATGCCGGGCACATCTATTTCGATAATCTCAACATCGGATTGGATTCGTTTGCGTATGCTGCTCCGCGAATCGGAATGCGTATTCGCACACTTAATTTCCACGAAAAAAGCGGACTCGTTGTGAACAATCTCAAAGGCGCATTCGAATACGACGGTGCCACGGTCGCACTCTCCGATTTCGCCCTCACAATGCCCAATTCGCGACTGTCGGGGATGTTCAAAATGAATACCAATGTTTTCGAGCAGAAGAATCCCGGACGACTGTCGGTCCGGGTAGATGGATATACTAATAAAGTTGATTTGCGGCCTTTCCTCACTGCGTTGCCCGGGAAAATTTATCGGGCAATTCCCAACGTTCCGCTCGTGATTTTAGGCGAAATCTATGGGAATCTCAATCGGGCAACTTTCAAACAACTCGGTTTGAAAATGCAGGGCTATTTCAATATTTCGGCTACAGGATGGGTGGGCTCGCTAAACAAACCGTCGGCAATGCAGGCCGATCTTCGACTGAAAGGAACACTGGGGAATCTTGGTTTCATTCTTCCGCTCATGCCGCGCGCTGTGACGAAGATGATAAATCTGCCACGCAATATCGGACTGAACGGAACTGTTCGGTTGCGCGAAGGATATTATTCGGGTAATATGCTGCTCACCGAAGGAGCGGGACGGGTGAATATAAAAGGAGAATATGGCGTTCGTTCAGGAAAATATAATCTAGCCGTCAAGGCCAACGAATTGCAGCTCGAACGATTCCTCCCGAATATGAAACTGGCCCCGTTCACAGGAACAATCGCGCTTAATGGACGTGGAACCGATGTATTCAGTAAACGCTCCGAAATGAATCTCTCGCTTGATATTCGTCGGTTCGGCTACGGAAACTATGTGCTCGATGGCATCGACGGCAGAGTGAAAATGCAAAACGGAACGACCGATGCACGCATACGGAGCACAAACGTAATGCTTGGTGGTGATTTCGGTTTCGTTGGGCGAATAAGCGATAAAAGCGTTGACGGTCATCTGCGCGGACGATTCAGCAGAGTAGACCTTCGCAGGCTTGGAGCAATGAAAGAGCCGTATGTGGTTTCGACATGGGCCGATGTCGATGTGAAATCTAATTTTACAAACTACCATTATGTAAAGGGGCCTGTTCGGCAGTTCAAACTTGTTTCCGAAAATCGACGCGGAATCGTGCGACTGGCAGTCGGGAGTTTCGATGTGCTTGCATATATGAAAGGGGGTAAGCTCACATCCCATCTTAAAGGGAAGCTCGTGGATGCTAATCTGCATGCTCTCGGACTGATCGGAAAACATTTTCATCTCGGAGCCGAAACCGACCTTGTACTCGTGTCGGATTTGAAGAATAACCATTCTGTAGCAGGTAGCGTGGACAACATAAATCTGCACGAAACGAGAGGAAACGAAAGGATTGAACTGTTTGCCGGCAATATCCATCTCGATGCCGGAATGAAAGGTAACAACATTCAGGGTAATATCAACGGAAATATAAGTCGTGCTGACCTTTATCAACTGGGAGTGGCAGCTCATCCTTTCACAACGAGTTTCTCGACCGACATGAATTTCTCGACCGACATGAAAGATAATCTTGCCGTGCGTGGTTCGATGAGAAATATGCAGGCCGATATTCGCGACAGGCATTACGTACCGGGTGATGTTCGGCTCGACATTGTGAGTAGGCTCGACACCACGCGTGCTGTTGTCGATGGAGGCGACTTTCATCTGGGTGCGTCGCTTGGTGGCAGCTACAGACAATTGGCCAAATCGGGTAAAAATATCTATAACGACATCATGACTCAGCTGGCTAATAAACGCATCGACCAGCCGGCTATTCGCAAGCATCTACCCACGGGCCGTTTCTTACTGAAAAGTGGTGGCGACAATTTGTTCAGTCGACTGCTAGCCGAGCAGGGATATGCGTTCCGGTCGGCCGATATCGACCTAAGCTCGTCGCCATTCGATGGATTGAATGGAAAGATTCTCGTTGATTCGCTCGTATATCGCGACAGTTTGCAGCTCGACACCATCCGCATGAAACTTTTGAGCAATGCCGATGGTCTCACCTACGATATCGCCCTCGAGAATAACTCACGTAATACCTATCCTTACAAAGGCTATCTGCGCGGCTCGTTCTATGAGCACGGAATCCAGTCGAATGTATCTATTATCGATGCTAAGAATCGTCCCGGTGTAGCATTGTCGTTCCGGGCAGGAATGGCCGACCGCGGAATCCGGATGAATATAACTTCCGATAAATCGATTTTGGGTTACAAGGAATTTGCCGTGAACGATTCGAATTACATTTACGTCGGACGCGATCGCCGAATATCAGCTGACATGCGTCTCCTGGCTGCCGATGGTGCAGGTGTACAAATTTCAACCGAAGATTCTGACAGTACGTCACTCCAGAACCTCACTTTTTCGATGCACCGCTTCGAATTGGGCAAACTGTTCACCGTGCTCCCGTTTGCGCCGAAGATGTCGGGAGTTGTTGACGGCGACTATCACATTGTGCAAACAGCCTCAGAGCTTACCATGTCGAGCGATGTCACGATAAAGAATCTCGTTTACGAAAACAATCCTATGGGCGATGTGGGCGCACAGCTTGTCTACATGCCGCAAGGCGACGGCTCACATTATGTTGATGCCATCATTAGTCAGAACGGTAACGAAGTAGGCACTTTTAACGGAACCTATAGTAACGAAGGCCGAGGTTCGCTCGATGCAACCTTTAAAATGAACCACTTCCCGCTGAGCTATGTAAACGGCTTCGTTCCTGACCAAATCATCGGCTTGCGAGGAAAGGGTGAGGGGTCGCTTTCTGTGAAAGGACCGCTTAATAGGCTCGACATAAACGGTGAAGTATATCTTGATTCGTCTTATCTCGTCAGCGTACCATACGGTATCGAAATGCGTTTTGCCGACGACCCCGTGCTTATTCGCAACAGTCGTATCGAGTTCGAAAACTTCGAGCTCTTTGCCAATAATAACCAGCCGCTCAATATGTCGGGTTATCTTGATTTCTCGAATCTCGAAAACATGCTGATGGATGTGAGAATGCGCGCCACCAATTTCGAAATAATAGATGCCAAGGAAAACGCTCGTTCCGAAATATTCGGTAAGGTGTTCGTGAATTTCGGTGGTCGACTGCGCGGTCCGGTGGCTAACCTGCACATGGATGGAATGCTCTCTGTTCTGGGTTCAACGAACATGACTTATGTTCTACGCGATGGAACACTTGCAACCGATACCGAACTGAATGACCTTGTGCAATTCACAAATCTGACCGATTCGACTGCCGATGTTGTTCGTCGACCCGACATAAATGGATTCAGCATGAACCTTGGCGTGAATATTGACGAGCAGGCCCACATCGTTTGTGCACTCAACGCTGATAAATCGAACTACATCGACCTCTTTGGCGGCGGAAATCTACAACTCAACTACGACCCTGCAAACGGAGCTCGGTTGCGTGGCCGCTACACTCTTTCAGACGGTGTGATGAAATATTCTCTTCCCATCATTCCGCTCCGAACTTTCACCATTCAGGATGGAAGCTACATAGAATTTACCGGCGACCCAATGCAGCCTACGCTTAATATCACCGCGACCGAGGAAGTGAAAACAAGTATTTCGAATGCATCGGGCGAGGGTAGGTTAGTAGACTTCGCATGCGGAGTGCGCCTCACTGGTCAGTTCCCCAAACCTGGAGTGGAGTTCATAATCAGCGCGCCCGAAGACCAGGAAATTCAAAATACCCTCAATACAAAAAGCGTTGAAGAACGCTCGAAACTAGCTGTTACAATGCTGGCCTCGGGTATGTATCTCGACGGCAATAACAACGCCAGCACAAATAACGCAATGAATGGTGCACTGGCCAGCTTCCTGCAAAGTCAAGTGAATAAAATCACCGGTAAGGCGCTAAGTTCAATGGGGCTCGACATCACGGCCAACATGGAAAGCACAGCCGACGTCAATGGAGCTCTGCACACCGACTACACTTTCAAGTTCTCGAAACGTTTGTGGGATAATCGACTCCGAATAAATCTTGGCGGCAGAGTTTCCACAGGTTCGCAGTTCTCCCAGGATAACGGAGCCTATTTCGATAACTTTTCTCTTGAATATAGGCTCAACAAAAAAGAGACACAGTATCTCAAACTCTACTACGAACGCGAAGCTTACGACTGGCTTGAGGGTAACCAAAGCGAGTTTGGAGCCGGATTTATGTGGAGGAGAAAACTACGTCACTTCAAAGATATCTTCCGATTCAAAAATAACGACTCCAATCCAATCGTGCAGCCGCAAACAAAATCCGAACGCCACGATACTCTAATACGCTTCACAGATGAAAGAAATAAATAAGTTCATCTGCCTCATTACGGCAATAATTTTCTCTGTGTTCATCCAATCGTGTAGCACAACAAAGGCCATTCCTGAAGGCGAACAGCTTTACACAGGAATGAAGTCTACGCGATATGAAAACTATCAAAACAGTCCTCATTTCACAAACGTGAAGGAGGAACTCGACCTAATACTAGCAACTACTCCAAATGCCTCTCTCTTTGGTAGCCCGTCGATGCGTTCGCCATTTCCGATAGGTCTCTGGATATGGAACTCGTTTGCGCAAGACAGTACGGCATTTGGTAAATGGATGTTGCGAGCCTTCGCTTCGAAACCAATATTGCTTAGTGCTACAACTCCCGATCTGCGCGCAACTGTGGGTAAAAATCTGCTTTCTAAAAGAGGTTATTTCAGCGGAAAGATTTCCTACGAAACCATCCGGCAACGTAACCCTAGAAAAGCGAAACTCCGCTACACAGTCAACATTGGTCCACTTTGTACCATCGACTCCATAAGCTACACGAACTTCCCGCCCGCAGCCGATAGTCTTATCCGTACCGATACCGCCGCTGCAATCATAAAAAAAGGATGCCCGTTTGATGTGGCAAGTCTTGAACAAGAACGTCAACGAATAACAAGCCTTTTCAGAAATCACGGCTATTATTACTATCAAGGCGACCATGCGAGCTATCTTGCCGACACAACACTAAATCATGGTCGAGCAACCGTTCGATTACAGATGGTCGATTCCATTCCTCCTCGAGCTGCTCGTGTATGGACTATCCGAAAACAAACCATAAACTTTAGAAGAGAAATAATGGAAGAACTCCACGGGCAACGCATAAGAGGATTCCTTACGATGAACTATACCCACTCGCGTCCGCCCGTACGCCATCGTACTCTTACCAACGACCTTATGTTGCGTCCAGGCGACACCTACAGTCAGGAACGCCACCAACAAATGCTCAACAAACTCAACTCAACTGGAGTGTTTTCGGCAACAAGTCTTACGTTTACGCCATCCGACAGCTCGGATACGTGCACAACTCTTGACATGACTCTCGATTGTCTAATCGAAAAGCCATACGACTTCTACATCGAAACATATGGAAAAGGAAAAACAAGCGGAAAATACGGACCTGAACTTATCATTGGATTCGCAAAGAGAAATACTTTCCGAGGGGCCGAACTCTTCAATCTCAAAGCACATGGGGCTTATGAATGGGCGTCTGCAAGAAACGATAATGAAAACTCCCGAATAAACGATTATCAATATGGGGCTGAAGCCAGCTTACAAATTCCGCGCATATTAAACCCCTTCGCCGAACCGCCACGAAAACGCCATCGTCGAATAGAACAGAAACGCCGTGAGGCTTTCCTGAAAGGCTTGCCCATGCCGCCCGTACCGAAAATAAAACAGTTCTACGAAACACCTATAACCCTCCTTCGCACATCGGTTGACATCATCAACCGTGCAAAATATTTCAAACGGCATGTTGTTTCGGGCGAACTAACCTATGCATGGCGACCAACTGAACAAAATACATATCAATTCACACCACTTTCGCTCACTTACGAATTCATGCACAAAACAACCAAACAATTCCAGGAACTCACAGACAGTATGCCCTATCTCAAAGTCTCCATGGCCGACCAGTTTATCCCCAAAGCATCATTCCAATATACCTATCAAAGTCCTTCCGGATTGCTCAATCCAATCAAATGGCAAACAACCGTCAGTGAGGCTTCGAACCTCATCGCACTGGGTGCATTGATAAGGAAGAAACCATGGGACGAAAAGAATAAAAAAATGTTCAAGAACCCCTATGCGCAGTTCCTCAAACTTGAAACTAAATTCACAAAGCTCTGGACTATCAAGTCTCACACGACCATTGCCGCTCACATAAATATAGGCGCAATATGGGCCTACGGAAACAGCACTATTGCACCCTATACCGAACAATTCTACGTGGGCGGAGCCAACAGTGTGCGTGCATTCAACGTTAGAGAAATTGGCCCGGGACGCTATCGCTCCACATCACGCAACCGCTCTTATATCGAACAAACGGGCGACATAAAAGTACTTGCAAACCTTGAATATCGTCCCCATCTGGTAGGCAATCTCTATGGTGCTCTCTTCCTCGACGCCGGTAATGTTTGGACGCTTCAGGAAGATTCTTCTCGCCCCAGTTCGGAATTCAAATTCAAGAACTTCCTAAAAGAAATGGCACTCGGTACCGGCGTAGGTCTCCGATACGACCTCGATTTCTTCATCATCCGCCTAGACTGGGGTATCGGTCTTCACGTGCCTTATGCCACCGGAATAACTCGCTTCTATAATATCCCCAAATTTCGCGATGCCCAAACTCTACACCTCGCAATCGGTCTTCCATTCTAATTTTTAGAGGTCTTTACATGCGCGGGCATCTCGTCCGAGTTGGCATCCGTTGGAAATATGGTAAAAGTTCGTCCCAAATAGACCCTGTTTTACATCAGAGGATATGCCCAGCCTAAAAACATTTGTGTTGCCCAAGCTGAATGTCATTAAAACCGAGAGGTAATTTGGTTTTAATGAAACAAACAAAAACTAGAATGAAAAGCGGAGGGTAGAAATTACTTCACGACCGCGGATGTGCTTACTGAAATAGCTGTAGTTTATGGCCGTTCGGTTCATGTCGATATATTCCTTTCGACCTAGAAGATTGGTGACGGTTAGCGCTATCGAGAAACGTTTCGAGAACTGATATTCGGCCGAAAAGTCTAGGAAGAGGTTGGAGCGGTATTCGTTTTTAGATATTTCTTGCAGGCTGTGGTCGGCCGAGATGTCGATACCTAGGTGGGCTATTGGATAGAGTGATAGGCTGGCTTCGGTGTAGATGCTTTTGAAGAGGCTCTTGGGTTGGGCGTCGTACCAACTTAAGTTTCCGGTTGTCGACCAGGTTATTTTTAGCCACGAAAGGTTGGCGTAGACAATGTCTACCATCGAAGAGATGACATTCGATTTGTAGATATTTTGTTCGCCGTTCTGCGCGATGAACATTTCCATGCGGTTGAAGTTGATTGAGGTTTTCAGGTTCAAGCCTTTGCCGATGACCTTGTGCAGCGAGGTGGTGATGTAGAACATTCGCTGGTCATTGGGTTGCCAAACGGGGCGTAAACGGGTGCCTGATGGAGTGTAGGAAAATTCGGTATAGTGGTCGCTTTTTGTAAGGAAGGCGTTGCCGTTGAGGTGCCACGTGAGCAAATGCAGTACGCTTCGATATGACATGGAGAAGTTGACACTCCATATTTTGTCCCATCCCATGCGATTGAGCGCATCCTTGGTGTTTCGATAGTTTGTACGATAGGGTTGCGACATGAGGGGTTCTTCGCCGGCTCGCTCTCTATAAGATATGTTGGCTCTGATTGTGAGAAATGAGTTGGGCAGATAAGTCCAACCAACCGATGGGGCAATGTGAAATCGCTTTCCGTTGGCAGCGCGATTCCATTGCAAGTCCACGATGCTAAGGTTTATCGGCAGACCGAGCATGAAACTGCTCTTGCCGATGCCGATTGTGTAGTTCGATTGTAGCGTATGGGTGAAAATGCTGCTCGCGTCGCTTCGGTTGGCGAATACGATATTGTTGCGTATATATTCGTTAGAATATTCGAGGCCTATATTGTGACGGAAAAGGCTAATCCCGGTTGAAACTTTGTTTTCAAAGAGCAGTTGTCCATGTCGAAGCAACTGAAGCGTCGGCGACATGAGTGCTTCTTTGTCGAAAAAATATCGGGCGAACGATCGGATGGAAAATGTTTGCAATCCGGTATTGAGAATCATATTCAAATGGTTTTGAATATGCCCTGGCCTACGCCACATGGAGTTGTCTAATGCGGTGGCGTTGCTTATGAGTCGGTTCTCAATCTCCATCTTTCCAAACGAACCTTTAAGTTCGTCTTCGAGGTAGAGCTTCGGACTGTTGAGCTCATATTTTACTGATGGTGAAAGCGTGTAAATGCGCTTGTACAGCCTGTCTGTTTCTGAGAGTTCGAATGTGTTCTGTCCTCCATATCGATTATAGATACTGTCGCGGTTGATTTCGCGTTGGTCAACGAACGAAACGTTAGCTACGAGATTGGAATATCTCGAGAGAACAAACAGATGGTTCAGCGCGATGCTGTAGGATTTGTTATCGAGATATCGTTTGCTCTTCAGCGGCAATAGGCGCAGAGTTATGTCGTCGAGCATTCCAATTGGTAGAAAGTGCGACGTACGCATTCCCGTAAGGTCGATATTATTGAATCCCTCGCCCGAAAGACTTTTGCCCAGATTGTTTGTTTCAGCCGTTATGAGCGTTTGGTTCTTGGGCGAAATGTTGAGCATGCTTATTGCGCCAATCCATAGGAAAGTAGATAGTCCGCCGCCGCCGCCGTATATTTCGCCGAACGGTTTAAGTTTGTAATCCTTTTTGAGCTTTATATTAAGTGCAGTTTCTTCCGACGACACTTTGTTCTTCAATGCTCGAATGTGCTGGTTGTTTTCCATAACCTGGACGGTCGATACGGCAGCTACAGGCATGTTCCGCGTTGCCTGATTATATCGGCCGCCCAGCAGATTCTGTCCCTCGATGTTGAACCTGCTTATTGGCCGTCCCTGATATTTTATGCCTCCGTCGGGGGTAACCTCGAATCCCGGCATCTTTTTTAGTACGTCTTCGAGATGCCTATCGCCCTTGTCGACGAACGATGACACATGATAATCAACCGTGTCTTTGCGTTTTGTAATAGGCGGCGCTTTTACTATAACATCTGGCAACGAGTGTGACGTTTGCAGCATTTTTATTTCCATGTTTTCGCCGGCGTGCTCAATGGTAATGCGTTGTTGTTCGTAACCCATACACGAAAATACAAGTTCGGCGGCTCTCGGCGGAAGGGTTATCGAGAACCGCCCATTTGCGCCCGCTATGCAATATCTTAGTAGCGAGTCGCCGCGATTGACAACCTTACAGGTAGCGCGCGGAAGAACCTTCCCACTTGCGGCATCGCTCACAATTCCGCTCACCGTTTGTGCTATTGTCTGTATGGCGCAAAGGGTTGCGAGCAAAACAAAAATGAGCAAACGTTTCTTCATAATATTCTTACTCTAATTCAATCGGGTTATAGGGGTCGGGACTTCTATCCATCTTCTTTGCGGCATCGGGTGATATTTTTATTATCGGATCTTGAAGCATAATGTCAGCTTTATGTTCATAGGTTGTTTTTATGGCTTGACGGGCTTTTTCGCGAGTAGTTCTTGTGAAAAATATGCTTTCATCATGCAGATAAATAAGGTTAGTGTATCTAGGTTTTTCCTGTGCCCCGTTCAGCGTGAAGCAGAAATTCCCTTTTGTGTCTTTTATTACGGCTATGAGTCCCGGTAATCCGTTGAATCGATATGGGCCATATGGCAGAGGAACATCCTTTAAATACCACGCAACATAATCTCGTCCGCGGAAGTGACAAGTAGCCTTTCCGCACGGCAGTCCGTTAATTACAGAATCCTCCGGCAGGATATTCCAATCAATTACCGGAGTTCTCTCCTTGTATTCATAGGTGTTGACAAAAGCATCTTCTCTGACTATCGTGGTATCGTTATGCAAATCCGAAAGAATATACATTTCAAACTTCCGCACAGCAAATAACTCAAAACATTTGGGCATAATGAGTAATGGATTCTTCTTGGTTTTATCGGCATCGTCATAGATAGAATCAAGCACCAGATTATAATAATCGAGAAACAACGTGTGAGTTTTACCAATCAACAACACTGTTTGTGCTTCCGTAGTGTCGTTACGAGTAGAGTCTTTCTTGAACTTTAGGGAGTAGAACAACTTAACTTGTGCAGTATCGAACATAATTTTCTTTACGGCAGTACTTGTGTTTCCTAAGTCGCCACTGAGAGAAATGCCCTGTGCAGAGGCTGCGAGTCCACAAAAGAATAGCCCTAGGGCGAGGAGTACGATAGTTTTCTTCATTGTCTTTGGATGTTAGGCGAGTTATTTAAATAATAAGCAAAAATAGACCTAATTGCTGCTCGTTTCCAAACGTTGTCATACAAAATGATTAATCTAACGAGCTGGGTATAGTGATTTGCCTTTGTAAGTCAATAGTGGTATTGTGGAGGATTCGCTATTTCTGCAATATTATATAATTCTTCTAGAATAAAAATATTATTAGTCTTAACATTATCAATGCGTCATCTAAAATATTATTTTATATATAGGCATTGATAATTCTTCGATTGCTATTTTATTTATAGCTGATGCATTGATAATGCTTTAACTATTATTTTATTTATAGCCTGCGCATTAATAATGCCTTAACTTCTATTTTATTTTGAGTGTCGGCATTGATAATGCCTTAACTTATATTTTGATTTAAGTATTCGCATTGATAATGCTATATATAATATTATATTTATATCATGCGCATTAATAATGCTTAGACTAATATTTTATTTTAATCGATAGCATTGACAATGCTTTAATTTATATTTAGTTTTATTAGTTGGAAAGGTATATAATTATGCTTTTAGCTAGTTGGGAGGGGGCGAGGTATCGGATTGGGTGTAAAAAAACTCCCCGGTGCGGAATACACCGGGGAGCATGGGAAAATTCATAAAAATCAGTCTTTCCCGCTAATTATCGTAGAATTAGGGCATGGAAAGGCGGAGAGGAATATTAGTTGTCTTCCTGGAAAAGGGGGTCTTCAGGCATAACCATTATTGGTTTTTGTTGTGCTGCTTTGAGAATATTCTCGGGAACATATTTGTTGTTGACAACCAAGCGGAAAGTGAAGTCGTTGAACCAGCGGTCGGTCATAATCAGGCATCCGCCGGGACCGTAGGAGGCTCCCCAGCTGTTTTCGACTTTCCATTTTGTGGGCTTACCGTTTTCGTCGAGGTCTACGGCGGTGAGGGTCATGGCGTGGGTCGAGCCGCTGTCGAAGGTTGCGATTCGGTCGGCCTTGTTCATCGGGAAGTTCGTTGAAAAGAGGGTTCCGTAGTCATAGTTCTCGGTGTCGAGATAACCGCGTTTGCGGTCGAGCTGTTTGCCTACGTCGTAGCTTGAATACATTTTCGTGGAGTCTTTGAGTGAGGCGATGGCGAGGCGGGCTATGTCTTCCATCGGTAGGTTGAGGTATTTCCAGTTGTGTCCGTCGTAGGTATGGCGGTCGTATTGCACCTCGTAGGTTTTGTAGTATTCCTTTCGTGGGTCGTTCATCACCATCGTGAAGGTGCCGTTGAGTTTATGACCTACAGTTTCCTGGCAGAATTGCTTCGGGGTGTAGGTTTTTGGTCGACCGATTTGCTTTCCGTTCTTGTCTTTGAAGGCATATGTGAACGATTTTACGGGCTCGCCAAGGGTGAGGGCGAGAATGTGGTACACGGTTCCGAGCATTTCGGTTTTACGAGCTTTGATGGCTGCTTTCGACTTTTTCGCAGCTACCATTTTTCGTAGTTCGAGTGCAAATTCGCGCAGTTTTGAGGATAGGATGCGACCTGTGCGTGAGGTGTTCTCGGCCGAATAGGTTTCGGGCATTATTTCCATGGGCACGAGGCCATATTTGTCAACCAGGTCGGCCACGCCACAGAATGTTCCTCCGTCGCTTATGGGATTCTTAAAGAAGAACTGCACGCGCTGGTCGTCCATGGGTTTTTCGGCATTGTCGATTACGCCTTGCAGCATGAGGTTAGCCTTTTCGAGCTGGTCGTAGAAGGTGAGGTAAGCTTGCGAATATTCTACTCGGATGGAGTCTTTATTTTGCCGTGCGAAATTGGCGCGTAGCACATTCAGTCCGGAGAAAAGCCAGCATCGTCCCGAGCTTTTTTGGTCGTGGATGCTTTGCTTTGGTGTTTCTACGCTGAAATAGTTGTCGACCGTTCCGGCATTTTGGAAGTTGCGTGCCAGGTCGTCGATAGAATTAGATGCGATTGCGTTTGCCACGGCTCGGCCTGCCGGTTTTTGTGCGGCAGCAATCTTCTGTAACATTTGTTCGTCGATTCCGCCTCCTTCGGTTGTTTGTGCCTGCACAGCCAGCGTTGATGATAGCAGGCAACAGGCCAGAAATAGATTTCTTTTCATTTGAATACTTGAAAATTTATTTTTGGAATTAATAATTGTGCGTTTCTCCGAGGTGTTTCCGGAGGTTAAGGTTCACAAAGATAAATACTTTTTTCACGTTCATTGAATTATAAACTTTGTTCTACCTTTGCCAGCATAATAACGGCTCCGTAGCTTAGCTGAATAGAGCGTCAGATTCCGGTTCTGAAGGTCTTGGGTTTGAATCCCAACGGGGTCACAAAGGCAGAAACCAATATTTGAATGGTTTCTGTTTTTTCATAATATGAAGAGCTTACTATTATTGATTCTTCTTATTCTCTCGGGCGGCGCACGGGCGCAGAGATTTGAGTTGGAGAATGTGTCGGACAGTCTGTCGTTCCTGGTTCTCAGAACCGATTCTACGGTCGACAAGTGGCGTTTGCATTATCCGGTCTATAGGTTCTGTACGGGCGATGTAGATGGGAATGGCGTGGAAGATGCGATGGTTGGAGTGATTAATTCAACGCGATTCTACAAAATGCGGGGACGCCGGTTGTTTATATTCAAGAACAAGCGGGGACGGGTGCGGCCGTTGTGGCTAGGCTCAAGGTTGGGTGGAATCTTACAGGATTTTAGGTTTGTAGACGGGCGGATTCGTAGTCTGGAAACCACTCTTGATGGATTTTATGTCGTGGCCGAATATGTTTGGCAAGGATTTGGTATGGGGTTCGAACGTTTCTTAGTGAAAAAAGTTGGGCGCGAGGAGGCGTTGGAGGTGTTCTACAGGTGAGCGAACAGGTCGAGCTCGGTGGACTTGCGGATGTGGAACGATTGTCGGTGAAGCGGAGTTAGTCCGTATAGCTCAATTGCCTCGCGATGTTTCGCCGTGGGATAACCTTTGTTAGATGCCCAATCGTAGACTGGATATTGCTCGGCGATACGAAGCATATAGTCGTCGCGGTAAGTCTTTGCGAGAATCGACGCAGCCGCAATAGAGAGTCGTTTTCCGTCGCCCTTTACAATCGTGGCGAAGGGCAAATTCTTGTAAGGTTTGAATCTGTTTCCGTCAACAATCACGGCCTCGGGAGCGATGGTTAGGGAGTCGAGGGCTCGATGCATGGCCAGCAGACTGGCGTTGAGAATGTTTAGCTGGTCGATTTCCTCGGGCGTTGCAATACCTATAGCCCAGGCTATTGCGTCGTGTTCGATTTGTTCGCGTAGGGCATATCGTCGGGTGGGCGAGAGTTTCTTCGAGTCGTCGAGCTGTTCATTGCGATAATTCTCTGGGAAAATTACGGCAGCAGCATAGACGCTTCCGGCCAGGCATCCTCTTCCGGCCTCGTCGCATCCGGCTTCCACTAGTCCTTTATGATAGTTGTTTCCGAGCATAGCTTTGTTTTTACCATCCGAAGAACGCGCCGCCTTCGCGGAAATTGTGTTACTGTTTGGTTGAAGGTGATAATTTTGCAGCCATGAAAAAGTTCCATCCTTTGAATGCACCGACGCCCGGGAATGGGCGATTTGGCAATCCGTTCAGCAGTGAGCCTGGTGAGTTATGCCGATTTGCAGTGCACGAGCTGCAGTCGCACCTGCCACAGCTGGATGAGGGTAAGATGTTTGGCGTTCTGTTGGTTGAGCACGATGGTCAGCTGGGCTATCTACAGGCTTATTCCGGCCAATTGGAAGGAGCGGCGGATGATTTCGTACCGGCGGTGGTAGATTATCTTCAGCCAGATGGATATTTCAAGACACATGAGGCTGAGATTAGTGAGATGGGCGCGGAGATTAGTCGGATAGAGCAGTGCGCCGATTATCGTCATGCAGTGAACAGACTGGACATCGAACGTAGCGAGGCCGACAGACTTGTGGAGCAAAAGCGATTTGAGATGCGGTCGGCCAAGGCGCAGCGCGACCTACGCAGGAATAAAATTACTCTCTCTGAACACGACCGTCGGGAGATGATTCGCGAAAGCCAGTTCATGAAAGCCGAAGTGCGGAGAGCTGTGGCCAGTCGAGCTGCTCGCGTGGGTGCAGCCGAACAGCTGGTTAGGCAGTTCGAAGGGCAGATTACCGAGTTGAGAAGGGAGCGCAAGCTCAAGTCCGACCGTTTGCAACAATGGCTCTTTTCACAGTTCGTTTTCCTGAATGCCCGCGGTGAGAAGAAGTCGCTCATCGATATCTTCAGCGACTACATGCTTCGGAATGCCTCGTCTACCAGGCTCTCGGCCGGTACACTCACTCCTCCATCCGGAGCAGGCGAATGTTGCGAGCCAAAGCTGTTGCAATATGCTTTCGAACATAATATGCGCCCCATAGAGATGACAACCTTTTGGTGGAGTGATGCACCTATGACCGAACTGCGGCGACACGGACAATTCTACGGGGCATGCAGCGGAAAATGCAAGCCTATTCTTGATTGGATGCTTCGTGGTCTTGATGTTGAACCTAATCCTCTGGAGCAGGCATCCTCTGGAGAGCTGGCGATTGTATATGAAGATGCGTGGATTACGGTTGTAAATAAGCCCTCGGGTATGCTCAGTGTGCCTGGTCGAAGCAATCGGGAGTCGGTTTACAATCTTCTACGTAAGCGTCGGCCCGAAGAAGAACCGCTTGTTGTTCACAGGCTCGACATGGCAACCAGCGGACTGCTCGTTGTTGCGCGCTCGCTAGATGTCTATCGTGCGTTGCAACAACAGTTTGCCTGTCGAAGTGTGGAGAAAACCTATACAGCTCTGTTGCCTCTAGAGTTACTCGCTCGCCCTATTCCGCGCGAGGGAATGATAGAGCTGCCCATCCGTCCCGATCCTCTTGACCGACCTCGACAGGTTGTTGATTTTGCCAAGGGACGCCCCGCCGTTACGCACTATATAATAAAGGAGAAAATCCACACTTCAGACCGCAGCCATCCTCTCGCCGTAGAAGTTGAGTTCCATCCTATCACCGGTCGCACCCATCAGCTTCGTGTGCACAGCGCTCATCCCGCAGGCCTTGGTGTTCCTATTCTCGGCGATGCTCTCTACGGTTCGCCTGCATGCCGCCTCTATCTCCACGCTTCGCATCTTTCTTTCGTCCATCCGTTGACTGGTGTCAGCCTCGAGTTTATAGCTAATCCGAGGGATGTAGGGATTGGCATGTAGAGATAGCGAGATTAGTCAGGCTGAAGATTAGTGCGTATGAAAAAGCTCCGAGAACCAAACAGTTCTCGGAGCTTTACATAATATATCGAAAGAGAATTATTCTTCGGCTGGCTTCATGTTGGTGTAAACATTCTGCACATCGTCGAAATCTTCCAAACGTTCAACCATCTTATCAATTGTTTCGCGCTCTTCGGCGTCGACATCCTTGAGATCGTTCGGAATGCGGGTGAACTCGGCCGATGTTATTTCGAAGCCGTTGTCTTCAAGATGTTTCTGTATCTCTCCAAAGCTGGTGGGTTCACCGTAGATAGTTACTTCACCCTCCTCGTTATCGACATCGAACTCATCATCCACCCCATAGTCAATAAGCTCGAGGATTATTTCATCCATGTCAATTCCGTCTTTCTTTTTGAAAGTAAACACGGCCTTGTGGTCGAACAGAAAGCTGAGCGAACCCTGGGTACCCAGATTACCGTTGAATTTGTTGAACACCGAGCGTACATCGCCCACGGTACGGGTTGTATTGTCGGTGAGTGTTTCAACAAATACGGCAATCCCGTGCGGGCCGTAGCCTTCGTAGGTTACTTCTTTGTATTCGCTTTGATCTTTTCCCATCGCATTTTTGATAGCCCGCTGAATATTATCCTTAGGCATGTTTTCGCGCTTGCAGGTTGCGATGATGGCTCGCAGACGGGGATTATTTTCGGGTTCCGGCCCGCCAGCTTTTACTGCTATTGCGATTTCTTTTCCCAGTTTGGTGAATGTACGGGCCATGTGACCCCATCTTTTGAGCTTTGCAGCTTTGCGATATTCAAATGCTCTTCCCATTGTTATTGTTTGAATTGTTTATCGGAGTTCGGCTCCGAGTTTATTGGTTATGTTTTTAATTAATTTGTGCATTATGGACTCGATAGCCTTGTCGGTGAGTGTTTGTGCGTCGTCCTGAAGGATAAAATTAATGGCATAGCTTTTCTTTCCGACGGGGAGTTTCTTTCCCTCGTAAACGTCGAAAAGTTCAACCTTCCTGAGATTCTTCTTCTCGGTTTCGCGGGCAATTTGCTCAATCTGTGCGAACTCCACGGCTTTGTCGACAAGCAGAGCGAGATCACGACTTACGGCGGGATATTTCGGAATCTCGGTGAACTGAAGTTGATTCTTACGTATGGCTTTCATTATGGTATCCCAGTGTAGTTCGGCGTAGAAGACGGCTTGCGAAATATCGAGCCGTGTAAGGAGTTGGATGTTGAGAGTGCCAAGTTCGGCTATTGTTTTGGAGTTTTTGTCGTTGAGCACAAGACCGCTTTCGAAAATATTGTTATCCGACCTTTCAGCAACGAGTACGCTCAACTTCAATCCGAGTCGTGCAAGAATATTTTCAACATAGGCTTTCAACTCGTAGAACGAACTTTCTTCGTCGGGATGGGCCCACGAACTTTGGACGCGTTTGCCGGTTATCCACAAGCCTAATCTACGTTGCTGCGTGTAGGCCTTGGCCAGATTATCTTCTTTGCGCTTTTCGGACTCGTATAGATATGTGTTTCCGAACTCGAAGAAGCGAAGGTTTTGTGCTTTCCTATTAACATTTCTGCGAATGCTTTCCAGTCCACCGAAGAGCAGTGTTTGGCGCATCACTCCGAGGTCGGTCGATAGCGGATTCATTACTCGAACGGTTTTTATGGCCGGATAGGAGTTTAGTAAATCGCTATCATAGTAGGCTGCCATTGTTAGCGAGTTATTTAGAATCTCATTGAAGCCTTCGCCTACCAATTGTTCACTGATTATTTGCTGACGACTATGATTACGGTCGGTGTCGCCGGCAACAATGAGAGCTGATTTTAATGAGGTTGGAATTTCAATATTGTTGTAGCCATAGATTCGTAGAATCTCTTCAACTACGTCGCACGGCCGTTGAACATCCACACGATAAGCCGGTACAACGAGGTCTATACCCAGCTCGTCTTCTTTTTCAATTCGCATTTCGAGGGCTGTTATGATGTTCTTTATCGTTTCGGCGCCAAGTTGTTTTCCAATTAGTCGGTCGCAATATTCATAATTCAGTCTCACGGAGAAATCGTCCATCCTGGTAGGATATTCGTCGCATATCTCCATGCTAATCTTTCCGCCTGCAAGTTCTTTGCAAAGAATCGCGGCCTGTTTCAGGGCGTAAATAATTCCGGTGGGATCGATTCCACGTTCGAATCGGAAGCTGGCATCGGTCGACAATCCATGTCGTCGAGAGCTTTTACGAATCCATGTAGGATGGAAATATGCACTTTCTAAAACAACATTGCGTGTAGTATCGTAGGTTCCACTACCTTTCCCACCAAACACTCCGGCAATGCACATCGGTTCCTCGTCATTGCAGATGGCAAGATCATGCTCGCCGAGCGTGTGTTCAGTGCCGTCGAGAGTTACGAACTGTCTACCTTCGTTTTTATCGCGCACAATGATACGATTCCCTATCACCATATCTGCGTCAAAACAGTGCATCGGCTGACCGTATGCTAGCATGATATAGTTTGTTATATCAACGATATTATTAATCGGACGTAGTCCCACTATTGATAGTTTGTTTTTGAGCCATTGCGGACTCTCCTTTACCTCGCAGTCTGTTATACTCAAGCAAGCGTATCGACGGCAGGCATCGGTATTTTTTATTTTCACTTCGATGGGCAGGTCATGATTGTCTATCTTGAATTTATCGCAACTGGGGCGATGCAAATTAGTTTTATGACCATTTTGAATAAGCCATGCGTGAAGGTCGCGCGCCACTCCGTAGTGACTAAGCGCATCGGCGCGATTGGGGGTAATGTCGATATCGAAAACCCAATCGTTCTCAACCTTATAATATTCGGCGGCTGGCATCCCAATCCGTGCATTATCGGGCAGAATAATTATTCCGTCGTGCGATGTGCCCACTCCGATTTCATCTTCGGCGCAAATCATTCCGAAGCTATCTATACCCCGCAGTTTGCTCTTCTTAATGATGAATGTCTCGTTGCCTTTGTATAGCACGCAGCCCAAATCGGCTACAATGACTTTTTGTCCAGCTTTCACATTCGGCGCTCCACAAACAATTTGTTGTGGTTCTGGTCGTCCTAGGTCAACGGTTGTGATGTGTAGATGATCGGAATTCGGAAGTGGTTCACAGGTCAGCACTTTGCCCACGAAAAGTCCTTTCAATCCGCCTCGGACGGTTTCAACCTCTTCAAGCATTCCCACTTCGAGTCCGATCGAAGTCAGTGCTTTTGCAGTTTCGTGCGGAGTTAGGTCGAAGTCTACATATTCCTTCAACCATCTGTATGAAATCTTCATTATGTATATGTTGTTATTGTGTTGCGAAAGTCATGCAAAAGTAATAAAATATTATCGCTGTTCGATATAAGTGACTCTCTGCAATATACTTAAAACTTATAGAGCTTATACTTTCTCATTCGTGCTTAAACCATACCAGGTCACGACGCAGAAGCAAACAACTGGGACTATAAACGAAGCATTGATCGACGATAAACCCAGAACCTCGCTGTGAATGTCGATTATTGCCGCCTGGACCGGAGGAATCACACTACCACCAAGGATACTCATAACTAAACCGGCACCGCCAAATTTCACATTGTCTTTCAAACCTCTTAGCGCAATACCGTAGATAGTTGGAAACATCAAACTCATACAACCGCTAACGGCTACAAGGCACCACAATCCAATTCGTCCATCTACGAATATCACCCCTGCCAAACACATCAAAGCTGCCAGTGCAAGCAATGCTAATAGTTTTCCGGGCTTAATGAATCGCATGAAATAAGTACAAACGAATCTTCCGATGGCGAAAAGAACCAGCGCACTCAGATAATAGTAAGTTGTGATTTGTTGGGCAACTTGTTCGCTCATGCCCTCGAGCTCATGGAAAACATGGTGCCCGTAGTACATGATGTAGGACCAGCAAACTGTTTGAGCACCCACATAGAAAAACTGCGCTATCACTCCTTTACGATAGTTAGATTCATGCGCTAATTGCTTGATGGCTAGCCATAGGCTTTTACTCTTTCCGGTGTCACCCGCCTTTGGCATAGTTGTTCGCCAGATTATGAGTAACAGCAAAAGCACAACTATTCCTACATATAGATAAGGTTGAACTAGGATATCTAAATCGTGTGTTTTGATAGCTTCGAATTGTTCTGGTACCGAATTCATTAAGTTACCCCGAGTCTTGCTGTCAGCTGGATGCAGACTGGCTGATACATATGTGAGCGCAATCCATGCGCCGGTTATTGCTCCGAGAGGATTGAAAGCCTGGGCGAAGTTCAGTCGACGTGTAGCTGTGTCGTCGCTTCCCATGGAATATATGTAGGGATTGCAACTTGTTTCGAGAAACGATAATCCGCAGGTCATGATGAAATAAGCCGGCAAGAAGGCAATGAACATTCCGCTCATCTTGGCTGGAATAAATGCAAGCGCCCCTACAGCATAAAGTGTCAGTCCTAGTAAAACTCCACTTTTGAACGAATAACGCTGGATGAAAAGAGCGGCCGGAAATGCCATCACAAAGTAACCCAGATAGAATGCCACTTGCACGAAGCTACTTTCGAACTTGCTGATTTGGAAAATCTTTCCGAATGACGCCACCATCGGATTAGTCACATCGTTTGCAAATCCCCACATGGCAAAACAGGTTGTAATCATGATGAAAGGAAGCAGGAAACTCACACCATTTTTCTTGAAGAGCGAATCGTTATTGTTCATTGCTAGATTATTTTTTTGCATGCAAAATTAACGAATGGAACTATTTAATTTTGCATCGAACCAAGACAACCTATAGATGAAAAAGCTTTTATCTCTACCCCAAAATCTTGTTGATAGTTTTCACGACATTACGAACAATCCACGTGACGAATGGTTTTGCACTAGTGACCCCGTTGACCAGAAGCTTGGTTCGGGAGGTGGAACCGCATGGCTGTTAAAACAAGCCTATAAGGCCGAGACTGACAGATGTGAAGACTTCGAGAAATGGCTTGGGCGTGAAAAGAGATTGCTACTGCATGCTGGCGGACAAAGTCGACGTCTGCCTGCCTATGCCCCCTCGGGGAAGATTCTCACACCCATTCCGGTGTTCAGATGGGGAATCGGGCAACGTCTTTCGCAAGATTTACTCTCCCTACAGATTCCGCTTTATCAAAGAATAATGGAGACTGCTCCTGATTCATTGCACACGATGATAGTGAGTGGTGACGTACTGATTCGCGCAACCGAACAGCTCGAAACCATTCCCGAGGTCGACGTAGTGTGCTATGGCTTATGGCTCGGCCCTGAAATCGCAAAGAATCATGGCGTGTTCGTATCGCGACGCGATTCGCCCGACCGACTCGAATGTATGCTCCAAAAGCCCAAGATTGAGCAACTCGGACAGCTTCAGAAAAGCCATTACTATCTAACCGACATCGGCGTGTGGATACTAAGCGACAAAGCCGTGAGTTTACTTATAGAACGGAGTTCCTTAGGTGATGGGGAAATGAGAAAATACGATCTATATGGGACTTTTGGATGCTGTCTAGGTGACTCGCCATCGCAAGTTGACAAAGAAATATCGGCCCTCACTGTGGCCATACTCCCACTTCCAGGGGGTGAGTTTTATCATTTTGGAACCTCGCACGAGCTCCTTTTTTCGACCGTAGCCATTCAGAATCTCGTTAACGACCAGCGACGAATCATGCATCACTCGCTCAAGCCGCAGCCCAGCATTTTTGTACAAAATTCGCTTACGAAAATCCGATTCACAGATCAAAATGAAAACATCTGGGTTGAAAACAGCTGTATTAGCAACCGATGGAAAATCACCCGGAACAACATTCTCACTGGTATACCGCACAATGATTGGCGCGTTGAACTTGTGCCCGGACAGTGTATCGATATCGTTCCGATTGATGACGAAGCCTATGCATTGCGGGAATATAAATACAACGATACTTTCGCCGGACACGAACAGTTCGCACCAATATTCCCTGTATTCCCTAACTTCGAAAAGCTCGACCTATACATGAGCCGAGGGAGGAAAAAAGCTCGCGAATACATTTCAGCTGAGCAAATTTCAGTCCGAGCCAACCTCAAACGACTCTTCGCTCAACGTAAATCATTCCGGGAACTCAACTGGCAGACCCTTGCCGCGAATTACGAACACAGTGTGTTCTATCAGCTCGATCTCGCTGATGCCGCTCGAGCATTCAGAGAGTCCAATTTGCCTATGCCTGTGCCAATATCTGTCGACGCTCCTCTTATGAATCGCATCGGCGACGCTATGTTTAGAAGTGAAATATCCAGTGGGAAAGAAGCCCAGAAATATGAAAGTCGAGCCTTCGAGCTGCTAGCCGATGCTCTAACCTCTGCCACTCTTACAACCCCGCAATTTCCTGTTAAAGCCGTTTACGATGACCAAATTGTTTGGGGACGAAGTCCTGTTAGAATTGACCTCGCAGGCGGATGGACAGACACTCCTCCTCACTGCCTCATTGAAGGTGGGAACGTAATCAACATGGCAATCGAGCTTAATGGGCAACCTCCTATTCAAACCTATATCAAAACCTCAGAAGCTCCCGTCATAACTCTCCGAAGCATTGACCTCGGAGCCATCGAAACAGTGCGAACCTACACCGAACTCTCGCAGTTCAATAAGGTAGGTAGCCCGTTCTCTATCCCCAAAGCTGCTCTAGCATTAGCCGGATTCATGCCGTATTATTGCGCCGAAGATTTCGGCAGCCTAAAGCAACAGCTCGAGCACTTTGGTGGAGGAATCGAAATAACTCTACTTTCGGCTATACCGGCCGGCTCTGGACTCGGCACAAGCAGCATCCTAGCTGCAACCGTGCTCAGCGCACTATCTGACTTCTGCAAACTGGGATGGGATAAGAACGAAATTGGTAGACGAACTCTTATGCTCGAACAACTCCTAACTACCGGAGGAGGATGGCAAGACCAGTTTGGCGGTCTATTTGGTGGAGTGAAGCTCCTCCAAACTCAACCTGGGCTCAACCAAAGTCCGTCGACCAGATGGATGCCCGCCAATCTTTTCACACATCCCGATTACAAACCTTGTCATCTGCTTTACTACACCGGAATAACCCGAACAGCAAAAACTATTCTATCCGAAATTGTGCGACGGATGTTCCTCAACGAGCACGATGAACTGGAGCTGTTACGCGAAATGAAAATCCACGCGCTCAATATGTACGACACAATCTTGCGTGGTAATTTTATCTCCCTAGGTCAGTTAGTCAGAAGAACATGGCAGCAGAATCAAAAGCTCGACTCGGGTACCAATCCGCCTGAAGTTTCTTTCCTAACCCAGCTCGTCGACGACCTTTGTCTGGGTTATAAACTCCCCGGAGCGGGTGGCGGCGGCTATCTCTATATGATAGCCAAAGATCCAGATGCCGCCCTTCGCATACGCAAAACGCTTACTGCCGAATCGCCCAATCCGAATTCTCGCTTCGTAGAAATGTCGCTCAGCGAATCGGGTACAACCGTTTCGCGCAGTTAGTCATCCAATTCTGGAGTCACCGGTGCTTTGGAGTAAGGGCTAATAACTAATTAAATTTGCATACACGTAAACAATTCAAACTATGTACAGAAAATTAATCCTTTTGGTTGCAATGTTTGTTTTCACTGCAACCTCAATGATGGCCCAGGTTACAACATCGGGCATCAGCGGAAAAGTAACCTCACGCGGAGAAGAGGTGATTGGTGCATCGGTTAAGGCCGTTCACGAACCATCGGGTACCATCTATCGTGCTGTGACCAACATTGATGGTAGGTTCACCATCCAAGGCATGCGAGTGGGCGGGCCCTACAAGGTAGAGATTTCCTATGTTGGGCAACGCACCAAAACCTTCAACCGAATAGACCTAAAGCTGGGTGAGGTGGAAGACCTTTCGTGTGCGATGGAAGACGACGCCCGTGAACTACAAGAAATAGTAGTGACGGGGAATGCCAGTCTCAACGCCACCAAAACCGGCGCAGCACAAAGTCTTAATGCACGACAGATTGCCGAAATGCCCAGTATAACGCACGGAATAGCTGACGTGGCGAGGTTGAATCCGCAGCTGACAACGTCGAACTCGGGGGCTATGTCGTTTGCAGGTGCAAATAATCGCTACAACTCATTCATGATTGACGGTGCGATGAATAACGACGTGTTCGGACTAGCGTCGGGCGGATCGAATGGCGGACAAGCCGGAGCACAACCCGTATCGATGGAAACTATCGAGCAGATTCAGGTGAATGTGGCGCCTTTTGATGTGCGACAAAGCGGTTTCACGGGAGGTGCGATAAACGCCATCACTCGTTCGGGAACCAACAATTTTCACGGAAGCGTGTACGGCTTCGGGAATAATCACAATCTAATAGGCCGACACTATCCCTATGCCGACGGTCGCGGATTGGCCCCGCGCTATATGGAACAGAGTGAATCGCAATGGGGGATAACTCTGGGTGGACCGATTATAAAGGACAAGCTGTTCTTCTTCGTGAACTATGAGAAAGCCGACAAGCAATATCCCAACCTCAACGGATATCGCAGTGAGGGTTCGCGGGTGAATGCCGATGAGGCTGATGATGTTCTGCAAAAAATTAAGACGATGGCTAATAAGCAAGGTCTTCAATATAATGGCGCGTTCGACAACCCCGAAATCTACACCCGGAGTAATAAGTTCGGCGCGAAAATAGACTGGAACATTAACGACTTCAATAAATTCTCGTTCCGATGGAGTCTCGTCAACGCCAAGCAACTCAACAACGTTAGCGGAGCCTCGTCCGTGAACGATAACCATTATTATTACCCCTTCAAAAACATAACCAACTCCTTTACGGCCGAACTACAGAGCCGACTGTCGCCACTGGTGAGCAACGAGGCCCGTGCAAGCTATGTGAGAGTGCGCGACAAACGTGATGTGGCATCGCCATTCCCGATGATTTCGGTGCAAGTCACCGGCGGAACGGTGAATATCGGAAACGAACGCTCATCGATGGCAAACTCGCTAGACCAGGATATCTTCACCGTCGAAGACAATGTCACATGGTTCCGCGGCAACCATACTTTCACCTTCGGAACCCACAACGAGTTCTATAAATTTGCCAACCTCTTCATTCAGGACATCAACGGAAGCTATGAGTTTGCCGACCTGGCGCACTTCAACAAATACTACGACGACTATATGGCCGGCACCGTAGACCCGAACTACAACTATTTTCAACGCTACAGATTCGGAATGGCCAACGTCGACGTCACTGGCGACCCCAGATGGAAGAGTCCATTTGCAGCCGGACAGCTCGGATTCTATGCGCAAGATAAGTGGGACATCACAACATCCTTCCAACTAACCTACGGGCTACGAATGGAAATTCCACTCTTCTTCGACACTCCAACAGCCAATACAGGTTTCAATCAATACGCTGAACAGCACGGATGGGGAGTGAAAACCGACCACAAATTATCGAGCACACCGATTCTCAGTCCGCGAGCCGGATTCAGATGGGACATAGCAAAGAACCGACGCTATATTCTCCGCGGAGGAATGGGGGTGTTTAGCGGTAGAATTCCCTACGTATGGATGAGCAACAACTTCTCCAAAACAGGCGTACAAATGTCAACCTACTCCGTTAACCAGCCGAAAGGACTCGAAATGCTCCTCGACCCAGACAACCAGCTCGCCAACGCAAACAAGCTCAAGGCATCCACCGGTAATCAAGAAATCAATGTGTTCCAGAACGACTTCCGGTTCGCCCAAACCGTCAAATTCAACCTCGGGTTCGACTTCAAGGCCCTCGATATCGATTGGACGGCCGAAGCCATATACTCCAAAACACTCAACGACGTATATTACAAGAACCTCGCCTACGACCGAACAGGCCGAACCTTTGGCGAACTAACAGGATATGTTTGGGATAACCGACCGATGTTCGAACGCGTTACAAACAACACACCCTACGCCAACGTTTACGAACTCTGCAACACAAACAAAGGCTACACCGTGAACCTATCACTCAAAGCCGAAAAACATTTCGCTTTCGGACTCGACCTCATGGCAAGCTACACCTGGACACGCTCCATGAGCATCAACAGCGGAACATCGCACGTGGCCGGAAGCAACTGGATGTACAACGCAACCCACATCGACCCCAACGAACCGGAACTCGGCTTCAGCGCATTCAATGTGCCACACCGACTACAAGCCAGCGCATACTACCGGGCACATTACGGACATTGGCAAACAACCGTCGGAATAATCTATCAAGGACGAAGCGGCTCGGCATACGTCATGGAAATGTATGGCGATATGAACGGCGACGGTGCCATCTCTAACGACCTTATGTGGATACCCACCGACCAGCAAATCGACCAGATGCGATTCACACCAACCGCAGTCGACAATCGCCAGGAAACCTATCCGCTCATAACCCAGGTGCTCGGCCCCGGATTCCACGGAACCTTAACCGAAGACCAACAACGTACACTGCTCAAAAGATGGATTGCCGGCGACTCCTACATGCGCAAGCATCGCGGAGAATATTTCAAACGATTTGCCGACAACCTGGCCTTCGAACATCACTTCGACGTCCACCTGGCACAGAAATACAACTTCCGCGTAGGGCGCGAAACCCACGCCATTGAGTTGAGTCTCGACATAATCAACCTCGGCAACCTGCTCAACAAGAACTGGGGCCACACTTATGGCGACGCATTCAACGTTTACTACAGTCCGTTCAGCTACGACGGCGGCGGCTTCTTCCATTTCGACGGCACCCACGTGGCCCGCAACTACAGCGATTACTACAGTCGTTGGCGCGGTCAAATCGGTCTCCGCTACACTTTCTAGCGTTCACCATCTCTCCGAGCGGAAGTCTGCAGGTCTTTGTTCCCCATCGTCGGCGCCAGGACAGCAACAAGTACAACTTCCCTTTCGGATGTCTTACAATAGAACGATTTCCTCTCCACCCCTCATCACCCATCACCCCTCATTCCTCATCCTTATCAAAAGAATATCTCCTCGTGCAGGAGATATTCTTTTTTATTTGCACGCAATGATTCACTACGCGACCCCGGTTTTTAAGATAATTACCGCACATCAAGCCCTGTTATAGGGGGTGGCAGAGCATAATCCATTGATTTCATCTCGGTACGAGCTTGCGCGAGCCTTGCCGGCGATATGTTTGCGTCGGTCTCAATATCGAAACGCGCATAAAATACTCTGGCCGGCTGTGTACGAGGGCATTTTATCTGAAACAATATCGTCGCCGGCACTTAAAACTTATTTTTTCCTTTAGCGATACCGTCGCTAACACTTAAAATTTATTTTTTGCTCCAGCGATATCGTCACTAGGATTTAAAACATATTTATATCCTTAGCGACATCGTCGCCGATGGTGAAAATAAAATATTAGTTAAGGCGATATCGTCGCCAGCACTTAAAAATTATTTTATGTTAAGGCGATGATGTCGCCAGCAGTTAAAATGAAATATAAGTTAAGGCGACGCTGTCGCTGATAGTGTAAATAAAATATATGTTAAGGCGACATCGTCGCCTTAACATAAAATAATTTTTAAGTGTCGGCGACGCTGTCGCCAGAGCAAAAAATAAGTTTTAAGTGTCAGCGACGCTGTCGCCAGAGTAGAAAATAAATTTTAAGTCATAGCGACGCTGTCGCCAGAATAAAAAATAAGTTTTAAGTGCCGGTGACGATATTGTTTCAGATAAAACGCCCTCGGAAACAGCCGGCCAGAGTATTTTATGCGCGTTTCGATATTGAGACCGACGCAAACATATCGCCGGCAAGGCTCGCGCAAGCTCGTACCGAGATGAAATCAATGGATTATGCTCAGTCGCACAATCGCACTCTCCTGAAAAGTCTTTGTTAGAGTGCAGCGTGAGGTCGGCATAAGAAAAAATGAATCCGAAACGGGCATTAGCCCGCATGTAGGGACGGCCTCTGTGTCTGTCCGCACCCCTGCCAATTCGGGCATTAGCCCGCATGTAGGGACAGACCCCGTGTCTGTCCGAGCCCTGACGCGAAAGGACGAAATATGTTATGCGGTCGGTAGACCGAATTGGCATGGGGCTCGGACAGACACGGGGTCTGTCCCTACATGCGGTCGTTCCGCCCGAGTGGGATTCTCTATTTAAACCGAACTAGCATAGTCATAGAGTGCGGCGGCAATAAAAGCGGCAATAAAAGAAGTGCGGACAAACGTATATGCAACTACGCTTGCCCGCACTTCGAGGGGGAGGGGGATTATTTATTATTTATTCAGCTTACCGTAACGGTTCATGAATCGGTCTACGCGACCGGCTGTGTCGACAAGCTTGCTCTTACCGGTGTAGAACGGGTGAGAGGAGCTTGAGATTTCGATTTTTACCACTGGGTAAGTTTCGCCTTCAAATTCTACAGTGTCGTTTGTTTTGCATGTAGACTTTGATAGGAACATATCGCCGTTGGACATATCCTTGAATACGACGGGACGATAGTTTTCTGGATGAATACCTTTTTTCATTTTTGATGTTTATGTTGTTGTTAATAAAATCGGGAAATTGTCTGCGGCGGTGAGTATTCCGGCCAACCGACGGTTGCAAAAGTACGGATAAATCCGTAGGTTGCAAAGGTTTCCTTTTCTTTTACTTGATGAGTACGTCTTTGACTTCCCATGTAGAAGCACTTGCGGTGGTGCTTATGTAGAGGAATGCTATTTGAACTTTAGCTTGTCCGACATAGGCGGTGAGATCGCACGTAGCGTCTACGAAATTCCAGTCGTTCCCTGTCGGATAGGCCGATACTTGAAGGTCGGTCCAGGTTGTTCCGTCAGTCGATACTTGTACCTTCCATTCGTCGGCAGCGGTTACGAAAAATCGGCCGGCGTGCTTGAAGGTGAGGGTTGCTGCTGTTCGGCCGGCGAGACTGAACTCGGGCGATATGAGACGGCTTTGAGCTGCATATTTATTCTTGTTGAATGCGGAGGCTCTCATATATCCTTTCTTATCATGGGCCCAGATTTGTTTGAGCTCTGTCGGTAAGTTGATGTTGTTGATTGTGAAGCCATCTTCAGAGCTAGCGAAAGTGGCTTTGAGAATTTCATTTGCCGGAGGCGGAGTGGTTCCGCCGGTTATGGAAATTATCTTGCTGCCTTTGTCCATCTCGCTTGTCTTGCTTCCATCTTTGTTTGTGTAGGATTTGAGAATGCCTTTCACTACTACGGTTTTGCCTGCTTCGAGGTCGGCTTTAGAGGCGAAGTCGGCTCCATTAAGTCCTTTTCCGGAGTAGATTTTGAGTGTCTTATCGGTTCCGTTGTCTGAGATGTAATACGTGATGCTCTTGTATGTATCGTTATACGATACCACTTCGGAGATGATTCCTTTGACATAGGCCTCGCCGCTGAGCGCTTTCCCACCGTTTTCATTGATTTTCTGAACGGCTTCTGCAACGGTAAATGCTGTTGCTTCAGTGTTCAAGTCGACTGGCTTAGTGGGGTTGTTATCGGGTTTATTGTAGGGTGCCGGAACGTCTTCGCAACTTGTTAAGGTGAAAGCTGAAGCCGATATGGCTAGGGCTATCATTGAATAAATTAATTGTTTCATCTGTTTATGTATTTATTAATTGATAGAGATAATCTTACTGTCTTTGGCCACTTGAGGGGTGCCGTTGTAGAGGGTGAGCTTTCCTTGAATGACCACTTTCTTTCCTTCGCTGATTTGATTGGCTGCAGTGAATTTGTTGCCGTTGAGATATTTTCCGCGGAATACTTTCAGCTGGTTGGCGGTTGTGCCGTCGTCGGAGATGAAATAGTTTGCGTTGCCGTATTGTGTCGACACGGATTCGATTTGGGAAATTGTTCCGGAGATATAATATTCCTTGTCTGCCGAGAATTTACCCGTCGTAATCATGCTGATAGCTCGCGTCACATCGAAGGGCGATGCTGCAGTGCCTTCGCCTGTTCCTGCCACTCCGGCAAATGGGTTAACCGAGGTGGGTTGAACGTCGTCTAGGGTACGGATAATAATTTCCCATTGGTCGTTGAATCGTTTGAATATACCGGTTATGTCGACCTTCCCTGTTGGAATCTTGGCATTTGCAAAATCGGCGTAGTTGCTGTTGTAGACAATCACTTTCTTGGCGTCTTGCTCGTTGAGGGTCCAGCTCACGTTTCCTGCTCCTCCATTAGCATTGGCATATGTTGAGTCTACTCCTTTTGTGTCGTTACTTCTGAAGCTGACGTTGCGAATGACTCCGAGCTTACCGCCGTCTTTTTCGATGTCCCAAGTGGTGGGGTTCGTACCTGTGGCAAAAACTGTCGGCACAACCTTATTGCCGGTGGAGAGAATCTTATAGTGTTGCTCCCAGGTGGCGCGTTTGATTCGACCGATGGAAGAGAGTCCTTTCTGATTCATTGTCGGAACTCCTATCTCGGCTTGCAGTCCGTAGTTGCCCACGTAGAGGTCTTTTAAATCAAGTAGGATTTCTGTCCCAACGGGTAGCGCGCCATATAATCCGTTTTGGGCCACTGATACTATGATTGCTCCGGTGTTATCTTCAATGGCAATTTCGTTGTAGATGTTGCCTTGCGCGTCGGAACTAGTGACAATGCCTTTGATTTGGAGCGAATCGGTTACTTGTCGATAGCTTACTCCGAGACGATAGTCGGTTTCAATCTCCGTTGCAAACATATCTTTGAGCTTGGCTATGGTGATAACTTTACTCTCGGTGATGTTGTTATTTCCGTAGGGGATTGGGCCGTTCTCGTCGATTTCGGTATAGCTATTACCCATGCACGACGCCAGAACTGCACCGGCAACCATCATTAATATATACTTTGCTTTCATTATAATTACTCTTTCGATTTAGTTAGAATTTGTAGGATATATTCAGTATGCCGTTGATTCCATTCACGTAATATTTCTTGGGGTTACGATAGAAATCCATTGCGCGAGCTGTGGTTTGTCCGGTAGACTGATTCACGGTGTAGCTGCTTCGGCTCATTTCGTAGCCTCCGCTAACGATAGTTCTGTTGTTGAGTAGATTTACAATGGTGAGGTTTATCGACAATCGACCATGACTCAAATAAATGTTCTTACCTATGGAAAAGTCGAGCATGAATCCACCCTTTCCTTTGGTTTGTGGATGCGGGGTGTAGTTGCCCTGAGAATCCATTCCTCCATATTGGGTTCCCATCGTTCGCAATGTTTGTCCGTAGCGAAGATTCGGAGCATAGGAGAGATAGATACGGTCGTAATAGTTTCCAGCCAAATCAATGAACCAACCGCGCCTATTATAGCTGAGTATGGCACTGTATGTGGAGAGTGGAGTGCCAGATTCGCGCATACCTTTATTATATACGACATCCTGATGCAGAGTACTCTTTGTGGAGTTCATGTATATCACGTCGGCATTGTTGAGATTCTTGGCTTCATTCCATGCTCCGAGCATTTTGAAGTTGAGATAATTCGTGAGTTTGAAATCGAGTCCAAGTTCAACTCCATAAATGTCTTTTTCAATGCCGGTCATGCTCACGTAAGTGAATGAGTTGCCATCATCAAAATAGAAGTTCTGCCATTCTGTGATGTGAGTGAGATGGTTATAGTAGGTACTCAGATTGGCACTTATCCAACTATTGGAATATTGGTAGCTGGCTTCGCTGGAGAAAATACGCTCGTTATGCAGATTGAGCACAAAGTCGTTATTCATTTCAGGAGAAATAAAAGCTGTATTTGCGCTTGGAGCCCGATATTCATATCCAGCGCCGAGCGAAAGAGCATTACCTCGTCCGATATTCCAAGTTCCTCTGAGTTTACCTCCACCCGTGAGGAATCCAGCGTGCTTACTCTTACCGAAAGAATTGTCGGCAAACATTCCATTGCGCATGTGTCCGTGTCTATACATATCGTCGTAGCCAACTTTAGCAGCAATCATGAAATAAATTCTGCCGAGGTTTTGAATATAATTGCCCCAAAGAGTTCCGCGGCGAACGTTTATGTTATAGTCATAACCGAACTTATCTCCCACATATATCAGCTTGCCTAGGCCTTGTGTCCCCATTGTATTCAAGTCGTATTGCACACGTGGATCGTTTATTGGGTAGGTTCCGATAGCATAAGTGTTCACGTTATGGAAACTTTTTGCGCCGAGCAAATCTTCCATTGTTTGATAGTGTCGTCCGATGGTTTGTCCTAGTACCAAACCAACATTGAATAATTTATTGTTTCCCAGATTTCCTCTAAGAGTTGACGATAGGGCCGTCATGAAATTATCGTTGTGCTTTGCCTGAACATAGTAAAGTGCATCTTGTCCGTTCAGAGCAGCCTGTCGGTTTGCATAATAAAGCTTGTCCCATTGGATTTGCCGATTTGTTTCGCTGCCCCACCAATCAACTGCTGCTTTCCAGTCGGCATATGCTTGTGGAGTACGGAATCTTGCATCGCCAGTGCCCCAAACATCATAGTAACTACTGGGCATGTTTTTCCAATAGTCGGGCTGCGGATTCTCACTGTTGTTATAGTTCAGTTTCGTGCTCTTGTACATCGAATACTTTGCAAACAAACTTGTTGTGAGTTTCATTTTGGGATTTATTTTCCAATCCCATGTCAGAATAGCCGACGGTGCAAAATCGTTCACTATTCTGCTATTTCTTTTCTTTCCGTTTTGATATCCCCAATAGGGATTGTATTGATAGTTGTTGGCTAACCAATAAGCTTCATCTGTGCTGGCTCCCTGCATGGCGCGTTCCGTTGGATTGCCCCATGTTGAAAAGCTAAGAGAATGGTTATCGCCCCATTTTTTTTGAACACCGAAGAAATAGGAAAGCGAATTATAGAAAGTTCCTTCTACATAGCCTTTGTCGGCCCAACGATAAGTGACATTAGCCGCAATGGCCCATCCTTTATTATTGAATCCGCTAGCATAAGTGTACATTCCGCGCAACGTGTAGTTGCGGTTAGCTCCCGACAGAGTTATTCGTTGTCCAGATGCCATCGAGCCTGCTCTGAAATCATAGTTATTACTTCCTGCAAGCCCGGGTACGGCAAAGTTGCTGTCTTCGAAAGGCAGGGCGAAATCAATGTTGCGAGTCTGCCTGTTCAAACCGCCCACCATGGAATAGTGGAACAATCCGCTTTCCATATCGTTCATCGGAGTGCCGTTGATGTAAATTTCATTATACTTTAGGTTCAGTGCACGATAGCGAAAACGTAAAGGAGAATAAAGAAATCCTACCTCTGAGGCATAGACATTACTGCGAGAGTTTAAAATAAGCACACCGCCGTTCATGTGGTCGTTCTCATTTAATTGAGCCTCTGTTAGAGTAAATGCCGACCCATCCATTGTGTTCGGTTGTTCTGAATGGTCGTCAGTGTTTATCTGACCCCGTACAATGCAGCAACTGCAAAGTGCAATGGCGGCAAATATCAGCTTTTTCTGCATAAGATGAATATTTATTAATGGATTCTGAAACTTTGCTCGCAAAGTAACGAAATAATTTTCAGAAACGGCTGGGTTTGTGAATTAAAATACAGAATTGTATGCTCTATTATCGGAATTATTCCCGAAATTTGCAGCACGAGCTTTAATATTCATAAAAAACAATCGATATGAAAAGGCAACTGTTTTCTTTAGTTATTATGATACTGCTGGCAGTTTCGGCAACGGCGCAAAAGAAATTTTCGGTGTATGCAATTGGGTTTTATAATCAGGAAAATCTTTTTGACTACATACACGATGAGGGGAAGGACGATTATGAGTTTACACCCGAGGGCTCTTACCAGTGGAATGAAATGAAGTATAAGAGTAAACTTCAAAACATGGCGCAGGTGCTGTCTGAAATGGGAACCGATGTGTTGCCGAATATTGGATGTGCGGTAATTGGACTTAGCGAGGTTGAAAATCAACGTGTCATGGCGGATTTAGTTACACAGCCTGCGTTAGCACAAAGGGGCTATAAATATGTACATATCGAAGGGCCTGACCTCCGCGGAATAGATTGCGCGATGCTTTACAACCCACGCATATTTACCGTTACGGGTCAGAAACTAATTCCTTACATCTATCAGCGTCCGGAAGACAACGCACACCCAACACGCGGTTTCTTGACCGTGACTGGAACGATGGCGGGCGAAGAAATGGGATTTATAATTTGCCATTGGCCCAGTAGAAGTGTGGGACAGGAGTATCGCGAGCTTGCTGCTCAGCAGGTGAAAAATATTAAGGACTCGCTTATTTACAATAATCCGGCGATGAATGTGATTATCATGGGCGATATGAATGATAACCCGACAAGCAAAAGTGTGAGAGAAGTTCTTTCTGCAAAGTCTGAACAAAACGAGGTTGAGTCGGGCGACATGTATAATCCATGGTATAATATTCTGGTTAGAGCAAGTTTCGGAACTTTACGTCATCGTGGAAAATGGGCGTTATTCGACCAGATTCTTCTTTCGCCGAATCTCATTGGAAAGACAGATGCCAAGTATCTTGGAACGCTTAAATTCTGGAAGAATCAGATATTCCATCGCAGTTATTTATTCCAGGAAGATGGGAGGAACCGCGGCGAGCTCAAGCGAACGACTTCGGACGGAGTGTGGCTCAACGGATATTCAGACCACTTGCCCGTTATTGTTTATCTTACGAAAGAGATGTATTAATCCATTTCAAAATGGAAATCGAAACTCACCCCTTTCAGCCATGGCTGCCCCGAGATTCAACCTTGCTAATGCTGGGTACTTTTCCTCCTTCTGAGAAAAGATGGTGCATGCCATGGTATTATCCGAATTACGCGAACGACATGTGGAGAATTTTCGGAGTCGTATTCTTCAACGACCCAAATCACTTTGTCGACCAGCCCCGGAGAACCTATAAACTTCAGGAACTAAAACAATTTCTGCTCGAAAAACGCATTGCAATTTTCGACACCGCCTTGAGGATAGAAAGAACTAAGGGAACTGCATCCGACAAGGACTTGCGCATCGTCGAGCAGGCTGATATTGACCATTTACTCGAGCAAATTCCCCAATGCAAGGCTATTCTCACTGCGGGCCAACTGGCAACTCAAACTCTTGCCAATCATTACGATATTTCGATTAAAAACCTAAAGATGGGCTCTTACACGACTTTTATTTTTCATGGCCGAAGCGTTCGTCTTTACCGTCAACCAAGCAGCAGTCGGGCCTATCCTCTGTCGCTTCTGAAAAAAGCCGAGTTTTACAGACAAATGTTCGTAGAGCTTCGAGAAATCTGATTTTTTAGAGTCTTCATATAATTTGGGCGGTGGAAAAAGTTTTTTTTCGACCCCTGCACATTGCGTGGCCCGAAAAAAAAGTTTTTTTGCTCCCTGCATATTGCGTGGCCTGAAAAAAAGTTTTTTCCGACCTCCGAAGAACTTTTGGCCTGAAAAAAAAGTTTTTTCCGTCCCCCGGGAACTTTTGGTCTGAAAAAAAAGTTTTTTTCGACCTCCGAAGAACTTTTGGCCCGAAAAAAGAGTTTTTTCCGTTCTCCGGGAACTTTTGGTCTGAAAAAAAAGTTTTTTTCGACCCCCGAAGAACTTTTGGCCCGAAAAAAGAGTTTTTTCCGTTCTCCGGGAACTTTTGAGCCGAAAAAAAAGTTTTTTATCCACTTCTGAAATACGCAGGGGACAAATTTTCGTTGCAGATAGTTTCTTGTATCCGTTAGGCGTCCGATTTGGCGAGAATGCCGGGCTCTGACTTGGGCGGCAGGTGTTTTTTTCGGTTCGGATTTGAAAAATCCTATAAGCGAATGAGCGCTTATAGGATTTTTTGTGATGGGGTAGGGGTGAACGGCTCGGAATCAGCAGCCCGAACTGTAGAAGAGCTCTTCGTTTTCTTCGGGGAGGATTTTGAGCGGAACAATTATTTCGTTCATCCATTGCGGTGTGCCGAGAGTGGTGTTTTTCTTGAGTTTTTCCTGCCACTCTTCGTCGGTCATGCGTTGCTCGTCGGATGGGCGTTCGAACTCGCGATAGGATAGCACGGCTCCGCGTGTGAGGTAGAGGTCTTTGCCGATTTGTACGACAACGTAGATTTCGTAGGCCGGGCCTACGCCTTCGTATAGAATCGCATGGCGCGGATTGTTCAGGGCGTTGGCTGTATAGACGTCGGCTACGACGGAGATTGATTTATCGGCTCCGCTAACGTCGTCCCATCCGCTGAGTTCTTCATTCGGTTCGCGAACCAGGTCGAGTGATATGTTTTCGAATGTTGCTCCGATGATTTCAATCTGCCCGTACTCTTCGTCGGTTAATTCCGGTGCATTGGGGTCGAGTTCCTTCTTGCTTATCCGTAGCAGAAATTCGGCCATCTCTTTAACTCGTTTGGTAGTTGCGGTTGTTTTCTCGGTTGTGAGGTTGAATTTCTTGTAGACCTTGTCGAGCGCCGTGATGAGTTCCACGGCCTTTGTCCAGAATCGAATATTCGGTTCTACGTATCCTTTCACCACTGGGTCTGGGACATCTTCTCCCGAGCCGCATTCTGCTCCCATTGGTTGTTTGGCATACAGTATTGCGTCGTGCTTTAATTCGGCCCAGGATGCGAGCGATGTGTTGAGATTCTTCTTCTCCCATTGTTTTGTTTTCATGAAATAGGGCATATTCGGGGCTACGTGGTTCATTTCGGCGAGGGAGTTTATCCATTTGTTGGCCACGGTTTTTTCCCAGTTGATTTGGCCCATGCACGTTTTCATTTTTTCGAGCGTTGGTGTGAATTTCTCCCATTTTGTGTTTTCGCTGAGTTCGTCGATTAGAATTCGCTCGGCTGCGGTACATCCGATGGCTGCGAAGACGTCTAATCCGCTTGGGAGCCTTCTTTTCGATATTTTGCTTTCAAAGTCAACCATTTCGTTGAGCACCTCTGCATCGGGCATGTAACGTTGCGGCATGAAGTTCACTTTGTACGGGTTGGTTCTCTGGATTTTCGGTAAGATGCGTATTTGCTTCTTGGCGAGTTGGGTTATTTTTTCAGCGAGCTCGTCCATGGCCTTTTCATTTTTGAAAAGTTTCTCGGTGTTCTGCTCCATGGGCCTCATGAGTTCATAAACTTGTGTGATTGTGATGTTGTCGGGTTCGCCGAATAAAAAAGTCATCGGTTCGAAGAGCGAGTTGTATGCGCTTCTTAGTTTTTGGTCGGTGCAGATGGTTTTGGCAATGAGTGCAGCCCGTTGTACTCCGTCGTGGGTGTCGGGCATGAATGGCACTGTCTGCAACCACATCATCGCCTTGAAATAGCGTTTGATTTTCTCGGATCGGGTGTAGTGACCGCGTGGACGGAAGAGCGAGTAGAAAAATTCCACATTGGTGTAACCTAGATAGCTTGAGAAGTCGTTTTCCGAATTGTTCACTTTTTTAATTTCTTCTTTGACCGTCTGCTGGTATTGTTGAGTTATGCCCGCGGGTATTTTGTCTTGCGCCAAAGCCAGAGCTATGGCAAAATATGCTTGACAATAGGCTGCGGTTGCTTTTGTTCTCTTGCCGGCAGATGGGTCATTCACAATCTGGGTCATCTTGTCGAACATTTGCTGACTTAGCTTTATGACGATTGGATTGAGCTTGTTTTCTTCAATGTCGCGCAACGATGAGTCGAAATAAAGATGGAAAAGCTGAAGATAGAGGTCGGTGGTAACGAAACTCGGGAAGTTGTAGTAGTCGTTCTTCTCGTAAAAGTGGAAAAGTTGGAGCCTGTCGTTCGGGACGATTGCAAATCCGTTTCGACCGAGGGCATTGAATAGTTGTTTGTCAATGTTTTCGAGCTGATAGGGATTAATGATATTGTCCACATTCACGATGGCTCCTTTCGGTAGCCGATTGTCGTTGCGGAGTTGTTCCTCGCGACTTTCAATCTTACGGATGAACTCGATTTCCTCTTTCGTATAAGTTGGCTGGGAACGCTTGTATTGCCCGTCTTTCTGCCATCCGTATTTGCCATTCGATTTTTCTTCGGCTATGAGTCTTTTGTATACCAGAGAGTCATACCATGATGTTTGTCGGTAAATGGAATACAGATCGGCGCTCTTGAAGATGTAGCCTTGTCGTGCGGCGAGTGCGTTACGCAAAACGCGGAGCTCGCTTAGCGATAAGTCTGAAATGTTCATCTTAAAATCGATCTTCTTGTCGAACTTTTCGATGTCGAGTTTTCCCTTGCCGGGCAGAATCACTTTTTTGTTTTGTGAGTGGGAGCTAATGGTCACAGCTAGAATAGCTATTAGCAGAAACATTTTCTTTTTCATAATCGTGAGTTTTATTTTGGTTGTAAATGGAATAATTTCTGTGTTGCTTGCGGCCCTAGGAGTATTTTCTTGTTGCCGTGCATTCCATCTCGATTAGCCATTCGGGACGGCAAATTTTTGCATAGACAATGACGCGTGGCGTTCGTGGAAAACGATTCTGCATATATTCGTCTACGATTGAATAATCGGAAGGGTCGCGCAAATATATTACGAAATAGTTCACATCTTCAAGTGTGGCCTCTCCGTCTTTTAGTAAAGCTTCGATGTTGTCGAGCAGTCGGATAGCTTGAGCCTTCACATCGCCGATATGCAGAACGCTTCCATTCTTATCGATGCTTGCCGTTCCGGAGATGAAATATTCCTGTTCGTCCCCGAGATTAACGCGGGTGCCACGTTCAAACGCTACGCCGTATTCGTGAGTGGGATTAAGATGATTGAGCGCTTGAAGATATTTCTTGTCGTGCTCTTTAATATCTGGATATGTCAGAAAGTCGATTGCAACCTTTGCCTGTCGTATGGCCGAATATCCGCCGATGCCTGTGGATGCTATAAAATGTGTTTCTGGGGTTAAACCGTGTCTGCTGAAAATATCGTTCCGGGCTTTCACAACACTACTATAATTCGTGTCAATGTCAGCAACATAAATCCATGTGCGCACGAGGTGGGTTTTCATCTTGGTTCGGGCTACTTTGGCAGCATCAATATACATTTCAAAAAGACGGAGAGTTTGTTCATAAACATTTTCCGTCCCAGCCTCTTCATCTGTTAAGCGCAAGGCATGTAATAGCTGTTTTTGCTGTTCGTCGGCTGTTATAATCAATAAACTAATCTTGCTTCCATTTAGTGGAGGTTGTCCAACAACAGTTAGGGCTTTGTTGGCAAATGTTTTATATAGCTCGCTGGTCAATAGAGGCTCGTATTGATTTTGAATATCACTTAAGAATACCTTTATATATTGCAGCTTTTGTTTATTCTCGTCCTCGAGAAATTGCAATAGAGCAGTATTCAAACTTTCGAGCTGCTCTTCGAATTTTCCTCCGGGTGAGGCTGACAATATTCGGTAGGTATTCATTACTAATACATATTTACGTGGTCTTCTCTCTTTTGCACATCGTTCTGCCTGTCAGATTCAATTTCGGGAATCACATACGATAACAAACGAAGAATCTCCCGGTGATTATATCCCTCTTTAGTAGCCAGAAACACGGTGTCGTAGCCAGCAATAGTTCCAAGAATCTCTGGGAGGTCACTGTTGTCTAGTTCGTAGGCTAGCGACGTTGCGCAGCCTGGTCGAGTTTTTATTATAGCCAAATGCCCGGCGAAACGTATCGATAAATATCCGCTACGCTTCCTCACATCTACTGTTCTACGCGACGTTGTTACACGTTTATACGTTGTTTCACTCGGTAGAACATAAATATATTTTCCACTCGTTGAGGCCGCTTTCGCCACTTTCAGTTGTTTCATGTCACGGCTCAAAGTGGCTTGCGTCAGTTTGAAACCTTGTTTATTTAGCGCTTTCAATACCTCGTCTTGAGAACTTAATTCCAAATTCGAAAGCAACATCTTCAATGCTTCTAGTCTACTATTCTTGATTTTCATATTCAAAGTATTATTTATCGGCGGTTGTAAAATTATACAATTATGTACATATATACGAACTTGTATACATCCTTTTATTATAATTTTACAGACTATAAGCCGGCAATTTCTTTTTAATATAATTTAGAAACGATTCTTCCTAGCCATGCTTTCATATATTGTACTTTTGCCATCGCAATATTTAAAGGAACTACAATAAAAAAATATTCAAAATGACAGAAGCTATAGACATCCGCGAATTGAATATGCGGATAGAACAACAGAGTTCATTCGTTACTAATTTGGTGACAGGAATGAGCCGAGTAATCGTAGGGCAGCAACATCTCATAGACTCGTTGTTGATTGGTTTGCTCAGCGATGGTCATATTCTTCTCGAAGGCGTACCGGGACTGGCAAAAACTCTTGCAATAAAAACTCTGTCGCAACTTATCGATTCGAAGTATAGCAGGATTCAATTCACTCCCGACCTCCTTCCGGCGGATGTTATAGGAACGCAAATTTATTCACAAAAGGATGAAAGTTTTCATGTGAAGAAAGGACCCGTGTTTGCAAACTTTGTTTTGGCCGACGAGATTAACCGTGCCCCGGCGAAAGTACAGAGTGCGTTGCTCGAGGCGATGCAGGAGCATCAGGTTACAATCGGCGAGCAAACATTCACGTTGCCCGACCCATTCCTTGTTATGGCCACGCAGAACCCCATAGAGCAGGAGGGAACTTATGCATTGCCAGAGGCGCAGGTTGACCGTTTTATGCTGAAAGTGATTATAACCTATCCGACTCTCGAGGAGGAAAAGTTGGTTATAAGAGAAAATCTTAATGAGCATCTGCCCACGGTTCAACCGGTGATGGGGATGAACGAAATTCTGAAAGCACGGCAGGTTGTGAACGAAGTTTATATTGATGAGAAGATTGAACAATACATTGCCGACATTGTTTTTGCAACTCGATACCCAGAACGCTATGGTTTGAGTGAGCTTCAGCAGATGATAACCTTCGGAGGAAGTCCGCGTGCAAGTATCAATCTGGCTCGTGCCGGAAGAGCATATGCTTTCATTAAAAGACGCGGCTATGTTGTTCCGGAAGACATTAGAGCCATGGCTCACGATGTGCTCAGGCATCGCATAGGATTGTCGTATGAAGCCGAGGCCAGCGATATTACGAGCGAGCAAATCATAAGCGATATAATAAATAAGGTTGAAGTGCCATAATCTTTAAAGCACACTATGGAAACAGCTGACATCCTACGGAAGGTTCGGAAGATAGAGATAAAGGCGCGCGGATTGAGTAGAGACATATTCGCGGGTCAATATCATTCTGCTTTTAAAGGACGCGGTATGGCTTTCTCTGAGGTGCGCGAATATCAATACGGTGACGATGTTCGCGACATTGACTGGAACGTTACGGCTCGTTTTCATCATCCTTATGTAAAAGTATTCGAAGAGGAGCGCGAACTCACCGTCATGTTACTCGTCGACGTGAGTGGCTCGCTTGATTTCGGGACCGTTAATCAGCTAAAAAAAGATTTGCTCACTGAAATTGCATCTACACTTGCATTCTCGGCCATTCAGAACAACGACAAGATTGGAGTGGTGTTTTTCTCAGATCACGTTGAGAAATATATTCCACCTAAGAAAGGAAAGAAGCATATTCTCTATATTATTCGCGAGATGCTCGACTTTCAGCCCGAGAGCAAGCGAACCAACCTTGGCAACGCGATAGAATTTCTAACCAAGGTGATGAAACGGCGATGCACATCGTTTATTCTAAGTGATTTCTATGTGAAAGACGATTTCAAAGACGCCCTGAGCATTGCGGCCAATAAGCACGATGTCGTGGCCATTCAGGTTTACGACCCGCGTGCGAAGGAACTTCCTGACGTGGGATTGTTGAAAGTTCTAGACCCTGAAACAGGGCATGAAATGTATGTCGATACTGGCGATAAAAGAATCCGAAACGCACACAAGCAATATTGGCTCGACCGACAAGAAAAGCTGTCAGACATATTTTCAAAATGCAGTGTCGACAATGTGGCCATAGGCACAGACGAAGATTTCGTTAGAAGATTATTGTTCCTATTTGCTCAACGAAACAAATGAAAAAGATTCTCACCACAATATTCCTAATCGCTACTGCTGTCACGGTTCTGGCGCAAGTGAATGTCGAAGCACGTCTCGATTCAACGGAGATTCTCATAGGCTCGCAGGCCCACTTGCAGATAAGCGTCACAGCACCTAAGGGTTCTACAGTGAATTTCCCGTACTATTCGGCGAACCAGCAGATGGCTGGCGGGCTGGAGGTCGTGACTGCCGACAGAGAAAAGGAAGAGCAAGGCAACAACCTTGAAAAAACCGTGAACACATATACCATCACCGCCTGGGAAGCCCGGAAATACGATGTGCCGGCAATGAAGGTGCGCGTGAATGGAAAGGAATATCCAACCAAGTCTATCCCGCTCACGGTTCAGTCCACAAAGGTCGACACTACCGCTCGTGCCACTCCGTTTCCGCCCAGCGATGTGATGGACAATTCGTTTTCGTGGGCCGAAATTATTCCGCTAATCCTTCTTTTACTCCTCGTACTCGGTCTATGTATAGCTGCAGTCTATTTGCGTGGAATATTACGCCGAAACAAACCGATTACAATTTTTTCTAAGACTGAAAAGAAGATTCTGCCGCACGAGAAAGCAATGCAGGAAATAGAAAAGATAAACCGCACAACCGGCAACGACCAGAAGGCTTATTACACCTCGCTCACCAATATTTTAAGGCAATATCTTGAAGATAGATTCGGAATTATGGCTATGGAAATGACCTCGAGCGAGATTATTGACCGCCTACGTGCCGAAGATAGCAGAGAAAAGCTCAACGAGCTACGCGAGGTGTTCCAAACGGCCGACCTCGTGAAATTCGCCAAACACTCCACCCTCCGAAACGAAGAGGAGCTCTATCTCACAAACGTTGTTCAGTTTATTCAGGAAACAAAGCTCGAGGCACAACCCGAAGCCCAGCAATCTGCGCCGCAGCTCACGGCCGAAGAGCAGCAGTCGCGCCGCACCCGATTACTTCTCAAGTCGGGCATAGCATTGCTAGTCTCCTCGGCTATCGGCATCCTAATATACATAGGCATATCGGTTTACGATTTGATTGTTTAACCCTCCTTCTCTCCACACAATGGAATTTGCAAATAAAGAATACTTGTTGCTACTGCTGCTTATAGTTCCCTATGTGCTGTGGTATTTTCGCTATCGCCGCAACAGCGAGCCCACAATGCGAATGAGCGACACGTTTGCCTATCGCCATGCACCTCGCAACTGGCGAGTTCGGATGGTTCACCTGCCCATGTGGCTCCGATGCCTGGCTTTTGCGCTGACGGTTATTGTGCTGGCCCGACCGCAAACCAATAGTCCTTTCGGAAAGAACCAAACGGAGGGAATAAACATAATGCTCGCCATGGACATCTCCACGAGTATGCTTGCCGAGGACGTGGCCCCCTGCCGTATGGAAGCCGCAAAAGATGTGGCAACCGAGTTCATCAACAGTCGGCCGGGCGATAACATCGGTCTAACCATATTTGCAGGTGAAGCTTTCACACAATGCCCTATGACAACCGACCATGCGTCGCTTCTGAACCTGTTGCAAGGCGTGCGAACCGACCTCGCCGCAAACGGACTTATTCAGGATGGAACGGCCATCGGAATGGGACTGGCAAATGCTGTGAACAGGCTCAAAGACATCAAGGCTAAAAGTAAGGTGGTTATCCTCCTAACCGACGGAAGTAACAACATGGGCGACATATCGCCACTCACTGCCGCCGCGATTGCCAAAAAGTTCGGAATCAGGGTCTACACCATCGGTCTCGGAACCGATGGTATGGTGCGCTACCCCATTTCTATAAACGGGCAAAACCAATACATCCAGGCCAAGGGCGAAATCGACTATAAAACTCTCGAGGGTATAGCTTCGGCCACCGACGGCACATTCTATCGTGCGCAGAGTCGCGGCGAACTGTCGAAAATCTATCAAGACATTGATAAGCTTGAAAAAACGAAGATTGATTCAAAATCGAATCGTCGTCGGTATGAAGCCTATTTCCCGTTTGCGCTGGCGGCGTTGCTTAGTTTGTTACTCGAAATATGGTTGCGCACAACCGTCTTGCGGCGCATTCCGTAAGGGTAAATCTATGATATACATCCTCTTCCAAGGCCTCGGAAGAGGAGAAAAAATAAAAAACAGTGCTTCCGAGGTCTCGGATGAGATGAAAACATAGAAAACAACGCTTCGGCATCTGCCGACGAGCAGAAAATTCAAAAAAACAGTCGTTGGCACCCGCCGAAAGACATAAAATTTCAAAAACAACGCCTCGGCACCTGCCGAAAGCCAAAAAACTTCAGAAACAACGCTTCGGCATTTGCCGACGAGCAAAAAATAAAAAAAGCACGTCTTCGGCACCTGCCGAAAGACTGAAGAACGAAAAAAACAGCGTTCCCCCCGGAGGGAGAGAAAAAATATAAAACGAATGATGTTCAGATTCGAAAGCCCTATATATCTATGGTTGCTATTGCTTATCCCGATACTGGTGATAGTGAACATTTATCATGCCCGAAAGAAAAAGAAACGCTATAAAGCTTTCGGAACACCCGAACTGCTCAAACAGCTATCGCCAGGCGTGTCGCGCTATCGCTCGATAGTTAAATTCAGTCTCATTGAAATTGCACTGGCACTGGCAATAATCATTCTGGCCCGACCGCAAACAATATCGCCCACCTCACCCGAAAAACGCGAAGGCATCGAAGCCATTATAGCAATCGACATCAGTAATTCAATGCTGGCACAGGATGTGGCACCATCGCGACTCGACAAGAGCAAACTCATGATTGAGAACCTGATTACACGATTCACAGACGACCGCATAGGGCTCATCGTCTTTGCCGGCGACGCCTTTGTACAACTGCCCATAACGAGCGACTATGTATCGGCAAAAATGTTTCTCGACGACATCGACCCCTCGCTCATAGAAACACAAGGCACCGACATCGGTAGGGCACTCGACCTGGCCATGCACAGCTTCGCACAGGACACTAAAGCCGGTAAGGCCATAATACTCATAACCGACGGCGAAGACCACGAAGGCAATGCCGAAGAAATGGCCCGCAAAGCCGCCGGAATGGGCATAAAAGTGTTCATCCTCGGCGTTGGTTCGCCAGCAGGCTCACCAATTCCGCTCGGCGACGGAGAATATCTCAAAGACAATGCCGGAAATACCGTGATGAGCCGCCTCAACGAAGACATGTGCCGAAAAATAGCCGCGGCCGGAAACGGAACCTACATACACGTGGACAATAGCGACGCAGCCGAACGACAACTCAAAGCCGAAATCGGAAAAATGCAGAAAGGCCAGTTCGGAACCCTAACAAGCACCGCCTTCAGCGAACAATTCCAAGCCGTGGCCATAATCCTGATTATCCTCCTCATCATCGAAGCCATAATCCTGGAAAAAAAGAACTCCCGGCTCCAAAATCTGCAACTCTTCAAACGTAAGAAATGAAACGATATATCCTTCTTCTCCTCTCAATGGCTGTTCTGTCGGCTGGCGCACAAACCGACCGACATTTCATTCGCCAAGGCAACCGCGAGTTTCGCGCAAAGAACTACGCCCAGGCCGAAGTGAACTACAAGAAATCGCTAGGCAAAAACTCATCGAACGCCATAGCCGCCTATAACCTCGGGCGCGCCCTGCAGGCCGGACGGAAAGATTCGCTGGCCCTGAAACAATATGAAACTGCCGCAAATCTTGAAAAAGACCCCACCCGACGAGCAGAATCATTCTATAACATGGGAACCGTTCTGCAAGGACAAAAAAAGTTCGACACCGCAATAGAAGCCTATAAAAACGCCCTCCGCAACAACCCGAACCATCAACAAGCACGCTATAATCTGGCACTCTGCATACAGCAAAAGAAACAGCAACAACAACAAAACAAGTCGTCGAGCAAGAACAAACAAAACAACAAAGACAAACAGGATAAGAAGAAGCAGAACGATAAGAAAAACGACAAAAAGAAGCCCAATGAACAAAATCAGAAAGACCAGATGAGTAAGGATAACGCCGAACAGCTTCTCAATGCAGCTCTGCAAGAAGAAAAAGCAACCCAAGAACGACTCAAAAAAGCCATGAGGCAGAAAAGCAGTCGGAAACTGGAAAAAAACTGGTAGGAAAAAACATTATGAAACAAATTGCATACATTCTCCTCATTCAATTGCTGCCCCTCGCACTACAGGCGCAGCATATTCGCGTGGCCGCACCTAACAGCGTGGCAGTGGGCGAAGAATTCCAGGTATCCTACACCGTTTTCACCGACGGCGTACAGGGAATGAAACTCGGGAAACTCCCCGCTGGAGTTGAATGCACCAACGGGCCGTTCAGCTCAACGCAGTCGAGCATTCAGATGCGAAACGGTCACACAAGCAGCTCGTCGTCTACAACCTACACCTACCTGTTTGTGGCCACCAGGAGAGGCACATTCATAATTCCACCGGCCAGAATGACCGTGAACGGACAAAACCTCGCGTCTACCCCCGTACGAATAACGGCTTCGGCAGGCTCAAGTGTCGTACGCTCGTCGGCAGGCGCTAGCAATTACGAGGAAGAAGAAATCAAAACCCCGTCGAAAATCACGTCGAAAGACCTGTTCATAAAAGTCACGGCTAACAAAACACGCGTTCACGAACAAGAGCCCGTTCTGTTAACCTATAAGGTCTATACGGCCGTGAATCTGATTAACCTAACCGGAAAGATGCCCGACCTCACCGGTTTTCATGTACAGGAAGTGAAGCAACCCCAGCAAAACGTTTTCCACACCGAACGAGTAGGTGGCCGAAACTATCGCTGTACAACCTGGAGTCAGTACGTGATGTATCCGCAAATGACAGGTAAACTGCAGATACCCTCCATAACTTTTCACGGAGTGATTCAGCAGGACGATAATGCCTTCGACCCGTTCGCATTCATGTCTGACGACAATCCGCGCGAACTACGCAAAGACATCAAAGCCGAAGGACTAACCATTCAGGTTGATCCGCTGCCATCCAAACCGACAGACTTCTCCGGCGGAGTAGGCCATTTTAACATCTCTGCTCAGGTCGACAAAACCGAAGTCAAAGAAGGCTCACCCATAAACATCCGTGTGGTTGTAAGCGGTGCCGGAAACCTGAAACTCATAAAGCAACCCACTCTACAGATACCGAAAGATTTTGAACTATACGATCCGAAAGTAACCGACAAAACACGACTCACTGCAAACGGACTCGAGGGAAACATGATATACGACTTCCTCGTCGTTCCACACAAAAAAGGCGATTATACTCTGCCGTCAGTTAAGTTTGTCTACTACGACACCGCCACCGGAAGCTATAAAACCATCCGTACGCAAGCTTTCAAGATAAAGGTTGAACAAGGTGACGGAGTGAACTCGGGCGACACCGAAAATCTCTTGGTCGACGGCGATATACATGACCTTAAACTCACCGATAACGAACTCTCATCAGTTTCTCCGTTCTTTAATTCCATTAGCTATTGGCTTGTTCTGTTGCTACTCGTATCTGGCTTCAGCTTTGTAGTCTACACATTCCGCCAGCGAGCCATAGCCCGTGCCGACATTGCCCAGTTCCGCGGAAAAAATGCCGAGAAAGTTGCGCGTCGGCAACTCATGAAGGCATCCGAACTGATGTTAAAAGGCAAGGCCGAAAACTTCTATGACGAAATTCTTAGAACCCTCTGGGGATATGCCGGCAACAAGCTCAATATGCCCATAGAACAGCTCTCGAAAGAAAATATAGCCGAGAGTTTTGCAAACAAGAATGTCGACCGCCAGCGAATCGATAAATTCATCGGTGCCCTCGACGAATGCGAGTTTGAACGCTATGCCCCAGGCGACGAAAAAGGAAATATGAACCGAACCTACGAAGCTGCAATGACAGCCATCCTCGGCATCGAAGAATGTCTTGGTAAGAAAGCCAAGCAGAATGTTCGGCTATTGCTCTGCATCGTAATTGCTTTCCTTGGCTATGCCGGCAGTGTATCGGCTGTTACCAAGGCCGACGCCGACAAGGCCTATCAGCAGAAAAATTATCAGCAGGCAATAGCCGACTACAAGGTGTTGATAAACCAAGCTCCTACAGCCGAGAGATACTACAATCTCGGCAACGCCTACTATCGTGTTGACAGCATCACCCGGGCGATTATATGCTACGAGCGAGCCCATAAAATGGTGCCGTCCGACGATGATATTTTATTCAATCTTCGTTTGGCAGAATCGAAAACAATCGATAAAATCAGTCCGAAAGATGAAATGTTCTTTGCATCCTGGGCCAGCGATGCCAACTCACTCCTTAGCATTGATGCCTGGGCCGCTATCTCTATAACTGCTCTGTTGCTTGCCCTCTGTGGTATACTCTTGTTCCTGTTGGCCGATAAAGAAGCACTCCGGAAACTAGGATTCTTTGGTGGAATAACCTTTGCCCTCTTTTTCATCTTTGCTAACGTAATGGCTTTCCAGCAACGTTCAAAGCAACGCGAGCGCAATGAAGCTATCGTCGTTTCGCCATCGGCGCCAATCAAATCAGCTCCCGACAGTAAAGCCGAAAACACCGGTATAATCCACGAAGGAACCAAGGTGAAAATAACCGACAAAGCTTTGGGCGACTGGCTCGGTATTCAGCTCGCCGACGGGCGCTCTGGCTGGATGCAGCCTTCGCAGATAGAAGAAATATAACCCACTAAACATGCTTTCACAGCTCGATAGAACCCTATTGCTGGCACTTAATAGCGCCGGTAATACTTCTTTTGACCATGTTGTGCTAGTGCTCACCAACGGTCTGACATGGATACCACTTTATTTCGCACTGCTATATATGGTTGTGCGAAATAATCGTGAACCGCACCGACTGCTTCACGTGATTCTGGCCATAGGTATTTGCATGCTTATTTCGAACGGGCTCGACAACGGTATCGTCAAACCGATGGTCGGTCGTCTTCGTCCGTCGATGGAACCATCGTTACGAGGAATCGTCAATCTTGTTTCTGGCTACACTGCCAGCGGCTACAGTTTCTTTTCAGCTCACGCCTGTAACACATTCACTGTTGCGGTGTTTTTCTCCCTCCTCACTAAGAACCGTTTTATAAGCATTTCACTCATTGGCTGGGCCCTTTTCAATTGTTGGACTAGACTCTATCTCGGTGTTCACTATCCTTCCGATATCCTGGTTGGAATCATTATGGGTATACTCATTCCCATTGGTGTCTACCGTTTTTATTTATCCCCCCGTCTATCTTACGACAACTACAGACCTATTGACACCTATATCGTTGCTTCTATTTTTCCACTTACAATCCTTGTTGTAGTCCTCGCTTTCTAAACCAGCGGCGTTTTAGGTTTGGAAACATCTACTTACCTTTGCATCATATAATTATAAGGATATGAATACAATTGAGAGTAAGGCTAACGAAGAAAAACGTAGTTTGAGTTTTGTTGAACAATTGGTTGAAGAAGACCTCGCCGAGAAGAAGAACAGCGGACGAATACAAACCAGATTCCCGCCCGAACCGAATGGCTATCTTCATATCGGACACGCAAAAGCAATATGTATGGACTTCGGAGTAGCCGAACATTATAAAGGCATTTGTAATCTGCGGTTCGATGACACAAACCCGAGTAAGGAAAACACAGAATACGTTGAAAATATATTGAACGACATTAGCTGGCTGGGCTTCAAATGGGAGAATATCTACTATGCCAGTGACTATTTCGAGAAGCTTTGGGAGTTTGCCCTGTGGATGATTCAGCGCGGATATGCCTATGTCGACGAGCAAACATCCGAGGAGATTGCCCGGCAGAAAGGTACTCCAACCGAACCGGGGCAGGCGTCACCTTATCGCGATCGACCGGTGGAGGAGAATCTTGAACTGTTCCACAAGATGAATACGCCTGAAGCTATCGAGGGAAGTATGGTTCTGCGAGCTAAATTGAACATGGCCGACCCAAATATGCACTTTCGCGACCCGGTGATTTATCGTATCATCCAAACTCCGCATCACCGAACGGGAACTAAGTGGCATTGCTATCCGATGTATGATTTTGCTCATGGGCAGAGCGACTATTTCGAAGGCGTGACACATTCCATATGTACGTTAGAATTCGTACCACATCGTCCGCTCTATGATAAACTCATTGACTTCCTGAAAGAGAGCGACGGAACAGCTGATGTTCTCAACGACAATCGGCCGAGACAGATTGAATTCAACCGATTGAATCTCACTTACACCGTGATGTCGAAACGAAAGCTGCACACGCTTGTCGAGGAACATTTCGTGAACGGTTGGGACGATCCGCGAATGCCAACTCTCAGCGGCATGCGTCGTCGGGGATATTCGCCTGAATCCATACGTAACTTCATTGATTCAATAGGCTACACCAAATTCGATGCCCTCAACGACGTTGCACTGCTTGAAGCTGCCGTGCGCGATGATTTGAACAAACGGGCAACTAGGGTGAGTGCGGTTCTTGACCCGGTTAAGCTGGTTATCACGAACTATCCTGACGGTCAGACGGAGGAGATGGAAAGCATCAACAACCCCGAAAACGAAGCCGCCGGGACGCACAATATAACCTTCTCAAAAAATCTTTGGATTGAACGCGACGATTTCATGGAAGAAGCGCCGAAGAAGTTCTTCAGAATGACTCCGGATAAAGAAGTGCGCCTCAAAAACGCCTACATAGTGCGATGTACCGGATGCACCAAAGATACAAACGGGAATATAACCGAGATTCAGGCTGAATACGACCCAGATAGCAAAAGCGGCATGCCGGGCGCCAATCGAAAGGTGAAAGGAACTCTTCACTGGGTTAGTGCCGACCATTGTCTTACGGCCGAGGTACGTGAATACGACCGGTTGTTCAACATCGAAAATCCGTCGGCCGACGAGCGCGACTTCCGCGAACTGCTCAATCCCGAGAGTTTGAAAGTGCGTGCGAATTGCTTTGTTGAAAATCATCTGGCCAGCATCAAACCTGGCGAATATCTTCAATTCCAACGCACGGGATATTTCGTCCTTGACCCCGATTCAACCGAGACTCATCTCATATTCAACAAAACCGTAGGCCTAAAAGACACATGGGCCAAGGAAAAGGCGAAAGCCTGAAAAACAAAGAACATTTTGGACAAATATTATAACTCCGATAAGTTCAAGCAAACGCTTCGAACCTACGAAGACTCTATAAAAGGTAATAAAGGCGAGTTCCTCGATTCGGAAGAACTCGCCGATATTGCGGAATACTATCATCTCCTTGGCCGAGACGACGAAGCTATGCAAACCGTCGACTATGCCATCTCAATGTTTCCGGGTGCAATCTCGCCGCTCACGTTCAAAGCACGAATGGTTCTGATAACCGAAGACAATCCCGAACTGGCTGAAGAATTGGCCGAGGAAATAGAAGATAAAACCGACATTGACTATCACATCCTCAAGGCCGAGATTCTAGTCGCAACCAACGAACCTGAAGAGGCCAACGAATATTTGATTTCGCACTTCGATGCCGACCAGGACCAAGAAACAATGGAAGATTATATTCTTTCGTGCACCGAGATGTTTCTCGATTACGACGAAACAAAATTCGCAGAACTATGGCTTCAGAAATCAGAACTTACCAACGACGAAGACTACAAAGAATTCAAGGCACGTATTCTCAAAAACAAAGGACAGTTCAAAGAAAGCGAACGAATATTCAACGAGTTACTCGATGACGACCCTTATTCGGCCTCCTATTGGGACCAACTCTCGCAAACGCAATTCTTGCAAGACGATATACAAAACTCCATCACATCGAGCGAATACGCGTTAGCCATCGACCCGAACGATTACACGGCAATCTTCAACAAAGCCAACGGACTAGTAAGGCTGGGCAACTATAAAGAAGCCATCAACTACTATGAACGCTACAAGGAGCTATGCCCCAAACAATACAAAAGCTCCATGAGCGTAACCATATCGCACCTGTACTTGGGACTGAAAGACCCCGTAAACGCAAAGAAATGGTTCGACATCGCAATGAAAGAAACCAACAATCGCGACGAAACATGCGCATTCTTCGGAATGGCCCTCTTTGAAAACGACTATATAGAAAAAGCCTACGAAATGTTGACCAAACACCTGCCGATGGTCGATAAAGATTGGTCTCTAGGGTACGCCTACCTGGCAAGATGCTGCTACGAATTAGGAAAGCCCGAACAGGAATATCAGCGATATCTCAAAATAGCCCTCGAACGAAGTGTCGACGACTGTCGGGAAGCCCTTGCCGACATATATCCGCCCGACATGGCACCCGAAGATTATCCCAAACTACCCCCACTCCCATATTCCAGAAACGAAGAACAAAAGAAAATATGAACTTCATATCCTCTCTGCTTTCACAGCTCAACTACGGAACGGTTTTCTTTCTAATGCTCCTCGAAAGCACCGTTATTCCCGTACCATCCGAACTCGTAGTAGCTCCCGCAGCCTATCATGCAGCAGGCGGAAACCTCAATATATGGCTTGTTATTCTCTTCGCAACCATAGGAGCCGATTGTGGAGCAACCATTAATTATTTGGCCGGCTACTATCTAGGCCGACCGATAATCTACCGATTCGTAAACAGCCGATGGGGAAAACTATGCCTACTCAACCAGCAGAAAGTCGAGAAAAGCGAAAAATATTTCGACGACCACGGAATGGTTGCAACCATCACTGGCCGACTTCTCCCCGGAATACGCCATCTCATCTCCATACCCGCCGGTCTGGCAAGAATGAAATTCTGGAAATTCCTCCTCTACACAACCATCGGAGCCGGAGCATGGAACTGCATCCTAGCCATACTCGGACATTATCTCCACTCTTTCGTACCCCAAGAACAGCTCAACGACAAGATTATCGAATACGGAGAATATATAAAAGTAGGCCTAATGACCATCGTCGCCATAGCCCTACTTTACCTCATGGCCCGATGGCTCATTCGCCGGCGCAAAACAATCAAAGAGAAATAAAAACTCAAACAAAAGAACACAATATGAACACAAACTATCAAGACGATATCGCCAAACTCGCCCCCATCACACCCCTAACCGATGAAGAAGAACGAAACCTCGCCGCACAGATAAAACTCGGCGACTCCCAGGCACTCGAAAAACTAACAAAAGCCAATCTCAAATTCGTTGTTTCAATAGCACATAAATATGCCGGACAAGGCCTCGACGACGACGACCTAATCAGCGAAGGAAACATCGCCCTCATGCACGCCGCCCAGAAATACGACAGCTCGCTAGGCACCCGCTTCGTACTCTTTGCCTCGCCCTTTATTCATCGCGCAATGAAAGAAGCCATTGCCGAACAAACCGCCCGCCTGTCACCCAAGTCGCAAGCCGCCTGCCTGTATCGCAAAACCCTCTCCATAGACCAACCGCTTCCCCTAGGAAGCAAAACCGGATTCACCCTACAAAGTCAGCTCGAAAATACCGATGCACCACACGCCGACCAGCAAGCCGAAAACAATCTCCTCAAAGAACAACTAGAACAACACATGGCCATTCTCTCCGAGCGCGAACAACAAATCATCTCCCACCTCTACGGTTTGTTTGGCAAGCAACAACTCACCATGGCCGAAACCGCAACAGAACTAAACCTCAAACGCGAGCGAGTTCGCCAACTGCGTAACAAAGCCTTTCGGAAACTCTTCAAACACCTCCGCACCCTTTAACCTCCCCCCTTCAAAAGAATATCATACCCCGGAACGATACCTCCTCATTCCTCTTCACACCCAAACGACAATCCCCAAGGCCTTATTCCTCCCTTCATACGTTACGCCTGGAGTCCCGAAGGCTTTTTTGTTGCCGTCGTACATTATTTCGGGACTTAAACTCGTTTCCGGCCCCCTCCGAACATTACGCCAAGACTTAAAAGCCTGTCTTGCTGCCGACGTACTCTACGACGGGAGTCAGGCACCCTTCTTTGCTGCCGTCTAACTTTACGACACGACTTAAATATATTATCCGGCTGCTGGATAAAACTACGTTAGGGGAGTGAACTTCCATATATTTATCAATTAGACTATTTAATCTTTGTATTATACTAATACTTTTTCCACTTAGACTAAATGAAATTTATATTCACCAAATAACTATCCCATTTAGACTGAATGAATTATATCTTTCTATAATGCCTATTTCATTTAGATTAAATGAGTTATATCTTTCTATAACGCTTATTTCTTTTAGATTAAATGAATCATAGTTTTATACAATGAATATTCCTTTTAGATTAAATGGAAATATATTTTATACAATTGAGTATTCGTTTAGCCTAAATGAAAATACTATTGATATAAGTAAAACATCATTTAGTCTAAATGATACTATACATCGTTTAAGTGAATTTTAGTTTAAAATAAATGAGATTGTATTTTATACCTTCAGTATATTATTTAATATAATTGATTAAGGCATTTTATAATGTAATATGTCAATTAGATTAACTGAAAAACTAATTATAGGATATAAAATATTCATTATTCTAATTGCTAAGCTAATTTAATAAATTAATTCTTCGATTACACTAATTGAATAATCAATGAATAGATTACAGACTATAATTACACTAAATGAATAGTTAGTGAATTTTCTTAGTCCCATCGTAACGTATTCCGGCAGGGTGCGAGCAGACTTGAGTCTTGTCGTAAAGTACGCCAGCAGCAAGAAAGGTTTCTGACTCCCTTCGTAGAGTGCGTCGTCAGCAAAACAAGGCTTTTAAGTCTTGGCGTAATGTTCGGCGTGGGCCGGAAACGAGTTTAAGTCCCGAAATAATGTACGCCGGCACCAAAAATGGTTTCGTGGCTCCTGGCGTAACATATTCCGGCACCAAAATACTTTCTGACTCCGGGAATGTCCACACTGATGCGGTCTTATCGACCGAGGAGGCGGTTCGGCATGATGCAGACAGTTCGTAAGTTGGGGTTACGGAACATTTTTGTAGGCCTAAAAGCCTAATTGAAAAGGTTTAGCTACTTTTGCGCATCGCAAATTGCAATGAAGGTTGAGCCGGATGGAAAAGACAATTGATATAGACAAAATTCTAGCAAGCAAAATGGGCACGAAAATAAAATACGTGCCCAATTTTGCGATTAATTGGCTACGACGCATAGCGCACGAAGACGAAGTAAACGGCTTTTTGTGGGATAATCGCGAAGTATATGGAACCCAGTGGCTGGAATCGTGCATCAAGTATCTGAAGATTAACCTCGACGTTGTGGGCATGGAAAATCTGCCCGACAAAAACGATGGAAAACTATACACCTTCGTTTCAAACCATCCGCTGGGCGGGCAAGATGGGGTGGCGCTGGGAGCTATCATCGGGAAACGATACGACGATAACTTCCGGTATCTGGTGAACGACCTGCTGATGAATCTTCCCGGATTGAAACCACTTTGCATAGGCATAAACACAACCGGAAAAAAGGGGCGCGACTTTCCACAGATAGTCGAAGCCGGATTTCAGAGCAATAACCACATTCTGATGTTCCCGGCCGGACTGAATAGTAGGAAAATCAATGGCGAAATTCGCGACCTGCCATGGAAGAAAACCTTCATAAGCAAAAGCGTGGAATATAAACGAGACGTGGTTCCGATTCATTTCAGTGGTCGAAATTCAGATCGCTTCTATCGCATTGCGCATTTCAGTGACAAGTACATCAAAAAGGTGAATGTGGCCATGCTATTCCTAGTCGACGAGATGTATAGAAACGTTGGAAAAACTTTCAAAATAACCATCGGTAAACCCATTCCCTGGCAAACATTCGACAATAGCAAGACACCCACACAGTGGGCCGAATTTGTGAAACAATACGTATATAAACTCTGAAGAGAAAACCCCGGCAGCCCCATAACATCATAGAGAACCTCAATAGAAAAGATGGAAGAAGAGATAATCAAACCCGTTAGCAGGGAACTTCTGCAGAAAGAACTTACGGAGGATAAGTTGCTTCGTGCTACAAATAAAAGCCACAACGATATATACGTTATATCGGCACACAACGCACCGAACGTAATGACCGAAATTGGGCGATTGCGCGAACTGGCCTTCCGTGCTGCCGGAGGAGGAACCGGTAAGGCGGCCGATATCGACGAATTCGACACAATGCCCGGATGCTGCAAACAACTCATCGTGTGGAATCCCGAAGCAGAAGAAATTATCGGAGGCTACAGATATCTCTTTGGAAGCGATTGGCAGCTTGATGCCAACGGACAACCGCTGCTCGCAACAAGTCACATGTTCCACTTCTCGGATAAATTCTTGAAAGACTATGCACCCTATACCGTTGAACTCGGGCGCTCGTTTGTGTCGCTGGAATATCAAAACGTGAGGAAAAATTCCAAAAGCATATTTGCACTCGATAATCTGTGGGACGGGCTGGGAGCACTGACGGTTATGAATCCGCAATGCAAATATTTCTTCGGGAAGATGACAATGTATCCGTCATACATTCGCCGGGGGCGCGACATGATTCTCTACTTCCTCAAAAAACATTTCGACGATAAGGATAATCTCATTATCCCCATCAAACCGCTGCAGCTCGAAACTCCCGAGTCTGAATTTGAAGCACTGTTCAACGAAACCGATTTCAAAGAAGACTATAAGATTCTTAATCGCGAAATTCGCAGGCTCGGATTCAATATCCCTCCTCTGGTGAATGCATATATGAATCTTTCGCCAACTATGAAACTCTTTGGCACCGCAATAAACTATGGCTTCGGCGACGTTGAGGAAACCGGCATCCTGATAGCCGTGGACGAAATATTCGAAGAGAAACGTATACGACACATCGAAAGCTTCGCGCAAGACCATCCGGAAGCACTCAACTTTACAAGCGGAGCAAACAATGTAATCTATAGGGAACGTCGCTAACGGTATATTCTCATCAATTGATAAATGGAAAATAAATGAAGAAACTCTACATCGAAACTTATGGATGCCAGATGAATGTTGCCGATTCGGAAGTGGTTGCTTCCGTGATGAAAATGGCCGGATATGACATTTGCGAAAACGAAAACGAGGCCGACGCAATATTCCTCAACACGTGCTCCATACGCGAAAATGCAGAGAATAAAATATACAATCGACTTGATACGCTACATGCCGAAAGAAAAAAAGGACGCGAACTGATTCTAGGTGTCCTTGGCTGTATGGCCGAAAGAGTGCGCGACGACCTTATCCAAAATCATAATGTGAATCTTGTGTGCGGACCAGATTCCTATCTGAATCTGCCCGATATGATTGCACAATGCGAAAACGGGCATAACGCACTCGACATCGAACTGTCGACAACCGAAACCTATCGAGATGTAATCCCACAAAGAATCGGTGGTAATCGCGTATCGGGTTTTGTGAGCATAATGCGTGGCTGCAACAATTTCTGCCACTATTGTATTGTGCCTTTCACGCGTGGCAGGGAGCGGTCGCGCGACGTGGATAGCATTCTGCGCGAGGTTGCCGACCTCCAGGAAAAGGGTTTCAAAGAAGTGACGTTGCTGGGACAGAACGTAAACTCCTACGGACTGCTGCCCAATGGCAAGCGTCCGGAAAATGGAACTTCGTTTGCCGAATTGCTCACGATTGTGGCACGGAGCGTGCCTGAGATGCGGGTGCGCTTCACCACTTCAAATCCCGAGGATATGACCGAAGATATCCTGCACGCCGTGGCTGCCGAACCGAATCTCTGTAACCACATTCATTTTCCGGCACAGAGCGGCAGCGATAAGGTGCTGCGACTGATGAACAGGAAATATACCCGTGAAGATTATCTTCGGAAAGTTGAAGCCATACGGCGAATTATTCCCGATTGCGGTTTGACAACCGACCTTTTCGTGGGCTATCACGATGAAACTGAGGCCGACCAGGAGCTAACGCTTTCATTGATGCGTGAGGTGCGGTTCGATTCGGCTTTTATGTTTAAATATTCCGAGCGGCCTGGAACTTATGCTGCTAAGCATATGCCCGATAACGTACCCGAAGAGGAGAAAGTGCGCCGACTAAACGAACTCATTGCTCTGCAAACCGAAATATCGGCCGAACGCAATAAAGCCGATGAGGGTAGGGAGTTCGACATCCTGATAGAGCGTTTCGGTAAGCGTAGCAAGGAGCAGCTCATGGGACGCACGCAGCAAAATAAGGCCGTAGTCATTCCGCGTGGAAAGCATCACATCGGGCAAACCGTCAAGGTGAGAATAATCGGTTCGACTTCTGCTACGTTGCTGGGCGAAAGCATATAGAATAGCTAAAGTTTAGTATGAAAGATTTCATAAAAGTTTTGCTTAGATTCGTTCCGCCCTACAAACGATATTTGGTTATGGCAGTAGTGTTCAACATCCTCTCGGCATTGTTGAACATCTTTTCTTTTGCAACGCTCATTCCGATGCTGCAAATACTGTTTAAGGTCGATTCGGGTAAAGTCGCAACTCGATTGATGGAGTGGAACGAAGGCTCTTTGAGAGACGTCCTGGCCAATAATGCCGACTACTACACGCAGTTCTACGCCAACGCTTGGGGAGCCTCGACTCTTCTGCTAGTTATCGGACTGGCTTTGGCTTTTATGACTTTCCTTAAAACGGGAGCCTATTTTCTTTCCTCGGCGTCGATAACCCCAATCAGAACAGGTGTGGTGCGTGATATTCGTAACCAACTCTTTCAGAAAATAACCTCGCTCTCGCTGGGGTTTTTCAGTGAAGAACGCAAGGGCGATATCATTGCTCGAATGAGCGGTGACGTGCAGGAAATCGATAGCTCGATTATGTCCTCAATTGATATGCTCTTCAAGAATCCCATTCTCATTCTGATTTATTTCGTCACGTTGATTATTATTTCTTGGCAGCTCACACTTTTTACACTCATTTTCGTACCGATTTTCGGCTGGTTTATGGGTTTCGTGGGGCGAAAACTCAAGCAACATAGCATTAAAGCACAGTCGTTGTGGAGCGACACAATGAGTCAGGTTGAAGAAACGCTCGGTGGTTTGCGGGTTATAAAAGCCTTCTGTGCCGAGGGACTTATGAACGGGCGATTCAATAAAGTGAACTCCCAATATCGTGATGACATCATGCGAGTGAACATAAGGCAGCAGCTTGCCCACCCGATGAGTGAATTTCTGGGCACTGTGATGATTGTTGTTGTATTGTGGTTCGGCGGAACGTTGGTGCTCAGTCAGAATCCAGTGATTAGCGGTCCCACCTTTATATATTATCTTGTGATTCTCTACAGTATCCTCAATCCGCTGAAAGAGTTTTCGCGTGCAAGCTATAATATCCCCAAAGGTCTAGCATCGATGGAGCGTGTTGACAAGATTCTTCAGGCCGAAGTGGCAATCTGTGAGCCAGAGAAACCTATACACATCAAAACATTCGAACATGAAATTGAGTTTCGCAATGTGAGTTTCGCTTATGCCGACGAGAAAACAGAGCATCTGCATTGGGTTCTAAAAGATATAAACCTGGTGATTCCAAAAGGTAAAACCGTTGCACTCGTAGGACAAAGCGGAAGCGGAAAGTCGACGCTACTTGACTTGATTCCGCGCTACTATGATGTGCAACGCGGCGAGGTTCTTATTGATGGAATAAACGTTAAGAACCTTGGAGTGCACGATCTCCGCCAGCTTATTGGTAACGTGAATCAGGAAGCAATTCTTTTCAACGACAGTTTCAGAAACAATATCTCGTTCGGTGTAAAAGCAAATGACTCCGACATTCAAGAGGCTGCGAAAATTGCCAATGCTCACGAGTTCATTATGCAGAGCGAGAGAGGATACGACACCAATATCGGCGACCGTGGGGGGAAACTTTCAGGTGGTCAGCGTCAACGTGTGAGTATTGCTCGCGCTATATTGAAAAATCCACCAATACTGATTCTCGACGAAGCTACATCGGCTCTAGACACCGAAAGTGAACGCCTTGTACAGGATGCGCTCTACAAACTCATGAAGACTCGCACAACCATTGCCGTGGCCCACCGCCTCTCGACCATCAAGAACTCTGACGAAATATGCGTTCTGCATGAAGGTCGAATCGTTGAACGTGGCACTCACGACGAACTTATGGAGATAGCGGGATATTACAAGAAACTGCATGACATGCAGGAGATTTAATTACGACCAAACACTTTTCAACATAAACAAGTGATGAGAAAAGAAAAAAGCAAAAGCGTTGTAGACTTATCATTTCAGCCGATGATTGCTGTAGTGATGAACATTTTGCTGGTCTACATTATATATTTCATTGCTCGTGTGGCTTTCCTACTTGAGAATTATAGTCTTCTTGGGGGGCACTCACTCACAATTCGCCATTTGTCCGAACTGTTTAGTGGTGCGCTAATGTTCGATTCCAGTGCAATTGTCTACACCAACTCCCTTTACATCGTGATGATGTTATTGCCCGTTTGGTTCAAAGAGTTCGATGGCTATCACAAGCTCTGCCGATTGGTGTTCGTGATTGTGAACAGTGTTTGCTTGGCTACAAATCTTGCAGATTCGGTTTATTTCCCTTACACGCTTCGGAGAACAACTACAACCGTGTTTCATGAGTTCGGAAACGAAACCAACTTGTTGCGTATCGTTGGTACAGAGCTTTTCAGACATTGGTATCTTGTGTTGCTTTTTGCTGTTTTAGTGTGGCTTATGTGGAAGCTTTACAGAACACCGCGTTCGAAGGTTTATAATTTCCTCCGGGCATCCCATCGGTTAATCTATACCGGTATTCAATTCCTTGCGCTTGCCGTGGCTACTTTGCTCGGCGTAGCAGGTGCTCGAGGTGGTTTGCAAAGTGGTGTACGCCCTATAACCATAAGCAACGCCAATCAATTTGTGGAGCGTCCCGTTGAATGTGGGCTCGTTTTGAACACACCGTTTGCTCTTATACGAACAATCGGGAAGAATGTTTATGTGGTGCCGAGTTATTATCCCGACTTGCAGTCGGCCTCCAAAGTATTTAACCCAGTTGTTAGGAGTCTGAAACCAACGGTCAAAAATAAAAAGAACATTGTTATCCTGATTGTCGAGAGTTTCGGACGCGAATATATTGGTGCCCTGAATAAAGATCTAGAAGGCGGGCACTACAAAGGTTATACCCCAAACGTAGACAGTCTGATAGCTCGTAGTTGCGTGTTTAGTCACTCGTTTGCAAACGGGCACAAAAGCATAGATGGTATGCCATCCGTGTTGTGCAGCATTCCAATGTTCGTAGAGCCATTTGTGCTAACACCTGCATCTATGAATACCTACACCGGACTGCCTGGACTTCTGAAAGACTGGGGATATTCAACAGCATTTTTCCATGGGGCTAATCGCGGCTCTATGGGTTTTCTGGCATTTTCTAAAAAGATAGGCTTTCAGAATTATTACGGTAGGCAGGATTATGCCTCCGATAAACGATTCGGAGGCGACGACGACTTTGACGGTAATTGGGGAATATGGGACGAACCCTTTCTACAATTCTTCTGTGCGAAGATGAATCGTATGCGACAGCCTTTCATGACGGCACTATTCACTGTTTCGAGTCATCACCCGTTTGTGATACCCGACAAATACAAGAATATCTACACTGAAGGAGAGCTGCCCATTCACAAGTGCATTCGCTATACAGACATGGCCATTGGCAAGTTTTTCCAGTCGGCCCGCAAACAGTCTTGGTTTCGTAACACGATATTCATCATCACCAGCGACCACACAAACCAAAGTAATCACGCCGAGTATAAAACCGGAATAGGCGAATTCAGTGCGCCCGTCATAATCTATGATCCCTCGGCAACGACGGTCAAACCTGGAATGCGTGATGCCGTGGCCCAGCAAATCGATATCATGCCAACCGTTCTCGATATAATTGGTTACGACAAACCATATCTAGCATTCGGATGCGATGTATTAAAAACACCTGCCAGTCAAACTTATGCATTGAGCTATCTAAATGGGATTTATCAATACGTGAAATATGGGTACACTCTCCAGTTCGACGGTCAGAAGGTTGTTGGTATATATTCTCTTGCCGACCGACTCATGCAGCACAACCTTTATGGGCACGTTGCTGTTCAATCAAAGATGGAATGCGAACTCAAAGCCATAATTCAACAGTACATGTATCGCATGGTCAACGATAAACTCATGCCTGAATCATGAATGCAATCTATCGTTTGGTCTACGTCTTAGCCTATGGATTCTGGTACGTTATGTCCTTGCTTCCACTAGAGGTGCTCTATTTTCTTTCCGATGTATTGTATTTCCTCGTGGCCCACGTTGTGAAATATCGTCACAGAATAATTTCGACTAACATCCGAAGTAGTTTTCCCGACCGAACCGACGATGAGGTTCGCCAAATAGAACTCGATTTCTATCATTGGTTCTGCGACTATCTCGTAGAGACTCTGAAACTAATGACAATCAAACCAGCCCAAATACAGAGGCGTATGCGATTCGAAGGTATGGAACGGCTCAATAGAACGCTTGAGAGCGGACAATCGTGTGCCATATATCTCGGCCACTATTGCAACTGGGAATGGATGTCCTCATTGCCCTATTGGACTCCGAAACAGATTGCATGTTGCGAGCTTTATCATCCTTTGGAGAACGAATATTTCGATCGCCTTTTCAAATTCGTTCGCGAAAGGCACAATTCAATCTGCATTCCAATGCGGGATGCCCTTCGAAAAATCGTTGAATTCAAAAACAACAATCAAACAATTGTTCTGGGTTATATTGCCGACCAAGTTCCCATGTGGAACAATATCTATCATTGGCTCGACTTTCTCAATCACGACACACCCGTACTAACCGGAGCTGAACGTATTGCGCGAAAGAATAACCAAGCATGTTTCTATGGCGACTTGCGGAGAATACGGCGGGGCTATTATGTTTGCGAAATGAAACCCATAACCCTCACTCCAAACGAAATGCCCCAGTGGGGAATAACCGACGCCTATTTCAGAATGCTCGAACAAACCATCAAACGGCAACCAGAACTGTGGTTGTGGAGTCACAACAGGTGGAAAAGAAGTCATGAAGATTTCGATCGTGAGTGGGAAGTGAGAGACGGTCGTGTAGTTAAGCGTAAAATAAACCCTGACACAAACTAAGAATGAAAATAACAGCTGTAGTAGTCACATATAACCGGTGTGAGCTACTTAAAAAAGGAATTGAAAGCCTGCGTCGGCAGAAAAGGCTCGAGGAAATAATTGTGGTCAATAATGGAAGTATCGACGGAACCGCGGATTGGCTCTCCTGTCAATCAGACCTGAAAGTTATAACCCAGGAAAATGTGGGCGGAAGTGGCGGATTCTACACAGGAATAAAAGCTGCCTATGATGATGGTGCCGATTGGATTTGGTGTATGGACGATGATGTTTTTCCGCGGCCCGACAGTCTTGACCATCTCCTCGATGAAGCGCAAAAGTACTCCTATGAACAGATAGGTATTCTCAGTCCGCGACGTATTATGGATGACAAGGTGTTCACCCATGAATTTCGACGCTACGACTTCTCGAATCCCGTTGGCAGTATGCACGCCATGAAACTCACAGGAGACGAAACTAAGCCTACTGAAATCGTTGGATGCGATTTCGAGGGACCATTAATTTCAAGAGCAGTCGTCAGCAAAATCGGTCTCCCGAACAAGGATTTATTCATCTTCTGCGACGATACCGACTATTGTTTGCGCGCTCATCTTGCCGGATTCACCCTTGTCTACGTGCCCGACGCCGTCATGGATAAGCATAAATTTTTCTCGGGTGACTCGTGGACTGAGCGTAACCGCAAAAAAAAGTGGAAACGCTACTATCAGGTGCGAAACGAAGCTTATATGAATCATCATTACGGGCGGAATTGGGCTGTGCGTTATCTACGTTCGTGGATAGGTGCGATGGGGTATGTTGTTCCGGCCATAATCACAATGCCTTTCACCCGCGCATGGCAACCGAAAGACCTCATGATGCTTCACCGCGCGTATTACGACGGAATTAACGAACAATTAGGAAAAAGATGACATACAAATGACAACACATCTCGTAAAGACAATCATTCCCATCTATCGTGCCCAGCTGCATCCCGAGGAGCAGGCTGCTCTGCAAAACAATCTCGCCTTGCTCGATGGTATTCCTGCCGCATTCATCAAGCCCGAAAGTCTCGATATAAGCGAGCTTGCCAGGCAATATCCTCAAGTTGAAGTGATAAACGTGAGCGACAATTGGCTCGGTTCGGAGCTCGGGGTGAGAGGTTACAACGACATGATGACTTCGGCCCGATTCTATGAATTGTTTGCCGATTGCGAATACATTTTCATCTGTCACGTTGACGCATGGCTCTTCAGAAACGAGGTCGAGCAGTGGTGCCGTAAAGGGTATGACCTTGTGGCTGCGCATTGGCCAACCCGACCGCGCTACAAGCGATTCCCGCTCAAGCAATACATCCAACTTAAGATTCGCCTCAAGCCTGCATGGAAAAATCTCCACTGCCAGATGTTCGGAAAGATTGGCAACGGTGGTTTATGTTTGCGCAAAGTTGAAACGTTCCGCAACCACTGTTTGCGATATGCCGGCGAGATTGAACGCTACAAGCAGATGGGCCTCACGAGTCCGATGTACAACGAGGATATTTTCTGGGCCTTTGTTCCAAGTCTGCGTGTGCCTACGATAGAAGAGGTTCTCACCTTCGCTTTCGACCTCAAACCCACGATTTCCTACAAGCTCAACCGTAATCGTCTGCCGATGGGCTGCCACGGATTCAATAAAAACTCGCGCATTCCTTTCTGGAGTCGGTTTATACCGTGTATCCAGTCGGTACAGTGATTCTCTGTCCGCTCGGCCGCGCATGGGAATTTTGTTTTTCGCCCGCTGGCACTCTGTGGCTCAAAAACAATTTTGCATTTCGTCCGCCGACACTCTGTGGTGCAAAAACAATTTTGCATTTCGCCCGCTGGCACTCTGTGGTGCAAAAACAATTTTGCATTTCGCCCGCCGACACTCTGTGGCCCAAAAACAATTTTGTTTTTCGTCCGCTGGCACTCTGTGACGCAAAAACAATTTTGTTTTTCGCCCGCTGGCACTCTGTGGCTCAAAAACAATTTTGTATTTCGTCCGCCGACACTTGCTGACAAGAATCGTAGAGATAAAAATCATAAAAAACCGAGCGAGCTCAAGAACGAATTGCTCCGCTCATAAAGAATTGATAGAAATGAACATAAAACACATTGTTCTTCTGGGAGCGCTCCTCCTTACGGGCATAGAACATGTCTCGGCGCAGGAAGACAATTTCCGTAAGGCCGACGAAATGAATCGGCTGGCCGAATCAGCCTATGCCCGAACGAAACGAACGACGCATAAAGATTCGCTCGAGATATATCGAGCCGTAGTAGATGGAGTGAAATTCACCCTGAAATGCGATGAATACGACCGTTTACCCAATCAGAATAAACTCATCGAACCGCGTTTCGAAAATGAAAATGCAAAGCGTATCCAGACTCTCTACCCACGGTTGATTGATGCCGGACTGTATCTCCTCAAAGGACCTTATACGCATCTCGAGGGAATGGAAACAATGAAGTTCTATCTTGCATCGCGAAACAATCGACTACTTGCTGATATGCCCGACGAGAGCGGACTGGCAGCCTATAATCTGGCCTACTACAACCTGAAAGCGCGCAATCTGAAAGACGCCAACGAGTATGCCGACATGGCTATGCAATACGACGAAACTGCACTCGGAGCGGCCGAAATTAAGGCCCAGTGCATGAGTCGGGAAATGGTAACTGCCAACGATTCGCTGCGCTATCTGGCGGTAATCAAGAAACTCTATGAAACCGACCCGACGAACAAAACCTATTTCTCGTGGATTATGCGCTTCTATCAGCATCCAACACCCAGATTCAACCTCGAAGATTTTGTCGACAAGCAACTCGAGGAAAATTTCGGCTCGGTCATACCCTGGATTCTCAAAGGCGAAATTGCCATGAACGCCAGACGGTGGGATGAAGCCATCGAAGCCTATAAGCAGGCCGACGAAATCGACCCGAACATCATTCCCGTGATATTCAACATCGGCGTGAGCCTTAATCAGAAAGGTGTCGAGATTCGTAAGGCCGTCGTGGCACGTCGTAAGAAAGGGCAAAAGGCGTCGAACAAAGAATTCCTCGATATTTTCATCCAAGCCCGAACATATTTGGAACGTGTCAGGGCTAAAGACCCGCGACGCAATAAAGTGGATTGGGTTGAACCGCTCTACATGGACTACATCATATTGAACGAAAAGACAAAAGCGGCCGAACTGGAGCCGTTGGTTAGCAAATTCAAAAAATGAGATTGCGAAAGTTATTCATAATACTCATCTTCGGCTGTATGTCGCTAGCCGGCATGGCCCAGAAAAAGCAGATGTCGGCAGTGCGCGAACAGCTCAAAACCGGTAAAGACCTCAAGAAGGCCGAGTCTTCGTTGCGCGAGCTTCTGAAAGATTCGGTAAACCGCGAAAACAAAAAAATATGGCTTCTGCTATGCGAAGTTTTGACAAAGCAATATGAAATAGGAAATGAGAAACTCTATCTGAAACAAAAATACGACACAGCACAGTTCTTCTCGCTCACACGCAGAATATACGAAACAATGCAGTCGTTTGACTCGCTCGACGCCCGACCCGACGCTCGTGGTATATCGCAGCCGAAGTTCCGCTATAAACACGCAGAATTTCTTAATTCCATAAGACCGAATCTTTTCAACGGTGGAACATATTTCATCCATAGAAAGGATTATGTCACGGCCTACGACCTATTCGACATCTATATCGAAAGCATCAAACAGCCGCTCCTGTCCTGGATTAACTACGGGAAACACGACGCGCTGATGCCTCATGCAGCCTACTGGACAATGTATTGCGGTTACAAAATTAACGACGCTCGGAAAATCACAAAGCACATGAAACTGGCCGAGCGTGACTCGTCAATGCTTAACTTCGTAAGGCAATACGAGGCTGATGCGTTCTTACTCGAAAAGGATACAGCAAATTATATTAGGGCACTGCGCGCAGGATTCGAACAATATCCCAACTTCGCGTATTTCTTTCCCCGACTTCTGGAATATTATTCCAAAATCGGCGAGCGCGACTCGGCAATGATGATTATTGACCGCGCACTGGAGGCCGACTCAACAAGCGTACTTTTTCGCTTTTCGAAAAGTACCGCACTGCTCAACATCGGACGATATGCCGAGAGCATTGACATCTGCAAACAACTCATTAGCGAAAACAAGGACTTCGCCGAGGGTTATTACAACATCGGACTGGCTTATTTCAACCAGGCCGTTGAACTCGATAAGGTTCAGCAATCGCGCTCGAAGAGAGCTCGGATAAATGAACTTTACGCAAAGGCACAACCTTATATTGAACGCTATCGCGAATTTGCACCCGAGAAAAAAGACAAATGGTTGCCGGTACTCTATACCATATACTTGAGTCTAAACAAAGGCAAAGAATTCGACGAAATAGAAAAGATTAGAAATGGAACAAGGTGAAATAATACGACGATTGGGTATTGAGCCGAACGCAATGCAGAAAGAAACAACGGCAGCTATTAGTCGAACTAATAAAGACGTTGTGGTGCTATCGCCCACCGGATCGGGAAAAACTCTGGCTTATCTTATACCATTGGTAGAGAAATTGCGAGCCGACGTTGAAGAACTGCAAGCCGTGGTTCTGGTCCCGGGAAGAGAACTGGCGATACAGTCGAACGAAGTGATGAAGAGTCTCGGCAGCAGATTGAAAAGTATGGCGCTCTATGGCGGTCGAGCCACGATGGACGAGCATCGTCTGCTTCGGAAGCTCAATCCGCAAATAGTCTTCGCAACTCCAGGTAGACTGAACGATCATCTTGACAAACAGAATCTGTCTGCTAAATCGGTTGAATATCTTGTGATAGATGAGTTCGATAAATGCTTAGAAATGGGCTTTCGAGACGAGATGATTCGTCTAGTTGGGAAACTCAACGCAGTTAAACGTCGCATTCTGCTTTCGGCAACCGAATCGGAGATAATTCCGCGGTTCGTGAATATGCAACATATCGAACGGATAGATTATAGAAAGGAAAATAAACAACTCGATAATCGGTTATCGTTCTTCCAAATAAACAGCCCTGAAAAAGATAAACTTCCTACTCTGCGGAATCTTCTTTTAACTCTTGGAGAACAAAGTAGCATCGTGTTCCTGAATTATCGTGACGCCGTAGAACGAACCGCCACCTTCTTATGCGAACAAGGATTCGCCGTTTCGATGTTCCATGGTGGACTGGAACAGAGCTACCGCGAAGCAGCTCTATATAAATTCTCCAATGGAGCGGCCAATATCATGGTGAGTACGAATCTGGGAGCTCGGGGACTGGACATTCCCGATGTCGAAAATATCATAAATTATCATATCCCCGAAAATGAAGAAGAATATGTGCATCGAATCGGACGCACCGCAAGATGGAATAAAACCGGAAATGCTTTCTTCATACTCAACCATGAGGAGCAAATGCCTGAATATGTTCGGGAGGAAATGCAGGAATATTCTTTCCCCGTAGAACTGCCGAAACCTGCGCTGGCAAGAATGGTTATCCTATATATCGGAAAAGGCAAGAAAGATAATATTTCGAAAGGTGATGTCCTTGGCTTCCTATGCAAGAAAGGAGGACTTAACTCGTCGGATGTCGGAAGGATAGATGTCAAGGAACGATACACATATGCAGCAGTTAATTGTTCGAAACTGTCGCAAGTTCTCAGACTTACTAAAGGTGAGAAAATAAAAGGTATAAATACCTTAGTGGAAGAGGTCGTGTGAGCCTTTTACACAAACTGCCATGTTTCTCTGTTTGTCCGTGATTATCTGTCTTTTCTGTCATATTTTGTACGCTGAAAAACATGTATAAATATTTGCAGGGACGAAATATAAGGAGTAATTTCGCGTCCGTCAGTTCATGAACTGGCAATGTTAGTTTTCCTGACTATAAACCAGATATTAACTTAAATACAATTTCAAATGAAGAAGTACAATTTTAATGCAGGTCCATGTATGCTTCCACGTGAAGTGATTGAAAACACTGCAAATCAAATCTTGGATTTCAACGGTAGTGGTCTATCCTTGGCAGAAATCAGCCACAGAGCAAAAGACTTTCAACCAGTAGTTGATGAGACTGTAGCCTTGGTGAAAGAAGTTCTGGACGTTCCAGAAGGTTATTCTGTAATTTTCCTTGGAGGTGGAGCATCTCTCCAGTTCTGCATGGCCCCAATGAACTTCCTAAAAAAGAAGGCCGGTTACGTAAATACCGGTGTTTGGGCAAAGAAAGCAATGAAGGAAGCAAAACTGTTTGGTGAAGTAGTAGAGGTCGCATCTTCTGCTGCCGATAACTTCACTTACATTCCGAAGAACTACAATATTCCAACAGATATTGACTATCTGCATATAACAAGCAACAACACTATCTATGGTACTGAAATGCACAAAGATTTGGATGCACCAGTTCGCATGATTGGTGACATGTCATCAGATATCTTTAGTCGTCCGGTTGATGTTGCTAAGTACGACTGCATATACGCAGGGGCACAGAAGAACCTTTCAATGGCCGGTGTTACAATCGTTATCGTAAAGGACGAAGCTCTTGGAAAAGTTGACCGTCCTCTGCCGACAATGCTCGACTACCGCACACACGTTTCCAAGGGTTCGATGTTTAACACTCCTCCTGTTGTACCAATCTACACAGCAATGGAAAATCTGCGCTGGGTTAAAGCTAATGGCGGAGTTGAAGCTATGGCTAAGATTGCTAAGCAGCGTGCTGATATGCTCTACGGAGAAATCGACCGTAACAAGTTGTTCCGCGGTACTGTTAAGGAAGAAGATCGTTCTTACATGAATATCTGTTTCGTAATGAACGACGAGTACACTGAACTGCAACAAGAATTCTTTGATTTTGCTACTTCCAAAGGTATGGTCGGCATAAAGGGACACCGCGATGTTGGTGGTTTCCGTGCCAGCTGCTACAATGCACAGACCATCGAAGGCGTTCAGGCACTTATTGACGCAATGAAAGAATTCGAAGCAAAGCACTAAATTCATAATCAATACATGGAGTCTATATGGGATTGAAAAACCATATAGGCTCCTCTTAATTCCATAAATAACATGAAAGTTTTAATTGCAACCGAAAAGCCTTTTGCTCCCGCAGCCGTTGAAGACATAAAGAAAGAACTGGCAACAGCCGGTCACGAAATCGTATTGCTGGAGAAATACACCGATAATGCACAGCTTCTGGAAGCTGTGAAGGATGCTGACGCAATGATTGTTCGTTCAGACAAAATAACTCCAGCAGTACTTGACTCAGCAAAGAATCTGAAAATTGTTGTACGTGCTGGAGCCGGATACGACTCTATCGATACTGCTTATGCTAAAGAAAAGAATGTTGTTGTTGAGAATACCCCAGGTCAAAACTCCAACGCCGTAGCCGAATTGGTTATGGGAATGCTTGTATATGCCGTTCGCAATTTCTACAACGGTAAAGCTGGTTCTGAACTCAAAGGTAAGCGTCTAGGTATTCTTGCTTTTGGAAATGTTGGACGTAATGTAGCTCGCATTGCCAAAGGATTTGGTATGGAAGTTTCTGCCTATGATGCATTTTGCCCGGCCGATGTTATAGAACAGGCTGGTGTTCGCGCGGTTAAGTCGCAAGACGAACTCTTCCAAACCAACGACATCATTTCTCTACACATCCCGGCAACTCCTGAGACAATTAAGAGTATCGATTACAGAACTGTGAATCAGATGCCAAAAGAAGGTATCCTTGTGAACACCGCACGTAAGGAAGTGGTTAACGAAGAAGAATTGGTTAAGCTTATGTCGGAACGTAAAGACCTCAAGTTCATCACTGATATCAAGCCTGACCTTGATGAGGAATTTAAGAAGTTCGAAGGCCGCTACTTCTCTACCCCGAAGAAGATGGGCGCCCAGACAGCCGAGGCTAACTCGAATGCTGGTATTGCAGCTGCAAAACAAATAAATTCGTTCTTTGCAGAAGGCGACACCAGATTCCAAGTGAACAAATAAGAAATCTCCAATTGAATAGTAATTGTTTAGAAGAGCGGGATGAGAAGAACAAAAGCATATTCTCATCCCGCATATTTAGAATATTCACCAACTAGTTATTTTATACTATGGCAACAATAAAACCTTTCAAAGGTATTCGCCCCCCGAAAAACTTGGTTGAGCAAGTAGAAAGCCGTCCCTACGACGTTCTTGATTCAGATGAAGCACGTGTAGAAGCTGGTACAAACGAAAAGAGTCTTTATCACATCATCAAGCCCGAAATCAATTTTGAAGAAGGCACAAGTGAATACGATCCACGCGTTTATGAAAGTGCAGCTGAACATTTCCAGATGTTCCAAGATAAAGGATGGCTCGTACAGGATGATAAGGAACAATATTATATCTATGCGCAAACTATGAATGGCCGTACACAATACGGTTTAGTTGTAGGTGCATTCGTGAATGACTACATGACCGGAGTTATTAAAAAGCACGAACTCACACGCCGCGATAAGGAAGAAGACCGTATGAAACATGTTCGTGTATGTAATGCTAACATCGAACCGGTATTCTTCGCTTATCCTGACAACAAAACACTCAACGACCTTCTGAATCATTACGCAACAATGAAGCCCGAATACGATTTCATTGCCCCCATCGATGGTTTCAGACACCAATTCTGGGTTGTTTCTGATGAAAAAGACATCAAAACTATCACGGAAGAATTTGCTAAGATGCCCAGTCTCTACATTGCTGACGGACATCATCGCTCGGCTGCAGCTGCACTCGTTGGAGCAGAAAAAGCAAAGCAGAATCCCAATCATAAGGGCAACGAAGAGTATAACTACTTCATGGCCGTGTGCTTCCAGGCTAGCCAGCTCACTATTCTCGACTACAACCGTGTTGTGAAAGATCTCAACGGGATGTCGAGCGCCGAATTCCTGAAAGCACTCGAAAAGAACTTCGTTGTTGAAGCTAAAGGCACAAATGAATATCATCCGAAACAACTCCATGAGTTCTCCCTATATCTCGATGGCCAATGGTATAGCCTCACCGCAAAACCGGGAACCTACAACGATGCGGACCCCATTGGAGTGCTTGATGTTGATATCTCCAGCCGACTCATTCTCGATGAACTGATGGGTATCACCGACCTCCGCTCTGATAAACGTATTGATTTCGTTGGCGGACTGCGCGGGCTCTCCGAACTGAAGCGTCGTGTTGATAGTGGAGAAATGCGTTGGGCACTCGCCCTCTATCCTGTTTCGATGCAGCAAATCATGGACATTGCCGACAGTGGAAAAATAATGCCGCCTAAGGCTACATGGTTCGAGCCGAAACTACGCTCAGGTCTGATTATTCACAAGCTAGACTAAAGAAAGCGTAACATCCTTTCCAGCAAGGCGATAGCACCTTTCTGTAAAAGCGATAGTACCTTTCTGTAAAAGCGATAGTACCTTTCAGCAAAAACGATAGTACTTTTCGGCAAAAACGATAGTACTTTTTCATGAAAACGATAGTACTTTTTGCCCAAAACGATAGTACCTTTTTTTGAAGAAGATAAGACAAGGTTGAAATGTAAATGACCGACTCCTATCAAACTATAAAAGAGACAAGCATAGGCGAGGGATTCTATTCCAACAAGCGGAGTAAGTTCCTCGCCTTTGCACACCATGTCGAAACCACTGACGAAATCTCAGTCATCCTGAAAAACTACAAGAAACGATTCTATGATGCTCGCCATTGTTGCTATGCTTACCGAATTGGTACCGGCTATGATATGCAATTCCGATTCAATGACGACGGTGAACCCTCTTCAACTGCCGGTAAACCTATCTACGGGCAAATTCAAAGCAGTAAACTAACCGACATCCTCGTTTGCGTTGTCAGATACTACGGCGGTATAAACCTCGGCACCGGCGGTCTGATAACAGCCTACAAGACTGCCGCCTCCTTAGCTATCGCTAACTCCATTATTGAAGAGCGATTCATCGAAGAACGTATAATCTATACATTTGCTTACCCCATTCTGAACGACGTTATGAGAATCGTCAAGGAAATGAATCCGAAAATAATTAACCAGCAATTCGACAATACTTGTGAAATCACCCTGTCTATTCGTCAAACCAAAGCTCACGAATTACGAGACCGGCTAAACAAACTCTCCTTTAAATAAACCTGAACATGAATATAGAGCAACTAAAGAGTAAAGACGAATACTATATGCGACTCGCCCTACTTGAAGCTGAAACTGCTTATACAGAGGGCGAGATTCCCGTGGGAGCTGTTATTGTGTGCCGTGACAGAATCATTGCACGGGCGCATAACCTAACCGAAACTCTGCACGATGTAACAGCTCATGCCGAGATGCAGGTCATAACTATGGCGGCTAATGAAATCGGAGGAAAGTATTTGCAAGACTGTACCCTGTATGTTACTCTTGAGCCTTGTATTATGTGTGCCGGAGCCATTGGTTGGGCGCAGCTAGGCAGAGTTGTTTACGGATGTGCCGACGAGCGTCGGGGCTTTAGCGTACATGCTCCGCAAGCCCTTCATCCCAAAGCTTCGGTTGTATCGGGAATATTGGAGAACGAGTGCAGAAACATTATGCTTCGTTTTTTCAGAGAGAAAAGATAGATACACAAAAAAAACTGGTGTGTCTCGAAAAACACACCAGCTCCTAATCTAAAAATTAATCCTTTATTTAACGATGACTTTCTTTCCGTTTTGGATGTAAACACCCTTTTGAAGACCATCCAGTGAAGTTCCGACGTATTGTCCGTTTATGTTATAAACTCGGTTGTCGGTTGTCTGATCAGCTTCAGTATTCACATCGGCTATTCCATCCGTAACGTCTTCCCAGGCCTTTGTACCCTTCATCCACACGAAGTCGCAAACTCCACCGCGCTTCTTCATTCTAGTCAGTCCTCCTGTAAACATGTTTTGAGGCTGTGTATGGAATTTGAGTTCAGGTGTAGTTGTAGTTGTGAACTCGGTGTTCCTACCCACTCCGAACAAGTCGCCTGCAACGCCCGATGGGTTGAGATAGGTGTGACCATTGTTATGAGTATAACGATTGTTGGGGTCGTTGTCGGCAATTACCGGGGTGAAGCATTGAATACCTTTACCAGTATTGACGGTATTGCTTGTCCAGCGACTTTTCACGAAATAGAGATGAGTAACGAGTAAGCCGCCGCCATACGATGAGCCGAGGTAGTTGGCTAGTCCACGATCCCATTTGATTCCTGCATAGCGATTCTCGATGAGGAAACATTCGTTGGGGTTGTCGGGGTTTTTTATCTGATAAACCTCTCCGCCTGCAGCTACTGATTTGAGACCTGTAACCTTACAAGGTTTTTCGGGGTCGAGCACACGATAGTCTATCCAGCCACAGAAGTTGCGCTCATAGCCGGTGTATGCGGGTGGAACGAATCCGTTGCCGTTATACGGACCTTGGTCCATAATGTCCCAGATGTACATGCCGTAGTTGGTGTTCTTGTTTCCCGAGTTGCCTGATGTGTCGTAGAAGTCGGGCAAGCCCAGGCAGTGTGAGAATTCGTGGCAGAGTGTTCCCAGTCCGTCCAAGGTTGCACCGGATGTTCCCTGAAGCTCACAACCGCAGGCATAGGTATTTACGCGTTTACCGTCGACCTTAATGGTTTGATCATAAATCATTCCAAACTCATTCCTGTAACCCAGAGTACTCTCGTGAGGCCAAATTGTATATGACGGGGCGCCCGATGCTTGGCCGTAACCTGCATAGACAACGTAAACCTGGTCAACGAATCCATCGTTATCCCAGTCGTAGATGGTGAAATCTACTCCCGAATTGTCGGCAGCCTTTACAGCCTCTTTGATTAGCTCACGCACGTTTGCGTCGTTGTTGTCACCATAATAGGCCATATTTTTTGAGGCCTTGAATGGGCCGGCAACATCGAAAGTGAGCGAGAGCTTTCCGTTGCTGCAATCATAGAAATAATCGTGAACCGAGCCAACTGCTCCGTTTTTGGAATAACCTTTTACGTTGCACATTTCTTCGAATTCCTGTTTAGGATTCGTAAGTGTGAAATCGTTGTCTGCAAATGAAATGAGAATCACAAGACCTTTTCTTTCTCCGTTCAGATTGGGGTTGGGGGTTCCGATTCCCATAGGGGTAACTCTTGAGCGGGGATGATTCTCGACAACTGCACGACTGTAAGCCTTTTGCAAACCTTCGTTTTGGTCGCCTAATTTCTTCAAAGCAGAAACTTCCTTAGCTGAACGTACTGTAACGTCGTGTGCTAGAATGTCCGACGCAATGACTCCGTTTTCAGAAGCTGTTGCATAGACATAGCTTCCATTGACTTCAACCACCGGAACATAGTCGGTGGTTACATAATAGTGAAGATGCTCGTCACCGACAAGCATCAGCTGCATCTCCGAGCCGTCGCTCTGTTGAATGGTGCGCCATACTCTTTTTGCAGGCACAGCAAGGGCTGTTATCGAAACGAAAAGCCATAGTGCCAATAGTAATCCTTTTCTCATAATTCTTTATTTTAAGATTGTTTCCGCAAAGGTAATACTCTTAGAATGAAGTCCCAAGGGTAATGTCTGGCATTTATGTTAATGTAGGTTCAATGCAAGGAGCACGTTAGGGTAGCTTACGGGTTCAGTTCTGAGATGCCTCTAGGTGTTTTTATATACATTGTTCTTAGTATAAATGTTTTTATAGCTAAGGAATTTATAATGCCTATACTAAAAATATTTTTTCAGTATAGGCAATAATAATGCGCAGTATTAAAATAAAATATTAGTATGAGCATTATCAATGCTTATACTTAAGAGAAAAAATAAGTTAAGATATTGTCAATGCGCCTACTCAATATAAAATATAAGTTAAGGCATTATTAATGCGCTTCTTGGAAATAAAATATAAGTTAACGCATTGCCAATGCGTATTATCAAAATAAGTTTTATGTATAGGCATTATTAATGCGAGTATATAAAATATTTTTTTAGTGTCAGCATTGATAATTCTGTAGAAAAATATATCTTTACATCCGGAAAGACTTCGACAACGAGAGAGCGTTAATAGAATATTCAGATAATACTTAAAAATATCGGTGTAAATGAAGAGGTATAATTCAATTCATCCCCTGAAAATTGGGAAAGGTGGGTGCAATATGTTCGAAAATCCGTTACATGCGCAGTTTCAAAAGGCACAGTATGCCCTGGTTAGTGAGATTGGGGCGGCAAAACTCGATATGCCCGAAGAATTACTCAAAGAATGGAAGACTAACATAGACCTTGAGATTGAAATCAATAAGGAAACAAAAGAGTCGGCTCTAACTGCGAAAATGCGCGAGAAAGATAGAGAGCGCGATAGGCTGATTAGATATGTTTTCGGTGTGATAAGAACGCAAAAACTTTCGCCTGTCAAGGATATTCGTGAGGCGGCCGAGGAAATGGCGGTTGTTTTTGGACCATATAGAGGGATGCAGTCGAATTCGGCTGAAACGGAAAGTTTGCTTATTGCGGGGCTTCGTGTGGATGCCGAAAAGCATTCCGGCCATGTGAATAACCTAGGGCTTGCTTATGTGCTGAACAAACTTTATGAGGTGAACAGAGAGTTCGATGAATTGCGTACGGCTCGACGAATGTACTTGGCCGACAATAGATTGCCCAGCTCGAAGAAGATTCGTCCGAAGACCGACCGTGCCTTTTCAAGCGTTTGTTTATATGTCCAGATGGCCCATCTTCGAGCCGCATCGGAGGATGAGGAGTTGATTTCAACTCTTATTAGGCGTATGAATCGTACCTCACTCGACTTTAGGACGAGCTACAGGGAAGGTCGTGCTCAGAGAAAGAGAAGTGCAGAAGAGAAAATTATGCAGAATGATGAGTCGGCTGCCCCGATAGATGTGCCGGTAGACGATGATGATTCGTTTGAGGTTGAAAGTAGGAATGAAAATGTGGGTGAGGCAATTGAATAATGCTAGCTTAATAATATCTAAACTAGATTAGACTTTTAAGTCTTACCAAAGTGCAGAATGGTTTGTAAATATCTCTTGAGAAAAATAAAAATAGCCGATAATCAAATGACTAACGGCTATTCTTTGTAGCGGGGGTGGGACCCGAACCCACGACCTCCGGATTATGAATCCGACGCTCTAACCAGCTGAGCTATCCCGCCATGTTTTTTGAGCGCTTTCCCTTTGTAAGAAAGTGATGCAAAGGTATTGAAAAAAAATAACCCACAAAATCTTTTTGTACTTTTGCATGCAGAACGTAGTGCTGGAGCACTGTCTCATAAACCTGATGTTCCGAATTAATAAACTTGATATTTTTATTGCAAAGCAATTTGGTTTGCTGTTCACTGGGACTTTTTTCATCAGCCTTTTTGTGTTGATGATGCAGTTCTTGTGGCAGTCGGTGGACAACTTGATCGGAAAGGGGCTTTCGCTTGAGGTTATGGGACAGTTCTTTTGGTATATGGCTATGTGGATGACTGCAAAGGCTTTGCCCTTGGCGATATTGCTTTCTTCGTTGATGACTTATGGTAATTTGGGAGAGAGGTCGGAATTAACAGCAATAAAATCTGCTGGGATATCTTTGTTTCAGTCGTTTCGAGGCTTGATATTTATAACTTCTCTGATAGCCTGTGCGTCGTTTTATTTTCAGAATAATATAGGTCCGAATGCTCAAAAGAATATAGCTCAGCTAATCTATTCTATGCAACAGAAAAGTCCGGAACTGGAGATTCCGGAGGGTGTATTTTATAACAGAATTCCTCAAACGAACTTGTATGTGGAGCATAAGGATTTGGCGAGCGGACACCTTTATAATATAATGATCTATCGGATGACTGATAGTTACGAAGACCAGGCCATCATATTGGCTGATTCGGGAATGCTTCAGTCTACAGCCGAGAAGAAGCACCTTGTGCTGAATCTCTGGAGCGGCGAATGGTTTGAGAATATGCGCTCGCAGGAGTTTGGCAATAGTGCTAGTGTTCCTTATCGTCGAGAAACTTTTGCGCATAAGCGTATAATACTCGATTTCGACGCTGATTTCAACTTGGCTGATCTGGGTGGTATCGCAAGTGATGCGCGCACGAAGAGTATTGACAGGATAATACATGATAGAGACTCGTTGGTGCATGTTTACGATAGTATAGGTAGGGCTTATTATCGTGAGGTACAGTCTACTTCTTATCGTGAGGTTCCTTTTAAGAGAAAACAGTTTAGAGAGGCACGGAAGATGGCACAGTCTTTTAATCTGGACACTCTTTATAGTAAGTTGCGACCAGAGGAACGCCGGCAGATTGTAGATCAGGCACTGGCTGATGTGCAACAGGGGGTGAGCGACCTTGAATTTAAGAGTATGCTCACCAGTGATGGCGACAGGCAAATACGTCAGCATGAAATAGAGTTGATTAATAAATTCACTTTGGCACTGACTTGCATAATATTCTTTTTTATTGGTGCCCCTCTTGGAGCTATTATACGTAAAGGTGGATTGGGTGTACCTATCATTATAAGTGTTTTTGTGTTCATCATCTACTATATTCTCGATAATACGGGTTACAGAATGGCACGGCAGGGTGATTGGGCTATTTGGTTTGGTAAAGGATTATCGCCTGCGGTGCTTATTCCCACAGCAATATTCATCACCTACAAAGCCAATAACGATTCGGCAGTTTTCAATATAGATGTCTATCGAAATCTGTTTATGAGGTTATTGGGGTTGCGTAGTAAACGGCATGTGAATGGTAAGGAGGTAATCATAAACACTCCGAAATATGAGGAAAATGCCTCATTGCTTTCTCAAATGAATGTCGATATTTCTGGTTATTCGGAAGGACATAATTTGTGGCTTCCTCCGAATGTACTAGACACTTTCTTTAGGTATCAGCCTGACCATGAAATAGAACGTATCAGCAATGAGTTGGAGGAAATAATAGAAGATTTGAGCAACACAAAGAATAAGCTTATTATGTCGGAACTTAATAGATATCCGATACTTACGGTTAAGGCACACACTCGTCCGTTTGAACATAAGTGGCTGAATATCGTCTCTGCTATAATTATTCCGGCTGGACTATTTTTCTACATTAGGATGTGGATGTTTAGGATACGTCTCTACAGAGATCTGAAAATTATAACAGCGACTAACGAGACTATAATAAATGAGATAAGAAAAAATAGAAACGGTTTAGACTAAAAGTATATATAATGGAGAACTTTAAACTTAATAGTATAGAAGAAGCTATTGAAGATTTCAAGGAAGGAAAATTCGTAATAGTAGTTGATGATGAGGATCGAGAAAATGAAGGCGACCTCATTATGGCAGCAGAAAAAATCACTCCGGAAAAGGTTAACTTCTTGCTTAAAAATGCACGTGGAGTACTTTGCGTTCCAATAACAATATCTCGTGCGAAAGAACTTGATTTGCCTCATCAGGTATCAGATAATACCTCTGTACTTGGAACACCGTTCACTGTTACTGTCGATAAACTGGAGGGATGTACTACAGGGGTATCGATTCATGATCGTGCAGCCACAATAAAAGCTCTTGCTGATCCTGCATCTACTCCCCGCACTTTCGGACGTCCTGGTCATATTAACCCTCTTTATGCCCAGGACAATGGGGTGCTGAGACGTTCTGGACATACGGAAGCCGCCATAGATCTTTGTAGGCTTGCAGGATGTTATCCTGCTGGCGTATTAATGGAAATCATGAACGATGATGGGACAATGGCTCGTATGCCAGATCTTCAGAAAAGAGCCCAAGAATGGGGATTTAAAATCATAAGTATTAGAGATATAATAGCATATCGTTTGTCTAATGAAACTAGTATAGAAGTTGGTGAAGAGGTTGATATGCCGACCGAATATGGTGACTTTCACTTAATACCTTTTCGGCAAAGTAGCAATGGATTAGAGCATATGGCGCTGATTAAAGGTGTTTGGAGAAAAGATGAACCTGTTTTAGTTAGAGTGCACTCTTCATGTGCAACGGGAGATATATTAGGAAGTCGTAAATGCGATTGTGGAGAACAACTTTATAAGGCAATGCAAGCTATAGAAAAGGAAGGTAAAGGTGTTGTTATCTATATGCAGCAAGAAGGCCGAGGTATAGGCTTAATGAATAAGATAGCAGCATATAAATTACAACAGGATGAAGGTTTGGATACAGTAGATGCAAATCTGCATTTAGGATTTAAACCAGATGAACGTGATTATGGTTGTGGTGCTCAGATGTTAAGGTATTTGGGTGTACATAAAATGCGCTTGATGACTAATAATCCAACAAAAAGGGTTGGTTTAGAAGCATATGGGTTAGAAATAACCGAAAATATACCGATAGAAATAACGCCAAATAAATATGATTACCGTTATCTGAAAACTAAAAAGGAGAGGATGGGACATGATCTGCATTTGTAGATATAATGTTTGCTATAATTTTCCAAGTCTTTAATGTAACTTCATTACATATAATAGTAACCTATAATTTTATAAGTTTAGGGATAAAGATTTACTTGCGGTTAAAAGCTGTTAATCGCATTATTGCTTATCCCTTAATTGTTATCTTTGCGCAAAATGTGGAATAATACCATATTGAGGTGGTCTTTAGTGACTATTTAAAAGCTTTATAATCAAGAGTATATTAACAATTCAATTCATTAATAACTGAAATTTAAAATTTTATCAAATTATGGCAACTACACAGCAAAAAATGGCCCAGCAGAAAAAAGCAGAGGGTTTTACAGGAGTTAGAGGTGCGTTTTGGATTATTGTCGTTTGTGCTATAGTCGCATTCGCTCTATTCTACACTTGGTTTGGAAATGATATGCACTTCCAAGATCCAGGAACAAAAGAAAATCCTGCTGATGTATGGGGAACAATATTTAAAGGAGGGGTCGTGGTTCCAGTCATCCATGCTCTACTACTTACAGTACTTGCTATGTCTATTGAGCGTTGGTTAGCTTTGAAGACAGCTTTCGGTAAAGGAGCTCTTCCCAGATTTGTTGCAAATATCAAAGCTGCCCTTAATAGTAATGACCTTGCTAAAGCTAACCAACTTTGCGATCAGCAAAAAGGTTCTGTAGCTAATGTGGTTAAAGCTTCTTTGAATGCATATAAAGATATGGAAACAGGAGCTAATGTTAATCTTAAGAAGTCGCAGAAAGTAGTGAAGATTCAGCAGGCACATGAGGAAGCTACTCAATTAGAAATGCCTACATTAACAATGAATCTACCTATTATTGCAACTATTGTGACATTGGGTACTCTAACAGGACTACTGGGTACTGTAACAGGTATGATCAAGTCTTTCTCTGCTCTGTCTGCAGGTGGTGGTGCTGATTCCGCTGCACTTTCACAAGGTATTTCAGAGGCTCTTATCAATACAGCGTTCGGTATTGCAACTTCGTGGTTTGCAGTGGTTTCTTACAACTACTTCTCAAACAAGGTTGATAAACTTACTTATGCCCTTGACGAGGTTGGTTATTCTATCGCTCAGACATACGAAGTAAATCATACAGAAGAAGCTTAATTTTTTGCTAACCCTTTAAATATATTATCGCTATGGGTAAAGTAAAAATTAAGAAAAGTGATGTTTGGATAGACATGACACCGATGTCGGATGTTATGACTTTGTTGCTTACTTTTTTTATGCTTACTTCTACTTTTGTAAAAAGTGAGCCAGTGAAAGTAAATACTCCAGGGTCTGTGTCTGATATGAAAGTGCCTGAAAATGGAGTCCTAACAATACTAGTTAGCCCTCAGAAAGGTGCTAATGGAAAACCTACTGGGGAAGGTCAGGTGTTTATGAGTTATGATAACACTAAAGAGCTTGGGGACATTGTTGATATGATGACGACATTAACTCCGGCTCAAAAAAGGACTTTCACCGCTGAGGCAACATTTGGTGTCCCATTAGATAAATTACCGACTTTCTTGTCTAAGTCTGCGGCTGTTCGTAACAAAGAACTTCCGACGATGGGTATTCCTCTAGACAGTATAAAAGGACAGGAGATGACGGAATTTCAGAAATGGATAAATGCAGCACGTCAGGTTAATCCCAAGGTAAGATTAGCAATAAAATCCGATGCTGATACTCCTTATGGTACGATTAAAAAAGTAATGAGTGAACTCCAAGATATGGATGAGAGTCATTACTATATGATTACACAATTAGATACAAAAAAAGCTGTCCAGGCTGCTAATCAGGAGGTTAAGTAAATGGCAAAAGAAGTAAAAAGTAAACAGAAGAAGATGAATGTCCGTGTGGACTTCACTCCTATGGTTGACATGCTGATGTTGCTAATCACTTTCTTCATGTTATGTACAACTTTGAGTAAGCCTTCTACGATGGAACTTACTATGCCGAGTAATGACAAGACTACAGATGAAACGAAAAAGAATGAAGCAAAAGATTCCCATTCTATTTCTATTTACATTGCTGAAGGCGATAAGATTTTCTATGGTGAAGGTAAACAACAATATGATAATCCTGCATGGTTGAAACCTGCTGATTGGAGTAATACTAAAAATGGGATTCGTTATGTTCTTCAACATAAGCAAGTTGGCGATCCTTCTACAGGAGAACCCATAACACTTCCTTATCAGGATATGAATATTGCAATGAAAGAACTTCAACGTAAAAGGGCGGCAAACCCCTCTGCTTATCCAGATAGTATTTATCAGTCAGAGATTACGGCTATAAAAATGGGTACAGTTAATGGTAAGAAAATACCTACAATGACTGTAATTATTAAGCCAACTGATAAAGCTTCATACCGTCATCTTGTAGATATTCTAGATGAGATGCAGATATCATATGTTGGAACTTATGTTATTGATAAGCTAAACGAGCAGGATAAAGCCCTCTTAGCCAAGAAAGGTGTAACTGCTTAATCCATGATGATTGTAACAATTAAAGAAAAAGAACAATGGCAAAAATAGATCTATACGATCCTAAGTGGATCGATATGGTGTTCGCTGGTAAAAATAAAGAATATGGAGCTTATAAACTTCGTCGTTCTGTTTCTCAGCGAAACATTAAATCATTGACGATTCTGTTAGTTGCGGCATTCCTTGGAGGAGGATATTTGGCTTATCAGATAAAAAGACATAATGATGAGCTAGCGGCACAAGCAGAGTATGCAGCTAAGATGGAACTTGCTGCTCTTGAAAGGGCAAAAAAGGAACAAGAAGAGCGTAAGAAGAATCAACAGAAACAAGAGCCCAAAAAGGAAGAGCCTGAAAAGGTTGTTCCTGAGACTCGTGCAACTGTAAAGTTCACCGCACCGGTTATTAAGGACGATAAGGATGTTAAGGAAGAAATGCCTCCTATGGTCAAAATGAATAAAGAGACCAAGGCTGTTGGATTAGAAACAAAAGAAGGTACTGATGACCGTTCTGATTTTGCTAATAGAACTACAATTGTAACGCCTGATCAGATTCCTCCGAAGATAGAAAAACCTAAAGAAGAAGCTCCAAAGATTGAGGCACCTAAAGAAGAAGTAGAGAATAAAATCTTTACTGTTGCCGAACAGATGCCATCTTTCAAAGGAAATGTTCAAGCTTGGTTAAAATCTCATCTTAGTTATCCTCCGGTTGCAGCCGATAATGGTATTGAGGGTAAAGTTATTGTTAAGTTTGTTGTTGGTCGAGACGGTAGCGTAAGTCAAGCCCAAGTTGTACGTGGTATCGATCCGGCTCTTGACCGTGAAGCATTGCGTGTCGTTAATATTATGCCTAAGTGGAATCCTGGTATGAATAATGGACAACCGGCCAATGTATGGTTCACACTTCCTGTGACTTTCAGACTTGAGTAATATAATATGAATAAAACAACATTCTACTTAACAGTAGGATTGATGCTGTCACTTACTTTTCTCTATTCATGTGGAAAGAGAAAAGCTAAGGATGGCAGAACAGATACACCGACGTCAGGGACGATTAAATTCGCCTCTGACGAAAGTTTTAGCCCCATTATAGAAGAGGAGATACAGACATATCAATATCGCTTTCCGCACACTCATCTACTACCAATATATACGGATGATAACACAGGAATGCAATTATTACTTGATCAGAAAGTTAATCTTTTCTTCACCTCCCATGTTTTGAAGAAAGGAGAAGATGCCCTTTTGCGTACAAAAGGGCCGATACCATCAGTATTTCCAATAGCCTATGATGGAGTTGCTTTTATTGTTAATCGTAGTAATGTTGATACATGTATTACGGTTAATGATATAAAACGATTACTCAAGGGAGAGGTGACTCGTTGGGAACAGATATTCTCCAAGTCAGATAAAGGAGACATAGAGGTTGTTTTTGATAATAAAGCTTCAGCCACTCTTCACTATGTTGTAGACTCTATTTTAGAGGGAAAAAATATAAAGAGTAACAATATTGTTGCAGCAAAGAACAGTAAGGCTGTAATAGATTATGTAGATAAGACCCCGAATGCTATTGGTGTTATCGGCTCTAATTGGTTGAATGATCGTAGAGACACTACCAATACCACTTTTAAGAAGAATATAAAGGTAATGTCTATATCCAGTGCAACCATCGCATCTCCGAGTAATAGCTGGCAGCCTTATCAAGCCTATCTTTTGGATGGAAGATACCCGTTTGTCAGAACGATATATGCTATTGTTGCCGATCCTCATAAAGCTCTTCCATGGGCTTTTGCTAATTTCATAACAGGTCCTGTTGGACAAATGATAATTTTTAAGGCAGGACTTTTGCCGTATAGAGGGGAAATAAATATTCGAGAAGTAAAGGTTAAGACGAAGTAGACCTACGTTTAATGCAAGTCGTGCATTATCAGATAAAATATATAATAACAAAGGAATTTTGATTTAAAGAAGAAGGATTATGAAAACTATTAAATATCTCATAGCAAGTGCCATGATGCTGGGATTGTCAACATCTGTAATGGCGCAGGATAATGGATATAAAGCCGCACTCAAGCCGATTATAAGTGCTTTAGAGGCTGCTCCAGACAATCCGTTGGCAGGTAAAGATCTTATAAAGAATTATCAGAAACAGTATAAAAAAGATGAAGCTGCTCTTGTGGCCTTAGGAAATGTTTTTCTTGCTCAGCATGATTTTGCCCGTGCAACGGAGATGGCAAATCTCGTTACAAATAATAAACGAATGAATGGCAGTCTTGCTTACTTGCTACTTGGAGATATTGCCGCGCTGAAGGATAGTATTGGTAATGCCGGTACAGCAGCAACTCAATATCAGCTAGCTATTGACCTAGACCCACGAAATTATGCAGCTTACGAACGTTATGCGAGAGTTTACAGACGCGTAAACCCCAAGCTCGCAATTGATAAATTGCAAGAGCTCCGTACTGTAAATCCAAAATATCCGGTTGAGGCAACTGCGGCAGAGATTATGCTTAAAGATGGAAAATATGCCGAAGCTATTGAATGGTATGACAAAGGCAATCGTGATTATTTCACGGAAGACAACTTTTACAACTATGGCTTTGTTTGCTACATCAATAGGAAGTATACAAAAGCAATGGAGGTTGTGCAAGCTGGGTTACAGAAATTCCCAGGCAGTGAATATATCAGCCGAATAGGCCTTATGGCTGCTGTTGAGAAGGAAGATTATACAGACGCATTGAACTTTGCGAAGGTTGTTTTTGCCGGAAGCGGAAAAAAAGTCTCTAATGACTATGTTGTCTATGCCAGGGCGCTGCTCGGTAACAAGCAGTATGATGAGGCGCTCGCAAACCTCAATAAAGCCATGGAGATGGATAACAACAACTTCAATATTCTGAAAGTTTTGGCCGAGGTCTATTTTGATAAAGGAGACCAAGACAAGGCTCTCGAGTACGAGCAGGAATATCTTGCTAAGAATTCCAAGGCTACTTCAGCTGACTGGGCACGACTTGCACAAACATATATAGCTAAGGCCGAGAAGATTGAAGATACAGCCGAGAGAAATTCTGTATACTCCAAGGCTATGGATGTTTATGAAAGTATGATAGCTAAATTCCCGTCAATATCCGATTGGATTTGGTTGAATCAAGCTAATGTTGCAAACATGATGAACGACCCGGATAAGGTTGTCGAGCTTTACATCAAGGTAGCTGCCTATGAAGAAGCGAAGACAGAACTTGATGATGAATCTAAGAGCTATCTAGAGTCCGTTTATTATGGACTGGGTTACTATAACTCCAAGAAAGGGAATAAGCAGCTTGCAAATGAATATTACAATAAGGTGCTGAAAATAAACCCCGACAATCAGAATGCAAAGCAAGCATTAGGTCTCTAAACTCGTTTAGAGAGTATTGATATAAGTTAGGAACGACAGTTGCTTTTTATACAACTGTCGTTCTTGATTTATTAAGGTAGAAATCTATCCTTAGTGGTCTATTCAACGGTAAGTAACGCTGTTAGTTAAGGCCATACTATAAGGATGGAGTTTCGGATGACGAGGCACATCTTTCCAAGATTAATTTGCCAGAAAGGACTGAATGATATACCTTTGCCGCCATGAGTAACAAACCCTTCTTTTATTATAGCAATAATACGGCGCGAGAGAATTCCATTTCTCCCGTGTTTTTTAACACTATATTCTTGCAGGGTTCAGAAAAAGTGCTAACACACACACACACACACACACACACACACACACAGGCACCTAGCCTCTAACAATACAAAATTTTCTTTCGCTTACGCGCGCGCGAAGCGTGCCGTAACTCCTATAAACAAAGGGCTCGTAAGGGTTCCCTTTGTTTGCTTTTTCGTGCCCTTTTGCCAAGCTGCGCAAGAGGGAAATAACGACGATTATTCAGGTTAAACATTCAACAATAAAAGAGATAAATATGAAGAAACTTTTATCATTGCTTTTCTGCCTGATGGCAGTACATGTGAGCACGGCACAAACAGCCGACTTCTCCGTCCCCAACAGCGACGGCGTAACGCTCTACTACAATATAACGGACGCAACACAGCACACCGTCGAGGTAACCAACTACTACGGACAGGTGGCACTAGCCTCTTTAGGAGGAACGGTATCTTGGGGTTCTTATATAAGATATACCACTCCTGTACTGAGACCTCTGCAAAACTCCTCCTATAATTTGTCTTTCTTAAATATTTTTTGTACCTTTATGGTATGAAACAAAAGTTATCCTCTCCAAGTTTTGCTGACCTATTCCTTGGGCAAAGAAAGGTCAAGCAGACATTCTTTTCACAAATAAACACAGTCATTGATTGGGCACCTATTCGTGCTATAATAGAAGTGGCTTATACAAAAGGCTATAAGTCTACCGGCCGGCCCGGCTATGACAGCCTTGTTTTATTCAAGATTGAATTACTCCGCACCTGGTATGGTCTGAGTGACGGAGAAGTTGAAGAACAGGTTAACGACCGCCTGTCTTTTAGTCGCTTTGCAGGTCTTGGCATGGAAGATATCGTCCCTGACAGTACTACCGTGTGCCGTTTTCGCAACATTCTTGTTGAAGCGGATTTGTATGATACGCTTCTTGAGGAGTTTAAATCGGCAATTGGAAGCTAAAGGAATCATTGTAAAGCGTGGCGCCATTATTGATGCCAGCATTACGAATACGCCCCGTCGTCCCCCGC
>NZ_JH594521.1:162334-164554 GCF_000243035.1 Prevotella micans F0438
AGGCACTTGTCTATGCCGATAAAGGATATGACTCGATGGAGAACAAAGAAACCCTCAAACGTATGAAACTCAAAAGTCGTATCATGCATAAGAGAACAAGAGGACATGAAATTACCAAAAGGCAGCAGCGTATCAACGTTGCGATAAGTAAGACACGCTACAAAGTAGAACGTACCTTTGGTTCTATGCATAGATGGTTTGGTGCAGGAATAGCAAGATATGTTGGACTTTCAAAAACACATGCGCAGCATATTATGGAATCCATTGCCTACAACTTATACCGAACACCTGGGATTATTGTGTCAAATTCTATCAGATAATATGAAAAAACACTGATAAAAGATTGTTATCTACTCAAAAATAACCTCCAACGGTATCTTTTGATCAAAAATATTTATTCTTCTAAGAGTGTATGGGTGAGAGTTGAGAGGATGGTAGGTTTTGCAGAGGTCTCGTACTGCGAGTTCCGTCCACGGTCGTTTACGCCGGCAAAACTTACATGGTAACTAAGGTCGGCAAAACTGCCTTCGCTATAGGAACGATGACGCAAGTAGTTCTGCCCAATACCATCAAAGAGCTGGGCGATTATTGTTTCTACTCGTGCGACCAACTGACAAGCGTCAACCTACCTGAAGGTATTACAAGTATTGGTCATGACGCATTTCATGGTACTTTCAATCTGCATTCCGTAACCCTGCCAAGTACGTTGAAGACGGCAGGAGAATGGACCTTCAGAGATTCAGGAATAGAATACATCTACAACCTGGAAAACACGCAACTAACGGAACTACCTGTTCAGTTTGCCGGGATGAACGTAGGGCTTAAGGAAGTGAAACTACCTCAGACACTAAGGAAGATTGGCGCGTACAGTCTGATGCAGAGCCGTTATACCGAGATAACCATCCCCGCAGGCGTAGAGCAGATAGATGCTTATGCATTGATGCAGGTGTTTACTCTAAAGAAGGTAGTCATGGAGCGAGCCACACCACCCTTAGGATGCGGAGAAATAGATGGTGCTCCGGACTTGAAGATTTATGTGCCCATAGATGCCACGCAACCTTACGAAGCTGCGTCTCAATGGTCAAACTATCCCGGCAAATACTACGAGCAAGTGCCCGTAGGCCCCAGCGGCTATACTTCCTACTACTTGGAGAACGAGAACTTCAAAGTACCTGCCGGCTGCACGGCGTATATCATCACGGGCATAACACCGAGCGGAAGTATTATGACTCCCGACCAAGCCCAAGTGAAAGCGTTCGGTGCAGGCAAGATTATCCCCAAGCAAACGGGATTTATTCTGCAAGGCGCGGCAAACAGTACGGTCGTTTATCAAGCCAACGTTACGGGAACGGAGGAGAGCGTGACGGGTAATCTGCTCATCGGCACCGCCACCGAGCAAGAGTTCAACGCAGCCGGTTACAAATATTATATCTTCTCCAATAACGGCGACGAGGGTCTGGGTTTCTATAAGCAGGGCACTCGGAATGGTGCTTCCATCAAGCTGGCTGCACATCGCGCGGGTCTGCGTCTGGCCGAAGCTATTGCGCCTGCCAAAGGATTTACAATCGATTTCGATGCAGCCCGCAAAGAGGCCGAAACGACAGGCATACGCGACGTTCGCCCGACAGTGCAGTCACGCGAAAACGTCATCTACGACCTCCAGGGCCGTCGCGTTATGAATCCCGGCCGCGGCATCTATATCGTCAACGGCAAGAAAGTAGTGAGGGAGTAAGTAAGAAAGTATTAAGTAATAAGTAGTAAACAATGAAACAAAGATATATCACCCCGCAGATTAAGGTTATCCAACTCTTGACCGACGACAATATCGCCCAATTTGTTGTGAGTTCGCACTCCGTAGGCGAGAACGAAGGACTGGCCAAGCCCGGCATCTTCGACGAAGACGAGGAAGGCGGAGCAGGCGAACAAACGATGGCTGATTACTCGCCTTGGGAGGACTAAGGAATAGACATTGGAAGTGCCGGAGGATTCCTATAAGGAAAGGTCAAGGACTCCTATAAGGAAAGGTCAAGGACTCCTATAAGGAAAGGTCGAGGACTCTAAGTATCACTCCTACGATACCTTAAGTATCAATCCAAGAGGAGTCTAAGTATAGCTCTTTGAGGATGTTCGACAGGCGTACTTTCCCATTCACAATATAGAGGCAATCGTGTTCCCAGTGAGAAGCCTCGACCTTTCCCAACTAGGAAGACCGATGGATTC
>NZ_JH594521.1:165366-193753 GCF_000243035.1 Prevotella micans F0438
CCGAACCCAAGGCTCCGCTCAAGTTCTCTCAGGAATGGCTCATCGACCGCATCGTTCGCGAAACGTCGTTGAGCGAGGGCGATGTTCGCAACGTTCTCATCACGCTGAAGAACATCATCAAAGAAGTGGTTACTCTGGGAGGTTCGCTCGACTTGGGCGACATCTTTTCGCTTCGCACCACGATACCCTCGAAGATGGAGGTGAAAGAGGAAGACGTATGTGCCACCTCGCTGAAACGTCCGCGAATACTGGTGCGCTGGAAGCAGCCCATCAGTGATGCTCTGAAGAAAATCGAAGTTGAGGTGGATAACCCCAAACGTAAGGAGAAAAAGGGTAGTTAAACGTCCCCGACCCCGGTCATCCCCAAAGCGCGGAGGAACCGAACAGTTCTATTCATGCAGGGGCGATTATGAAAGGGTGAAAAGATGCCGATGCCATACGAGCGGGCATGCTTTTCACCCTTTTTCTTGTTGTTTAGGGAATGATTTATTGTCCCTACATGCGGGCATCAAACGACTCCATGTATCATTGATGGCTTTGCGGATAAAGTAGGAATCTGTAGGTATGATGTTGTCTTCCTGCTTCTATTCGAAGCAGATATACGCCCTGTTCCAGCTCTTGCAGAGAGATTGTGGCATGGTTTGGGTTGGTGGCCGATACCTGTTTGACAAGCGTACCGCCGACGTTATACAATCGTAAGGTTCTCAAATCGCTACCCGAGACTGTTAGTTGGTTGCCATCGTGCCTGATGTCGAAAGAGGTAGTGGCTGTGGATGCGGTGTCTATTCCTGTAGGTACATCATGGTAAAGGGTGAGTATATCGCCTTTCCGCTTGAGGTAACAGGTGGGTGCCTTCGGATTTTTCAACTCCACGTCCTTGCCTTCTATCTGCCCCATCACTATCACCCGATAGGTATGCCCATCAGCCAATTGCAGATTGCTTTTGCGCAGCCAATAGCTGTAGAGCGGCACTTCGAAGGATGAAGAAATGGTGACATGGTCGTCGAACCCTCGTATTTTTATCTTTTCCTTTGTCTGTATGTCTTCGCAGAACATAGATACAGGGCCTTCGTAGGTCCGATTTTCCGATGTGCGTAGCGCGACGGCGAGCTTGAAGTTAGGCACTCGCGAGATGTCGATGCTGCCGGATGCAATCTTCTCGTTCGAGTCGTCGGCCAGAAAGACTTCAGCTTTTTCCATGAGAGGTCTTTCCTGTGCCTTTACCACCTCGATATAGGCAGCATCCTTGTCGTGAATATTGTTTATTGGGCAAGGCAGGGTTTCTGCTTCGTCTGTCGATGTTTCGAGCTTCACTTCATAGCGTCCTATAGCAATACCGGAGGGCAATGAAAGCACGATGGGTATTTCTGCTTCGGTAAAGCCTTCGATTTCTGTCGACTTATCGGCACGCGTGTTCAACACAACCGTCTTGCTCGCATCAAGCAGCTGCACCCTTAAGTAACAATCGCGAGGCACTCCGTTGAGATTTTTCACTGTGAAAACGGCTTGCACTTTCTCACCTTGTTCGGCTTTATCTGAGAGCCTTGGCTGTGCCATCAGCTGAAAATGAGCGTCTTCAGTACAAGTTTCGGAGATACGAGCTGCGCCATTTGCTAATTCCACTTCTATGATGGGGGCTTTCTTCATGGGAAGGAACTCGTCCCATGATCCGTCGTCTTTACGGGCTATACACACGGGAATAAGGCGGTAATATCCGTTCCCGAGTCCTGCAAGACTTATCTTTACTGGCTGTGCCTGATTTATCAGGAAGTCTCGTCCCATAAAGCCTGCGTGGTCGGCACCATAAATGCGCTGCGTGAGACCGCCGCTTGCATGGTCGTCAGAATAAGCCACTTGCTTTAGATTTCCCCCTTCGTCGTAGACGGCCACACCGATATCGCCTTTAAAGGGATTGCCTCTGTTTACGAAAGAATTCATCTCTACGGTTATCGTCTGCGACGGGTTAAAGGTTTTACCTGTTACATCTTTCAGCGAGAAAGAACCTCCCTCATTGAACATCAGTTGCGGGGATGTTTCTAAGAGACCTCGCTCTATGGCCGGATATTTTCCGTTGTTGGGATGTGCAAGGATTGCCGTAATGGCACGGTTAAAGGCCAAGGGCTTGCCTTGAAACTCGTTTCCGGTTTGCGATAGGTTGAGAGCTGTGAGCGAATAGTAGGCATCGCTTTGTCCTTCCCAACCGAAGTTCATGTGAAAGAGACCGTTTTTGTCGAATCCGTCTGCCACCCACGCATGTCCCGAAGCAGAACCAGTGGGACGGCCTTCCAAATAAACAGGACATCCGTTGAGAAGCTCCTGTCGCAGTATCTCAGCAAAACGGCTTGGGCCTTCCACCGCCCTCGTAATGTAAGCTGCCGTATAATCAAAATTCTTTTGCAGGGCTTGATACGCGAACAATCCCTGTGTACCGCTGGCATTGGGTGTATACTGCATAAAGGAAGCTATGCCGACATCGCTCATCAACAAGGCGACGGCATCTTCCTGTGCAGACGTTGCATGCACGGGGTAGCGATAATCGGGCAACATGTTTGCCCAATCGTAATGCGACTGACTGAAATCAGCACTTTTCTTGGTGTTATAGTAGGTTACGTTATATTCGTTCTTACCGCGTCCTTGGGCAGGCCATTGATAGTAATACATCATCTGCGCCACCGCCGTGGCCACGCATCCGCTATAGGGATAGCCGGTTTTCGCATTGAATGGGTGCGACTGTCCCCATTTGCTTTTCAGCAACGGAGACACGGTTTGTGAGTACTGACCGGCACGGGTACTGCCTTGAACAATCACCTTTCCTTCTTTCAGTACTTCAAACGTTTGCCGATAGCCTTCCAAGAGCAACTTTACGCATGGATTGGCGTTCAGCGTATCGAGTGTTCTCTCGGTGCTATAGGCCAGCACTTCACCCATTTCGTCGTCGCCAGAGACGATAACAAAGCCGTGCCCCCGTGCGTCGTTGAATATATAATAGGGAGTTTCTGTTGTTCGATTGATACCTCTCGTCTGTGCTTTTGCGCTATTGTTGTGAGACAGCGTAACGTATCTTTTTGCAATCTGAGCCGCTTTTTGCGGATTAATGTCTTTGCCATGAGCCGTCAGTGATACGGCAACGAGCATACCTGCGATAACCGATAATACGGCTACGGCATGGTGTCGATAACCTTTTCTTTCCATTGTTTCTGTATTCTGCTTCATTTCTTTTATGCGGTATTCCATTTCTATTATCCTGATTATTTGTTTTTGCTGCTTCGATAACTCTCGAAGGCGGATGCAAATTTATCATTTTATTGCAGATAGATAACAATTTGTACCTCAATGATTATGTTACGCATCGCGATGAACACGTTACGCACATCATCCTCGCCCGGTGATATTTCGTGCACGATAAGTTTTGTGCATCATGTAGCAGAGGAATTGTTCGGTACCTTGATACTCCGTAACCTCTTTTGTTGCTCGCAATGCTCTACTTTGAAAATGCCCTTAAATCCTATGGAGTGCATGATTCTATCATATGAAACGCACGGTTTTTTCGAGCCAAAACTACAGCTCCATCTATCGTTTTCCGAAAAGGTACTATCGTTCTCTAAAAAAGGTACTATCGTTTTAATGAAAAAGTACTATCGTTTTGCCCAAAAAGTACTATCGTTTTTGGCAAAAGGTACTATCGTTTTTTGTGGAGGGTAATATCGTCTTCCGCAGAGGGTTCTATCGTCTTCCGCAAAAGGTACTATCGAAGCCACAGCTCAGTAGTATGGAGTTTTATAGAGACTCATATATCAGGCTCCATTAGTCCGGTAAAGAGCACCTTGTATTAATAGGCCGAAAGGGGACGAGGGAACGAAATAGTGCGGATTTAGATAAATTTGCGCTCAATCAAAGAGTTTTTTATGGTTACATTGATTCTAGTGAGACACGGCGAAACGAAAGATAATGCCTCACACATAATGCAAGGACAAACGCCTGGAGAATTGAACTCCAAGGGCATTGAACAGGCCGAGGAAATGGCGCGGCGAATGACTGGTGAAATGATTGATGATTTTGTTTCTAGTGATTTAAAACGTAGTATTGAGACATGTGAAATTATAGCTCGGCCTCATAAAAAGAAAGTTATCACCACCGCTCTGCTGCGCGAACGTGATTGGGGAAGTTTTACGGGGAAACACATTCCGTCGCTCGCCCATCTTGATGACCCTTCGCTTTGGCCTGACGACATCGAATCTTTAGATAAACTCAAAGCTCGGGCAGCCGATTTCCTGAATTGGATTCGTAATAGTTTTCCAAATCATCGGGTGCTTGCCGTGGGGCATGGTATCGTAAATAAAGCCATACAGAGCGTGCTCTATAATAAGCCGATGAATCAGATTAAACCAATGGCGAACCTGGAAATGCGCGTGCTCGAGCTTTGAGCTTGCCAACCTTGGAAAAGAAAACTCTACAGAACCAGTGTGCCTATATCTTCGCCGTTGAGCACACGTTTCAAATTTCCGAAGACGTCCATGTTGAAAACGTAGATTGGAAGGCTATTTTCTTTGCACATAGTGGTTGCGGTGAGGTCCATAACCTTGAGACCTTTGTTGTAGATTTCGTCGTAGGTTATGGTCGTGAACTTGGTTGCTGTGGGGTCTTTTTCCGGGTCAGCGGTGTAAATCCCATCAACTCGTGTTCCTTTCAGCATTACGTCGGCTTCGATTTCAATTCCGCGTAAACTGGCTCCGGTGTCGGTTGTAAAATACGGACTTCCGGTTCCGCAGGCAAAGATGCATATTGTTCCTGATTCCATTTCTTCAATGGCCTTCCATTTTGTATAATATTCGCCGATGGGCTCCATTCTGATGGCCGTTAGAACCTTTGACTTCACGCCGATGGCTCCAATAGCCGAACTTAATGCAAGTGCGTTTATCACGGTTGCACACATACCCATCTGGTCGCCCTTAACTCGGTCGAAACCTTTCTGACTGCCGCTTAGCCCACGAAAAATGTTTCCTCCGCCAATTACTATGCCCATCTGTACGCCCATTTCGTGGGCTTCTTTAATCTGCTGTGCATAATCGTTTAACCGTCCGGCGTCTATGCCGTAGCCTTGCTTGCCCATTAAACTCTCACCGGAGAGCTTGAGCAGCACTCTTTTAAATCTTACCATATTCTATCTCTTTAAACATGTAACTTCTAATTATTCCGGCTCGGTCGCGCAGCACAAGGTGACCGTCGTCCTCAACCTCCAGAATGGTCGCCTCGAAAATTCCTTCTTTATCCTTGAAGGAATGAAATCCGCTTGCGCGATAGAGAGCCTCGTGATAGCGTGTCGAGAGTTCGGCGTAGTTCCCTTCTTCGATTAGAGGGTAGAGTTCCCGAAAAGCTCTGATAATGGAATTTAGTACTTGAAGCTTGTCGACCTTCCGTCCGACAATTTGTCGCAACGATACTGGATTTGGGATTCCGCTGTCGAATTCAGTTTGATTTATATTCAGTCCTATTCCGAATATGCAGTTTTTTATGCAATTCCCAGTTAGGGAGGTCTCGATTAAGGTGCCGCTGAGCTTTAGGTCATTCCAATATATGTCGTTAGGCCATTTGAAGGTAATATTGTCTTTTACAAGGCCTTTTAATCCTTCCTTGATAGCCAGTGCACCAAATTCAGACAAAAGAAATTGCTTTGCAACAGGTATTCTGTTTGGATGTATAAGTATTGAAAAAAGCAGATTCTGTCCCTGTTCGCTGCTCCATGTATTTGTTCCTTGTCCGCGCCCTGCCGTCTGGAATTCGGTCTCTACCACAGTGAAGTTTTGTTCTTCCGAATGGTGTTTGCGGAGGTAATTATTCGTGCTGTCAACCGTCTCCAGATGAATTATTTTTGTAGTATTCTCCTCAGATTTAGCACGGAGGAAACGTTTCATCTTTTCGTATAAACTCATGGAATATCGTCTTAAACAAAAGGCAGAAAGGCGCCTTCTATATGCCTGATTTCATAACTTGTTTCCGGAGCTCCGACAATTGTTATTATGTCGAAACGAATATCGCCATCGAAGCACATTTCTTTCACAAGAGTGTTTGCCGCAATCGATATCGACCTGATTTTCTGTGGAGAAACGGCCTCTTCAGCATCCTGGAATCTCTCATTGCGTCGTGTCTTCACTTCAACAATGACAAGAACATCATTGTCTATGGCTACCAAGTCTAAATCGCGATGCCCGTATTTCCAATCACGATAAAGAATACGATAGCCGTTTTGCCTGAGAAAATCTTGTGCAATGTCTTCTCCCCATTTGCCTAGTTCATTATGTTGTGCCATTATTTGAAGCTTATAAAAATCCGGATTCCTATTTCATAGAAAGCCTTACAAAGGTAAGGCAATAATGGCTAGAATAAGATGTCGGCAGATCTCATGTATTCCTTTTGTTCTCTCAATTATTATGTAAGAACATTGCAGAAATAACAGCAAGATAAATTTAAATACATATTAGTTGCATTATTATTAATCTTTACTCGGAAAATATAAGTCTTCTAGCCCACATACAGTTATCGATAATACAGAATTTATATCTACATCTTGCAGTTTAATAGATACGTCTTTTCTCTTAAACCTAGTGTATATAAGCGATTATACAGCTTTATACATATTATTGTCTGTGTCGTAAATGTTTACAAAGGATAATAATATACAGATTGCATATCCAATGATACAGAAAAGCGCCATTCATGAAAAAAAATTCATCGAACTGTGTAGGTGTTTCAGATTTTGTCCTTACATTTGCGCCATGTCAGATTGCCAATTCTCCTAAATTTTATGTCGTTAAGGCATGTGAGGGTCTGACTGCTGCAAGTCCTAAGGAGCCTAGCTCCTTTAGGGCTTGCTTTTTTATGGTATTTTTATTTCATGTGGGGCTCCATAACAAATAATAGAAAGTTCTATTCATCTTCTTTTATAGTTGATACCAGGATTGTTATTCTGGAAACTATCTTTTTCCTAATATACACACGAACGCTCCGGTTCTTTGATAGACAGGAACCGGAGCGAGTGAGAAAAGTAACGCTAGATTACGAAAATGCTGAGCGTTACTGAGAGCTAATTAAAAATTATTCGAATCCTAGATCAGGAGCTTTATCTGCACTTGCAGAAGATTCGAATTTAGCCATCGTATTGAAGCCAAACATGCTGGCGATGATGACGTTGGGGAAGCTACGGATGGTTATGTTGTATTCCTGAACGGCACGGTTGAATGCACGACGAGCTTCGTTAATTCGGTTTTCGGTTCCTTCTTCCTGAACCTGCAGGGTTCTGAAGTTTTCGCTTGCTTTAAGCTCGGGATAGGCTTCGGCCACGGCAATGAGTCGAGAGAAAGCCTGTGCCACCTGGTTTTGCGCAACTTCGTATTGCTGCAGTTTCTCGGGCGTTAGGTTTTCGGCGTCGAGATGAATTTGCGTTGCGGCATTGCGCGCTTTGGTTACGGCAGCAAATGTCTCGTTTTCGTGCTTGGCGTAGGCCCGAACCATCTTGGCTAGCTGTGGCATCATGTCGGCTCGACGCTGATAAGCTGCCTCGACGTTGGCCACTGCGGTAGTGGTTTTTTCTTGTTGTTTCACCATTCCATTGTAGCCAGAAACTACCCACATGAGCAGTACTACAGCGACTGCTACTAGAATCCATAAAACTTTGTTCTTTTTCATATTTTCTTGTGTTTTGATTTTGTTCGTTATTTAATTTATTGATTGATTACCAGCTGCCGCCAGAGCCGCCGCCACCGAAACTTCCGCCGCCGTATGAGCCTCCACCAGAGGATGAACCTCCGCCGCTAAATAGACCCCAGAAGCTGAATCCGCTGTTGCGTCGTCTGCCGCCTCGGTCGCGATTATTTTTGTCTTTATCCTTAGCTCTAAAGAAGATGGAGGCGCCTATTATGGCTGCGAGGATTAAAAGATTTCGAACGAAGTTGCTGTCTTTTTCTTCTTCGATTCCCGAATCTCCGGTTTTCATTTTGGAATATATTGCTCGGGCGGTTGATACGACAGCTTCGCCTGGCTTATTCTCGCGCATGTTTGCAACTATGCAGGCTTTGGCAATTTTGTCGCATTCGGCGTCGGTAAGGTCTTTTTCGAGTCCTTCGCCGGGCGCGATGAAATATTTCCGGTCTTTCACGGCTATCACTACTACTAAGCCACGGTTGGTTGCTTTCTTTCCGATGCCGTATTTGTTACCCACATCCTGTGCTACTCTGAACGGGTCGCCTCCTTCAACGTTGTTCACGATGATGAATGCGCTTTCAACGTCGCATTCTTTATCGAGCTTGCGAAGAAGCGAATCGGCCTTTTGTCGGCTTTTCCTGCTCATTATTCCGTCGGGATCGCTCACGTATCGATATTTGTTCGATAGATGAACCATCGGGATATTCTCGGCCGACCATTTTTCGGCATGCGTCGGCACTATAGCCATCAGCATTGCCACGATGAGTATTAAGATTGAGCGTTGTTTCATTTTGTTTAATTCGTTGATTGATTACCAGCTACCGCCCGAGCCTCCGCCGCCGAAACTTCCGCCTCCGTAGGAACCTCCGCCAGACGATGAGCTACCAGACGATGACCCGCCGCCGCTGACATCAACTCTTGCTATGATGATTACGAATAAGACGAATAAACCGACAACCACATAGAAAGCTGTATAGTCTTCGTCGTCTTCTCCGTCTTCGATACCGGAGTCGCCGGTTTTCAGCTTCGAGTATATTGCTTTAGCAGTTGAAACGACGGCTCCGCCCGGCTTATTTTCTCGCATATTTGCAACAATGCAGGCGCGGGCAATTTTGTCGCATTCGGCGTCGGTAAGGTCTTTTTCAAGTCCTTCGCCGGGGGCAATGAAATATTTCTTGTCCTTCACAGCTATCACTACCACTAATCCGCGGTTGGTTGCTTTCTTTCCGACACCATATTTGTTGCCCACATCTTGGGCCATTCTGAACGGATCGCCTCCTTCAACGTTGTTCACGATGATGAATGCGCTTTCGATTTTGCATTCCTTGTCGAGTTTGCGGAGAATGGAGTCAGCTCGGTGTCGACCTGCGGCATTCATAATTCCGTCGGGGTCGCTCACATAGCAGTTCTTGTTTTTCAGGTGAGCCATCGGAATATTCTTGGCCGACCACACCTTGGCTTTGTTTTCAAGCGGTATCACGGCCATGACTACGACCATGATGAGCATTAAGATTGGATTTTTGTTCATTTTTTATTTGGTTATTGGTTATGTTCTTCACATTACGCCATCCTCACGCAGTTTTAGCTGCCATTTCCAGGCCGACACGAGTACGTCCTCGAGCGGCGTATCGGCTTTCCAACCCAGAATGGTGTTGGCTTTGGTACAGTCGCCCCATATTTTTTCAATGTCGCCTGCACGACGTGGTCCGTAGGTATAATTCAGCTTCACTCCGGTGGCTTTTTCGAAGGTTTCAACTATTTCGCGAGTTGAGTTTCCGCGCCCTGTTCCGATGTTGAAGTATTCAAGTGCGGCGGTGTCTTTTTTGAGAACCCGAGTCATGGCTGCAACGTGCGCTTTGGCCAGGTCTACCACGTAGATATAATCGCGAATGCAGGTTCCATCGGGCGTATCATAGTCGTTGCCGAATATGGTTAATTGCTCTAATATTCCCATTGCCGTTTGTGTAACATAAGGAATCAGATTATTGGGTTTACCGTTGGGCAATTCGCCGATTAATGCCGATGGATGCGCGCCGATAGGATTAAAATATCGCAGAACGATGCTTTTAATAGGCGCGCCGCTGTGGATGTAATCTTGAATTATTTGCTCGTTAATTTCCTTAGTGTTGCCGTAGGGTGACGTGGCTTTCTGATGCGGCGCATCCTCGGTTACAGGCAGATTTTCGGGTCGGGGCTGACCGTAAACGGTGCACGACGACGAGAATATCACACCTTTTATATTATGCTCTGGCATGAGCTCCAGCAGATTCACGAGCGATGTAATATTGTTGCGATAATACATGAGTGGTTTTTCAACGCTTTCGCCCACGGCTTTTGATGCTGCGAAGTGAATTATACCGTCAATTCGATATCTTTGCAGCATTTCACGTGTTGCCTCCTTGTTACATAGGTCTATGAATTCGAATGCTGGTTCAATACCGGTTATTTTTTTGATTCCACCAATCACTTCTCTTTTTGAGTTCGAGAGATTGTCGGCAATCACTACGTTGTAGCCTGCCTGAATGAGTTCTACTGTTGTGTGTGAACCGATGAATCCGGTTCCACCGGTGACTAGGATAGTTTGTTTCATTCTATTTTATTTTTATTTCGTGTGCTTGGGGAATGTTTATTGCGCACAAAGTTAGGATTTTTGGGAGAGCGAGCGGCTGTTAGTTTATTCTTTTCCTGCTATAATCTAGATATTGGCTATATGTATAGGCAGGAATAGATTTGGGTTAAGTTTGGAGGATATGCTGGATGATATCGTCGGGCGAGATGCTATTCATACAGGCGTGGTCGCCACGGAAACAGGGTTTATTACCGAAAACAGAACAGGGACGGCAAGAAAGATCGGAGTTCTGAATAGTATCAGTATCGGATTGGTTCCAACCCAGAAATCCGCAAAAAGGGTGTGTTGCGCCCCAAATACTCACAACACGCGTATCGCAAAGCGAGGCCAGGTGCATATTAGCGCTGTCCATGGAAACCATTACGTCGATGTGGCTCATCAGGGCAAGTTCTTCCGAAAGTCCTTGCAGAATGTTAGGTACATTTATGCAGCGGTTATATTTGTCGGCCCATGAGGTGAGAATCTTTTTCTCCTCGGGTCCACCACCAAAAAGAAATAATCTGTATGATGATAGTTCGGCTAGTCGGCGCACAACTTCTTCCATCTTCAGTAATGGATACATTTTACCTTCGTGTGCGGCGAAGGGAGCTATACCAATCCATCTCTCGCCTTGTAGTTTTGAGTCAATGCTTGCAGGGAGTGCTACATCGCTTTCGGAGAATATGCTTTTGAATTGTAGATTGACAGGAAAACCAAGCCGTTCGAGTACTTCGCAATAGTTTTGAAATGAGGTGGGCTGCTGAACGAATTTTTTATCGTTTCTTCGACAGAGTCGGCGTTTTTCAGCTTTATGCTTGTTGATGTGTGCCGTTTTTACCCCGTGTGTGATGAAAAGCAGGCGGAGAATTTTGGTTCGCAGAACATCGTGAAAATCAGCTACGAGATCGAGTTTGATTTGCATCAGCTCATCGTAGAGTCGTTTGATTCCACGCAGACCTTTATAATCGACTTTCAAATCGATACCGATGAAGTTCACATTAGGCGCTAGATTCTCTAAAAAAGCACGGGCAAATGGTCGCGATAGGACTGTTATTTTCAAGTCTGGATATTGTTTCGCGAGCGAACTAATCACTGGTACAGTCATTGCGACATCACCCAGGGCCGAGAATCTGATAATGAGAATGTGCATTGCTTTTCTGGTTTTCAGAAACTGAAACGGCAACAGTAGAATTATTTTCCACCATTGCCGTTTCATGGTTATTGGGTTCGAGTTTTTATTTCTTATAGAGAATAGGGTTCGTTGCCGGGTCGTTGTACATTTTCATCTGTCTATAGACCTTCATATATTTTCGTCCGTTCTGGATGTCGTCAAGCAGTTGGTCAATGGCTGTGCACAAATCTTTCTGCTGTTCGAGAAGAATGTCCAGTTTGGCTTTACATTTTTCGATGTGTTCAGCTGATGCGTCAGTGCGTTCGGTTTGTTCTTTCATATGATATATTTTCAGTGCCAAAATCGATAAACGGTCGATAGCCCATGCTGGACTTTCAGTATTTATCGTTGCATCAGGCAGTGGAACGACTTCCGAATAGAGATGACGGAAATATGAGTCGATTTGCTCAACCAAATCTGTACGGTCTTGATTCGAGCGGTCGATACGTCTCTTTAGGTTCATTCCATCTTCAGGAACGATGTGCGGGTCACGGATAAGATCCTCGAAATGCCATTGCACTGTGTCTATCCAACATTTTAGGTAGAGTCGGTTCTCAATAGAGTCTCTGTCGTATGGATTGTTGATTGATGTGTCCACATTATCGGTTATATGATAATCGCGGATAGCCTGTGAAAAAATCTCGTTGGAAAGTTCTGTAAAAGACATGTATTTTTGTATTTGATTTTTACTTATGCAAATGTATTGCAAAATATGCGAAGCACAAAAACCGGTAATTCATTTTATCCTCTGAAAGCCTGTAAACTAGGCTTATCCGTGTTGCTGTGCTTATTTCATGAATTGCAATATTTGCATTTCACAAAATGAATGATTATGAATTTCGACACAACAGAAAGCGAACTGCGGAAGCAGGAACTAATCCGAACTTTAGAGCACTCCATCGAGCGACTTGCTCTGCCTGAGCTCGAGGCGTTATACTATGATATGGTGGCGAAAGATTATATCCGCTGAAGATGAATCCGGATAAACTCGTTGAACAAATTACGTGCGAACTGGGATTCGAGCCGACGATTGACCAAGCCTCGGCCCTCCAGACATTTGCTCGTTTTATAACTGTTTCCAATTCGCGCACGGCTATGATTCTTCGTGGAAGTGCTGGAACGGGCAAGACATCGCTCGCTGGAGCCATCGTGCGAGCTTCTGCCAGGGTAGGAATAAAGGTTGTTCTCTTAGCTCCAACCGGTAGGGCTGCAAAGGTTTTCTCCCGTTATTCGGGAGCGCAGGCTAACACTATCCATCGGCGAATATATCGTGAGCGTACTTTCGACGGTACTGATGGTGTGTTCGAGCTCAATAAAAATCTCTTCAAAAATGCATTATTTATGGTTGATGAGGCATCGATGATTAGCCTTACAACTATTTCGAACTCGTTCGGAAGCGGATGCCTGCTCGACGACCTGATGCAATTTATCTACAGCGGACAGAACTGTCGGCTTCTGCTCATTGGTGACAAAGCGCAACTACCGCCAGTGGGCGAGATGGAAAGTCGGGCACTAATGGCTAGTGAAATTGAGGCCTATGGACTGGATGTCTACGAATGCGACCTCAACGAAGTGCTCCGCCAAAGCCTTGATTCGGGTATTCTTTGGAATGCCACCATGATTCGCGAACTCATTTCGCGAGATTTGCAAACGCAGCTACCTATTATTCACCTAAAGGGCTTTGCCGACATCTCGGTTGTTAGAGGTCCTGAACTAATCGAGCAAATCGAAGCGAGTTATTCTGAGGTCGGAATTGACGAAACCATGATAGTCACCCGTTCCAATAAACGCGCCAATATATTCAATGAAGGTATCCGTAGTAAGGTACTTTGGATGGAAGACGAAATTGCATCGGGAGATATGCTTATGGTTGTGAAGAATAAATATCTCAATCAGAAGTCGGGTGCAACAAACGAAATCAGTTTCATTGCCAATGGCGACCGTGCTGTAGTTAGATATGTCAGCAACGTTCGCGAGCTCTATGGCTTCCGTTTTGCCGACCTAACCGTTGAGCTAACCGACTACGATAACGCCGAATTCAAACTCACTGCCATCCTCGACACACTTTACTCCGAAGCTCCCGCGCTTACGGATGAGCAGAACACCAGACTTTTCTATGAGGTTCTAGCCGACTATGCCGATATTAACCTCAAGCGCGAACGTATGAAACGCATCAGGGAGGATATTCATTACAACGCCCTACAAGTCAAATTCGGTTATGCCGTTACTTGCCACAAAGCCCAAGGTGGTCAATGGGCCCACGTTTATCTCGACCAGGGATATATGACGAGCGAAATGCTTACTCCCGAATATATTCACTGGCTATACACTGCTTTTACCCGTGCTACCGAGCATCTTTATCTTGTTAACTGGCCCGACAACCAGCTTGCTGATTTATCCGAACAATAAAATTCCTACTCTGAAGAGCTATTCCGAATGAACATAAAGAAATTGATTGTAGTAACTGGACCAACCGGTGTGGGGAAGACCGAACTGACTCTGCAGATTGCCGAGCTGCTCGGCACGTCGATAATCAACGCTGATTCGAGACAACTGTTTCGAGAAATTCCAATTGGAACAGCTGCACCAACCGACGAGCAGATGCGCAGAGTAAAGCATTACTTTGTGGGAACACATGGGCTGGACGATTATTATTCGGCCAGCATGTTCGAGCAGGATGTAATGTCGCTTCTGGAGAATCTGCCGGGCGATGTTGCGCTTCTTTCGGGCGGTTCGATGATGTATATCGACGCTGTTTGTCAGGGCATCGACGATATTCCCACAGTGAGGAATGAGATTCGCCAGGAGTTGATTCACCGTTTGGAAACCGAGGGGTTACCGCAGTTGGTCGACGAACTTGAGCGGCTCGATCCGGATTATTGTCGGGTGGTCGACCGGAATAATCCTCGCCGAGTTCTTCATGCGCTCGAAATATGCAGGCAAACGGGCCGAACTTATTCCTCATTCAGAACCAACATTGTGAAGCGTCGCCCGTTCGATATCGTGAAGATTGTGCTCAACCGCGAACGCGAGGAACTTTATGAAAGGATAAACCAGCGAGTTGTTGATATGCTAGCAACCGGAATGGTCGACGAAGCGCTCCGGGTCTATGCTTTCCGCAGTAACAATTCGCTTAACACGGTAGGTTATAAAGAACTGTTCGACTATCTCGACGGCCTTGCAACTTTTCAAGAAACCGTGTTGAGAATCCAAAGCAACACACGCCGATATGCCCGTAAACAAATTACCTGGCTAAGGCGCGACGAGAGGGCCGTTTGGTTTCATCCCGATAAGACTGAAGAAATATTAAATTATATAGGCGCTAGGCAGCGCGGTTAAGTATTTCTCTACTTTTGCATTGTCGCAATCCTTGCGTGCACACACAGTTTACGAACAAGTTTGAACATACAAGATGATCAAAAAAATCATAGGTCTCGTGAAGAACCTTTTGCGAGCAGTCGTCAATTTTTTCCCCTGGTATATCAAATTGTATAAAGGTAGAGCGTGGTACACGAAGCTCGCTCTTGGAATCGTTTCGTTTTTTGTTTCAATATTCCTTTATTTCGGTATGGTCGATATAAACTTCCTGTGGCTTTTCGGAAAGACACCGGGGTTCATCGCAATCAAGACGCCGCCAACCTATTCGGCATCCGAAATCTATAGTGCCGACTCGGTTCTCATTGGCCGATTCTTCAAGGAAAACCGCACGCCCGTAACCTATAACGAGGTGACGCCCGACTTCTGGAAGGCCCTTATAAGTACTGAAGACGAACGATTCTACAGTCATCACGGAATAGATTTCATGGGCTTGGGCGGAGCTATAAAAGACGCCCGCGGCGCATCGACCATAACCCAACAACTGGCGAAAAACATGTTCCGCGTTCGCACGCAATATTCCACCGGACTGCTCGGGAAACTTCCCGGCCTGGGCATTCTCATTATGAAAAGCAAGGAGTGGATAATCGCCATAAAACTCGAATTGGTTTATTCGAAGAAGGAGATTCTCACGATGTATGCCAACACAGTAGATTTCGGCAACAACTCCTACGGTATAAAGACCGCCGCCCGCTCCTATTTCAACACCACTCCCGCCCGCCTCACCACCAATCAGGCCGCAACGCTCGTAGGAATGCTCAAGGCAACAACCTACTACAGTCCGATTCTCCATCCGAAGAATTCACGAGCCCGACGAAACACCGTGCTTAGCAACATGGTTAGGCAAAATCAGCTTTCTCGAACAAGATATGCCTCACTGGCCCGACAACCAATCAAGCTCGACATTCAGGTAGAAGAAAACTACGACGGGCGGGCACAATATTTCCGCGAATATATTGGCGAGTATATAAAAGACTGGATGAAAGAAAACGGATACGACCTGTACAGTAGCGGACTGAAAATATACACCACCATCGATACCCGCATGCAGGCCTACGCCGAAGCCGCCGCACGCAAACAAATGCAGCGAATACAACGCGAATTCGACTATCATTGGCGTGGACAAGACCCCTGGCGCGACGAAAATGGAAACGTAATCCCGGGATTTATCGAAGGAATAGCCCAGCGCCAGCCATTCTATAAAAAACTCGTCCAGAAATATCCCAACCAGCCCGACAGCGTGCTATTTTATCTCAACAAACCTCACCCCGTTACGTTGTTCGACTACGACAAAGGCTCCATCGTGAAAGAAATGTCATCAATGGACTCCATTCGATACATGGTGAAGTTCATGCACTGCTCAATGGTAGCAATAGAACCACAAACCGGAGCCGTCAGAGCATGGGTGGGCGACGTCGATTTCAAAACCTGGAAATACGACAAAGTAACAGCACAACGCCAGCCAGGTTCAACATTCAAACTCTTCGTCTACTCCGAGGCAATGAACCAAGGACTAACGCCGTGCGACAAGCGCAAAGACGAATTCATATCCATGCAAGTGCCCGACAAGAAAACAGGAATCGTTAGAACATGGACGCCAAACAATGCAAACGGACGATTCACAGGCGACTCCATACCACTCAAAACAGCCTTCGCCCGAAGCATAAACTCCATTGCCGTGCGTCTCGGACAAGAAATGGGCATCAAAAACATCATCCGCACAGCCCAAGACATGGGAATCAAGAGCCCGCTTGAAGACGAACCATCACTTGCACTAGGCTCGAGCGACGTCAACCTACTCGAAATGACCAGCGCATACAGCACCGTGGCCAACGACGGCGAACATCACGACCCGGTTGTAATAACCAAAATCATCGACCAGCACGGAAACGAAGTAATGGTTGCCCCGAAAGAAAACAAAAAGGTTCTGCCATACAAAACCGCCTTCTACATGCAACAAATGCTAAAGGCCGGTCTTGTTGAAGGAGGCGCAACCAGTCAATCGCTCCGACTCTACACAACGCCCGACACCGATTGGGGAGGAAAAACCGGAACCAGCAACAACCACTCCGACGCATGGTTCATGGCCGTGAGCCCAAATATCGTAGTGGGCGCATGGGTAGGCGGAGAATACCGAAGCATACACTTCCGAACAGGAGCACTGGGACAAGGCTCTAAAACAGCCCTGCCAATATGCGGAACATTCATCAAAGCATTCATGGCCGACAAAGCATTCCAGAAATACCACACAAAATGGATGCTCGACCCCGATGAAGACATCGACCCATCGACATACAACTGCACCGGCCCTGTTTACCATCGCCAAACCGTCGACCCCATAGAAGCAATAGTTCCGGAAGGCGAAGAAACCGACCAAGAAGAACCTAACCCCGACGCCGACGACCCGATGAACCCACAATCCGATGCAGGAAACGAACGCCATCCCGACGCAGGAAACGAACGTCAAACCGACACTCGCCCAGCAAACCCGTCATCAGAATCGCGCAACAATTCACGTCCCGCAAACCGACCGCGCGTCGAGTCCGTCGAAAGCGAATAACACCCACCAACACCAAAAGCCTCATGAATCTCATCGGCAAAACAACCCTCCTTCTACTCCTCACCCTCACCTCGTGCAACGTACGACGAACAGCCATTGGCCCGTTGGGCGACACGGTCGACGCAAAAGAATTTGCACCACTCGCGAACGACACCACCGTCGAGGTCGACCTCAAAGCCATAACCGGCCAACCATTCCCAGCCTACAAAATCCTGAAAGAAGAACCCATCATACCCGACTCCGTAATCCTGTCGGCCGACGAAGAAACCGTCAGAAGCGGCAACTACACCGCCACCCTCCAACTAAAAAACCTCCCCGGCGAAGGCTTCTACAAAAAGCTCGACAGCATTTCGAAAATCGACTCCAGCTGGCGCGTCAACGAAGCCACCTACACCTACACACGAAAAGACAAACAAGGACTCTACAAAATTCTAATCACCAAAGGCGACCCACACGTTTCTGTAACCCATCTCAACCCCGATATGCTCAGCCTAAAAAAGAAATAGATTCCCTCTTCACACCCAAACGACAATCCCCAAGGCCTTATTCCCTCCTTCATACGTTACGCCCGGAGTCTCGAAGGCCTTTTTGTTGTAATCGTACATTATTCCTGGAGCCCCGAAGTAGTTTTTCCTTCCTTCATACGTTGTGCCCGGAGTCTCGAAGGCCTTTTCCTTCCATCATATATTATTTCGGGAGCCAGAAAGTATTTTGGTGCCGAAATACGTTACAACAGGAACCACGAAACCATTTTTGTTGCCGTCGTACATTATTTCGGGACTTAAACTCGTTTCCGGCCCCCGCCGAACATTACGCCAAGACTTAAAAGCCTGTCTTGCTGCCGACGTACTCTACGACGGGAGTCAGGCACCCTTCTTTGCTGCCATCTAACTTTACGACACGACTTAAATATATTATCCGGCTGCTGGATAAAACTACGTTAGGGGAGTGAATCTCCATATATTTATCAATTAGACTATTTAATCTTTGTATTATACTAATACCTTTCTCACTTAGACTAAATGAAATTTGTATTTACCAAATAATTATCCCATTTAGACTGAATGAATTATGTATTTCCATAATGCTTTTTTCTTTTAGATTAAATGAGTTATATCTTTCCATAACGCTTATTTCTTTTATATTAAATGAGTTATGCCTTTTTATAACGCTTATTTCTTTTAGATTAAATGAATCATAGTTTTATACAATGAATATTCCTTTTAGATTAAATGGGAATATATTTTATACAATCGAGTCTTCGTTTAGCCTAAATGAAAATACTATTGATATAAGTAAAATATCATTTAGTCTAAATGAGACTATATATCGTTTAAGTGAATTTTAGTTTAAAATAAATGAGATTGTATTTTATACTTGTAATATATTATTTAATATAATTGATTAATGCGTTTTATAATGTAATATATCAATTAGATTAACTTGGAAGCTAATTATATAATATAAAATATTCATTATTCTAATTGCTAAGCTAATTTAATAAATTAATTCTTCGATTACACTAATTGAATAATCAATGAATAAATTACAGACTAAAATTACACTGAATGAATAGTTAGTTAATTTTCTTAGTCCCATCGTAACGTATTCCGGCAGGGTGCAAGCAGACTTGAGTCTTGTCGTAAAGTGCGCCAGCAGCAAGAAAGGTTTCTGACTCCCTTCGTAGAGTGCGTCGTCAGCAAAACAAGGCTTTTAAGTCTTGGCGTAATGTTCGGCGTAGGCCGGAAACGAGTTTAAGTCCCAAAATAATGTACGACGGCACCAAAAATGGTTTCGTGGTTCCTGTTGTAATGTATTCCGGCACCCGAAACTACTTTCTGGCTCTTGAAATAATATATGATGGAAGTAAAAAGGCCTTCTGACTCCTGGCGTAACGTATTTCGATACCGAAAACTACTTTCTGGCTCCGGGAATAATATGCGTCGGCGACAAAAAATATTTCGGGCGATAGACCGTATTGGTGTGGACATTCCCGGAGATGATTCTCTTGTTTACCTCCGCGCCAATTCGGGCTGCAGGCCCGCATGTAGGGACAGACCCCGTGTCTGTCCGACCCCTTCTATCTGTCCGCCCGTCCGTCCATCCGTCCATCCATCAGGACGGTATAAACGTGTTATCTTTCTATGCCCGAACAATTGTACATGAATCCGGCCTGATGGCCGGTCGGACAGACACGGGGTCTGTCCCTACATGCGGGCCTGCAGCCCGAGTTGTCATAAATATATCCAGGTAAGAATAGGTAAGAGAAATGTCATTCGGGTTGGAACGCCCGAGTTGGCGCGGAGGTGGATGGGGAGAATCGTCTCCGGGGATGGCTACACTAATGCGGTATATCGACCGAGGAGGAGTTGCTCCTAAATCGAAATTGCGTATATGCTAAAAAAACCGACTCAACCTCAAATTGGGGATTCCCAATGAAGGTTGAGTCGGTATGTTATTAAATATGATGGCAGACTTGTGGCTAGTTGCGGAAAACCAGACCGTCGCCGGAACTGTCGATTATGATTGGTTTTTCGCGGCTCACCTTTTCGGCTAGCAACGACTTACTCAAATCGTTGAGAACATAACGCTGGATGGCGCGCTTTACCGGACGGGCACCGAATTCGGGGTCGTAGCCAACCGATGATAGATAATCTACAGCCGGGTCGGTCCATTGAAGTCCGAACCCTTGCGGCTCGAGCATCTCCTTCACCCGCTCGAGTTGCAGACGAACGATTCCGCCGATTTGCTTCTTGGTGAGCGGCAGGAACATAATCGTTTCGTCGATACGGTTGAGAAATTCCGGTCGGATGGTCTTTTTGAGCATGTCCATCACCGCTGCTTTGGTGTCGGCAATCACGTTGTTGCGATTTTGGTCGGTCATTTCGGCAAATTGCTGTTGGATGTATTGCGAGCCGAGATTTGAGGTCATGATGATGATGGTGTTTTTGAAGTTCACCGTGCGCCCTTTATTATCCGTTAGTCGTCCGTCGTCGAGCACCTGAAGTAGGATGTTGAACACGTCGGGATGGGCCTTTTCGATTTCGTCGAAGAGTACTACGGAGTAGGGTTTCCGTCGGACGGCCTCGGTTAGTTGTCCGCCTTCATCATATCCCACATATCCCGGGGGTGCGCCGATTAGTCTGCTCACGCTGAACTTTTCTTGATATTCGCTCATGTCAATTCTGGTCATCATCGTTTCGTCGTTGAAAAGATAGTCGGCCAGGGCTTTGGCCAGCTCGGTCTTACCGGTTCCGGTTGTTCCGAGGAAGATGAACGACGCGATAGGCTTTTTGGGGTCTTGCAATCCGGCGCGCGACCGCCGCACGGCATCGGCAACAGCATCGATGGCTTCGTTTTGTCCTACGACGCGCTTGTGGAGTTCGTCTTCGAGGTGGAGCAGCTTGTCTTTCTCGCTTTGAAGCATACGTGTGACCGGGATGCCAGTCCAGCGGCTAACGACCTCGGCTATATCGTCGGCCGTGACCTCTTCGCGCACCATGGCTTCGCCGCCCTGAGTTGTTTCAAGCTGATGGCGAATGTTGGTAATGTCGTCTTCGAGCTGTTTCAAACTGGAATAGCGAATCTCGGCTACGCGCTCATAATTGCCTTCACGTTCGGCCCTTTCGGCTTCATGTTTCAGTCGTTCTATTTCGAGCTTGTCTTGTTGAATTTTGTTCACCAGGTTGCGTTCGCCTTCCCATTTTGCGCGATAGGTGTGCTCTTGTTCTTTGAGGTCGGCGATGTCTTTATCGAGTTGTTCAATTTTCTCCGTGTCGTTTTCGCGTTTTATGGCTTCGCGCTCAATCTCGAGTTGTTTCAGTTTGCGTGTGATTTCGTCGAGTTCCTCAGGCACCGAATCGCGTTCCATGCGCAGTTTGGCAGCAGCTTCGTCCATAAGGTCTATGGCCTTGTCGGGCAGGAATCGATCGGAAATATACCGCTCGGAAAATTTCACGGCAGCAATACAAGCGTCGTCCTGTATGCGCACCTTATGATGGTTTTCATATCTCTCTTTCAGTCCGCGGAGAATGGATATAGCGTCAAGTTCCGATGGCTCGTCGACCATAACGGTTTGGAACCGCCGCTCAAGAGCCTTATCCTTTTCAAAGTATTTCTGATATTCATTGAGCGTCGTTGCTCCGATGGCTCGCAATTCGCCGCGTGCCAAGGCTGGTTTCAGAATGTTGGCCGCATCCATGGCACCCTCGCCTCCGCCTGCCCCGACGAGCGTGTGAATTTCGTCGATGAAGAGGATTATATTGCCTTCGGATTGGGTTACCTCCTTTATAACGCTCTTCAAGCGTTCCTCGAACTCGCCTTTATATTTCGCGCCGGCCAGAAGCGCACCCATATCGAGCGAATAAATCTGTTTGTCCTTCAGATTGTCGGGCACGTCGCCGCGTACAATTCGTCCGGCCAATCCTTCGACGATAGCTGTTTTTCCGGTTCCGGGTTCGCCAATCAGTATGGGATTATTCTTGGTTCGGCGAGACAGAATTTGCAGAACTCTTCTAATCTCTTCATCGCGCCCAATCACAGGGTCGAGTTTGCCGGCGCGGGCATCTTCAACCAGATTACGAGCAAACTTTGAGAGTGATTGATAGTTCTCGTCGCCGCTTTGCGTTCTCACTTTTTGTCCTCCGCGCAGGTCGTCAATGGCTGCGCGCATTTCTTTTTCGGTGCAGCCGGCATCTTTCAGAATCCTGCTGGCCGACGAGCTAACGTTTAGTAGTGCCAGCAGAATGGATTCGATGCTTACGAACTCGTCGCCCATCTTTTGCGAAATGTCCATAGTTTGTTGCATCACTCTGTTTGTATCGGTCGAGAAATATGGTTCTCCGCCCGATACCTTCGGCAGATGGGCTATTTCACTTTCTACGGCGTTGCTGACGAGTTGTGCGTTCACTCCGAGCTTTTGGAACACGTAGTTTACTACATCCTTACCTTTTTCCATCACTCCTGCGAGCAAATGCACCGGCTCGATGGTTTGCTGGCTGTTTCGCGTTGCTGCGTTCAGTGCACTTTGTACAGCCTCTTGGGCTTTTATTGTGAATTTTTCGAATGTCATATTATTTACCTCCTTAGTTTTATTTCCCTCTCCCAAGCACTTCGGGATTTATGTTATTGATATTCGGTGGTTAATATTCAAAGCTTGTGCCTCAGGGAAAAAGACAGACAAATTTGTCAGCCTGAACTGCAAATTTGTCTGTCTACGGTGAGTAATATTCAGATTCTCACCGTGTCATATGTGTATGGGAAGCTGAATAATATTCTACAGTGTTTTCAGAAAGGCTTTGAAGGCGTAGCTCACGAAATAGATGGTTGATTTCATTATCGAGATGTGTTCAATGTTTCGGTAGATGTTCCATTGCCAGGACAGCACTCTGTATTTGTTAGTGCTTACGGATGAACTGCTCAAACGATATCGAGCGGCTACCGTGCCGGTGTTTTGAGCAATGAAACCTCGCTTCAGTATGGATAGCCACATGGCATAGTCTTCATGGTGGATGTTTAGGAAAGGTACGATGCCCACTTTTTCTTTGTCGTAGATGCCAGTTAAATTACCTATCACATTACCTCTCAATAACTTTTTATAATCGGCCTGTCGTGGGGCTTTTATCACTCTTCCTGTTTTTTTTCCGCTTTCCGTCATCTTTTCGTAGTTCGAATATACGATAGCCACTTGCGGGTTTTGCATCAGGGGAATTTGCTGTGTTAGTTTTTCGGGTAACCACATGTCGTCGCTATCGAGGAATGCAATATATCGTCCTTTTGCCATGGACAGCCCCATATTTCTTGGAGCTGATGGCATTTTGATTGGTTTTGGGTTTCGGAACAGGCGTATACGCGAATCTTTTTGGGCATATGCTTCAACGATTGATACAGAAGCGTCGGTCGATTCATCATCAACAATAATAAGTTCCCATTCGCGATAACTCTGCGCCAACACCGACTCGATGGCCTCGCCAACGAATGCAGCCGAATTATGCATAGGCATGATGATAGAGATGAGCGTTTGTGTGTTCATGGCTTTATAACGAGGAAAAACTGTTTTTTGTATGTTTTAATATGTGTTTTTTTTCGACTGTAGAGGAGAGTAATACCATTTGGCGAAAGGTGTTTAACACCCTTGGTAAAGAGTATTCATTTGTAACACTTTGCTTGCAAAATATCTAATGACCGATTTAGTTTTTCGAGTCGATAGGGATTCTGTTTCGATAGAAGTCGGCCATAACGAGGCTTATTTCAGCGTAGGTTATGGTAGCCGAGACGGCGGCTCTGATTTCGCTCAGGGTTTGCTTTTCGGAGGGTTGACGTTTGAGAATGGTTAGGATTTCGTCGCGTTTATCGGCATCGACGAGCTGGGCCGATGAGAGTTCTCCGCTGGAAACATAGAATTGAAGATGGGTTAGGATTGTGGATTCGGTTAAACCGCGCTGGCTGGCAATGTCGGTTACCGACAGGCCTTGCTGAAACATGGTGTAGGTTATTTGGCGAGTGTTTGTTTTAGGTGTCTTAGACTTGCGGGGCGAGGAGGACTGTGGGGTCATAGCCTCGAGCTGTATCCTGGCTTTTTGTGAAAGATAGTCGCTCACGCTGAACGAAACTTCTGGTCGACTTTCATATTCCAGTATACCGAGTTTGAATACTAATGCTTCATGGAGTTCGGTTTGCCGTTCGAGCAGTTGGTTTTTTAGTGCTTTATTGTCGGTTTCGATAGACGATTTGCGGTGCAGCTCGTGTAGAGATGAGAGCGCGTTGTGGAAATAGGATGCGGCCGAGTGGATGCGCTTATCGATAGAGGAATCCTCGGTGGATAGCATCTGTGTGTATTGCAGTTTGAACTTCACGGCTACTTTACTTAGTTCGTCGAGCCTTTCGCGGGCCTGTTTGTATTCAGTGAGTAGCAGGGGAAGTTTTTTGCTGAGGTGTTCTACGAGGAGTCGGAATAGTTTTTCGAATGCTAATCCAACGGGGCGGAAGTCGAACAGCTCGTCGAGTAGTGCTAGTTTATAAGTCTTTTCCATCCGGGAAAGCATTTCGTCGTTGGGCTGATGGGCGGCTGCGTAGGCGTTGAAATCGTTCACTTTTGTATCGCAAATAACGGCCGAGGGGTCGAGAGGTGTGCTTAGCACGAGTCCGTCGAGTGTTTTGCATCGGCTTAGCGCAACATAGGTTTGTCCGTGAGCAAAGGAGTGTTGCGCATCGATGATGGCATGCTCGAAGGTGAGGCCCTGACTTTTGTGTATGGTGACGGCCCAGGCTAGTCGTAGAGGATATTGTCTGAAGGTTCCTTCGACCTCTTCGGTTATTTCCTGTGTTTTTTTATTGAGCACATATCGGGTGTTGGTCCATTCTTCTCGGGATAGTTTGATGGTTGTGTTTTCGTCGTTGCTCTGTACGGTTATTTCTTGTTGCGACACGTCGATAATCTTGCCGAGCATTCCGTTGTAGTAGCGTCCTTGTCCGCTGGAATCGTTTTTCACGAACATAACCTGGGCTTGCTTCTTTACGGTGAGAATTTCGTCGGTTGGATAGGATTGCTCGGGGAAGTTTCCGGTTACCTCGGCATGGAAGCTGAAGGCTGGCGAAGATAGTTCGGAGAGTTTGCGGTCGTTGATTTGCTGGGCCTGATAGTTGTGTGTGGTGAGGCGGATGTAGCCGGCATCTTCGGGCGGATTGAAGTTTGGAATGTAGCGGCGGTTTAGGAGTTCGAAGGTACGTTTGTCGGCTCGATTGGTTCTTATTTGGTTTAGGAGGTCGAGAAATAATGCGTCGCTTTGCCGGAAGACATGCTTGAGTTCGATAGTGATGTATTCTGTTTGTTGCAACGCATTGCTCGAGAAAAAATAAGGTGATTCGTAGTGTTGCTGCAGCAGTCGCCACTCGTCGTCTTTCGCCACGGGCGGTAGTTGTTGCAGGTCGCCAATCATGAGCATCTGCACTCCGCCGAAAGGTTTATAGCGGTCGCGATAACGCCGCAAGACAGTGTCGACAGCATCAAGCAGGTCGGCCCTGACCATGCTTATTTCGTCAATCACCAGCAAATCCATTGTTCGGATTATGCGTTGTTTTTCTTTCCCGAATCTAAAGTTTGTTGTCTTGCTTTTGAACGTTGTGTTTGGAATATGGGGCGAGAAGGGCAGCTGGAAGAATGAATGAATTGTAACGCCGCCCGCGTTGATGGCTGCAATGCCGGTTGGGGCGAGCACTACCATTCGTTTGGGAACTTGTTGTTTGAGCGTTCTGAGGAAGGTTGTTTTGCCTGTTCCGGCCTTTCCGGTGAGAAAGATGTGTGCGCCGGTGTTCTTTACGAACTGCCAGGCAAGGTTGATTTCTTCGTTCTTCATAATTTTTTCGATGGATTCGGGGTTTCTCTTCATTCCAGGAGGAGTATTCTACTGGCCCAGGCGTTGCGTTTGTTGTAATCGACGTCGTGTGTGTAGGGCATCTCGAGTCCTTGCTCCATGAGATAGGCGCCGCTGAACTGTTTGCCTTCACATGGCAGCGGAGTGTTGTCGATGCGGTTGAGTTCGCGAACGGTGTACATTTTATTTGGCTTCAGCCCAGCCATTTTCACACGTGGCAGGTGCTGGTTCATGAAGGTTTCGGTTTTCCACCAGAACCAGACGGCTTTGTCGCGGGAGTCGGTGACATACATTAGCGAGGCTACTCCCAAGCGGTCGTAGGGGCTTTGGAGTCGATAGAGGTTGCCCATTTGTACGATGGGGCGTATGGTTTTGTATTCTTTTATGGCTTGTTGGCAGAGGGCTTTTTCGTCGTCGGTCATGTTTTTGGGTTGAATTTCCATACCCAGTCGTCCACTCATTGCGACGTCGATTCTGTATTTGAGCGGAATGGTGCGGAATGTTTGATGGTTTGGTGCGGCGGAGATGTGCGATGCCATGGCGATGGCTGGGAAGAAATAGCTTGTGCCCCATTGCATGTATATGCGTTGGAGGGCGTCGGTGTTATCGCTCACCCAGAATTCGTCGAAGTAGGGCAGTATTCCCCAGTTGGCGCGACCTCCTCCGCTGGCGCAGGCTTGAATAATGAGGTTGGGATATTTGTTTCTGATTCGTTCGCAAACGTTTTGCAATCCTCGATGATAGTCGATGTAGAGATGGCTTTGGTTGGTCATGGGCAGATATTGTGAGCCGTGGTTCATGATGGCCATGTTGGCATCCCATTTTATGTAGGCTATTTCGGGGTATTTTGTCATGAGATTATCTACCACGTCAAAGACGAAGTTTTGCACTTGGGGATTGCTCATGTCGAGCACCAGTTGTGTTCCGCCTCTTCCGGGCACGGGTTCGCGTCCGGGGGCTTTTATAATCCAGTCGGGATGTTTTTGGTAGAGTTCGCTTATGGTATTGGTCATTTCGGGTTCAATCCATATTCCGAATTTGATTTTGTGTTTTTTTGCGTCGCTCAATAATTTGTCGATTCCTTGTGGCAGTTTGTTTTTATCGATGGTCCAATCGCCGAGTGATGAGTTATCGGTTTTGCGTTGATATTTTCCTCCGAACCATCCGTCGTCCATCACGAAGAGTTCGCCTCCCATGGATGCGATGTCGGCCATCATTTGGTTCATTCCTTCTTGATTGATGTCGAAGTACACTCCTTCCCACGAGTTGAGCAGAATCATTCGTTCTTGGTTTCCGTGTGCCAGTTTGTAGAGTCGTCCCCATCGGTGGAAGTTTCGGCTGGCTCCTGAGAGTCCTTCTTTCGAGAAGGTTATGGCTAGGTGTGGGGTTACGAATGTTTCGCCTTTTTTGAGATGGTATTCCGAGTTTTCGGGGTTTATGCCGGCGAAGAAGTAGTGGTATTCGGTATCGTCGGTGACGGTTTTGAGCAGATAGTTTCCGCTATAGCACAGGGCGGCTCCGATGATGTCGCCTGTGTTTTCTTGTGGTTTGCCATTGAGCGAGAACATTACTTCGGCGTGGTCGGTGTGCGAGTTTCGTATTCCGTCGTTGTTTCTGATTATGAATTCTCCGGGTTTAAGGGGTTCTTGGCTCAGGTTGGCTTCGTTGGCCCACGAGCCGTAGAGGTGGCTCATCCAAACTTGTCCGCGTCTGACGGGCAGCATGCCCGAGGCGAAGTTGGTGAGTGTTACGGTGGAGTGTTCGTTGTTGGTTATTTCGGTCCAGGTTTCGATGATGTCTTCGGAGCCGGGAAATGTTTTGTATTTCAGGTCGACTTTGAGGTTATAAACCTTGTCTTTCATGTGTATGGTTACGAGGTTTGGGGTTATTTCGGTTCCGGTTACGGCGAGTTGTGTCGACATGTTTCCGTCGGCATGTTTGCAGGCGAGGGCTGCTGGTGCGGGGGTGTTCATTCCGTATGCGGGATAGGCGTCCATTCGTCCGCCGGTTGGTGCGGGTACGGTTTGTGTTTCGTTCGGATTAAGTGGCGAGCCGAAATAGACGAATTCCGGTTGTTTTCCGATTTCGGCAGAGATGACTAGCGACATGTTTTCCGTTTGAATGTTTACTCTCTGTGCGCTTGCCAGGGCGAGGCTCGCGAGCAATAGCGCTGTGAATAATGTTCTCTTCATATCAATTAATTTTTTGTTTAATGCAAAGGTAGTGCAAGGTTGAAGCATTTTGAAACCTCGGCAATTTTTCTCTTGTTTTCCGGATTAGGCTGCCGGATTGTGACGTTCCGAGGCCTCGAAAGCCTTTTTATTGCCGGATTGCGGCGTTCCGGGTCTTCGAAAGCCTTTTTATTGCCGGATTGCGGCGTTCCAGGGCTTCGAAAGCCTTTTTATTGCCGGATTGCGGCGTTCCGGGTCTTCGAAAGCCTTTTTATTGCCGGATTGCGGCGTTCCAGGGCTTCGAAAGCCTTTTTATGCCGGATTGCGGCGTTCCGGGCCTCGAAAGCCTTTTTGTTGCCGGATTGCGACGTTCCGAGGCCTCGGAAAGTCCTTTTTATTGTCGGATTGCGACGTTCCGGGTCTTCGAAAGCC
>NZ_JH594521.1:193938-208978 GCF_000243035.1 Prevotella micans F0438
CCGGATTGCGGCGTTCCGGGTCTTCGAAAGCCTTTTTATTGCCGGATTGCGGCGTTCCAGGGCTTCGAAAGCCTTTTTATTGCCGGATTGCGGCGTTCCGGGTCTTCGAAAGCCTTTTTATTGCCGGATTGCGGCGTTCCAGGGCTTCGAAAGCCTTTTTATTGCCGGATTGCGGCGTTCCGGGGCCTCGAAAGCCTTTTTGTTGCCGGATTGCGACGTTCCGAGGCCTCGAAAGCCTTTTTATTGTCGGATTGCGACGTTCCGGGTCTTCGAAAGCCTTTTTATTGCCGGATTGCGACGTTCCGAGGCCTCGAAAGCCTTTTTATTGCCGGATTGCGACGTTCCGAGGCTTCGAAAGCCTTTTTGTTGCCGGATTGCGACGTTCCGGGTCTTCGAATGTTGTTTGGCTTTCTGATATGCCGTTTTTTTATTTCGAAATGGTGGTTGCGGCGAAGATGTTTTGCGTTTGCCGGGTGGGTTACGATGGGAGGTCGTCGAACTTCTTGTGACCTTTTATATAATACTCCCACAAGATGGAGTAGGGCTTTCGTCCGTCGTTGGAATCGGCTTGGGATGTCGTTTCGCATGAGGGGTCGCGGAACGTGGTTCGCCATTTCTTGAATGCACGGCGGGCGCGGAAGATAGCTAGGAAATCGCCTGTGTTGCGGTTGAGAATCAGGGTTCCGAAAGCGGCTAGATAGTCGAGGAAGAAACGGATTCGCATAACGCTGCGGAGTTCGCTCTTTGGGAGGTTCTTCCAAAGCATGGTGAGGTTGTTTCGGAAGTTGAGGAATGTTTTCTGCGGGTTCGATTTGGGCAATGTTCCGCCGCCGAGGTGGAACACGTGGCTCTCGGGGAAGCAGAATATTTTTCGTCCCATGAGATGCAGTCGCCAGCAGAGGTCGATTTCTTCGTTGTGGGCGAAGAACCGGCCATCGAGCCCGCCTGCTGCCCAATAGTCGGCCGAGCGAATCATGAGGCATGCGCCGGTTGCCCAGAGCACCTGCTGTCGGTTGTCGTACTGGCCGTTGTCGTCTTCGAGGGTTTCGAAGAGTCGACCGCGACAGAATGGATATCCGTATTTGTCGATGAATCCGCCCGACGCGCCGGCATATTCGAAGGCATCGTTGTCGGCCATGGACAGTAGCTTGGGCTGACAGGCGGCTATGTCGGCATGAACATCCATTTCTTCTATGAGCGGCGTTAGCCAGTGATGAGTCACTAGCACGTCGCTGTTGAGCAGTACGTAGTATTTGCTCTCAATCTGGCTGAGGGCTCGATTATAACCTTCGGCGAAACCGTAGTTTCGGTCAAGCGCTATGGTTCGCAGATTGGGATAGTTGTTGCGCAGCCACTCGAGGGAGTCGTCGGTCGATGCATTGTCGGCCACGATTACTTCGGCATCCTCGCGCGAGAACTCCAATACTGTGGGTAGATACTTGGCCAGCATATTACGGCCGTTCCAGTTGAGAATCACTATTGCTACTTTCATATTATTTCTGCTTTCAGGGCTGATTTATCGAAATTGAAGTCGCCGAGCCGTACGGCGATTATCTGATTGTCGTATTCCTCTTTCGTTCTATCTGGCGAGAGTTCTACGCGAATGTAGTTGTCGGTAAAGCCGTGCATGGCTTTGCCCTTGATTGATTTCTCGAAAAGTACGCTGGCCTCGCAACCGATGTGTGAGGCATAAAACTGCTGGGTTTTGCGGTCGGAGAGCTCGATGAGCCGGTGTGCCCGACGTTTCTTCTCGCGCTCGTCGACAATATGCGGGATGGAGAGCGCTGTCGTGCCCGGGCGTTCGGAGTAGGGGAACACGTGGAGCTGAGTTACCGGCAGCGATTCAATAAAGTTGAACGATGCCTCAAAATGTTCGGGTAGTTCGCCGCGACATCCCACCATTACGTCCACGCCGATGAATGCGTGGGGCATAAGCTTCTTTATGAGCTCAATTTTATGAGCAAATAGAGCCGTGTCGTAGCGGCGGTGCATCAGCTTAAGCACCTCGTCGGAACCACTTTGGAGCGGAATGTGGAAGTGGGGCATGAAGGCGCGCGAGCGGGCGCAGAAATCAATTAATTCGTCGGTGAGCAGGTTGGGTTCGATTGAACTTATTCTGAATCGTTCTATTCCCTCCACATCTCTGTCGAGTGCTTCAACCAGGCGGTAGAATGTTTCGCCCGAGTCGGTTCTGAAGTCGCCGATATTCACGCCGGTGAGCACAATCTCTTTCCCGCCTTCGCTTGCTGCCTCGCGAGCCTGCTCTACGAGCGATGCTATACTGGGATTGCGTGAGAAACCTCTTGCAAAAGGAATGGTACAGTAGGTGCAGAAATAATTGCATCCATCCTGTACCTTGAGAAAATAGCGAGTTCGATTGCCGCGCGAACAGCTGGGCTGAAACGATTTAATGTTCTTCGTGCTTACAGTGTGATGGGCGTGCAAACTGCCGTCGGTGGGCTTGGAATTCCACGCGTTGCTGAGATATTGAATCAGATCGGCCTTTTCATTGCTGCCCAAAACCAGATCTACGCCGGGAATCTGTGCCACCGTTTCGCTCTCGAGCTGGGCATAACACCCCGTGACAATTATGAAAGCCTTAGGATTGAGGCGCACCATCTTGTTGATTGCCTGCCGGCACTTGTGGTTGGCAACCTCGGTTACCGAACACGTGTTGATGAGGCAAATGTCGGCCTGCTCATCTTTGGAAGCCTCGGTGACACCCATATCGAACAGGCAACGGGCGAAGGTGCTTGTTTCCGAGAAGTTGAGTTTGCATCCCAGCGTGTAGAATCGCGCCGTTTTGCCTTGGAATATAGCCGAATCAATCATTTTGCAGTTGAGTTTATCTCGGCCACAACATATTCGGAGCGTGTGCCGATGCGGAATTTCCCACCCCATATTCCGATGCCCGACGAAACATAATAGTCGGTTTTGCCTTTACGGAGCGAACCGAATGCATCTTCGTATATCAAATCCTCAATCCAGCTGATGGGCCATACTTGTCCGTAGTGCGTGTGTCCGGAGAACTGGAAGTTTATACCGGCCTGCTCGGCTTCTTCAAGATGATAGGGTTGATGGTCGAGCAAGATGGAATATGCACCGAAAGGGGCATTTTCCAAGAGTTGGGCAACACTTTTGCGATTAGGATTGGTTCGGTCGTCGCGCCCGATAATCGCTATCGTGTCCTTAGACGGGAGCGAAACTGTGGCCACACTGTCGATGAGCAGATTTATGCCGGCCTCGCTGTAGAATCGAATCGACTCATTCCTGCCGGTCATATATTCATGATTGCCCAGGCATGCATAAATGGGTGCGTTGAGCCGACGAAACTCCTGTTGCATGTTCTGTCGTCGCACGATACCGATATTCCCGTCAAGAATATCGCCTGCAATAAGAATTAGGTCGGGCCGTTCGGCGTTCACCTTGTCTACCCATTTACGGAACTCATCCACCTGGTTTGGATAGCCGAGATGCAGATCGCTCATCATGACTATGCGCACCGGCTTCTTCAATATAGCAGGCGTTTCAAGCTTGAGGTCTACCCGTGCTTTGTTGTAATAATGCAGGTTGCCATAAAGGAATATCCCGAAAATCGTAACGAACACCGCGATGCTGCCCGCCCAACTGTTGTATAGCAAGCTCTTAGGAATAAGATGAACCAGCCTGCCCAGGTCGAGAACGATGAAAAGCATGGCCATGTAGAGACCGATGAAGATAGATGATGAGCCAACAGTGTAGAGCATCGTGGCCAAAGTAGCGGGCTTATTGTCGAGCCCGAAGATGAAGTTGGTGAAAAGCAGCACAACAGAGAGTGCCATTAACGCAACCGCAATCCACTTACACATTACGGGAAGTGGAAGAATCTGCCAAACATGCCACCCTACATACGTGCATGCCGAAAGCATTACAATGAGTATTATTATCCCGAAACCAAAGTTCATAAAATCAATCTTTTATAGTTACACAATTTTGAGTTATTCTGAACCGTGCCCAGAGCAATTGGACTATTCCGCGCATGGCCAGAAAGAGCAGAAAGGCCAGCCATAAACCGCTGTTGCCTATTGAGTCGCGGGTGAGAAAGTAGACGGCGAAAAAGCATGCCGCTGCCAAAACCGATGAGACAAGCATACCTTTCGTGGCGGTGAGACCGATAAAAATTCCGTCCATGATAAAGGCCGTTACGCCGGCCAACGGAATGAGCCAAACCAGCGGTAAATAAGGTTCGGCTGCTTCGATAACCTGCCTTTGGTCGGTGAGAAGTACAAGGAAATTTCTACCGCCTATGGCATAAACTGCAGTGAAAAGAACTGTCATCAATCCGCCGAAAACGAACAGTCGGCGGGCAACATCTTTCAATCCGTGCCAGTCGCTTGCTCCGTAGTATTTCCCGCTGAGAGCCTCGCCGGCATAGGCGAATCCGTCCATCACATACGAGAAGAGCGTGAACATTGTCATCAGTAGAGTGTTCACGGCCAACATAGTGGCTCCTTGTCGTCCGCCGGCACTTGTGAAAGCCGTGTTCACTGCAACGAGACACAGGGTTCTGAAAAATATGTCGCTGTTCACGCTGAAGAATCGCTTCCACGCCTGAAGCTGTTTTATGGCTTTGCCGACATGTCTCGCTTGCCTGTCGGATGTCGGAATCTTGTGCCTAATTTCTTGCCAGGCCAGCGCCATTGCAATCGCGAACCCACTCCATTGCGCAACTAGCGTTCCTGTGGCTACTCCTTCTATTTTCCATTCGAACCCTAATACCAGCAGCAACGACACTGCTATGTTTACTACATTTTGCAGGATGGCCACCAGCATTGGCGCTCGGGTGTTTTGCATGCCCACGAACCAGCCAGTGAGACTATAGAGACCCAACATGGCCGGAGCGCCGAAAACAACGATGTGATAATATTCCATCACTGCTTCTGCTGCTGTTTTGGGTGTATTCATGAGCTGCATCATTATAGGGCCAACCCATTTGCCGGTTGCGATGAGTATGAATCCTATTCCGAGTCCGATGGCGAGCGACCTTGTCAGCACGCGCAAGCATTCCTGCCAATTATTCTGCCCATAGGATTGCGCTGCCAATCCGCCGGTTCCCATACGGAGAAAGTTCAGAACCCAGTAGGTTACGTTGAAAATCATCGTTCCGATGGCAATGGCTCCGATATAGCTTTCGTTTCCAATGTGTCCAACGATGGCCAAATCAACCAGTCCAAGCAGCGGCACGGTTATATTACTGACTATCGACGGCAGTGCAAGATTCAATATTTCTTTATCTCTGACTCTGATTTTCACACCGCAAAAGTACGAAATAAAGAAAGTTATATTGTTCTGGACTACTTCCTTACCAATGCTCGGTACGCTCTGGAACTTAGTATGGGCTTGGTTTCTTATGGTGCTATTCAACATTATCTCCGTAACTTTGGCTGCGTCAATAATAAAGAAAAAGAGAGGACACACCCATGATTACGCAAGACAACTTCAACAAAGAATTCGCTGACCCGATAGAGGAACGGCAAATTCGCCATTTCGTATGCAAAGAAATGTCGCGGCAAATTCATCGCTACATCAAAGCCATGCGCGGAAGCAAACAGCAGATGTTGCGCTTCGAAGAGCACCTTGGCGATATGACGCTCGAAGAGAAAGAGCAGGCAATTGCGCGATATATCGACCTGAATCGGAAGGTGCTTCACGGACTAGACATGAAAGTGGTTTTGGCCAGGGCAATGGCAAACTATTCGGACACCTATGATTTTCTGCTAACGCTTCTGAACGACAACGACCGTATGGAGCGTTATTTGGCGCTGATTCGCGAACTCTATATTCAATACCACGAAGTAATTGAGCGCGATGGCTTATTCGGCATCCTCGACCACCGAGGGAAAACCATTCTCAGTCCGAAATATGAGTTCCTCAGAACGTGCTATGTATATGTTGACGACCTGCGTACGATGCCCATTATTGCACAGCTCAACGGTAAGATGGGCCTAGTTAGCCCGGACGGTAGCGAGTCGATAGTTGCACCTTTTATATACGACAGTATTGCTCTGCGCGACGAACCGCCATATTTTGAAGTTCGGCGCGACGGCAAAACACTCCTGCTAACAACCGACGGCGTGGAGAAATAAGTCAAGCACAGGTTTCATAATAATATAAAGTATCCTCCTCGAAGGGGGATACCTTTTTAATTACCTCTATCAGAAACTACGGCAGGAAAAAAGCTCTTGAAATGCCGTTCCACCGGTTCGAAAACTGCAATAGAGTTGTTGGATATGATTTCGAACCGTTCGCCGCCTAGAAAAATGCCCTTTTGCTCTCGTCGAACCATTCGCCAGCAATAAAAAACCATTTTTTGCCCCGTCGAACTGTTCGCTGCCTAGAAAAATGCCCTTTTACCCTCGTCGAACCATTCGCCAGCAATAAAAAACCATTTTTTTGCTCCGTCGAACCATTCGCCGCCTAGAAAAATACTCTTTTACCCTCGTCGAACCATTCGCCAGCAATAAAAAACCATTTTTTTGCTCCGTCGAATCATTCGCCGCCGAGAAAAAATATTGCTTGTCGGGAAATGCGAATACAACAGCCGGAGATTATCCATCTCCCCCTTTCGCTGGCAGAACGTCAGGCCCATTGCAAAGCATCCAAAAAAAACACTACCTTTGCCACCCAAAGTCAGGCAAATAAACCGTTTCAGCTGACATAACGCAAAGTTCTTTGCAAGAATAATCAAATAAAATAAATACTCCAGAGATGAAAATTTCATTCGAAAATCCCGACAAAATAAATGGTCTGCTGACCATGACAGTCGAGGAAGCAGATTACAAAAACGAGGTCGAAAAAACACTCAAAGACTATCGCAAACGTGCCAACATCCCCGGCTTCCGTCCCGGTCAGGTACCGATGGGAATGATTAAACGGCAGATAGGCTCGCAGGTGAAAGTCGACGCCATAAACAAAGTTCTCGGCGAACAATTGAATAAATACATTGTCGACAATAAAATAGAAATGCTTGGCCAGCCACTACCATCAGAAAGCCAGCAACAGGTGGATTTGGATGGTGAAGCACCGTATGAATTTAAATTCGATATCGCCGTAGCACCCGAATTCAAGCTCGAAATGAGCAAGAAGGATAAAATAAAATACTACGAAATAACCGTCGACGATAAGATGGTCAACGACCAGATTGAAATCTTCAGAGACCGGGCCGGACACTATGACAAGGTGACCGAATATGACCCCGAACAAAGAGACATGCTAAAGGGAGACCTTCGCGAACTCGACGAAAAAGGCAACACTCTCGAAGGGGGAGTAGTTGTTGAAGGAGCTGTGATGATGCCCACATTCTTAAAAGATGATTCGCAAAAGAAACTTTTCGATGGCGCTAAACAGGGCGATATCATAACATTCAACCCATGGGAGGCAAACTCGGGAAACGAAAGCGAACTGATGTCGCTTCTCAAAATAGAACGCAGCGAAGTGGCTAACCACAAAGGCAATTTCTCGTACCAAATAACCGAGATTACACGCTTTGTAAAGGCCGATAACAACAAAGAACTTTGGGACAGCATTTACGGAGAAGAGGCCGGAATAAACGACGAACAGGCCTTCAGAGAAAAAATATCCCAAGGAATAGCCCAACAACTTGTTGAAAATTCAGAGTTCCGATTCATGCAAGATTTGCAGGCCTATTGCTATAAGAAAGTAGGCAAACTGCAATTCCCAGACACTATTCTCAAACGAATCATGCTTGCCAACAACAAAGACAAAGGCCAAGAATTCGTCGATAAAAACTACGAGGATAGTTTGAAAGTGCTCACCAATCATATCATCGAAGAGAAACTCGCCGAAGCACATAACGTCAAAATCGATGGAAACGACATTCGCGAAGTAGCTCGTAATTCGGCCCGTGCCCAGTTCATGCAATTCGGAATGACCAACGTAACCGACGAAATGCTAAACAAATATGCCGACGAGATTCTCAAAAAGAAAGAAAACGTCGACTCATTCGTTGAAACAGCCCGTAGTCGGAAGGTAGCTTTGGCTCTTAAAGACGTAGTGACGCTCAAAAAAGAATCCATCACATTCGATGAATTTCAAAAGCTCGAAAATCCGAAATAGAAACTGTTCGTAACATATCTTACGTTAGGAATCTGCTCTCCCACAACGGGAAACAGATTCCTTTTTCGTAGGGTTAGACATTTAATCGGTATCTTTGTGCGATTTTATTTCAAAAGGTAGCAAACCAATCGTCTCCCTCGAAACAGCAAGGTGCGAATGAAGAAACTATCGCTGATGTAGGTCAAAACAATAAAGTATTTTTTTAGATTTTAGATGAACGTAATTAAGAAAACAGTTCAATTGCCAGATGGAAGAACCATCTCTATTGAAACCGGAAAGGTTGCAAAACAAGCCGACGGCTCGGCTATGTTGAGAATGGGCAATACGGTGCTCCTCGCAACAGTTTGTGCAGCCAAAGAGGCAGTTCCGGGAACCGACTTCATGCCTTTGCAAGTAGATTATCGCGAGCAATATGCTGCCGCAGGCCGCTTCCCAGGCGGATTCACCAAACGCGAGGGCAAAGCCAACGACGACGAAATCCTCACATCGCGTCTTGTAGACCGAGTGCTACGTCCGCTCTTTCCGGCCGACTATCACACGGAAGTTTATGTGAACGTACTTTTGCTTTCCGCCGATGGAGTAGAACAACCCGATGCACTTGCAGGATTTGCAGCATCGGCAGCCATGGCGGCGTCCAATATACCAATTGAATTCCCCATTTCAGAAGTTCGTGTGGCACGTATCAACGGTGAATACGTAATCGACCCAACATTCGAACAAATGAAAGAAGCTGATATGGACATCATGGTGGGAGCAACCAAAGACAATATCATGATGGTTGAAGGCGAAATGAAAGAAGTGTCCGAGCAAGACCTAATCAACGCCCTCAAAGTGGCACACGAAGCCATTAAACCCATGTGCGAACTGCAGGAAGAACTCTCGAAGGAACTCGGAACCGACGTTAAGCGCGAATACAACGACGAAACAAACGATGAAGAACTCCGCGAACAGGTACGCAAGGAAACCTATGACGCATGCTATGCTGAAGCACAGAGCGGAGATGCTGACAAAAAACATCGCGAGGAAGTCTACGATAAAATTAAAACAGATTTCATAGAGGCTTACGATGCTGCACACACTGACCTCAGCGAAGATGAACTCGAAGAGAAACACGCACAAATCGATCGATACTTCTCCGATGTGCAACGCGACTCAATGCGCCGCAGCGTACTCGATACCGGAAAACGAATGGATGGACGTGCAACTGATGAGATCCGCCCCATCTGGTGCGAAACCGAACCACTTCCAATGCCCCACGGAAGCTCGCTCTTCCAGCGCGGTGAAACAATGTCGCTCTCAACTTGTACACTTGGTACTAAGCTCGACGAAAAAATGGTTGACAACGTACTCGATAAAAGCTATCAACGATTCCTGCTTCACTACAACTTCCCGCCATTCTGCACCGGCGAAGCCAAAGCACAGCGTGGAGTTGGTAGGCGCGAAATAGGCCACGGTCATCTGGCATGGAGAGGCTTGAAAGGTCAGATCCCAGCTGATTTCCCATACACTATTCGCCTTGTTAGCACCATTCTAGAGTCTAACGGCTCATCGTCCATGGCGACAGTTTGCGCCGGAACTCTAGCTTTGATGGATGCTGGTGTGCCAATGCAGAAACCGGTGTCCGGAATTGCAATGGGTCTCATCAAAAACCCTGGCGAAGACAAATACGCTATATTGAGCGATATCTTGGGCGATGAAGACCACTTGGGTGATATGGACTTCAAAACAACCGGAACAAAAGACGGTTTAACAGCCACCCAAATGGATATCAAGTGCGATGGGCTCTCATTCGAAATTCTCGAAAAAGCTCTCATGCAAGCCAAAGCCGGTCGTGAACACATCCTTGGAAAAATGCTCGAAACCATCTCCGAGCCACGCCAGGAAATGAAACCGCAAGTACCGCGCATCATAACATTCGAAATTCCAAAAGAATTCATCGGTGCAGTCATTGGTCCGGGTGGAAAAATAATCCAGCAAATGCAGGAAGACACAGGTTCAACTATCACCATCGACGAAACCGACGGAGTGGGCAAAGTTCAAGTGTCAGCACCCAACAAAGAATCTATCGACGCAGCCATAGCCAAGATAAAGGCAATCGTGGCCATACCCGAAGTAGGCGAAGTTTACGACGGAACAGTGCGCTCAATTATGCCATACGGATGCTTCGTGGAAATACTTCCAGGAAAAGACGGATTGTTGCATATCTCGGAACTAGACTGGAAACGACTCGAAACTGTAGAAGAAACCGGCCTGAGGGAAGGCGACAAGATAAAAGTCAAACTGCTTGACATTGACCCTAAGACCGGAAAATATAAACTCTCGCACCGCTGCCTACTTCCCAAACCGGAAGGATACGTTGAACCTCAACGACGTCCAAGAGGCGAGCGGCACGGCAGAAGCGAACGCTAAATGCGAATATTAATATTTAAAAACAAAGAAAAGATTATGAAGAAAATTGTATTCATGGTTGCTGCATGCGCCCTAATGGCCTCATGCAACTGCAACAACAAAACCAACTCAGCAGCAGGAAAAGCTGACAGTACCGCACAGGATTCTATGGCCACCGACTCGATGGTCTATGAAGGAACTGTTCCGGCAGCCGACATGGCAGGTATAAACTATCGTTTGGCCATCGCCCAGGATTCGTCCAAGAGCTTTGCCATCACGGAAACCTACATGAAGTCGGAAACCGACAAGGCCGGCAGTTTCTCCTATTCAGGTCAGTATAAGGAGCTCGACGGGAAGAACAACAAGAAGTACTATCAGCTTGCCACCGGCAAAGGCGATACTCTCACGTTCCTTCTGCTGAACGACTCTGCTCTCCGCATGGTGTCTAACAACCTAGAGGAGCCCGACAGCAAATCAGGTTTGAACTACGACCTCAAGCTGAAGAAGTAAATTCTCTTTTCGTGCGCTTCCCCCACTGCGGGAAGCGTACGAGATATCTAATTCAAAACCCGTTGCGAATTACGAAATTCGTCAACGGGTTTTGTTTTTTTGTACCCGGTCGGTGAAGCATTGTCAAAATTGAGAGGCAATCTTGCTCTGACAAGTGTCCTTAATTGCGTTAGAATAAAATTGTCCCGCCGATGGGGGAATTCTCGGCAGGACGATAGGATGGAATAAAAAACAAAAACGTGGGGAGAGGATTAGAACTGGAAATATATGAAGGGCTGAATTTCGGAGCTTTTCACTTGCATGATTATGAATATCACGATGGTTATGGCAATGGCTGAGAAGAATACGCCGCCACGCTGCAATATGCCAACGAATCGAGTTTCGAGTTTAGCGGGTATCCAGTGACTCACAAGGGCTAGAGCCATGAGTATGAATACATATTTGTAGGCCTCAAAGACGTCGGGCAGCAGGGCGAGATTAAACTTTTCGACTAGTTGTTTGAGCATTATCCACACGCTGTCGAAGTCTTTGCAGCGGAAGAATAGCCAGGTGAGGCATAGGGTGTGGAAGGTGAGGACAACGGAGATAAAGCGGCGCAGTCCGGTGGGATGATAGCGTCGGTCGTGGTGCATCACGGTTTGCGACCAGAATTTATGTATGCAAACGAGTAGGCCGTGCAGCGCGCCCCAAACTATGAAGTTGAGCGAGGCACCGTGCCATAGTCCGCAGGCGGTCATTGCAATCATTTGGTTGAGATACATGCGCCATTTTCCGTGTCGGTTTCCGCCCAATGATATGTAAACATAATCTCTTATCCATGTGGAGAGTGATATGTGCCAGCGTCGCCAGAAGTCGCTCATCGAGTCGGCCTTGAATGGGGCGTCAAAATTGGCGGGAAGCTTAAATCCGAGTAGGAGGGAGATTCCGATGGCTATGTCGGAATAGCCGGAGAAGTCGCAATAAATCTGGAAGCAATAGCCGTAGATACCTAGTAGGATTTCGCCTCCGGAGAAGAGTGTGGGGTTGTCGAACACGCGGTCGACGAAGTTTTGTGCGATGTAGTCGGATATGACAGCTTTCTTGAATAATCCGATGATGATGAGATACACGGCTCGGGCGAACATGTCCTTGCTTATGTGTAGAGGTTTACGTATTTGCGGACCGAAGTCGGTTGCGCGAACAATTGGTCCGGCGAGGATTGTGGGGAAGAAGCTAACGTGGAATGCGTAGTCGAGCAGGCTTGTCATTGGAGGCATTTTACCACGATAGACGTCGATGGTGTAGGACACGGATTTGAAGGTGAAGAAGCTGATTCCGACGGGTAGGAATATGTCCCACGGCTGGAAGTTCGAGCCTATCATTTGTGCCACCATCCCGGTGAAGAAGTTGGTGTATTTGAAATAGGCTAGCATGCCCATGTCGATGAGTAAGCTCAGAACTAGCCAGGCTCGTTTGTGTTTTGCGCTGGCTGCTATTCGGTGGGCTATTCCGTAGTCGGTGAGTGTCACGAAGACGAGCAGGAGGAAGTATAGTCCGCTGCTTTTATAGAAGAAATAGTAGGAGAATAGCGTTACGAATAGGAGTCGCGCCGTGAGTTGTTTTCGGAGTACGAAATAGGCGAGTGCGAATGCTAGGAACACGAATAAGAATGTGCCCGATGAGAATAGCAGCGGTTCGCGTGGGTCGTACCCCAGCATAGGTGGCAGTTTCGAGATGTCGATGGTGTTGAAATAGTTTGCGAATCCGTTGAGAATTGCGCAAAAGATGTTTTCAATGAGTTCGAGTATGTTATCTGGGTTCATTGCTCTAATTGTTGTAGTTCTGCCGTCGAGCGTAGTTTTGTTGTCCTGCTACGATTGAGTTGTATATTCTTTTTGCGACATATTTGCCGCCTTTGTAGTTGATGTGCACATAGTCTTTGGTTCCCATTCCGTTTTGATCTACTATCCGCATCATTGTTCCTGGGCCTCCCATTGCGTGAAAGAGGCTGTAGAAGCCTACTTTGCAGTCGGAGGCAAGTTTTTCCTGATATCCGGCAAGCATTTCGATTCCGCGCATTGTTCCGTTGGGCATTCTTTTGGAGCCGCGGTCGGGAGTGCTTACGACGAGTATGCTTGCTTTCGGGAAACTGTTGCGGAAGTGCATCACTACGGTTTTCATGTTGGCGACATAGCGTTTGAGATTGTCGGAGGTTACTTTCTCGCCGATTACATTTACTCCGAATTGCAGTACGATTAGGTCGTAGGGGCGAATCTCGGCAAACTGTTTCAGCATTGATTGGGGTAGTCGGGCGAGGGTGGTTCCGCTGGAGCCGCGCATGCTGAAATTGTCTATCACTACTCCTTTCTCGGATTCTTGTGCGGTTCCGAAGAGAATTGTGTTGCGGCCGTTCACTTTTATGTTGGCCATGGATGTAAACTCGGGTGAGAGGGCTTCGACGTATTGTATTTTCGGTGATGCAGGCAGATTGAATTTCTTGTTACTGCCTGAATGTTGTATGATTACTGTGGCGCCTCCGCGTGAGCGAAGATAGAGTTTTGTGGAAGTCCATTTATCGGTGTGTGGATATTCGTGTGTACTGAAGGGGGTTAGTTTTATCTCGGCGTTACCTTTCATGGTGTAATATCGCTCGGCCAGTCCGGCTTCTGCAACATTATATCCTGCTGGTTTCTTTACCAGATGTTCGGTTAGTCCGGAGAATTTGTTTGTAACCACGTGTTTATATTGATTCAGTTCGTTGCCGGCGTCAATCCATCCTACTCCGTATCCGCCATATTTTTTTTGCAGCATTTCTCGGAGGTCGGCCAGGAGGATATCTCCTTCGATGAACGAGTCGCCATAGTATGCTATTCTCACTGGGTTGTTTTGTTTTTGTTTTTGTGCAAGTTGGGTTAGTTTGCTATAGAAGTTGTCCATTCCTCCGTCTGCTCCTTGCGAAAAGTCTAGTATTCGTTCGGTTCCTTTGGGCCATTTTTCTTTGAAGTTTACGATTCGGCCGTTTTTGTCGCGCACGATTATTTGCTTTGGTTTAGCAATTTTCGGCACTAGTTCTGTGGAGTTTTCTTTTTTGTTTGAAAGAGAACTCAGAATGTCTATCTCGCGTAGTTCCATTCCGCCTACTGTTGTTTTCGGCAAGAAATGAAGTAGCACTAAGAAGAACACAACCAGCACTGTCAGTGCTAGAGGTTTGTGGGCATTATCTTTCATTTAAAATTCGGAGTTATGAATCTTTTTACCTTAAAAATGTATGGAGCTTCTCACTAGAGTGTCGCTAGGAAGTTGTCGAGCTGTTGAACGCCTTTGGGGGTGCATATTCCGCGTACGTATAGAAGAATTGATGTTTTGAAGATTTCTTGGAAGTCGTATTTTTTGTACAGATAGTTGTTCATTATGAATTGTCCGGCGGCGTCGGTCAGCTGCGCAGCAATTTCATAGTTGATGTTCGGCAGAAAATAGCCCTCGTTTATGCCTCGTTTCACGAATTCCATGAGTATGTGTCTTTTCCTTTCATGCTTGTTTTTGATGTATTCCAACAGATGCGGATACTTATGGAGTTCTTCGAGGAAAGTTGGGTTTATTTTTCTAAGTTCTTCGGTCTTTTGTCTGTAGAGTTCAATTATTATGTCTATTACCGTGCTTCCGGGGGTGTCGATTTCCTGTAATTTTTTGTATTTCAGGTCTTCGTTCCGTTGTACAACCTCGAAAAGCAATTTTTCTTTGTTTTGATAGATTTCATAGAGCGTGCGTTTTGAGATTCGCAGCTTGTTGGCTATGTCGTCCATCTTTACCCGACGTATTCCATACTTGCAAAACAACTGGTGTGCTGCATTGAGAATCTTCTCTTTGAGCCTTAGCCTATAAGCATTTTTGATGTTAGTGGATTGCATGTGTGTCGGTGTTTATTTGCCGCAAAAGTAGCAATTCTTTATGGACAAATTGAGACCTCTACAACTAGTTTTAAGACGAATAGGGAGATTCTAACGTATCCAAAGTGTTTGAAAACGTCGCTGCTTTTTGGTTCGACCCG
>NZ_JH594521.1:209249-259062 GCF_000243035.1 Prevotella micans F0438
GCCGCAAAAGTAGCAATTCTTTATGGACAAATTGAGACCTCTACAACTAGTTTTAAGACGAATAGGGAGATTCTAACGTATCCAAAGTGTTTGAAAACGTCGCTGCTTTTTGGTTCGACCCGTCCAACGTGTTTGAAGCGTTACTTTTTTTTAGTTCGGCTCTTCCAACGTGTTTGAAGCGTTACTGTTTTTTAGTTCGGCTCTTCCAACGTGTTTGAAGCGTTACTGTTTTTTAGTTCGGCTCTTCCAACGTGTTTGAAGCGTTACTGTTTTTTAGTTCGGCTCTTCCAACGTGTTTGAAGCGTTACTGTTTTTTGGTTCGGCTCTTCCAACGTGTTTGAAGCGTTACTGTTTTTTGGTTTGGCTCTTCCAACGTGTTTGAAACGTTGCTGTTTTTTAGTTCGGCTCTTCCAACGTGTTGGAAAGCATGTCGAGTTGAAGGGGAGTATTTAACGGGATGTATTACGGATAGAATCAGAGATATTCTGAAAGAATTTGCCAAACGGCGACGAGGTGGCAGAGTGTACCGAGGATAACGAAGAAATGGAAAACGGTGTGCATGTATTTGCGGCGATGGAGAGAGTAAAAAGCTGCACCGGTTATATACATCACGCCCTCGGCTATTATCCATGCGATGGTTTGGGAGGCAAGAACTTGGAAAAGCGGACGGAAGGCAACGACGACCGAGAGTCCCATACCGACGAAAGAGAGGGTTTCGAGATTACTGTGGTCTTTGAGTTTACGGAATGTGAGCATCGTACCTGCTAGTGCGCATAACCACACGAATGCAAATAGTGCCCATCCCCATAAACTTTGATTTCGTAGGGCTATGAGGGTTATGGGCGAGTAGGAGCCGGCAATGTGCCAGTAGATTGCGGCGTGGTCGAACTTTCGGAGCGTTTCCTTGTATCGTGAGTGGGCCGAGAGGGCGTGATAGGCGGTTGATGAAATATAGCTTGCAAGCATTCCGAAGATGTAGAGCGTTATGGCGAATATTGCCCAGCGGCTGTGGGCGACGATGGTTCGTGAGAGGAATAAGATTCCGAAGATTAAACCAAGGATTATTCCGGCTCCGTGACTCCAGGCGTTCCATAGCTCTTCGCGGTGCGAGAAGAATATTTTTCGGGTTGTCATGCGGTTTGTGGTATGTAAAAACTCCTCTCTGTTTAGGGGAGAGGAGATTGTGATGATGAGATTTTATCTTTTTCGTTTGGATTTCTTGCGGTCCTTTGCAAGAGAACTTTGCTTTGTATTTCGGGCAGGCGAATCGGCCAGAGTGAAATCTAACTGCTTTCGATCGAGATTGGCGTTTGCCACTTGTATGCGTATCGGGTCGCCGAGCTGATATTTATGGTGTCGGCGTCGACCGATGAGACAATAGTTGTCTTCGTCGAAGTCATAATAATCATCGTCCAGGTCGCGCATCGGAACGAGTCCTTCGCAATGATTTTCGTCGATTTCAGCGTAGATGCCATAGCTCTGGATGCCGCTTATGTGGGCGTCGTAGATTTCTCCTAGATGATTGCTCATGAACTCTACCATTTTATATTTGATTGAATCGCGTTCGGCGTTCTGTGCAACCTGCTCCATGTCGGAGCAATGCTCGCAAAGTTCTTCGCATCGCTCTTTGTTCACCGATCGACCGCCGTTTTGATAGCGAGTTATTAGTCGGTGTACCATCGTGTCGGGATAGCGTCGGATGGGTGAAGTGAAATGCGTATAGTAGTCGAAGGCTAGACCGAAGTGCCCTATGTTGTGCGTGGTGTATTTGGCTTTCATCATCGAGCGCAGGGCTATGGTTTGAATGAGTTTTTCTTGCGGTGTTCCCTGCACATCTTCAATAAGGGTGTTGATTGCACGTGCTGTTGCGCCTTTGGTTGACGACGATTTGAGCCGATAGCCGAACTTAGCGGAGAACTGGCGGAGATTCTCGAATTTCTGCGGGTCGGGATTGTCGTGCACACGATAGGGTAGGGTCTTGGCTTTCTTACCTTTCGCAACCTTACCGACACTTTCGGCTACATGGCGGTTGGCCAGCAGCATGAACTCTTCGATGAGCTTGTTAGCGTCTTTGGAATGTTTGAAGTAGCAACTTGTTGGGTGCCCGTCTTTGTCGACGTCGAAATGGAGCTCTTCAGAATCGAAGTTCACGCTGCCGTCTTTGAAACGTTGTTTGCGGAGCTGCTTTGCTAATCGGTCGAGAGTTATGATTTGCTCGGCATATTCGCCTTTATATCCGTTTTTGCCTGGTTTGGGGGCGGGCCTGCCTGTTCCGTCAACCACTCCGTTTTGCTCGAGAATCTGTTGTGCCTCCTCGTAGGCATAGCGTCGATTGCTTTTGATGACGGTGTGAACCACGCGGAATGCTTTTACGTTGGCGTCGTTGTCGAGGTCGAATATCGCGCTGAAGGCAAGTTTTTCCTCGTTCGGCCGAAGCGAGCAGATGAAGTTGCAGAGGCGTTCGGGCAGCATAGGAATGGTTCGGTCGACAAGGTAGATTGAGGTGGCGCGTTGTCGAGCCTCACGGTCTATTATGTCGCCCTCTTTCACGTAGTGCGAAACGTCTGCAATATGCACTCCCACTTGCCATAGATTCTTGTCGAGCTGGCGCAGGGAGAGCGCATCGTCGAAATCTTTAGCGTCTTTCGGGTCGATGGTACAAGTCCACACATCGCGGAAATCCTCGCGCTCGGCAATATCCTTTTCGGTTATTTCTGCGTTAATTTTCTCGGCCGCTTCCTCAACGCGTTTGGGGTATCTATAGGGCAAACCGTATTGTGCCAGAATGGAGTTCATTTCAACATCGTTGTCGCCCGCCTTGCCCAGCACATCAATAACTTCTCCGATTAGGTTCTTGCTGTCTGAATCGGGCCATTTGGTTATCTGCACCAAGGCGCGGTCGCCCGTTGTACCACCTTTGAGTTTCTTTTTGGGAATGATGATGTCGTGCACGAACATATTCTCCTGAGTGATGAGTAGGGCAAAGTCGCGTTCAACCTTCAGTTTACCTACGAATGTATCTTTTCTTCTTTGCAGAATCTCGATAACCATTGCTTCTTTGATGTGATTGCGCCTTCGGGCCATGAACTGTACCTTTACTCGGTCGCCGTTGAGTGCCGACATCGAGTTACGCTCCGAAACAAACACGGGTGTACCTCCATCGTCGGGTTGGAATGTATTCTTCCCATTGGCTTTGCGAATGAACGTACCCTCCTGAACCTGTCCTTTCGTGTTGAGCATGTATGCATTTTCGCCGGCTTTTGATAGGAAGTCATCCCACGCCATATCTTCCATCACATCGATTGCAAGCATCTTCAGCGGATGGGTGTTGAGTTTGAGAGAATGGAAGATTTGTTTGATACTGAATATACGTTCGGGCTGCGCCTGGAAAAAGCTTGTCAGCATTTCGAAGATTTGTTTTTTAGTGAGTCGTTTTGTGCTTTTATGTTCTTTTTTCATAGGGCTTTGACTGTGAATTTATTTCCCGACAAAGTAACTCAAAAGTTTATACCTTTGCAAGCGTTCCAAGCTAATTATTAATGGATAAGATACTTATAACGGGCGGTTCCGGATTCATCGGGTCGTTTATCGTAGAAGAGGCTTTAAATCGAAATATGGAAACATGGGTAGCGGTGCGCTCCTCTTCATCGCGCAAGTTTCTGCAAGATACACGAATCAGATTTATAGAACTCGATTTCTCGTCGGAAGAGAATCTGAGAAAGCAACTGGCCGGACACAAGTTCGACTATGTTGTTCATGCTGCGGGCGTAACCAAATGCCTCGACAAAAACGATTTCTTCCGTATGAACACCAACGGAACAGCCAATCTGGTAAATGTGCTATCAGAGCCCGACTGGATGCCCCGAAGAATGGTATTTCTGTCGAGTCTCAGTATCTTCGGAGCAATTAGGGAACAGCAACCTTACAAGGATATCGAGCCTACTGATCAGCCGAAACCTAATACAGCTTATGGGGAAAGTAAACTAAAGGCTGAGAGGATTGTGACAGAGTCGGGAATCCCATCTGTCATTCTTCGTCCAACAGGTGTCTATGGTCCGCGGGAGAAGGATTATTTCCTGATGGCAAAATCAATCAAAGGACATGTGGATTTCGCCGTGGGCTATAAACAGCAAGACATAACTTTCGTCTATGTGAAAGACGTTGTGCAAGCCGTGTTCCTAGCACTCGACCGTGGAAAACCTGGAAGTGCATATTTCCTCACCGACGGAGAGGTTTATCAAAGCGCTACGTTCAGTAAGCTCATTCACGAAGCCCTCGGACGCCCGTGGTGGATAAGAATAACCGCACCCGTATGGGTGCTGCGCGTCATCACGTTCTTCGGTGACGCCATCGCACACATCACGGGCAAAATATCAGCCCTTAACAACGACAAATATCACATCTTGAAACAACGTAACTGGCGTTGTAATATCCGTCCGGCAATCAACGAACTTGGGTTCGCACCTGAATATAACCTGAAGAAAGGCGTGCGCGAAACCATTGAATGGTATAAAGCGAACGGATGGTTATAAAACTTTCTCAAGCCAGAGAAACACACAGAAATTATCATGCAAAAAACAACAATAAAGAATCTTTTTCAGCTCGAAAAGAAACCCCTCAAAGGTCTCATGCCTTTAGAGTGGGTTGTGATGGGCTATTTGCTCTTCACACTCATAGTTATTCTCTTTTTATACACCAAGATGAATAACCCGCAGGAACTTATATTCGGCCGATTGCGCGTCGTTGCAATGACCGCTGCACTGTGGGGAGTCTATAGAATTGCGCCTTGCCGATTCAACCGACTAGTGCGGGTAGGTGCGCAAATGGGATTGCTAGCCTGGTGGTATCCTGATACCTACGAAATGAACCGGCTTCTGCCTAATCTTGACCATTTGTTTGCCGCCTGGGAGCAGTCGATATTCGGTTTTCAGCCAGCATTGCTGTTCCACAAGGAATTTCCCGACGCCGTTTTCAGTGAACTTTTCGATATGGGTTATGCGGCCTATTATCCAATGATAGCCCTAACGGTTGTTTATTATTTCATCTGGCGATATAAGGAGTTCGAGCGAGCATCGTTCATTGTTTTGGCATCGTTTTTCATTTACTACGTGATATTTATTTTCGTCCCCGTCGTAGGCCCAACTTTCTACTATCATGCGGTGGGAATCAAAAACATATCCGACGGAGTCTTCCCCAACGTTCACGACTATTTCAACACGCATCAGGAGTGCCTGCCGAGTCCTGGATACACAAGCGGACTGTTTTACAATCTTGTCGAGAGTGCTAAAGAAGCTGGCGAACGTCCAACGGCGGCATTCCCTAGCTCGCATGTAGGTGTGAGCACCATTTGCATGATGCTGATTTGGCATAGTGGCAACCGAAAACTTCTGGCCGTGATGGCGCCATTATATATTTTGCTTTGCTGCGCAACGGTCTACATCCAGGCGCACTATCTTGTAGATGCCATTGCTGGTTTAATTAGCGCGGTTATAATTTACTTCCTGCTGTTCTACATTTCAAATAAGTTTCGATAATGTTTCCATAGTTCTCCACCCGAATCAGTCGGGCCGAAGATGGGACAAGCGGCGCCCTAACTCCCGAAGGTATCGGGCCAACTGAATAAGTAGATGTTTCAACGCGCAATTCATCCCAGAGCTCCTCATTTATGAAGCTATTGAGAGTATTAGCACCGCCTTCCACTATGATACTTTGTGCGCCTTTGTCGTAGAGCGATGAAAGCAGGCCGAGAATATTTATATCGCCACTAAGAACAATCTTTTCAGGATTCCTGCCGCTCCAAAATCGCACGTTAAGCTGCGGATGTTCCAGTTGTTCGGTTCTGTTCCCCACGATTATTGCATCTGTCTCGGCGCGCATCTTGTGAACAAGCATCTGTGTGAACGTCGTCGAGATGTGAAGTTGTTGCGTAGTTCCGGTTCCGATGAATCCATCGGCCGTCTGCGCCCATTTCAATATAATATAAGGTCTATGCAAGGTGTTGCGAACAACGAACTGCCTGTTCAGCTCAAGACATTCGGCCTCTAGAACTCCCACCGCAATTTCGATTCCAGCTTTTTTGATTCGTTCTATTCCTCTGCCGTGAACCGACGAGAATGGGTCTATCGAACCGCAAACAACCCTACGAACACCTTTCCTTATAATCAAGTCGGCGCAGGGTGGAGTCTTCCCGTAGTGCGAACATGGTTCCAAGCTAACATACACCGTAGCGCCGGAAAGCAGATGTTCGTTGGATGCACTAATCGACTCGAAAGCATTCACCTCGGCATGCGCTTCGCCGAATTTTGCATGATAACCCTCACCGATAATCCTACCGGTGCTATCGACGATAACCGCACCAACCATAGGATTCGGTCGCGCTCCCACTCTCCCGTTGCGAGCCAATTGTAGGCATCGCCGCATAAACATCTCGTCCAGCTCTATTCTGTTCATTCTCTTAATTTTTAATTTTGCGTCGTCATGACCTACAAAGATTTATATCTCAAACTCATTCCTTTATACGAACCATCCGAGGCTCGTGCCATTGTTAGAATGTTGCTCGAAACCGAGTTCGGATTCTCGCAGGCCGACCTTTACACGGACAAAGTTAACCAATTGCCAGCTGAGCATTCGAGACTACTTGCTAGAATCATTGAAAGACTAGCCAACGCCGAACCGGTGCAATATGTTCTGGGCCGCACCGAGTTCTTTGGTCGATGGTTTAAAGTGAACCCGAACGTCTTAATTCCGCGTCCCGAAACCGAGGATTTATGTCGATGGATTCTTTCGGACGTAACCCGCCCGTTTTGCGGTCTGCAACCTCCGCCGGCCTTAAAGATTCTCGACATCGGAACCGGCAGCGGTTGCATAGCCGTGACCCTTGCTCTAGACACACCGAACGCCCAAGTCTCGGCTTGGGATATATCGGCCGACGCTCTCCTCACAGCCCGCGAAAACGCCATAAATCTCAATGCCGCCGTGAACTTCCAACTTGTCGACGCCCTCAACCCTCCGCCCATTAGCACGAACCAGAACATAATCGTAAGCAACCCGCCCTATATAACCGAGCATGAGAGGCAAACCATGGAGCCAAATGTGATTCGTTATGAGCCGGCAACTGCCCTATTCGTTCCCGATTCGAATCCTCTCCTGTTCTATCGCGTAATATCTCTATTCGGCATGGAATCTTTGCAGAACGGCGGTGCGATATACTTCGAAACAAATCCGAATTACCTCCCCGAGATTCATGACTTATTAACCACACTGAATTATACCAACATCGAAACTCACGCCGACCGATTCACCTGTGTACGATTCATCAAAGCAATCAAAAAGTGATTCTCGACAATCTATTTTGAGTTCCTAGAAACTCTTTATCTAATCTGATACGTCAGAATAGCGAAAAAGTTTATTTACTATTCATCTGATGCATCATAACAACGAAAAAAATTGCTGGCGACTCTTCTAACACGTGATATAGAGCGAAACAGTTTGCTATACCCCTAAAAGCTACGTTGTGAGAAGGCAACAACATTGAGTTAGTGGTTGTTTAAGGGTTATTATCTTACCTTTGCAACAAGAAATGTGTGATGAACTAAATACGGAACGATAAACACCATCAAACTTGAGATAATCTGAATGAGTGTAAAGGGCAGCAACTTCTTGTTTGTGAGACTGCAAACCGAACGAAAATTCTTCATCAAACAAAATAAATAGAACAATTTGAGCGTTATTTGCTCGTCTGTTCTGAACAGAGTCAGTGGTAAGAAATTCTAAACATTTTATGAAAAGATATATCTTCTTCATCCTCTTCTCACTATATGCAATGAGCATGGCGGCACAATCGTCTATGACCGACACGCAGGTTATGGAGTTTTTGCGAAAGGAAATCAAGAAAGGTACGCCGCAATCGCAGATAGTAACTAAACTAATGCAAAGTGGTGTTGATATTTCGCAGATTCGTCGCGTGAGGAGAACTTATGAAAAGATGAAAAAAGGTAGCGAGGCTTTCGGAGCCACTGATGGCGCTAAAACCGATGGTTCAAGCGATGATAGAACCCGGAAGAATAACGGACAACTCACACCAACTCCAAAGAATCGTAAGGTAATTGCCGAAGAAACACTGAAAGATTATCGCGAGAACGATGAATATGCCGTCGGACGAATCAGTAAGGAACGTTCAATACGCAACACCTACGATGAGAAAGACGGTGAATTTCTCGAGATGCAGGAGGAAATGGACGACTGGTTGCCGCAGGACACCGTGGCGATGTATGAGGCCCTAATTAAACGACTCGGCAAGAATAAGAAAGAGGTCTGGGGACGCGACATTTTCAACAACCGCAACCTATCGTTCGAGCCGAATATGAACATGGCGCTTCCGCGCAATTACAGACTAGGCCCGGGAGATGCCGTCTTTATCGATATCTACGGTGCATCGCAAAAATCTATCGAAACAACCGTTGCTCCCGACGGAATAGTAACCATCGAAGGTTTCGGTCCTATTCAGGTTAGCGGTCTAACCGTGGCGCAGGCCAACGAACGCATACGTCAGAAAATGGGGCAGCGCTATAGCAACTCAACTATACGCTTGTCGGTAGGACAAACCCATACCATCATCGTGAACGTGGTGGGCGAGGTGAAAACGCCGGGAACCTATACCCTATCGGCTTTTGCCACAGTGTTCAACGCACTTTATATGGCCGGCGGAATAGGCGACCTCGGTACACTTCGAAACATAAAGGTCTATCGCGGCGGACGTCTCATCAGCACTGTTGACGTCTACGACTTCCTGCGTCGTGGACACTTGAGCGGTAATGTCCGATTGGCCGATAACGACGTGATTGTGGTTGGAGCTTACGACATGCTGGTACAGGTGAGTGGAAAGGTTAAGCGTCCGATGTTTTACGAAATGAAGCGCGGCGAAAGTCTAGGCACGCTCATTCGTTATGCTGGCGGATTTGCGGGCGATGCTTACTCCAAGTCAGTGCGCGTGAGGCGTAAAACGGGGCGACAATATTCCATCTTCAACGTGAATGAATTCGAGATGAGTCGTTTCCGACTGGCCGATGAAGACTCCGTTAGTGTTGATTCGGTTATTCCGAGATATGAAAACATGGTCGAGATTAAAGGCGCCGTGTTCCGCCCAGGGATGTATGAGGTTGGCGGACAAATTAACAGTGTGCGTTCGCTCATTCACGCCGCCGAAGGACTAACCGAAGTGGCTTTCGGCACACGAGGCGTGCTTCACCGTATGAAGGCCGACCGTACGCTCGAGGTTATATCTGTAGACATCGCAGGAATCCTCACCGGTAAGACGGCCGACATCCCTCTGCAGAACGAAGATTTGCTTTTCGTGCCTACCCGAACCGAGGTGAAAGAAGAACAAACTATAACCATACACGGTGAAGTTCTCTATCCCGGAACATATAAGTATGCCGATAACGAATCGCTTGAAGACTTCATACTCCAGGCCGGCGGATTGAAACAATCGGCCTCCACCGTAAGGGTCGACGTGTCGCGCAGAATGGTTAATCCGCGAGCCTTTACAACCGACTCCATCATAGCCCGAACATATTCGTTCGCCCTCAAAGACGGTTTTGTTGTTGACGGCGTTCCCGGCTTCGTGCTCGAGCCCTATGACGAGGTGTTTGTGCGTAAGAGCCCTGGTACATCGCGCCAGCAGAACGTTACCATCGAAGGCGAGGTGATGTTTGCCGGAAGTTATACCATGAGCTCACGCAATACCAGGTTGAGCGACATTTTTAAGTCGGCCGGCGGGGCAACCGATATGGCCTATATACAAGGAGCGCGAATAGAACGCAGACTCAACGATTTGGAGAAGAAACGAATAGAGGAGAACTTCAAACAGAAACTCGACCAGGAACAGAAGGACATGGTTCAGCTAGCCATCAAGAGTAACAACGCCGCCATCATGCAAGCCATGCAGAACAATCGCGAGGCTGCCGAGAAGAAGTTCCGCTTGCCCGACAGCTATCCTGTGGGTATCGAACTTGACAAGGCAATCGCTAATCCAGGCAGCGATGCCGACGTAGTTCTCCGCGAGGGCGACCGCATCATTGTGCCGCAATACGATGGAACGGTGAAGATTAGCGGAGCCGTTATGTCGCCCAATTCGGTGGGTTTTGTCGAGGGTAAGAATGTGGCCTACTACATTGACCAGGCTGGCGGATTCGCTTCCGATGCCAAGCGTAGTAAAACCTACATATGCTACATGAACGGCAAGATGGCTAAGGTTGGACACAACGCCCGTGTGCGCCCCGGTTGTGAAATCATTGTGCCTAATCGCACGCAAAGCAGGCTGTCTCTGGCCGAGACGTTAAGTATCGGAAGTAGCGCAGCCAGCATTGCCGCCATGATGGCTACGATTGCGAATCTGCTCAGATAAAACCACAGCCCTTGTTATGCTGGATAAACTAAGGAACGCTCTCACAGGCACGAACGGAAGAAACAAGATATTGGTTCGCAATATCTTGTTTTCTGCTATACTGAAGGTCATCGGACTGGCAACGTCGCTCATTGTCGTGAGAGTCACACTGCACTATCTCAACAACGAGATTTATGGCATATGGATGACCATCACATCGATAATCTATTGGATATCCGTTTTCGATATCGGCATGGGCAACGGCATGCGCAACTATATGACCATGGCTATCTCGAAGAATAACTACCCAGAGGCGCGAGCTTATCTCAGTACAACTCTCTTTGCGCTAACTGTGATTGCTCTGGTGGCTGTGGTGCTGATGATTCTGCCCCTCTCGCTGCTCGATTTCAACAGTGTGTTCAATACTCGTGTACTACCTTCCGACGAGCTTCGTAACGCTATGGTTGTGGCTTTCGCTTTCACGATGATGCTCTTCGTTATGAAGAATATCAGCTATGTGTTCATGGCCATGCAGAAGTATGCTTTGGCCGACCTTCTCACCGTTGCGAGTAATGTTGCCGCCCTTGCAATTGTCTATGTTCTCACGAAGACAACCCAGGGCAACCTATTGCTTGTTGTTTTGGCATTCACTGCTGCCCCCGTTGTAACCTATCTTTTGGCGGCCATACCATTCTTTGTGCGCTATCCGCAGCTTCGCCCTCGGTTCGGCGAGTTCCGCAAGGACCTTCTGTCGAAAATTGTCGGGAAAGGGCTGAACTTCTTCTTCATCCAGATAACAAGTTGTTTGGTAATCTACGGCGCCTCGAACATGTTTATCATTCAGTTCTGCGGGCCCGAGTCGGTAACGGTTTACAACATTGCCTACAAGTTCTTCAATCTCATGGCCATTGCCTACACGGTTATCATTTCACCCATGTGGAACGCCTATACCGACGCCTACATAAAGGGCGATTATGCCTGGATAAGGTCGAACTTCCGGACATCTCTATGTTCCTGGCTCATGATAGAAGTAGTTGGCGTTGTTATGCTTTTCCTTTCGCATTGGTTCTACAGACTATGGGTCGGTTCGGCCGTGAGCGTTCCCCTTAGCGTGTCGTTGAGTGTATTTGCATTTATCTCGCTGTTCAATTTCAACAATGCTGCGACCTATCTCATCAACGGTCTCAACAAAATTCGCGTGCAGATGATAACCTCCATCGTTGTCACCGCACTATATTTGGCTGCCATGCTTTGTTTCGGTCACCGCATAGGCATCGAAGGAGTAGTGTTCAGTATGGCCGCCGCCTATTTGGTGATGGGTGCGATTCATTTCTATCAATGCCGACTGCTCATAACCTCGCGTGCAAGCGGGATATGGGATAAATAAATTTCTCGGAAGATGAAGAACAAGGTGAGCATCATAACCGTTGTATTCAACGACGCAGCAAACATTCGGGAAACCATTGAGAGCGCCCTTGGGCAAACTTATCAGGAGAAGGAATATATAATCATAGACGGCGGCAGTACCGACGGAACTGTGGAGATTATAAATGAATATGTCGACAGGATAGATTATTTCTCGTCCGAGTCCGACAATGGTATTTTCGATGCTATGAACAAGGGCGCACAACATGCCGCAGGCGAATGGATAAACTTCCTCAACTCCGGCGACACTTTCGCCTCGCCCCGCGCTCTGGAGCAGGTAATCGAGCTTGGTAAAGCAGATGAGGCCGATGTGATATATGCCGACAGTATTCAAATCAGCGGGCAGGATAGTCTGGCCATATCGACTCCTGACGACGCATCGCAGTTGGCCCTTTATCCAATATATCGCCACGGTTCATCGCTCGTCAGAACTCGCCTGCAACTCGAATATCCTTTCGACACGGCGCAGTCAAAAGCCCTCGGATTCGCACTCGACTATCACATGATATACACCCTCTTCCGCTCCGGATGTCGCTTCTGCAAGGCAAACACCACCCTGCAAACCTACCGGCTCGAGGGTACATCCAATTACCCCTATCGCAGTTTGCTCTACAACTACCGAATCACCCGTCGCGGCGGCTCGCTACTTGCAACAACCCTCTTTTTCCTTAAAGGAACGGTGCGCCAGATGCTCAAGTCGAGCACGGCATACCGATGGATGTTCGCCTTTCTGGAGGAATATATGGTTAACGATATTCTGCCGCATATTCCCTTCTGGGCCTTGCGCCGACCGCTACTCCGAGTGGCCCGATTGCGTATCGGCCAGAAGAGTTTCATCATGAAACGGTGTTACATCATGAACGCCAACCGCGTTGTTATAGGTAATTACACCCATCTTAACCGTGGTTGCATGCTCGACGCCCGCGGGGGAATCGAAATCGGATCGAATGTTTCGTTATCCTACGATTGCAGGCTCATCACCGGCAGTCATTCCGTCCGTTCGCCTCACTTCTCGGCTAGCTATCTGCCCATCCGCATTGGCGATTATGCCTGGCTGGGCGTTGGTGCAACCGTTTTGCAGGGCGTTACGGTGGGCGAAGGGGCCGTAGTGTGTGCCGGCGCTGTCGTTACTCGCGATGTTGAGCCTTACGCCATCGTCGGTGGAGTGCCCGCCCGAAAGATAGGTGAGCGGCCCAGGGGGGTGGACTACCATTGCGTATGGGATGCTCCTTTTACCTAGCAGTTATATGCTTCATCGCCTTCCGTCACCCCTTCGGGGTTAACGTCGACCGGGCATGATTACAGGGGTTTCGCTGTCGCTCCACCGCCTGCCTGTGGTCTTGCCACCCCTACGGGGTTCCGTCGCTTCGACGAGAGGGCGACAGTCGTCCCTTGCGGTGGGTGATAGCCGTCCCTAAGGGTGGGTAATAATCGCTCCTAAGGGTGGGCGACAGTCGTCCCTAGCGGCAGGCAACAACCGTTCCTAAGGGCGGACAATAGTCGTTCCTAAGGGTGGGCGATTGTCGAGTCGGAGGAGCCCCGGAGGGGCGGTGGACCATAGGCAGGTGGTGGAGCCCGGCAGGGCGGAACCCCTGCACAATAGTCGACCTCAAGTGGAGAGCCCCGAAGGGGCGACGGAACGTAATCAGACTGTACAATCCCTGACCGCAGGGAGACGACGAAGGCGACAAACGGGCGTCCGTCACCCCTTCGGGGTTAACGTCTACCGGGCATGATTACAGGGGTTTCGCTGTCGCTCCACCGCCTGCCTGTGGTCTTGCCACCCCTACGGGGTTCCGTCGCTTCGACGAGAGGGCAACAGCTGTCTCTAGCGGCGGGTGATAGTCGTCCCTAAGGGTGGGTAATAATCGCTCCTAAGGGTGGGCGACAGTCGTCCCTAGCGGCGGGTGATAATCGTTTCTAAGAGTAGGCAACAGTCGTCCCTAGCGGCAGATAACAGCCGTTCCTAAGGGTGGGCGATTGTCGTTCTTAGTCGAAGACAACAGTTATCCCTAAGGGTGGGCAACAGTTGTCCCTAAGGGCGGGTAACAGTCGTTCCTAGCGGAAGACAACAGTTGTCCCTAAGGGTGGGCAACAGTCGTTCCTAAGGGTGGGCGGTTGTCGTCTAACTTAAGTGTCGGTTTTCGTTTAACTTAAGTGTTGATTGTCGTTTAACTTAAGCGGTAAACCGATGCCTGTCCAATCACCCCTCGAGCCGAAGAGGCCGAATCCATATAGAGGCCGGTGGGCCCGAATATAAAGTATGGATATATGCCCGATACAACCACAAGGGGCGTTCTGTAATCGATGATAACGTCGGGCCTGTTGGCTCGCATATTTTTCGGCCTAAGGAGCGAGGGGTGACCGGACAGACATCGGAGCTATACTCCACCCCGGAAACATACGTGATTAATAAAGAACACCTAGTTTTATAGAATATGAAAGAAGAGAATCCATCGAAAGAATTTGACATCATACGAGCGCTTTCGAAAATGTTCAAGCGAAAATGGTCGCTCGCTATATTCCTTATCACCTTCACGGTGTTGGGAATTATCGTGGCCGTCAATAACCCGAAAACTTACACGTCGGAAGTTATTCTAGCCCCCGAGATTCAAAGTGGAGGTCTGTCGGACAATATATCCGATATGGCTTCTAAATTCGGATTCGATATAGGAGGGAAGAAATCGCCCGATGCCATATATCCCGAGATATATCCCGTTGTGGTGGGCTCGACAGAATTCATTAGAAACCTGTTCGACGTGCGAGTACGAATCGTGGGCAACGACACTGTGAGAACCTATATCGAACATCTTACCAAAGACAACAAAGCCCCATTCTGGGCGCTGTGGATGCTGAAACTGTCGCAGAAAATGAACAAGAACGATAAACTGCTCAAAGCAGGCGCAGGCACCGGCGAAAAAGATGAGTTCCAGATGTCGAAGCTCGACTACGACCGGTGCGAAATAATCCGAGCAAACGTGGCATGCCTGGTGGATAACAAAACAAGTATCATCACCATTTCGTGTACCGACCAAGACCCGCTCGTGGCAGCTATCTTGGCCGACACTATCCAGCAACGACTGCAGGAGTACATCAACAAATACAAAACAAAGAAGTCGCGTAACGACGTGCGCTACTATAAGAAACTCGTCGGCGAGGCACTCGCAGGCTACAAGAAAGCACAGGCGAAATACGCCGCTTATGCCGACTCTAACCAAGACCTAACGTTGCAAATTTACCAGTCGAAAGTCGAAGAACTCGAGAACGATATGCAGATGAAATATAACGTCTATACCCAGATGATGGCCCAATATCAAGGCGCAATGGCCAAGCTGCAAGAGTCGACTCCTGCCTACACCGTTCTGCAACGCCCCGTGATGCCCTATAAAGCATCGAGCACTCCGCGGTCGCTTATCGTCGTGGCCTTCTTCTTCCTAGGCTTCCTTCTCGACGCCGTGTGGGCACTGCTCATCGCACCGCATCTGCCCCGGACACGTTTACCGAAGATTCCCAAAATGCCAGACTTCTCGAAGATGCAACTGCCAAAGCTGAATAAGCCGCGCGACTGGTTTAAATAACTTCATAGGCCTAAAACAAGAGATGGTCACCACACCCGTACCCTATTTCACCCTTGTTGCCCTGCTCGAGGTGTGTGCATTCTTCTATGCGTCGCCCTCGGCAAACGAGCGGGTGAAGCAATACAGTACGGGGTTTGCCATCTTCTTCTTCTTCTTCTTTCTGGCCTTCCGAGGATTCATCTTCAGCGACTGGATAACCTACTATTCCTACTTTCACCAAGCTAAGCTGAGCGATGTTTTCGATTATAAACTTGGGATGATTGATAATTTTGAACCCGGTTTCGTGATTCTTAACCTCGTGTGCCGAGCAATGTTCGACGAATTTTTCTTCTTTCAGTTCGTGATATGTCTCGCAAACCTGATTCTTCTGCTCAATTTCTTCAAAGGACGAATCGATAACATACCCTTTGCACTGATGCTCTACTTCGTGTTTGGCGGACTTGACATAAGCATCAACCTCTTCCGAAACTCAATGGCTATAATGCTTTTCCTCAACGCCCTGCCGTTCCTCGAAAAACGCCAGCCTGTGCCTTATTTCACGCTCTGTTTGCTGGGTGCTTCGTTCCATGCTACGGGTCTCATCTATCTGCCGCTCTATTTCGTGCTGCATCGTAAGATGAACCGGTGGGTTTATCTAGGCATAATCATCGCGTGCAACATTATCTTCTTGCTCAACATCCCGGTTGTTCTCTCAACCGCAACTTTGCTGGGACTAGACGAGCAGTTCAGCGCAAAACTACGCGCCTATACCGAGCTTTACAACAAGGCAACGCCCTTCTCAATTGGCTATATGGAACGATTCATGACCAGCTTCTTAGTGATTTGCTACTACAATAAACTACGTGCGCTTAACAAGAGCAATACAATCTTTGTGAACGCTCTGCTTGGCTATCTAATTGCTTTCTTCTTCTTCAGTCAGTTCGACACGCTAAGCAAGCGTTTAGGCATGCTTTTCATCTTCTCTTATTGGATTCTTTGGAGCGAACTAATCAAGTGTTTTTCAATTCGCACCAACCGTAAGCTCTTTATAGCTTTCGTGTCACTCTATAGCCTTGTTAAGATATGGTCGTTGACCCGCTTGCCAAGTATGGAATACGACAATATCCTCTTTGGTCATAAGTCTTATCAAGAGCGCCTCTTCATATTCAATCGCACTTTTGAGGAACAATAATATTCCACCCTTTTCTGCTGAATAGAGTTACGGAGAACTAAGTTCTGGTAGTCGGATGATTTGCGTTTTTCAATGGCTATTTTATAGGCAACTCGGAGATTTCTTATAGCAAAAGAAATCTCCGAGTTGTTATGAATGGCTATCGATGTAATATTCCAACGATTTGTTTTGCATCGGAAGGAGCAGGTATTGTGGTAAGGACAACAATGAGCCTCTCGCCAATGAAGGAAGGCATAATCACTTGGTCGTTTTCCGAGCGGAATACGGGACTGATGGAGGCAACCGAACTCGGGGAGTTGTTATTTAACCATTGCTTGGTTTCTTCGAACGACCGGAGTATTACCGGTGAGCCACCTCCCTGTTTCGGTATGATTATAGTTCTGTCAAACTTGCCGAAGTTCTTTTCTCGGTCGTTATTGTCGACCATCTTGAACCATGTCTCTTTTATCTTATCCATATTTCCTTCGATGTCGGAGTATGACATCTCGATTTCTTTTATCGGCTCGTCCATCGGGGCTATGAACACTGCTTTGAAATTATTGGAATATCGGTCGGTACCTTTCATCATAAGCAATTGTCGTCCCGGTGGAATTATTCCAGTGCTGGTTACTCGGAAGAATTGTTCGCGAAGAGTTTCTTCGAAGCTCTTGCCAAGGAAGCGGAAATACCATTTCCATCTGTCATGTACAGTTAGCGATGCAACGATGATTTGCAGTTTACCTTTATCACACTGTAATTCGAGGTTTGTTTTGTCGTTGAATCTGAAATTGGTTTTGAGCAAATCGGTTTGCCAATCTACATCGTTCAACGCCTGAACGAACTGTTCTTTGGTTACGTACTTTTTGTAATCAGCATTCGGAAGTTTCCCTGACGCATCATATTTCCCGATGAACGAAACATGGTATTTCGCCTCTTTTTCGGCAGAGACTACTTCCAGAAGTTTCATGAATACTTCCTTATTATTGACTCTTTCCACCGGCGTTAGCTTAAAGACCACGTTCAGAGAATCAATCTGTTCATGCTCCATATTCATATTATTCCCTTCGAACGATATTAAGAAGTGGTTCAAGGTTGAATATTTCTGTACCTCGGAAGGCTCCTGTCCGTTGCTCAGCGCGCTGATTGTTCTGTCGGATCGCATGCCGAACAGTTCGATGAGTCTGCTGATGGAGGCGTTTACATAAGTGAGATTCACTTTTACGGCAATCTGGCTATGTTGTTTACTCAAGACATCTTCGACGGAAACTGAAGTGGAGCCTTTGGCTTTTCCGATTAGTAAGATTTCATGATTTTTAGTCAGTTCAGGCTTTACGATGGTTGTATCGGCCGAGACAATGTGATAAGAACCACTTCCTTGCGCGATGACAACCTTTGTAGTATCACCTTTTGCCAATGTGATTTCAGTTTTCTCGACTTTCAAGTCGGCATAATTCTCTTCTTTGTTACAACTACCTGTTGTAATTAACACGATGCCAGTCAAGGCAAATAATGCTAGTTTACTTCTCATAGATTTTTGTTTTTGAAGTTATAAATAAAAATTTTTGTATTTCTCCGCTATTGGAGAAGTGGCTGCAAATATACAGCTGTTTGTTCATAAACACTCTTCTTTGCGATTCTGCACTTAGGAATATCAATACAAAGTCGAAAGAGGACGATCACTAATTTAGGTTAGCACTAGCAATAATCACGTAGAGTATTCCAGGCTTACTACTTTTTCCTTGCATCGTATGAGCAACGCTTTAATTCGAGTAACTTTGCCCGTAATTATTCAGATCGTATGAAAACAGAATACATGAAGAACTATGATTCATAAATCAGATTTTCTTGTTATAGGTGGTGGCATTGCCGGAATGAGCTATGCTCTTCGCATAGCAAATGGTGGTAAAGGGAAAGTCGTGCTGGTTTGCAAGACAACTCTTGATGAAGCTAACACAACAAAGGCGCAGGGAGGTATAGCTTCAGTTACTAACTTGTCGGTAGACAACTTCGAGAAGCACATAGCCGATACTATAGTGGCTGGCGACTTTATTTCTAATCATCAGGCGGTGGAACATGTTGTTCGAAATGCTCCAAAAGCCATCAGTGACCTTGTGGAATGGGGCGTAAACTTTGATAAGAATAACGAGGGTACATACGATTTACATCGCGAAGGCGGACATAGTGAGTTTCGCATACTTCATCATGCTGATGACACGGGAGCAGAAATACAGCGCGGACTTATGGCGGCGGTGTGCAGTAATGAGAATATTACGGTGCTCGAGAATCATTATGCCGTAGAAATTATTACTCAACACCATCTCGGAATTGAAGTAACGCGTCGTACCCCTGATATAGAATGTTACGGTGCATATATTTTGAATCCTGTCACACAGAAAATAGATACCTACTTAAGCAAGATTACACTTATGGCAACAGGTGGTTGCGGTGCGGTTTACGGTACAACGTCGAACCCCAGTATAGCTACTGGCGATGGCATCGCAATGGTGTATAGAGCAAAAGGAACGGTTGCTGATATGGAGTTTGTGCAGTTCCATCCTACGGTGCTCTACAATCCGAAAGAAACTCGTCCGGCTTTTCTGATAACCGAAGCAATGCGTGGATATGGTGGTGTTCTTCGTCTTCCGAATGGTGATGAGTTTATGCAGAAGTACGATGAAAGACTTTCGCTCGCACCTCGCGATATCGTTGCAAGAGCCATAGACCATGAAATGAAGATACACGGACTTGCCCATGTGTGTCTTGATGTGACGCACAAAGATGCTGCCGAAACAAGAAAACACTTTCCACATATCTATGCGAAGTGCCTTAGCTTGGGAATCGACATAACCAAGGAGTTTATTCCAGTGTGTCCAAGTGCACACTATATGTGTGGTGGCATTAAGGTTGACCTAAATGGCGAGAGTACCATAAAACGACTGTATGCGGTTGGCGAATGCGCTTGTACAGGATTGCATGGAGGAAATCGCTTGGCAAGCAACTCGCTTGTCGAGGCTGTTGTTTATGCTAAATCGGCTGCAGAGCATTCTATTAGTGTTATCGACAACTATAAGTTGAACGCTAACATACCCGAATGGGTCGACACCGGAACACTTACCTATGAAGAACGGGTGCTGATAACACAGAGTGTTAAGGAAGTGGGTGAAGTAATGAGCAACTATGTTGGTATTGTGCGGAGTAACTTGCGTTTGAAACGTGCATGGAGCAGGCTTGATCTTCTTTATGAAGAAACCGAGAATCTTTTTAAGCAAGTAAAGGCAACGAAAGATATTTGCGAGTTGCGGAATATGATAAACGTTGGTTATCTCATCACCCGTCAGGCGATAGAGCGCAAGGAAAGTCGTGGTCTACATTATACAATAGACTATCCGAAGCATGCCAATGACTCGCAGAAAGAATAATTGATAAGACAATAAGATATGATAGAGAAAGAATGGATAGAACAGGGTTTTATTGACGAGCCAATATCTGTCAATACGGATGTAAAGGCTGAAATAAAACGTATGTGTAAAGAGAAGAATGCCGTGATTATGGCGCATTATTACACTTATCCGAAAGTACAAGACTTGGCAGATTTTGTAGGCGACAGTCTTGCCCTAGCACAGAAAGCAGCTAATACCGACGCTGATATTATAGTGATGTGCGGGGTGCATTTCATGGGTGAAACTAATAAGATACTTTGTCCCGATAAAACTATTCTTGTACCCGATCTAAATGCATCTTGTTCATTGGCGGAGAGCTGTCCCACTGATTCGTTCGAGCAGTTCATAAAAGACCATTCCGACCACACCGTGATAAGCTATGTGAATACAACGGCAGCAACAAAAACGCTCAGTGATATTGTTGTAACAAGTAGTAATGCCTGCCAGATAGTAGAGTCATTTCCTAAAGACACGAAGATTATTTTTGGACCTGACAAGAATCTTGGAGGTTATATAAATCGTATAACAGGTCGCAATATGCTACTTTGGGACGGTGCTTGCCATGTGCACGAACGCTTTTCCGTTGAAGGTATTAAGCAACTTAAACAACAGTACCCTAACGCAAAAGTATTAGCACACCCCGAATGTACGAGTCAGGTAGCCGAACTTGCCGATAAGATAGGTAGTACTGCCGCCTTGCTAAAGTTCAGTATAAATGACAAAGCGCAAGAGTTTGTCGTAGTTACGGAGGCAGGCATACTACACGAAATGCAGAGGCAGGCACCGCAGAAAACCTTCATTCCGGCACCATCGATAGAAGAACCGTATGCTTGCAACGAATGCAACCACATGAAACTAATAACAATGCGGAAACTCTACAATTGCATTAAGTACGAATGGCCTACGATAGAGATTCGCTCGGAAATAGCTGAAAAGGCAGTGCGCCCAATTAATAGGATGCTAGAAATATCAAAGAAACTCGGGTTGTAACACGCCATAATCCTTTCCACATATATTCAAACGACATGTTAAGAGTAGAAGAATTAAACGACCGATTAATTGACCTCGCCTTTAGCGAAGATATTGGCGATGGCGACCATACAACTCTTTGTTGCATACCTTCCGACGCCATAGGCGAAAGCAAATTGATGATAAAACAAGAAGGAATATTCGCCGGAGTAGACATTGCAAAGCGCGTTTTCCACCGCTTCGATCCCGAGCTCGCGGTAGAAATAAATATCGAAGATGGCGCACACGTAACCCCAGGCGATATAGTTATGAGCGTAAAAGGGCGCGAACAAAGTCTGCTGCAAACCGAACGCCTAATGCTCAACATTCTTCAGCGTATGAGCGGCATAGCCACCATGACCCACAAATACCAACAAGCACTTATCGATGCCGGCACGAAAACGAGAGTTTTAGATACTCGCAAAACCACTCCAGGTATGCGTATGCTCGAAAAAGAGGCTGTGCTTATAGGTGGAGGAATAAATCACCGTATCGGACTTTTCGATATGATTCTCTTAAAAGATAACCATATCGACTTCTGTGGAGGTATTCATAATGCTATTTCACATGCAAAAGCCTACTGCAAAGAAAAAGGTAAAGATTTGAAAATAGAGTGCGAAGTACGCAACTTCAAAGAACTCAACGAAGCATTGGTCGAAGGTTGCGACCGCATAATGTTTGACAACTTTACGCCAGAAGACACTCGAAGGGCCGTAAATATTGTTGCAGGCCGCTGCGAAACAGAATCGAGTGGCGGAATAACCTTCGAAAACATGATACCATATGCAAAAGCAGGTGTCGATTTCATTTCCTTTGGCGCACTCACACATAGTGTAAAGGGTCTAGACATGAACTTTAAGGCAGCCGTAAGTGATAAATTGGTCATGAAATAAGCTGGTAATCAATTTATATCAATAAGAACCACGCCACTTCCGAGCGATAGGTTCGAATTGGAGTTGTCTCTATTGGTTTGAAATTATTTTTAGATGTCGAAAGATTTCTCTTCGTCAGCCAGATGGGTATTGGCAAATATTTGGCGAGCTTCGTTTAGAAGAGGTGTTTCGTCGTTGTATCGTGCCGAATAATGGCCAAGGATGAGTTTACCTACTTGGGCGTCACGGGCTACGGTGGCAGCTTGGGAAGCAGTGCTGTGAAAATATTGGGCGGCACGGGCAACGTAGTCACTGGTATAGGTGCTTTCGTGATATAGGGTATTAATGCCTTTGATGAGTTCGTGAAGTTGGGGCATGTAACGGGTATCGGAGCAGTAAGCGTAGCTGCGAACATGATTGGGCGAGGTGGTTAGTTTAGTGTATGGAATTGTCTCGCCTGTTGGTGTATGCCAATCCATTCCATTTTTGATATTGTTTATTTGGCTTAGAGGAATGTTGTAGAAGTCAATCATTTCGCGACGTATGTGTGGTAGCCCAGGTTTCTCGCGGAATAGAAATCCGGTACATGGAATGCGGTGGTCAAGGGGGATGGTTCTGATGGTTAGACTTCGGTCTTCATATATGGTTAGGCTTTGGGTGGTGTCAATGGGGTGGAATATTACTTCGAACTCGAGTCCTTTGCAGAAGAAGTCGATTCCGCTTTTGAGCATCGGACCGAGTTCGGAGGGGGCGTAGATGTGTAGGGGAGCTGTTCGGCCAGTCATTCCAAATGTTGAAATCATTCCGGGAAGACCGAAACAGTGGTCGCCGTGGAGGTGAGAAATAAAGACGGCAATGATTTTATGGAAGTGTATTCGGCTACGCCGTAGTTGTATTTGAGTTCCTTCGCCACAGTCGACCATGAACATCTTGCCCCTGATTTCAACTACTTGGCTAGAAGCCGAGTGGTGGAGTGTGGGCAAGGCACTCCCGCAGCCGATGATGTGGACTTTGAATGGTTCCAAGGAGTGGAGGTTATTTTCTTTTCCGTGTAAAGTTGAAGATTCCTTCTTTGTTCTCTAAGCTCAATGTTTCGGCGTCGAGTTCGTAAACGTCGAAGGTATCTTTCGAGAGAATGAGTTGCCCATTGTAGATTTTCCATGATGTCCATGGATTCTTTTCGCTGTCGAGGTTTGAGATTATTACTCCACCGTCTTTAATTTCGAAGTTCCGGTCGAGGCTTGTCCATGTTCCCATGAGCGATGTTAGATTAATGGCTTTTCTGATGAAGAGGTCGCCATACTGTTTGTAGCCTATGGTAGCGAATCTGTCGCCTACGAGTTTCCCGCCTTTAACGACTTCGGCTGTATCGTCAGGGTTTTCGAGGAATTCGAGCGTATCGCCGTTATCGGTTACGAGGATGAGCGAGTTCATTCCGCCGTCAGCCATTGTGCCGTAGATGGTACTGTCAGCTGTGTTAATGGAGTCTAGGTTCTCCATGTTCTTTTCGAGCATGGGTTTAGCTTTATCGCCTTTGCATCCTGCGGCAATGAGGAATGTCATGGCTAGGATTGCTAGTGTTGAAAGTTGTTTCATATTCATTTGATTAGTTTTCGTTATTAATTTTCTTTGCTTCGTTCCACAGTTTGTCCATCTCTTCGAGTGTGAGCGATTTGAGTTCACACCCACTTTCGTAAGCTTTCTTCTCAATATAGTTGAATCGTTGGATGAACTTTTGATTGGTAAATTCGAGAGCATTGTCAGGGTTGAGATCGTAGAGTCGGGCAGCATTGATAATGGAGAAGATGAAGTCGCCCAGTTCCCGCGTGGAGGTTTCTTTATCTCCTTTTTTTAGTTCCGTTTCCAGTTCACTGAGTTCTTCGCGCACTTTGTTCCAAACGTCATCTCGATTTTCCCAATCGAAGCCTACGTTGCGGGCTTTTTCTTGGATACGAAATGCTTTTATGAGCGATGGTAGGGATAAGGGAACTCCGGAAAGAACGGTTTTGTTTCCATCGCGTTCCTTTTGTTTCTGTTGTTCCCAAGTCGATTCTACTTGGGCCGATGTCTCTGGGGCTTGTGAATATTGGATAGATGTTGCAGATTCATCTTTATAAACCACTTGTCCAGCGGAGTTTATTCTCATCTCATGGTTGGAGAGTTCCCATCCTTGCCAGTCGATAAAGTCGTGGCGAAACATGAGTTTATCTGACTGCATATTGCAAACATCTGCAATGTCAAAGTCGCCCGTTTCGCTTCCGATCAGGGAGTAGAGCACGATGTGTTCCATCACATCACCAAGTTCTTTGCAGATGTTTTTGGAATCGTTTTTGATGAGTGCATCGGTTAATTCGAAGACTTCTTCTACAGTGTGAGGTCGCAAACTTTCATAGGTTTGTTTTCTATCCCAAGGGCATTCCTTTCGTAGTCGTTCCTGAATGTCTAACAATCTGGAAAAGGCCTTTAATTTTTCTTCTTTTGTGTGCAAGATGATTGATTTCTAAAAGTGTAGAGAAGCTCTCATTACCACTATATTACCGGTACAAAGGTAGATTATTTAGCATGGCTTTTGTATTTTTGCATTCGTTTTTAATGTTAATAAAGAATTAATAATACACACAGAATGGAGCTTGCAAGTAAATACGACTCGCAGAATGTGGAGTCGAAATGGTATAAATATTGGGAGGAAAACAAATTGTTCAGTTCGAGGCCCGACGGACGGGAACTATATACGATTGTGATGCCGCCACCCAACGTAACCGGTGTGTTGCACATGGGGCACATGTTGAACAATACTATACAGGACATTCTGGTGCGTCGCGCTCGTATGGAGGGCAAAAATGCATGTTGGGTTCCGGGAACCGACCATGCCTCGATTGCTACGGAGGCCAAGGTCGTAGCTAAGCTGGCCGAGCAGGGAATAAAGAAAACCGATATCACTCGTGATGATTTCCTGAAACATGCGTGGAATTGGACGAATGAGCATGGTGGTATCATCTTGAAGCAATTACGCCGGTTAGGAGCTTCGTGCGACTGGAATCGTACAGCGTTCACAATGGATGAGGAACGGTCGAATAGTGTCATCAAGGTGTTCTGCGATTTATACGATAAAGGTTTCATCTATCGCGGTGTGCGCATGGTGAATTGGGACCCGCAGGCACAAACAGCATTGAGCGATGAAGAGGTGATATATAAGGAGGAACATTCAAAGCTCTATTATCTCAAATATATGGTGGTTGAGGAGCCCGGTCGATATGCTATCGTGGCTACCACGCGTCCGGAGACGATTATGGGCGACACGGCCATGTGTATCAACCCTAACGACCCGAAGAATACGTGGCTCAAAGGCAAGCACGTTGTCGTTCCGTTGGTGGGTAGAGAGATTCCTGTCATCGAAGATGAGTATGTGGATGTAGAGTTCGGTACCGGATGTCTGAAGGTGACACCTGCGCACGATATCAACGACCATCAGCTCGGATTGAAGCACGGTCTTGCAACCATCGACATTTTCAACGACAACGGAACAATCTCCGAAGCTGCCGGACTTTACGTCGGCATGGATCGTATGGACGTGCGCAAGCAGATAGCCATAGATCTCGAAGATGCGGGATTAATGGAAAAGGTGGAGGATTATGATAACAAGGTTGGATATTCTGAACGTACGCACGTGCCCATCGAGCCGAAACTGTCTACACAATGGTTCCTTAAGATGCAGCACTTTGCCGACCTTGCACTGCAGCCGGTGATGGACGATGACATTCGTTTCTATCCGCAGAAATACAAGAATACCTATCACCATTGGCTCGAAAATATCAAAGACTGGTGTATCTCACGACAACTATGGTGGGGACATCGTATTCCGGCTTATTATTTCATTGTCGATGGCAAGCGCGAATATGTGGTTGCACCTTCTGCCGAAGAGGCTTTGACAAAGGCAAAACAGAAATGCAATGCATTGACTGCTGCCGACCTTCAGCAGGATGAAGATTGTCTTGACACGTGGTTTTCGTCGTGGCTCTGGCCTATTTCCATCTTTGACGGAATCAACCATCCGGACAACGAGGACATAAAATATTATTATCCCACGAGCGACCTCGTAACTGGCCCCGATATTATTTTCTTCTGGGTGGCACGAATGATTATGGCGGGCTACGAATACAAGGGTAAGATGCCTTTCAAGAATGTGTATTTCACGGGTATTGTGCGTGACAAGCTCGGCCGCAAGATGTCGAAATCACTTGGCAATTCTCCCGACCCAATAGAATTGATAGATAAATATGGTGCCGACGGTGTACGCATGGGAATGATGCTCTCCGCACCGGCCGGCAACGATATTCTCTTCGATGAAACGTTGTGCGAACAAGGACGCAATTTCAACAACAAGATTTGGAATGCATTCCGACTCGTGAAGGGGTGGGAAGTGGCCGATACCGAACAGCCCGAAGCCAGCCGAATCGCTACCCGATGGTTCGAAGCCAAACTTCGCGAAACCAACGAGGTGTTGAACGATCTATTCTCGAAGTATCGCATCTCAGAGGCCTTGATGGTTGTCTATCGTCTCTTTTGGGACGAGTTCTCCAGCTGGTATCTCGAAATGATTAAGCCTGCTTACGGTACGGCTATCGACCGCGTAACTTACAACATTACGATTCGATTCTTCGAGACCTTGCTCAACATGCTTCACCCATTCATGCCTTTTATCACCGAAGAATTGTGGCAACATCTTTTCGATCGTAAGGCTGGCGAATCCATCATGTGCGAAAGATTGCAGATCGCTGTTCCTACGGAGGATGACAAGCGGCTAAGCTCCGATATTGAACTCGTGAAGCAGATTGTTAGCGGCGTTCGCACTGTTCGCAATCAAAAGAATATCGCCCCCAAAGAGCAACTCGTTCTCCACGCTATCGGACAGAATCGATTCGCAGCTTACGATGGCATCGTTATAAAGATGGCTAATCTCGCCAGCATAGAAAACGTGAGTGAAAAGGCTGCCGATACTGCGCAATTCATGGTCGGAACCGACGAATATGCCGTACCCGTTGGCAGCCTCATTGACATTGAGGCCGAAATCAAAAAGCAGGAAGCCCAGCTGGCTCATCTTGAGGGATTCCTCGCGGGCATCAAAAAGAAACTCGCCAACGAACGTTTCGTAGCCAATGCTCCTGAGGCTGTCGTAGCCCTCGAACGCAAAAAACAAAGCGACTCCGAGGAGAAGATAACTGCCTTGAAACAATCACTTTCAGAACTTAAAAAGAAATGAAAAAACTCCTACAGCTCCTCTTCGGAACATTGCTTTTCGTACTCGCTTCGTGCAAAACCGACGTGCCGGCACCTTATCCGCTCCCGCAAGCACATGCCGACAAAACCCTGTTTGTTTACATGCCCTGGAGCGCTGCCCGGAATAGTAACTTCGGGAGTCTATATCAGGCTTTCCAACGTAACATCAGCGACATGAAAACTGCTATCGAAGCAGATGGCGGCTTATATCGTAACCGTCTTATCATCTTCATCTCTACGTCATCGTCTTCCGCCGTGATGATGGAGATAACTTATAAAAACGGCGTATGCCACGAGGACACCCTAGAGCGATATGCCGCTGCAAACCTCCCGGAACTCACTACCGCCGGAGGTATAGCCAATGTTCTCGGCACGATGAAATCAAAAGCGCCTGCCAATCAATACGCAATGATAATAGGATGCCACGGCACCGGATGGCTCTTTTCAAACGGTGGCAGACGAGTATCCACACGCTATTTTGGCGGCTCGGAACCTTATACCCAAACAAACATTCCAACTCTCGCCGAAGCTATTAGTAGGGCCGGAATGCATATGCAGTTCATTATGTTCGACGACTGCTACATGTCGAACATCGAAGTGGCCTATGAACTCCGCAACGTCACATCACACCTCATCGGATGTGCAAGTGAAGTGATGGCCTACGGAATGCCATACCATAAAATGTGGCGCTATTTGGCCCAGTTGTCGCCCGATTATCAACGTATCGTCAACGAATTTCACAACTTCTACTCAACCTACAGCACCCCCTGTGGCAACATCGGTATAACTGATTGCGCTGTGGCCGACGAGATGGCCGGAGTGATGAAACAAATCAACGCCGCATACACTTTCAACCTTGCCGACACTCTGCAAGTTCAGAAGCTCGATGGTTATCGCAATACCATTTTTTATGATATGGGCGATTATGTCGACAAACTCTGCGGTGGCACGGCTCTCTATACCGCCTTCCAATCTACGCTGAGTCGACTTGTACCCTATAAATCGACCACTCCAAGTATCTATACTAACTTGGGCGAAACACCCAGTCGATACATTTCTGTGACACGTTTCAGCGGTATAACCATAAGTGATCCCACCGTCTCTAGTTACGAATCGGCCTTTCTAAACAAAACCCATACCCAATGGTGGCAGGTCACTCATTGACGAGCTGATTTTTTGTTCCGTATTTTTTGTATATACCTTGCGTCTGCCTGCAAACGCAAAACGATTCTGCATGAGCTTTGCAGAACTCCTGCAAGTGTAAAACACTTTTGCCTCAACCTTGCAGGCCGGCCAGCAAACAATATAGAATAACGAATGGTGATTATATATAAATGGATTGAAGTAAATATGAAAAGGATAGGTTTAATGGTCATTATGGGCTGGCTGTTTCTGAACATTTCAAATGCTCAGAGTTTAACTGAACAGATAGAACAAGCTTATAACAGGCTTGACTCTGCTTCTTACATTGACAATATCATACAGTCTTATGCAAAATGTTTGGACAATGCGGATAAAGAGACATACGACTTACTTGTAAAGATGCTGGGCTCCGGTAGTGATAGTATAAGCGTCATTCGGGCGAAAAACAGAGTTGATAGTATATTTCCAGACTTTTTCCAAAGTAGTAAAATTTCTAATGCGCGAGATGTTGAGCAATTCGAGAATCGTGTAAAATCAGGAATACCGCTCTACGTTTTGAATTTAAGACTGAAAGATGGGCAGACATTGCAGGCAGATACAAGCAGACTAGCTTTTAATCTTTATTATTTTGGCAAAAAATATAAAGGACGTTTATACGTATATTGTTATGAAGGAGAGTGTGGGTACGATTCTTATTATAGAACTTGTTCTCGAAAGCTTGGAAAGAACGCTCCAAAAGTTTTTCGGAAAATAATGCGTAAACATTCTAAGTACCTATTGTATTGCACAGACTTGGAACGCATGAACACTATTTTATATGTAATCGGCAATGACATATATATCTACAGAATTTCTCAAATGCAGGAATATAAATTAGATGACTATATGGAGAATAGAAAGGTTATCAAGAAATCATGATGGGTCGACTACACGTTCGCTTGATAGAAATATAAGATGCCCGAATGCTGCCGAGCACGAATAATCAATGTCGTTTTTCACCATAGAACAAATAATCGAAATGGGTAAATCAATCTTTTTAATTCTCTCCACTTTATTGGTGGGATGCGCCACAACTCCGCGATATGTGGTGCTAAATAAACAACAGTCGATGTTCTGTAATTCGGAAGAGATAAAAGAACTCAACTATTTAGCATGTCTTGCAATAGGAAGAGGCACAGAGCGAAAAGAACTCGACAGTATATACATCTATCACGTAAGAATATGTACCACACCACTTTCGTGGACCAACGATTCTATAATATCTCATTATAAGTTTGTAGATGAAGATTTCGACGAGGCTGTCTTCTTTAAGTATTTATCGCCAAGCTCTTGGGTCTACAACGGATTTTGGGGCTTGAGAAAGGAAAAAAGATATCCCTATACACACACTTTCGTGTTCGATAAAAATAAGAGGTATGCCGGTTTTGTTTCTGCACAATGGTTTAAAGGGCGTAGTTGGGCTAAGCAGATTGTTCCACCGGCAGCTCTGATAAAAGAATTGGAGAACGATAGTTTGACGGGGTTATTTGCCTTAGGCATATATGGAATTTCAAACGGAAACCGTAATACCATTTTTGCTACAACTCGCAATGGTGATATAAAGGCGTTTTCATACAACGACTCCATAACCCTGGAGAAATTAACATTAAAAGAGTTTGGTGAGAAATACATAATGAAGAAATGAGTAAATCAATCTTTTTAATTCTCTCCGCCTTATTGGTGGGATGCGCCACAACTCCGCGATATGTGGTGCTAAACAAACAACAGTCGATGTTCTACTCGCCAGAACAGGTGAATGAACTCAACAACCTGACACGCTATTTGATAAAACGCAGTCGTGAAGGGAAGTTTTTAGACAGTATATATGTTTATCATGTAAGAGCCTTCAACATACCCTTCAAAGTAGATATAATTGATCCCGACGTGAGGAATTCTCCTTTTGTAGATGAAGACTTCTGTGGCCCGGGATTCCTTAATAAAGTGTGTGCTGAACCTATTTATAGCTTAGCCTTAGGTAGTAGAAAGAAAAAATATCCTCACACAGACTCTTTTGTGTTCAGTAAAGACAAAACGTATGGCGGATGGGCCTGGATGGGATGGTTTACCGGACGATATTCGGGTGTGAAAGTAACATTCCCGCCTGCCGAACTGATAAAGGAATTTGAGAACGACAGTCTGACGGGCTTCTTTTCGTTATTCAATATGGAATATCATAGAGATATAGGCAAAGTTATTTTTGCCACAACTCGCGATGGCGGAGTAAAAGTGTTTTCTTACAACGACTCCACAATATTGAGGCGATGGACGTTGAAAGAGTTTGGCGAAAAATATCTCAGATAACTTTTTAGTCAACTTGGAGGAGTTTGGTCTTGCGCTGTTAGCGCAAATGCAATACAAAACTGCATGGGCTAATAGCCTTGTTTCCTGAAAAAAGATTGTTCTGTACTCATAGAAGAGTTCCAGAGGGAGATGCATAATCAATATCGATACAGAATAAACTTCAGATAATGGCACGAGTATTATTCTCTACAGAAAGATACCCAAAATGAGTAAATCAATCTTTTTAATACTCTCCGCCTTATTGGTGGGCTACACCACAACTCCGCGATATGTGGTGTTCTTTAAATTATCTTCTGTTAATAACAAATTGTGGTTATATATATAGATATAAATGGATTAAAGTAAATATGAAAAGGATAAGTTTAATTTTCATTATGGGGTGTCTATTTTTGAACATTTCAAATGCTCAGAGTTTAACTGAACAGATAGAACAGGCTTATAACAGGCTTGACTCTGCTTCTTACATTGACAATATCATACAGTCTTATGCAAAATGGTTGGACAATGCGGATAAAGAGACATACGACTTACTTGTAGAGTTTGCGTGTTCCGGTAGTGATAGTATAAGCGTCATTCGGGCGAAAAACAGAGTTGATAGCATGTATCCACCAAACTATTTCCAAAGTTGTAAAATTACGAATGCACGATATCTTAAAGAATTTGAGAATAGTGTGAAATCAGGAACACCACTCTACGTTTTGAATTTAAGACTGAAAGATGGGCAGACATTGCAGGTAGATACAAGCAAACTAGCTTTTAATCTTTATTATTTTGGCAAAAGATATAAAGGACGTTTATACATATATTGTGATGAAGGAGAGTATAGCTGGCAGGATTCTTATTACAGAACTTTTTCGCGAAAGCTTGGAAAGAACGCTCCAAAAGTTTTTCGGAAAATAATGCGTAAACATCCTAAGTACCTATTGTATTGCAGAGACCTGGGATGCATGAACACTATTTTATATGTAATCGGCAATGACATATATATCTACAGAATTATTCAAATGCAGGAGTATAAATTAGACGACTATATGGAGAATAGAAAAAGGTTATCAAGAAATTAATGATGGGGGGCGACTACAAGACACACAAGTGCTAAACGTTTTCATTCCAATGCCTATTTTGAGATGGAATAACCAATCTACAAATACGGTGATAATCTTTTCCAAGGTGGATATGACACCGCAATAGTTTATGGAAGTAGGAAGTTGAACATTATAGAGCCTAATCGTAAATAGGCTTAGTAAGATGAGAAAGGCTAAGTAGTTGTTTATACTAAGATTTTTATTTTATGTTGTCTATTTGAGAAAAGAACTCATGCTTAACCTTGCGGTCGGTGAAGAGATATATCCGGCAAAGTTGGGAGAGAATGGTTGCTGTTTCTTTCCATAAAGATTCTAAAAACATTTTGGAAATGTGAGTAGCGTGGAGAGAGGTTTTGAAGAGGTTTAGGTTTTATCGTGAGCCTAAAATATTCAAAATCTCTCTATACGATTCTGGTTATTGATTCCGGAAAGTTCCGAAGTTATAAAATAATAGTATAGATGTAGTTCGGAACTTTCCGGAGATATGTAATAATAGTTTAAATTAAGTTCGGAGCTTCCCGAATGTATAAAAGACTGTTTAAATAACCTTTGGACTTTTCCGGAGATATATAATAGTAGTGTAAATAGTATTCGGAATTCCCCGAAATTATAAAATAATAGTGTAAATATAGTTCGGAACTTCCCGAAGATATAAAATAATAGTGTGAATTAAGTTCGGAACATTCCTGAGATGTATAATAGTAATGTAAATAGTATTCGGACTTTCCCGAATAAGTGTAATAGTAGTGAAAATAATATTCGGAGTCTTCCGAACTTGTATAATAATAGTGTAAATATGGTTCGGGATTCTCCGGAGATGTAAAACAAGAATACGTGGGTTAGTTTTAAGAATCTACTTAAGTCTACTAATTCACGTATAAAATGTGATAATGGAAAACGGGCTCGCAACCTTTGTGGATGCGAGCCCGTTTGATTGAACGGTTGGGTTAAACAACCATTAGATAATCAATATAAATTATTTCACCATTTCTTCCGGGTCGAGCATGTGTGATGGATCCAGGATAGCGTCGAGTTTTTCCTTGGTGAGGAGTTTCTTTTCGAGCACGAGGTCGTATACCGAACCGCCAGTTGCAAGGGCTTCTTTGGCAATCTTGGTGCTATTTTTATAGCCGATGTAGGGATTCAGAGCCGTAACTATTCCGATGGAATTTCTAACCATATTTAGACAGCGCTCTTTGTTCACGGTTATACCGTCGATACATTTCTCGCGCAAGGTATCCATAACGTTCGGCAGCCAGGTTAGATTTTCAATCAAACATTCGGTGATGATTGGCTCCATAACGTTGAGTTGGAGCTGGCCGGCTTCGGCGGCAATCATGATGGTTGTGTCGTTGCCGATTACCTTGAAGCAGGTTTGGTTTGTTACTTCGGGGATAACCGGATTAACCTTCCCGGGCATGATGCTTGAACCGGGAGCCATGGGTGGAAGGTTGATTTCGTTCAAGCCGCAACGCGGACCGGAGGCCATGAGGCGAAGGTCGTTGCAAATCTTGGACAGTTTAACGGCGAGACGTTTCAAGGCCGAGGAGTAGCTTACGTAAGCTCCCGTGTCGGGCGTGGCTTCAACCAAGTCGGTAGCCAGTTCGAATGGTTCGCCGGTTAGTTCGGCCAGTTTCTTGGTGCAGAGTTCGGCAAAACCTGGCGCAGCGTTCAAGCCGGTTCCGATGGCTGTACCGCCCATGTTGATTTCGTGGAGCAACCTTACGTTGCGCTCCAGGTTGGCAACCTCTTCTTCGAGATTATTTGCATAGGCGTGGAATTCTTGTCCGCTGGTCATTGGCACAGCGTCTTGCAGTTGGGTACGGCCCATCTTGATAACGTCTTTGAACTCATCGCCCTTGGCGCGGAAGGCTGCGATGAGTTTTTGCAGACTGGCCACGAGATTCTTGTTCATGCGAATGAACGTAAGGCGAATCGTCGAAGGGTAAGCGTCGTTGGTCGACTGTGCGCAGTTCACGTGGTCGTTGGGTGAGCAATATTGATATTCGCCTTTCTGATGCCCCATGATTTCGAGTGCGCGGTTAGCAATCACCTCGTTTGCATTCATGTTCACAGATGTTCCGGCTCCACCCTGCACCATGTCTGTGGGGAAATCTTCGTGGAATTTACCGTCGATTATTTCGCGACAGGCTTGAGCAACTGCGGCCGAAATCTCATCGTTGATTTGTCCAAGCTCATGGTTAGCTTCAATAGCAGCGAGCTTCACATAGGCAATGGCGATAACGTAGTCGGGATAGTCGCGCATCTTTTTACGCGAGATGTGATAGTTGTTGATGGCACGTTGTGTTTGCACGCCGTAATACGCCCCTTGAGGCACTTGGAGTTCGCCTAACAGGTCGCTCTCCACACGAAATTTTTTGTCTGTTGTCATGTCTCGTTCTGTATTTTTATTGTTTAGATATTTATTTCGTTGGCTTAATAGTCAGCCGTGCAAATATAGTAAGATACGGGCACATCAAACATCATTTTGCCACTATTTTTCTAGTCTAGAGCTTTAATGCCGGCATGTGAGCTATCAAACTGTCAGTATATGGGACTGCAGACACTATGTGTCACAATAGAGCTCATGTTAAAATAGCTACCTTTGCCCATCTCATAAACACGAACAAGAATATGTCCAGAAAAAGAAAAGCCTTGCCTCTACTCGAAAGCATAGAAATCGAAGCTGTGGCAGCCGAGGGTAAAGCCCTGGCACACGTAGACGATATGGTGATATTCGTGCCATTCGTCGTTCCAGGTGATATTGTTGACCTGCAAATCACGAAAAAACGCCGAAACCATTGCGAGGCAACCGCGGTGAGATTTAAAACCTACAGTCCTATGCGGGTAGAGCCCAAATGCAAGCACTTTGGAATATGTGGTGGATGCAAATGGCAAAATCTTCCCTACAATGAACAGCTCAAGGCTAAACAACAGCAGGTGATTGACCAGTTGACGAGAATAGGTAAGATTGAATTATCCGAAATTCAACCCATATTGCCCTCCGAACAAACGGAACATTATAGGAATAAACTCGAATTCGGATGTGCCAACAAACGATGGTATACCAAGGAAGAACTAGCCTCGTTACCTGTTGATGCTGGACTAAACCAACCTGCTATAGGTTTCCACATAACCGGAGCATTCGATAAGATATATCCTATCGAGCGATGCCATCTCATGGATAATCTTAACAATCTTATCCGAAATGAAATCAGAGACTATGCCCTTCAAAACGAAATTAGCCTCTACGATCAGCGACTACACGAAGGACTCTTGCGCAACATAATGCTCCGTAACTCGAATACGGGTGAGTGGATGCTTCTCATACAATTTCACTTCCAACATCCTGACGACCGTGACACAGCATGCCGTCTCATGGAGCATATCGCGCAGAAGTTTCCCCAGATAACATCCCTGCTTTACGTGGATAATCAAAAGGCTAACGATACTTTCAGCGACCTTTCTGTTCAACTGTTCAAAGGCAATGACCACATCTTCGAACTCATGGACAATCTCAAATTCAAGGTGGGGCCCAAAAGCTTCTATCAGACCAACACTGAGCAGGCATACCGACTATATTCCGTGGCCCGACAATTCGTACAGCTCACAGGTGATGAACTTGTCTACGACCTCTACACCGGAACAGGAACTATTGCCAACTTCGTAGCTCGACAAGCCCGACAAGTAATCGGAATCGAATATGTGCCCGAAGCAATCCACGACGCCCGTATAAATTCTCAGATAAACAATATCGAAAACACCCTATTCTTCGCAGGCGATATGAAAAATATCCTAATTCCGGAGTTCATCAGCGAGCATGGAAGACCTGATGTAATAATAACCGACCCGCCACGAGCTGGTATGCACCCTGATGTTATAGATACTATCATCAAAGCTCGCCCTGCCCGCATTGTCTATGTGAGTTGTAACCCGGCTACTCAAGCTCGAGACCTTGCCTTGTTAGATAGGTACTATAAAGTAACTGCTGTGCAACCCGTCGATATGTTCCCTCATACACCTCACGTCGAGAATGTAGTTAGACTTGAAATCCGAGAATAATAATCCCACTCTATATATAACGAAAGGCGCAGGTGCTGCTCATTGCAGACCTGCGCTTTAATCTTAATAGTATATCGCAAGAAAAATTATTTCAAGAGTTTTTCGCTTAGATGTTTGAGCATATCGATTGTCATCGATTGTAGGTCGAACTGCGGTTTCCATCCCCATTCGGCACGTGCGCAAGAGTCGTCCATACTGTCGGGCCAGCTTTCGGCTATGCTTTGTTTCAATGGGTCTACATCATATACCATTTTGAAGTCTGGTTTACTTTTCTTTATCTCATTATAGATTTCTTCCGGGTCGAAGCTCATCGAAGCGATATTGAATCCGTTGTGGTGGATGAGTTTTGAGGCGTCGGCTTCCATTAATTGGATAGCTGCATTCAGGGCATCGGGCATATACATCATGTCCATCATTGTGCCTTTCTGAATAGGGCAAACGAATTGTTCGCCTTTGACGGCCGAATAATATATGTCGACTGCATAATCAGTTGTGCCGCCTCCGGGAGGTGTTACGTATGAGATAATGCCCGGGAAGCGCACCGAGCGTGTGTCGACACCATATTTTTTCTGATAGTAGTCGCTCAACAACTCGGTTGTTACTTTTGAAACTCCATAAATCGTGCCGGGACGTTGAACGGTATCCTGTGGAGTTTGCAAATGAGGTGTGTTGGGGCCGAACGATCCGATTGAACTCGGGGTGAACACGGCGCATTTATTTTCGCGTGCAATTTCCAGGATGTTCCAAAGTCCGTCTATTCCGATTTTCCATGCCAATCGTGGTTTGGCTTCGGCAACAACAGAAAGTAATGCGGCTAGATTGTAGATTGTGTCGATGTTATGTTTCTTTACGACGTTGGAAATCATTTCCGGATTAGTGACGTCGCACTCGGCTGATGGGCCGTTTTCTTTTAATTCTCCAGTCGGTTCTGCTCCTTTGATATAGCCAGCAACGACATTTTCGTTCCCATAACGTTTTCTTAATTCTCTGGTAAGTTCCGAGCCAATCTGACCTGTAGAACCAATCACTAAGATATTTTTCATATTATTATTTGTTGTGTTTTATTTACGGAATGCAAAATAAGAGCTTTTAAACCGAACGTCTGAAATTAAAGTATTAAAATTGTGCAAAAGCATAAACGCATCATAAAAAAACTTTAGCGCCCAACTTTGTTCTCGGAATTATTGAGTTACTTTGCCTCCGAAAATTAAAAAATCTAATGTTATGTACGGAAAAATGAAAGAACATCTCAGCAATACTCTTGCAGAGATTAAAGAAGCAGGTCTTTATAAGGAAGAACGTCTGATTGAAAGTCCGCAACAAGCTTCCATTTTGGTTAAAGGCAAGGAAGTGCTCAATTTCTGCGCTAATAATTATCTGGGGTTATCGAACCATCCTCGACTCATCGAAGGAGCCAAGAAGATGATGGACAAACGTGGCTTCGGAATGTCGTCGGTTAGGTTTATCTGCGGCACTCAGGACGCTCACAAAGAGCTCGAGCAGGCTATTTCGGAATATTTCAAAACCGAAGATACGATTCTCTATGCAGCTTGTTTCGATGCTAATGGTGGAGTGTTTGAACCGCTGTTCACCGACCAGGATGCAATCATCTCCGACTCGCTAAACCATGCTTCAATCATTGACGGTGTGCGCCTTTGCAAAGCCAAGCGTTATCGCTATGCAAATGCAGACATGGCCGAACTCGAGAAATGCCTCCAGGAAGCTCAGGCGCAACGTTTCCGCATAATCGTTACCGACGGAGTATTTTCGATGGATGGTAATGTAGCTCCAATAGATAAGATTTGCGACCTAGCCGAAAAATATGATGCCCTCGTTATGGTAGATGAATCGCACTCGGCAGGAGTTGTTGGCGAAACCGGTCACGGAGTGAGCGAACTATGCAAAACTTACGGACGGGTGGATATCTACACCGGAACACTCGGAAAGGCTTTCGGCGGAGCATTGGGCGGATTTACCACCGGACGAAAAGAAATCATCGACCTTCTTCGTCAACGCAGTCGCCCCTATCTATTCTCCAACTCTCTTGCTCCGTGCATTATCGGAGCCAGCTTGGAGGTTTTCAAGATGCTCAAGGAAAGCAATGAGATTCACGACCGCTTAGTTGAAAATGTGAACTACTTCCGCGACAAAATGATGGCAGCCGGCTTCGACATCAAACCAACGCAAAGTGCAATCTGCGCCGTGATGCTCTACGATGCCAAACTATCGCAAGTGTACGCGTCGAAAATGCTCGAAGAAGGTATCTACGTAACCGGATTCTACTATCCGGTGGTTCCGAAAGACCAGGCCCGCATCCGCGTTCAGCTGTCGGCAGGCCATAATCGTGAACAGCTCGACAAGTGTATCGCAGCATTTGTAAAAGTCGGTAAGCAACTTGGTGTGCTGAAGTAGTCGGCATCTCCTGTATTTATTATCGTAAGATATAGCGGAAGCCATATCAGAGCTCCTAGAGAGCTTTGGTATGGCTTCAATCGTATAAAGAAATGAACAAGAATACTATCCTTCATCGCAAGCCGTGAATGTTACTGCGCTCAAAGTCAACAGGCCGGCGGGTATAAGATTAATCGCTCTGTTCATTTATCACAAGAAAAACTGTCAACCCTACCTGTTTCCAGTCATTTCATAGAAAACCGTACCCATCAAGGCTTGGTAAAATGGAGAGAAAATATATCGGATAATCATCTGATACACAGCGTGTCACGAAAAGGTCGTATTGAGGTCTGAAAAAGGTACTATCGTTTTGCCCAAAAAGTACTATCGTTTTACCCAAAAAGTACTATCGTTTTGCTCAAAAGGTACTATCGTTTTTCCGGAAGAGTACCATCATCTTCTCGGAAGAGTACTATCGTCTTTCATGAAAGGTACTATTGTCTTCTCGGAAGAGCACTATCATTTTTCCTGAAAGTGCTATCGTTTTCTCGGAAGGGTACTATCGTTTTGCCCAAAAAGTACTATTGTCTTCTGCGAAAGCTAATATCGGATAAGAATAAAAGTAGTATTCCGAGGCGAGGAAAGTAGTATGGCTCGTTTGGAGGCACAGCGTCTTTTCGTTATATTTGAGGCAGACACTCGGGCGAAAGGTTCTGTGAAGTGTGCAGATAACGTCGCCGCTGTGTTTTTTTAACAATCTAAATTTTAGTATTATGGACTATTCATTGAACAAACGAAAACTGAGTGTTGGCCCTAAAAAAGGGCAGGAAGTGTTCGTGGCAAGCCCGGTTTGCCAGAAACAGCGCATTTCGTTCGACAAACTCTGCGAGCGGATGGCCGAGGACAGTACGGTGGGCGACGCCGACGTGGCTGCCGTGTTCTACAAGTTCCGCAAGGTGCTCAACGAGTATTGCTCGAAGGGTTACATCGTCGATGGCGGTCCGCTCGGGACGTTCCGGCCCACGTTCACCTCGAAAGCCGTAGCGAGAGAAGAGGATTTCAAACCCACGGAGTGCATCTCGAAAACGCAGATTCTCTTCACACCCACGGCCGATTTCCGCCGGCTGAAGAACGTTGAGTTCTTCCGCGTATCGAAGCAGAAGAAAGATGGGAAGGTCGTCGAAGGTTAGCATCTGCTGAAGAATTACATTAAAAATCCTCCCCGGCCCTACGAGCCGAGGAGGATTTTTCAAAGGATTAATCTATATTCCTAATCCATCGTTTATTAGCCTCGATATCCCACTTTAAATGCCTTTTACCACCATTGGCTTTCTGCGCGAAAAGCTACGGTTGCAAAGATAGGGTAGGAGGGGGGCTCATCCCGGATAACGGAGGTTCTCCTCCTTTATGCGATTGAGCGTTGTGTCGAGGAATCGGCGAGCTTCCCATCGAGCCATGGGCAGGTCGTGCAATAAATAGTTACCGCAGTCGCGCGGAGCAGCCCCTGGAATCTCGCTGTTGAATGAAGCTATGAACTCAAAGGTGCGCTTCATCAGTTCAACGATATCTTTCGATTCCAGGTTTCCTCGTACAATCAGATAGTTTCCGGTGAGGCATCCCATTGGGCCCCAATAGATAATTCGGTCGGCCCACTCTTTGTCGTTTCGCAGATAGGTTGCCGCAAGATGTTCGATGGTGTGCAGCGCACCGATGTGTAGTGCCGGCTCGCGATTGGGTGCTTTCATTCTGATGTCGAAAGTGGTCACGGTTTCGGTTCCCACATCGTCTTTCCGACTCACGTATATGCCCGGCAGCAATTGCTCGTGGTCGATGTTGAAGGATGGAATTTTTTTCATTATCGTTGATGTTAAATTATTCTCAGGAAGTGTTTCGTAACCTCGAAACTTCCGTCGGCTATGCGTTCCCAGAAATCGAAGTATTGGCTGGCTTGGTGGTCGTTCAGTGGTACGTCGCTTATCACTCTGAAGGAAATGAATTTCACGCCGTAGATGTGACACACCTGTGCGATGGCGCAGCTTTCCATGTCAACAGCCATGGCGTCGGGGAATTGGTTGAGGATGGATTTCATTTTCTCCCTACTGTCCACGAACCATTCTCCGCTCACAGTCAGTCCGCTCCGAATCCGGAGTTTTCCTTCCCATTCCAATTCATTTAACGAGAGTGCTTTTTCAACCAGTTCGCGTGGCGCTTCGAATCGGGCAGGCATGCCGATAATTTGTCCGAAGCTTACTTCGTTTCCGCAATATGCGTCGTGATATGCACATTCCGAGGCCACGGCTACGTCCATAACCTCTAGTTCCTTATCAGCTCCGCCGGCGCATCCGCTGGATATGATGAGGTCAGGGTGGAAATTGTTTATCAATTCAACGGTTCCTACAGCGGCGTTAACCTTTCCGATTCCGCATTTCATCAGAATTACTTCTTTGCCCGCGGTATTACCGATGACGAATTCATTTTTTCCTCGTTGTTCGGTTGTTATGTTATCGAGAATTGATTTGAGTTGCTTGAACTCCTTGTCCATCGCAACGATTATAGCTGTTTTCATGCTACAAAGGTAATGAAGTGTGTCGCCAGATTAGGAATAAAAATCCGGCGCTTACGCTTGTTGTGATTGCGTAAACGCCGGAGATCGTGGGGTGTTTCTCTGCCTTAGGCGAGTATATTACCAGAGGCGGAGGCGTTCTGATTCGGGTATGAAGAGCTTGTCGGATGGTTTAACATTGAAAGCCTTATACCACATGTCGATATGAGGTAGAGCGCCGTTCACGCGCCAGCGACCGAGTGAGTGAGGGTCGCTCTTGGTACGGTTGCGAATTTCGGCTTCGGTGATGTTGGCTGCCCACACGCCTGCATAGGCCAAGAAGAAACGTTGCTCGGGAGTGAAGCCCATGAGGTTCTTTTGTTTCTTGCCTTTTGTAGCGTTTTCGAAAGCTACGAAAGCTACTTGTAGGCCACCATGGTCGGCTAGATTTTCACCTAGGGTTAGTTTTCCGTTTGCATTTAGGTCGGGCAGAACTTTTATTGCGTTGAAGAAGTCGGCATATTTTCCGGTGCGTGCATCGAAGTTTTTGCCATCTTCGGCAGTCCACCAATCGGTCATGTTTCCGTCTTTATCGTAGTGTCGTCCTTGGTCGTCGAATCCATGAGTCATTTCATGCCCTATGACAACTCCGATTGCTCCGTAGTTGAATGCGTCGTCGGCTTTGGGGTCGAAGAACGGATATTGTAGGATACCGGCTGGGAAGCATATTTCGTTTGTTGTCGGATTATAGTATGCGTTGACGGTTTGGGGTGTCATAAACCATTCTTCCTTGTCGACAGGTTTACCGGCGCGTTCGTTGATTTGCATTTCCGACCAGAACTTGCGGCAGTTCTGTACGTTCTCGTAGTAAGACTTCGAGGGGTCGATTGTGAGGCGGCTCATATCTTTCCATTTGTTTGGATAGCCCACTTTAACATAGAATGTGGAGAGCTTGTCGAGGGCGGCTTTCTTTGTTGCATCGCTCATCCAATCCTGTGCCTTGATGCGTTCGGCCAGACTGATTTGAAGGTTGTGGATGAGTTCTTCCATACGCTTTTTGCTGGTTGCGGGGAAGTAGCGTTCGCAGTAGATTCGGCCGAGCGCCTCTCCCATCTGACTTTCGGTTTGCTGTGTGGCACGTTTCCAGCGTGGATAATCTTCCTTGGTTCCACGCATTGTTTTGCTGAAGAAGTCGAAATAGCGTGCACGTACTTCATCGCTTAGCAGATTAGCCGAAGATATGATGGCATCCCATTGCATGCAGGCGCGTAGTTCGTCGGCGCTTTCGGTTGCGATGAGTTTGTCGAGTCCGGCGAAGAAAGTGGGTTGACCAACAACCATTTCACGAATGTAATCGGTTTTGATTCCTTCGGCGTTTGCCATTTTCTGCAATGGAATATTGGGATATTTCTCTTCAAAATCTTTCAGGGTCATCTTGTTGTAGTTGGCTTCAACGTCGCGCAGTTCGGTGCGACTCTTGGAGATGAGCGCCAGAGTTGTTTCGAAGCGCATGATGTCGTTACGTTTCTGTATAGCCTGGGCCTCGCTGAATCCGAAGAGTTTGAACATATCGACGATGAACTGCTTGTAGGCGTTGCGGATGTCGACAGTTGCTTTGTCGTTGTCGAGATAGTATTCTTTGAGTCCGAGGGTTAGTCCGCCTTGCGAAATGTTCAAGATGTTTTGCTTAGCGTTCTTTTGGTCGGCGTCGAATCCGTAGCCCATCGGAACTCCATAGCCGAAGGTTGCGTATTTGAGCTGCAGGTCGCGTAGGGCAGCTACAGTCTTAGCGTTTTCCATCTCCTGTAGCAGTGGCATAACCGGCGTAACGCCTTCTTTGTTTCGGCGCACGGAATCCATTGCGAGCTTGTAGAAGTCGCCTAATTTCTGCTCAACCGTTCCGGGTTTAGTTTGCTTTTTGAGCAGTCCGGTTAGGATTGAGTTGATGCGTTTGCTGTTGTTTTCCTGTAATTGGTCGAACGAGCCGAAGCGTGAAAAGGCTCCTGGAAGCGGATTATTTTTCTGCCAGCCGCCAGTTGCGAACTCATAGAAATCGTCGGCAGGTTTAACAGCTTTGTTCAGGTTTTCGGCTTTTATACCGGCCTGCTCTTGTGCCATACCTGCCATGGGCGCTGATGCGATGAGCATCATCGGTAGGATTTGTTTCATTTTCATTGTTCTGATGTTTATTTAAAAGATTAAAAGTGTTTCTCTTATTTCAGTTGTTCGAGCTCTTCGGAGAGTTTGAGCCAGCGATTGTTTTCGTCGTCCAGGGTGCGTTTGAGCTCGGTGTATTCGGTGACGAGTGTCATGTCGGAAGCTTTTTCAGGCTTCATAAGCAGTTGGTCGAGTTCGTTTATTCGCTTTTCCATCTGCGATATTTTCTTTTCAGATTCTTCGACGGCACGTTCGGCCTTACGAAGTTTCTTTTGTTGTTGTTTGCGCTGGTCGTATTGCTGTTTGCGGTTGTTTTCTACAGGTATTTCGGGTTTGGAATCCTGAGTTGGGGCAATGTTCCGGTCGATTGCCTCCTGAATGCTACCGGCGTTACGTTTGCGAATGTAGTCGTATATCCCGCCGATGTGTTCGCGCACCTGCCCGTGTCCGAATTCGTAGACCTTGCTAACCAGGCCGTCTAGAAATTCGCGGTCGTGCGACACGATTATAGCCGTTCCGTCGAAAGCTCGTATAGCTTCCTTGAGCACTTCTTTCGAGACCATGTCGAGATGATTGGTGGGCTCGTCGAGGATGAGCAGATTCACTGGTTCGAGAAGCAGTTTTATCATTGCCAATCGCGAACGCTCGCCACCCGAGAGCACTTTTACATACTTATCGGCCGTTTCTCCGCCGAACATAAACGCGCCCAGGATATCGTTTATACGCAGGCGAATTTCGCCGGTTGCTACGCGGTCGATTGTTTCGCGAATTGTTAGTTGTTCGTCGAGTAGCTGTGCCTGGTTTTGGGCAAAATATCCAATCTGAACGTTATGTCCGATTTTTAGTTCGCCGGTATAGTCGAGTTCGCCGGTGATACACTTTACAAGAGTTGACTTGCCTTCGCCATTCTTGCCCACGAAGGCCACCTTTTCGCCGCGCCGAATTTCCATCATCACATCTCCGATGACCTTGTGCGAGCCGAAGCTTTTTGAGAGCGAATCGATGAGAATGGGATAGTCGCCGCTTCGCAAACAGGGCGGAAATTTCAGTCGGAGGGCCGATGTGTCTACCTGGTCGATTTCAATTGGAACAATCTTTTCCAGCTGTCTGATTCGCTGTTGAACCTGTACGGCTTTAGTTGCCTGATAGCGGAAACGTTCGATGAAAGCTTTTGTATCGGCAATTTCTTTCTGTTGATTTTCGTAGGCCCGCAGTTGCTGTTCGCGACGTTCTTTTCGAAGGGTGAGATACTCGTCGTATTTCACCCGATAATCCTCGATTCTTCCGCAGTTTATCTCCAATGTTCGGTTGGTTACGTTGTTGATAAAGGCGCGGTCGTGCGATACCAGTACAACGGCTTTGGCGCCTTGCACGAGAAACTGTTCGAGCCATTGAATGGATTCTATATCGAGATGGTTTGTTGGCTCGTCGAGGAGTAATACGTCAGGTTTACGAAGAAGAATTTTGGCTAGTTCTATTCGCATTCGCCATCCACCGGAGAACTCGCGTGTGGGTCGTTCGAAGTCGGTGCGTTCGAAGCCGAGACCAATGAGTGTGCGTTCTATTTCGGCCTCATAATTCTCGCCGCCCATCATGATGAATTGTTCGTGAGCTTGCGTGAATTGCTCCACTAATCGTGCGTATTCCTCGCTTTCATAGTCGGTTCGTTCGGCCATTTCGTTCTGCATCCGTTCTATTCGGCGTTGCAGTTCGGTGTTATCGGCAAACGCCTTTCGGGTTTCTTCTTTAACCGATGTATCGTCTGAAAGTTTCATCACCTGCGGCAGGTACCCAATGGTAGTATCTCCGGCCGTAGCCACGTTTCCGCCGGTTGGTTTCTGCGCCCCGCACAGAATTTTCAGCAGGGTTGATTTGCCCGCTCCGTTTTTCCCCACAAGAGCAATTCTGTCGCGGTCGTTCACCACGAAAGAAACATCTTGAAAGAGCGGCTTCACGCCGAACTCCACTTTCAAATTTTCAACTGAAATCATAATTGCTTTTTGTGTATTTCTTATGGATGCCAGTGCGGTTGCAAACCGTTTGTTTTTCAGGTTTAAGCGTCTGCTATCAAGCATCGGCAAAGGTAATATTTATTTTTAAGGTGAGTTTTTGAGAGGGTGGATATACCACAAATCATTTAATCCCATAAAAAGCAAACCTGCACTCGGCCGGGTAGGCCGAATCGGCATGGGTATCGGACAGACACGGGGTCTGTCCCTACACCTGCGGGCGTTCCGCCCGAATTGGCATAAAAGCCCAGACGGAACAGGTAGGAGAAATGTTATGGGGCTCGGCCGACAGGCCGCATGTAGGGACAGACCCCGTGTCTGTCCGATACCCATGCCGATACGTCTGCCCGCCCCCGTCCGACAAGGGCAGGATAATTTCTCTTAAACCGAATACATGTATATATAAAAACGGTCGACCTGCACGCGTCGTCACGACGGATGCAGGTCTTAATGATTATATAAACGATTTATCTTTCTTCCCCGGATTCGGGGAGGGAGAGGGAATTATTTCCCCTTATACTTTATCTTCTCCGGGGTCTTCTTCTCGATCGGGTTGGGGGGTCCGCCATCGGTTCTGCGGAACTCGCGGGCGAATGAGGGAGCGCCGTGAGACAGGCTGCGCTCTCGCCGTTGGATTTGACTCGTCGCCCTTTGGCGAAGCGTTGCATGACCCTCACTTTGCGTCGATTTTCTCTGGGGGGGCGTTGCGTGACCCTCACTCTACATCGATTTTCTCCGCGGGAACGTTGCATGACCCTCACTCTACGTCGATTTTATCTGCGGGAACGTTGCATGACCCTCACTCTACGTCGATTTTCTCCGGGGGAGCATTGCGTGACCCTCACTCTGCGTCGATTTTATCCGAGGGAGCGTTGTGTGACCCTCACTCTGCGTCGATTTTCTCCGGGGGAGCATTGCGGGAGCATCACTCATATTGCGGTTTTTCCCAAAGGTTCCACCGGTGAACTTCATTTGTAATTTTGTAAAGTCTGTTCCGGGCAATAAATATATTTTTTTATCAGCTGTTACTGCTCCAAAGACATTCGTTCCTGTTAGTTCTGCTCCAGAAAAGGTCAAGGTAGATGGAGAAATACTGCCCGCGGTCTGTGTAAAAGAATTCGTCGCCCCAACATACACCAATTTTGTTTTGGCGCTAGTTCCGACAGGAGTTACTGAAGCTGTTGTGCCAGAGGATAATTTGCCATAACATTCCAGAAATACTTCTATACGTGAGCATGCGTGCCTCATATTGAAAGTAATATGCTGTTGAGCAGTATAACCATATATCTCTTGTGTTGTCTGGCAGATATAGGCTTCTTTAGCGTCATTTATATTTAACTCCAGATTATTACCGACCTCTTGGAACTTATCGTTGTAGCATACAAAATTATAGCTTCCCGGCTCTAGAATCATTTTAGTAGCCGAGCTGGCGTCGGGAGTGAATGTGGAACCATTAAAAGTTCCTTTCATAGAGCCTTTCAACACCCCACCTTGATATGCACGTATGGAATAATGCTTATTTATTATTGCTCGAGTGCGCGGCTTGATGTGTGTACCCGATTCGGAAATTTGAACCTCGGCCTCGATGCCGTCTCCTAAATCGACAAACTCGCTCGAAATTGGCTTAGCCTGTGCACGAGTGTCGCTTTCTTGATTTAGAACAAGAGATACGCGAGTTCGGTTTTAATAGAGCGGAGATATATGAATTATACATGGAGTTAAATAAATTGGCAAAGACGTAATAAAATATTCGCCAAAAATATTTATCGACCTAATATGCTACCTTTGCAAACATGAGAACGAAGCGAATTTCATTTTTAATCTTCTTAAGTACATTCATTTATCTAAGTGCCAACGCGCAATACGGCGTTCAGTGCGAAGACACCTGTAACCATGTTCATGGATTGGATATGAGTCATTATCAAGGTAGTGTTTGGTGGGAAACGGTTGCCGAAAACAGCAACCACAAACTCAACTTCGTTTATCTGAAAGCTACTGAAGGAGGAGCTAGAATCGACAAGAGGTATCTTGAGAATATCGAGGCAGCCAAACGGGTTGGAATGAATGTTGGGTCGTATCATTTCTATAGGCCGGCCGTTCCGCAAATTGAGCAATTGCGCAACTTCCGTATGCAATGTAGGCCGCAGGAACAAGACCTGATTCCTATGGTTGATGTGGAAACAACTGGTGGATTGCAAAGAGATGCTCTGCGCGACAGTTTGCAAAAGTTTCTGCAATTGATGACTGCTGAATATGGAGTTCGGCCACTGGTTTATACCTATACTAATTTTTACGACCGATACCTTAGCGGTATTCTTGACGGCTATAAACTCTTCATTGCACAATATTCGCGTCAGGAACCGGTGTTGAAAGACGGACGCGACATCTTTGCATGGCAATACACCGGCAAAGGACACATAAATGGCGTGAAAGGATATGTAGACAAAAGTAGGTTGATGGGAAGGCACAGTATGCGCGAAATTCGCTTCAGGAAAAGACGCTAAGAACTCTTTTTACACACAGATTTTTCAGGTAACACAAGAAATAAATATAGTCAGAGAAAAATGATTATCAAATGTCCGGAGTGCGGCCATCAGGTGAGCGACAAAGCACCTGTTTGCCCAAGTTGCGGCGTAGAAATAGCCGGTCATCTCATTAAATGTTCAAACTGCGGCGAACTCTATTTTAAGAGCGAAGAAACATGCCCGAATTGTCACAGTACGGAGCAGTTTCACAACGTAGGTTCGCAAAATAGCGGGTCGGAAGATGTTGAAGAAAGCGAAGTGCAATATCAGCCGTCGCCAATAGAAGAATTCGTTAGTCGGGAGGATGAGCAAGACGATTATGAACCCGAAATGTTAAACAGCTACGCTCAGCAAGCCGACATGGAAGAAATTCCGGAGTCGGAAGCCGAACCTGCCGAGCAGCAAAATAAGAATCATGTGCAGCTTCTCGTTTCGTTCATTATTGCTTTGGCTATATGTGGCGTTCTCTTTTATTTCTACAAGCAAAAGGATGGCGACACCACCGAACCCGAGGCGTTCGAATATACAATGAAAAACGCAAGTCCCGGAATACTCGAACAGTTCCTCGAGGATTATCCCGATGCTCCTGCAGCCCACACAAAGGCTGTGAAAATCCAACTCGCGGCAATGAAGCAAAAGAACGACGAAAGAAGAAAAATTTTGCAAAGCACGAGCCGAGCAGAAATCATTGCATTTCTGAAATCCAATCCGTCGTCGGAATACAAGCACGAACTCGAAACGAAACTCGATGAAATGGATTGGGCCGAGGCTGTAAAAGGAAATTCCGAGGAGTCGTTTCTCGCCTACAAGCAACGTCAGCCAAACGGAACGCACAACGGTGAGGCCGACGAGAAATTGAAGGTTCTGCTGGTTCACACAGCGTCGCAAGCCGACAAAACAAAGGCCGTCGAAGCAGTTCGGAAGCTACTGCGTGGCATAAATACCAAAAACGGAGCGCAGATTGCCGAAGCCGTTGCGCCATCGTTTAATTTCCTTGGTTCGGCAGGGGCGACGGCTGCTAGCGTGGAGAAATATTCAAGGGATAAGCTCTATCAGGCCGATGTGAAAACGGTTAATTGGTTCCTGGGCGAGGGGGCTGATGTGACTACTGAGAAAAACGATGACGGAACGGCCGAACAGCATCTTAATATTCCTGCCCGACTGGAAATAAACCGCCAGGGCGGACTTTCGCGAAAAAACTATCAGATAAAGGCTGTTGTGCGAAACGGAAAAATCGTTTCCATCAACTGGACTATGCGCTCTAAGTGAGAAGGAACGGAGAGGTGAGAAGTCGCATTTTGCGAATCATTTCTTTGAATCGAAGCTCGTCTACTCGAATGCCACGCAAAGACCGAACGCGTGGCATGTTCTGGAAGAAATCGTCTTTCGAGCTGAACCAATCGTAGCTTTTTATTTCGGTTGCTGTTTGTAGTTGAGTCTCAATTTTCTTTACGGCGCTCGGATTAACGGAACTCAGAAAATGGGATCCGTTTTTTGTTGTCACGCCCAGAACCAGATAATCTTTCCGTTCCATGGCGTTGCGCGGTACCAAGCCTTCGGTTTTCATTGTCACGGTTATGTTTCGACGGAACTTGCGATTGATAGTTTCCATCATTGCTTTGAACACGGTGCCATGGGCCGATGTGTCGACCAATCCCAGATAAGAAATCGCGTAATGAATCATTTCGTGAATCAGGATGTCGTCGAACTGCGTGCTCGACAAGTCGTAATAGGTTGAAACATAAATCGTGTAGTCTTTCGTCCACCATTTTCCCATCCAGGTTTGCCTGCATTGCATCCTACCGAGTTTTGTTTTTGATTTTGCCAACCTAAGGCGTGGTCGCGGCAGTTTGTTATCGAACATTTTTATGTTGTATTTGTCGAAAGCTTTGTCGAGATATTCTTCTGTGATAATCATCGTTTATGGTTCTTGAATTAATTCCGTACAAAAGTATCCGAATTGAGCGATATGAGACCTCTGCAAAACTCCTCCTATAATTTGTCTTTCTTAAATATTTTTTGTACCTTTATGGTATGAAACAAAAGTTATCCTCTCCAAGTTTTGCTGACCTATTCCTTGGGCAAAGAAAGGTCAAGCAGACATTCTTTTCACAAATAAACACAGTCATTGATTGGGCACCTATTCGTGCTATAATAGAAGTGGCTTATACAAAAGGCTATAAGTCTACCGGCCGGCCCGGCTATGACAGCCTTGTTTTATTCAAGATTGAATTACTCCGCACCTGGTATGGTCTGAGTGACGGAGAAGTTGAAGAACAGGTTAACGACCGCCTGTCTTTTAGTCGCTTTGCAGGTCTTGGCATGGAAGATATCGTCCCTGACAGTACTACCGTGTGCCGTTTTCGCAACATTCTTGTTGAAGCGGATTTGTATGATACGCTTCTTGAGGAGTTTAATCGGCAAT
>NZ_JH594521.1:259327-300878 GCF_000243035.1 Prevotella micans F0438
AGAACAAAGAAACCCTACAAACGTATGAAACTCAAAAGTCGTATCATGCATAAGAGAACAAGAGGACATGAAATTACCAAAAGGCAGCAGCGTATCAACGTTGCGATAAGTAAGACACGCTACAAAGTAGAACGTACCTTTGGTTCTATGCATAGATGGTTTGGTGCAGGAATAGCAAGATATGTTGGACTTTCAAAAACACATGCGCAGCATATTATGGAATCCATTGCCTACAACTTATACCGAACACCTGGGATTATTGTGTCAAATTCTATCAGATAATATGAAAAAACACTGATAAAAGATTGTTATCTACTCAAAAATAACCTCCAACGGTATCTTTTGATCAAAAATATTTATTCTTCTAAGAGTGTATGGGTGAGAGTTGAGAGGATGGTAGGTTTTGCAGAGGTCTCGATATGGCAGTTTGGGGCGACCTTTTATTCTCTCAAATTGGTGTACGATAGAATTATATGAGAATTGCATGCGTGTATTTTGAGATTTAAATATAAAAAGGAGAATAATATGTGGTTTATTTTATATTTAAATTTTTTATCTGGCAAAACAGTTGTGCGACTATAGAGAAAAGTTTTCTCTCTGGCAAAACAGTTATGCGGCTGTAGAGAAAAGTTTTATTTCTCGTAAAACAGTTGTGCGGCTATAGAGAAAAATTTTATTTCTCGCAAAACAGTTGTGCAGCTATAGAGAAAAGTTTTATTTCTCGCAAAACAGTTGTGCGGCTGTAGAGAAAAATTTTATCTCTCGCAAAATAGTTGTGTGGCTATAGAAATAAATTATAAAACGGTAATAAAATGAGTTTATTTTGTGAATTGTCTATTGAAAAGGGGTTTGGAATTAGGGAGAGGTGGAAAAATAAAACCGGTAAGAACGCTTTGTGAGAGGGAGGTTCTTACCGGGAGTCGTTTGCGGCCTTTACCGCATAGACATGAAAAAACAGGTGTTCATTACGTTCTGTAATTCCTTGATTTATCGGAAATCATAGCGGGGTTTGGGGCGGATTTAATTCTTGATGATTTCTACCTTGTTGTTTGTTTCGTAGCTGAGGTGGAAGCGGATGGTGTAGTTTCCGGCCGCGGCTATGGTGAGGTTTTTACCGTCTTTGTAGGTTATATCGGTGTAATCGGTTCCGCTACTGCGACCGCCCCATGCGATATCCCATGCGTGGTTGGCTCGAATCTTGAACTCGCCTGCGTTCAGGGCGCCGGTGTAATTCCATGTGTTATCGGCGCTGTTGTATGTCAGGTCGAGGTCGGTATCCCAGTTTCCTTGTATGGTTCCTATCAGGCTGAGGGTGTTTATTGCCGTGAGGCTGTATGTTCCGTCGGCTAGGTTGAGGTTGATTCTGTATAATCCGGCTGAGGCTGGTGCTGGGCAGTTTGCGCCTTGGTCGGCAGATATTTTTCCTGGGCCGTCGTATCCGTATGCGTTATCCCAGTTGTCGGCGTTGGGTCGGAATTTGAATTCTCCGTTTAGATAGTACCATCCTTCGTATTTGCCGTCGCCTTCTGGTCCGTAGAGTGGGTGTGGTGTATTCCATCCGGATTCTGCTCCTACTTCATAGAACATGGTCGCGAAGGCGGGTGCTACGAGTGTTATCTGTGCTGTGAATTCGGCGTTTTGGCTATAGCCGAGCCCGTTTCCTAGTTTGTATGCGTTGGTTACTTTTACGGGTACTTGGCGTGTTTCGCCCGATTTTCCGTAGAGCGATTCTATTGCTGCCTTCAGTTCGTCGGCTTTCACTCGTCCTTGTTTGTCGGCATCGATTGTGCGTGTTGCTGTTCCGTTTGCCAGTTGTGCCGTTAGTTTTTGCGACACTATTGTGTCGGTTGTAGTTGTTGTCGGCACGAAAAGTTGCACTGAGTCGGTGGTGACAGTGTTGAAGTCGATTGCCGGTGCGGCTTCTGCGGTGAAGTTTGCGCTGATATTTTTTTCTTCGCCGTTGTGTTGGGGTGTTACCCAGTCTTTATAGTTTTCGCTTCCGCAGCTTACAAGCAGCAGGCTTGCGCTGAGAATCATAAATATCTTTTTCATGTTGTTGTTGTTTTGCTGTTGTTGTGGAAAGGCCGGCGGAAATAGGGGATGATTTCCGCTCGGCTTTTCGTTTGATTATTCTTTTGCGACGAAGCAGAATTGTCCGGTTATGTCGTTGAAGAATACATCGTATTTACCGGCTTTACATGCTCCGTTTCCGGCTGTTGTGTTTGCGGTTCCGTATGGGAAAGATTTTGCTCCCCACCATGTTGAGGCATCGGTGAATTTGAATCCTCCGTCGGCTGGGAAGGTAACGTTCTTCTTCCAGTTGTGATTTTGTGCTCCGGCATAGGTTGAGATTGCTGTCATTGGGTCGGCAGCGGTATTCCATGAGTTGTAGTCGCCAGCTAAGAAAATGTTAGCGTAGACGGTTGGAGTCCCGGTGTAGGCTTCGATTTTTGCCTTTCTGGTTTTGGTGTCTACGGTGATTGTGTAGAATCCTGCTGTGTTTACAACTACGTTACCGTCGGAATTGGTTGCGAATGCGGAGTTGGATGCGATGTCGGTGAAGTCGTTATAGGCTATTTGGGTGTCCCACGAACCAGGAGTGAGAATAAGCTTGAATTGTCCGCCTGCCGGGAAGTAGTCGGTGTAGGATATTTTGCCTTCGCCGGTTACTTTGTCGTAGGTTTCGCCTTCAATCATGTAAAGTGAGACTAGTGACACGCCGACATTGGCTTCCGAGTTGCCCCATGAGCCGTCGCCGATGCAACTTCCAACAAGATACCAGTTGATTGGAGCTGCGTCGCGGAGTTCGACATAATATGGAACGACATCGAAGTTTACAGCGTTAGAGTATATTGTGTCACCCGAATAGATGGCTGCAACTCGAGCATATACTTTCTGTATTGAGGGTACTGCGTTTTGTGCCCATCTTTCAATCTTCTGTAGGCCTTTTGCCAGGTCGCCTGCTGCCATTTTAGCCTTACATGTAGTTGAAATCATTCCCACGCTGACGAAAGTAGGTTTAGTTGCTCCTGATTCGTCGGTCGCAGCTTTGGCTTCTGAGATAGTCCAGTTGTCGGCGGTTGAAACTTGCATCTCATAGTGTGCTGCAGCTGGGAATCCGTAATCGGGTTGCGACCATGAGAGTCCTAAGCTGTCGGTCACTGCGAGATTAACTGTGGTTGACGAGTAGCCGGGTGTGTTGAGCACGAATGTTGTTGGTTTCTTCAGCGTTGGATTGTGGTCCAGGTCGTCGCTGCACGAGGTAGCGAAGAGTGCTGTGAAGCCAATCATTAATCCGGCAAGGACATTTATTTTGTTCATGATGTTTTCTGTTTCTTGAATTGTTTTGATTCGGCGGGAGGGGGTGTTCTACCGCCTTTTGTATGTTCTCTCTTTTAGTTAGCGTAGCCGGCGTTTTGAACGAGGTTTTTGTTCACGTTCATGTCGGAAGTTGGGAGGGCGAACAGGTTCCTATAGGCGTCGAAGTTGCGGCCATTGGCTATTCCGCCTTTCCAATCCCAAACATAGTCTGATGCTCCGCCGAACTTGCCAAATCTGATGAGTGTTGGACGACGTAATCCTTCGAAGAAGAACTCGCGGCTCCACTCGTCGCAGATGTCGTTTAGCGAATAGCCTCTATACGTCGCAGCGTGTGCTCGTGTGCGTAGTTGATTGATGTAGGCCGTACCTTCGGTTGTTGTTGAGCCTCCGTTAGTACGTGCTGTTGCTTCGGCATAGATGAGATAGGCCTCAGCGGCGCGCAGTAGGAAGAAGTCGGTGTCGGGGTATGCGTCGTGGCTTCCGCCGGTTCCGTCGCTCTTTATGTTAGTGAACTTGTAAACACCGAATCCTTTATTGAAGTCGGCTACATCATCCTTGGTAATGATTTTGAGTGTACGGTCAACCCCATCGAATAGAGCACGGTCGTCGCCGGCTGCAGAAATCATGTTGTATGCCCGGACGTTTGGTGCATCGTTGTTCGGGAAGAATTTTGCAAGGAGTTGTGAGCGTGCTCTGACTCCGGCCCAGTGACCGTTTGTACCGTTGATGGCTGATGGGTTGTTGGGGTCGTTGAACATCTTGTCGCCACTTGTTGCGGCTATTAAATAAAGCGTGCAACCGAACGACCATGTGAAGGTTCCGGTTTTATATTGCGAGGATGTTCCCTGAAGGATTGGCAGAATGGCTTCGACAGATGCTCCGCTTTCACCATTGTCGCCCATAAAGAGTTTCTGATAGGCGGGATAATTACCGGTGGGGGTTGTGTAGAGCCTATAGGGCGAGTCGATGACTTTCTTAGCATAGGTTGCGGCCTCGGTATAGTGCGGAGTGCCGGTGTATACCTGCGAGTTGAGGTAGAGACGAGCCAGGAGCATCCATACGGCAGCCTTATCGGCGCGTCCGTAGTTCTTGTTGGTTGATGTCTTGGCTTCGGGTGCGCTCATGAGGGGTTCTATTTCGAGGAGTTCTTTCTCGAGCCATTTCCAAAGGTCGGCGCGCTTAATTTGCTGCGGACTGCCAGATGTAATCTCTGTTCTGAAAGGAACGTTCCCCCAGATGTCCATTAGTTCATAATAGGTCAGAGCACGAACGAATCGAACTTCTGCTGTCATTGTTGCGTCGTAGTTTCCGAATTCCTGTAGGTATTGGTTGCAACAAGTTACGCCGAAATAGAGACGATAGTAGAGTCCGTTGAGCATCGGGTGCGATGCATCGTAGGAGTTGTATATGAAAGGCGCTATTCCTTCGTCGCCCCATCCGCAGATAGCTTCATCGGTTGTGAGCTCGTTTGCGTTGAATATCTGTCGGAGGAATCCTTGTGTTCCGCCGTCTATATCGGAGATATCAGGGTCACTGTCTCCATTTTCATTTCCGGCAAATGCCATGAAAGCATAACATTTGTTGAACAATTGCTCTGGTTTGATTTTGGAAGCGTCGTTCATGTTTGGGTCGATCGGAGTGACGTCCAAATCGCCCACGCACGACGACATTCCCATTGTGAGCACGGTTGCCGCAATGGCAAATATGGATTTTCTTATCTTATTCATATCCTTGTTTCCTTTCGATGTTAGAAGTTCAAGCTCAATCCCAGAATGAATGAGAAGGCACGTGGGAAGGCGTTATTATCAATTCCGTTCTCTACCTCGGGGTCGAGTCCCTTATACTTTGTTATTGTGAATATGTTGGATGCAGTTCCGTAGATGCGTCCGCTGATTCCGTTCCATGAACTGCATCTGAACAGGTCGGAGAAGCTATAGCCGAGTGTGATGTTATCGCACTTGAGATAGCTGGCGTTGTGCACCCAGCGGTCTGAGAGCTTGGCAGGCAATTCATCGGTTTGCCAGTTGTCGGCAATTGCTAGTGGGGTGCGGTTAGACATAAAACCAGACGAGAGCCATACGGCAGCACGACTAACGTTGCTCATGCCTGCTTCAACATTGTTGTATACATAGTTACCGAAGCTGGCACGTAAAGATGCACCAAAGTCCCAATTTTTATATTCGACGCGGGATGCTAACCCCATACGAACAGGGGCTGCGGGGCTCTTGTAGAAGTATTTATCGGCCGGTGTTATTTGTCCGTCGCCGTTGCGGTCGACAACTGCACCGTCAATTGGTCGGCCGTTAGCGTCGTATACTTGCTGGTAAACGTAGAACGAGCTGGCGGCGTGTCCAACGGTGTGAGCTTGTACTTTATTTCCGGTTCCTCCTCCGGCTCCGTCACCTGTTGGAACATAGTAATCTGGGTCACTTCCGCCGCTGAGATCGGTTATTTCATTGTGATTATATGTAAAGTTGTAGTCTAGAGTCCAGTTCCAATCCTTTGCACTTACGGCAAGCCAGTGAATCTGGGCTTCGAAACCGATGTTTTTCATCGAGCCGATATTGCTTGTCACTTTGTTTGCGAAGTTCGAGCCGGCCGGAACGTAGGCGGTGTTCAGCAGATCGGTTGTTTTGCGATAGTACCAATCGAAGCTACCGGTAAGTCGTTGGCGTATTATTCCCCAGTCGAGGCCGATGTTGGTTGTTGTTGTTGTTTCCCATTTGAGGTTGGGATCGTAGGCCACAGGGCGGACCACAGAACCGTCGCCTGTGAGCGGATAGTAGGAGCCGATACCTCGTGAGTTCTTGTAGATGGCGAAATAGTTGTAGTCGCCGATTCCATCTTGCTGACCGGTTTTACCCCATCCGAGACGGAGTTTCAAATCAGATAACCAGTCTACTTTGCTCAGCATCTTCTCATCTTTTAATCGCCATCCGAAAGCTAGTGACGGGAATAGTGCCCAGTGTTCGCGGAAGCGCGATGAGCCATCGTTTCGTACAGTTGCGGTGAGAAGATATCGACCGTCTTTCATTGACCAGTTTGCACGGCCGAAAAACGAAACAAGATAATTCTCGGTTGCATATCTATAGTTTGTTACATTGCGTAGTTGGCCAACCATTGATTGTCCGTTCGAATCAAGTGTAGGGTCGCCGTCTGGATAAATGCCCCAATAGGAGTTCTTCTGTGTGCGCCAGTAGTGTTGCCACTCATATCCGGCCATAATGTCGAAGTGATTCTTATTGCGGTCTTTGAAGTCGTGAAAATATTGTGCGTAGGAGCTGAACTGGAAATTACGTTTTAGGATAGTTTCCCATCCGTAGCTGCCATAGTACACAGCCTGTGGCGAATAGGGCGATATTTGGGTGTCTTGCTGACCGAAAGCTATGTCGGAACCTAGGGTTGCGTGCAGACGAAGGTCTTCGAATCCGTGAACCTGATAGTCGAGGTCGGCACTACCGATGAACTCACGACTGTGTGCAATATCGTTCTTGAGGTCTAGAATAGACACTGGATTGCGGGTTGCGATATTGTTGAATTCATATGGACCCCATGTCGGATTGTTGTAATTGCTGGATGTTTTCCACTGGAAATATCCTCCGAATGCATTGGGCGATGTGTTGTCGTAAACGCTCTGTGTTGGGTCCATATATACAGCTGCACCTACGGCGGCTGCATCGGCATATCGGCTCTTAGCGTAGAGACCTTTGAGATTAAGGTTGATGTTGAGGTGCTTGTTGAGTAGCGACGGACTCAAGTTGAGTGCAGTTGTGAATCGGTCGAAACTCGAGGTCTTCAGTATACCCTGCTGACCTGTATAGCCTCCACTTATTCTATAGGGCAGCCAGTCGCCCACTTGTCCGCCAATGGTTAGGTTATGATCATGACTCACTGCTGTTCTGTAAATCTCTTCTTGCCAGTTGGTGTTAGCCGTTCCGAGTGCTTTATAGGCATCGCTTCCTACGCCATAGAGCTTTGTTATGAACTCGCGATATTGGTCGGCTGAAAGCACATCAATGAGTTTTTTCTTTGTGCTGATGGTTGTACTTCCGTTATAGGAAATTTGGAGTCCTTTACGACCTTTCTTTGTGGTTATGATGATTACTCCGTTCGATCCGCGTGAACCATAGATGGCTGTTGCGGATGCGTCTTTGAGGATGTTGAAACTCTCGATGTCCTGCGGATTCACAATTGAGAGTAGGTTCGACAATCCTTTCACGCCATTGTTGTCGATTGCAACACCATCTATCACGATTAATGGGTCGTTCGATGCGTTAAGCGATGAGCCTCCGCGTATTCGGATGGTTGCTCCTCCTCCTGGTGTTCCGTCTTTCGACACTATGTTCACACCGGCCATTTTACCTTGCATCATGTCCTGTGCATTTACTACGACGCCTTTGTTTTTTGCATCGGGTTTCATTGCTAGAACCGAACCTGTGAGGTCGCTCTTTTTGGCTACACCGTAACCGATGACCACCACTTCATTCATTTGTTGTGCCTGGTCTTCTTTGAGAATAACCACCATACCGTCGACGGCTGCAACTTGTTGCCTGAGATATCCGATGTAGGAAATTGTTAACATTGTTCCCGGTCGAACGTTGACAACGAAATTACCGTCAAGGTCGGTCATCGTGCCGTTCGACGTTCCGTTAACTAATACGGATGCGCCGATAATGGGTTCGCCAGAAGCATCTTTCACCTGACCTTTGACATTTGATTGTGCAAAGGCTCCAATCGACAGAATCATGCCTAGGAATAGGATTAGAATTCTGCCGGAAAACTTGCTTTTTACCTGCTTCATCATTTCTGTTATTAAAATTGTTATCGTTGATTAAAGTTATTATAGAATTTACTTTATGATCTTCTCCTTTTAGGGAGCATTATATAATCAAGCAAGGAGGAGAGTGAAAGAGGTTGTTTGGACCGGTGCAATTTACAAAACAGCATTCTAGGTCTTTGATTGCATTTATACTGTTTACAAAACTGCGTTCAAGATTTTTGGATGCACTTGTGAACGCCTCAACGGCATGCAAAACATAGTTGGGTGTTCCAACCTTATTGCACTTTTGTATAATTAAAGATCCTGGGTTATCCTTTGTCATAACAGAATTACACATTCAATAGTCCTTCTTACTTGAGATTCGGTGGTCGAATCACTAACCGGAAACTTAAATCATCTATTGATTAATATCAATTCTCCGTTCAATCTTCCGCAAAGATAGACGCGCATTAAAGGTTTAATACTTTTTTGAGAGTAAAAGTGCTATTTAATAGGTGCAAACGTTTGCACCTATTAAGCCGGCCTAAAAAGATTGACGTAGGTCAATGTCACCGGTTAAATTCTGTATTTTTGCGACACTTGTAATAATGTGTATCAACAACAATGAGCAGAGCTTATGAATGAGACCCCCAACTTGACAATGAAAGATATTGCTCGTGAGCTTGGAGTTTCGATAGCAACGGTGTCGAGGGCATTGAAAGATAGTCCGCGTATATCGGCCGAGAAACGCGAGGAAATAAAGAAATATGCTCGCGAACACAAATTCTTGCCCAACATGATTGCAAAAACTTTGCGCAGAAGTAAAATTCAGCCACCTAAAATCATAGGAGTTATTGTTCCCGAATTCACCCATTTCTATTTCTCATCTATTCTGGCCGGCATAGAAGAAGAAGCATCGGCCCGTGGATATAGTTTGATGATTGCACAAAGCAACGAGAAATATGAACGTGAGGTGAAAATCTGCAAGTCGTTTCACGAAAACAAGGTTTGTGGTATAATCGTTTCGCAAGCAAAGAACTCAATCAAGCACGACCATTTCCAAAGGCTGATGGACTATGGGCTGCCGCTGGTTTTCTATGATCGCATAAGCACTGGAGTCAATGCAAGTCGAGTAGTGGTTGACGACTATATGGGCACTTTCACGGCCGTGTCGCACCTTGTTGGCACAGGATGTAAACGTATAGCCTACTTCGGAATGCCAATGAATCTTGAAATCGGCAAGAATAGATATAACGGATATAAAGATGCCCTTCTCAAACACGGACTAAAACCGGATGACGATCTGACGTTCATTTGCGACAACAGAGCCGACGCCGAACTCATCACACCCGACCTGATGAACATGTCCAACCCGCCCGATGCCTTCTTCGCCGTTAACGACGAAACCGCAATCGGAATATTATACTCGTGCAAACGAATGGGATTCAGAGTTCCCGAAGATATCTCGATATGCGGATTCACTAATGGCGAACGAGCCGTTTCGTGTGATCCTATGCTCACCACCGTTGAACAACTCGGAACAAGAGTGGGTGAGGAAGCCGCTAACATACTAATAGAAAAGGTGGAGGGAACAATTCCCATCGACAAAGTCGAGAAACGAGTGGTGCGCACAAGGCTCATCATTAGAGGAACCACCCGATAGACACAATATCCAGGATAACAAACAAAACAACTATACAAATGAAAGAAAGACCTGATAAAAGTTTCTGGCAGCTTTGGAATCTAAGCTTCGGATTCTTTGGTGTGCAAATTGCGTATGCCTTACAAAGCGCTAATATCTCGCGCATCTTCGCCACTCTTGGTGCTGATCCGCATAATTTGAGCTACTTCTGGATTCTCCCCCCCCTGATGGGAATTCTTGTTCAGCCGGTAGTTGGAACCCTATCCGATAAAACATGGACGCGTTTCGGAAGGCGAATTCCCTATCTCTTCATAGGTGCAACCGTGGCTGTACTTGTGATGTGTTTGCTTCCAAACTCCGGATCGTTCGGTATGGTGACATCTACGGCTATGGTGTTTGGACTCGTTTCACTCATGTTTCTCGACACAAGCATAAACATGGCTATGCAGCCGTTCAAGATGCTCGTGGGCGATGAAGTAAACGAAAAGCAAAAAGGTTTGGCCTATTCTATCCAGAGCTTCTTGTGTAATGCCGGGTCGCTGGTGGGCTATTTCTTTCCGTTTTTCTTCACATTTCTAGGTATAGCCAACGAAGCACCATCGGGGGTTGTGCCCGATTCGGTGATATATTCCTTCTATATAGGTGCGGCTATACTTATTCTTTGCGTGTTATATACAACTGCCAAGGTGAAGGAGATGCCGCCGAAGGAATATGCCGAATATCATAATCTGAAGGAAACCGCCAATGAGTCAAAAGCCAATTGGATAAAACTTCTGCGTAATGCGCCTTCGACATTCTGGAAGGTTGGATTGGTACAATTCTTCTGTTGGTTTGCATTCATGTATATGTGGACCTACACCAACGGGACCGTGGCTGCTAACTGTTGGAATGTCGATATGCTCGATCCTAATGCAACATCCACAGCAGCCTATCAGGAGGCTGGTAACTGGGTTGGAATCTTGTTCGCCATCCAGGCCATCGGGTCGGTGATTTGGGCAATGGTTCTACCACAGTTCAAGAGCAGGAAGCTAGCCTATAGTCTTTCGCTTATTTTGGGCGGAATCGGATTCGTTATGGCAGCCTTTGTTCACGACCAATACTTGATGTTCGTTCCGTTCATACTCATTGGTTGTGCGTGGGCTGCAATGCTGGCTATGCCGTTTACTTTCGTAACTAATGCTCTCGAAGGTTACGGACACATGGGCGCATATTTAGGTTTGTTTAACGGCACGATATGTATACCGCAAATCATCGCTGCATCTGTAGGAGGAGTGATTCTCGTATTTGTTGGCTCCGTTCAATACCACATGATGATTGTGGCTGGCATATCGCTCATTGTCGGAGCAATCGCCGTGAGCATAATAAAAGATACAAAGCAGAAATAAACAAATAGTAAAAGACAATGAAATTACAATTCAATATAAACTATCAAACTTACTATGGACAGGACTTACTCCTGAACATCGTAACCGGTTTGAATGGCGGAGAGCATAAGTACTCGGCATACAGAATGCATACAGCTGATGGCTATCATTGGCAAGTTGAAATCAATCGCGAAGTCCTTCCAGGAATACAGCTCAACTATTTCTACAGTATTTGGCGAGGCGACGAAGAGGAACGGCGCGAATGGGAAACCGTTGTTCATCATGTGGTGTTCAATGCCGAACGAGCGCAAACCTATCGCGTCTTCGATCATTGGAACGACATCCCCAGGGATGCCTACCTCTACAGCTCGGCCGTGACAGATTGTATCACAGGACGCTCGCTCGACAAGCCATCGCCGAACAGTTTCCGGAAAGGCGTTTGCATAAAGGTGCGCGCTCCGCAACTCGGAAGTAGTAAGAGACTTTTTGTTCTTGGTACTGAGACTATGCTCGGAGCATGGAACCCCGAGAAAGGTCTACCAATGAAACATTATGGCACGAATGAATGGTCTATAGATCTGGATGCTGCTCAACTGACAAATAACCGAGTGGAACTGAAGTTCTTTATAAAAAATGACGAGAATAGCGCTTCTCCTGTTTGGGAATATAGCGATAATCGTATCGTGGAACTTCCACAAATGGACGAAGGCGATGTGGTTGTCTATGAACTTGACGAGGCCTTCTTTCCCATTCCACCCGTGCGCATTGCAGGTTCACTCGTTCCGGTGTTCTCGTTGCGTTCGGAGAGTAGCTTCGGAATCGGTGATTTCGGTGACCTCCGTAAAATGATCGATTGGGTGAGTCTCACTAAGCAGCGTCTGTTGCAAATTCTCCCAATTAACGACACTACCACAACACACACCTGGACGGATTCATATCCTTACAGCTGCATCTCCATTTTTGCCCTGCATCCGCAATATGTAGACCTTAGTGCGTTGCCCAAACTTAACGATAAGAAGCAGCGCGACGCTTTTGAAAAGCTGCGTAAAGAACTTAATGTGTTACCGCAAATAGACTACGAGCAGGTGAACAATGCGAAGAATGAATATCTCCATCTACTGTTCGAGCAAGAGGGCAAGGCCTCTATAGAGAGCCCGGAGTTTAAAACATTCTTCGTAGAAACCGAACATTGGCTTGTGCCCTATGCGCAGTATTGCCATCTGCGCGACAAGAACGGAACGGCCGACTTCTCCAAATGGCCAGACCACAACCGATGGAACGAGGCCGACCGCAAGGCCCTGTCGTCGCCACGAAACAAGGCATATAAGGATGTGGCTTACTACTACTACGTGCAGTTTGTGCTTGCTACTCAACTCAAGGCAGCCCATAGTTATGCGCAATCTAAGAAAGTTATCCTAAAGGGTGATATCCCAATTGGAGTGAACCGCTACGGATGCGATGTGTGGAGTGAACCGCGATATTTCAACCTCAACGGGCAGGCCGGCGCACCGCCCGACGATTTTTCTGTAAACGGACAGAACTGGGGATTCCCAACTTACAACTGGGATGAGATGATTAAGGATAATTGCACCTGGTGGGTTAACCGATTCCGTAACATGGCCAAATATTTCGACGCCTATCGAATAGACCACGTGTTGGGCTTCTTCCGCATTTGGGAGATTCCCGTAAACTCGGTACACGGCTTGCTCGGCCAGTTTGCCCCATCGCTCGGTATGAGTCGCGAAGAAATCGAGGGCTACGGATTGCATTGGCAGGAGGAGCTGTTCACCGAACCATTCATTGCCGACTGGGTTGTTGACAGAATATTCCGCGAGCATGCCGACGAAGTACGAGGAAAATATCTTGAGCACACCTGGGGAGACCGCTATAGAATGCGCTCCGAATACTGTACACAACGCAAGATTGAGGAAGCTTTCACGGGTGAACTCTCCGAAAAAGATATATGGATTCGCGACGGACTCTATTCACTTGTAAGTGACGTGCTTTTCGTGCGCGACCATCGTGACCCGAACCTATTCCACCCACGCATCAGCGTCCAATTTGACTTTATATACGAAAGTCTATACGACAGCGACAAGGCCATATTCAACAAGCTCTACAACGATTATTATTATCGCCGCAATAACCAGTTCTGGTATCAGGAAGCAATGAAAAAGCTACCCAAGCTGGTTAATGCAACTCGGATGCTTGTTTGTGCTGAAGACCTTGGTATGGTACCCGATTGCGTGGCTTGGGTAATGAACGAGCTGCGTATTCTTAGTCTTGAAATTCAGAGCATGCCCAAAGACCCGCACCTGCGTTTCGGTCATCTCGGTACTAATCCGTATTCTAGCGTAAGCACCATATCCACGCACGATATGCCCACCCTACGCCTTTGGTGGGACGAAGATTGGCCCCGCACGCAAGATTATTTCAACAACGTGTTGCACCGCGAAGGCCCCGCCCCGCATCCGCTGCCCGGATGGTTGGCTCGCGATATTGTTAGCAGGCACCTCTCTTCGCCCAGCATGCTATGCGTTCTCAGCATCCAGGATTGGATGAGTATCGACGAAACCCTTCGCCTCGCCCAACCGGATGCCGAACGAATCAATATTCCAGCTAATCCTAAACACTATTGGAGATACCGGATGCACGTATCGCTGGAAGACTTGATGAAGAGGAATGATTTCAACTATGATATTACAGACTTGATTGCACAGTCTGGAAGATAAAAACAAATAGGTAATGGGACACAGAGGATTGTGTCCCACTGCTCGTATATATTAAGGATAAACAAAAACGGACATGAACAGAATAAAATTACTGACACTCACATGGCTCTTCTCTATCACTTCGATGGCTCAAGTGATGGTAGATGAGGGTACGAAGATGTTATATTCTCCCAATGAAAGTGTTTTCTTATGGTTTAGTATCGACGGAGGACGTCCTTGCTATAGCGTGTCCTACAAGCAGCAGCCTGTGGTGAAAAAGTCATATTTAGGATTGGAGCTCGCCAAAGATAAGCACGCCAGTAAGGGGTTGGAGGAAACCGACCTTATGGAGGGCTTCCAGCTTGTAGATACCAAGAAATCGACTTTCGACGAGACATGGCAACCTGTATGGGGAGAGACGCATGAGATACGCAACCACTATAACGAGTTGGCAGTTACGCTGAAACAGCGTGAGACGAACCGTATCATGATTCTCCGCTTCCGTGTCTATGACGACGGCGTGGGCTTTCGCTACGAATTTCCACAGCAACCCGATCTCAATTATTTCATTATAAAGGAGGAGCGCACGCAGTTTGCTATGGCTGGCGACCATACCGCGTGGTGGATTCCCGGCGATTACGACACGCAGGAGCAGGAAACCCAGGAGTCGAAGCTCTCCGAGATTCGATCGCGATTCCACGATGCAGTGAATTGGAGCAACTCGTCGGTAAGCGTATTCTCTGAAACCGGTGTGCAAACATCGCTGCAAATGAAATCGGCCGACAGTCTTTACATCAACATCCACGAGGCCGCCTGCATAGACTACGCCACCATGCACCTCAACCTCGATGATAAAAACATGGTGTTTGAATCGTGGCTCACACCCGACGCAACGGGCCTGAAGGGTTTTATGCAAACGCCGTGTAAGTCGCCCTGGCGCACGGTAATGGTGAGCGACGACGCGCGGCAGATACTCGCCTCGAACCTCATTCTCAACCTCAACGAACCATGTGAAATCAGCAACGTATCGTGGATTAAACCCATTAAATACTGCGGCGTTTGGTGGGAAATGATTGTCGGCAAAAGCACCTGGAACTACACCGACGATTTCCAGTCAGTAGACATCGACCGTCCCCGTTATCGCACCGCCAAACCCAACGGCCGACACGGAGCCAACACCGAGAACGTGAAGCGCTACATAGACTTTGCAGCCGCTAACGGGCTCGACCAAGTGCTTGTTGAGGGCTGGAACATCGGCTGGGAAGATTGGTTCGGCCATTGGAAAGAGAATGTGTTCGACTTCGTTACACCCTATCCCGACTTCGACCTCTTTGGACTTCTCAAATACGCCAAGGAAAAAGGCGTCCGGCTCATGATGCACCACGAAACATCATCGAGCGTAGCCAACTACGAGCGGCGCCTCGATAATGCCTTCATATATATGAAAGCCTGGGGTTACAACGCTGTGAAAACCGGTTATGTGGGCGACATCATTCCCCGTGGCGACCACCACTACTCGCAATCAATGAACCGCCACTATATGCACGTGGTGAAAGAGGCTGCCAAGTATCACATAATGGTTAACGGCCACGAAACCGTTCGCCCCACCGGCCTGTGCCGCACCTATCCCAACCTTATAGGCAACGAATCCGCGCGCGGAACCGAGTACGAAGCCTTCGGCGGCAATCGTCCCGACCACACCGTTATCCTTCCCTTTACCCGATTGCAAGGCGGCCCGATGGACTACACGCCCGGCATACTCGAAACGCAGCTCAACACGTGGAGCGACAACAAGAATCAGGTAAACACAACGCTCGTCGGTCAGCTCGCGCTCTACGTAACCATGTACAGTCCGCTGCAAATGGTGGCCGACCTTCCCGAAAACTACGCCAAATACGCCGACGCCTTCCAGTTCATTCGCGATGTGCCCGTAGATTGGAGCGAGTCGATTTATATCGAAGCCGAGCCCGCTCGATATGTAACCGTAGCCCGACGCGAGAAGGGAGGAATGAACTGGTTCATCGGCGGCAAGTGCAACGAGGATGGGCACACATCTAACATCAAACTCGATTTCCTCTTTCAAGGATACATCTACACATGCACAATATACGCCGATGGCAAAAAGGCACATTACAAAACCAATCCCAAGGCCTACACCATCAGCAAGAAAAAAGTTAAGCGCGGCGACGTACTTAACCTTAAGATGGCTCCTGGTGGAGGATTCGCCATCTCACTCGAAGGACATGAAGACCCCAACGTGAAAGCAGTAGGCGTAGAAGCCAGAGACCGATAGAACACAAATTCCAAGCAACATGAACATAAAACAACTGATGGCAACTGCCACACTCGCGCTAATCATAGCGCACAACGCCATGGCGCAAGAAACGTTCAACGAGGTTTCGTATTCGCCCAAGTCGACAACCTTTAAGCTAAACGCGCCCGAGAAACCCACGCTTCGGTTATACGATGCCGGACTGGGCGGCAAGGCCTACAAAAAGGTGAAGCTCTCTCAGACAGCGCCCAACGTGTGGACGACAACCGTAAAGGGCGACTTGAAAGGCAAATTCTACACCTTCGACATCGGCCGCGGCGAAACACCCGGCACGTTCGCCAAAGCCGTAGGCGTGAACGGCAAAAGAGGAGCAATAATCGACCTTGCCGAAACCAACCCCGCCGGATGGGATTCCGACAAGCGAGTGCCCACCCGAAGCGCGGCCGACTTAGTAATATACGAGCTGCACCACCGCGATTTCTCCATGTCGCCAACCTCTGGCCTCGTGCACAAAGGCAAATACCTTGCTCTAACCGAGCAGAAAGCCATAGACCATCTGCGCGCGCTCGGCATTAATGCCGTGCACATTCTGCCGTCGTTCGACTTCGCCTCCATCGACGAACTTCGCCCCGATAAGCCCCAATACAACTGGGGCTACGACCCGCAGAACTACAACGTGCCCGAGGGCAGCTACAGTTACGACGCCGCCCTGCCCACACGCCGCATAACCGAGTTCAAGCAAATGGTACAAGCACTCCATAAGGCCGGCATTCGCGTCATCTTAGATGTAGTGTACAATCATACCTTCGACATCGACGGCAGCAATTTTCAACGTACATTCCCGAAAGAATACTATCGCTACACCTCTTCGGGCAAACCATCCAATGGCTCCGGATGCGGCAACGAGACAGCTTCAGAACGCACGCTTATGCGCCAGTTCATGCTCGAGTCGATTAAATACTGGGTAGAAGAGTATCACATCGACGGCTTCCGTTTCGACCTGATGGGAATACACGACATAGAAACCATGAACCTTATTCGCAGCGAACTCAATGCCATCGACCCCGGAATATTCGTTTACGGCGAGGGCTGGAGCGCCGGCAAATGCGCCTATCCCGAAGACAAGCTGGCCATGAAAGCCAACACCGCCCAGATACCCGGAATAGCCGCCTTCAGCGATGAGCTGCGCGACGCCATCCGCGGTCCCTTCTCTGACGACACGAAGCCCGCATTCCTGGCCGGCCTTCCGGGAATGGAAGAAAGCGTGAAAGCCGGAATTGCAGGCATGATTGCCCATCCGCAAATAGATTACTCGAAGGTTAACTACACCAAGAAACCATGGGCCGACGAGCCCACGCAGATGATTGCCTACGTGAGTTGCCACGACGATATGTGCCTTGTAGACAGGTTGCGGGCGTCGATTCCCGAAACGCAGTACGACGAGGAAACGCTCATCCGGCTCGACCTGCTCGCCCAAACCGCCGTGTTTACCTCGCAGGGCGTGCCATTCATGCTCTCCGGTGAGGAGATGTTGCGCAACAAAAAAGGCGTGCACAATTCGTACAATTCGCCCGACTCCATCAATGAAATAAACTGGCAGAACCTCAAGGAATATCCACAGGTGTTGAGCTACTATAGTGGTCTCATCAAGCTCCGTAAGCTCCATCCGGCGTTCCGTCTCGGACGGGCCGACCTTGTTCGCAAGCATCTCGAATTCCTGCCCGTTCAAGAGGCGCTCGTTGCCTTCCGATTAAAGGACAACGCCGGGGGCGACAAATGGAAAAATATTTATGTTATTCTTAATGGCAGCACCGAGCTTCGCACCGTCACAATTCCCCGCGGCAAGTACACCATCGTTTGCGCCAACGGAGAGGTAAACGAATCGGGCCTCGGAGAAATGGAGGGTGGCGATGTGATGGTCGATTCGCAATCAGCCCTTATTCTTCACGATTAATCGTTGGATTTGTCTCGTCGCCTTTTGGCGAAACGCTGCCGCCGTTGGATTTAGCTCGTCGCCCTTTGGCGAAGCGCTCCCGCCGTTGGATTCTGCTCTTCGCCCTTTGGCGAAACGTTCCTGCCGTTGGATTCAGCTCGTCGCCCTTTGGCGAAACGCTCCTGCCGTTGGATTTAGCTCTTCGCCCTTTGGCGAAACGTTCATCGTATCGATAACTATAAAATAACAACAACAATGAAAGCAAAACACCTCATCGCCATCGTGCTGCTCGCAACATCGCTTGCCGGCATGGCCAAAGGCGGAAAGCCGAGCGCGAATCCTGTAAAAAGGATAGACCCGACATATTGGTATGCCGGTATGAAGAACCCGTCGTTACAGCTTATGGTTTATGGCCCGGGGATAAAAACCGCCGACGTAACCACCGATTATCCCGGCGTGAAGATAGACTCCATCGTGCGGCTCGATTCGCCCAACTACCTGCTCGTTTATCTCGACCTCGGAGGTGCTCGGGCAGGCTACGTAACCCTCAATTTCAACAACCGAGGCCGGAAGTTCAGCATGAAATATCAACTGCGCGAGCGCGATATGCCCGGCTCCGAGAGGATGGGATTCACCAACGCCGACGTGCTTTATATGCTGATGCCCGACAGGTTTGCAAATGGCAATCCGGCAAACGATGTTGTCAAAGGAATGAACGACCAGCTCTGCAACCGAAACGAACCGAGCCTCAGGCACGGAGGCGACCTGGCCGGCATAATGCAACACCTTGACTACTTCGATAACCTCGGCGTAACCGCCCTTTGGCTAACACCCGTGCTCGAAAACAATAGTCCGGCCGAAAACGCAAAGCATAGCACATACCATGGATATGCCACAACCGACTACTACAGAGTTGACCCCAGATTAGGAACAAACGAAGAATATAAAACACTCGTAGAATCCTGTCATAAACGCGGTTTGAAGGTGGTGATGGACATGATTTTCAACCACTGCGGCGAGCAGCATCCATGGAACAAGGACGTACCGTCGGCCAACTGGTTCAACAATCCGGGCTACGGTCTACAAACAAGCTATAAACTCACGCCGGTAACCGACCCGTATGCCAGTAAGATAGACCTCTCGGAAACAGTCGACGGATGGTTCGTGTCGTCGATGCCCGACCTCAACCAACGCAATCCGCACGTAATGAAATATCTCATCCAGAACTCCCAGTGGTGGATTGAAACCGTTGGCATAGACGGTATTCGCATGGATACATACCCCTATGCCGACCGCGAAGCAATGGCACAGTGGATGGAAACACTCGAAAAAGAATACCCTAACTTCAACACCGTGGGCGAAACCTGGGTGACCGAACCCGCCTATACCGCCGCATGGCAAAGAGGAAGCCGACTCTCAAACCGAAACAGTCACCTCAAAAGCGTGATGGATTTCGCTACCTTCGACCGCCTCTCGCAGGCCAAGAACGAGGATACCGACCTCTGGTGGAAAGGACTCAATAGAATCTACAACGTATTGTGCTACGACTATCTATACACCGACCCATCAAGTGTTATGGCCTTCATCGAAAACCACGACACCGACCGCTTCCTTGAAAACGGTAGCGATACGGCCGCCCTGAAACAAGCCTATGCACTGCTGCTCACAATGAATCGTACGCCACAACTCTACTATGGCACCGAGATTCTCATGAACGGAACTAAAGAAATAACCGACGGTAATGTGAGGCGCGACTTCCCCGGCGGATTCCCGGGCGACGGCGTCGATAAATTCACTCGCAAGGGGCGCACGCCAGCCGAGAACACCTTCTTCGACTGGACGAGCAAGCTGCTTCACTGGCGACAGAACAACCAAACCATAATCCGTGGCAAACAAATCCACTTCATTCCCCATAACGGCATCTATGTCCTGGCCCGTCAGCTCGACGGTCGCACGGTGCTTACGATTCTCAACGGCAAACGTTCATCAGCCGTCTTCAGCGTGCAGCGTTATGCCGAAGTTATCGGTCATCACACCATCGCCCGAAACGTAATTACCGGCGACTCTGTTAGTCTTGCAGACAATCTTACGCTCGCTCCCCGCGCCGCCCTGATACTCGAGTTCTAGAATTTAAGTTTTAAGTTTGCAGCCGTCAAATTTCAAGGTAAGGAATGAATAAGAAACTATTGTTTACGGCAGTCCTGGCGCTTCTTTCCGTCGGTGCCATCGCCCAACAAACAGTGCGACAGGGCATGCGCTCTAAGGAATACGTTCGGGAGAACGAATCGCTTGTAAGAAACTACATTGACTCGCTCGAGACAGTTCGCGATAGCCTGAAAACCCAAAGAACCGTCAGTGCGGAAAGTGATTTGAGAATAAAACGACTGTTCATGCCGCTAACTTATTACAACGATGTGATAAGCGGAGCGTTTCAACTCGATACGACGAACACGATTGGAAAAACTCTTCTGCATATGTATCTGCGGCATCCAGAATGGGTTGAAACCACGGAGGCCGACTTGCGTAAACAGCAGTCGAATAGGGTCGATGTTCGGCGCCCCATACGTCACGAAGTTGAATTGGTCGACCGTTTAGCCCCAGTCCCGTTGGAATCCGAGGTCGCCCCCATAGCTGTGATGATTATGAAGCCCAATTTCTGGAGCTATCGAGGCGACTATTCATTGCAGATATTCCAAAACTACGTGTCGGGCAACTGGTATAAAGGCGGTGAAAGTAATTATTCGGCCCTGGCCGCGCTCCTCATGGAAGCCAACTACAACAACAAGCAGAAACTCAAGTGGGAGAACAGGCTGGAAATGAAATACGGTCTCCAAAGCAGCCGTTCAGACTCGCTGCACAGCTATAAAAGCACGGAAGACCTGCTGCGACTAACCTCGAAATTTGGTTTGCAGGCCGATAAGAAATGGTACTACACGGTGCAATTCATTGGCTACACGCAATTCACACATTCTTATAAATCGAACGACCCGACGCTATACGCCCACTTCCTGGCCCCGCTAAACATAAACGTTTCGCTCGGTATGGACTATGCCGTCGACTGGATATCACACAAGCTCAAAGGGAATTTCCACATAGCCCCGTTGGCCTATAACATGAAATACAGTCAATTTCGCGACATCGCCAAGCGAATCGGAATCAGCGAAGGCCATTTCAAGCACGATTTCGGTTCGGAGTTTACCGTCGACCTTGAATGGAAATTCAGCGACGCCGTAAAATGGAAAACCCGTCTATACGGTTACACCACTTTCCGTCGCTCCGAACTGGAGTGGGAGAATACCTTTGTTCTCACCTTTAATAAATACATCAGCGCACAGCTTTTCATCTATCCACGATTCGACGACGGTGTAGCTCGCGACCTGCATCACGCCTATTGGCAGTTCAAGGAACTATCGTCAATCGGTTTTCAATACAGTTTCTAATTGAACGGCCTTGCAATGAGAAAAAATCTATATCCATCAGACAGCGACAGATATAAACATCTCGAGGTGACCGAGAACGCTCCGTTGCTCGAATGGCTCATCCGTAACTCGCAAGAAAGCCGTAACAAGATTAAATCAATCCTAAGAAACCGAGGCATTAAGGTGAACAAACGAGTGGTGACACAGTTTGATTACCAACTCAATGTGGGCGACAAAGTTTCGATTAGCAAAAGCAAGCAAAACGATCAGTTCAGAAGTCGGTACATCAGATTGGTCTATGAGGACAGCTTCCTGGTGGTTATTGAAAAACAGTCAGGAGTGCTTTCGATGGCCGCCGGACATTCGTCGCTCAACGTGAAAAGCGTGCTCGACGACTACTTCCGACGAACCCGCCAGCGCTGCACGGCTCACGTGGTGCACCGCCTCGATCGCGATACCTCCGGGCTCATGATTTATGCAAAGGATATTCAAACCGAACAAATCCTAGAGCATGATTGGCACAACATTGTCTACGATCGTAGATATATTGCCGTGTTGAGTGGCGAAATGGAAACCTCGGACGGAACGATAGCCAATTGGCTCAAAGACACTAAATCATATTTCACCTTCAGCTCGCCTGTTGATAATGGAGGTAAATACGCCGTCACGCATTATCGTGTGCTCAACCGCACCATCGACCAGTCGCTTGTAGAGTTCTGTCTTGAAACCGGTCGTAAGAACCAAATAAGAGTCCACGCAGCCGACATGGGACATCCTGTTTGCGGCGACATGAAATATGGCAACGGTCACGACCCTATCGGTAGGCTCTGTTTGCACGCTTATGTGCTCTGTTTCAATCATCCTATAAACCATAGTCGAATGGAGTTCGAGACTCCCATTCCGGCACAGTTCAGAAGATTATTCAAGTAGAAAAAACAGTATTATGGAATACATCATTCCCCTCATCATTGTCGTCCTCACCGGCATAGTCATTATGAAGAAAGTAACGAGCTGCATTGTTCGCATAATTGTGTCGATAGTCATCGTTGCTCTGTTCATCTGGTCGCTGTATGCCCTTCATGTAATATGAAACTAGGCGAACCTGAGACAAAAGCCGAATAACATTCTGTATGTAATGGTCGAAACGCTGCGTTCCGGGAACTCCAGCCTTATTTTAAACGCCGGAACACAGCCGTACTAAGCCTTTTATCCTGAACTTATGTATGAAACTGAGAATTTTGCAAGGGAAGAAAAAAGAATTTACCTTTGCGACCTATCTAACAAACCAAACCAAGATTATGAGAAAAACATTTTTAAGCCTCATGGTTATGCTCTTCGGAGTTGTGCTGACTGCGAACGCTCAGCTGCCATCAGTTACGTTGAAAGACATGAACGGTAAAACCGTGCGTACAGACACACTCTCGAATAACGGAAAACCATTCATCATCGACTTCTTTGCAACTTGGTGCAAGCCTTGTAATCGCGAACTCAAAGCCATAAACGAAGTCTACGCCGACTGGCAGGAAGAAACAGGCGTAAAAATCTATGCCGTGTCCATCGACCAGGCACAAAACATCAACAAAGTTAAGCCGATGGTCGACGAATACGGATGGACATACGATGTGCTACTCGACCCGAATAGCGACTTCAAACGTGCACTCGGAATTCAGATGATTCCCTATGTAATCATTGTGGACGGCTCTGGAAATATCGTCTATAAACACAACGGCTACACAGAGGGAGCGGAGAACGAACTGATTGAAAAGGTTCGGGAACTCGTGAAGAAGTAAACCAAGCTTGAACCTTCTATGAATAAAAAACTTTTTAGTTTGATGGCGGTGCTCACGTTAAGTACCGCCATCTATGCACAAGAAGAAACCGACAACAATAAAGTCACCCTAAGCGGAAGCATTCAAAGCGACGTGCTCATTCCCCAGGAAGACACAAAGATTGGGTCGCCCAAATACGACGACTGGGCACTAACCAATACTTACGCCGACCTGAACCTGATGAGCAAGAATATCGACGCCGGATTGCGATTCGAATTCCTGAAACATCCACTCCCCGGATTTGAAAAAGATTTCAAAGGATGGGGAGTACCCTATTTCTACATAAAAGGAAAGTTCGAAAAATTGGAAATCACGGCCGGTAACTTCTACGATCAGTTCGGCTCCGGATTTATCCTCCGCAACTACGAAGAACGTAGCCTCGGAATAGATAACTCGCTCCTCGGAGTTCGCTTTGTCTATAAACCCTACAAGGGTATCCGATTCAAAGCCCTCACCGGTGAACAACGACGCTATTGGGGACACAGTCCGTCGTGGATTTCGGGAACCGACCTGGAACTGAATCTGGACGAATGGTTTAAACGTCTCCAAGAATCTGACACACGAATAATGCTAGGTGGCTCGTTCGTAAATAAATACGAAGACGATGAAAACGACCAAATATTCGCCGATGCAACTCATAAGCTCAACTTGCCCCAGAACGTGAATGCTTTCGACGCACGTTTGCAGATTCAAAAAGGTGGGTTCAACGTCTTAGCCGAATATGCACATAAAACGCAAGACCCGTCATTCGACAACGGCTACATATATCGTAACGGAAACGTAGCAATGCTTTCAGCCTCCTATTCAAAGAAGGGGCTAAGTTTCCTTGTGCAAGCCAAGCGCTCTGACAATTTCTCGTTCCGCAGTCGCCGCACAATGACCGGTACTTCTTCGTTCATCAACCATCTGCCCGCGTTTACAGAAGACCAAACCTATGCACTTGCAGCCCTCTATCCCTACGCAACACATCCAGATGGCGAGTGGGCCTATCAGGCACAGTTTGGCTACAACTTCAAACGTCGTACAGCCATAGGTGGACGCTACGGAATGAATCTCAAAGTGAACTTCTCGCATGTGCACGCAATCGACCGCACACCGAATCTTACCGGTTCCGTAAATGGTACAACCGCCCTCGGAACAAAGGGCTACGGCTCGGCTTTCTTTAAATGGGGCGACCAAACCTACTATCAGGATATAAACATTCAGCTGGAGCGCCGCCTCACCAAAAGCTTCAAGCTATCCCTGATGTATATGAATCAGTTCTATAATAAAACCATTGTCGAAGGACATGGAGGAATGGTGCATTCCGACATATTCATAGCCGACGGACGCTACACTATCTCACCGAAGATGACCCTACGCGGAGAAGCTCAATATCTTGCAACAAAAGGCGACCAGGGTAACTGGATGTTCGGTTTGCTTGAGCTTTCGATAGTTCCACATTGGATGTTTACCGTCTCTGATGAATACAACTCGGGCGATACCAAGTTGCACTACTACCAAGGCTTCGTTACATTCAACGCCGGAGCTCATCGCCTTCAGTTGGGCTATGGTCGTACACGCGCCGGATTCAACTGCTCAGGCGGAGTTTGCCGCTATGTGCCGGCAAGCAAAGGCTTCACACTGTCTTACAACTATAATTTCTAGACGATGAAAAAAATATTTCCCTTAATATTAGTCCTTGTCGCTATTGTGTTCGCTTCGTGCGATATGGTGAACGAGGACAACAGATACATCTACGTTAAACCGAAACCCATTGGACGCGCCGTACTTATCGAAGACTTCACCGGACAGAAGTGTCCCAACTGTCCTAAGGCACACGAAGAAATCGAAAAGCTACAAGCACAATACGGAGCCAATAACGTAATTGCCGTTGCCATACATTCAGGACCGCTTGCAATATTCCCGATACGCAACATTATAGGTCTGCGAACCAAGTTGGGCGACGAGTATTACAAAGCATTCGGCGTATCTGTCGAACCAACCGGTATGGTCGACCGTCGCGGTGGAATCCTCAACTATCCCTCATGGGCAGGAGCTGTTAATACCGAACTCCAGCGTACGGCCCCGGTCGGAATAAAGCTCTCCATCAGTTATGACAACACTACTCGCAAAGCAACTGTCGACGTAGATGCTTCAGGCGTGGAAAATGTAGCAGGAAAGCTTCAACTTTGGATTGTTGAAGATGGAATCAAATGTCGCCAAGACATGCCCGACGGAACCGTCAAACCAGACTACGTTCAGAACAATGTTCTCCGAGCAGCAGTTAACGGCACATGGGGAACAGACATCTCCGTAAAAGAAGGAGAAACCGTTAAGCAGTCGTTCACAACTGATATATCTGAGAAATGGAACGCAGACAAAGTGGCCATAGTGGCATTTATATATAACGATGGTGGCGGCGTACTCCAAGTAGTTCGCAAGTCAATCATTTAAAACATTAACATTAACAAAAGGATAATACAACAATGAAGAGAACATTTACTATTGCTTTAGCCCTCATCGCAGGACTAGGAGCTTTCGCACAAGACAATCGTCTTCGATTTGAAGATGCTTCGGGAAATATCGTTGCCGACGGAACAACCATAGTAGTAGATAAGGTGAAAATTGTAGACGAAGATACCAAAGAAGAAGAGATGTCAACAGGACTCTTCGTACGAAACACCACAACAAGCGCTATAAAGGCTTGTCTAAATGTAGACGTAACTTCGCTACCATCAGGCAGCTCATTCAAAGCCTGCTTTCCAAGCAACTGCTCCATAGCCGAAAGCCCCAAAACTTTCACAACCGAATCCGGATTATTTAAAGGTTCAATAGTTGCCAGTTCACAGACAGAATGGATTCCCGGCTATATGGATTACGATGAGGGAGTGTTCAAACAGGCATACGGCGACTGGACAGCTACGATTCAGATTCGAGTAGAGAAAGATGGAGCCATGGTTGACGGTCCTAAAGTGCATGTACACTTTATTCGTAAAGCCTCCAACGGCATCAACGACATCAACGCCGGTAACGAAACAGTTGTGGCTCGTTACACAGCAGGCGGACAGCTATTAACTGCTCCCGTGAGAGGCTTGAACATTGTGAAGCTCTCGAACGGAAAGACGATAAAAGAGATTGTTAGATAAGAATAGTTATTGATATTATGAACGGCAGCTTCATCACGAAGCTGCCGTTTTTTAGTATCCACATGGATACATAAAAAATCCCTCTCCATTACTGCTCAATGGAGAGGGATTTTTTATGTTAGTTGCACCGGTTGGCCGGCCGCATTTAAACAGATTTATAGCCTTTTGTATAATTTCTTTCCAGAAGGTCGTGTAAGCTGAGTTCCTTCGAGCCATTCTCCTCATAAGCTTCTTGCATTTCTTTTTCGCCTTCAGCTTCATCTTCGGAGTGAACAAAGGTTATGGTTCTGTTTTTCATTTCAGCCACGCCCCATCCAATCAGGGCTATAACTATAAGTGCGATGAATCCGATAATTGGAGTTGTCATAAATGTGAATATTTTGATGTTGCTGCAAAAGTACTCCAAGTTTAACTAGTAGCCAAGTGTTTGTCATGTCATGTCGGGACGGTGCAATCGCCTATATCGATACTATTACTTAAAATAAAATATAGGTTGAGGCATTGTCAATGCGGATGCTTAAAATCAAATTATAGTTAAGATATTGTCAATGCGTACGCTTAAAATCAAATTATAGTTAAGGCATTATTAATGCCGGCATTTAATATAAAATATAAGTTAAGGCATTGTCAATGTGGATGCTTAAAATCAAATTATAGTTAAGGCATTATTAATGCCGGCGTTTAATATAAAATATAAGTTAAGGCATTGTCAATGCGGACGCTTAAAATAGAATTATAGTTTAGGCATTGTCAATGCCAGTAATATAAATATATTATTAGTTATAGCATTATTAATGCTTATGCTAGAATTTTATTTTAAGTATTAGCATGATATATGTTTATAGTAATAATATTTTTTTAGTATGCGCATTGATAGTTTCGTTAGTTTAAAACGATTTTTACTGATGCCGACGCCAATCCTGGTACAGAATTGGGGGATTCATTCGAGAGCGTCAGTGTAAGATGGGATGGGAATGAAGCAGGCGGTTATAATCTACCTTCTTCGAGATAGGAATAGTATTCGCCATCGGTTACGATGACGTGGTCGGCTAAGTGGAGATTCATGTAATTGCATGCTTTCTTGACGTCTTGGGTTAGTTTGTCGTCGGACGCGCTCGGAAAAGGATTGCCGCTTGGGTGGTTGTGACATATTGCCACGACGGTTGCATTTTTCAATAGGGCTTCTTTCACTACGAGGCGGATGTCGACGGCAGTGCCAGATATTCCTCCACGCGATAGGGGGATAGCGTCGATGAGGCGGTGGCGTTGATTCATGAGTAGAGCCCAGGCTTCTTCGACGTCGAGGTCTTGCATGATGGGGTGCATGTGGTTGTATATTCGGGTGGCCGAGTTGAGTTCGGGGCGTTCTTGGGGCTGGGTTGCTTGGCGCCGCTTGCCAATTTCGCAGGCAGCAAGGATGGTTATTGCTTTGGCTGGGCCGATGCCTTTGTAGGTGGTTAGTTGCTGAATGGTGAGTTTACCGAGTGTGTTGAGGTTGTTGTTGCAGTCATTCAAGACTCGTTGCATTAGGGCAACTGCGCTTTCGTCGGTTGTTCCGGAGCCAATGAGTATGGCCAGGAGTTCGGCGTTGCTTAGGGCTGTTGGACCTAGGCGGTGTAGCTTTTCACGCGGGCGGTCGTCTTCAGCCCATTGGTTGATGGTTAGTTTGTTAGTTTGCGGGTTCATAAGTGGAGGCTATTTATAGAATGTTTTTTCATAGGCTGCGAATTCTTCTTTTCCGGCAAGAATTCTTTTGCACCATGCGTTTATGAATCCGCATCCGTAACCTAGAAGTTGGGTGAAAGCGGCCAGAATGCTGAGCGCACCTATTCGGAGACTGCGATTTTGGATGGTGGAGTCAATGAGAATCAGGGTGGAGTAGATTAGGGCGGGCGATAGTGCGGAGAGGGTTATGATAAGGCCGGTTGAGGGGCTTAGGGGTATCTGAATTAAGCCGGCTATAAGGGTTAGGGCGAGCATGGATAGGCCGATGGTGAATGCGGCGGGGAGGAGGTGGACGAGTTTGAGGCTCTCGGGATATTTTTTGTAGAGATTCACACGGGCAATTCCGGAGTTGTAGACTTGTCGCCAGAATTTCCGGAAGTCAGTGCGTCGCTTGTGCCAAACCCATGCTTTGGGGAAGAGCCGGCATCGTTTCTCGGCTTTGAATATGCGTATTGAGAAGTCTATGTCTTCGCCGAATCGCATTTTTGAGAATCCTCCGAGTTGTGCGTATAGGTCGGCCTTGATTCCCATGTTGAATGAGCGCGGATAGAATTTGTCGAGCTTTTTCTTTCCGCCTCTTATGCCGCCTGTGGTGAAGAAGGACGTCATGGAGTAGGATATGGCTTTCTGGGTTGGGGTGAACGACTCGTGGGCGCTGTCGGGACCTCCGAATGCGTCGGCCGGTTCACGGGCTAGTTCTTCGTCGACAGCTGTAAGATAGCCTTTTGGAAGCACTACGTCGGAGTCTAGTACGATGAGATATTCGCCTTTTGCTCGCTCGGCACCGTAGTTTCGACTTTGTCCGGGTCCGGAGTTTTCTTTGAAAAAATATTGGAGTGGAAGGCGGTCGGCATATTTGTCGCAAACGTCTTTGCAGGGAATCTTCGAGCCGTCTTCCACGATTATCACTTCGAAATCGTTCTTCTCTTGGTGAAGAAGACTTTCGAGGAGTTCGTCGACCTCGTCGGGCCGATTGAATACCGGAACGATGAAGCTGTATTTCATTTTATAATGAGTTGAAAATAGAGGAAGGGTAAAAAGAATAAGCCATGACAGCTCTCTTTTTACCCTTCCTTGAAACCTTATTGATGATAATTATGCATTCACGCGACCGAGATAGCTACCGTCGCGTGTGTCGATTTGAATTGTTTCGCCCTCGTTGATGAACAGCGGGACTCTAACAACTGCACCCGACTCGAGGGTTGCAGGCTTTGTGGCATTTGTTGCAGTATTGCCTTTCACGCCTGGTTCGCTGTGGGTTATTTTGAGTGTTGTTTTCACGGGCATTTCGGCTGAAAGAATCGTGCCGTCTGAAGTGTCGGTTACAACTTCAACCACATCGCCTTCTTTCATGTATTCGAACCCTGTTACCTGATGTTCGGGAATAGGAATCTGCTCGAATGTTTCCTGATTCATGAAGATGTAACCGGTTGCGTCCTGGTATAGATATTGGTAGGGACGGCGCTCAACGCGAACATCTTCCAACTTAAATCCAACCTGAAAAGTACGTTCCAAAACTCGTCCGTCTGCAACGTTCTTCAGTTTGGTATTCATTACGGTGTTTCCTTTTCCAGGCTTTCTGTGCTGAAAATCTATACAAGTCCAAATCTTTCCGTCAAGACGTATGCATGTACCAATCTTGATTTCTTGCGAATTAATCATATTCTGCTATAATAATAGGTTTGTTATTTTCTGTTCGTTTCACAGTTCTCTTTGTGCGGCAAAGGTAACTAAATTCCAAGGATGGCATTGGTACAGGTGCAAAAATCATTGAACCTTTGGCAGGTTTAAAAAGAATGGGTACTTTTGCAAACGGCGATTAGATGGGTCTTTAATCATCTAATCGCCGCAATTCTTGAAAGAAAAATAATAACAAAATAATCGTTTAAATAAAAATGAAAAGAACATTTCAGCCGCACAATCGTCGTCGCGTGAACAAGCACGGTTTTCGTGAAAGAATGGCTACTAAGAACGGTCGCAGAGTATTGGCTGCGCGTCGTGCCAAAGGTCGTAAAAAGTTAACTGTGTCCGACGAGCATCACGGAAAATAATTACTCCTATCGGCTAGGAACATAAACGGGAAGAGGTAGAGTTGCACTTTGCTGCTTTCCGTTTTTTTTATCTACTTTTGCGAGCACACGAAACAGCGTTGTTAATCAGATGACCTCAAAAGAATTCTTACCTAAATTTTTTAGCACATACATATGGGGAAATGTCCTGGCAGGGAGCATTCTAATTATTTTATTGTCGCTCGGAGTGAGATACGGCATTGATATCTACACTCATCATGGCGAATCCATTGTCGTGCCTAATGTTATTCATAAGTCGTTCGGTGAAGCAACGAAAATAATGAATAGAGTGGGGTTAACAATTCAAGTGACCGATACGGGATATGTGAAGAATTTACCACCCGATTGTATTCTTGAACAATCGCCTGCTGGAGAAAAACGTGTGAAATCTACGCATGTCATCTACGTGACGATAAACTCTGCCAGTCCACCAACTCTGCCAATGCCTGATTTGATTGATAATAGCTCGCTCCGTGAGGCGCAGGCACGTCTTTCGTCTATGGGCTTTAAGGTTGGTGAACCCGAATATATTCCAGGCGAGAAAGATTGGATATATGGAATAATCGTGAATGGTAAACATGTACAGGCTGGTGACCGGATTTCCACCGAAGCAGTGGTTGTTCTCCAGGTGGGCGACGGAACACGCTCTGTAAGCGACCCGGCTATGACAAATACCTCCAAGGGATTAGAATATGAAGAGGAGGAAGTAGAAGAACCCATTTATGAAGACGAATATGAAATGGTGGAAGTTCCTGTCGATGAAAACGGTAATGAAATAACGCCTAATAAACCGTCTTCACAGGACGGTCCTTCAACTCCGAAGTCGCAAAACGCACTTCCCCCCGACCCATCGAGTAATAAACCAACAGAATGATGAGGCCGGAGGAAGACGAACTTCTGGAAGAGAATGTTCCTTACGATTCTTTTTTATTCGAGGAGGATTCCGCAGACAATAAACTTTACGAACACTTTCGCGTCTTGGTTGATAAAGGCCAAGACGCAACGCGTATAGATAAGTATCTTTTCGAGCGGATGCAGCATTCCAGTCGCAACCGTATTCAGAAGGCTGCCGAGGCTGGGGCGATTCACGTGAACGGGGTGCCAGTTAAGAGCAATTATAAGGTCAGGCCGAACGATATAATAACCCTCATGCTCAATCGTCCACAGTACGATAGCACAATTGAAGCCGAAGAAATACCTCTTGAAATCGTATATGAAGACGCCGATTTGCTCGTTGTGAATAAGCACGCTGGTATGGTAGTGCATCCCGGTGCCGGGAATTTCCATGGAACGCTAATCAACGCGATTGCATGGCATCTGAAAGATCTGGAATCATTTAACCCCAACGACCCGGATGTAGGGCTGGTGCACCGCATCGACAAGAATACAACTGGACTGCTCGTTATAGCCAAAACGCCCGACGCCAAAACTTCTTTGGGCAAGCAATTTTTCAATAAAACTACCAGTCGCAAGTATAAGGCACTCGTGTGGGGAAATTTCACAGAAGACGATGGACGAATTGAGGGAAACATAGCTCGCGACCCAACAGACCGACTTCGTATGAAAGTTTATCCAGCGGGTGACGAGCAGGGTAAACCAGCTGTGACTCACTATCGAGTCGTTGAGCGATTCGGATATACTACCCTATTGGAATGCGTTCTCGAAACCGGCCGAACCCATCAAATCAGAGCTCACATGAAGCACATAGGGCATCCTCTCTTTGGTGACGAACGATATGGTGGAACAGCCATTCTTCGCGGAATACGGTCTAATTCCTATAGAACTTTCATTTTCAACTGCTTTAGCATTTGTAACCGCCAGGCTTTACACGCTCAAACCCTGGGTTTCAGACATCCGCGAACCGGCGAACAGATGAATTTTACAAGCGAACTGCCGGAAGATCTGGCCACAATAGTCCAGAAATGGCGTACCTACATCTACGGTTCAGCACAAAAAGAAAAATAACAAACAAATGGAAAATATGAAACGAACAATTGCCATCGTATGTGGTGGCGACTCATCAGAGCACGATGTGTCTCTACGTTCTGCCCAAGGCCTATACTCGTTCTTCGACAAAGAACGTTACGACGTTTACATTGTCGACGTGAAAGGAACCGATTGGCATGTGAACTTTGATAATGGAGATACGGCTCCGATAGACCGGAAAGATTTCTCATTCATGAAAAACGGTAAGGCTGTAATTTTCGACTACGCCTATATTACAATTCACGGACAGCCCGGTGAGAATGGAGTCCTTCAAGGCTATTTCGAGCTGATCCATCTACCATATTCTACCAGCGGCGTGCTTGTAGAAGCCATGACGTTCGATAAATATGTGCTCAATAACTACCTTCGCGGATTCGGCGTTAATGTGGCTGATAGTATTCTTTTGCGACGCGGTGAAACCTACGATGAAAAGGCTATAGCTGAACGCATAGGAATGCCGTGTTTCGTCAAACCATCGGCCGATGGTAGTAGTTTCGGAGTGTCGAAGGTGAAGAACGCCGACCAGCTTGCTCCTGCTCTCCGAGTAGCCTTCATGGAAAGCAACGAGGCGATGATTGAAAGCTTCATCGATGGCGTTGAAATATCGCAGGGAGTTTATAAAACAAAGGATAAATCAGTTGTCTTCCCAGCCACCGAAGTAGTTACATCCAACGAGTTTTTCGACTATAACGCCAAGTACAACGGTCAGGTTCAAGAAATAACCCCTGCCAGAATATCCTCGGAAACTGCAGCCCGCGTGGCCGAAGAAACAAGCAGGATATACGATATTCTCCACGCCAACGGAATAATTCGAATCGACTACATCATATCGAAAAACCGACAAGGAGACGATGTTATCAACATGCTTGAAATAAACACTACCCCGGGAATGACCCTCACCAGTTTCATTCCGCAGCAGGTGCGAGCCGCAGGACTCGAAATAAAAGATGTGCTTACCGATATTGTTGAAAATCAATTTTGACCAATGACAATTCCTGAAAAATTCAACGCCATCAGGCCATTCAACCCAGAAGAACTTCCGCAGGCTTACGATAGACTCCTTGCCGACCCTCAATTCCAGCAAGTGCTGGCCTATCTCTATCCCGGTATCCCACTCGAAACCCTGCGTGAACAGATGCACCTATGTCCCACGCTACTCGACTTCCAAAAGGCTTTCGCCTACAAGTTCATCAAGAAAATAATGGCTGAAATAAGCGATGGATTTACTCTTGACGCCGGTCATCTTGACATTGAAAAAAGATATACTTTCATTAGTAACCACCGTGATATTGTTCTCGACCCCGGGCTATTGGACGTGCTCCTCATTGATGCCGGATTCCAAACAACATGCGAAATTGCAATCGGAGACAATCTCCTCACCCGCCCGTGGGTGAAAGACCTTGTGAGACTAAACAAAAGTTTCATCGTACAACGTTCACTCCCCATGCGCCAACTCCTTGAAGCAAGTCGCATACTTTCGGAATACATGCATTTCGCCATCGCCCAGAAGAACGAAAATATATGGATTGCACAGCGCGAAGGGAGAGCTAAGGATTCCGACGACCGGACTGCCGAAGGCGTGCTTAAAATGATGGCTATGGCAGGCGACGGAACCCCAACCCAGCGGCTTATGCAACTACACCTAGTGCCTGTGGCCATATCATACGAATACGACCCTTGCGACTTTCTCAAAGCAAAAGAATTTCAGCAGCGACGCGATAATCCACAGTTCAAAAAGAGCGCCGAGGACGACATTCTCAGTATGCGAACCGGAATGATGGGACGTAAAGGGCATGTGCACTATCAAGCAGCCCCCTGCATCGACAACTATCTTGCCAGTTTGCCAGTTACCATGTCCAAAACCGAGCTCTACAAGCATATTGCCGTCCATATTGACCGTGAGATTCATGCCCGCTACAGGCTATATCCCAACAACTATGCTGCCCTCGACCTTCTTAACGGAACTTCCGAACACGCCTCGTGCTACACCACACAACAGCTCGAAGCCTTTGAGCAATACATCGACAGGCAAATCGCACGAATAGACCTTTCCAACAAGGACGAACCCTATCTGCGCGAACGAATCCTCACCATGTATGCCAACATAGCCATAAACTACCTCAAAGCGCATGAATAAAATCCTCGCTATTGTTTTTGTGCTTTTGCTTTCGGCCTGCACAACCGATTTCTACGAAACAGGTGACTCACCTCTTTCTTATCTTCGAACCGATTTCGTAGAAATCCGAACCGCAGCCCCAACCATATTCACTAAAGCCATAACCGATGATAGTGATACCCTTCTTCTCGACCCTTCAATTAAAGCCAATTGGGCTCAAACAGCTGATTCAACCTATCGTGCACTGCTTTATTACCGAAAAACCGCCTTACGCACTGTTACGCCGCTGGCTATAAATTATATCCCAGTTGTTCGCCCCACCATGAAAACCGATTTAGCCCGCTTTGCCGACCCCGTGACCTTACAAAGCGCATGGATAAGCAAGAATCGAAAATATCTCAATCTCGGCATTGCCCTCAAGACAGGAGCTAAAGCCAATGAAAAGCAAAAGCACATCCTTGGTATTGCCATTGATACCACCATTCACCATTCCGGCAATATTTCGACCCACAAACTACGCTTTTTCCACAACCGTAACGGTATACCCGCTCACTACACCTCACGCATCTATTTAAGTCTGCCTCTCAGCAACTACCACTCGGGCGACACCATTATCCTCAACATCCCAACTTCCGTTGGACCTCTTGTTCGTAGCTTTCCTATTCTCTGACCATTGGGAAAGTGTTTCTCTCTATCTCATCTCTCAAAACATACTTCGTCCTGTCGTCCGGGTGCCGACAGACACTGGGGCTGTCCCTACATGCGTGCTAATGCCCGAGCGAGAGTCTCTATTAAACCGAATTCACGTTAAAAAAGGGGAGCAAATGCTTCTTCCTTTTTGCATTTGCTCCCCCCTAAATTGGAAACGGATTGACCGTTGGTGTGTAACAACTTAATTATACCAAAATTCACCGCTAATGATGTTCTGGCGAGAATCGGATTGTTCGTTCTCCTTTTTGTTTGGGCTTAGATCTTGATAGATCTCGTGTTGATTAGATTCTTTCATTTTACAGGTTCCTTTCTTTGTTGATTGTATTTTGGTTTTGCTCCAATTCTCTAATGAATCGGAGTAACGCAAAAGTAAATTATTTTGACTTATAAGACAAGTCGTGAAACGAGGATTTCTGTTTTTTTAGATTTTTCTAAAGGTAGATTACTCAATCAACTAACCTCCTCTGGCTCATACTTGCCCCGTGATTTCTTTCTATCCGTATTTTCGCTTTTTCTAGTACGTCGATTCAGTATGAATTTACGTAATACCTATTTGAATCAATCAAGAATCAGAGTTCATCCGTATGTTAATCGGAGGAAATAAGCCGTATTTTTATACTGAATATTAATTTCTATATTTAAGCTATAGAGCCGTATATTATACTATTGTTATTCCAAAAATAAATACATTAACCGCGATTTCGGCAAATGTAAATCTGTGAAGAAATACATCTGCCGAAGTTTCGGATGATTTAATTATTTTGGGAAATACAATTGCCGGAGTTTCGGCAGATGTATTTCTTCACAGATTTACATTTGCCGAAATCGCGGTTGACGTATTTCTATAATGAAATTAAAATACCGAAATAATCTATTGTGAGTCTATTGAAGAGATAAGCGCACATTTCGTCATCGAAGGCTCCTAGGAACTTGAAATACTGATTAAGTATTAGTTCAATGCTCGGATTTAGGTTGTAGATATGGGAAAGAAGCAGAGAATGACCGAAAAAATATCCGGAAAGCAGTCGGAGCAGGAATTCGACGAAGCGGAAAAAACTGAAATCGAAGAATTGGTGGATGTTTCGTAGACCAGTTCATTGTGACAGACAGGGAATCAGGATGTATATAATAAAAGACGAGTTTCAACCTGTCGACAGAGTGAAAAAAATGGCTCATCCGGAAGTGTTGGGAGGCGCCGGCCGAGAAAAAACCGTAACTTCGCAGCGAAATAATCATTTAAAAACATGAATCTGAAATTCAGACTAGCTTTAATGAACTTCTTGGAGTTCGCAGTTTGGGGGGCTTATCTAACCTCCATGGGAAGATACCTGGGAAATCTGGGTATGGGTGACAAAATTGCCTTGTTCTATTCTATGCAAGGTGTAGTCTCTATCTTCATGCCGGCGTTGATTGGCATCGTGGCCGACAGATGGGTGCAAGCACAACGAATGCTTGGACTTTGCCATCTGGCCGCCGGAGCGTTTATGATTGCAACCGCTTTTTATGGCGCAAACGCAACGGATGGGGTTGATTTCACTACGCTTTTCGCACTGTATTCTATGTCGGTGGCCTTTTACATGCCAACTTTGGCGCTATCTAACTCGGTGGCCTATTCTGCACTCACACAAGCCGGAATGGACACGGTTAAAACATTCCCGTCGATACGCGTATTCGGTACTATCGGCTTTATAGCAACCATGTGGCTGGTTGACATTATGGGTTTTCAGAGCAATCAGAATCAGTTCATCACGTCGGGCGTTGTTAGTTTGCTGCTGTTTCTCTATACTTTCAAGCTCCCCGGTTGCCCCGTTTCGAGCGGAGGCGACAGGAAGAGCTTCGTCGATGCTTTCGGATTACGGGCCTTTGCGCTTTTCAAGCAAAAGAAGATGGCCATATTCTTTGTGTTCTCGATGTTGCTGGGCGTGAGCTTGCAGATTACAAACAGTTTTGCAAATCCGTTTTTGTTCAGCTTCGGCGCACAGGATGTATTTAAGGAAGCGTTCGGAGTTCAGCACGCCAACATTCTCATTAGTTTGTCGCAGGTGAGCGAGACGTGCTGCATTCTGCTCATTCCATTTTTTATGAAACGCTACGGTATCAAGAATGTAATGCTCATTGCAATGTTCGCCTGGGTGCTGCGTTTTGGACTGTTCGGTCTTGGCAATCCCGGTTTCCCGGGTGTTCTGCTCTTCATCCTGTCGATGATTGTCTATGGTGTGGCATTCGATTTCTTCAATATCTCCGGCTCGCTCTTTGTCGACCAAAGCACCGACCCTTCGCTGCGCTCATCGGCCCAGGGATTATTCATGCTTATGACCAACGGAATTGGCGCAACGGTTGGAACACTCGCTGCCCAAACCGTAATCAATAATTACACCAAACCGCTCACCATCGGAGCCGATACGTTTACAGTCGGCAACTGGAGTGCATGCTGGTACATCTTCGCCGCCTATGCCCTCGTGATTGCAGTTTGTTTCTCAATTGTGTTCCGCCCAAAGAAAATCTAAAAGATGAACAAAGTCCAACTCATATTCAAAGGGATGACCGAAATCGTCGGCAGTGAAAAATTGCTGCTCCTTGTTCTAACCGATATCGACAAGAAACGGCAGATAGCCATCGTTAGCACTCATCATTTTGGATATGAAATTGGCCTGCGAATAACTCAAACCCCAATAACCGAAAAGCTATTGCCAGAGGTGTTGTGCCGCGTGAATCCGGAAATGACTGCACAGTATTACGAAATTCTGCTAGACCATGTCTTCGACGGACAATACAATGCCCTACTCGTTCGTAAATACGATTTGTCGACAACATCTCTGCGTGCTTCCGACGCTATTCTCCTTGCACACATAGCTCATCTGAATGTGTTCATGGAAGAAGAACTTTTCAACCGACAAAGCACTCCTGTCATCGCCGATGAAGAGCGAATGCCGCTGCCTCTTAACACTCTAAGCGCCGAGATGCTACGTAATGCACTCAAACGTGCAATTGCCGAGGAAAACTATGAGCTTGCCTCACTCCTTCGCGACGAAATGAATAAACGCGAAAAAAAAGAATGAAAGAAACTCGATTTTTCTACGCTCCCAATGCCGCATCGCAAAATCAACTGCCGCCCGAAGAGGCTACACATGCCATCAGAGTTCTGCGAATCAAACCCGGCGATGAAATCTTTCTCATGGACGGACAAGGCTCATTCCATCGTGCCGAAGTCGAGAGCGTAACATCAAAGCACTGTTTCTATCGGCTCACAGAAACCCTTCCGCAACAACCCGCCTGGCACGGTAGAATCCATCTGGCAATAGCACCCACAAAGGATGCCGGACGAATGGAATGGCTCGCCGAAAAAGCCGTCGAAATCGGTATTGATGAAATCAGCTTCCTCGAATGCCGGTTCTCCGAACGCCGCACCATGCGCACAGAGCGTATCGAGCGTATAGTTGTTTCGGCGATGAAGCAAAGTCGCAAACCATGGAAACCCCAGGTTAATCCGATGATTCCTTTCAACGACTTTATTGCCCGAGCTCATCCCTCGTTGAGTTTCATTTGCCATTGCTACAATGAAATTCCACGTGCAGATTTATTCGCTGAGATAACCAAACCACAAGAAAGCCAATCCGACATAACAATTCTCGTCGGACCTGAAGGCGATTTCTCAATCGACGAAGTAAACCAAGCTATGGATTGCGGATTCATCAGTGCAACCCTCGGCCAAAGTCGTTTGCGCACCGAAACCGCCGGCTTGTCGGCTGTAGTCTACTCCCAGCTGGCTCGCCGAATCTTAGATTGAATTACAAGCTTTTGATAATACTTGCGTCGAGCTTGTGCGGAAGAAAAGGCAAACATGTATATGCTTAATTGTGAACATCTAACTACATTTGCAACCGCAACTTAGAACAAAAAACAATAATGAAAACGATGAAAAAGCTACTATTGATGACGATGATGCTCGTGTTCGGATTGACATCGGTAATGGCACAGAACCAAGCTGAAATCAAGTTCGACAAAACGAATCATAACTTCGGCACATTCGCCGAAAAAGACGGGGTACAGAAAACAACATTCACCTTCACAAATGTCGGCAAGGCTCCCCTAGTGATAAATCAAGTTGTGGCAAGCTGCGGATGCACAGTCGCAAACTACGACAAGCGTCCCATCCCGCCCGGACAAAAAGGAACTATAGAAATAAGCTATAACGGAGCCGGAAAATTTCCAGGACACTTCAAGAAAAGCATAACTGTGAGGACCAATGCGGTAACCGAAATGACAAGGCTCTACGTTGAAGGAGTGATGCAATAGAAAAGAATCATCCCCAACGGAAATATTAACGAAAACGCGCCATCAACGGGATGACGCGTTTTTCATGTCTACACGGAAAAAAGAAATGATTGTTTGCATAGCAGAGAAACCAAGCGTAGCACGCGACATAGCACGAATAATAGGTGCAACCTCATCGCACGACGGATATATGGAAGGAAATGGATACCAGGTGACATGGACTTTCGGACATCTTTGCGAACTCAAAGAACCCAGCGATTACTCCGATAATTGGAAACACTGGAGCCTGGCCGCATTGCCGATGATTCCGCCACGATTCGGAATAAAACTGATTGACAATGACGGCATACGCCGACAATTCGCCATTGTGGAGAAATTATATAAGGAGGCCGACCAAATAATAAACTGTGGCGACGCCGGACAGGAAGGCGAACTCATCCAACGATGGGTTATGCAAAAGGCCGGAGTGACATGTCCCGTAAAACGACTCTGGATTTCGTCGATGACTGACGAAGCAATACGCGAAGGATTCGCCACGCTCAAAGAGCAAAAACACTACGAACCACTCTATCTCGCCGGACTCTCGCGAGCCATTGGCGACTGGCTACTAGGCATGAATGCCACCCGTCTTTATACTCTAAAATATGCCACCAACAAACAAGTGCTCTCCATAGGTAGAGTGCAAACGCCTACATTAGCACTCATCGTTCAACGACAGAAAGAGATAGACAATTTCAAACCTGAACCCTATTGGATGCTGGCAACCATCTATCGCAATACGCAATTCACAGCAACCAAAGGGCGCTTCGCTACAGAAGAAGAAGGTAAGCAGGCATTTACACAAATCGAAGGAAAAACATTTCAAATCAGCAGCGTGACAAAGAAAAAAGCAACCGAACAACCCAAACCTCTCTACGACTTGACTTCGCTGCAAGTAGACTGCAACCGGAAATTCGGCTACTCGGCCGAGATGGCCCTAAACCTCGTTCAATCGCTCTACGAAAAGAAAATAACCACCTACCCCCGTGTCGATACGCAATTCCTCACCGACGACATCCACCCCAAATGCCCGCAGATAATGAACGCACTCTATAAAACCACCTTCTCCGGCGTGAGCCCATATGCCGAGCATGTTAAAGCCATCGGCGGAAAACCGCTGCCCAAACCGAAGCGAATCTTCAACAACCAAAAGGTAACCGATCATCACGCCATCATACCCACCGGAGTGATACCCCGTGCACTATCCGATGCCGAACAACATGTATTCGATCTTATTGCCCGACGCTTCATCGCCGCCTTCCATCCCGACTGTCAATACTCCACAACCACCGTACTGGGCCAAGCTGGCGAAATAGAATTCAAAGCCACCGGAAAAGAAATCCTCCAACCGGGTTGGCGCAAAGTTTTCGCTCAAGAGCCAGTAGACACCCAAGCCGATGCTACCCCGACCTCTGCCGTGATGCCAGCCTTCACCAAAGGAGAAAGCGGTCTTCACCAGCCCACTCTAACCGAAAAACAAACCACCCCGCCAAAACACTACACCGAAGCCACCCTTTTACGCGCCATGGAAACTGCCGGTAAACTTGTCGACGACGAAACCCTTCGCGCCGCCCTGAAAGAAAACGGTATCGGTCGACCCTCGTCGCGTGCCGGCATAATAGAAACCCTCTTCAAACGCCAATACATCCGCCGCAAGAAGAAAAACCTCGAAGCCACTCCCACGGGTATAGCTCTCATCGACACCATTCACGAGAAGCTCCTCACCTCAGCCGAACTAACCGGCCAATGGGAAAAGAAACTCCGCGATATAGAGCATCGCAAATACGACGCCTCCCAGTTCATCAACGAACTCAAAGCCCAAATAACCGCCATCGTGAACGATGTTCTCGCCGACACCTCTATTCGTCGGATAGGCGAATAAACAGTTTGCGCCCTTTTCATATAAATGGTCGAAACTACTCCGACCACTCCCTTTCAAAAAAGGCTCATGTGAGCGCATAAATTGGCATCCGTTGTTTATTACCCATTTGCTCCCCGGAGGCTTAAACCGAACTCGCGTATCTCTTGTTCTAAATCAAGAAAGCAGTCTTGTATTTTGCTGAAATGAATTGATTAATATACCTTTGCCGCCGTGAGACACATAGCTACATATTCCATCGCCCCCACGACGCAGAGAAATTTCGATTTCTCTGTGATTTTTTCGTCTGAATATTTGGTGGGTTCGGAGAAAGTGCTAACACACACACACACACACACACACACACACACACACACACACACACACACACGAC
>NZ_JH594521.1:301001-323384 GCF_000243035.1 Prevotella micans F0438
CACACACACACACACACACACACACACACACACACACACACACACACACACAGGCCAGACCTATTAATTAGCTTTTTCATACGCGCGCGCGAAGCGTGTCGCAAATCCAGTATACACGGGGATTCCGAGAGGTTTCTCCGTGCCTTTTTTCGTGCCCTTTTGCGAGCCGTGTAAGAACAAAATAAAGAAGAATATTCACTCAAAAAATAATCGAAATATGAATCTAAAAAGAAATTATGTACACCCTGCTATCGAGGTTGTCCACTCAGCCCTCGACAGCCAATTAATGCAGACATCATTCCCAAACAATGGCGGACACAAAAAGTCGGATGACGATGGACAAGACATTAATGATGCCAAACAAGGATTTTTCTACGAAAACGATGAAGAAAACTCCTCATACTTATGGGAACTTTAGAAACAAAGAGTTTAATAACTAAACAGAACGAAAGATGAAAATAAACACATTATTCTCGATATCTCTTACGATGCTGTTATTCTTTACCGGATGTGCGAGCGATACCCCCAACAACGAACCTATAAAACCTCAGGAACCCGATACAAAGGGCCTCACTGCATTCGTAGAAGAAGATAATAATTCGAAGACTCGCACAACGGGCGATTATGACGGGTCAGGCATAAATTTTTATTGGACAGAAGGTGATCGACTTTGGGTAAACAACGTTACACTGATACAAGACAAGAAGAATACCATCAGTAAAGATCTCGTAAATCACCCAACAATACCCACAGCCGTAAAAAGGGCTGCAACAGCAATGTTCTATTTCGAGGGCTCCTTCACCGCTCCCTCCTATCCCGTTCGCTATACTGGTAAGGGCAGCACTGTAGGCGACAAGGTAACCTTCAAGCCTACGCAGAGGCAACTCGTAGCCAATGACGCCAGCCATATTGGCGAATGCGGCGACTGCGGCGTAGCCACAGCTACCAAGTCGGCAGGAAGCGGCAAATACAATTTCACTATCGAACACAAAGCATCGTATCTCACCCTGTTACCCTATTCGACAATTTACTTTGCTACTACTGTAAAGATAACGCAGATAAAGATTACTACCGACGAGGCTCTGTCAGGTCAATTCGATTTTGATGACAACGGCATCGACCTTGGCTCGCGTCCCACACCCACGCCTGCCAACCGCAGTATCACACTCACGTTGGCCGGAGGTGGCACAAATGGCTTTACTCTCCCCGTGACAGTAACCCCTAAAACGAATGCTGCTGTTATGGTGCTGCCTCCCGGAACCTATCACAACGTAAAGATAGAATACACCATATACGATCAAAATACTGGTGTTGGCACTACTCTCAAAAAAGAATACGCAATGCTTACTTTCCACCCAGGGCAGAACAAAAAGGTATCTACCGATTTAAAACAAATGAAAGTCTTTGTCACACCGATGGGGGGATATAATGGGCAAGGGCCTAACACAAATGAAACTATGTGGTATATGCATAGGGGCAATCCGCACATGGATATTACCATGGTTTATGCAGCTCGGCGCTATAATGGTTACCCGGCAAATATTTGTTTAGGAGGTATATGGATAAAAAAGAAAGCCTATATCGCAGGATTTAGAGGTGATGTAGCTCCTGATGGAACTAATTATATTACATCCGGAGGTTGGGCTAGTCCAGATTATAGCGACGTAAACGATTACGAAATCACTATTCCTTTTGGAAATCCGCAAGATGATTCTTACCTCTTCCTTCCATCTGTATACGCTGATGGTGGTACAGCGCTAAAGAGTGGAAATGGCAGTATCCGCTATTGGATGTCAACCTCCTTTCAGAGGGGAGGATTTAAGGGGCAGGTCTTTGCTTCCGACCGAGCCCCTCATAATTTAGGAATAGGCAACAATTATAGTGATGTTGTAATGGCATATTGGCCATGGCCCCGTTAACAAAGATTTGCTCTAACACGAAAGAAGAAAAATCGTGTTAGCAGTGTTTCCCCTTAGGGGGAAGAGCAGAAAATTGAAAAATCTGTGCTTCCCCCACGAGGGAAATCTAAAAAATAGCCTTGGCAGCGTTTCCCCCTAGAGCGAAATACAGAAAATCAAAAAAACAGAGCTTCGCTCTGGCGCGAAACAGTGAAAAACAAAAAATATAGTCTTCGCGCTAGCGCGAAAGCTCGAAAATCAGAAAAATAGAGCTTCGCTCCGGAGCGAAGCACCGAAAATTGAAAAAACATCTCTTCGCTCCGGAGCGAAAACTCAAAAATCAAAAAAGTAACATTTCGCGCCAGAGCGAAGCATCGAAATACATTTCATCTTTAACATTTAAGTATTATGGAAATAAAACAGCTTCACAAAGGACACCTCCAAAACATGGAGCACCTCAACTTCGCCGAACACGTGTTGATAATGAACAAGGAGGCGAATATCGACAAAATCAAACCACTTCTTCCACCACTCGAAAAGGCTATCAAAGACGAGGAAGAAGCACTAAATCAGCCCACAAAACTCGAGGGAACACGAGAACTTATCGCGCTCGACGAGGAACGCGACCGCGCTTATCGAGCCATGCAATTCATGCTCAATTCGAAACTGCTCGACGCCGATAAAGACACGGCCAAGGCGGCGCAGGATATTCAGGACGTGCTCGACCGCTACCCGGGTTTGGCCGCCGCGAACTACACAAAAGAAAGTTCGCTAATCGACAATCTCGTGGCCGACCTCAAAACACCCGACGCGATGGCCGCCATGGGGCTTACCGGACTGACGGCCGCCATGGGACGGCTCGAGCAGGCCAACCTCGCCTTCGCCACCGAATTTCGCGCCCGATACAAGAAAGTCATCCCAGTAGGAACGTTCAACATAAAAGCCCTTCGCACGGCGGTCGACAAGGCCCTCAACGCCGTAGTTCGCCGCATGGAATCGCTGGCCGACCTCGAGCCCGAAACACCCAAACTGGCCGCGCTGATAACGGAATACAACGCCGTAATCGACGGTCGGAAGTTCATGCTCGCCCAGCGCAAAGGCACCAACAAATCGGCCCACGAACGCGACATGGACAAATACGCCGCCCTTATCGAGCCCCTATTCGCCGAACTGGAAAAAGAACGCGGCCTCTCGAGCGGTGCCCTCTCATTCGCCCGCGAGTTCCGCGGAACCGGCAAGAAGCGCGCGTATCTATTGAACGTCGCCGGCAAGAGCCCCATCTGGGTCGTAATCTCTAAAGGCAAACTCGTCGTCGTTCCCGAACCGAGCGGAAAATCCACCGGCTCCGGCTCTAAACATGGCGGCGGGAATGGTTCAGGCTCTGGATCTGGTGGAAATGGCTCCGGCGGTAATGGTGGAAATAAACCCGGTGGAGGAACCGGCGGCGGAACCCCCAAACCCGGACGCGAAGAAGACCCCGGAGAAGATAAGGTATAAGGGAGGGCGATTCTCCTTTTTCTTATCGCTAGAGAAATCTTCCCCTTCTCTATTCCCGTGTCAGGGAGCTTCTCACCCCTGTATTTAGGAAACAAAGAAAATATCGTTTATATAATCATTAAGACCTGCATCCGTCGTGACGACGCGTGCAGGTCGACCGTTTTATATATACATGTGTTCGGTTTAAGAGAAATTATCCTGCCCTTGTCGGGTGGGGTGGACAGACGTATCAGCATGGGTATCGGACAGACACGGGGTCTGTCCCTACCATGCGGGCTGGTGCCCGAGTCCCATAACATTTCTCCTACCTGTTCCGTCTGGGCTTTTATGCCAATTCGGGCGGAACGCCCGCAGGTGTAGGGACAGACCCCGTGTCTGTCCGATACCCATGCCAATTCGGTCTACCGACCGCATAACAATATTTCGCGCCTTCTTTGTGGTTTGGTATTTATTATGCCGTCCTTGTCGGACGGGGTATCGGACAGCAAATCACCCCTCGGGGTCTGTCCCTACATGCGGGCTGGTGCCCGAATTGGCATCTATTCCATTCTATTTATATACGTATCCTCTTCTATTTACATTAGGGAGTTGTATCATAGACATACTGGAGAAATTGAATTGTCATCGTGATGATGATTCAATTTCTCGGTTTAGAAAACAATGAGAGTACGTATGTAGATACACGTGGACTCGTATGTAATCGCTCGGGGATAGGAGAGTGTATAATGAATTTATACGTATGTGAGAAAATTTTCGCGCGCACGTGTGCTATTTCCAGAGTGTTCTATCTAGGCTATTATTTGCTACTTTTGCCGACTACCGAATTAAGGTTAAAAGATTATTTATGAAGGATTTCAACACTTATATTTTCGACCTCGACGGAACGCTGCTCAACACGCTGAACGATTTGGCAGCGAGTACGAATCATGCACTTCGTATGTCTGGAATGCCAGAAAGAACGGTGGAGCAGGTTCGAATGTTCGTCGGAAATGGGGTACATAAACTCATCGAACGGGCAGTGCCCGAGGGAACTAATCGCGAACAAATAGAGGCGGTTTACGACGAGTTCAGAAAATATTATATGCTTCACGGATTGGACTCAACGAACCCCTACGACGGAGTTCCCGAAATGCTTGCCGAACTCAAACAGAGAGGAAAGAAAATGGCCATCGTGAGCAACAAATTCTATGCGGCCACGCAGGAACTTGCACATCATTTCTTCGGCGGAATCATAGACGTTGCCATCGGCGAGCGCGACACAATCAGAAAGAAACCAGCACCCGATACCGTATTCGAGGCTCTGCGCATGCTCGAGGTCGAGCACGAAGGAGCTGTTTATGTGGGCGATAGCGACGTGGATATTCTCACGGCCCTAAACGCCGGCTTGCCGTGTATTAGCGTACTTTGGGGATTTCGCGACCGCGATTTTCTGCTGGCCAACGGGGCAACGACATTGGTAGAAACCCCATTGGATATAATAACTCAATAGACTTATGAAACAGTTCATCATCATTCTTCTTTCGGTATTGGCCACGGTTGCCAATGCTCAGCGCGAAACGATTCTTTTGAATGCCGGATGGCGATTTGCCTTGGGCAATGCGGCCTCGATACAAAAGGATTTCGGGCATGGAACCGAATATTTCACCTATCTCTCGAAGGCTGCGTCGGCAAATCAGAACACCGGTCCGGCGTTTGAAAAGTTCAACGACGACGGTTGGCAGATGGTTGATTTACCGCACGACTGGGTTGTTGATTTGGGATATTCGTCCTCGGCCAGTCATTCGCACGGCTACAAGAAGGTTGGCTGGCGCTATCCGGAGTATTCTGTCGGTTGGTACAGGCGACATTTCTTTGTTCCGAAAGCTGATGAGGGGCGCGATATCCGTGTGCGATTCGACGGGATATTCCGCAACGCACAGGTGTTCTGCAACGGATTTTTTCTCGGCACAGAGCCGTCGGGTTATGAGCCGCAGACCTATGAAATTGGGCCTTATCTGAACTACGGCGCCGATAATGTGCTCACCGTGCGTGCCGATGCTTCAACCGAAGAGGGATGGTATTACGAGGGCGCGGGAATCTATCGCAATGTGTGGCTCGTGAAAACCGGGCAGGTTCGATTTACCGACAATTCGCTCGTTGTGAATCAGCGATTCGCCGACGGGAAAGTTATTCTTAGCGCAAGAATAGCCGATAATTCCGATAATCTAACTCATCGTCACACGCTCCTTGATGCCGCAGGTCAGATAGTCGGAACGTTTACCGACACGAGTGAATTCACCGTTAATAATCCCAGACTTTGGTCGGCTGGCGAACCATATCTCTACACGCTGAAATCAGAACTCATCGCCCACGACGGTCGGACGCTCGACCGACTGGAAACGCGTGTCGGATTGCGACAGATTGAATTTAATCCCATTAAAGGATTCCTCGTCAACGGCCGGGCCGACAAGCTGCGCGGGGTGAATCTGCACCTCGACCATGCCGGTACTGGCACGGGCGTTCCTAACGAGCTTTGGGTTTATAGGCTGCAAAAGCTCAAGGAAATCGGTGTCAACGCCATTCGCTGTTCGCACAATCCTGCTACGCCTGCTATGCTCGATGTCTGTGACTCGATGGGCTTTTATGTTATCGACGAAAACCGACTCATGGGTACGAACGATTATCATCTCAACCTACTGAGAAGCATGATAGAGCGCGACCGTAACCATCCGTCGGTTATTCTTTGGAGTATCGGAAACGAGGAGTGGCAAATAGAAAGTGGCGAGCGAGGCGAGAAAATTGCCCGTCGGATGGTTGATTTCGCACGCTCCATAGACTCAACCCGTCTGACAACCTACGGAAACTCGGGCGGCTACGGTATCGTGAAGCAAACTCCAATTCACGGCTACAATTACATTGTGCAGAACGACGTGGAAAACCGTCGTCGCAGTCATCCTGACTGGTTCGTCATCGGCACGGAAGAAACCAGCGGGGCAGGAACTCGAAACGTATATGAAACCGACAGCGCCCGAGGCCACATGGCCGCTATAAATTATATCGGAGAAGAACGTTCAGCCGGCGAGAAGAACGTCATTGAACGCGGATGGAAATTCTATCGCGACAACTCATTCGCGGGCGGATTATTCTATTGGACAGGCTTCGATTATCGCGGCGAACCTAATCCGATGGTGTGGCCATCAACCGGCTCCGAGTTCGGGTTGCTCGACTATTGCGGATTCCCAAAGGACGAGGCTTTCTACCTTAAGGCCGCATGGACAGCCGAGCCCGTGCTGCACATCTTTCCGCATTGGAATATGCCCGAACGCACGGGACAGCCGATAGAGGTGTGGGCCTATTCGAACATGGACGAGGTGGAACTTTTTCAAGACGGCAAATCGCTCGGCCGAAAAGCCATGCCGAAAGACGGACATCTTGTTTGGCAAACCGTTTATCGGCCCGGTCGTTTACGTGCGGTGGGATATAAAAATAAACGCAAAACCATCGTTGAACGAGTCGAAACAACCGGCCCAGCCGAACACATCGCAATACAAGAAACACGCATCGGCAATCTAACTGTCTACAACCTTTCGATGCGCGACAAGCAAAATCGCGAGGTGCCCACCGATTGTAGCCCCATCTCCATCTCGCTCACCGACAACGCAACCATTCTCGGCTGGGGCAATGGCGACCCGGCTTTCAAACTGTCCGAACGTCCCGCCTCGCAAACCAAACGAACCATGATAATCCAAAGTTTTATGGGTAAAGCCCAAGTTCTCGTATTGGGTAACGGCAGTTTGAAAGCTGAAATAAACCGTAATTAAGTTGGCATCAACTTAAATCCAACCACCGTCCTCCTTATTTTTATAACGGGCGCCACCTGTCTTGGCAATTCCCACAATAAATTAATTTAGGAACGGTCGGGCAAATGGTAACCCCGGAATAAATTATTTTGGGACAAAACCATCCGCGTGGCCCCAAAATAAATTATGACGGCACTTGTATAAGATTAGCATTCTTAAATTAATCTATTCCCACGCCCTGACTTCCCGGTCGCTATATTTTTAATGTTAAAATAAATCCTAACCAGTCATAGCCTTATTGTAATATATCTAGATAGCATGAAGTAATCTTTATGCGCCGTTTTCCTATTATTTTTCTAGCTATAGCAAATATTTTGTTGACGTGAGTTTCATTATTAGGGGGAATTTATTTTCAAAATAATTTAAGCAATCATTAGGAAATATGAAAAACATCGCCTATATTAGCGAACGTTATCTTATAACAGTGAGTATTATTCCTTTTATTGTCTTATAAAAAATAGAAATATGAAAAAATAAAAATATGATTTTAGGGGAGCCGCGGTCGCGATAGCAACTACTTCCTAAACGGGAAATCCGGTAATAGAAACTTAGAACTCTATAATCCTTTGGAATAAGATTTATAAGTTTAGAATTTATGATGAGATACTCCCTTTATTTTTCAAGCAGATCATTTGAAATGATATTCCCTTGAAAATATCTTTATTAACGATATAATATCGTATAAATAAAAAATATCACTCCAGAACAACTTATTTAAATAACAAGTATGAAAAAATTAGTTTTAGTAGCATTAGCTACATTGTTAGTATTTGTACTCTCTTCTTGTAATAATGATAGAGAAGAAGTAAAACAAGTAAACCCGGTTTCTGTTGATAGATTTAGTATTTTACAACAACAAGAAGACTCTCTTGTAGCAGCCTATTTTGGAAATACGGTAGTGACAAGGAAGGGTGATAACCCCGGGAAAAATCCTCTAAAATTATCTTTTTTTGAATGGTGTAAAGTTGTAGTTGCCGATGTCGCAGGAGGAGTAAAGGGTTCAAACACTACAGGTGAAACAATATTAGGCAGTGCTATCGTAGCCTCTATACAAAAGTATGTGGAAATTGTAGAGCAACATATCGCTACTGCAAATTTAAATGAGATCGGTACACGTGATATAAAGAAGATAAAGGCTTATAATGATACCTATCTAATAAATTCATCAAAAGATGGTCAAGATTTAGTGCGAAGCATGAGTATAAAATACTTTGATGATAAGGACTCAGTAGGACTCTATCATAATATGTCTATAATTGATATATTCACTTTAGAGTCAAAGGTTGCTTTCTGGAGAAATTATAATGATCGTTATGTTTGTAATCTGGCAAGAAATGAGGTGTTTTATCATACTGGATTAAATATTCCTCAACAACTTCAGTCAACAAAAGAGTTATATGCCTTCTGTAATTATCAATATGATAGTAAAACAAAAACTTTAGTACATGTTGGCAATAGAGCTACAATTAGTAATATAGCCAATAAAGATCTTATATTGAAGTATTTAGAAGGTATATGGGAAGCTGGAAATGATAATAGTGTAAAATCAGTTTTTACAGAAAAATTTGTAAAAATAATCAATGACTATCCTATTCCAGAGAATAAGAAAATAGAAATAAAACAAGATCTAAGTATAGCTTTTGCCAGTGCTACATTGTGGAATCCTGATTTCTTCAAAGGTAACTATGTCATAAAATAGATGGAGGAAGTATCAACAAATGAGTCAATCCATTGAACTATGTATCATAATTGTCAAGTAGGATGATTCTTGTAATCTTTCTTAGAGAACCTTTAGTTATATATAAGGGATAAGAAATGATTGTTGTCTAATTTAGCCGCAATCCTAAATGGATTGCGGCTTTTTCTTTATATCGGGTTAACCGACAACGGTTCTCTCATAGTTGGAAAGCCCTATATTCTGCCATATCACAATAGCTTTAAGAATGCTGGCTTAGAAGGTAACAAGTCTAAATGTTAAAGCCGAAGTGATAGTACAAGGCGATCTTGATGTCGACAATAACATGGCCAATGCAACCATCGCCCTTGAAAAGGCAAATGTTGCATATCATTATGCAATATGGTATTATGTATTGAAATATGATGGTATAAATTGAGCCTTGTGTGCCGTTAATTAGTTGTTTTCACAGTGGTATTGTATGTTTGGTAGACATAAATCTAGTATTCTAGAAAAAAATATTCTCAAGATCCCTTAAGCAATCATTAGGAGATATGAAAAATATCGCCTATATTAGCGAACGTTATCTTATAACAGTGAGTATTATTCCTTTTATTGTTAAATCAACCTTTTCAAAGTATGAAAACAAAGGCTTACTTATTGGGAAGCATCGTTGCGATAGCAACAGCTTTACCAGCATCGGCGCAAATCAGGCCGATGACTCCGATTCCTTTTATGGCGGAAAAACTTCTGCCAGGTCAGAAAAGCTCAACTCCAAAAATTGATGTTGAGAAAGAATACCCGCTACTGAAAGGGAAATTCTGCGATCAGACTATCAGCCCATTCTCCGAGCAACCTGTAACTGTGATGAGAGTAAATCGCAAGACTACCCCGCTGATGATTAATCAGAACTTAACGATTTTGGGAAATGTTATTTCGAAAAACTTGACAGGAATATATGCTTTTAATCCGACGCCAACCATTAATCTTACAGAACTTGTATCCTATAATAAGGGATTTTTCAATGGTGGATGTGGTATAGTTGGCGACGAATTGCATGGTATCTATTATGACGCTAGCTTAGCCGGCTGGGGACTTATTTGGGTTTATCATTATGCATTCGACATTTATACATGGGATTTAACTGTCGAACAGAAGTTACTACAGAACTCAAATTCTTTAGTTGCCTTAGAAACTGCCTGCGACCCAACAACGGGTAAAATTTTCGGTGAGTTTTTCACGGCAGATTTTCAAGGCATGGAATGGGGTGAAATCGACTATGCTACGCTTACCCGTACCACAATAGCACCTGCCCAGCATACTTATGTTGCGCTAGGTATAACCAGTGACGGACGCGCCTTCGGGGTTGCAGACGATGGGAATCTCTATCAGATTGACCGCACCACAGGCACTGAAACTCTGAAAGGTTCAACCAAATTGCAAATCAAAAATGATAAGGGAAGCTATTATTTCCAGAGCGGAGAAATTGATCCGAAAACCGATGAATTCTATTGGGCAACTACGGATGTCGACGGAATTTCAGCTCTCTACACGATTGATCTTAACGATGCTCATCTCACGGAAGTTAGTTCATTCGAAAATTTGACGAATATTGTCGGAATGACTATTCCTAAGGATAAGGCTGTGGATAATGCCCCCGATGTTGCGAATAATATTAATCTGACGTTCGTAAATGAACAAAAAACTGGTACGGTTTCTTTCCAGGCCCCGAGTAAAACCTTTGGTGGTGCACCTCTGACCGGTGATCTCAAATACAGCATAACAGCAAATGGTAAAGAGATTGCTAAATACCAGCATACGTTACCGGGCGCTATAGTCAATGCCCCTGCAACAGTGGATGAAGATGGAATGTATGTGTTCACAATAATAATAACAAACGATGCAGGCGATGGTCCGAAGGTTAAGGTGAAGAAATACATCGGCTACGACACACCAAAACCGGTCACCGACATAACCTTGGATATCGATAAAGCAACAAGAGAGACTAAACTCACATGGACAGCTCCAACAGAAGGTATTCATGCTGGCTATATCGGAAATCTTACATATGACGTCTATCGAATAAAGAACTCCGACACAACGCTGGTTGCAAATAACATTACACAAACCAACTTCAGCGAAACTCTTTCGCAAGCAAAATTGGCCAGCTACACTTATGCCGTTTGTGCAGTGAATACAACGAAGAAGAGTAAGTGGGCATCAAGCGATAATAAGCTCTTCGGTGACATCCTAGAACCTCCATACTTCGATAACTTCGAGGATAAAGGCACTTCATTAATTTATAAAATCATTGACAATAACGGCGATAAGTCAACATGGAAATGGGTCGACAACGAAAATAAGAGTAGGGCATTCGCCTATAGATTCAACGGGAAAAACACTGCTGACGATTGGCTAATCACTCCGGCATTCAAACTCAAAGGCGGTAAAACCTATAACATCGAATTCAAGGCAAGTAGCACTAGCTCTTACTATGCAGAGCGTCTCGAAGTGAAATATGGAAAAAGTGCAACCGTTGAAGGCATGTCTGAAGAAGTGATGCATGAAACCGAAATCTCCGAAGGAAAATATCAAGAATTCGAAAGACAAATCACTCCAGTAACCGACGGTGAATATTACATCGGCTTCCATGCTGTTTCAGATCCGAACAAATTTTATCTATATCTTGACGACATAAGTATTGAGTTGGCAGCTGATCCCGCAGCTCCGGCAGCCGTAACCGACCTAAAAGCTACGCCAGATCCAACCGGCGCTTTAAAATCGACCATCACATTTAAAGCTCCCGACAAGACTAGTAACGGCAGTGCATTAGCAAACATAAGCAAGATTGAAGTCAAGTCGGGTAACCGTCTCGTTAAGGATATAACAGCCCCCGCACTGGGTTCGATCCAAACTGTTACTGATGATAATGCCTTAGCTGGTTATAATGTCTATTCTGTCATAGCCTATAACGATAAGGGCAATGGCTTGAAGGAAAAAACAAAGGTTTATGTTGGTGTGGATATTCCAAATACTCCTGAAACGAAAACAATAGACAATACTACATCAGCAAAAATAACTTGGAACAATGTGACGGGACAGCATGACGGAGTTCTACTTCTAGGCCAACTTACATACAATATATACCAAGTGACTTCTGATAATAAACTAGGGGAGAAACTGGGCTCTGTTTCTGGTAATACAACCGAATATACTGTCACAGGATTAAATAATAATGACGGTAAACAAGGCTATGCGAAATGGGCTGTGAATGCTGAAAACTCTGCCGGAGCCAGCCAATTTGCAGTAGCTTCCCTAATAGTTGGAAAGCCCTATGTTCTGCCATATCACAACAGCTTCAAGGATGCCGGCGTAGAGGGTAAATTTGTTGCTTTGGAAGCCTCGAGTCAGAGTACTGTGTGGGGTATCAGCAAACAAGTATCTGTTGACGATGATGGTGGTTCGCTTATCTTCCACCCCAAAGAAGAAGGCCATTCAAGCATTATCCCTGGAAAGCTAAGCTTTAAAGGTGCGATAAGTCCAAAGCTAATTTTTGATTATCAAGGCGAGGCTGCAGCTCCTGGTAAACTCGAAATACTAATTCGTCATAAAGACGGAACATTTGATCCAGCTGTTTGGACACACGATTTCACCAACGAGCCGAATCCCGGAGAGTGGAATAATGTGGTTGTGAATCTTCCTGCATCGCTTGCAAACGAAGACTATGTATTCTTGTATATCAAAGCAATATCAAGCGGCGACATGAGCAGCGCTCCAATTTATGTGGATAACATCAACATCGCTGATCCGTTGCAGAAAGATGCCGACATAGAACTAACAGCGCCGGATAATTTGAAGAAAGGCCAGATGGCTAACCTCAAACTCAAAGTGACCGGTCGCGGACTCGATAAGGTGGAGAACGCAAAGGTTAAGGTTAGCGTGAACAATAAGATTGTACACGAATCTGCCATCAGCCAGGAAATTGGTTATGCCAAGAGTATTGAGATTCCTGTAACCTATAGAACTACCACTCTCGATCAGGCAACAAGTCTCAATGTCAAGGCTGAAGTAATAATGCAAGGTGATCTTGACCCTGACAACAATGTAGCCAATGCAACCATCGCCCTTGAAAAGGCAAATGTTGCAGCTCCGACTGATTTGAAGAATACTGGAAACCATAAACCTAACGTTGAACTAACGTGGAAAGCTCCTGCTTCGACACAGGAGACTGTAAATGACGACTTTGAAGAATATGAAGCATGGGGACTCGACTTTGGTAGATGGACAACCGTAGATGCCGACCAAGGAAAGGCAGGCAGCATAACGCAACAAGGTAGCTATCAGCATCAGGGTGAAGAGTTCGCATTCATTAACTGGAAACCATCAGATATGTTCCAAGCTGGTCAAGGTCTAGACCCACACTCTGGCGACAAAGCTGCAGTAGCAATCTATCAGGTTGAAGGTCAGAGTTTCGTCGATGCCGATAACTGGCTCATCAGTCCGGAGCTCTCAGGTAAGGAGCAAACTGTGAGATTCTGGGTGAACAATGTTAAGGGTAAAGATTTTGGAACAGAATCATTTGAAGTAATGACTTCGTCGACCGGTAACGCCACGAGCGACTTCCAGAAGATTGGCGATACTTACACTCAGAGCACTGGCACATGGACCGAAATCAGCGTTAAGGTTCCACAAGGCACCCGCTATTTTGCCATTCACCATATCACTTTAGGTGCTCAAGCATTCATCTTCATGATAGATGATGCAACTTTCGAGGCAAGTTCTGGAGCTAGTAGTTTCAACATCTATCGCGACAATGAATTCAAGATTAACACCACCGAGCTCACGTTTATTGATAACTCGGCCGACGCCGGAACAAGTAATCACACTTACAGCGTCACGGCAGTTTATTTTGACGGTTCAGAATCAGATCCTATTACGATTAGCGTAGCCAGTCTGATAGACGCTTTGCAGGCCGACGGTCAGTCATCCTTCACGGTTTACACTCTAGATGGCAAGCTCGTTCTGGATAAAGCCCGCAGTCTGAAGTCACTCCAGAAGGGCGTCTACATCATCAACGGCAAGAAGACGACAATAATAAAGTAGCCCCTTTGTTTTCATTTCGCCTCCAATAATTGGGACGCGAAGAATCCTAACTCTCTGTACAGCCGCAACCCACCTATGGGTTGCGGCTTTTTGAATTGCATTCGAGTGCGAGAAATACAATAGTATTTTTCGTCACAGATTCGCCAGCAACCGATAGCACAATGCCAATTCGGCCGATAGGCGGCATGTAGTGACAGACCCCGTGTCTGTCCGATAAATGCTGACGTTCTTGCCCTGGAAATCGAGTTTCGGCATGAAATACTACCTTTGTTGCATGAAAATCAAAATAAGCTGGAAAGAATTTTTATTGTTTTTCGTTGTGATTTCACTTCTCTACTACATCACAAGCTCGTTTTGGATAACAGCTGGAATATTGGTAGTGTTATTACTCATAGACGGACTTCTGCGAGAATACGAAAGACGAAAAAGAGGCGAGAAACAATCCGAAGAAATCATTAAACGACTAAAAGACGACGATAATGAAGAAACTACTTGAGTTATACAGCTCATGGCGAGGCAAGTCGCCTTTAAACATTGAAAGATTGGAAGGTGCGGGAAGCAATCGTGCTTATTATCGTATAGTAGACAAGGATGGGCAGTCGGTCATCGGAGTTGTTGGGACAAGTCGCGACGAGAACCACGCCTTTGTCTATCTGGCCAACCATTTTGCCCAACGCCAACTGCCTGTGCCCAGAGTCTTAGCCGTGTCTGCCGATGAAACGTGCTATCTGCAAACCGACCTCGGAAATACGTCGCTCTTCGACGCCATAAGAGGCGGGCGTGAAGCCGGTGGAAGATATAACCTCAAAGAACAGCAATTGCTTCGGAGGACAATACGCGAATTGCCCAACATACAACTCAGAGGGGCACGCGGACTGGATTTCTCAAATTGCTACCCGCAACCCGAGTTCGACACTGAAAGTGTGCTATACGATCTAAACTACTTCAAATATTGTTTCCTCAAAGCAACTGAAATCGATTTTCACGAGCCTAAACTCGAAGCCAATTTCCGATTATTCGCAAAAGATCTCACGGCCGAACGGATGGATTCGTTCCTATACCGCGATTTCCAGGCCCGAAACATAATGCTCGACTCAAACGGCTCGCCGCACTTTATCGATTTTCAGGGCGGACGGCGCGGCCCGTTCTACTACGATTTAGCGTCGTTCCTCTGGCAAGCCAGCGCAAAATATTCTTTCAAACTAAGGCGCGAACTGGTGTTCGAATACTATAACAGTTTGAAAAACTACACCGAAGTACCGTCTAAGCATCACTTCGTTGAACGTCTGTCGCTCTTCGTACTGTTTCGCACGCTGCAAGTGCTCGGAGCCTATGGATTCAGGGGTTACTTCGAGCGTAAACGGTACTTCATCGATTCAATTCCGCCGGCAATTCAGAATCTGCGCGACCTCTTGGAGTTGCCAGCCGAAACGTTCCCTTATCCGTATCTCACCGACCTTCTACACCAGATTACTCTCCTGCCGCAATTCGCACAGATAGAAGAACCGGCCGCCAACAGAACCGACGGATTCCGAACTACACAGCACGACATATACACAGCTCATCCGCTCGACGGCCCGGCAACATTCTCGAAATACGATGGGCGTGGTCCGCTACGAGTGCGAGTATTCAGTTTCTCCTATCGCAAAGGATTGCCCGAAGATACATCGGGCAACGGAGGAGGTTATGTGTTCGACTGCCGAAGCACACACAATCCCGGGCGATACGAGCCATATAAAAAGATTACCGGATTAGACGAAGCCGTAATAAGGTTCCTCGAAGACGACGGCGAGATTCTTGAATTTCTCAAACCCGTTTATCAGCTTGCCAATCATCATGTGGAGCGTTATCTTCAGCGCGGGTTCACCGACCTGATGTTCTCTTTCGGATGCACCGGCGGTCAGCATCGGTCGGTCTACAGCGCACAGCATCTCGCCGAGCATCTCAACCGGAAATACGGTGTTGAAGTCATTATAAATCATCGCGAGCAAGGAATAACTCAAACCTTGCCTGCAACCCGATAATCAACAACATGGATAACGACGAAAACCTAATTGTCGACGACGGGCACCCTTGGCTCGCCATAAGCCTCTACACAAAAAAACAACTCGAAATAGAGGCTTATTTCAAAAACTATGGGCTTGAAACGTTTATTCCTCGGCAATATCAACACGTCGAAGGGGCCGACGGCAGGCCGCAGCGTGTGCTCCGTCCGGTGGTTCACAATCTGCTGTTCGTAAAGCAAACCCTGGCTGAAACTGAGATGAAAAACATCGTCAAATCATCCGACCACAAGATGCGAGTGCTCACGCAAGCCTCGTTGCCGAATAAATACTATCTCATTCCGCACAACCAAATGTATGAGTTTCGCCTCATGTGCAATCCTGAAATAACCATGCGAAAATTTCTCTCTACGGAAGAGGCTCGTTTGAAAGTCGGCGACGAAGTTTACGTGAAATTCGGTCCGCTCAAAGGTCTCACCGGTAGACTAGTGCGTTCGAGCAAGAAATATTATCTGCTAAAAGAAATCCCGGGAATAAGTGTTATGCTAAAAGTGTCGCGTTGGTGTTGTGTTCCGCAGTCTTGATTAGTAGAAATAACACCTGCGTCAATAAGCGAGCTTCACTCCCACGAAGAACGAGCGTGGTTGCGATGGGCCGTAGATGTAAGCCGAGTCGCGATTCCATCCGCGGTCGATGTCTTTTTGGTAAGCGTCGGTTATGTTTTGAATACCGCCGTTTATCTGCATTCTGATTTGGCGATAGGGTTTGAAGTCGTAGGATAATTTGAGATTAACCGTGAGAAAATCGGGTACATTGACAGCCACGGGCGAGGTTATGCCTGAGCCGGCCGCATGGCCAACGAGCATCCTACCGGTATAATTACCCGACACCGAGGCGGCGAAATTGCGGAAAGGCGTGAGCGTGGCAGTGAAATAGCCGTAGACGTCGGGGGTGCGTAGGAATCGGCGTTCGGCCGGTGCGTTCTCGTCCCATTCCACAGGGTCGGCGTATCGGCTTTTCTGCATGGTGAGTCCGGCCTGAATTTGCATGAGTTCGGCAAACACAGCCTTGCCCTCGATGTTAGCCCCATAGACCAGAGCGCGATAGGCGTTGTAGCGTTCCATTATTCCTATTCCGTTCGGGTCGGGCTGGTCGAGTTTGCGCGTTGCGAACACGTTGTCGAGCCGAGTAAAGAATCCTTCAACTAGAATATTCAATTGAGTTCGTCCGATGGTTCGGTAAGCGTCGGCCGACAGGCTCACACTATTCGAGCGTTCTTCGCGCAGGTTAGGTGCGAGTCGTGTACGAATACGTTCGCCTCCGGCCAGGGTAGTGTGCAGGTCTTCGTCGAAGGTTTGCGGCGCCCGGAATCCGCCGGCATAGGTTAGTCGAAGGTTTATATCGGGCGTGGGATTGTATCGCAGGTTTGCGCGCGGACTGAATATTAGCCTTTTTATGAGATTGTGCTTGTCGAATCGTCCGCCCAGGAGCAAGCTCCATTTCTCGTTTTTCCATTCATTTTGAAAGAACACGCTTCCGATGCGCACCTTTTGGTTAGTTTCGAGATTGTAGCCCAGCGAGTGGTCGTCGAGCGCATCGTGCGAGTATTCGGCTCCCAGGGTGAGGTCGGCCGGCATAAAGAGCAGTCGACCGAATGTGTGAACAAGCTGTGCTCCGCCTATTACATTGAGGTCGTGCGTTGTGCTATAAGCCTTCATTGCGTCGGCCACGCTGGCCGGTGAGCCGTCGGCCGTTCCGCCGTAGTAGCTTTTACGGTCAACATTTTCGAACGAGGCATATGCCGACAGGTGCGTGCGTCCCTCGGATGCGAAGAGGTCGTAGGCTATGTTACCGCCGTTTATATCGTGGTCGAGCTGTTCGGCAATGTTCGCCTCGTGTGCCGGCAAGTCGAGCCGATTGCCTCCGCGCCTGAATTCGCTTTGGGTGTGATAATGCAGGGTTAGCTTTGAGTAGGTAGACAGGCGCAGAAAAGCACTCAGTCCGATTGTTTTGTTGATGAGTTTCGGCAGGTCGGTGAAGCTATCGCCATCGCGGTCGTATCCGTCGCGATGCCTGCTGTGACCGTAGACCGAGAATCCGGCCTTATTGCCTGGCGACACAACCGATGCATTCACGGTTGTGTTGTTATCCTGGGCATTTTTCCCGAGGGTATTTAGCGAGTGCGAGGCGTCTATCGAGTTGCCTGCCGGTTCTTTGGTTATGATGTTTATGGTGCCGCCGATTGCCGACGAGCCGAAAAGTGCCGAGCCGTCGCCGCGCACCACCTCGACGCGTTCAATCATGTTTGCGGGAATCTGCTCGAGCCCGTAAACTCCCTGAAGAGCCGAGAAAACGGGGCGTGAGTCGATTAGAATTTGTGAATAATGCCCGTCGAGCCCGTTTATTCGAACCTGCGAGAATCCGCAGTTCTGACAGTTATCTTCCGTACGAACACCGGGTTGGAAATTGAGTCCTTGCGCGAGGCACATGGAGTGCGTGAGGTTGAACAACCGCGTGTCGACAACGCTAACCAGCGTAGGTGCATTGCGACGTAGCGAAAGATTCCGGTTAGACGAAACCACAACCTCGTCGAGTGCAATTTCGTCGCGTTCGAGCGCAAAGTCGGCAGTCAGTATTTCGCCGGCCGAAGAGCTTATTTGTCGCCTTTCGGTTCTATATCCTGTTGCTCTCACCACGAGGGTCAGTTCGCCTGTAGGCAGATTTTCTATTTTATATTTTCCTGCGGCGTCGGTTTCGCACATCAGCATTGTGCCCGCAACGGCCACGTTGATGTGTGCGAGCGCCTCGCCGTTGCGGCTGTCGATAATTGTTCCCGACACCACCGTCCCGGTAGGCGTGTCGGCCATGAGGGATGTGGCAACGCAGAGCATCAAAATCGTAAACAAGGTTTTGAGGGGTGTTTTTCGTAAGATTTTTTTCATCGATTTGTTGTGTTATGTTTTGTGGGACAAAGATATTCTGTCGCCTGTCGGACTACAATACTTATTTCATGTGATTTTCCTTATCCCCATATTTCGGGATAAGAAAAACCTGCACGCATCATCTCGACGCATGCAGGTCTATTTCTCATGATTGATATATATAAACGGAATAATAAGTTCTATACTTTATCTTCTCCGGGGTCTTCTTCTCGTCCGGGTTTGGGGGAGCCGCCGCCGGGTTTATTTCCGCCGGAGCCATTTCCACCGGAGCCGGAGCTTGAACCATTCCCGCCGCCATGTTTTGCTCCGCTGCCGGTTGATTTTCCGCTCGGTTCGGGAACGACGACGAGTTTGCCTTTAGAGATTACGACCCAGATGGGGCTCTTGCCGGCGACATTCAGTAGATACGCGCGCTTACGGCCTGTTCCGCGGAACTCGCGGGCGAACGAGAGGGCACCGCTCGAGAGGCCGCGTTCTCGCTCCAGTTCGGCGAAGAGGGGCTCGAGCTGGGCGGCGTATTTGTCCATGTTGCGCTCGTGGGCCGATTTGTTAGACGATTTGCGATCGGCCAGAACGTTTTGGCGATACTCAACGAGGAAGTTGTACTGCTTAACCAATTTTTCGATCGGCGGGGTCGGGTCGAGGTCAATTAGTGCGGTTATTCGCGTAAGAACGGCGTCGAGGGCCTTGTCTACAGCGTAGCGCAGTGCGCGAACATCGAATTTTCCCGATGCTTCGCTCACCTGAACGCGGTTGTGGAACACGGCGTCGAAAGCCTTGTTGGCGTTGTCGAGGCGCGTAACGGCCGGCATGGCGTTCAAACGGGCCAGCATGGCGGGCATATCGTCCTCTTTGGTGTCGGCAATGAGATTTTTAATCATGCCGGTTTCCGTGTCGTAGTCGGCCTTTGCGGTGTTCGGGTAGCGCGACATGACTTCGCGGAGCCTTTTGGCGGCTTTGACGGTTTCCTCGTCGTCGGAGTTGAGATGCATTCCAACGAGCATTTTCAGGGCGTAATAGGCTTTGTCTCGTGCGTCGTCGAGCTTCACGAGGTCTTCGGTTCCGAACAGAACTTTCGACTGGTTGAGTGCCTCGTCTTCGGCTGCGATTGCGTCACTAAGCGGTTTAAGCACCGCGGTTAATTTCTCGACGTTCGCCTCTTTGCAGAGCTGCAACACTCTTTCGGCGAATTGAAAGTGCTCCACGTGGCGGAGCTGATGGAAATAGAATTTCTTAAGTGTCATGATTTAAATAATTAGTTAAAAATAATTTGGGAGGGGCTCTCTTATTTTTGTTTGTGTGTTCCCAATTTTGGGACGGGGTGATTTTTTCTTCGGCAACGCTTCCCAATTTTGGGAAAAGGTCTTTTTATCTCTGGCGAGGTTTCCCAAAATTGGGAAGCGTCTATTTTTTCTCGTTTGCGTCTTCCCAAAATTGGGACGACTCTTTTTTTTCTATTTTGAGGCTTCCCAAAGTTGGGACGAGATGATTTTTTCTCCAGCGCCATTTCCCAAAGTTGGGAAGCCTTCTTTTTATTCTATTTTGAGATTATTGGTGTTGAGGATATTATTGTACAATCCACCATGGCATCAGCATTTGATAAATATTGTTGCCTACACCTACTGATGTTGCGCTAAATGCCCAAACATATGCTGTATTACCTCCTCTGTTGGTACTTGTCCAATAGCGTCCGGCACCTCCTATTCCTCCTCCAACATAACCATAGCCTAAAGCAGGCATAAAGAAGAATCTATTCGTGAGTGCCAAATTCGGGTGTCCGTTAGTAGAATAAGGAGCAATCTCATACTGTGGATTGTTAAGAGCAGTCCTATCGACTCCCCCATAATGGCTTGCATTAAAGCCTGAGATTTGGCTTCTCTTTAAGAACCACATTCCACCGGTATATAGATGTCCGTTGGCTTCCCAGAGCGTTTTGCTATCCCAGGTGGGGTATCCTTGCAGAAAATACCAGTAGCATTCGTTTACATTGGGGCAACCATTTGCAGGAGAACTCCATTCACGGAAGGTATTAGTATTATATGCACCATAGTTTTTTACCTGTAAATCAGCAGAAACTTTTTTATTCTTTCCTGCTGCGAGGTTAACTCCAGTGTATCGCTTAAAGATGATACCTGTCATATTGGTAGCGTTACTGTGGATATGATATTCAACGTCAATCCTGCTATAGTTTCCCGGTGGCAATACAATGATGCTTGCGTTCTTTGTAGGGTCGGGACTTGTGGGAATTTCAAAATTATTGAGTTTGAGATAAATGCTCATAGTGGAGGAGTTGGCTACAGGACGAGAACTAAGTACGACGCCGTTGTCGTTAAAGTTGAACTGACCGGCGATAGCTTGGTCGGCGGTAATCTGTATTGCGGTAAGCACTCCCTCGCGTACAGATTCTTGCGTAGAATAAGGAATAAAGGTGAGATAAGAGGCCTTATGATTGAGCGTAAAATGATAACGCCCCTCTACCCTTTGGGCAAGGCCAGTACCACAGTCGCCACTTGCATGAAGATGGGATGCATCATTGGGGATAGGCTGGTTTTGCACTGCAGAAAAGTTTACTTTATCTCCGGTACCGAGTAATCCGGTATAGTGCACATAATAGCTGTTAGCGGCATACGTTCCGTCGAAATAAAACTTAGCCGTAGCAGCTCTTTTAACACCGGTCGGAATATTAGGGTTGGGGACAAGCAAGTCGGCGATATTATTCTTTACATCTTTCCTCAAAGTACCATTGTTTACCCAAAGATGGTCGTCAGCTGTCCAATAGAAGTTGATGCCCGAACCGTCATATTCACCCGTAGTACGGGTTTGTGGCTTATTATCCTCGACTACAAAGGCTGTTAGACCATCTGTATCGGGATTTTTGGGTTTCGTTATTCTGTCTGTTGTTTCGTCGCTCGTACATCCTGTAAATAAGAGCAGAGCGGCAATAGAAATCAGAGATAATGCATTTGTTTTCATCTTAATCTTCTTTTCAGTTATAAACTCTTTGTCATTAAAGTTCCCATGTGTGTGAGGTTTTATCTTCTTCTTCGTCGTATTCGAAAAGATCTTGTTTGGCGTTAAGATCTCCATCGTCACCGGCTTTATTATGGCCTCCGTCATTGGGGAATGAGGTCTGCATTAATTGACCTTCGAGGTTTGTATGGAAAACCTTGATAGAAGGGCATACATACGTTTGTTTTCTGAATCCTTTTCTATTCATATTTATATCATTTTTGAGTAAAAAATCTCCGTTAAATCCATCTTGTGCGGCTACTGAAAGGGCACGAAAAAAGGCACGGAGAAACCTCTCGGAATCCCCGTGTATGCTGGGTTTACGACACGCCTCGCGCGCGCGTATGAAAAAGCTAATTAATAGGTCTGGCCTGTGTGTGTGTGTGTGTGTGTGTGTGTGTGTGTGTGTGTGTGTGT
>NZ_JH594521.1:323754-353975 GCF_000243035.1 Prevotella micans F0438
TGTGTGTGTGTGTGTGTGTGTGTGTGTGTGTGTGTGTGTGTGTTAGCACTTTTTCCGAACCCACCAAATTATTGGACGAAAAAATCACAGAGAAATCGAAATTTCTCTGCGTCATAGGGGTGAGCGCCTGTGCGATCGGGTTCTGGAAATGTATTGCTAACTGTTTCACGTCGGCAAAGATATATCAATCAATCTGTCTGAACAAAAGTTCACATGTCTTCTTGATTTAGAACAAGCGGTTCGATATAAGATTAAACCGTATGAATACTCCTCTCCCGTTCATATCTATTACTATATCCTCTCAGCCGGGCGCCGACGGTCTCCCGACAAGGACAATCTTTTGGAGAGAATTTAAAAAGCAATACATTTGCACGCAACATTTGCAACGTGCAAATGCCATTTAATCAAAAAATAGGAGGAGATATGTCTGTTTCCAAAACGAGACAAAAACTTGTCGATGTAGCTAGACAGTTGTTCGCCAAAAACGGCATTGCAAACACTACGATGAACGATATTGCAAAGGCGTCTGACAAAGGACGACGAACACTCTACACCTACTTTAAAAGTAAGGAAGACATCTACTACGCAGTCATTGAAGGCGAACTGGAACGCCTCTCCGACAAGCTCGATGAGGTAGCCGCAAAGAAAATTTCACCCCAAGACAAGATTATCGAACTCATCTATACACACCTGAGCATGATTAAAGAAACGGTGATGAGAAATGGTAATCTGCGTGCCGAATTTTTCCGTAATATATGGATGGTAGAAAAGGTTAGGAAGAATTTCGACGAAGACGAAATCGAACTTTTCAGAAAGGTCTATACCGAAGCTAAAGCCGACGGAGAGTTCGATATCGAAGACGTGGAACTTGTGGCCGACATTACACACTATTGCATAAAAGGACTCGAAGTACCCTTCATTTACGGGCGTTTGGGACACGGGCTAACCGAAGAAAGCAGCCGGCCGATGGTGGCCAAAGTTGTTTATGGCGCACTGGGGCATAACAAGAAAAAACAGAGATAAAACGAGAGAGAATTATTCATTATATATATACATCAAAAAGAAATTAGACAATGGGAATACTACAAGGAAAGACAGCGCTCATCACAGGAGCTGCACGTGGAATAGGAAAAGCCATCGCTTTGAAATTCGCTCAGGAAGGAGCTAACATCGCCTTCACCGACTTGGTTATCGACGAAGCCGGCGGAGGTTTGGCAACCGAGCGCGAAATTGCTGCTCTAGGCGTGAAAGCGAAAGGCTATTCGAGCAATGCGGCCGACTTTGCCCAATCCGAAGAGGTTGTTAAAATGGTCAAGGAAGAGTTCGGAAGCGTGGATATTCTTGTGAACAACGCCGGAATAACTAAAGATGGACTCATGCTTCGAATGACCGAGGCGCAATGGGATGCCGTTATCGGCGTGAATCTGAAAAGCGCGTTCAACTTCATACACGCCTGCGTGCCGGTGATGATGCGCCAGCGCGGCGGAAGCATAATCAATATGGCCAGCGTGGTGGGCGTTCACGGTAATGCCGGGCAAGCCAACTATGCCGCATCGAAAGCCGGAATGATTGCTCTGGCAAAGAGCGTAGCCCAGGAAATGGGACCCAAAGGTATTCGCGCCAATGCCATCGCACCAGGATTTATCGACACGGCAATGACTCAACAGCTCACCGACGACATCCGTAATGAATGGATTTCAAAAATTCCACTCCGTCGCGGTGGACAGGTTGAAGATATTGCAAACACAGCACTCTATCTGGCTTCCGACTTGTCGAGCTACGTCACAGGGCAGGTTATTCAGGTAGACGGTGGAATGAATACCTGATTCTACCCGAATGGATTTCTAAAGAATCAGAAAAAAAATACGGCAAAGGAGCAACGAAAAGCCCTTTGCCTTTTTCATCTACAGGTTTATGGAAGTGTTATACGAAGACAATCATGTGATTATTGTTTGCAAGGAGGCCGGCGAATTAGTGCATTTCGACAAAAGCGGCGACACACCGTTGTCGGAAATCGTTAAGCAATGGCTCAAAGAAAAATACAACAAGCCCGGAAATGTTTTCCTAGGCACCGTACATCGGCTCGACAGACCGGTGGCCGGCAACGTGGTGTTTGCCAAAACTTCGAAGGCACTCGTCAGACTCAACGATATGTTTCGACATGGAATGGTGCGCAAAATCTACTGGGCCATAGTTGAAGGCAAACCTGCGCAACCCGAGGCAACACTGGTTGACTGGCTCGTGAGAAACGAAAACCAAAACCGAAGCTATGCCTATAAACACGAAATGCCGAGGTCGAAAGAGGCGATTCTTAGCTATCGCACGCTCACCGAGGGCGACAACTACACGCTACTGGAAGTGAATCTTATGACGGGTCGACATCACCAAATTCGCTGTCAGCTGGCAACTATGGGATGTCCCATCCGCGGCGACCTGAAATATGGCGCACACCGTTCGAATCCCGACGGAGGCATATCGCTTCTTAGTCGCCACGTGGAGTTCGAACATCCGGTTTCGCATCGCATAATAAGTGTCACTTCCCCTCTTCCGCCCGACCCTCTGTGGCAGATTCTTGAACCTAAAAACACATAAGCCCTCGCATGAAAACCATTATCCTTTCCCTGCTGCTCTTCACAGCCATGGCAAGCCTGTCGGCACAGTCGAGCGATGGCCGACTCGTGGCCTATCCCGGCGGAAAGACCTATATGTACAGAATCGCCTTTCGCGATAAGGTTGGCACAACGGGTTCTATTGCTCAACCCGAAAAGTTTCTCTCGAAACGGGCGTTGCAGCGACGAACAAAACAAAAACTCATAATCGATTCAACCGACCTGCCCGTGTCGGAAGTCTATCTCAGGCAGATTCGTAAATCGGGTTTGAAAATTGTGGCCTTGAGCAAGTGGAACAACACAGCTCTGGTACGTGGAAATAATATTGTCAAACTCGAAGCGCTGGCTGCATTGCCGTTTGTTGTATCAAACAAACAGGTGTTTGCGTCGCCCGATTCGATTCGTCCGCAGCAATTGCGTGTGAAGTTCCAAGACCGGCTGATGCTGCTTGACTCAATCGCAACCGACTACTATGGAATTGCGCGCCGGCAAATAGAAGGCTTCAACGGGAGACAGTTGCATAACCACGGATTCACTGGAAAAGGAATCAGCATAGCCGTGCTCGACGCCGGATTCATGAACGTTGACCGCATGCCTACCTTCGCGAACGTGAACATCCTGGGCACGCGCAACTTCGTGAGCGGAACCGATAACGATAATGATGTTTTCCGCCATATGGACCATGGTACCAAAACGCTCTCTACGATGGCCGTTAATCAACCTTCGGTGTTCGTGGGAACGGCTCCGCAGGCTGGTTATTGGCTACTGCGATGCGAAGATTTCATAACCGAAACGCAGGCCGAAGAAGATTTCTGGGCGGCCGGAGTTGAATTTGCCGACTCGGTGGGCGCCGATATAATCAGCTCGTCGTTGGGCTATCATTATTTCGACGACAAGCGGCAAAACTATTCTTACATAGACCTCGACGGTAGAACCGCGTTAATATCGCGCACTGCTTCTATGCTGGCCCGCAAAGGAATTGTACTTGTGAACAGTGCCGGAAACGATGGGATGGGAACATGGAAAAAAATCAGTGTACCGGCCGATGCACCCGATATTCTCACGGTTGGAGCAATAGCCCCCGACAGTCTTAACGCCGCATTCAGCTCAATCGGTCCGACAACCGACGGTAGAGTGAAGCCCGACGTGATGGCCTTTGGTTGTCCAACCAGCGTAGTGTCGGGGCGCGGTTTCATCATCCAAGACACCGGTACGTCGTTCGCCTGTCCGCTTGTTGCGGGTATGGTGGCCTGTTTGTGGCAAGCATTGCCGCAAAAAACAGCCCTCGAAATCATAGATATTGTGCGCAGCTCGGCCAACAGAAAAGAGCATCCCGATAACGTCTTCGGCTACGGCATTCCCGACTTCTGGAAAGCCTATCAAAGCAACCGCTCCTCGACAGAACAATGAGAAATCTCTCCCTCTTTGAACTTAACTCTCTCGTGGCCGACCTTGTTTCGACCGCCTTACCGCAATCTTTCTGGGTTGAAGCCGAACTCGCCGAAAGTCGTGAAAACGGCGGGCACCTTTACCTTAGCCTAACACAGAAAGACGAAGCAACAAACACGCCCATAGCCCAGGCTTCGGCTAAATGTTGGCGCTCTGCATGGCTTGCACTTCGCGAACAATTCCAACGAGTTACCGGGCAGAATCTACGGGCCGGAATGAAACTCCTTATTAGAGTGCATGCGCAGTTCCACCAGCGATATGGATTCTCGTGGATTGTCGACGATATCAATCCAGAATTCACCCTCGGCGATATAGCACGGCAGCGACTCGAAATAATCCGCCGTCTGAAAGACGAAGGTGTTTTCGACCTACAGCACGAACTTACTCTCCCGCGATTCGCGCAACGTATAGCCGTTATCTCGTCGGAAACAGCAGCGGGCTACGGCGACTTCGTCCATCAATTGCAAAACAACATTCACAACCTTAGTTTTACACCCCGCCTCTTCCCAGCCGTGATGCAAGGCGAACAGGTTGAACATAGCGTGATTTCGGTGCTTAACGAAATCAACAAACGTTGTGAACAGTTCGATTGCGTGGTTATTATCCGAGGTGGCGGAGCAACGGCCGATCTAACCGGATTCGACACTCTCCAGCTGGCTGAAAACGTGGCCAACTTTCCGCTGCCGATAATAACAGGCATCGGGCATGAGCGCGACCAGTCCATTCTCGATATGATTTCGCACACATCCGTTAAAACGCCCACCGCCGCTGCTTCATTCCTCACAGATCACCTTCTCCGAACATGGAACGACATTGGTGAAGCGGAAAGCAGAATGACTAGTCTTATAAGAAACCGAATCGACGACGAGCAGCAACGAATAGGGCGCATCATCTCCAAAACTCCGGCTCTAGTGAAAATCCTCATAACCCAACAGCAGGCACGAATCCAGGCCGACTCGCATCGCTTGAGTACTGTCGTTCACGAGTTGCTCGACAAACATTCCCGACGGCTCGATAATCTTACTCGCTCCCTGCCGCTCTTGGTACGTAATAGGATAACGCAGCAGCAACATCGGCTCGAACTTATTCAGCAACGGGTACAAGCCAATAATCCAGACCGACTATTGAAATTGGGCTATAGCATAACTCTCCATAACGGGCGCGTTGTGCGCTTGGCCTCTACACTTAAATCGGGCGACACGCTGCTCACCCGTTTTTCAAAAGGAAGTATAGAATCAATCGTAAAACAGCAAGACTTATGAATAAACAAATGAACTATGAAAAGGCGATAACCGAGCTTGAAGCTATTGTCGACCGTATGGAGCAAGGTTCGCTCGACCTAGATTCTCTTACCGCCGAACTCAAAAGAGCGCAGTCGTTGATTAAACTCTGTCGCTCGCGGATAAAGAAAACCGACGACGAAATAGCTAAGCTTCTCTCCGACGAATAACGCTTGTGATTCCGCTTTCTCTCCCCTCATAAAGAACTGAAGAAGGCTGAATGCTTTCAATTGAGCATTCAGCCTTTTCCGATGTGTTATAAGGGTATATCTGTTTGCTAGTCGGTTTTCCCGGCTTGCTTTATAACTATATTTATATAGTAGACTGGTCCTCCACCTCCATCAAAAATCAGTTTTCGCATTTCTTTATTCGGGTTGGGAGCAACCTCCACTCGAATCTTATTTCTTTTTTTCGGATAATAGAACTTTACCCAACCGGCATCTACCATATACGTTCCGTCGGGGAGTTCCTCCTCCTTATCTTGAAGTAAGATGTATTTGAAATTATTTTTTTCATCAACTGTATAAACCTGGCTAAAGCTCCAACCTATTTTTCCTTTAACCGGTTTATGACTACTATTAACGATAGATGTTTCATCTTTTCCCCCATTGGCAGAAAAGGACATCTCCACTTTTCCGGCACGGAAGGTCTTGTTGAAAAACAGATTTCCATTCGGATCGCATGACGATAGAATCATCAGGGCGAGCAATATAGGCAGTGATACAAATAAATTGTGTTTCATATGATTCCGTTTATCTAGGTCGAACTATAAAATATGCAGTATTGGAGTCATAATTCATATGCTTATTACTGTAGTAATCGAATTCATTATTTACGTTTTGCACATAAAGGAAAAAACCACGATGTTTTCCATTCCATCCCGGATTAACATGGTAAAGATGGCGGATTCCATAATGTGTCTTGCTGAAAAGACCGGTACCTAGAAATCCACTTCCTTTAACACCATCTTTATGTAGCTCTACCATACCATCGATAACAAAAGTATGATAACTCTTACTGAATATTTGGGGACTGCCGGTCATTATTACAAAGCATTTGGGATATTTAAAAAACTCCTCTACAACTTTTTGACTCTCTTTCCACCCATAGCCGTTAAAATCACCTTCCCACATAATACAGTTCTGATAACGTGAAGTTTATATATGGGTCAAGAATCTTACGCATAAAATCTTTTGCATTGGTGTTAAAAACCATCGTCCCCTCTTTCAAATAAGTTGGTGAACAATTAGCAGTTATCCATCCTATAAAACGTTCTACTTCTTGTATCTGATAAGATCTATCAGGATTCATATTATTCCAGAGAACAGGTTCCCCATTTGTATATTTAAGATCTTTGAAACCATTCTCGTTACGTAAAGCATACATAACTTGTGCATATGCTACTGGTGTACAACCATAAGCTTCTACTTTACTTTTATCACAAATACTTGTGGAAACATTATTAACCTTATATACGGAATCATAGGGAGCTCCATTTTTATTTATGTATAAAGTTGCTTTATCTTCTGATATGTTTTGTCCCCATTTAGTATTTAATCTCGGTTCAGCGAATCGGACCATCCTCCATCCATCTCTAATGTGGTCATAATAAGGATTCCAGCAATCAACATTTTCATCAGTGACTTTAGGCCTATTATCTTATCCTTATCATTATCATTAATCCATCTATGATAATATCTCATCTCAGCCTCTCTACCTCGTACCTGTAATTCTAAAAGAGCGTGAGCCGCTTTATAGACTCTTCCAGGTCATCAATAGAGAAATGCCCATCATCTAAAACGGCAAAAATCGGAGAAGTACGCTTATCCTTAGATAAGAGTGCATATCCCTTGTCGTTTTTGAAAGTTGCAATGTAGAAGTCTTCTCCGATAGATTTAACTAGAGGAGAAGTAGATCGAGTGGATGGAAACTTGTTTAGATCGATAATCTCATCGATTTCACGAATCGTACTATTGTTACCACGAGTTTGAGCTGCAACATCATCCATAAAATTTTTAAGAGATTGTCTAGCCTCCTCGGGAGTTACTAAAAATTGGGAAGACTGCGATACCTTTTCTGTAGCATCATTCTCAATTTGAGCATTCTGGTCGTTTTGACAAGCAGTGAATACAAACATACTCAGCAGAGTGAGTGAAATAATAATTTTTTTCATATTTAATTTATTCGATTTATGAAATGTTTGGTGTAAAGTTAATAGTATTTTAATAGATCTATAAAACAGAGGGAAGATGTTATGTTGTTTTAAACAGATATTCAGCCTTCTTGGATTTGTTATGGGGGGAATCTATTTGCTAGTCGGTTTTCCCGGCTTGCTTTATAACTATTTTTATGTAGTAGACTGGTCCTCCACCTCCATCAAAAATCAGTTTCCGCATTTCTTTATTCGGATTGGGAGCAACTTCCACTCGAATCTTATTTCTTTTTTTCGGATAATAGAACTTTACCCAACCGGCATCTACCATATACGTTTCGTTGGGGAGTTCCTCCTCCTTATCTTGAAGTAATATGTCTTGGGAATTATTTTTTTCATCAACTATATAAACCTGGCTGAAGCTCCAACCTGTTTTTCCTTTAACCGGCTTATGGCTACTATTAACAATAGATGTTTCATCTTTTCCTCCATCGGCAGAAAAGGACATCTCCGCTTTTCCGGCATAGAAGGTTTTGTTGAAAAAAAGATTTCCAATCGGATCGCATGACGATAGAATCATCAGGGTGAGCAATATAGGCAGTGATACAAATAAATTGTGTTTCATATGATTCGTTTATCTAGGTCGAACTATAAGATATGCAGTATTGGAGTCATAATTCATACGCTTATCTCTGTATTCGTCTCTCGTCTAAAGACGAGTAAAAATCGGAGAAGTTACCATTCTTAATTTATTTGATTTGTGAAAGGTTTTGGTGCAAAGTTAATAGTATTTTAATAGAGCTATAAAACAGAGGGAAAAGGTTATGTCGTTCTCAACAGATATTCAGCCTTCTTAGATGTGTTATGGGGGAAATATTTTTTTTAATGATTGATTTGATTGACGTTTGATCGTGATCATTTGTCGTTTTTGGGGCAGGGGAGGATTACCATATTGCACTATAATTAGGGGTGATGCCGGGGTTATCGGTTTGTTATTCGATTGATAGGGAGTTGCAGCTCGCCGAGATTCAGCATTGCATTGATGAGGGCAACATGACTGAAAACGTTCAGCCCGGAAGGACGAATGTCGCACAGTGTGAGACGACCTTCTTCGAGTAAGCGAGCGCGCATTGTGCCGGGAAGGAGGGGAGTGCGAGGAGTGAACCATGTACGACCATCGAAGAATGCGAGATTCGTGTAGGATGTGTCGGTTATCAGGCCGTGGCGCACGATTATTATTTCGTCGAAATGAGAGTTGCCGTCTTTTAGTTGGTTGAGACAGTTGCGGTTGAGGAATTTGTAGGAATAGTCGATATCGAATCCATCTACAAGCCCTAGGGTGTCTACTTTTCGTATGGAATATGGAGTGTAGCTTGTTTCGACGATTCCTTCGGGGCCGTAGACAATTCGGAGTTTTGAGAGTCTACGGGGGAGGGTAGGGTGATTGCAAATACGGTTTAACTCGGCTAGCGGAGCTTGGAATCCGAAATGTCGGCAGGTTGCTTCCATGCGCTGTTCGTGACGAGTAAGGTTGTGAGCTCGGCCGTGTTCAATACGGATAGTTTCAATAAATCGGCACATAAACTTTCTCGATTACTTCTTGATATTCGGCTTCGTTATCACTTCGGGCGGTTATTCCGCCTCCGGCCTTGTAGAAAAATTTTCCATCTTCTTGGTCGATGAATCTTATCATGACGGCGCTGTCGAGGCGACCGTGACTGTAGTACCCCATAACGCCGGTGTAGAATCCGCGCTCGTAATCTTCGGCCTCGCTGATTATTTGCACAGTTTTGCGTTTGGGCGCTCCGGTGATTGAGCCGGCTGGAAGAAGGGCGAAGAGCATGCTGCCGGGATTATGGAGGTAGGGGGGGGCGAGATGGCCGCGTATTTCGGAGCTGGTTTGAAGAATAGCGCCGTGATTAGTTTCTAGTCGGTCTATGTATCTGTAACGTTCAACTCGTACACTGTTGGCCACTATGCTTAGGTCGTTTCGGATGAGGTCTACGATGGTTGCGTGTTCGGCGGCTTCTTTCGGGTTTTTCATCAGTTCTTCGGCGGCGTTTGTAACCGTAGCATCGATGGTGCCTTTCATGGGAAAGGAGCTGATGATTTCGCCGTCTACCCGTACGAATATTTCGGGCGAGAAGCACACGAATCTGTCGCGCAGCCAGCATTTGTAGAGGGCTTTAGAGCGTTGGAATATATCGTGCATCGTTAGATTGGTTTCGATAGGCATGCGGCAAGTTAGATTAGTGAGATAGCTGTTTCCAGCGCGAATATTGCTTTTCACGTACTCAATGCTACGATTGTAGGCATTTCTGTTGGGCGGAATCATTTTCCATTCAATGTCGTTTTTGTATTGAATGTTTGCTGAAGGTGCGTTGCTAAGGTCGGGGAATGAAAAGAGTAATCGAGCATTATCGATGTTAGCAAGTTCTTCTATGTAAGCTTGTTTTGTGTCGTAGCTTATGATGAAAAAAAACTCTTTGTTTTGATTTGCCAAAGAGTTCATTCGTTGAATCGCCACCTCGCGAGAATAGATTTTCATTCGGATTTCAGGAGGTTTATCAGTTCGTTGAAGATGTCTTTCGTGTAGTCGTTGAAATTCGAGGTGTTGCTTAATGGGCGATCATATCTGCCGAATGGAACATTGAAGGCTCCGGATTGTTGCGTATGATAGAATAACATATTGTAAGATTCGTATTTATGTCGTTAATCACAACATGATTGATGTTTTGATAATGTTGTAGCATATAAAACAACATTGCTCCGCCGCCCACGAATGGTTCTATATATGTTGCATCTTTCCAATCGGCAAAATTAACGGGAAGTTGTGCATCTAGTTGTTCCAAAAGTTGACTTTTACCGCCAACCCACTTAATAAAAGGTTTAGCTTTAATCATATTCACCAGTATTCCCTAGACAGTTGATCGCGCCAAAGTTTGAAAGGGAAGAAGCGCATTTGGGAGTTGTAGAAATTCTTCTTGCCGGTGACTTCCGGACCAAGAAAAGCGGGATGGGAAAAAGATTCAGTTTCGCTGGACAGTTCTATTTCGGCGAGCACAAGACCTTCGTTGTCGCCATAGAATTCATCTACTTCGATGGTATGAGTATCGGAGTCGATGAGATAGCGACGTTTGTCAATTATACTGCCTTGACAAAGTTTGAGCAGATTTTCAGCTTCATCGAGAGATATTTCTTTCTCGAATTCATAGCGTGTCAGTCCACCATTTGTTGATGGACCTTTTATTGTGAGGTAGCCTCGATTGTCGCGAATACGGATGCGAACGGTATTTTCTGCCGCGAAATAGCCTTGTTTGATTCGGGTAGACGATTTCGCCATGGCTTTCCAGTTGGAATTCTTTCGCACAAGAAATTTCCGTTCTATTTCAAAGCCACTCATTAGCTTAACATATATTCATAGAAAGCTGTTATCAACACTGCGAGAACGAGTAGTGAGATGACTATCCATTTGAACACCTTGCGTGCCTGTCGTTCTTGTTTTTCTTCGCGTCTTTTGCGATTCAGTTTGCTTTTTTGACTCATAATGATGTTTGTTTTAAGATTATTCTATTCGGTTTCGGTTGTGGGGAATTCCATTAGATAGGCTTTGATGAAGTCGTCGATTTTGCCGTTCATTACTCCATCTACGTCGGATGTTTGATGGTTTGTTCGATGGTCTTTCACTCGTTTGTCGTCGAACACATAGCTTCTGATTTGGCTTCCCCATTCGATTTTCTTTTTCGATGCTTCGATTTTGGCCTGTTCTTCCATGCGTTTTTTCATTGCGCGGTCGTAGAGTTGCGATTTGAGAAGTTGCATGGCTTTTGCGCGGTTCTTGGGTTGGTCGCGGGTTTCGGTGTTTTCGATGAGAATTTCTTCTTTTTCACCTGTGTCGGGGTCTTCGTATTGATAGCGTAAACGGACACCCGATTCGACTTTATTCACGTTCTGACCGCCGGCACCGCTCGAACGGAATGTGTCCCAACTCACGCGGGCGGGGTCTACGTAGACTTCAATAGTGTCGTCAACCAAAGGTGATACGAATACGCTGGCGAAGCTAGTCATGCGTTTGCCTTGTGCGTTGAATGGACTCACGCGAACGAGTCGATGCACGCCGTTTTCGCTTTTGAGATAGCCGTAGGCATATTCGCCGCCCTCGAATTTCATGGTTACGCTTTTGATTCCGGCTTCGTCGCCGTCTTGAATGTCGGATATGGTGACGCGATAGCCGTGTGCTTCACCCCAGCGCATGTACATTCGCATTAGCATTTCGGCCCAGTCTTGACTTTCGGTTCCGCCGGCTCCGGAGTTTATTTTCATAACACATTCCATGGGGTCTTCTTCCTGGCGGAGCATATTTTTTAGTTCGAGAGTTTCGATAGATTCAACCACCCGAGCATAATTTTCGTCGACTTCCTCCTCGGTGACAAGCTGGTCCTTATAAAAATCGAATGCCAGTTGGAGTTCGTCGGCCTGCATGCGAACCGTGTCGTAACTCTTTATCCATTTTTCGATATTCTTCACCTTACGCATTTGCTCTTGCGCCCTTGCAGGGTCTTCCCAGAAATCGGGTGCTTGTGTGCGAAGTTGTTCTTCTTCGAACTCGATGCGTTTTCGGTCGATGTTCAGATAACGATGTAGAGCTTCGGTTCGTTCCTGTATGTCTTTCAATTGTTCAGCTGTAATCATGGTGTTTCTTTTTATTCCTCGTACATCTTGTCGATTACTTCTTTGAAGTTTTTGTTTATAATCGACCGGCGTAGCTTGAGTGTGTTGGTGAGCTCGCCGCTTTCGAGCGAAAAGTGGTGGGCAAGAAGGGTGAAGCATTTCACCTGTTCGTACTGTGCGAGTCGTTGCTGTAGGGTTTCGATTCGTTCCATTATCATGTTGTAAACTCTTTTGTCGCGGCACAAATCTTCACGGTTTTCGAACTCTACATCGTGTTCTTTAGCCCATATTTCTAGCAGGCGGAACTCGGGAACAATCAATGCCGAAACATACTTGCGCTGGTCGGCTATCACAACGGCCTGGTCGATGAATTTGTCGACGAGCAGCATTCCCTCCACCATTTGCGGGGCAACATATTTTCCGTTCGATGTTTTGAACAGGTCTTTTATGCGTTCGGTGAGAAAGAGTTCACCATCCTTTATATATCCAGCGTCGCCTGTGTGGAAGAATCCGTCACTGTCGAACGCTTGTTGGTTGGCTTTGTCGCGGTGGAAATATCCTGGTGTGATGGTCGGACCTTTCAGCAACACTTCGTTATTTGCGCCTATTTTTATGGATATGCTGTCGATTGGCCTGCCAACCGAACCCACGGTAAACGGTTCGCCTTTGCGGTCGCAGCTCACGGTGGCAAGACTTTCGGTGAGTCCGTAGCCTACAATCATATTTATTCCGATGCTGTGCACAAATTCTTCCACTTCTGGCGAGACATAAGCGCCGGCGGTTGGAAAAATGTTGGGATGCTCTAATCCGAGTTGTTTGCGAACAATGCTGAGGATGGTTTTGTTGAGTAACTGATATTCTAGCTCAATGTTCAGCGGCGCACGTTTCCCTCGTGCGAGATAGGTTATGTTGCGTTTCCGTCCAATTTCTCGTGCGTGTTTGAAAAGTTTTTGCTGCATGGGCGACGAGCTTTCGATTCGTTCTTTCACGGCAACATAAACCTTTTCCCAGAATCGGGGTACGGCCGACATGCACGTGGGGTGTGTTTCGCGCATGCTTTTTTGAATTTCTTTCGGGTCGGTATTTATAATCATTTCGGCCCCTTGACTCATGGCGAGATAGGCCCAGCCGCGTTCGAAAATATGCGTAAACGGAAGGAAGTTGATTATCCTGTCCTTGTTGCTCACCGCAACGCATTTGCCATTGGCCTCGAGGGCGGCGTCGAACATTTTATAAGTCAGAATAACGCCTTTTCCCTCGCCTGTTGTGCCGCTTGTGTAGAGAATGTTGCACATGTCGTTCATTTGCGCCTCGGCCCACAGTTTTTCTACTTCGGGCTGACGGGGCAGATTCTCGCCGAACTTCAGAAAATCCTCGAAATATAGCGCGTGTGGGTCGTGCGTACTGATTCTCACACTAGAATCATAAATGATTATCCGTTCGAGCGCCGGACAGAGGGCGAATATTCTGTGGGCTTTGTTATATTGTTCCTGCTCGCCAACGAACAAGAATCTTATGCCTGCATCCTGAATCATGTATTGAATCTGCTCTTCCGAACTTGTTGCGTAGAACGGGATGCTAACCGCCCTTACGCCATATGCGCCAAAGTCGGTGTAGAGATATTGTATGCAGTTCTGCGAAAACACGCCGATGCGTTCGTGCGGTTTGAGTCCGATGTTGAGTAATGCATTCGAAACCTGTTTCACTCGAAACGAGAATTGATTCCACGAAACCGATTTCCATGTAGTGCTACCGAAATTTTTAAATGTGAGAGCTTGTTTGGCGCCATATTTTTTTGCCAAATCATGAACTAGAATAGATAGATGACTCCTGACTTGCATAAGAAACTTGTGTTTTGTTGTCTGCAAAAATAAACATTTACGTCTAATCGATTATTAGAAATACTCGTGAGTTCGGTGCTAGTAAAAGTTGCGGCGTTAAACTCTTGTTATCTTTCCCGACTTTTTATCGGAACACGATTTTTTTCACTCAAAGGAATATTGTCTTTCTTGTTTTTAATCATCTATTATCCTATCCGATTTTACTTGTGAGGGTAAATCTTTAAATATCCTACCATCCTATTTCGTTTTATATCTTCGTAGCTTTCCGAAACACTTAAACAATAGTATAATATATTTCCGGAACTTTCCGAAGTTGTAAAACAGTAAAATATACTATCTCTGGAAGTTTCCTAAATTATAATACAATAGCATAATCTATCTCCGGAGCTTTCCGAAGTTATAAAACAATAAGATATACTATCCTAGGAACTTTCCGAGATTATGAAAAAATAGTGTAAACTAATCTAGGCATTTTACGGAACTATAATATAGTAATGAAAATTACTTCCGGAATTTTCCTAAGTTATAAAAAATAATGTAAATAATGTTCGGAACTTTCCGTATATATAAAACAAAAAGATATATGCTCTTCTGAATTTTTAGAGGATATAAAACGGTAGTGCTATTGAGTCTTGCGAAAGGATGAAGAATATTTTAATGGTTGTTTGGAGAATAAACAAAAGAAAAGAGGTGAACACTGATAATGATGTTCACCTCCGGACTGATTTTGATTACATGAATCTCCCCCTTTTAAGGAAGATTTTTATTTTGCATAGGCCACGGAACGGGTTTCGCGAATGACGGTGATTTTAACTTGACCGGGGTATGTCATTTCGTTTTGAATCTTTGTGGCTATTTCGCTGCTTAGTTTTTCGCTTTCTGTGTCGTCTATCTTGTCGGCGCCTACGATTACTCGCAACTCTCGACCGGCTTGGATGGCGTAGGTTTTGGTTACGCCTGGATAGCTCATTGCGATTGATTCGAGGTCGTTGAGGCGTTTGATATAAGCTTCTACGATTTCGCGGCGAGCTCCGGGGCGTGCGCCCGAGATGGCGTCGCATACTTGAACGATTGGGGCAAGTAGAGTTGTCATTTCAACTTCGTCGTGGTGTGCTGCAATGGCGTTGCAGATGTCGGATTTCTCTTTGTATTTCTCGGCTATCTTACCGCCGTAGAGTGCGTGTGGAAGGTCGGTTTCTTCGTCGGGCACTTTTCCGATGTCGTGCAGCAGTCCGGCTCGTTTTGCTTTCTTTGGGTTCAGTCCGAGTTCGCTGGCCATAACGGCGCAGAGGTTGGCTGTTTCGCGTGCGTGCTGTAAGAGATTTTGCCCGTAGGATGAGCGATATTTCATCTTACCTATTATTCGTATTAACTCTGGGTGCAGACCGTGTATGCCAAGGTCGATTGCGGTGCGTTTTCCGGTTTCAATTATTTCGTTGTCTAATTGTTTTTTCACTTTTGCCACAACTTCTTCGATTCTTGCGGGGTGGATTCGTCCGTCGGACACGAGTTGGTGTAGAGCCAGTCGGCAAATTTCTCGACGAACGGGGTCGAAGGCTGAAATGACGATGGCTTCGGGTGTGTCGTCGACAACTATTTCGACTCCTGTTACGGCTTCGAGGGCTCGGATGTTTCGGCCTTCGCGCCCGATGATTCGTCCTTTTACTTCGTCGTTGTCGATATGGAAAACGCTAACTGAATTTTCGATTGCTGTTTCGGTGGCTACACGTTGTATGGTTCTGATGACGATTTTCTTTGCTTCGAGGTTGGCGTTGAGTTTTGCTTCATCAACTATTTCGTTTATGTAGGATGCTGCGTCGAGTTTGGCTTTGTCTTTGAGGCTTTCAATCAGTCGGTCTTTTGCTTCTTCTGCGCTGAGGCCGGATAGTTCTTCTAGTTTGGCTCGCTCCATATCTTGCATTTTGTCGAGCTCGTTGTGCTTTGTTTGCAGTATTTTCTTTTCGTTTTCGATTCTCTGCAGTTGTTGTTCAACTTCTTGTTTGCGGCGGAATATGTCTTCCTGCCGTTGGTTGAGTGATATTTCGCGTTGCTTGAGTCGATTCTCGTTTTGCTGTATTTTTTGATTGCGTGTTTGGACTTCTTTTTCGAGCTCGGCTTTTTTATTGAGGAACTTTTCTTTGACCTCGAGGAGTTTCTTTTCTTTGATTACTTCGGCTTCTTTCTTAGCTTGTTCTATGGATGTGTTGTATTTTCCTTTTATCAAGTAGCGAAAGATTGAATATCCGCTTGCACCTCCGATGATGAGGCACACAATGGCGATGATTATGGATAGTATATTCATTATATCTGTATTGTTGTTTAAAAAGTTTTTATTTACTGTTTTTTCAGAGCATCTTCAATCTCGGATGTGAGTTGGTCTAAAATATTATTGAACGGCGCGGTATCGTTTCGTGCGTTTTCTTTTTGATAGCGCAGCGCTATGTCGAGCATAGACATGTATAGGATTTCTTCCTTTCTTTTTTGTTCTTTGAAAATGGAAGAGTATGTGTTTACAGTGCTCGTTATTTGTTTGGCTGCCAAACGATAATATTCCTCGTCTTCGCGGGGAATGGTGACGGATAGTTTTGTGTCGTCAAAATTGAGTATGATTTTCAATTTATCGTTTGCCATTTGTTTTCAGACTTATTCTTCACTAAGTATTGTGATGCATCTGTTTACGTCCCTGATGAGTTTTGCAATTCTTTTTTGAGCATTTTCCATGTCGCTGTCTGTGATTTCAATCATTCGGGCCGTTTTGAGGAAATTGTAGTCGATTTGCGCTTGAGAGAGTTTTGCTTGAAGTTCTTGGATTTCCTTGTCACGCTGTTCTATAATGGATTGTAGTTGGGTGTTTTCTTTTTTCACTTCCTGATATTGGAGAATCATTTGCCTGACACGGGTTGTGAATGTATTCAGCGTTTTCTCATTAGCATTCATAACTTGCAATATTTCCGCTACAAAATTAGGTTAAAGTTTTAAGCTGTGAAAATTATCTTAAAACGAACCGGCGCTTATAAGGGGATTGGTAAACTACTTTATAATTGTTGCTCGTTTGATATGAATATCGGTAAGTGGTCTGCTGTTCTCGTCGACCAATGCTTTACGAATTTTGTCGACCACTTCGAATCCTTCAAGTAATTCTCCGAACACTGTGTAGTGGCCGTCGAGATGAGGAGTGCCGCCTTGTTGTTTATAGATGTCGCGAATTTCGGGAGTCATTTGCACTGCTCCGCCTGTATATACGTTGAGTCTTTCCTGTGCCCAATCTAGTTGGCTATCGGAATATTTGATACCCCAAACGATATAGAACTGCGAGGCCGACGATTTACGCTCGGGATTAACCTCATCTGATTCACGAGCAGCGGCTACGGCACCGCGACGATGAATCAGCTTGGGATAACAAATTTCGGCTGGGATGGAATAGGTTTCTGGAGTGTCGCCGAGTTGCTGTCCCGGTTTGGCTTTCCGGGAACCGAGGTCGCCAGTTTGAACCATGAAATCTTTGATGACCCGATGGAAAAGAACACCATTATATGCTCCCGACTTTACCAACTTTAAGAAGTTATCGCGATGGAGTGGGGTTTCATTATAGAGCGCAATCACAATATTCCCGCTGTCGGTTTCGAGTAGAACCTCGTGCCGGATAGTGTCGTTTTGTGCCTGTAGGCAATTCGTTATTAAACAAGCAAGGAAAAGGGTAATAATCTTTCTCATATTTCGATTTCAAATTGTTGCTATAATTGAAACTTTCGACCTTTCTGAAAGTATTCGCAAAGGTAGCCAAATCTTTAAAAACCCTTTTCCAGAGCCACATGAGAGACCAAATTGAGAAAGACGAATACAAGAAAAGTTAGCAGTCATGAGCAATAAAACCATAGTTATTTAGTACTTTTGTGACATAACTAATCGCTCATTTTCATAGAGATACAATTATGATAGAATACGACAATAAATGGATTCTGCGCACGAATGACTTGGCTCTCATATCAGACGACGTAACGAAAGACATGATTATTTATGCACTCTGCACATCGGGGAGCTGCACCTTTGAATATAACGGCAAGCAGAAAGAAGCTCGCAAAGGAACAGTGATTGTTCTTCGCAATCGCGAACTGATGAAAAATTTTAAATCCAGTAACGACTTTGCTGTTGAAGGATTCTTTCTTTCACAACGTTTTCTGCTCATGTCGGGTCGACGGTCGAGTTATGTTGTACGCTATTGTTTATTGCTAAATGTCGAACCCATAATGCAGCTTCTTCCCGCTGAACAAGAACGTTGGCATCACGATTATGAAAACATAATATATCTTCTAAGCATCGAGGGCAATCATTTCAGAAGCGAAATAATGCAATCGGCCCTCTGGCAATTGTTTCTAGATAATTTCGATTTCTCGATAAGAATCTACGGCTCGCGCGAAATCACCTTCCAGTCGTCAGCGCTAACTTTCGCTTTCTTCAAGTTACTTGACGAAGGAAACTATCGTCGGCATCGCAACATTCCTTACTTTGCTGAAAAGCTTTTCGTTTCGCCCAAGCATCTATCCGAAACGGTTAAGAAAGTGAGTGGATACAGTGCGATATATTGGATTACACACTACACGCTGACCGACCTTCAACGTGAATTACGCAATAGTAATCTTTCGATTTCCGAGATTGCCGACAGATACGCCTTCTCATCCATGGCCTATTTCACTCGCTATTTGCAAACTCATTTGGGCGTAACCCCATCAAAGCTTCGAGAATAAGAACGCCATCAAAGCTTCGGGAATAAGAATTCTATCATAGACAAATGCCAAGCAGTTGAAAAGATAAGAGCAAAACTAAATAATGACGACTAAACAAAAATCTTTCAGAATTAAGAGGAACTAATCGGCAAGAAAAATGCCGATAGTTGAGTTGCATTTTCCAAGACGGGCGTGGAATTATTTAGAGGTTAATTCGTACGCCGAAATTGATATTGAAGTTTAATGGGCGTTCTTTATAGTAGTTCTGCAATGGGGAGTCGTTGTTGAAATAGTAGGACAGACCGGGCTCGGCGTAGATGGCTATCGGATGGATAACGATGTAGGATAGTCCGGCTGAGATGTTGGCCGACATTTGCAGTTGCGATTCGGTAAGTTTCGTAGTCTCGGAGGCTTTGTTTGCATCGCCGTCGTTTTCTGAGGAAATGCTGAATGTTTTCCCGTTGACGAGTTTCTGCAGTTCGGTTCCGGCAGCGAGATAAACTCTTGCTCGACGGGTGGAAACGAGAGTGTAGCTCAAGGCTATGGGCAGGCCGATATAATCGAGGTGCTGTTTTGTGGTGATTGTTTGTAAAATGGTGGAGCGATATATTCGGGCGGAGAGACGGGTGTAGGAAAGACCGGCGTGCAAGGTCCAGTGCGAGCTTATGGGGTAACCTACCGAGAGACCTAACTTAACGGGCTGGTCGTGTTGTATTGTGGTGCTTGTTTTGAGAAGGCTTTTGGCAATCAATTCATTTTCGGGTTCGAAGATTGAGGCATAGTATTGCGGTGGAAGAGCGGATTGATTGATTGTTCCGGCGCCGGTGAAATAAGCGTCGATGCTTAGGGGAGCGTAGGCTTGTTCGGCTTTAATGTTGGGGAGATTGTCAACCGGGAGATGTCTGTCTTTTTTATTCTGTGTGGGGGTGTTGGCATGTTTTTCGAGAACAGCTTCAGGCGATTGTGGTGATTGATTTTCGATTTGTGAAGTTTCAGCCTGGGCAATCTCGGTTTTAGGAGTTTCTATTTGGAGGGATTCATTTCCGATGGGGCAATAGGTTTCATGGTTCTTATATATGACTTGCTCGTCATCCTGGAAGAGTTCCTTTTTCGTACGACTCGCTTTTGTGAATGACTCGTGGAGCGTTTCGGGTTGATTGGCGAGTGTTTGGGGGTGATTGGTTGTTGTGTTTGCCGGAACGTTGGCTGTTGGTTTTGTTATCTCGGGTGTAGTGTTTTTGAGAATGTATATGGTTGCTCCAGCCAGGGCCGCGAAGAGTGTGGCTGCGATAGCGCGCAGCACTGTTAGTCTTCGGATGGTGGCGCGTTTGAGGACGGTTTGTTTTTTCAGTTCGCGCTTTACGTTGGCGAGCATGTCGTCGGGCGCTTTAGGGCAATAGTCCTGCATTTTTTCGCGCAATTGTTTGGTCCATTGTTCTTTCATTGTTGTTGTTTCTGTCTGTATTGCTTAATCATTCTTGCAAGCATGTTTCGCGCTTTGAAATATTGCGATGCCGATGTGTATTCTTTTATTCCCAGCATTTGGGCGATTTCTTTATGCGAATATCCGTCGAGCGCGAATAGGTTAAACACTGTTCGATAGCCTTTAGGCAGGTTTCTGATGAGTTCGGCAATTGTTTCGATTGGGATGTCGTTCACGGGCGGTTCGTCGTCGCAGGTATCGGGGAGTTCGTTTCCTGTTCTGATGAATGCCGATGTTTTTTCTTTTCTCAAGAAGAGGAGTGATTCGTTTATGGCGATTCTGTTTAGCCAGGCCCACAGCGAGCCTTGGCCTCGATATTCGAAACTCTTGAATTGTGTGAAGATTTTTATCAGGCAATCTTGTAGTGCGTCCTGCGCTGAGTCGTAGTCTGTCAGATAGCGCCTGCACACTCCGAAGAGCTTGTCGGCATATTCGTTGTAGAGTTTGTCCATCGCCGAACTTTCATCTCGCACGAAGAGTTCTATTATTTGTTTCTCCTTGTCTTGTGTTGATGCACTTCTCATCGTTATTCATCCGTATAAATGCGTCAGGATAGATGTAATTGCTTGAATGAAGCTTAAAAAAACGTGGCAAAAATATGGAACATGATGATAAGGGGCCGATTGGCTTAACATCAATTAACCAGGGCGAAAAGCAATCTTTATGGCCGATGGATGTTTAAAAGGGCGTAAACACAAACCAAACGATTTTTTAATTATGAAAACATTTAAGTATTTGGCAATTCTGGTATTTGCCGTTCTGGCTTTCACTTCGTGTGACAGCGACCCAAGTTGGTGGCCTAGAACTCTAACGCCCGAAGAGCGTCAGTCGGCCCTAAAGGAGGTTAAGGGCGACTATCATGGGAAAATGACTTTTTACACAGGAAAGAACGATGAGAAAACCGGTAGGCCGATATACGATTCTTTGAAGGTGGAATGGTCGATTATTTCGGATTCGATTCTCATAATAAAGAATTTACCGAGCAAGGTTCTTGTACCGAACACCAGTAACACTCTTCTGCAGGGTGCGTTGGCATCGGCTCCGAACTTTGATCTGAAGTGTAAGATTTCGTTCTATCAGAACGACCCGGCGCAATTCTTAATCAACCCCGTTCCGCCGGTTTTCAAACTTCATTATGCCGACAAAGACCATACGGTTCAACAGCTGTTCTTTGTAGACAACATTCTCTCATTCGGCGGAACAACCTCAACGCACAATTTGATGCTGCGAATAATACCCGGCTCCATATTGGTAGATGGTAATGGGTCAAGGACTTTTGCTCGACCGGAATACAGGCGGACTATCACGTTCATATCCGACGAAAAGGTGAACCGTCCGCCAAAGAAATAGGCTTCTCCTTTCTAGTAGATAGCGATCTACGCAAGAGGGTGCGCGTCCCGTTGTGGGAGCGCACCCTTGTTTGTTTTATTAATACGCGAGTCGTGGATAATAATGCTAATTATTTTTTGTTTGCAATCGCCGGAACGTGGCGTTCCGGGGATGCTAACGCCGTTTTATCTCTGGAACGTCGCGTTCCGAGAGTGCTAACGCCATTTTATCGCCGGAACGCCACGTTCCGGGAGTGCTAACGCCATTTTATTGCCGGAACGTCGCGTTCCGAGGGCGCTAACGCCATTTTATCGCCGGAACGCCACGTTCCGAGGGTGCTAACGCCATTTTATCTCTGGAACGCGGCGTTCCGAGGATGCTAACGCCATTTTATCGCCGGAACGCCACGTTCCGGGGGCGCTAACGGCAATTTATCGCCGGAACGCGGCGTTCCGGGAGTGCTAATGCCATTTTATCGCCGGAACGCGGCGTTCCGGGAACGCTAATGCCGTTTTATCGCCGGAACGTCGCATTCCGAGGACGCTAATGCCGTTCTTACTGCCGGAGCGCCTAGGCGTTTTATTCCGAAACGGCGCGTTAATCCTGGATGGTGGCGGTCGGTGCGTTAAGCCGTGCGGCGCAGCTACAGGCGTAGAGTATATTGAAGAATATGTTAACTTTGTCGCGCAAGAAACCTTAAAACTCAAATAAGATTATAGAAAAATGTCAGCACTGGGTTTATTCAAAATAAAGAAAGAAGAACGCTGGATGGCGTTAGCTGTACTTTTTATTGCAGTGGCTTTTAATGCGCTGGTTATCTACAGTCATTATTCGGTTTACACGATGGGAGCGCACGGCGGATTCTGGACAATATTCTTGGAGAATTTCCGGTTGTCGGGATACGACTGCTGGTCGTGGATAACTATTTCGGGCATGCGCATCCATTTCGAAACGGTTCGGCATCCGCTTTATCTTAGTATTCTCTATCCGTTTTATCTTCTGAACCACTGGATGATTGAACAACTGGGAACCAACTTCGCGGTGTTCTTCATGGCCGTAGTGCTGGTGGTTTCTACGGTTTATTCGGCCGTGTTTATGTATCGCATAATGCGCGAGGTGGTTGGACTGAAACCGTTTGATGCGCGACTGCTCACCTTCTTGCTCTTTTCGTTTGCGCATGTGATGCTGCCGATGATGGCGCCCGACCATTTTATAATTTCTCTGATGCTTCTTCTGATGACGCTCTACATTGCAGGGCGGAAAATGAAGGAACGCAAGCCAATGGGAACGTGGCAAACGTTTGGACTGATGTTTTTCACGGCCGGAATATCGGCGTCGAATGGCGTTAAGGTTCTTCTGGCATCGTTGTTTGCGAATGGTCGGCGGTTCTTCAGATGGAAGAATCTGCTTGTGGGAATATTGCTTCCGCTGGGAATACTAGTCGGCATTCAGCAAGCTCAATATTATGCGTTCGAGGTTCCGCAGAAAGAGGTTGCTCACAAAATCGAGCGAGCCAATCTGAAAAAGAATGCAAAGAAATTCAAAGCCCGACTGGCCGAACGCAAAGCGTGGCTCGACGCGCACACGGGCAGGGCGGCCTTTGATAGCAGAGTGGGAAAATGGATGGACGTATCAACCTCGCGCACGGAAACTTTAAAGGAGAATTTCTTCGGCGAATCGTTCCAACTGCATCAGAATTATTTGCTGAAAGATGTGTCGTGGGACAGACCGATATTCGTGCCCTATAACTGGACGGCCAATTATATCATCGAAGGTCTTATTGTTCTTTTATTCCTTCTTAGCTCGTTGATTGCATGCCGGGAGCGATTCTTTGCGATGCTTCTCGCGTGGTTCGCTTTCGATGTTACGCTGCATATAATAATGGGTTTCGGAATAAATGAAGTTTATATCATGACGGCCGGCTGGGCGTTCATCGTTCCCATTGCGTTGGGTTACACGATGCGAGCCTTGGCCTACGGTCCGCGGCGCGTTATGCGGATTCTGCTTGTCGCGCTAACCTTGTGGCTGTGGATTTACAACGGCGGGCAGATTGCAATGTATCTTCTCGGATGAGCAGTGTGCCCGGTATTCGTCGTGAGGAGCGTTGGCCAACAGCCGCGTTTCTTGTTTGGCAGATTATTCTTCAGGCGCTGGTTATTGCGCGATATTTCCCCGTTTTCTCTTCTGCCGAAGGGAACTATCGCAAAACTTTCATCGACGGATTTCATATCTCGGGTTTCGACCCGCTAACCTATTGCGTGGTTTCGAGCTGGGCAACGGCGTTCGACGTGAATAGGCACCCGCTGCTCGCTTTCTTCTGTTATCCGCTTTATGTTCTGAACCGTGCCCTGATGGAACTTACGGGCATTAACTGCGCACAGTTCGTTGTCGGAGCGGTGCTGCTTGTGTGCTCGGTGTGGGCCTTCGTGCTGATGTTCAGAATATGCAAAGAGCTAATCGGCACAAGCACTTTCGAGGCTGCAACGCTTTCGGCAATGCTTTTTTCGTTCGCTCACGTGATGCTGGCGGCTGTGTGTCCCGACCATTTCGTGATGTCGCTCTTCGCACTGTTGCTCACGCTCTATGTTTCGGGCAAGATGATGCGCAACGGTGTACCGATGCGTGCCTGGCAAACCGTGGCGCTGTTTCTGCTCACGGCCGGAATATCGCTCAATAACGGACTGAAGATTATTCTGGCTGCGCTCTTCGTGAATGGAAAGCGATTCTTCCGACTAAAGTTCATCCTCCCCGCCGTTATTCTCCCCGCGATAGGTCTTGCGCTCTTTGGCGAATGGGAACACGAAACGTTCGTGGCCGAAAGCGTGAGAGTTGCGAAGATTAAGCGCAGTTTGGTCGTAAGAGCCGAGCGCGACAGCTTGCGAAAGATGTTCAACGACACAACCAGTATTGCAAACGATTCGGCACGCACCGCTGCATTCACCCGATTCTGGCGGGCACATCGGCAGAAGCAGTTAAAACTTCGGGCGATGCAACCCGACCGCGCTAATGCCGGCGAACCGATAAGCAGGAAGAGATTCCTGAATTGGACCGACATGACAACATCGCGCACAGAAACTTTAAAGGAGAATTTTTTCGGCGAATCGTTGCAGCTCCATCGTCGATATCTGCTTGGCGACGTGATGCGCAACCGCCCGGTTATTGTTTGCTACGACTCTGTGCTCAATTACATTGTCGAAGCCCTGCTTGTTATGCTCTTTGTTCTCGGTGCGTGGATGGGACGGCGAAACAGGCTCATGCAAACGGCCCTGTCGTTCTTAGCGCTCGACGTTTTGCTTCATCTTGTATTTGGCTTTGGCATAAACGAGGTTTACATCATGACCGCTCATTGGGCCTACGTTATTCCCCTCGGCATGGCCTTCATTCTGCCTCGCCTCGCCGGTTGGCCGCGAATTGTTATGCGAACCTTGCTCGCTGCGCTCACATTGTGGCTCGCAATATGGAACGGCACGCTACTGATTGAATATCTCTACCAATGAACAACACGGTTTCAATTGTTCTGTGCACCTACAACGGCGCGCGTTACATTGAGCAACAGCTCGATTCCATCATTGCGCAAACTTATCCGATTCACGAAATAATAGTGCAGGATGATGGGTCGACCGACGACACCTGGACTATCCTCGAGCGTTATGCTCGCAATTATTCAGTTATCCGTCTTTTCAGAAACGAAGGGCGGCACGGTGTTAACGGCAATTTTCTCTCGGCGATGCGAAGGGCCACGGGCAGTTTTATTGCCGTTTCCGACCAGGACGATATATGGGAACCGCACAAAATAGCCGAACAAATGCGGGCTATCGGGCCGAATATGATGTGCAGCTGTCACTCCCGCCCGTTCTCGTCCGACGGCTCGTTTGCTCACTTCGACAGTAGGCCGCGCAACACGAGCATTTTCAGAATGATGTTTCTCGCCCTGCCTGGCCATACGCTACTTTTCCGTCGCGAGTTGCTCGGCGAACTGCCGCCCGACAATCATCCGATATTTCGCCATTCCATATACGACGCCGCGCTCTGCATAACCGCTGCGGCTCACGACAGCATAGTGTTTCTCGATTCTGTTCTGGTTAATTTCCGTCGGCACGCCGATGCTGCAACCTATAAAGATTTCCATCGCAGTCTGCCTTCCTGGCGCAACGCTTTGAACGCTTTGGTGTGGGGAATGGGGCATTATCGCAGTACTCGCCGACTGGTTTTGCCGCTCTATGGTGCACGGTTCGAACTGATGAATCAAATTCAGTCTGCCGCCCCCGATTTTCTAAAAGCTCGACTGATTATGTATCTCGAAACGCGTCGCGACCCTGTTTCGTTCATTCGTCTTCAATACCATTTCGTGCGGGTTGCTCCGAAGCTCTTTCAGGTTTGTGGCGACGGTTTTTTAGTTCGTTTGCGAGCCGCCCTTTATCCCATCCTTCAGCTCTACATGTACAAATAGCTCGTCTCGGGGTTGGAATAAAGGTTTCGCATTGCGGAGATGCTTTCCAACTGGTTGGACGGGTCGAAATAATCTGTGGGACGCCTTCCAACTAGTTGGACGAGTCAAAACAATCTGTGGGATGCTTTCCAACTGGTTGGACGAGTCAAAACAAACTGTGGGACGTTTTCCAAGTAGTTGGACGAGTCGAAATAATTTGCGAGACGCTTTCCAACTAGTTGGACGAGTCAAAATAATCTGCGGGATGCTTTCCAACTAGTTGGGACGAGTCAAAACAAACTGCGGGATGCTTTCCCAAAGTTGGGACGAGTCAAAACAAACTGCGAGACGTTTTCCCAAAGTCGGGACGGGTCGAAACAAACTGCGAGACGTTTTCCCAAAGTTGGGACGAGTCGAAACAATCTGTGGGACGTTTTCCCAAAGTTGGGACGGGTCAAAACAAACAGCGAGATGCTTTCCCAAAGTCGGGACGAGTCAAAACAAACAGCGGGACGTTTTCCCAAAGTTAGGACGAGTCAAAACAAACTGCGGGACGTTTTCCCAAAGTTGGGACGAAAAACTACGTGAGTTCGGTTTAAGAATCTGCTTAAGCCTCCGATGAGTCAATGGGTAATAAACAACGGATGCCAATTCGGGCGTTAGCCCGCATGTAGGGACAGACCCCGTGTCTGTCCGAGCCCCATGCCAATTCGGTCTACCGACCGCATAACATATTTCGTCCTGTCGCGTCAGGGGCGGACAGACACGGGGTCTGTCCCTACATGCGGGCGGAACGCCCGAGTGGGAGTCTCTATCAAACCGAACTCGCATAAAAACTCTCGGATATTTCAGGGCGTTAGAGTTGGGTTTTTACAGGTTTTCTCGTTTCCGATAGTCGGTAGGCGTAACTCCGCACACGTTTTTGAACGCTCGCACGAAGTTTGGATATGCGTCGAACCCGCACTTGTCGGCCACTTCTGCAAAACTTATCTTTGGGTCGCCATCCAGCAGTAGTTTTGCTTTCTTTATTTTGATTCGCTGAATATAGGCAGTGGGAGTATAGCCTGTCAGAGCTACTATTTTTCGATAGAACTGGCTGTTGCTCATACAAACAATCGATGCTATGAGCGACACATTTATTTCCTTTCTACGGCTTAGTTGCAAATAAACGGCATCTGTTACCTTCGAAATGAAGCGCAGTTCGGATTCGTTGAAGTGGGCAGAATTGTTTTCTTTCTGTTCTATCATTTCTCCTCCGAATTTTTCGCGCATAATGCGTCGTCCTTCGAGCAGTTTTTCAACTCTCGTGAGCAATTCGTCTGTGTTGAACGGCTTGTATAGATAGGCGTCGGCTCCGGCTTCTATTCCTTTTATTCGTTCGGTTTCGCTGCTCTTTGCGGTTATAACGATGATGGGAATGTGGTTGATGATTTCGTTGCTGCGTACCTGTCGGCACAGTTCCAAACCGTCGATGCCGGGCATCATCAGGTCGGTTATTATGAGGTCGGGCACGAGTTCGAGAGCTTTTTCTATTCCTTCGTTGCCGTTGCTGGCGTAGGCTATGTCGTATCGGTCGGTAAACTGTGAGCCGATATATGCAGCGATGTCCGAATTGTCTTCTATTATGAGCAGTCGGTTAGCATTATCATTTCCGCTATCGCTATCCATCGGAGTTTCGGTGTCGTTATCGGGCATCATCGGATAGTTCATTTCGGTCTCGTCGGTTATGTGTTGTCGGCATTGGTTTCGTATAGGCACTTTTATATGGAAGGTGGTTCCTTTTCTTTGTTCGCTTTCCACGGTTATGGTTCCGTTCATCGAGTCAATTATTTGCTTCACCAGAGTTAGCCCTACTCCTGTTCCGATGTTACGCATATCGGTTTCGCCTTGATAGAATGGCTCGAAGATGTGTGCACAGGTTTCTTTATCCATTCCTTTTCCTGTATCCGAAACGTCGATGTGCAGTTGGTTTTCTTCTCTCCACACCAATACTCTCACCTTTCCGTACTCGGGTGTGAACTTGAAGGCGTTCGAGAGCAGATTGTTGAGCACTTTGCGGGCATAGTCGGGCACGAAGTCCATATTCACATTATCTTTCGAGAAGAACTGCAGGTTGATGTTCCTACTGTTTGCAAGGTCGCGATAGCTTTCTGCAATCATGGCCAGATAGGCCGATATGTTACCGTTGCGCCAGTCGGGGTCGCCCACGGATGATTTGATTTTTGAGATGTCCAGTAGCTGATTGATGAGCATAAGCAGTCCGTTGCCTTGTCGCTCGATGGTTTTTGCCTTGTCGTCCATCTCGTCTGGAGTGCCGGTGAATCCTTGCAATTCGTGACTAAGACCGAGGATGATGGTGAGCGGCGTGCGAAACTCGTGGGTGATGTTGGTGAAGAAATGTTCGCGTAGTCTACTCATTCGCTCCAGGAGTTGATGACTGCGACGACGTATTCTGCTCATGTAGACAAGGGCTGCCACGACGAGCAACAGAATTGCAATCAAAGCGATACTTACGATGAGAATGATGCGCTTTTCAGTATGTTCTCGTTCTTTCTGGTGGGCCATCTCTTCGGTTTTATATTTCACGTTGTAGCGGCTCACGTTCTGTTCCATTTCGTGATGATAGATAGAGTCTTTCAGCGCAGCATAACGCATGGCCTGACGGCTCGCCTCTGTGGGGTTCGTGTCTTTGAGCGCCTCATACAGTCCAATCCTCGCCCTGCTTTCGTTGTAGAGGTCTTTTCTGGCGGCAAACACCTCGGCTGCTTTTTCGAAATATTGTGCAGCCTCGGCATGTGCTCCACGACGATTGAGCAGTTCGCCCATCTGGTTATGGCACACGGAGAGCGACAGCTTATTATCGGCTTTTTCCAATATCGGTATAGCACGTTTCACTGAGCGTTCGGCCTCGGCGAACTGTCCGAGCGACATCAGCGCATCTGTCATCTGAGAGAGGCGTATGCCCACCTTAGCCGTGTTGCCGCGTGCCTGGTCGAGCTCATAGGCCCGGCGGGCATAGTTGAGTGCCTTATGTTCCTTTCCCATGGCGTGATAGATTTCGGATGCCATGCCATACTGGATGGCCATGCGGTTTGAATCCTGCGCGGCGGTACTGTAGCGTATGGCTTCGATGATATATCGTTCGCCGTCTTTGAGCTGTTTGGCAACCAAACATATACCGGCCAGTGTGTTGAGCGAACTGCTGATGCGACTTTTATCGCCCCGACGCCGGTCTATTTCCAAACTCTTGCGTGTGTACTCAATGGCCTGCACATAGTCCGACCGCCGGAAATAGAACAATCCCACCAGTCGTTCGCAGTCGCTTTGCAGCTGTAGGTCGTCGCTTTTAAGAGTTAGCGGCAGGGCTTTCATGGCATAATGCAGTCCGTCGTTGTTATCCTGCGTTTCATAGAAATATTCGCCGGCCCAGTACCACACTTGCATATCCAGGCTATCGATTGGCATATCGGGCGTAACGTTGAGCAAACTGTCGGTCATTTCCTCTCGATAGAGTAGGGCGAAGATGGGCTTGGCTGCAGCGAAACGTTTCTTTCCGCTTTGCCTGTTGAAGTTGTTCAGCAGTTGCTCCATCTTCTTTCCGCGCTCCGAGGCATTGATATTTGCAGTCGATTCAACCTGCTCTACAACTTTATCCGTGCTTTCCTTATTATTTTCACCGCAGGAAGCAAACAGAAACAGAGCTGCGAACAAAGCACATAATGCTCTTGCGGTCAAACGGCATATTTTGCCATGATGAATGTCAGGATATTTACGAACAGGTTGTAGAGCGGCCTTATAGCCACTTTTATAGTATTGCATAAAGATGATTTTTATTCCCATTGTTGAATAAGCCATTCAATAGCCATATTTTTTACTTGCATGCAAAGGTATGGAAAGCTCCATAACTATGTGATTTCGTGCTAAGACGATGCTGTGTATGCCTTACGGCCGAGTTGGCATCCACACGGGGAATCGGGCTGGAGTTCGTCTCAAACAGACCCTGTTTTGCATCAGCGGGTCGGAGTTCATCTCAAACAGACCCTGTTTTGCTCCAGCGGGTCGGAGTTCGTCTCAAACAGACCCTGTTTTGCTCCAGCGGGTCGGAGTTCGTCTCAAACAGACTCTGTTTTGCTCCAGCGGGTCGGAGTTCGTCTCAAACAGACCCTGTTTTGCATCAGCGGGTCGGAGTTCGCCCCAAACAGCCCCTGTTTTGCTCCAGCGGGTCGGAGTTCGCCTCAAACAGACTCTGTTTGC
>NZ_JH594521.1:354157-443530 GCF_000243035.1 Prevotella micans F0438
CTCAAACAGACCCTGTTTTGCTCCAGCGGGTCGGAGTTCGTCTCAAACAGACCCTGTTTTGCTCCAGCGGGTCGGAGTTCGTCTCAAACAGACTCTGTTTTGCTCCAGCGGGTCGGAGTTCGTCTCAAACAGACCCTGTTTTGCATCAGCGGGTCGGAGTTCGCCCCAAACAGCCCCTGTTTTGCTCCAGCGGGTCGGAGTTCGCCTCAAACAGACTCTGTTTTGCTCCAGCGGGCTGGAGTTCGCCCCAAACAGACCCTGTTTTGCTCCAGCGGGTCGGAGTTCGCCCCAAACAGACCCTGTTTTGCACTACAGAGTGCCAGCGCTCCAAAACAAAATTGTTGATAGTATCCGCGCACAACTTTTATGATGCATCAACTCACTGTATACGCTAAAGAAACTCATTGGAATCTCCCACAAGAGTCTTTTCACCGCCCCAGGCATGCGTCTGTAAAAAATACTAAACCTATCATTGCTAAACGCCTTGTTTGTAATGAGCCACAGCGTTTCGATGCATGATTATGATAGGTCGACTGGGTACAGAATGCACGATTATGATAGGTTTTTGATTGATTTTGAAATACCCCTCCGTCTACCCCGCACATAATTTTGCGACATAGTATTAACAGTAAAAAAATAGGCATCAGCCGACAAGTCTTTTTGTTCATGTCGAAATGATAATGCCGTAAAACAAGACTAATATGAAACAGCAATCGAACCGTAAACAAAGTAATCGACAACGAGAAAGTTTGGAAATATTGGAAGACCGTATGCAACTCCTCGAAACCATTCAAGAGATGATAGACATTGAGTTCGAACGTCGTGAGAAAATACAAACAGGCGGTCATTCCGAAAGCGATACACCCTATTCGTCGCCAGACCCTCCGCCAAAGGACACTCTGTGGAAGCGCATCTGGCAGTCTTTCTTTTTCTAATCTATTCGAAGCAAATCATTCAATTCTACAAACGCCCGAGCCTCCGACACGGCGTTGCTCCGAAAGGAGTCTTAACAGGGAGGCACAAATAAAACAATGAAACACAACAATTTCTTTGCGCGTGCGGCAAGCAAGGCTCTTGCCCTCACAGCAGCAGTGAACAACCAAGACTCTCATTCTATACTATCCCACTCTTAACAAATCAATCAAATAGGAATAAAAGACACTTTTTCATCCTACAAACGCCCAAGCCCCCGATACGGCGTTGCTCCGAAAGGAGTTTCAGCAGGGGGGCACAAATAAAAAAATGAAACACAATAATTTCTTTGCGAACGCGGCAAGCAAGGCTCTTGCCCTCGCAGCAACAGTGATGATGATGAGCGCGGCGTTTACCGCCTGCTCGAGTAGTAACGACGGCCCAACGACCGAACCGAAGATCAACACCGTAACCATCGACGGCGTGGAGAGACCCATCGTCAAGGCTCGATACGAAGACGGTTTCAAGGGCGACTACTGGCTCTATCTTTACCTCTCGGCCGACGGTAAGGAAAGGATAGAAATCATACTGGATAAAGAGCTGCATATGAACGGCAGCCTCATCGACCTGACCAAAAAGGAAGAGAAGCACGACGAAAAGTCGTATTGGGGGGTAGCTTACTATCAGCTCGACAATCCCGACATCAGCATACTCTTCAGTATTCACGGCAAGCCCGGCAATAATCATCCCGTCTTCACCACCGGCACGCTCACCGCGAGCGGCTCGCCCGATGGCACCATCAATATCGTGCTCAAAAACGGGCGCGTAAAGGGCGACGACGGTAAGGAGCACACCATCGTATTGAGCTATAGCGGCACGATGGAGAATATCGGAGGCTCCCAGCCCCAGCCCCAGACTAACACCGTAACCATCAACGGCAAAGACAGGAAAATAGAGAAAGTTGAATACTACGAATACCCCGGTGAACGATACTACTTCACCCTCTATCTTACCCCCGACGGCAAAGAAAATGTGTTGATAGGACTCAAGAAAGATCGCCACTTCGGCAAAGACATCGACCTCACAAAAAGGGAACCGGAAACCGACGACCACTTCTGGGCAGTACAATACAATACCTCCGAGTCCGGCAAGAGCTTCACGTATTATGGTCAAAATCCCGACGACCACTTCTTCAAAAGCGGCACCCTCAACGGCAATGCTTCTTTCAATAGCGACCTTAGCGGAACGCTCAATCTCGTGCTTAAGAACGGAAAAATAAAGAACAATGATGGCACGGAGTTCACCTTCCTCGTCAACTACAACGGCCCGATAGAGAGTGAACAGTTTGTAGACCTCGGTCTGCCCAGCGGCACGAAGTGGGCAAAATGCAACGTAGGCGCCGATAAACCCGAAGCGTATGGCAAATACTTCGCATGGGGCGAAACGGAGGACAAGTCGGGCCAGAAATCCTACGACTGGGGAAGCTATAAGTGGGCTAATAAAAGCAACATCCGCATTACCAAATACTGCACCAATCCCGACCACGGCTCGAATGGCTTCACCGACGGCAGAACCGAACTCGAAGCCGCTGACGATGCTGCTACCCGCTACGACAAAATATCCTGCACGCCCACCCAAGCCCAAATGGAGGAGCTTATGGATAAATGCACGTGGACTTGGAAGGCATATAACGGCGTGTACGGTTATGAAGTGAAAGGACCTAACTACAACAGAATCTTCCTGCCGGCCGCCGGCCTCTACTACAATAGAGAACTTAATAAGAAAGGTACCGGCTGCTACTACTGGACGAAAACGCTCGACACCAATGCCAGCATGCTGGCCGTACAACTCAAAGGCTGGAGAGTCAATGATTCAGATGAGATAAGAGTCGGTTCTGATAATCGGTGCAGGGGATTATCGGTGCGCGGCGTGCGAAAAAAGTAAACGAGTAGTCCTGCCGAGCAAGACGAGTGGATGCCCCGCCGTCTACCCGGCCGGGCAATCCCCCGAGAGGGATGTAAAACGTAAATATTAATCCTAAACGCCCGCGCCCCCGATACGGCGTTCCCGCACAAAACACAAATAACGCGGGTCATCAGGGGGGCACAATTATTATGACACATAATAGAGTCATCGCATTGTCGGCAGCCATGACGCTGGCATTTGCAATCACCACGCCCGCCGAGGCACAGTTCGGCAAACTCGTCAAGAGGGTGAAGCAGAACACAGAGCGGGTAGTGGAGAACAAAGTTGAAAGCTCAGCCCACAACGCCGTTGTAAACGGTATGTATCAGGCAGAGAAAGCCGCTACCAAAGCCGTCAAGAAGAGCGCGAAGAAGGCCAAGGAGAAAGTAAGCGAGGAGACGGGGCTGTCCGACTCATCGGATTCCGACTCCGGCAGTAAGAAAAGCAAGAAGGGCAAGGGTGGAAAAGGTTACGACCTGGAAACGCTCTATGAGCAGAAGTTCAAGCCCTCGGCAGGCGCCTTGGAGGCCGACCCCGACGCATCGAGCAATGAGGTGTGGAAGGGTTACACGCGGCCCATTTCCCGGATACACGCCGCCTACGAGCATCTCGACCCGAAGTACTTCCCGCTGCAGCCCTACTACAAGTATCCGAAAATGTACGGACTGGGCGACAATGTCCTCATCGGGCACAATGTGCTCAACAAAATGATAGATGAAGTGCTTAGCCAAAGACCGGGAAACAGCGTCTACTTCCCGCCTTTCACCTACGACGATAAGAACGGAGCCGAGTTCATGACGCCGGCAGGCGAGAAGATGGGCGTCTACTGCGACGACATCTTCCGCTATCCCTTCGCGGCAGCCTTCTTCGCCGACCCCAACAGCGAAGCTGCCGTGCAGAAGCTCGCCGAACTGCTGGTCATCCTCAGTCCGATCATGAAGTCGGGCGTGGAAATCAAGCCCGAGACCTGCGACGACTACAAGGGCATACTCGACGCCAAACTCGGCATCGTGCTGCCGACAATGGAATACGAAAAGCGGCGCTTCGAGCGCGAACGCATCATGTTCAACATGGCCCTCAATGTGGTAGACTTCGACCTCATTGCCGACCGCGTCATCGACTGCTTCGAAAATGTAGAGAAGAACGATGAGATATGTCAGAAATACCCAATGATACGCGCCAAGTACTACCTGATGGGCACGGAACTCTACACCCAGATTCTCGTTCAGCACAAAGACTGGAACAAGCGCGAGGCCTCCGACCCCAAGGCACGCAAGGCCACGATGCTCTACACGCGCTGGACGGCCGACGGAGTGGTCGGCAAGATCATGGGAGCCGTGCGTATGGGCAACATTCCCGCCGTGTCGATGCCCAAGGGCGTGAGCGTATCGGGCGAACTCAAAACCAAGGGCGATGCCGCCGGACGCGAACTGGCAGGACACCGCGGCGACGAGTTTGTCAAGGTGGTTTACCACAGCAACAAGTGGCAGACAATAAAAGAGAAAGTATGGCCCTACAAGATCATCAAGTACACCCTCAAGGCCGACCTCATCACCAAGTCGGGCGGCAAGACCGTGCTCACCCACTGCTACCTCCAGAAGAGCGCCAACGGACAGAAATACGTCATGGTCGTAGGCAGCGACTCGGAGCGCCATCCCGTGAAGTAACAACCCATTCATAACAACCCAACGCCCCCCCCGAAACAAGGAAACCAAGGGGGGCGGCGGAATACTAAGTTAAGCGACAAGTGACGCCTAAGTTAAACGGCAATCGTCCTCTAAGTTAAACTACAAGTGACGTCTAAGTTAAACTACAAGTAACGTCCAAGTTAAACTACAAGTGACATCCAAGTTAAACTACAAGTGATGTCTAAGTTAAACTACAAGTGACGTCTAAGTTAAACTACAAATGCCCTCTAAGTTAAACGGCAAATGCCGATCAACTCAAACGACGAAACCGCTCCTGTAGGAGCATTCAGATAAGAAATAAACCATCAATCAATTAAAAGATTATGAACAAGAAAACATTCTTTGCGAAAGCGGCAAGCAAGGCTCTTGCCCTCGCAGCAACAGTGATGATGAGCGCGGCGTTCACCGCCTGCTCGAGTAGTAACAACGATGATGACGGAGGCGGCGGAACACCTCCCACACCCAAGGCGCAGACCGTAACCTTCGACGGCGCAGAGAAACCCATCCTCGAGGCCGGATACCAATACTGGGGCGACGGCAACTACGTACTCTTCTTTAGCCTCTCTGCCAGCAGTCAGGAAAGGGTGAGGCTTGGCCTGAACAAAGAGCTGCACGCAACCGGCAACCCCATCAACCTGACCGAAAAGGAAAAGAATAGGAAGCGCTACGACGACAGGTTTCGTTGGGGGGTAACGTACTTGAATGCCCACGGTAACCTGTTGTTTTATGCCAATGGCACCGAGCCCGTATTTGAAACCGGCACCCTCACCATGAGCGGCTCGCCCGACGGCACCATCAACATCCGGCTCGAAAACGGGCGCGTAAAGGGCGAAGACGGTAAGGAGTACACCTTCACCCTCAGCTACAGCGGCACAATGGAAAGAGCAGGCGGGCCAACCCCGGTGGAGAAATACGTAGACCTTGGCCTGCCCAGCGGCCTGAAGTGGGCTAGGTGCAACCTCGGCGCATCGAAGCCGACCGACTACGGCGACTACTACGCATGGGGCGAGACAGAGCCCAACAAGGCCGTCTACTACTGGAGTACCTACAAGTGGATGCAGACCGGCAAGGACGACTGGCGATACATCACCAAGTACACCTTCGCCGACGACCAGACCAAGGGCATCTGGTATGACTCCGACGGCAACTTCATCGGCGACAACAAGGAGACCCTCGAAGCGGCCGACGACGCCGCCACCGCCAACCTCGGCTCGCCCTGGCGCATGCCGACCTGGGACGAAATCAAAGAACTGTTCGACAACTGCACCTATACCGAGACCACGCAAGACGGCGTGAACGGCTACGAAATGAAGAGCAAAAAGAACGGCAACTCCATCTTCCTGCCTGCCGCCGGCCGCCGCATTGATTCCGAACTCTACGATGCCGGCAGCCAGGGCTTCTACTGGTCGAGTTCGCTCCGCACGAGTTACGCCAACTACACCGCCCGCTTCTTTTACATCGTTATGAGCGGTAGCATCATGTACGTTCCCGAACGTTGCACTGGGTTCTCGGTTCGGCCCGTCCGCCCATAAGTTGGGAATGTGGGCAGGCAGCAAGCCCCGCAAGCCCTGAAAGGGCGAAAGACCACAGGCAGGCGGTGGAGCGATAGCGCAACCCCTGTGTTCTGTGCCATGGTCGTCTCACCAACCGAAGCCCTGAAAGGGCGACGGAATGTGGTCAGATAGCGTAACCCCTGTGTTCTGTGTCATGGTCGTCTCACCAAACGAGCCCTGAAAGGGCGTCAGATCACAGGCAGGTGGTGGAGCCCGAAAGGGCGTAACCCCTGTACAATGGGAACACCCAAATCAACCGAGCCCTGACGGGGCGACAGACCTTAGGCAGGCGGTGCAACCCCTGACCGGAGAGGCGTCAGATCACAGGCAGGCGGTGAAGCCCGTAAGGGCGCAACCCCTGCATAATGGGAACATCCAATCAAATGAGCCCTGACGGGGCGACAGAATGTGGTCAGATAGCACAATCCTGAACGGCGGGGCAATCAGGAGCGCGGGGTAATGGAGAGTGCATGCGGCGGGTGGAACGTGGCGGGCGGCTGATGGTGTCCGTCACCCCTTCGGGGTTCTCCGTTTGCAATGGTTCCGTGTTACAGGGGTTCCGCTGCCGCTCCACCGCCTGCCTGTAATCCATCGCTCCTACGGAGCTTCCATTTCGGGTGGTATGCGCGGGTTACAGGGGTTGCGCTGCCGCTCCACCACCTGCCTGTGGTCCATCGCTCCTACGGAGCTTCCATTTCGCGATGGCACGCTGGGTTACAGGGGTTGCGTTACCGCTCCACCGCCTGCCTGTGGTCTTGCCACCCCTCCGGGGTTCCCGCCGGCCCGACGAGAGGGTAATCGCCGACTCAACGAGAGGACGAAGGTCGTTTCGACGAGAGAATGAATGCCAACTCAACGAGAGGACAAGCGCCGACTCAACGAGAGGACAATCGTCAATCCCCGCAAGCCTCGAAGAGGCGTCAGATCACAGGCAGGTGGTGGAGCCCGCAAGGGCATAACTCCTGTATAATGGGAACACCCAATCAACCCAAGCCCTGAAAGGGCGACGGAATACCAAGTTAAGCGGCAAGTGGCGTTCCTAGCGGCGGACGATTGCCGTTCCTAGCGGCGGGCGAGTGCCGTTCCTAGCGGCGGGCAAGTGTCGTTCCTAGCGATGGGCAGATGTCGTTCCTAGCGGAGGACGATTGTCGTTCCTAGCGATGGGCAGATGCCGTTCCTAGCGGAGGATAAGTGAATTTAACAAGATAAGTAATAATCATTTTAAAAGTAAAAGCTATGATTCTACATGAGATCAAAAAAATTGTGATGCGTATAGGCAAAAATAAAGGTAAAACAATGTATTTCGCATCGCCCCTGCCGCAAGACAGGACTACAACCAGACAGGTGGAGGATTACATCATCAACCTCACCTCGCTGTCGCGTTCCGACATCCGTTCGTGCATCACCGCGCTGGCCGAAGTGCTGCGCAACGAAATGCTGGCCGGGCACGCGGTCGACTTCGCCGACCTGGGCTCCTTTAAGCTCGTCTCCATCGGCAAGCAGGTGGAAAAGGAGAAAGACGTAAGCGCCGAAACACTCAAAAAGGCACGCATACAGTTCTTCCCCAGAGCCGAACTGCGCGCCATGGCCGAAAAAGTGCAGCGCATCATTCAGAAGCCCGACGAGAAAGAGTGACGCGTGGGAACCTGTAGGCAATTCAGCCCACCCTCTCTCCTCCCCCTCCCGCGGTTCGCACCATAGGAAGCGGGGGAACGGAGAGAGGCGTAGAGTAAGTTTCAAAACAATTCAACCCAACGCCCGAGCCCCCGACACGGCGTTGCTCCGAAAGGAGATTTCAGCAGGGGGGCACAATAAACAATGAAACACAATAATTTCTTTGCGAACGCGGCAAGCAAGGCTCTTGCCCTCGCAACAGTAGTAATGATGAGCGCGGCGTTCACCGCCTGCTCGAGTAGTAACGACGAACCAACGCCACCTCCCTCGCCAAAGGCCGGAACCGTAACCTTCGAGGGCGAGGAGAAACCCATCCTTAAGGCCGAATACGAAGACAAGCTCAACGGCAACTACTTCCTCCTTCTTTATCTCTCGGCCGACAGTAAGGAAAAAATAGAACTCCACCTGAACAAAGACCTGCACATGAACGGCAGCCCCGTAGTCCTGACCAAAAGGGAAAAGAAGCACGAGGGCGGCAAGTTGTATTGGGTGGCAGACTACCACAATCCCGACAAATCCCTATTCACCAATACTACCGGCGACCCCGACAGTAATAGCGATCTCTACCTCGCCGGCACGCTCACCGTCACGGGCGATCCCAAAAGTGGCAAAGTCAGCATCAAGCTCGAGAACGGGCGCGTAAAGGACAACAATCGCGAGGAGCGCACCCTCACCGTGCGTTATAGCGGCACGATGACGGAGGGGGAATAACCCTAATCAATAATTAAAAGCAAAACAATGACGAAGAATTTATTTCTTGCAAGCTGTGCGAAAGCAGCTTTCGCCCTTGCAGCAGTAGTAATGATGAGCACCGTATTTACCTCGTGCTCGAAAGACAACGACGACGAACCGAAGCCCTCGCCCAAGGCCGGAACCGTGACCATCGACGGCGCAGAGAAACCCATCCTCAAGGCCGAATACAAAGACAAGGCCGACGGCAACTACATTCTCTATTTCTACCTCTCCGACGACCATAAGGAAAAGGTGATAATGCAGCTGAACAAAGACCTGCATATGACCGGCCACGCCTTCAACCTGACCGAAAGGGAAAAGGAGCACGCCGGGTTTTGTTGGGTGGTGGAATACTATAAGCCCGACGGCACTCAGCTCATCGATACTTACGGCGCCCCCGGCGAGGATGACTACCCCGTCTTTAAAATCGGCACCCTCACCATCAGCGGCTCGCCCGACGGCACCCTCAACATCAAGCTCGAAAACGGGCGCGTAGAGGGCACCGACGGCAAGGAGCACACCCTCACCATCAGCTACAGCGGCACGATGGAGAAATATGGAGCACCCCTGCCCGAACCGAAGGCCAACACCGTGACCCTCGACGGCGCAGAGAAACCCATCGTCAAGGCCGAATACGAAGACCATACCGACGGCAACTACAGGCTCTTCCTCAACCTATCGGCCGACGGTAAGGAAAAGGTGGAAATTGACCTGAACAAAGACCTGCACATGAACGGCAGCCCCGTAGACCTGACCAAAAGGGAAAAGAAGCACGAGGGCGACGAGTGGTATTGGGCGGCAGACTACCACAATCCCGACAACTCCCTATTCACCAATACTTACGGCGACCCCGACAGTAATAGCGATCTCTACCTCACCGGCACGCTCACCGTGAGCGGCTCGCCCACGGGTACCATCAACATCAAGCTCGAAAACGGGCGCGTAAAGACCAACGATCGCCAGAAGCGCACCCTCACCATCAGCTACAGCGGCACGATGACGGAGAGGGAATAACCCTAATCAATAATCAATAATTAAAAGTAAAACAATGACGAAGAACTTATTTCTTGCAAGCGCAGCGAAAGCAGCTTTCGCCCTTGCAACAGTGATGATGAGCGCGGCGTTCACCGCCTGCTCGAGTAGTAACGACGAACCGACACCGGAACCTCTGCCCGAACCCAAGGCGCAGACCGTAACCATCGACGGCGAGGAGAAACCCATCCTCAAGGCCGAATACGACCCCGAAGGCGACGGCAACTACCGTATCTACCTTATCCTCTCGGCCGACGAAAAAGAACAAGTGGTGTTACATATAAACAAAGACGTGTTCGGCACTCCCATCAAGCTGACCGAAAAGACAAAGAAAAACGCCGATGCGGTTTATTTCTATTGGACGGTAGACTACTATAAGTCCAATGGCGAAGGCGGCAACACCAAGTTCATCGAAGCTTCAGGCAACCCCGAACAATCCGTACCTGTCTTCAACACCGGCACCCTCGAGTATGCGGGCTCCATCAAGGGCACCCTCAACATTCGGCTGAGAAACGGCCGCGTGAAGGGCAAAGACGGTAAGGAACACACCCTCACCATCAGCTACAGCGGCAAGATAACGGAGTTGTAAACGCCCTGCGCTGCGCCCCTGCGAGAGGGATGTTCGCATAGGGCAAGCCCTGTCAGGAATATTCACCCCAAGCAAGCCCCGTTAGGAATGTTTGCATAGGGCAAGCCCCGTCAGGAATGTTCACCCCGAGCAAGCTCCTGTTAGGAATGTTCGCATAGGGCAAGCCCTGAAAGGGCGATAGACTTGCGCAGGGATGAGAGCCTCGGAGAGGCGAAAGACCACAGGCAGGTGGTGGAGCCCGAAAGGGCGCAACCCCTGTGTCTGTGCCATGGTCGTCTCACCAAACGAGCCCTGAAAGGGCGACGGACTTGCGCAGGGATGAGAGCCCCGGAGAGGCGACAGACCCCTGTGTCTGTGTCATGGTCGTCTCACCAAATAAGCCTCGGAGAGGCGTCAGATCACAGGCAGGCGGTGGAGCCCGCAAGGGCGCAACCCCTGTATAATGGGCACACCCAATCAAATGAAGCCCTGAAAGGGCGACGGAATGTGGTCAGATAGCACAACCCCGAACGGCGGGGCAACAGAGGAGCGCGGGGAAATGGAGAGTGCGGGCGGCGGGTGGAACGTGGCGGCGGCTGATGGTGTCCGTCACCCCTTCGGGGTTCCCCGTTCGCGATGGTTCCGTTTACAGGGGTTGCGCTATCGCTCCACCGCCTGCCTGTAATCCATCGCTCCTACGGAGCTTCCATTTCGCGATGGCACACCGGGGTACAGGTTACAGAGGTGTCCCACCGCCCATATTCCTCATGGACACTCTTAAGATAGAGGGCCGCTTAGGCGGCACCATCACCATAAAGCTGAAGAATGGGCATGTGATATGATCCGACAAAAAGACAGATCACACCTTTACTATCAACTACAACGGACCGATAGCAGAGTATATAAAGTACTAACTCCCGATGAGGCTGCGCCAACAGACAGAAATGCCTTATGGTTGTCGGCAACAACCCGGAGCGTCATACTGTGAGGTAAAAATAATTCTCCCACGCTCCTTTGCGCTTGTATAGGAGTTTGGGAATAATAAAATCGGCGGAAATGTTCTACGGTTATTATTGAACGTATAGTGTTGATGAAGACAGAAAATAGGTTCTTGATAAACTAAATACTAAATTTGCACGCGAGTTGTGAAACTATGGATACATGAGTTCGGTATAAAAAGTGGTAGAATTAGGAATTGTTGGTCTTCTACACCTTCAGAAACATAGAGCCCGGAGTATAGAAGGCTTTATTATACCGAATTAACGTATGAATAAGATTCACAAATGCTCTACCCCTTCACGTAGAGTATTGCATTAGAAGGAATTTCAAAATAAGAAAACAACTATAATGTACAAACAATTACCTAAAACCAAGTACGCGGCATTTATAGCCCTGTTCATCATTCTTTTCGCTCTGCCACATAAGGCTTGGGCACAAGTAGATTACGACCTTGAGATAGCAGGTACGAAGGTAACCTCCGATAACTGTAACGACCTTTCTGTGATAGATGGCATAACGGGTACGGCGGTCTATGATCCTGCTACGAACACACTCACCCTAGATAATGCTACTATTCGTACAACTGCCACATATGATGAAGGCATAGGACTTTGGAATAAACTCAAACGTCTCACCATCCGACTCATCGGTGAGAATTTCATCATCTCCGAACAAAGCATGGGCTTGTATAACCATATCAGCCGTACCCTCACCATTACGGGTAGCGGTAAACTTACAGTGAAAGGCTCACAGACAGCAGAAGAAAAACTTGATCAACGAGGTGTCATCAACCGTGGAGTAGTAATTGTGAGCGACTGTACACTAGAAATGAGCGGCGGAGTGACTGGCTTGTCATCAGGTTATTGGAGGTTTGTTCGCTGTAACATGCGCATTAAGGGCGGCGGTATCAATACCGACAAGTATAAAGGGAGTATCAGTTACGTATGGGATGGAATCCCCGATTTCAAAGGCTGCAAAATTACAAGCCCGAAGAAGTTCTATTGGAAGAAGTTTCTAGATGGTGAAAACGTGCGTTTCTCACTCTTTGGAGACGACGATAAAGTGGTGACCGACTGGGTAACTATCGAATCCACCCCCTCCGATTATGATCTTATGATAGCTGGTCGTAAAGTAAACACAACCAACTGCAATAACCTAAGCGTAATAGATGGAGTGAGTGGAACTGTAAAATACGCCCCCGCTACGAACACCCTAACACTCTCGGATGCTACCATTCATACCACAGAAGAAGAAACACTCGGGCTAGGTATTAAGAATCAAATCGACGGTCTGATAATCTACCTTGTTGGAAACAATACCATAATATCTGATAATAGTGGAGGAATCAGTAATGGCCCGAAAAAGAATCTCACCATCACGGGCGATGGCAAACTCATAGTGAACGGTTCGACAACTGGTAAAAATGGCTATCGCTACGGTATTTTTAACCGAGGCGATCTCACCGTAGATGGCTGTACGCTTGAATCAGTAGGCGGATTAACCGGTCTAACTGCCGGCCACTGGAAATTCATCAACTGTACCGTTCAAGCACAGGGTAGTGGCAGTACTGGTGACCCATATGACGGAACTTTCGGCTGGTTATGGGACAAAAAGCCAGAATTTGTTGGTTGTTCTATCACGAGCCCAGCAGGAACATACTGGAAGAAATTCGAAGACGGTGGCTACGACTACTACTCTCTATTCGGTGCAGATGGTAAGGTCATAACAGAACGAATAACAATCTCCAAGGAGAGCACAAAACTCATCACTCCGACAACCGATGTTCCTGTATCAAGACGCGGTATCTACAATCTAATGGGCATGAAACTTAACAAACCTTTCGACCAACTGCCTGCTGGTGTCTACATTGTAGACGGTAAACAAAAGGTGAAGAAGTAAAAAGATTGTTGAGTCGTTGTTAGCTTTCTAGACTACAAGCGTGCCAGAAAGGATTTTATCCGTATTGTTTCCGCTGTTGTGGCAAATCTTCTCTACCTTTGCGCGCATTAAATACCATATTTAATTAAGAATGGAATTTACAGCAAAGCAAATTGCCCAACTTATTCAAGGTCGTGTAGAAGGCGACGATGAAGTGACCATTAATACATTTGCCAAGATCGAGGAAAGCAGACCCGGAGCTATCTCGTTTTTGGCAAATCCTAAATATACACACTATCTCTACGAAACGAAAAGTTCGGTAGTTTTGGTCGATGAAGACATAACCATAGACCAACCGGTTAACACTACTCTTATTCGTGTTCGGAATGCTCGCGATTGTGTGGCAAAGCTGCTTCAGCTCTACGAAAGCATGAAACCCAAGAAGAACGGAATTGATTCGCTAGCTTTCGTTTCGCCTAAAGCTAAGATAGGGAAGGATGTATATATAGGTGCTTTCGCTTATATAGGTGACGGAGTGGAACTGGGTGACGATTGTTTGATTTATCCGCACGCCACGATAATGGATAATTGTAAGCTGGGCAAAGGTTGCATCGTATATCCCAACGTGAGCATATACCACGAAACGCACTTTGGTAACAACGTTACTATTCATTCGGGAAGCGTCATTGGCGCCGATGGATTCGGATTCGCTCCCAACGAAGAGGCGGGAAGCTATGATAAGATTCCGCAGATTGGTAATGTTGTAATTGAGGATGATGTTGAGATTGGTGCTAATACTTGCATAGACCGTGCAACAATGGGAAGTACAATTGTTCGGAAGGGTGTTAAGCTCGACAATCTTATACAAATTGCTCATAACACCGATATTGGAAGAAACACTGTTATGAGCGCGCAAGTTGGAATAGCTGGCTCGACCAAAGTTGGAGAATGGTGTATGTTCGGCGGACAGACAGGCATATCGGGACATATCGAAATAGGTAATAAGGTTGCGCTAGGCGCACAATCGGGCGTTCCGGGTAATATTAAGTCGAACCAAAGACTGATTGGTACTCCTCCCATGGAACAACGCAAATTCTTCAAGTCGCAGGCACTGATTCGCCGGCTTCCCGAACTGCACGAACAAATAAAGACCCTCCTGAAAGAAGTCGAAGAACTGAAAAAGAATAAATAAACATACATGGACACAGCAAAGCAAAAAACGCTGCGGGGGAGTTTCTCCCTTTTCGGAAAAGGTCTGCACACAGGACTCAACCTTACAGTAACTTTTAATCCGGCACAGGAAAACACAGGATACAGAATCCAACGCATTGACTTAGAAGACCAGCCAATCATAGAAGCAGTTGCAGAAAATGTAATCGATACACAGCGTGGCACTGTGCTCGCAAAGGGCGATGCGCGAGTTAGTACTATCGAGCATGGAATGGCGGCGCTTTATGCAATGGGAGTCGACAACTGCCTGATACAGATTAACGGTCCTGAGTTTCCGATTCTCGACGGCTCGGCAGCAATGTATGTCGACAAGATTAACGAAGTGGGAATGGTTGACCAAAATGCACCGAAGGATTATTACATCATCCGGAAGAAAATAGAAATAAACGACGACAACGGTTCCATTATAACCATTCTACCTGACGAACAATTCTCTATAACAGCGATGTGTTCGTTCGACTCGAAATTCATCAGCAGTCAGTTTGCAACGCTCGACAATATTGAGAAATTTGCAGACGAAATAGCTCCTGCCCGAACATTCGTATTTGTTCGCGACATAATGCCGCTGCTCAAAGCCAACCTCATCAAGGGTGGTGACCTCGACAATGCAATTGTAATTTACGAACGGCAAGTTCCGCAGGAAACCCTCGACCAACTGGCCGACCTGCTGAAAGTACCCCATATGGATGCTGAAAACATTGGCTACATTCAGAACAAACCACTCATTTGGGACAACGAATGTACCCGACACAAACTGCTAGATATTATAGGAGATATGGCCCTCATCGGCAAGCCTATAAAAGGTCGTATTGTGGCAACACGCCCCGGACACACAGTTAACAACAAGTTTGCTCGACTGATGCGCAAGGAAATTCGCAAACACGAAGTGCAGGCCCCAATCTACGACCCGAACGACGAACCGCTGATGGACAACATACGTATTCGCGAACTCCTTCCGCACCGCTATCCAATGCAACTCGTAGACAAGGTTGTGGCGATGGGCTCTACGAACATCGTCGGAATCAAAAACGTGAGTAGCAACGAACCTTTCTTCCAAGGGCATTTCCCGCAAGAACCTGTTATGCCAGGTGTTCTGCAAATAGAAGCAATGGCACAATGCGGTGGCCTTCTAGTTCTCTCGCAAGTTGAAGAACCCGAACGCTGGTCGACTTATTTCCTTAGGATAGACGACGTAAAGTTCCGCCAGAAAGTAACACCCGGCGACACGCTCCTGTTCCGCGTAGAACTCCTTGGCCCGGTGCGCCACGGTATTAGTTCGATGAAAGGCTATGTTTTTGTTGGCGAGCGCGTTGTGGCCGAAGCAACGTTCACCGCACAGATTGTAAAGAATAAGTAAAAACGAATTATATTATAAATGAATAAGATTAGTCCTTTAGCCTTCGTACACCCCGAAGCAAAACTCGGCGAGAATAACGTCATCGGCCCGTTCTGCTACATCGACAGAAACACTGTCATCGGCGATGAGAACATTCTTCAAAACAGCGTTACACTGAACTATGGTACGCGTCTTGGTAGCGGAAACGAAATCTTTCCCGGAGCAAGCATTTCTACCAAGCCGCAAGACCTTAAATTCAAAGGCGAGGACACAACCTGCGAGATTGGCAACAACAATTCCATCCGTGAGAACGTCACAATTTCGAGAGGCACTGCATCGCGCGGCATAACTGTGGTGGGCAGTAACAACCTCCTTATGGAAAACATGCACGTGGCCCACGATTGTATTCTCGGCTCGAATCTTATAATCGGCAACTCCACCAAATTCGCGGGCGAAGTAGTTGTGGACGATAACGCAATCATTTCGGCCACCGTTTTGGCCCATCAATTCTGCCGCGTGGGTAGCTACGTGATGATTCAAGGCGGAAGCCGATTTTCGCAAGATATTCCGCCATACATCATCGCTGGGCGAGAACCAATCAGATATGCCGGGATAAATGTTGTAGGCTTGCGTCGCCGCGGCTTCTCTAACGAGATGATAGAACTTATCCATGAAGCCTACAGAATAATCTACAGCGAAGGCACGCGCGAAGAAAACATTCAGAAATTACGCTCTACCCTCAAAATAACCCCTGAGATAGAATACATAATCGACTTCATTCAATCTTCCAAGCGAGGCATAGTTAGATAAAAAACTTATTCTCATAACATTTTTATTATCTCCGGTTCAGCTTAATCTCGAGCCGGAGATTTTCTTTTTCGTTATGTTCTGCGGGTAGGGTTGGTACGCTTAATTAATCTGCTTTTCACGAAGATATAATTTTGAGATGCTATAATTACGTGAATTCGGTTTAAGAATCTGCTTAATATTTTGGAGAGGAAATAGAACTTATACTGGGCATCCGATTCTCTCTGCTTTGATGTTTAATAGATGTCAACTCGGGACGTTAGCCCGCATGTAGGGACAGGCTCCGTGTCTGTTCGTCTGTCCATCCGTCAGGATGGAATAAATATCCCGCCCTCCGAACAGGATGGGGAAATATTATTCGGTCGGTAGACTGAATTGGCATTGTTATCGGACAGACACGAGGTCTGTCCCTACATGTGTAGCCTCTCGCAAATTCGCTCAATACCCATGCGGTCGATGGTTGAGTGGGTATTTCTATTAAACTGAACTTATGTATAATTCTGCTTTGCGGTCTGGAGGCTGTTTTCGAAGGTTCCGGAAATGGCCGAAACGCCTTGTTTTAGGGAGGTTCAAGTTTTCTCTGGAAAACGCATACGTGTGCGCGAAAATTTTCTCACGGCGCTATCTCCTAGAAATTACCTTGCATCCCCCGAGAAATTACTCCCGAGTCCACGTGTATCTACTCTCCTATCCCCGAGCTATTACAACTATACTCCATTCTATTTATATACGGAGTCCCTTCTATTTACATAGGGAGTTGTATTATAGACATACTGGAGAAATTGGATTATCATCGTGATGACACAAATTTATCATCACGATGAAACGTTTGTATCATCATGATGAAACTAATTTTTCATCGTGATGATAATTCAATTTCTCGGTTTAGAAAACAATGAGAGTACGTATGTAGATAAACGTGGACTTGGGAGTAATCGCTCGGGAGTACGGGAGTAATCGCTCGGGGATAGGAGAGTAGATACACGTGGACTCGGTTGTGAAGAAATTTATGCGCACACGTATGCAATTTCCAGAGCACGCGAGAAGCGCTTTTTCGCATGTGGTAAAAGCTTTTGATTTCTCTCTTTTCCTCCCTTTCTCATGAACGGGATAAAATGAAATGTAGTTAATGGGAATAAAATAAGCGGAGGGGAATATCTGTTATGTGATACTTCCCTCCGCTTTGAGTATTCCGGGAGGGTTCTTTGGCAAGGCCTCCCGGAATATGGATTGGTTTGTATGGGTTTACATCATTCCGCCCATACCTGGCTGTGCGGGCATTGCGGGTGCCTCTTCGGGTTTGTCTACAATGAGGCATTCGGTTGTGAGGAACATGCCGGCTATCGAGGCTGCGTTTTCAAGGGCTACGCGGGCAACCTTGGCGGGGTCGATGACTCCGGCTGTGCGCAAGTCTTCGTAGGTGTCTTTGCGGGCGTTATAGCCATAGTCGCCTTTGCCTTCACGAACTTTGTTGACAACAACGGCTCCTTCGCCGCCGGCATTTTCGATTATCTGGCGGAGCGGCTCTTCGATGGCACGGCAAACGATGTTTATACCGGTTTGTTCGTCCTGGTTCTCGCCTTTTATGGAAGCGAGCGGTTCTTGAGCGCGGATGTAGGTTGTGCCGCCGCCGGCAACTACACCTTCTTCCATTGCTGCACGTGTTGCGCAGAGGGCATCGTCAACTCGGTCTTTCTTTTCTTTCATCTCGACTTCGGAGTTTGCACCTACGTAGAGTACGGCTACGCCGCCGGAGAGTTTGGCGAGGCGTTCTTGGAGCTTTTCCTTGTCGTAAGAACTCTTGGTTGCCGAGATTTCGTTCTTTATCTGTGCCACGCGTTCCTGGATGGCGTCTTTGGCGCCGGCTCCGTCGACGATGGTGGTGTTGTCTTTTGAGATATTTACTTTCTTGGCTGTTCCGAGCATGTCGAGTGTTGTTTTGTCGAGTGTGAGACCTTTCTCCTCGCTTACAACGACTCCACCGGTGAGCACAGCTATGTCTTCGAGCATGGCTTTGCGACGGTCGCCGAATCCTGGTGCCTTAACTGCACAAATCTTTAGGCCGGCGCGGAGGCGGTTCACAACAAGTGTTGTGAGTGCTTCGGAATCAACATCCTCGGCGATGACGAGGAGTGGACGTCCACTTTCGGCAGCGGGCTGAAGTATGGGTAGGAAGTCTTTCACGTTGGAAATCTTCTTATCGTATAGGAGTATGTACGGGTTTTCCATCACGCACTCCATCTTGTCGGTGTCGGTTACGAAATAGCCGGAGAGATAACCGCGGTCGAACTGCATTCCTTCAACCACTCCGATGTTTGTTTCGCGTGTTTTGCTTTCTTCGATTGTTATCACGCCGTCTTTTGAAACCTTACGCATTGCGTCGGCAAGTAATTTACCGATTTCGGGGTCGTTGTTGGCGCTTACGGTTGCAACTTGTTCTATTTTATCGTAGTTATCTCCAACCACTTCGGATGCCTCTTTGATGTAGGCTACAACTTTTTCGACGGCTTTGTCGATTCCGCGTTTCAAATCCATCGGATTAGCTCCTGCGGCCACATTTTTCAGTCCTTCGTTCACAATGGCTTGTGCAAGAATTGTGGCGGTTGTGGTTCCGTCTCCGGCGTCGTCGCCTGTTTTGCTGGCTACGCTCTTAACGAGTTGTGCACCGGCATTTTCGAAATTGCATTCTAGTTCTATTTCTTTTGCAACGGTTACGCCGTCCTTGGTTATTTGCGGGGCGCCGAACTTCTTACCTATAACAACGTTGCGACCTTTTGGGCCAAGGGTTACTTTTACGGCGTTGGCCAGTTGGTCGACTCCGCTTTTGAGAAGCTCGCGGGCTTCACTGTCGAATTTTATCTCTTTTGCCATGATGATTTATTTTTTTGATTTGTTTTATTTCTCTACTACTGCTAGGACGTCGCTCTGGCGCATGATGAGATATTTCTGCGAATCGTCTTCGATTTCGGTTCCGGCATATTTGCCATAAAGAACCTCGTCGCCGGCTTTGAGCACCATTGCTTCGTCTTTTGTTCCGTTGCCAACGGCAACTACTTTACCTCTTTGGGGTTTTTCTTTAGCTGTGTCGGGAATAATGATTCCTCCAACTTTCTCTTCGGCAGGTGTCGGCAAAACGAGCACTCTGTCTGCTAAGGGTCTAATTGTCATGTTTGTTTTTTATTTTAAAGTTATTGTTTCTGTTTCCGAGCACCCTTGTTGGTGCTTTCGCCCTCTTATTGTCGAAAACCGTGCCAATGGCTCTAGCGACGCAAATCTGTCACATTGCCGACTGACACATCTGACAATATTATGTACTGTGTTTAATGGTTATTTCGCGTTGCGGGAATGGAATCTCGATGCCGTTGCTGTTGAGCGTTTCGTAGATGCACTCCATTATTGTGCTGTCGTCGCTCGACTGTGTGAGCACGTTCACCCACACAAATACTTTGAGGGTTATGCAGCTGTCGTCGAAACTTCTCAACACTACTTTCGGCTTCTTACCCTGATAGATGAATCCGAGCCGGGCAATTGATTCCTCGAGCAGCTTCTTCACTTGGGCGATATTCGTGCCATAGGCGACGCCTACCTCGAGAGTGTCCAGTTCATAGCCATGATTTTTAGTCATATTCTTATAGTTCTTCGTGAAGAGCTGTGAGTTTTGGAAGGCTATGACCGAACCGTCCAGCGCCTCTAGCATTGTGGATGTATAATTTATAGAGGTCACCCGCCCGCGCACTCCGTCGCAAATGATATAATCGCCAATTTTAATTCTCCCGGCCATGAGCGAGATACCATAATAGATATTCTCCAGAATATCCTTCATCGCGAATCCAATACCAGTCGACAGGCCTCCCGAGACAACTACTAGCCACGTGTTGTTCACCTTGAAAATATTCAACACCGTGAGTAGCCACGCACCCCACACAACTACTTGTACTACATTAATAAGCATTACGCTACGCGAAACTGCCGTTGTGGGGTCTTTGCTTTGTAGATAGAGCTTTATGAAATCCTTTATCGTGTTATTAAGATATTTGAAAACGAACCAAAGGATAATCGCCGCCGCAATTGCGAAAATACTTATCTGCAGATTGGGCGAATTAATGAAGTTCGTTCGGATAACCTGCCATGTCATCTCGCTCAGATTGAAAACATCAGCAGCCCAATAGAGCGCCAGGATAAACGATAACACCATGGCCGAGGGAAGCATGACAAAATAGCATAACCGAAAGAACCATGTGCGCGAAACCGGTTTTGAACCCAGGTCATGCCGGTCGCGATATTGTGCCAGATAGTCATGTGCGCATGCAATCGTAAGAATGCATGCCTGCTGCATCACCCACCAAATTACAATCTGGACGGAAAGCAATATATAACCTACCCAGGAACTCACCAGTGCAAGTGTAAAGATAGCTTGTGAAATATAAGCCAGATAGAGGTCATACTTCGGTACGCGTAGCCTGTGCTTTGCGATCACTTTTGCCTGCCAAATAGTTGTCACAAGGAGTGCTGCCGGAAAAATAAGATTCACGATAGTTTCCGGAATCAAAACAATCCGGAAAGCAATAACAAGGAAGGCGATTAGAATTATGGGATAGTAGATTTTATAAGTGATCCTAATATGTTCTCCGTCGATTCGCAAAAGCAGTGAAGCGAAAATTACCGTGAGCATCCATACGAACTCCAGCAGTAGTCTGCTGGCCATGTTTACAAAGTTCGATTCCGAGAAAAACGGGATGATAATCAAAATCAAACCGAATGTGAAGATTGACGCAACCGTTATGATACTTGTTCTTTTAGCTCTAAAAGCCTTGCTACGTTCCGAATCCTCGTTCTTGAAAAACTTGGTTACTAGAAAACGGATACTCAAATAATTCACAAGCACGGCAATAAGACCGTACATGAATATCATCCCGAATAGTCCGATGAGCCACATCACATCCCATTGCGAACTCACTAACCGCTGTGGAGTGTACTTCTCTGATAATGTTATGCCTAACTGCAAAACATTGAGACGGAACTGCGACAGAAACTTAAGATAATTGTCGCTCCGATTCAGGAATATGCCCGATTGAAACTCCTTGTAACGCTTCTGGGCATAAGCATCGAGCGATTGCACTTGCTGACGGCTATAGTCGTAATATCGCGTATACTCCAGATAAGAATCGTTATTCTCCCGCAACATCCTCCGAATACTCTTTGCAAGTGTCAAACACACGTTACGGTCGGTCTTAGTCTTCTCCGACATGCCAGTAGTGTACATCGTGCTCAGCACGTTAATCAATGAGTCGTAGCGTGCAATCTCCTCATTACTTTGCATAATCATCAATTGGAATGGGCGAGTTTTTTCCTGGAAATCACTCCACAGTTTAGTGGCCTCATGACATGCATATGTCAGGTCGAAAATATTTTCCGAATTCTGTGAATAAAGCATCAGGGAAATCTGCGCCGAATTTTCGCCAATCTCGTGCAACTGCTGCATAACCCTTTCGTTGATTAGCTTAGCTCGGTTGAGCTGCTCGGTTTGCTCATAGTGCCGTGTGATTAGCTCATGGCGCAGTACAGCTAGCGAATTTTGCAACGAATCCTCCTGCAGAACAGCCGCTGCCGGAAGAATGAAAAACATAAGAAGCAAGTTGAGAAGGAAAATTCTTTTGTTCATTTACTTTATTCATTTTCTAATGCAACCTCGCCGCAACATTAGCTGCCACGGCGAGGTTGCCAATAAAAGGAAAGGTTATTTTTATGATTATTGATAGGATACTAATAGAGTCGCACCTGGTCGCCCACTTTTACGCCGCGAGCCGCGAGGTCGCGATTCATTGCAATTAGATAGCGGAGCTGGATACCGTAGGATTGCGAGATGTCGTATAGACTTTCGGCGTTTTGCACACGGTGGAATCTGCTTCGGTCTTGCGGTGCCTGGTGTTGTTTCTTTTTCAGCCATATGAATTCACCTTCGCTCAGAATATCGTTACGGTCGCGCTCGTTATATTGCGCTAACTTTCGATAGCTCACACCGACTTCTTTTCCGATTGTTTCAAAAGTGTCGCCAGCACGTGCAACTATATAATAATTTTCGTTGTATCGTCTAATGGTATGCGCCGGCCCAACCATTTGTGAGCGGTCCATACGAGGCGTTGTCCCTATTTTTTTATTTTGCGCTTGGCTTAGGTCTATCGGGCGCGAGGTGCCTGTCATGATGTCATATTGATATAGTTTATATAGTTCGATGATATCGATTAGCCGTTGGGCATATGCCGGATTAGTTGCATATCCGGCGCGTTTGAGTCCGTGTGCCCATCCACGATAGTCGGTTGTGGCTAAGCTGAACAGCGAATTATATCGTGGGCGATTACGTAGAAATCTTGAGTGGTCTTCATAGCTTTCGATGACCGAATCGTAGGCTCGGAAGCATTCGCCGCGGAAGTCGTCATCGTGATAGACGGTTCGCCCGTCCCACCCATGACATTTGATTCCGAAATGATTATTCCCTTTCTGCGACAGTTCGCTTTGTCCGGCAGCACTCTCCAGTACAGCTTGTGCAAGGGTTATGCTGGCTGGAATGCCGTATTTGAGCATCTCGGCAATGGCGATGTCTTTGTATTTGTCGAAATAGTTTTGAAAGGTTTGGTTCCATTTCGGTCCTGGACCGGCAATGGTCGGTAATAATGTTAGGCTGAAAGTGAGCCAGGAAAGAAAAAATCGTTTCATTAATATGTTATAGAATGTAATGGATGCAAAATTACGCGGTTTGAGAACCTGTCCAAAACATATATTCTTAAAAACTACAAAACCCCAAAGCGTTGAAATACCTTTGCAGACATGGATATCAAGATTACTTTAGGTTCCAATATCAATCAGAAAAATAATATCGATGTAGCACGTCGTATGCTTACCGAGATATTTCCGGATATACGTTTTTCCGAGTCGGTTTGGACGGAAGCAGTTGGGATTGAATCTGATAGGTTCCTGAATTGTATTGCAGTTTTCGACTCCAATTTTTCGGAAAGCGAACTCATCGCCCGATTCAAAGCTATTGAGCACGAACTAGACGATTCACACGAAAACCACAGTCTTGGAACAGTTATAATCGACATCGACCTCATTTCGATGGGCAACCGACAAATTCGACAAATCATTTGGGAATGAAACTCTTCAAAACTTTTCTTATTCTCTTCATTGCGTTATTTGCTTCGAATATTCGTGCGCAAAAAAACGATTCCGAACAGCTTGGAATGGCGTTGGAATATTTTACGTCGGGAAAATTCCACGAATCGCTGCTTATCTTTCAGGAACTCGACGTCCGCCATAAGCTCAACCCGCGTTTCAAGGCCTACATAGGTATTTGCCATTATCACGAGTGGAATTACAAACAGGCAGTCGAGTATCTAGATTCCGCCATTCCTCAGCTTGAAGGTATGGCGCCCCACGAGCGTTCGGTTTATTATTTCGCGGCTGGTGAGAGTCATTTCCAACTGAAAAACTATGAGCAGGCCATCACCTATTACGAGCGCGTGCTCGAAGTTTGCTACGAAAGTGAGAAGGGCGAAACATTCTATCGTCTTGGACTGGCCCACATGTTTCTCGAGCATTGGCAGGCAGCGCGCGATAATTATATTCTTGCGCAAATTCACCTAACCTCTCTTCTCTCCAACCGAGAGACGTCGGCTCATCTAAGTATCCGTTCGCGGCTGTCCCAAATTAGTCGCATGATTGCTGGATGCGAGCAATATATCCATGAAACATCTAAATGATAGTCTTATCAAGTTATGGAATGCTAGCTGAAAATATTCTATGTATAAAAAAGGGTCCTAATCTTTCAGATAGGACCCTTTCCATTACAGTCTTTATTTTGCACAAACAACATCTATTAATTTGATAATCAGAGAAATACTATCCTTCAGTTGTTTATACTACTGCATAGATACACATTTTGAAGCAATTCACAACTTTAGAATTAATATTATTAAGTTGCTCTATGTTGTTTATACTACTGCATAGATACACATTTTGAAGCAATTCACAACAACAAATACGGGACATTGAGTATCAGAATGTTGTTTATACTACTGCATAGATACACATTTTGAAGCAATTCACAACGCGATTATAGGTGCTGTCGCTGCGATTGCTGTTGTTTATACTACTGCATAGATACACATTTTGAAGCAATTCACAACCTGAAGCGCCTCCGGCCTACGGAAAACGAGTTGTTTATACTACTGCATAGATACACATTTTGAAGCAATTCACAACATAAACACGCGTATCATAATTAATAGAAGGGTTGTTTATACTACTGCATAGATACACATTTTGAAGCAATTCACAACTTTTTACGGCTTCCAGGCTGACAATAGTAAGTTGTTTATACTACTGCATAGATACACATTTTGAAGCAATTCACAACACGGTTGCGGTTTTGATGGGCGTCACCCCCGTTGTTTATACTACTGCATAGATACACATTTTGAAGCAATTCACAACTCTTATGGACGAGTTAAACTCGATCCTGATGTTGTTTATACTACTGCATAGATACACATTTTGAAGCAATTCACAACCAAAGCTCCAGCAGGAGCAGAGAATATACGGTTGTTTATACTACTGCATAGATACACATTTTGAAGCAATTCACAACTAAAACAGCCGGTGAGGTTTTGAAGCCTTTGTTGTTTATACTACTGCATAGATACACATTTTGAAGCAATTCACAACCTAATCCCATTTCTAATTCATTCAAAATTAGTTGTTTATACTACTGCATAGATACACATTTTGAAGCAATTCACAACAAGATTTTCGTTATACTGTTGAGCGTGTAGGTTGTTTATACTACTGCATAGATACACATTTTGAAGCAATTCACAACTTCAAATTCTGTAGCTACTTTTGTAACTGGTTGTTTATACTACTGCATAGATACACATTTTGAAGCAATTCACAACATGGTAATGTCGACTACAGTATTGTCAACGGTTGTTTATACTACTGCATAGATACACATTTTGAAGCAATTCACAACATTCTCAAGCTCGTCTTAATGATGCTAACGGTTGTTTATACTACTGCATAGATACACATTTTGAAGCAATTCACAACAACAGAATATAAACACATAATAACTCCATGGTTGTTTATACTACTGCATAGATACACATTTTGAAGCAATTCACAACTAAAGCGTGAGCAGACGTATATACAGAATAGTTGTTTATACTACTGCATAGATACACATTTTGAAGCAATTCACAACCGAGGCCTCCTCGAGCGAATTTTGCAGATTGTTGTTTATACTACTGCATAGATACACATTTTGAAGCAATTCACAACAGGTGTTATGGATATGTTAAATTATGATATGTTGTTTATACTACTGCATAGATACACATTTTGAAGCAATTCACAACTTCTAGTTTGCCAGAGGTTTTACGCACTGAGTTGTTTATACTACTGCATAGATACACATTTTGAAGCAATTCACAACGCGGACCAAACGTGCACATTATCATGCTTGTTGTTTATACTACTGCATAGATACACATTTTGAAGCAATTCACAACTCGTTTGAATGCTCGAGGTAAGCGTTTGTTGTTGTTTATACTACTGCATAGATATACATTTTGAAGCAATTCACAACTCGTTTGAATGCTCGAGGTAAGCGTTTGTTGTTGTTTATACTACTGCATAGATACACATTTTGAAGCAATTCACAACTCTCCTCTTCCTTCTTCGCTTTAAGCTCAGTTGTTTATACTACTGCATAGATACACATTTTGAAGCAATTCACAACAGGTGTTATGGATATGTTAAATTATGATATGTTGTTTATACTACTGCATAGATACACATTTTGAAGCAATTCACAACTCTCCTCTTCCTTCTTCGCTTTAAGCTCAGTTGTTTATACTACTGCATAGATACACATTTTGAAGCAATTCACAACCTAGGTGGGGTAGGGGCTTCCTCTTTTTCGTTGTTTATACTACTGCATAGATACACATTTTGAAGCAATTCACAACAAACTTCGGAGCAGAAGACAAATGCGAGCCGTTGTTTATACTACTGCATAGATACACATTTTGAAGCAATTCACAACTAAGACTGCCGGTGATGTTTTGGAGCCTTTGTTGTTTATACTACTGCATAGATACACATTTTGAAGCAATTCACAACCGTATACCAACGAGTTCGGCATAGGAGCAAGTTGTTTATACTACTGCATAGATACACATTTTGAAGCAATTCACAACTCGGCGTTCCGGAAGAGCAAAATAGGTCTGTTGTTTATACTACTGCATAGATACACATTTTGAAGCAATTCACAACGAGAACCCTTACGAGCCCTTTGTTTACAGGTTGTTTATACTACTGCATAGATACACATTTTGAAGCAATTCACAACTGGTCTACTAGCGGATCTCTCTAGCCTCTTGTTGTTTATACTACTGCATAGATACACATTTTGAAGCAATTCACAACTATCCAACACACTTTGGGAAGTATTTACTGTTGTTTATACTACTGCATAGATACACATTTTGAAGCAATTCACAACTGGTCTACTAGCGGATCTCTCTAGCCTCTTGTTGTTTATACTACTGCATAGATACACATTTTGAAGCAATTCACAACACAAGGCTGTAAACGACCAATTATAATACGTTGTTTATACTACTGCATAGATACACATTTTGAAGCAATTCACAACACAAGGCTGTAAACGACCAATTATAATACGTTGTTTATACTACTGCATAGATACACATTTTGAAGCAATTCACACTTGTATAACTCATTATACACATTTGTATAACTCATTATACACATTTGTATAACTCATTATACACATTTGTATGATTCATTATACATCAAATCAATTCCTTTAAGTTCACTTACGAACCAAGATGATTTTGCCCTATTATTGAGCTAATGAAATATCTAATGGCAGAATCTTTTCTGCGAGAAAACATATATTAAATCTGGTGTGAGATTTTGTGTATACGTATTAAAGACAGAGAGCTATGTATTGTGATCTGACAGTAATATCGAAAATGAGTAACTTTGCGTCTCATAGATTAAAAATATTCTCGTAGTTAATGAAAAAACTTTCTATAATCTTTTTGTTCACCTCATTAGTACTAGGGGGGCAAGCACAGCAAATATTGTCGCTTGAACAATGTAGGAGGCTTGCACTTGAAAATAATAAACAGCTGAAAGTATCGCTGATGACAGCCGATGTAGCTGCAAACGTACACCAGGTCGCTAAAACTAAATATCTGCCGAGGGTAGATGCACTGGCAGGCTATCAGCATTTCACGAAAGAGATTTCGTTGCTTAATAACGAGCAAAAAAAATCACTCTCGAACCTCGGAACAAACAGCTTCTCGCAGATAAACAATCAGGTGGGGCAGAATCTTACGAACCTTGTTCAGCAAGGCGTGATAAGCGCGGCAACGGCCCAACAAATAGGTCAGGCCATTGGCGGAATATCGGGCCCTATAACCCAGGCGTTGAACAATTTCGGTGAGACGGTGCGCGATGCTTTTCGCACCAATACTAAGAATGTTTACGTGGGAAGCGTGCTTGTTACGCAGCCTATTTACATGGGCGGAGCCATTAAAACGGCCAACGATATTGCGGCCATCGGCGAGGAAATTGCGCAAAACGATATCGAACTGAAGCGACAAAACGTGCTCTTTGCCGTTGACAATGCGTATTGGCTCATCGTGTCGCTAAAGAAAAAAGAAGTACTGGCAAACAAGTTTCGTGACCTAATGCAGAAGCTCGACGACGACGTGCATAAAATGATTCGCGAGGGAGTGGCAACACGCGCCGACGGACTGAAGGTGGATGTAGCGGTGAACACGGCCGATTTGCAGATTAGTAGACTTCAAAACGGTGTATCGTTGGCCAAGATGGCGCTGTGCGAACTGTGCGGAATAGTGCCCGACGGGAATGTTAGACTGGCTGATGAAGAGGTGGATGAATTCGCCATAGTTTATGATGCATCGTCAATGCAGCCCGACTGTGCCCTCAGCTCACGCCCTGAAATAAGGATGATTCGAAACACTATTGAGATCAGTCGGCTCAACACTAGACTGATTCGTTCGCTCTATATGCCACATATTGCTCTTACGGGTGGATATGTAGTGTCGAATCCGAATATGTTTAACGGTTTTGAACAGAAATTCGCTGGCGTATGGAATGTGGGCATCGTTGTTCAGGTGCCGATATGGACGTGGGGCGAGAATAAGTATAAGATTCGCGCCGCAAAGGCCGCAACATCCATTGCCGAGATGGAGCTGGCCGACGTTCGCGGAAAAATTGGTTTGGAAATAGAGCAGAACAGGTTCCGCCTAAACGACGCCAACAAGCAGCTATCAACAGCCAACAAGAACATGGTGGCGGCCGAAGAGAATCTGCGCTGCGCCAACGTAGGTTTTAAAGAGGGCGTAATGACTGTTACTGAAGTTATGGCTGCGCAAACAGCCTGGCAGGCCGCCAAAACAGCGATAATAGATGCTGAAATAGCTGTTCGTACAGCCCAGGTGGGACTTCGGAAAGCTTTTGGCCGTGTGGGAGAATAAAGAATAATAACAGAAAAAACGAAAATAATTATGTCAGCAAAATCACAACATAAAAATATTCTTTTGGCTATTCTGGGCTTTGTTACAGTAATCGTGCTCGTGGCCGTTATCGGGTTCTTCACGCTCGACAGGAAAGAAGAGATTATCCAGGGCGAAGTTGAGGTCGACGAATATCGGGTTGCTTGTAAATACCCTGGTCGCATAACTGATATCCTTGTGAAAGAGGGTGATTATGTGCATAAGGGCGATACGCTTGCAAAGCTGTCTATCCCCGAGGCAGATGCGCAAGAGAAAGTAGCTGTGGCTACAGCCGGTGCAACCAACGCGATAAGCGATTTAACGGCAGCGCCTACTAGGAAAGAAGCTATTGAAAGTGCATATCAAATCTATCAGCAGGCCATATCGGCCAACGATATTGCCCAGAAAACCTACGGTCGATTGAATAGACTCTTTGAAGAGGGAGTGATTTCAGAACAAAAGCGTGATGAGGCTTTTGCTGCCTATGAAACAACGCAATCGGCTGTGAAAGTGGCCAAATCGCAATGGGAATTAGCCAAGAGCGGGGCGCGTGATGAAGCTAAACGTGCCGCCAAAAACCAAGCTAAAGCAGCTCGATCGGCCGTGGAGGTGGTGCGCTCATTCCTGAAAGAAACCGTCCAGGTGGCAACGGCTGATGGCGAAGTTTCGACTATCTATCCAAAGGTTGGCGAGCTGGTAGGATTAGGCAGTCCGATAATGAGCATCGCCATGAACGATGAGGTTTGGGGTACGTTCAACATCCGTGAAGACCAGCTTGAGGGACTCAAGGTGGGGGCTGTATTCAAGGCGTTTGTACCGGCCTTCAATAAAACTATTGAAATGAAGGTGACGTCGCTCAAGGACGAAGGTGCCTATGCCGTATGGAAAGCCACTAAAGCCAATGGACAGTACGACTTGAAGACTTTTGAACTCAAAGCCCGTCCTGTGACTAAACTCGACGGTTTGCGCCCGGGTATGTCGCTAATCATCAAGAAATAAACCGATAATCGATGGTGAGGAAGAAGTTGCAAGCATGGCCGCGGCGCATTCTGGATATAGCTGCTCGCGAAATAGGACATATAGCCCACATGCCCATCTATCTTTTTTGCATGATTGTTTTTCCGATAATAATAATCATCTTCTTCACATCGCTGATGGGCGAAGGACTGCCACAAAAACTGCCATGTGGAGTTGTAGATAATGATAACACGTTGGTTAGCCGAAAACTTGTTCATCAGCTTGATGCTTTTCAGGAAACCGACATTGTGGCCCGATTCACTAGCGTGAATGACGCTCGGCAAGCCATTCAGCGCGGTCAGATTCACGCCTTTATCTATATTCCGAAAGGCACTACTGCCAAGCTCTTGGCGCAGCGGCAGCCGAAGATTTCGTTCTACTACAGCAATGTGACACTCATGGCCGGTTCGATGCTTTTCAAAGACCTCAAAACTATTTCAACTCTAGGTTCGGCTACTGTCGGAGTAGCTAAGCTTCAAATGCTCGGTAAGAGCGAGCACGAGATTAAAGCTTTTTTACAGCCTATAGTCCTAGATCTGCACATGATTGGCAATCCATGGATGAACTACAATATTTATCTCAGCACGATTATGATTCCCGGTGTTCTGGTGCTTTTCATGCTCCTTATAACGGCTTATTCCATCGGTACCGAATTAAAATTCGGACGGGCTCACGAGTGGATGCGTCTCTCGGGAAATAATATTATGGTGGCGTTAGCTGGAAAGTTATTCCCGCAATTCATGATATTTCTGAGCATATTTTTGGGATTCGAATGGTATATCTACGGTCATCTGGGTTTTCCGCATCCCGGCGGAACAACGCGTCTTATTCTAATGGCATTGCTCACGGTTCTTTCGTCGCAAGGTTTTGGAGTATTCATTTTCGGCTTGCTTCCGTCGTTACGTATGTCGATGAGTATTTGTTCGCTATGGGCTGTTGTTGGATTTTCGGCTTGCGGGGCAACCTATCCGCTCTTCGCGATGGACTCGATGATTGAAGCTGTGGCGCAGCTCATTCCCTTGCGTCACTATTACATGATTTATCGCATCTGCATTTTCAACGACTATCCGCTCGTCGATGCCTGGTGGAACGTTGTTGCGCTCGTGGCTTTTGTTATTTCGCCCATGCTCACGGTGAGAAATCTCAAACGTGCCATGCTGGAATATGTTTACATTCCCTGACTTATGAAGAATTTGAAATCCATACTCTCGTACATATCCGAAGGTCTGCACGACATGTGCTACATATGGTGGCTCGAAACCAAAAATACCATTAAAGACGAGGGTGTGCTCATCTTCTTCATCCTCGTTCCGCTAGCTTATCCGCTGTTATATTCGTGGATTTACAACAACGAAGTGGTGCGCGACGTGCCCGTGGCGATTGTCGACATGTCGCATTCGCAGGCATCGCGCGAGTTTATAAGAGATGTTGATGCGTCGCCCGACGTCAAGGTGGCCTATCATTGCAACAACCTCCACGAGGCACGCGAACTCGTGGGTCGACAAAAGGTTCATGGTGTGATTGTATTCCCCGAAAACTTCCAACAACAGCTCCATCGTGGCGAGCAGACTAGTGTGAGTATCTATTGCGACATGAGCTTGATGCTTACATACAAGGCCATTTATCAAACTTCGCTGGCCGTGTCGTTCAAGATGGGGGCCGACATTCAGCGACATAAATCGGGTGGTATAACCGTGCGCGAAGAGCAAATCAACACCCAGCCTTTAGCTTACGAGGAGCGCCCCATTTTCAACGCCACCGGCGGATATGGCAATGCAGTTCTTCCGGGTGTGCTCATTCTTATTCTCCAACAAACTCTCCTGCTCGGTATAGGCTTATCGGCCGGTACTGCGCGCGAAAACAACCGCTACAAAGACCTTGTCCCTATCAGCAGGCATTACAACGGCATTTTCAGAATAGTGCTTGGCAAATCGCTCTGCTATTTTATGCTCTATTGCATCATGTCGGCCTATCTCACGCTGGCCGTTCCACATTTTTTCGGCTTCACGATGATGGCCACGCCGCTCGACCTCATAGCTTTGTTGATTCCTTATCTTTTATCGGTGATATTCTTTGGTATGACCATCTCGTGTGTTGTTCATTATCGCGAGAATGTTATGTTGCTTGTTGTATTTACCTCGATTCCTTTCTTGTTTCTCACCGGTATAAGTTGGCCGCAGAGCAACATTCCCGGTGTTTGGCAAGGCATTAGTTGGTTGATTCCGTCTACGTTCGGTATTCGTGGCTTTCTTCGTTTGTCGTCAATGGGCGGCACTCTTGCCGACATCCTGCCCGAATATCGTGCGCTGTGGGCCCAAACGATATTCTACTTTATGTTGACTTGTATTGTTTATCGTTATCAGGTTGTCAACGCCCGGCGTCATGCCGTTGAGCGTCTTGAGAACATCCGTGCGAGAATCAAAGTGGCTCGCGACAATAAGCAATAATCCTAACTTTTTCCTGGTTCATGTCTTCGCCCTTTGGCGACGAGCATTTTTTTTCTTGTTTGTGGCTTCGCTCTTTGGCGACGAGCATTTTTTTCCTGGTTCATGTCTTCGCCCTTTGGCGACGAGCGTTTTTTTCCTGGTTCATGTCTTCGCCCTTTGGCGACGAGCATTTTTTTTCTTGTTTGAGGTTTCGCTCTTCGGCGACGAGCGTTTTTTTTCTTGTTTGTGGCTTCGCTCTTTGGCGACGAGCATTTTTTCTCTTGTTTGTGGCTTCGCCCTTTGGCGACGAACGTTTTTTTTCGTTCGGGGGGCGCCCAACTAGTTTGGTAAGAGAAAAATAATAAAGTGCGCCGTTCACCCCGGGGGAATCACAGACTGAAACTTGCTTTCAGCATTAGTTCGCGGTGTCGAAGGGGGTTGACGAAATAAGTTTGGGAGTGGTCAGGGCGACAGTTTGCAGTCGGGCGGTGTGCACTTGCCGACCGCAGAACCACCGATACAAATTCGAGTGGGGCTCTCCTTTGCTGTCGGTTACCCGTCCGGAATATGTTTGCGCATGGGTTGCAAAACATATCCCAAGAATAGCCAATGTTATAAAGAGTCTCTACCTACCTGAGTGGGAGTTTTTCTTAACTGAACTCGCGTAGAGAACTGGGACGAGTATGTACAAAAAAAGAAGGTGTCCTTTCGAACACCTTCAATCACTAATAAAACAAATTCTCTATGAACCTTCTTTTAAGAAGTAAAGAAATTCCTGATTTAGAAATTATAGTAAACGCCGAATGTCACGTTGTTTCCATCGAGATTTACACCCCATGCATTGGATGCCTTAGCACCGCTAACATCGGCTTTGGTTGAACTCCAACCGGCAAAACCTACATGAGCATCGAAGCTGAGCTTCGGACTGAGGTTCACTGCAACGCCCGGACGAATGCCAGCTTCCCAATTGTTGTAGGAAACAGCGCCGTTCTTGGCGTGGTTTATGTGATAGTATCCGAAACCACCGTCAACAAACACATTTACGTATTTGTTGTGCACGAATGTGTAGCGAACATACGGAGCAACCGTCATGTAGTTGTTGGTTTCCGACATAATCTCGGTTGGAGCATGACCTTCGCCTTTACCCCATCCGATGGTTGTGCCCACGGCCCAATCTTCGTTAATGTTGTAGCCCACTTCGGGTAGAAACTTGTAGGTTGTTACGTTGTCAGCGTTTCCCATTTTGGAAGAACCGATACCGATGTTTCCACCTACGTAAACTTGTGCGTTAGCTGCGATTGCAATGAATGCAACAGCAAGTGTCATTAGAATCTTTTTCATCTCTGATAAATTAATTAATTACTGAATTAAAAACACTCTCTCATTTTGTTTAGGGAGAAACTGCTCTCCCTGATTTTTCGGTGGCAAATGTAGTACTAAAGAAAAAAGACAGCCAAACAGTTTAACTAGAAAGCGATATTATTATGTAAACTAAGGTTAATCTTTCTCGGATTCACCTTATACTATATATTTTTGCGACCAAATTTTTGATTAAATCATAGAAATTAAAAGTAACAAGGGGTGTCCGTTTGTTCCATCGAAATATGAAAAATAATCCCGTCTTCATAGCCGGGCCTTGCGTAATAGAAAGCAGAGAGCTGCTCTACAACGTGGCTGAAGAACTTGTACGGCTAAACAGAAAACATAATATCGACATCATTTTTAAAGCGAGCTTTGACAAAGCAAATCGTACTAGCTTAAACTCCTTTCGCGGACCTGGAATGGAGCAGGGATTGGTGATGCTGCACGATATCAAACTGCGATACGACTTACGATTGCTAACTGATATTCACGAAAGTTGGCAGGCTGGCCCGGTAGGCGAGATTGTAGATGTTCTGCAGATTCCGGCTTTCCTTTGCAGACAGACTGATTTACTTGTGGCAGCTGCAAAAACCGGACGAATAGTGAACATCAAGAAAGCGCAATTCATGAGTGGGCGCGACATGCGCTTCCCTGTTCAGAAATGCCTCGAAAGTGGCGCACGCGGGGTGTGGCTCACCGAACGAGGGAATTGTTTCGGATATAACAACCTGGTTGTCGACTTCAGGAATATTCCCGACATGCAGGAAATTGTGCCAACCGTTATTATGGATTGTACGCACAGCGTTCAACGCCCCAGCGCAGGAGACGGTAAAACGGTGGGCGACCGGAAGTTCGTACCCGCTATGGCTCTAGCTGCGAAAGCATTCGGAGCAACCGGATTTTTCTTTGAAGTGCATCCCGACCCCGATAAAGGATTGAGCGATGCCGCCAATATGCTCGAGCTTCGTAAACTGGGTTCGTTAATCGAAAAACTTTTATAGGAATGAACGCAGAAAGATTATCAGAGGTGCGGCAATATGCCATTCAAGCCATTAAGGAAGAAACCGAATCGACCCTTAAACTTATAGACCAGCTTGATGATAATTTCGACCGTGCAGTGGAGCTTATGTTTCGCTGTAACGGGAAAGTGATAGTTACCGGAGTGGGCAAAAGCGGACATATCGGGGCCAAGATTGCCGCAACTCTCTCGTCGACCGGTACGCCGGCTTTTTTTGTTAATCCGCTCGACGCTTATCACGGTGACCTTGGTGTTATCGGTAAGGAGGATGTGGTGCTGGCACTTTCGAATTCCGGACAAACTGACGAGCTGTTGCGGTTCATTCCCATCGTGTTGCACATGAACATCCCCATCATCGGCATAAGTGCCAATCCGGCTTCGTTGCTGGCGAAGTATTCAACTATCCACATAAAAGTGCGGGTTGAAAAAGAAGCTTGTCCGCTTAACCTCGCACCCACAAGTTCCACGACTGCCGCGCTTGTCATGGGCGATGCGTTGGCAATTGCTCTGATGCGAGTGCGAAATTTCAAGCCGCAGGATTTTGCACATTTTCATCCTGGAGGCGAACTCGGGAAACGGCTCCTTACAACAGCAAGCGATGTTATGCGAACAGACGACCTGCCGATAATCTCGCAAAACACTCATCTCGGCAAAGCCATCATCAGTGTGAGCAAAGGAAAATTGGGGCTTGGAGTGTCGCTCGAAGATGGGAAGATAGTGGGTTTAATAACCGACGGTGACATACGTCGCGCAATGGAGAAATGGCAGGCTAGATTTTTCGACCATATTGTGAGCGACATAATGACGAAAGAGCCCAAGACGGTTTTGCCTGACACCAAGATAACCGAGATTCAATGCATCATGCAACAGCATAAAATACACACTGTTCTGGTTTGCGACCAACAAAAGCGTCTTCTCGGAATTGTTGACCACTACAGTTGCATGCTTTAAATGAAAAAACACCTACTCTTTTTTTTCCTCATTTTAATCAGTCGGGCCATTGGTGCATCCGAGGCCGATTCTTTAATCGTGAATCAGCTCCGCTCGAAAGGTGTACGCTTTACGAAAAACAACTCCGTGACGCTACTCATGAGTGGACAAGAGAAATTCGACGACCTATTCAAAGCCATCGACCAGGCCCGCTCGAGCATACATCTGGAATATTTCAACTTCCGAAACGACTCTATAAATAACGAACTCATCGAGCATCTCGCCCGGAAAGCAGAACAAGGCATAGAAGTGAGAGCCATATTCGACGGATTCGGCAATGCCAGTAACAATCAGCCCATGCGTCGGAAACACATACAGGCAATCAGAGCAAAAGGAATCGAAATCCACGAATTCAAACCCATTTGCTTTCCGTGGATTCACGACATATTTAACCGCGACCACAGAAAAATTGTAATCATTGATGGAAAAATAGCTTACACTGGCGGAATGAACGTGGCCGACTATTACATAAAAGGAACCCCCATCGTTGGTTCATGGCACGACATGCACTGCCGAATTGAAGGCGATGAAGTGAATACGCTACAAACCATATTCCTACGGATGTGGTATATGGTTTCTGGACAGAATATACACGGGGCGAAATATTATCGTGGCATATCGAACGCCGATTATATAACCGGACTTAAACCCGACACCTGCCAGTCGGCTGGCCACGAAATGGTAGGAATCATAAATCGTGAGCCTGCAACTTCGAACGACATAATTAGATATTTCTACCTCAACGCTATCAACGACGCCCACGACAGTATTAAAATCATCAATCCCTATTTCACCCTCCTGCCGAAACTCAAGCGAGCCCTACGAAGAGCCGTAAAACGAGGCGTCAAAGTAGAAATAATGCTAAGCGTAAAGAGCGACATTCCTCTCACGCCCGACTGCGGATTCTACAACGCTCACAAATTCATGAAAGCCGGATGCCGCGTGTGGATGTATAAACCCGGTTTTCACCACACAAAAATAATTCTCGTCGACGGTAGGTTCTGCACCGTAGGCTCAGCCAATCTCAATGCCCGAAGTCTGCGATGGGATAGGGAGAATAATGCCGTCATCATAGACAGAGAAATCACAAAAGAACTCGACACCCTTTTCGAGAACCAAAAAAAGACTGCTTCCTCCTTACACCACAAAGCTGGAACACATGGCGTACACCCTGGCAAAAGTTCCGCGGTTGGTTTGCCCATCTTCTTTGGCCTTTCCTTTAATCTCCCCGGAACTAATTTCTGGTAGAGAAAAAGAAAGAAGTACAACGCTCGGAATAAATTATTTCGTGGACTGCACGCGGTGAAAAATGCCGGCAGAGATTATTTTTTCGACTTGCACGCAGTGTAACTCCCGGCAGAGACTATTTTTTCGACTTGCACGCGGTGTAAGCTCCCGGCAGAGATTATTTTTTCGACTTGCACGCGGTGTAAGCTCCCGGCAGAGACTATTTTTTCGACTTGCACGCAGTGTAAGCTCCCGGCAGAGACTATTCCAGTCGTTACATCAGATGTAACGCCCGGAAATAAATTATTTCCAGTTCTTACACCGATGCAAATACCCAAATGCTCGATTTCGGCCTTGAAACATCTGATGAGAATAGACAAAATAGGCAACGAATGAGTATATAACTTTCTTTAACTACGCACGGACACAATTGTTATCCGGACACCCCCAGAGGCGAAATTAACTTTGCTTCCAAATCAATAAACAATGATATATGGAAAATAAAATGAAAGAATATCTTCCCAAAATAGAAATGGAGAAGATGAAAGCACTACTCGAAGTAGAAGAAAAGTATGGAAACGGACAGCTATCACTCGATGATGCCAGAAAAGAAATTGCCGAAAAGGTAGGCGTTGTGAAACCATATCATATAGCCTACGCCGAACAAAATCTGAAAGAAGAATCGGAAGACGAATGCATGCGTGAAAATATTACGAAACTGCTCGAATTGCTCGACGGATTCATGGATACATCTCGGCCCGACCTGCCGGACGACCATCCGATAATGCACTACTATAAAGAAAACGACGAGATGAAACAACTTCTCAAGTCGGTTGAAGATTTAGTGCAATATCCAGTAATCAAGAATCAATGGCTCGAACTTTACGACCGCATCAGGCAATACCCCATCCACTATGCACGCAAGCAGAATCAGCTTTACCCGCTTCTGGAAAAGAAAGGATTCAACCGACCAACAACAACAATGTGGAATTTCGACGACATGATTCGCGACCAAATCAAGGAATCCATCGTGCTACTCGAGAAGAACGATGAAGAATCGTTCATAAAACTGCAAAAAGAACTGGTAGAATATGCACGCGACCTGATACAAAAAGAAGAACAAATTCTCTATCCAACATCACTAGCGTTAATTTCGCCCGCCGAGTTTGAAGATATGAAATCGGGCGACCAGGAAATAGGTTTCGCCTTCTTCGACGTTGAACATAAAACAAACGAACCGAAAACAAACGCAGCACCGGATGGATTTGCCGACGAACTTCGAGAATTACTCTCAAAATATGGCTACGGTGCCGGACCACAACAAGAACTCGACGTGACAACTGGCAAACTCACACTCGAACAGATTAACCTTATATTCCAACATTTGCCAGTCGACATATCATACGTCGACGAAAACGAACTCGTAAAATTCTATTCCGACACAAACCATCGGATATTCCCAAGGTCGAAGAATGTCATCGGGCGAGAGGTCACCAACTGTCATCCACGCAAAAGCGTACACATAGTTCAGGAAATCGTCGAAAAATTCCGTAATGGCGAGCAAGATAAGGCCGAATTCTGGATTAACAAACCAGGACTGTTCATATACATTATATATATAGCCGTTCGCGATAAAAATGGGCGATTCCGCGGCATACTGGAAATGATGCAAGAATGTAACCACATCCGTTCGTTCGAAGGTTCGCAAACCCTCCTCACCTGGGCAGGAAAGAACGAGCAAGAGAACACCGAAGTCAAATCAGAATCAGATGAATCTGACACCCCTCTAACCATCACTCCCGAAACACGCCTGAAAGATATCTTCAGCAAACATCCCGAAGCCAAGAAAGCACTTGTTGAAAAATACCCCAAACTCAAAATGCTCAACTCGCCCCTAGGGAAGATAATGCTCCAACGCGCAACCATCAAAATGGCATCCCAGAACTCGGGAATAAGCCAGGAAGAACTAACGAAAACAATTCTAAATGCAATTGGAAGTTAGCTCGTTTGGCCCTCAGCCATAAACCAGTCACCCATTTGATGGGAAAAAGAAAAACATTATCTTTGCAAACATCAAGGCCACATGCTATTTCGGTGTAGTCTGGCAATGTTGAATACCGTATTTTTTTGTATCAATGTTGATTAAAGACTAAAGTGTGTGTGAAAATTTTGCCGAACGCATGTTGGCCTTGATTTTCTTCTTTCCAGCCACCTGTAACCACTAAGAATCCCAGAAATAAAAGTTTGGCCTATATACTTGTAAATAGTATCTTTGCAGCCGTTTAATATAAAAAAGGACTATCAAAACAAGTTGAATGAAGAATGACAAAATGAAGTTGAAATACCGCGTGAATGAACAAATTCACGTCAAGGAAGTTCGAGTGGTGACCGAAGAAGGGGCCGAGGTTATGCCAACGCGCAAAGCGATGGATATGGCACACAAAGAAGGTGTCGACCTCGTTGAAATATCTCCAAATGCACAGCCACCGGTTTGTCGTCTCATCGACTACTCAAAATTCCTCTACCAGCAAAAGAAACATCAAAAAGAGATGAAACAAAAGCAGGTTAAGCAGGAAGTAAAAGAAATCCGATTCGGCCCCCAGACCGACGAACACGATTATCAATTCAAACTGAAGCATGCACAGGAATTTCTTAGTCAGGGAAACAAAGTGCGAGCTTATGTTTTTTTTCGCGGACGTTCAATCCTATTCAAGGAACAAGGCGAAGTGCTTTTGCTTCGTTTCGCCAACGATTTGGAAGAACTGGCGAAAGTTGAACAACTGCCAAGGCTTGAAGGCAAAAAGATGTTCCTCTATCTCACGCCGAAGAAAGCCGGCGTAACCAAAAAGAGTCAACAACGGCGCGACCGAGAAGAAGCCCAAAACGAAGCTCGCGAAATTGCCGCCAGAGCCGAACAAGTAGAAAAAAGCGTAGACAATGGACTGTTTGCTAATATGAAGAACGGCGCCGATGTGCTAAGCAAACTTCAAATAGACAAAGAAGAAGAATAAATCCTCGTTTATTCAATGCGAGGTACTGTGCGTAACGTCCTGGTATATACGTTGCCACAGGTGAACATAAATAACAAATTAAATTTTTAAGAAAAATGCCAAAGTTGAAGACAAATTCCGGAGCAAAGAAAAGATTCAAGCTCACCGGTTCGGGTAAGATTAAACGCCATCGCGCTTACCACAGTCACATTCTGACTAAGAAGACAAAGAAACAGAAGAGAAACCTCGTTCATCAAACGATTGTTGATCGCAGTAATGTGAAGCAAGTTCGCGAATTACTGAATCTTCGTTAAATCTAATTTTAGTCGAACAACATTAAAAGGAACAGAAAACTATGCCAAGATCAGTAAATCATGTTGCTTCAAAAGCAAAGAGAACAAGAATTCTCAAGAAGACAAAGGGTTACTATGGTGCCCGCAAGAATGTCTGGACAGTAGCAAAGAATACCTACGAGAAAGGTCTCACCTATGCTTATCGCGACCGCCGAAACAAGAAACGCACATTCCGCGCATTGTGGATTCAGCGTATAAATGCTGCCGCTCGTCTCTACGAAATGAGCTACAGCCAGCTTATGGGCGCTCTTCATAAGGCCGGTATAGAGATTAATCGTAAGGTGCTTGCCGACCTCGCAATGAATAATCCGGAAGCATTCAAAGCAATTGTCGATAAGGTGAAATAAACTTATTCCATCCCCGTCCCACAGATAGGGCGAATAAATTTTTGGTAGGAGGTAAATGCTAATAGAAGTATTTACCTCCTACTTGCGTTTTGTTCGTAGCGCCTCGCCCCGCGCCCCGCGCCAACTCGGGCGATAGCTCGTATGTAGGGACAGACCCCGTGTCTGTCCGCCGCCCCCGTCCGACAAGGACTGCACAAATATCCGCCCCCTATATGCCGAAAATATGTCATGCCGCCGGTAAACCGAGAGGGCGATGGGGGTCGGACAGACACGGGGTCTGTCCCTACATGCGAGCTATCGCTCGAGTTGGCATAAAATAATAATCCGCGTCCCGACCGAACGCATTTTATCTCAAGATGCTACTTTTATTTTTATCCGATATTAGCTTTTGCGGAAAACAATAGCACTCTTCATCAAAAACGATAGTACTCTTCATCAAAAATGATAGTACCTTTCATATAAAGCGATAGTACTCTTCATCAAAAATGATAGCACCTTTCATCTAAAGTGATATTACCTTTTATCTAAAGCGATAGTACCCTTCATCAAAAACGATAGTACCTTTTGCCAAAAACGATAGTACTTTTTGATGAAAACGATAGTACTTTTTGGGTAAAACGATAGTACTTTTTTCGGCATTGATATAGTCTTTTTGTAATTAATTGTATATCAGGTGTTTAATAGCATCCTTTTGCGTGCCTTACAGGATGCTGATAAGTGCAGCTTTGTATGGTGGCTATTTCCATATAATTCTGTTGTTTTTATTTGTTCGATGCAAAGCTATCGTTCTGTGTCTTAGTGGCATCTTGTGGCGTCGATGCGCAGACAAAAGAGACACGAAAACTACAGGAAACAACTCGGACGGACAGTTTTTTCCGGTGGAAATATAACCGGAGGCAGATGGAGAACTCTACTTGGGCAATCGTTCAAGAATATCATATATTTTTCTTTCCTTTGCAAAGCATCAAAAAAATCAGTAACTAAACACATTAGCGATATGATGAACACCGAAGATAAGCAGTATTTATGTGGTTTGAAAAGAAAAGATTTTCAGACCACCATTCATGGTAGAACAACCGATTTGTTCATCCTCAAAAACAAACAAGGAGCCGAAATTGCACTCACAAACTATGGTGGAGCAATCGTGGCAATCATGATGCCCGACAGAAACGGACAAATGGCAAACATCATTCAGGGACACGACAATATCGATAACCTGATGAAATCGCCCGAACCCTATCTGTCGACCCTCATCGGGCGATACGGTAATCGAATTGCAAAAGGACGGTTCCAACTCAACGGAAAGGAATATAACATTGCAATAAACAACGGGCCCAACGCGCTCCACGGAGGAACAAAAGGATTCAATGCAAAGGTGTGGGATGCCACACAGGTGAACCAGCAAGCCGTGGTGCTGAAATACACATCGCCCTACGGCGAAGAAGGATTCACCGGCGAGCTCGAAGTGTGGGTGGCCTATACGCTCACCGACGAAAATGAATTTGTGATTAAATATTCAGCCAAAACAAATAAGAAAACAATCCTGAATCTCACCCATCATGGATTCTTCTCGCTAGCCGGAATAGCTAATCCCACACCGACAGTCGAGAACCAGATATGCCAGATAAACGCCGATTTCTATATCCCAATCGACGAAACCGGTATACCGACAGGCGAAATCCTCAAAGTGGAAAATACACCCATGGATTTCAGAACACCCAAAGCAATCGGGCAGGATATCGACTCCGACAATGAACAAACAAAACACGGCGCAGGATACGACCATTGCTTCGTGCTCAACAAACGTGAAGAAGGCGAATTCGCTTTCGCTGCTCGACTGAAAGACCCCGATAGCGGACGAACAATGGAAGTCTACACAACCGAGCCGGGAATGCAATTCTACACCGACAACTGGGCCGATGGTTACACCGGTCAGCACGGCGCAACATTCCCCCGTCGCAGTGCCGTCTGCTTTGAATGCCAACATTTCCCAGACAGTCCGAACCACCCCTATTTCCCATCGGTTGTTCTGGAACCGAAAACAGAATATACACAGAAAACTATCTATCGATTTGGCATCGAATAAATAACAAAAGGCACGGAGTTGAACAACGCAACACCGTGCCTTTTCATTAGATGTTCAAGAATAAACATCAAAATAAAATAATTCAAAATGAGCAACACCAAACAAAACGGAAGCATCATCGCCATCATCACGATGATGTTTCTTTATGCAATGATTTCTTTTGTTACCAATCTTGCCGCTCCTATCGGCGTGATTTGGAAAAACGCTTTCGGAGGCGCCAGTGCCAATACTGTGGGTATGCTTGGCAACGCAATGAACTTCCTGGCCTATGCTTTCATGGGCATTCCGGCAGGAAAGATGCTCTCTAGAGTGGGTTACAAACGAACAGCTCTAATTGGAATAGCTGTGGGCTTCTTCGGCGTTCTCACCCAGTTCTGCTCTGGTTTTTTTGTCGAAGCAAAAACTGTAGGCTTTGTAATCTATCTGCTTGGCGCATTCATCTCAGGTTTCTGTGTATGCATGCTTAATACGGTTACTAATCCGATGCTCAATCTCATTGGCGGAGGTGGAAACCGTGGAAACCAACTCAACATGATTGGTGGAACGCTCAACTCATTAGCAGGAACTCTAACTCCGCTCTTTGTAGGCGCACTCATAGGACAGGTGACCAAGGAAACCTCGATGCTCGATGTGAATCCTGTGCTCTACATTGCAATGGGAGTGTTTGCAATGGCATTCATAATCCTAAGTTTCATACCAATCGAAGACCCCGCAATTGGTAAAACCGACTCCTCAACCGTTTTCGAACATTCGCCTTGGGCTTTCAGACACTTCGTGCTCGGCGTGATTGCAATATTTGTATATGTAGGCGTTGAAGTGGGAATTCCCGGAACGCTCATCTACTATTTATCCGACACCAAAGCCGATGGCGGAGGCTTGCCCATAATGACAGCCACAGCTATAGCCGGTTCGGTAGCCGCAACCTATTGGCTTCTGATGCTCGTGGGGCGATTCATAGCCGGATTTATAGCCGACAAAATCTCCAGTCGAACCATGATGCTCTGTACAACCATTATAGCAATTGCCTTGCTCGCCACTGCTATGATTCTTGGTAAAAGCATAGCCGTGTCAATGCCTGTCTTTACTGGTAAAGCATTCGAAATGGTGACGGTTCCGATATGTGCTCTCCTTTTCGTGCTCTGCGGACTCTGCACGAGTGTGATGTGGTCGTGTATATTCAATCTTGCAACCGAAGGACTTGGAAAATACACCGCATCGGCCTCCGGAATATTCATGATGATGGTAGTAGGAGGCGGTTTGCTTCCACTTCTCCAGAACTTCGTTGCCGACAATGCCGGTTACATGTTATCTTACATCGTACCTCTTGCCGGTGTAGTTTATATGTGTTTCTACGCACTCATAGGCAGCCGTAACGTGAACAAGAATATACCAGTTAATTAAATAAAATAGAAAGGAACAAACTTATGGATATTGAATTTGTAAGAAGCCGATTCATTAAGCACTTCGATGGTCAGACGGGCAACATTTATTTCTCGCCCGGAAGAATAAACCTTATCGGCGAACATACCGACTACAATGGCGGATTCGTCTTCCCCGGAGCAATCGACAAAGGAATAATGGCCGAAGTTCGCCCAAACGGAACCGACACAATCATGTGCTATTCCATCGATATGAAAGACCGCGTCGAGTTCAAGGTTAACGACCCCGACGGTCCCCGCACCACCTGGGCACGCTTCATTTATGGTATGGTACAAGAATTCAAGCAACTTGGTGTTCAAGTTGGCGGATTCAACATAGCCTTCGCCGGCGATGTGCCCCTAGGTGCAGGCATGAGCTCATCGGCCGCCATGGAAAGCTGCTTTGGATGTGCACTTAACGACCTCTTCGCCAACAACGAAATATCAAAATGGGATATCGTGCTGGCCGGTCAAGCAACCGAACACAAATACATTGGAGTGAACTGCGGCATAATGGACCAATTCGCGAGCGTTTTTGGACAGGAAGGAAAACTTATGAGACTCGACTGCCGCAGTCGCGAGTTTGAATATTTCCCATTCGAACCGAAAGACCACACCCTCGTGCTCATTAACTCCAAAGTGAAACACGAACTCGTAGGCAGTCCCTACAACGACCGCCGCCGGAGTTGTGAAAACGTTGTGTCGGCACTCGCCGAACACTTCCCCGGAAAACACTTTGAAACCCTTCGCGATGCTGAACCTGACGAACTGCTCGCTGTTGAAAACGAAGTGAGTACGGAAGACTATCGCCGCGCACATTTCGTCCTCGGTGAAAAAGAAAGAGTACTCGCCGTTTGCGACGCCCTAAACCACGGAGACTACGAAACCGTGGGACGAATGATGTACGAAACTCACGAAGGCTTGAGCAAAGAGTACGAAGTGAGCTGCGAAGAACTCGACTATCTCAACCAGCTCGCCCGCGAAGCAGGCGTAACCGGCTCCCGCATTATGGGCGGCGGTTTTGGTGGATGTACTATCAACCTAGTTAGCAATGACGTTTACGATGACTTTATCTCTACAGCCATAGCCAAATTCAAATCCCGATACGGCCACGCTCCCGAAGTCTATCCCGTCGTAATCAGCGCAGGATCCCACAAAGTGTGCTAGCATCTGATAACCATTTAGGTCTATAACGAATCGTATAGGTTCCCTAACTTCTCCTCTGCTTTCAGCAAACATTATTATACACTGAGAAAGAGCCATACAATTAGTTATAGACCTGTTTCAAGTCTTGCACCGAGTGCAACTCCCGGGACAGAGACTCTCTTTCCGACCGTTACCACCGGATGCAATCTCCGAAATCCCCGATTTCAATAGTAATTGCCGAGAGGAATTAAAAAAGATGTATTTTTGCCAAGGCAATTTCAATATAGCTTAAACCTGAATCTCCTTAATGTTAGGGATTACAAAGGCCGATAATATCACGAATAGCACAATCACTAAAAACAGTGCAAGTGCTTTATACTTACAACTAAGTATTGAGGGCCCAGGTTGAACTGATTACTTTTGCCGCGTGGAAAATCATCCGCTGCGACTCATACAAAAACGAGAAACAAAAGAGACGTAATTTTATTTATCAACTTATCAATTTTAAAAACAACAAATCATGAGAAAAGAATGGAGAGGCTTCACAGGCACAAAATGGCTTGATGAAGTAAACATGCGTGATTTTATTCAGAACAACTACACCGTCTACGATGGAGATGAGAAGTTCCTGGCCGGTCCAACCGCTTCGACCGAGAAACTTTGGGGAATGCTCAAAGAACTACAGAAGCAAGAAAGAGCAAAAGGCGGAGTGCTTGACATGGAAACCGAAATTGTTTCCAGTATGACAGCCTATGGCCCAGCTTACATCGGCGAGGGAACAAAAGAACTCGAAAAAGTTGTAGGCCTGCAAACCGACAAACCTCTCAAACGTGCATTCATGCCCTATGGAGGCATCAAAATGGCCGAACAGGCATGCACAACCTACGGATACAAACCGTCAGAAAAACTCCACGAAATATTCACGAAATATTGCAAAACACATAACGATGGAGTGTTCGATGCCTACACCGAGGAGATGAAGATTGTTCGTCACAACCACATTCTCACCGGACTGCCCGATACTTACGGACGCGGAAGAATCGTGGGCGACTATCGTCGTGTTGCGCTTTATGGCGTTGACTTCCTCATCGAAGAAAAGAAAAAAGACCTGCTCAACTGCGGTTGCGGTGAAATGACAGAATATGTAATTCGCCTACGCGAGGAAATCTCGATGCAGATTCGCGCTCTTGAGGAAATGAAAGAAATGGCCAAAATCTATGGCTACGACATCTCACAACCAGCCAACAATGCCCGCGAGGCTGTTCAGTGGCTTTACTTCGGCTATCTGGCAGCCATCAAAACACAAAACGGAGCAGCGATGTCGGTTGGGCGCGTATCTACATTCCTCGACATATATATTCAGCGCGATTTCGCCGAAGGCACACTTACCGAAGAAGAAGCTCAAGAGCTAATCGACCACATCGTAATGAAGTTCCGCATGGTTAAGTTCGCTCGCATACCTTCGTACAACCAGCTGTTCTCGGGCGACCCCGTTTGGGCTACACTTGAAGTAGGCGGAATGGGAATGGACGGTCGCTCAATGGTTACAAAGAACGATTTTCGATTCCTGCACACGCTCGAAAACATGGGCCCATCGCCCGAACCTAACCTCACGGTTCTCTATAGTTCACGTCTGCCCGAAGCATTCAAGCACTACGCTGCTAAGATTTCGATTATCACAAGCTCCATCCAGTACGAAAACGACGACGTTATGCGTCCAATCTGGGGTGACGACTATTCGATTTGCTGCTGTGTTTCGGCCACTCAAACCGGTAAGGAAATGCAATTCTTCGGTGCCCGTGCCAACCTTGCAAAGTGCGTTCTCTACGCCATCAGCGGTGGTGTAGACGGCAAAACTCGCGAACAATGCGGCCCAGCTCTTCGTCCAATCGAAGGCGACGTTGTAACCTACGACGAGTTCATACCGCGCTTTATGAACATGATGGAATGGCTGGCCGACATCTATGTGAACACGCTGAACCTGATTCACTACATGCACGATAAGTATTTCTACGAGGCTGCCGAACTTGCGCTTATCGACACCGACCTGCGTCGCACGTTCGCAACCGGTATCGCCGGATTCAGTCACGTTGTCGACTCTATCAGCGCAATCAAATACGCAAAGGTTAACATCGTTCGCGACGAAACCGGATTCCCGCTCGAGTTCAAAACCGAGGGCGATTTCCCACGCTACGGTAACGACGACGACCGTGCCGACGACATCGCAGTTTGGCTGCTCAAAACGTTCATGACAATGATTCGCAAGCACAACACATATCGCAACTCCGAGCCTACAACAAGTATTCTCACAATCACCTCGAACGTGGTTTACGGAAAATACACCGGCAATCTGCCCGACGGTCGCCCAGCCGCTACTCCACTCTCTCCTGGTGCCAACCCATCGTACGGTGCCGAGAAAAATGGCTTGCTGGCATCGCTCAACTCGGTTGCCAAGTTGCCTTACGAATATGCACTCGACGGAATTTCGAACACCCAAACCATCAGTCCCGACACCCTCGGTCATAACGACGAAGAACGTACGAAAACACTCGTGGGCGTGATGGACGGATATTTCGACCGCGGAGCACACCACCTAAACGTGAATGTGTTCGGTGTAGACAAGCTCGTTGACGCTATGGAGCATCCCGAGAAAGAGGAATATGCAAACTTTACCATCCGCGTAAGTGGATACGCAGTGAAGTTCATCGACCTTACTCGCGAACAGCAGCTCGACGTTATCGCCCGTCAGTCGCACGAAAAGATGTAATCCATCTTAAATCGAGATAATAATCATACCATAGGGACGCCCCCACAACACGGCGTCCCTATTTTCATACCCACAAAAACATTAATGGAAAAAAAAGAAATACTCGGCCGAATACATTCCTTCGAATCGTTCGGTTCTGTCGACGGCCCCGGCATACGCTTCATCATCTTCCTTAAAGGATGTACCATGCGATGCCGCTACTGTCACAACCCCGACACATGGGATACACAATCCGATGACCTCTGCACACCTGATGAAGTGCTCGCCAAAGCCCTGAACTATCGAAGCTATTGGGGAAAAGACGGCGGCATAACCGTTAGCGGAGGCGAAGCTCTCATACAAATCGATTTTGTCATCGAACTCTTCCGCAAAGCCAAAGCACTCGGCGTAAACACCTGTCTTGACACAGCTGCCCAACCATTCACCCGTCGCGAACCATTCTTCTCGAAATTCGAAGAACTCATGCGCTACACCGACTTAATACTTTTCGATATAAAACACATCGACTCACACGAACACAAACAACTCACCGGCTGGGGAAATGAAAATATATTAGATTGTGCACGCTATCTTTCCGACATCAATAAACCCGTGTGGATTCGTCACGTTCTCGTTCCCGGTCTAACCGACAACGACGACGCCCTCCTCCGCCTGCACGAATTTCTAACAACCCTTCGCAACGTGAAACGCATCGAAGTACTACCATATCATTCACTAGGCGTATTCAAATGGAAAAAACTCGGAATCCCTTACACACTTGACGGCGTCTCACCACCCACGAAAGAACGAATCCAAAATGCCCAGCGCATCTTGAATTGCCAGGACCTTGAAAACTAAAAGGAGAAATAAATCCTCTCCCATCAATTAATAGGATTATATCAACGGCGTCGCAGAACTTATATCATCGTTTGTGACGTCGTACTACCATATATCTTGGCATCTAAGCCGTGAATATTTCAAGAACAAGAGTTTCGCTCCGGCGCGAAACAGTGAAAATCGAAAAAATAGCCTGTCGCTCCAGCGCGAAAGCCGGAAAATCAAAAAAACATGGCTTCGCTCCGGCGCGAAATAGCAAAAATTGAAAAAGTAGCCTGTCGCTCCAGCGCGAAAGCCAGAAAATCAAAAAAACACAGCTTCGCTCCGGCGCGAAACAGTAAAAATTAAAAAATCACTTCGTCGCTCCAGCGCGAATCTTAGATTTTTATTGTTTCATGGCATAGAGTCCAGAATTTTTAGAGACAGGAAACCTGATATTAGAAAAGATATTCTGTAAGATTTTGCAGAAGATTCTTCTTACTTCTTAATGATATTTTTAACACCTTCGTCTAGCCACCTTTTTGTATGTTCCCATAGCCGGCAAAAAGTAATAGTAACCTTTGGCAGAAGAAAAAAATAAATTATCTTTGCATTCGCAATTTTGAAATAGAGTTAATCTGTTGAGAAATTAGCGGGGTGTAGCGCAGCCCGGTAGCGCTCCTGGTTTGGGACCAGGCGGTCGCAGGTTCGAATCCTGTCGCCCCGACGATAAGACTTAGTGGAGTTTTCAATGCGGCAATAGCTCAGTTGGTAGAGCGCGACCTTGCCAAGGTCGAGGTCGCGGGTTCGAGCCCCGTTTGCCGCTCTTTTTGTTTGACATTCTGTAATAAGTAAGCTCTAGGAAATCTTTCCGATAAATCTAGATTTGCCCAGGTGGCGGAATTGGTAGACGCGCACGTTTCAGGTGCGTGTGTTTCACGACGTGCAGGTTCGAGTCCTGTTCTGGGCACAAGCTTATTCAGAGACAATAATTTTTTGTTGGAGAGGTGGCGGAATTGGTAGACGCGCTACTTTGAGGGGGTAGTGAAAATTGTTTCGTGGGAGTTCGAGTCTCCTCCTCTTCACAATTAATTATAGAGTTTTTCTTATGCGGCAATAGCTCAGTTGGTAGAGCGCGACCTTGCCAAGGTCGAGGTCGCGGGTTCGAGCCCCGTTTGCCGCTCTTTTTTAGAGAAACATATTAACGCATCCAAATGAATTTATATTTAAGATTCTTCGACCACGAGATATTAGCTCATAGCGTCGACGAAGCCATTGACTTTTTAGTTTCTATTCCCGATATCCAGATGACACAAGATTTGGAGGCAGACATTAGGGAATATGTAGAAAGTGATGTCTTCTATCCGAAGCGATATAAAGTGCGTCCACGTATTTATTTCATTATAATTAAAACCGAGGCTGCAACGATGCTTGATTTCAAACAGAAAAAAGCATTGCGTAGTGGAAATGATTTCGTTCAACGCAAAGAAAACCCCTCTATTATGCATCTAAACCAAGAAAGAGAAGGATGGTATGAAGGAACATTGAATTTCAAACGAGTTGTTCTGATTCCATCAACCGGCAAGCACGAATATCGAGATACTCTTTTTGTTGCAAACTGCAAGGCTTTATCCGGCGCCGATTGCTATAGTCGAATTGTAGATTATCTGCGAGAAAGAGTTGATAGCCGTAGCCAATTCCCATCAGCAAAGGGAAAAAACTTCAATTTTAGATATCTTGGGATGTGGAGATAATCACATTCAGTGAGTCTTTTTTTGATGTTTGAGCAATGAACAAAGTAATGCTGATTGGGAATGTCGGCAAAGAGCCTGAGATTAGATATTTCGAATCCGACCAATGCGTTGCCTCCTTCAGTTTAGCCACAACAGAACGAGGTTATGTTCTACCGAATGGCACTCAAGTACCCGACCATACCGATTGGCATAATATAGTCCTGTTTAAAGGACTGGCTAAATACACTGAGAAATACATTCATAAAGGTGATAAGTTATATATCGAGGGACGTTTGCGTTATCGTAATTACGACGATAAGAAAGGTATTCGACACGCATTGACCGAGATATATGCCGACAATTTAGAATGGTTAGCCCAATCCAGACGTACGGAAAACACCACTGCAAATACTGCACAAACAGAAACAACCGGAGAAGAAACCGACGCTAAATTGCCATTCTAAAAATGCACGAACTACTACTTGACCTTTCATCCTACATTGAATTTCAACAGCCAACAATTGGTGTTATAATATCGGCATTGCTATCGGCCGTATTGTTATTCCTGTCAGGATTCGCAAGCGGGTCGGAGATAGCATTCTTTAGTCTATCGCCTAACGACCTCGACCAACTCGACCCAAACAAAAGGGTAGCCGACAAAAACATACAGCTTCTCCGTGAAGACAGCGAACGCACCCTTGCAACAATTCTCATAACAAACAATCTTGTCAACGTCACGATAATAATGCTCTCGAACTATGTGCTCACAAACCTAGTTCGATTCAAAGCCGAATGGCTAGAGTTTCTCTGTATAACCGTTCTGTTAACATTTCTTTTGCTGCTTTTCGGCGAAATTATGCCTAAAGTTTACAGTCGACAAAACCCGCTCAAATTCTGCCGAGGCGCTGCAAAAAGCATAATATTCCTCAGACGTCTCTTTTGGTATCTCGAAAATATTCTTCTCAAAAGTGGGGCATTTGCCGAGCGAGTGGTTCAAAAAGAAAATCGGCAACTATCTGTCGACGATCTCGAACAGGCCCTCGAACTCACCAATCAAAACGAAATTAAGGATGAACAGAAAATGCTCCGAGGAATAATCAGATTCAGCGACGAAACGGCAAGAGAAATCATGACCTCCAGGCAGGATATAGTGGACCTCGACATAAAAAGCAAATATGAAGATGTGCTTCAATGCATTGTTGAAAACAACTATTCGCGCATCCCAATTTATCAAGACAACCAAGACAACATCCGTGGCATACTCTACATTAAAGACCTGTTGCCTTACCTTTCGAAAACAACCAATTTCAGGTGGCAAAGTCTCATACGTCCACCATATTTCGTACCGGAAACAAAAAAAATCGACGACCTCCTGCGCGAATTTCAAAACAACAGAGTGCACATTGCAGTCGTTGTTGACGAATTTGGAGGGACAAGTGGAATTGTGACTATGGAAGATATACTTGAAGAAATCGTTGGAGAAATAAACGATGAATACGACGAGGAAGAAAAATACTACTCCAAACTAAACTACAACACCTACCTCTTCGAAGGCAAAACACTCCTGAGTGACTTCACAAGAATCATCGGAACGCCCGACGATGAATTTATCGACATTGAAGGTGACGCTGATTCACTCGCCGGACTGATTCTTGAAATAAAAGGCGACTTCCCAAGCATACACGAAAAAATAAACTACCGAAACTACACCTTTGAAATCATCGCCATCGAAGAAAGAAGAATAAGTAAAATAAAAGTCACCATAAATGAGCCGAATCATCATAAAACAGATAACTGATAACGGAACAAAACTCGGAATAATTAAAATCTCGAACGGCCGACAAGCCGAACAACAAGCCGAGAAACAACTCCTCCATGTAATGCTCGGCAAAGACGTTGAGTTAACCCACGGCCCCGACGGCGAACCCATCATTCCCGGCAATAACATAAGCATTTCGCACACTAAAGGGCACCTAGCCATAATTCTCTCTCCGACACATCATGTGGGAATCGACATTGAATATCGCTCTGAACGCATCCGTCGCATCGCCCACCGATTTCTGCGCATAGACGAACCTTTCAAAACAATCAACGACCTCCTTGCAGCATGGTGTGCCAAGGAAGCGCTATTTAAACTACACCATAAAGCCAAATTAACTTATCAAGAAATGAAAATTGTCCCCTCCGAGCGCATTGCTATCGACACACGTCATAAAACCGTGACCCCCTACACCATCAAAACAACCCGAGAATACACACTCCTCTACATGCTTGAGTAACATAAAAGCCGAGTCTGGGCCGGAATATAGGGTAGGGGGAGAATTAATCTAGAAAACCTTGATGCTTGAGGGCAGAGATGAGTGTAGCAGAAATATGCTCGTTGTCGGCTCGGGTGTAGCGAATGTCGGTGAAAACTTGCGCTAGAGTTTCTTTGTTGTTTATCTCGACAAACTGGCGGTTGGCGGGTAAGGATTCCTTTTCGGCATAGAACCGGTCGATGAGCTCGGGAGTGTAATCGCAATAGGTTTCGGAGTGGATGATACTTTCAATCGGCAAACGTTCAGACTGGTCGGGAGATTCGGCAGGCCAGCCGAGGGTTATTGTTCCTACGGGCATAACGAGTCGGGGCAGAGCAAGGGTTTCAACAATCGAGAGCGGATTGTAGAATGTTGTGCCGAGGAAGCAGGTGCCTAGACCCTTTTCTTCAGCCAGATTGCAGAATGTTTGGCAATAGAGTAGGGCGTCGGCGGCAGCGTTGACAAATGATAGGAAATTGTTGTAGCCCGGATTTCCTTTGCGCTGATGGGCCCAAAGTGTTGTACGGCGGGAGTCGGCGCAAAAAGTGAGCACAACCGGTGCCGATTCAACCATGGGCTGGTTGAAATGAGCCGGGGCAAGGCGACGTTTCATCTCCGAATTTCGGCTAATTACAACCGAATAGAGTTGTAAATTTCCCATTGTGGGTGTACGTTCGGCTTCAGTGAGAAGTTGGGTGAGAAATGTTTCTGAGATATCTTCGGATGAATATTTTCGAATGGTTCGGCGTTGTTTCAAGTTGTTCATATAAGCATATTTTTGTTTATTGACGAAAGTCTATTAAGAAAGAAGAGGATGTGTCTGGCTTTTTGCGGACACACCCTCTTTTTATTATGCCAGGGAAGAGATTTATTCTTGCGAATTGAGTTCATCTTGCTTAGGCATAAAAATTTCTTCGAAATCGGTTATACCAGCCGAGATGAGGATGTTGTACCATTGAATGAGCTTTTTGATGTCGCTGTTGTGAACGCGGTCGCGGTCGTAGTTCGGGACTATTTCGGCAAAATAGTTGTGCAGTTCGGTGGCCGATGCTTTGCGCCAGTTGAGCGATGCTGGTTGGGATGATTCTTTGTTGCGTAGCTTGATGAGCACTTCTCCGAGGCGTATATCGTCGTCGGTGGTGAACATGGTGATGTCGCCAAGACTGGTTACACGGTCGGTTGCGAAGGCCGGTTGCCTACGGTGTGTTTCGTCGAGCGCTTCAACGATTAGGTTTGCTTTTCCTCGGCTGACGAGTTTAAATAGCCCGGGCTTTCCGGCAATTGAAAGGATAGTTTCTGACATGTTGTGTTTATTTTTTATTTAATAATTCATTTTCTTCGAGTGTTTGGAGTAGTTGGTCGAGCTGTCGGTTGATATCGTGCTGGCCGTCGTTTATGATTTCATAATTACTTCGGCTTATGATTTCGGCTTGAGACATTTGTCTATCGACCCATTTCTTTGCTTGCTCGGGGGTAATGTTGTCGCGTTTAACTATGCGCTCTATGCGCAGTGGGGTGGGGGCGGTGACGCAGACAACAAAATGGATTGGGGTGCGACTGATGAAGTTGCTGTCGAAGAGGATTGCGCTTTCGAGCCAATCGAACCCGGATGTTTCGAAATCGCGGGCTACGGCGGGGTGGATGATGTCGTCGACGGCGCGGGCGTACCTGCTGTTTTCGAGAATGAAGCTGGCAAGAATCTTCTTTTGCAATTGGTTGTTTCGGTAAAGTTCCGGCCCCACGAGCTTGCTTAGCTGTAGTTGCATTTGGGGCGATGTGCGTAGAAGTTGTTTGGCAGCTTCGTCGCAGTTGTAGACCTTTATTCCTCGCTTGGCGAGATGTTGGCAAATGAAGCTTTTTCCGCTTCCGATTCCTCCTGTTATGGCTATTTTCATCTTTGTTCGATGATGTAGTCTATGTAGTTTGTTGCTAGTCGGGCATTTCGTACTCCGTTTGGTGTGGCGAGTAGATATAAGCGGCATTTTTCGGTATGTCGGGTCATGACTTCGTTGTAGTCGACAACGACTTTGAATCCGGTTGGTAGGAGTTCTTTTGTTGTGAGGTCTTTCGGGAGGGTTCTCAACCTCTGTGCTCCTACAACGAAGCTCACTGTTATTTTCCCGGGGAATGTTCGCAACACTTTATTTTCGGGTACGTTTGTTGGTTCTATGGGCACTTCTACTTTTTCTTCGGTGAGCACGTCGGGGAAGAGTTTTATTTTCACTTGTGCCGGAACGAATTTAGCCTTGGCTATCTTGGCCAGATTTACGGTTATTTCCTTGGGTTCTGTGAAGTTACCGACATTGAGTTTCTCTGTTTGTGCTTTATGGATGCTGTCGAGAACTTTTTTGGTGGCGTAGACAACGACACTATCGGGCGTGAACTCGGTATGCGCCAGATAGTAGCTGTTGCCGGGGTCTATGTTGCCAAGCATCTGTACGGGTACTTTCTTGCACTGTCCGAAGTTAAATGTAAACACTAGGTCGTCTGACTTTACGCTTGTAATCTTCGAGCTTTTGAATAGTTGTTGGTTGATTTGGCGTTGCACATCGGCAATGGGAATTGTTCCTGCGCCTTTATTGTCGCTGTAGGTATTGTAGTCGAAGAATATTGGATGGTTGAGTTGTTGTCCGAGTTGATAGAGGATAACCATGTAGCCTTTGTCGCGCACGGTGAAGTGTATTGTGGAATCTATTTCGCTTGTGATGACTACGTTTTTCGGCACTCCGATGAGGCGAATGTCAATTGAGAATTCTTTCTCGTATGTTTCGTCCAAGGTCATCGTAAGCCAGAAGAGTCCACTGAGAGCGAGGAAGAACAAAAAAATCAGAAACTCCTTGTTGATAATTTTCGACAAGAAGTTTCTGAATTGTTTGGGTGTTTGCAACACGTTGCGAACCATCATCGATTTTCTTTTCTTACTTGGCTTGCTGTTGTTGTGCTGATGATTGTGCATCGGCAAAAACGGTGTTCTTGTCTACCGTGATAACAACGCCGCGTGCTATTTCAACTTCTACTTTGTTTGTTGTGAGGTCTATTCGTTTCACGGTTCCGAATATTCCGCCTCCTGTTACAACGGGCGAGCCTTCTTGGAGTGAGTTCTGGAAAGCGCGAATTTGTTTTTGTTTCTTTTGTTGCGGACGAATCATGAAGAGCCACATAACAACGAATATGGCTACCATCATGAATATCATCGGAAGCGGACTTCCTTGTCCTGCGGCCTGTGCGGCCAGAAAAATTGCTGTGTTCATTTCTTTTATATGTTTGTTTTGTTATTTTTTTCTTCTTGGTGTTCTGGGTGTTTTTTGTCTTGCTTTTTGCGTGTGTTGGGTTCTGGAAGTTGCTTAAACAGTTTGCTGGTTTCGATGAGATAGCGTGCAATAGAGTCAAGCATTCCGTTGATGTAGTTTCCGCTTCGAGGTGTACTGTAGAGTTTTGCCAGGTCGACATATTCGTTGATTGTCACCATGATTGGAATGTTGGGGAAATTGAGCATTTCGGCGATTGCAATCTGCATGATGATTACGTCCATATAAGCAAGTCGGGAGAAATCCCAGTTGCGACTCGTATCGCGCATGTAGCGTTGATAGGTTTCGGAGTTGAGGATGCTTGAGCGGAATAGTTTTATTGCGAAGTCGCGGTCTTCCTCGTCTCTGTATTCGGGCAGCAGTTCCTGATCGGCTTTGTTTGCCGGGTCGAACCGTTTTATGGTTTTGAGCACGAATGTATCTACTACTTCTTTGTCGTCGTTCCAATAGAGACTTTTTTCTTCGAGCAGCAAGTCGAGGTCTTCGTTTTCCTGAATGAGTGTGCGATAGATTTTGCGCCATAGTTCGCGGTCGGCGTTGTAGGAATCTTCTGTGCTTTCCATGTAATCCTTGTAGATTGTGCTTTGTTCTATTTGGTTGCACAGTTTTCGAACGGTTTCGATGTCGTCGGCCCAATGTTGTTTTTGATTTTCGAGGAAGGTATTGAGTTGTTTGTTTTCTTCGAGTTGTGCGGCAAATTTGTTGTTCACGAATTTCGATGATGGGGCTTCGGTTGCTTCGCGTTCGGCCTTTGCTGTGAGAATTTCGACACGTCTTTGCTCCTCTTGTGTTATTGCTGGAATAAGCGCGAGAAGATAATTATAAAGTGCATATGCTTTCGACAGACTATAGAGGAGTTCTTTTTCTGCGTTATCCATATTTCGGTTGCCGTTTTGATAGTATGCGTAGGTTAACTGTAGAACCTTTATCCGAATTAAATCTCTATTTATCATAGCGTGTCTTAATGTTGTTTTTCTTTCTAAATCTTTGATGTGCAAATGTAAATAAATTCCCTCGGGCGTACAAAGCACCCGTTTGTTTTTAGGGTTTTCGAGGATGTCGGAGCTTTCCCTCACGGGGGAAGAGCATATTTTTCCTCATATGGCATTTCCCTCATGAGGGAAGAATAGTTTTTTTCTCAGGTAGTGTTTCCCTCGTGGGGGAAGAGTATCTTTTTTCTCAGGTGGTATTTCCCTCGTGGGGGAAGAATAGTTTTTTTCTCAGGTAGCGTTTCCCTCGCGGGGGAAGAAGCAGACTAGGATTCGAACATCGATTTGATATTATGATTTAGCTCGACGGATGAAATGGGATGCAGTTTTCCATTTTTTATTTCGAAGAGTTTATCGGCGAAACGAGCAGCGAGTTCGAGGTCGTGGGTTGAGAGGATTATTAGTTTATTGTTTTGGGAGGTTAATGTGTTGAGCAATCTGAAAAGTTCTATTCGCGAGTGATAGTCGAGGAAAGCCGTTGGTTCGTCAAGCAATATTATGGGTGTTTGCTGTGCGAGTGTTCGGGCAATCATTGTTTTTTGCAGTTCGCCGTCGGAAAGGGTGCTCAAACGACGTGATGCCAGATTTTCGATGCCCGTAATTGCCAAGGCTTGGGCTATGATTCGAGTGTCGTGAGAGGTGAGTTTTCCGAAGAATCCGGTGTAAGGCGTTCTACCTAGTCCAACGGTTTCGTGTACGGTTAGATGTTCAATATCGGTTCGTCCGGTGAGCACTATCCCGATGAGACGGGCTCGTTGATGTTGCGAAAGTTGGGCGATGTCGTGCCCGTTTATTGAGAGTTCTCCGCTCCGTCGCGGCACGAATCCGGCAATGGTTTTCAGTAGGGTTGATTTACCAGCGCCGTTCTGTCCGACGAGGCATGTGAACTGGCCTTGACTAATAGTTGCGTTGATGCCCGACAGGATTGGCTGATGACCGCGATAACCTATCGACAGGTTGGAGAGGGTTATGTTCATTGGTTAATCGTTGAACTGTTCTACCCAGCTTAGGAAATTGTATTTCCACAGTCGGCATTCCTCTGTGCGAGCGTTTTCCATAACGCCGAAACCGTGGCCGCCCGTGGTGAAACGAATGTACAGGTGGTTTATGCCTCGGGCACTGAGGGCTTGTTCAAGTAGCTCGGAGTTCATGGGATGAACAACACGGTCGTCAAGGCAGTTGGAGATGAACATTGGCGGACAATCGGCCGGTACGTGGAGTTCGAGCGACAAGGAATCGCGCATCGCCTTGTTGTTCTTCCCCCATTCCCCCAGTAAACCTTTCCGCGAACGCTTATGAACATATCGCTTGTCGGTGAGTGTCACGACTGGATAAATTGCTGCCACAAAGTCGGGCCGCAGCGACACTCGGGGCTGTATGCCCAGCGGAGCGAGGAAGTTTGTTGCATGGAACTCGGCAGCGGCAACGGCCAAATGTCCACCAGCCGAAAAGCCCATCACGCCAACCTTTGAAGGTGAGATGTTAAATCGTTCGGCCTGCTCGCGCACAATTTGTAATGCACGCTGGATGTCGCGAAACATGTCGGGTTGCCGAACGCCTCGGAAGAGTAGCCGCGAGTGGGTTATGAAAGGCCATACGCCTACCGTACGATATTCCAGCACAAAGGCTGCGATGCCGTTAGATTGGAGCCATCGGGCCACATCGTGTCCTTCGATTTTCCGGTCGAGCCAGTGATAGCTTCCGCCCGGGCACACAATTACGGCCATATTTTTCCGTCCTTCAGAAGGCAGATAAGGCGTGAGTAGAACACGTGGAGCGCGTTCGGCAGTCCCGTCCCATATCCTGATTTGTGCTTGGGCTGAAAGGGTCAAAGTCGCTATAAAAAGCAAGCATAGAACTTTCTTCATGGTTGCATCTGATTGACAATTTTGTTTGCACCTACGATGGCTTCGGCGGTGGTGATGGCCGAAAGCGGAACTCCGCAAATACCGTGTAAGCCTACGTTTTGTCCTGTTAGGAGGAGATTAGGAATCTTGGTTACCACGGGTACTTGGGTGAGAATGATGTTGTGGCAATCTTTGGCGTAGCCGTAGAGCGAGCCATTCGGGGTATGGAAATAGTCGCGTACGGTTAGCGGACTGGCGGCGTGTACTCGTTTCAGCGCTGGGCGGAAGTTGGGGTAACATTTTTCCATAAGGCAAATAATGTCCTCACATCGGGCTGCTTTCCATGTCTCATATTCTACTCCGCGCCGCCCTGTTCTTGTATCGGCCCATTGCTCTACGGCTTGATAAGGCATTATGCAGTTTATAATCATGTGTGAAGCGAAGGAACCTTGCTTGGCTGTAGCGGGAGTCATATACATGAATCCGGCCGGCCAGCTGGCCTCGTCATACTGAGCGAGATTCCAGATATTGTCGTAATCGCGTTCGTAGTAGCACGTGTGGTTTATGTAGGGGAACGTTTCGTCGCGGAATTCGATGAAGAGTGTGAATGCCGAGTAGGTATTCGGAATGTTTTTAAGGCGGTTCTGATAGGCCTTGGGGAATGCGCCGGGAGTAATGATTCTAAAGAGTTCGGAGGGGTGTATGGCGGCAATGTATTTCTGGGCTGTATGGACCGTACCATCAATGGTTACGACTCTCTGCACTTTGTGCTCGGCAACCTCGATACTCTCCACAGGAGCATTACCAACTACTTCGCCGCCGGCTCGAATGATTACGTCCTTGAGAGCCTCGGCCAGCTGCAAACTTCCACCCTCGAATCGTGATGGCCCGTCGATGTAGAGCACGTTGATGAGAGCGTGGATATAGGCTGGCGTCTTACCTTTTACACCGCCGTACATAGGGTTCATGTAGGCCAGCAGATTGCGCAACCTGGGGTCGGAGATGTAGTGGGAAATAAGTTCGTCGGCCGACCAAAGGAAATGCTCGCTGTGTTGCGGCAGACCGGTGCTAGAAGGCCTAAGATAGAATGCATCCACCTCGTTGGCTATATTGTAGAGTGCGTCAACATATTCATGAAGCTTACTCTGCTGATGCGGAAAGTGTTCAGCCAAACTCTGGACGAAGGCGTTACGTCCTGAAGCTATGCGATATGTTTTGCCGTCACTGGCACAGGTTATTTCATCCATGCAATCGGCATCGAGGTGACGTATGGCTAAGTTCTCCATGATTCCCAGATGGGAACATATCCTCCGTAGCGTTCCTCCCTCGCGGAATCCTCCGAGGATGTGCATGCCAGTTTCGAACTCTACGTTGCCGCGACGAAAAGTTTGCAGTCCACCGCCAATCGTTGCATTCTTTTCGAGCACTTTGACGACAAGTCCTTCGTGTGCCAGCAAAGCTCCGGTGAAGAGTCCGCCAAGTCCGCCGCCTATGATGATTACGTCTTGATTCATTCGTTGATTTGCCTGTAGATGGTTTCGGCCGAGAGTAGTTCGCTGCACGTAACGATGGTGCCGACGAGTACTCCGAGCATACCGTGTGAATTGATATTCTGCCCGGTGAGCAGTAGATTCGGAATCTTCGTTTTGTGCTGCACGTGACATGCGGCTGCTTTATTGATGTCTTTGCCCACGCCATACATCGAGCCGCCTTCGGTTCCGGTGTAATCGAGATAGGTTAGAGGCGTGGAAGTCCAATAGTTTTCGATTGCGTCCTTCAGTCCCGGGCACTGTTTGTCGGCCTCTGCAATTAGGTGTTCTGCTTTCTCACGTTTAAAAGTCTCATAGGCTTCGCCACGCTGACCGATACAAGTGCCGGCCCATTGAGCTACATCTCCAAAGCGCATGTAGCTCAACAGTTCGCCACACTCGGCGTAAATCGGTGGCTTTTCTGTAACAAGACGTGGACACATGTGCATGTATAGAAATCCACGTGGCCAGTCGGCGTCGGTGTATCGTTCGCAATCCCATGGCGAAGAGGTGCGATAGCCGTAGAAGTTATGATTGATATATTGCATTTTTTCGGGACGAAACTTCATATAAACAGCGAATCCGCCGGTTGTGTTCGGCAAATTTAGCAAGCGTGCTTTGTAGGCTGGGCGGATGAGGGGCGTATCTCCCAGCAGTTCCATGAGTCGGGCGGGATGAACGGAGGATATGATGATATCGGACGTAATAAATTCCTCATCGGCTGTGACGACTCCCGTTGTCCGACAATTATTGCAGATGATGCGGCTCACTTTCTTGTGCGTCTTCACATCACCACCGTATTTGCGTAGGGTTTTCGCCAGTGAGAAGGCTATTGCATCGCTTCCGCCTGGGATGCGGAATGAACTTTGGTTATAGAAGTCGGTTATAAAGGCGTGGGTTGCGAAAGGTGTTCGCCCACGTTCGGCGGCATAGAGTGGCAGGTTGCCAACGAGCACGTTTCGCAGCGTGGTATCAGCGGTGAGCGAACTGATAACGTCGTCGATACTGCGTATTTGGTATTCAGTGTTCAGGGTGTCGTTGCCGTCGGTTTGTTTTAGTGAGTGAAGCGATGAGGCCGAGGCGATGCTTTCAACGAGGTCGAAATATCGGGCAAGATTATCTTTCTCGGCCGGGAAGCTGCGTGCCAGCTCTTCGATAAAAGGCTCGCGACCGTTGGCAAAACGAAACTGTTCACCGGCCAGAGAAATAACATCATATCCATGGAGGTCGAGCCTGCTAAGGGGCAGAGCGTCGAGTTCAAGATAATGCATTAGTCTATGGAGCGTTTGTCCTTTGTCGGCACTTCCGATGAAATGCATCCCAGTTTCGAACTTAGCTCCATCGCGATGAAAACATTGTAGGCAACCACCAATCTGCGCACCTTGTTCGAGTACAGTAACACGATAGCCGTTCTTAGCGAGAATTACTCCGCAGGAGAGTCCACCCAGTCCGCTGCCAATAATTATACAATGCTTCATAAAGAGTCATGGTTCGTTTGAGTCCACTCCCGATATTTCCGACGGAAGAACTTAGCCATTTCCATGGGCGTGTTACCACATCGACCGTCATCAACCGAGATGCGGGGTTTTATTTCGATGGTTATGTTGCCCGGTGTCACAGTTCGGGCGCGCTTGTTGAGCACAACTCCCGTGCCATGCAGAACTACGGGTACGATGTCGAGCTTGAACTTCCGTGCTAAACTGAACGCGCCTTGGTGGAAACGTAACACGTCGAGACTGGCCGAGCGGGTGCCTTCGGGGAATATCATGATGGAATAGCCTCGGCCGATGAGCGATTCTATCTGGGCTTCGTTCTTCGTGATGTCGTTGGTAATGGTGAGGAACTCGGCATAGCGGATGGCGAGTGCGTAGAGTGGATTCATCCACACCCACCTTTTAGTTACTATTACCAGACGCGGTGTGAGCATCATTATGCACAGCAGGTCGAGGTGACTCTGGTGGTTGCTGATGACCACCGCGGGGCGGATGAAGTCTTCACCGTCGGGGTTGTCTATCCGGGTATTAACGCCGGGAACGAGCTGCATGAGCCAGTACGACATTCGTTGGATTATACCGTGATAAGTCAGTCGCTCATCCTCGGAAACCTTGTGTGAGCTGAAGTAAACGAACAGTCCTACTTGCACGAACATCATCACAACAAACAACAGCAACAAAACGCTAAGTATGAGTGTGAAACTTAGTAGACGTTTCGGCCAAGCATACACTGCGGCTAATACGCAAAGCACGGCGTTGAGTACGGATATACGAGCAAAGTCGCGGCCAGGGCGGAAGTGGCTCACGCGTTCGTCTCGGGGCGGATAGTAAACATGGATGGGAATGCTATGCAGACCTACTCCGTGCCATGCAGCATAGACCATGAGTTGGAGTTCGGCTTCATAGCGCGAGGTAACGAATCGCAATCCGCGAAGGTGGTGCAGTGGATAGGCGCGGAAGCCGGTTTGAGTGTCGGGTAGGCGTTTGCCGGTTTGAATGGCGAACCAGAAGTTGCTGAATTTGTTTGCAAACCTACTTTCGGAGTCCATGTTGCACTCTGCGTCTTGGGTGAACAACGAAGGGTCGAAGCGGTTGCCAACAATGATGTAGCCGGGGTAACGATTGATGGCTGCGAGGAAGGCCGGTAGGTCGGTTGGAAGATGTTGTCCATCGCTGTCGATGGTGATGGCATAGCTGAATCCCTGTTTCCTGGCTTCCCTGAATCCGCTGCAAAGTGCGCGACCCTTACCGCGGTTGCGTTCCATGGTGAGCACAGTGATTGGTAGTTCGCATTCAGTTAACAGACGGGGCGTTGAATCGGTTGAGCCATCGTCCACCACAATGATGTGGGGTATGAACTTGCTCACGCCTCGAATCACCTCCATCAACGTTCGTGAGTTGTTGTAGGTGGGGATAACAACGCACACCTTTTCATTCATATATCAGGGAGAGTTTGGCATAGGTTTGATTCTCGTCCGATATGTCGGCCTTGACGGTATATTGCCGTACTCCGTTTTCGCCTAGATTGGTTTTATAGCCGAACGAGAACATGGGTTCGTTTTCGGGTGTGAGTAGCGATAGAAATTTAATGTTCTTAGCTCCTCGCAGCAATAGCTTCCGTTCGAGTCGTTTCTCCACAAGTTCGGTGAGCATCTGAACCATGCATACTCCCGGCGTTACGGGTTGCCCGGGGAAGTGGGCACGATAGATTTCATGCTCGCCGTTGAGTTTTAGTCGAACAACGGCTCCTTCAGGGCGTTCGTCGTAGGCCAGGATGCTGTAGAAATTACTCTCTAGTTTCATTGTCATATTGTTTCAAGGGTTTGAACACATATTCTATGCCACGTTTCGTGTTGTTGTATTCGCATTCGCCCGCTTCTATGAGGATGGGTACAATGTACCGCATGTCGTGCCGAAGTACACGTCGGATGTACCATTTGTCGAGTGCGGGCGTAACGTTCTCGAGCTTCAGTTTGTTTCGCTGTTTGTTGTAGACGAAGTCGAATGCTTTCAATCCGAACTCGTTTATCACCGAACCAACGGTTTCATGTTTGTCGCTCGTTACCATGAGGCACAGACCGGTGACCACGGCTTTTCTGAACGTGAGCTGCACTGACAGTCGGAGCGTGTCCGATTGTGCCGATGCACCAAGTGAAATGGCGAGTAGACATACGGCGAACAGGCTCGACTTAATTAATCTTATATTCATTCTGGCTAACTGTGACGTTCTTTGTCGGGTTTAGCAGTTCGATGGTTGTTGTGTCACCTCCGCGTTCGAACATTTCCACGCGTGTGGCTATCATTCGTTTCGTGTCGAAGGTTATGACGAGCTGCGTGAAGATTTGTTTCAGTTCTTTTTTCAGGGGAATGAGTTTGGCAATCCAGTTGGTGCCGCTCACGAGCATTTCGGTTTTAAAGTTCTGGCGGTCGGTTAGGCTCTTTCCGGTTACGCTGCTCATCATGATTTGTGTTATCTGCCTGAAAACTTTGTTTTTGTTAGCGTCTACCACGTTGGTTTGTCTGCCGCTTTTCATGTAGACCTTGCTACCGTTGACGATAAATATATATTGGTATGGACTGGTGTATTCCCACCTCAGTTGTGATGGTTGCGTGTAGCACATTCGCCCTTTTGACACCATTTTGCTTTTCATCATTCGTAGTGTTTTGGTTTGCTTGAACGTGCATTGCATTGTTTTCATGGCCTGTGCTGCATGGCCTATTTGTTCCATCATTTGTCGTGCTTGCTCTTCTTTCACGGATGTTTGGGCCGTTGCCTCCGCAGTCAGGAGGATTACGATGAGCAGGGAGAGTAGTTTTTTCATATTTCCAAATGTTTTATGTGTTCGTGAGGTGTGTGAATATAATATATAATGTATTTAGAATGCCGAAGGAAGTTGGGCATCCAATTGTCTCGTGCAGTTGAGTCCCGAAGAGGGTTGATGGCCCTGTTAACCGAGTATGCAATCATAATCATCCCTTTATCCCTTCTGAACGATTAACACAACTCCGGTCATAATCAACGCCAGTCCTATCCAGCGAACTATCGGAACATGTTCGTGGAAGATGAGCACGGCAGCTAACATGCCCATGACATAGCTCAAACTTATCATCGGATAGGCCATATTCAGAGGATAGTGGCGAACGATGTACATCCACAACAGCGACGAAGCACCGAAGCATATCCCGCACACGGCAAACCACAGATTGGTGAACGCACCGGCAAAGAAACGCCACGTCCAACTGAATGTGCCCATCTGTTGGAGGGAAATTTTCAGTGTTACTTGCCCTAGGGTGAGCAGGGCCGATTGCAACAGGGCTAATGGCAGTAATCCCCACATAATGTTTTTATTTTCTTGTCGTTGAGCAACTCGCTGACCGTGCCTTCGTCGCTGAGAAACATCACCGTGCAGATTTCGTTTTGTTCGTCGTGCAAGCCAACTAGGGCGTTCTTGGCATGCCCTATTTCGATTTGCATACGGGCATCGACGAGGGCGCTTGCAAGCGACTCGGCACCATGCGAAAAGGTGTTATTGTAGCCGTGCGAGTGTGTATGAATGGCTATCAAACTGCCTATGGTGTTGTGTGTAGATTGCATGAAGTGGGTGGGTTTGAGCAGCTGTTCGCCGTTGAGCGAGATATCGTCAAGGAAGGAGAGCGTGTCGGCCACGCATCCCTTGGCTGTGGCAGTTATGATAGCGTCGGGCGAGCTCACCCCTGTACGCTGAAGTAAAACGAGCGAGGTGAGTAGGGCGCGCTTGAGAATCGCACTGAGCCGTCGGGCGATCATGGGTGGAATCTTTGGCATTTCGTCGGCCTGTATGTCGGCGTATCTTACTGCCGTTTTGAGATAAACCTGTCTGGCAGCCGATGGTTCGCCTTGTCTACCGGAATTGTCGAACTCGGAGAAAACGAGCGACGTGTCGTTGCCTCCGAAACCGAATGAATTACATAGCACGTGTTTGAGCCGGCGGTTGGTTTGAAGCTTGCTCACCGGCTCCAAACCATCTTCCATCGGTACCGACCAATGCAGCGTTGGCGGAATGAACCGTCCTTCAATTGCGAGCAGGCATATTACGGCCTCGATACTGCCCGATGCACTCGTAGTGTGACCGGTCATTGCCTTGGTAGACGACACAGGTGGCATGCACTTGCCGAATACACGACGTAGTGCCTCACTTTCACTTGCATCGTTATTGGGCGTACCGGTGCCATGGGCGTTCACGTAGTCTATGGCATCGGGCTTCAATCCGGCTACCGACAGAGCTTTCGTCATCGACAAACAGGCGCCATCACCATTGGCCGACGAGGCCGTTTGATGGAACGCGTCGCAGGCATTGCCCCAGCCCGAGAGTACTGCCAAGGGCTTTACACCGCGCTGGCGAGCGCTCTCCAGGGTTTCCATCACGAGGAAAGCGGCGCCTTCGCCTAAGTTGAGTCCGGCGCGCGAAGCATCGAACGGGCGGCACGGTTCTTTGTCGAGAATCATGAGCGTGCGGAATCCGTTGAAATGGAATCGCGATAGGCATTCGCTTCCGCCCGCAACCACCCGCTCGAATCGGCCGCTGCTGATGAGGTTCGCACCTACAAGAATACTGTTGGCGGCCGACGAGCAGGCGGTTGAGCATGTGGTGGTAGCGCCCCACGAACCGAAATAATCGGCCATACGCTGGGTGGTTTCTCCGCAGTCGCCCGTCTCAGTATCGCCCACCTTGTGTTGCAGTTCGACGATGTCCATGTCGGCCACCGTCGTACCCGAAATCAAAGCGGCTGTTTGGATGTCGTGTTTGGTGAGACCGGCATGGTTTATGGCCTCGCCGAGAGCGAGTATACCGAGCAGAACGGTGCGTGATGTCTCTTTATTTTCGATTCCCAGCATGGCTTTCATCTGCTCGTTGCTCATGTCGACTTCGCCTGCGGGATAGTCTTTGTGAATGGTGCGGAGATGGCGCACAGGGGCGATGCCCTCGCGTTCTTCGAGCAGAGCTTGGCGAACCTCATGACAACCGGTGCCGATGGAGGAAACGATGCCGATGCCGGTGATGACTATCATTTTTTTCGGTTCTTTTCGATGTAGTCGGCCATGGAGTCGATCGAGGCGAAGATGGCTTTGCCTTCGGTGGGATTGTTGAGACGAATGCCGTATTCCTTTTCCATGAGCACAATCAATTCGAGTGCGTCGATGGAGTCGAGCCCAAGTCCTTCGCCGAAAAGCGGAGCCGAGTTGTCGATGTCGGCCGGCGCCATCTCTTCGAGCGACAGTGCTTCGATGATTTGTGCCTTAAGTGTTTCTTTTAATGTATTCATATTGTTTGTTTTGATTAAATGTGACGTTTGTACAGGCCGAGGGTAGCCTCGAAGCGGTCGGCCGATTCATATTCTATCCATCCGCCCAACACCATGTGAGTTTCGCTATCGGCGAAGGCCGAACGGATGAGCTCATCCACGAGCGCTGGTTCTTTGTTTTCGAGGATGAAGAATGAGGTTTCGCCGTGCATCTTGTTGCGTATGGCTATTTCGCCAGTGATGATGTTTGAAAGAGTGTAGACGAATGTGGCCGGACTGGGATAGAATTGCTCCGTGTGCTGAATGGTGGCTTGATATTTCTGGTCGGTTAGCAGGCAGCCGGTGCGTCCGACGAGCATCACGGCGCAATCGTCGAGCGTCGCGCGGTCGATATCTGACAGGAGCAGTTCGGAGGCGATGAAGCCGAGGCGGCTAAGAGCATCCATTTTGTAAAACTTGGGATAGTTGACAGCCACCTGTTTGTAAAGTTCTGCGAGTAGTGCGCTGCCTTTGGCGGAGGTGATTACGGGGCGGCCGTTGAGTTCTACGCTTTCAGAGCAGAGGTGTACTCGGCTGATGATGTCGGCCTTTGGGATGATGGGGGTGGATGATGCCTCGTCGGAGTCTTTTACCCAGCGAACGGCGGCATTGCAGCCTCCGAATCCCGAGAGGAGTTTTATGAATTCGCGTTCGTGGGTGCTCGTGGGGCGGCTGATGATGTTTAGCTTGTTGCTCACTCCGAGGGTGCCGAATCCGCGTGTGGGAATGATGGTGCCGGCCTCGACGGCTCGCATCGAGAGGATTGTTTCGAGCACACCGGCCGCTCCCATCGTATGTCCGTAGTAGCCTTTGAGTGCGTTGACGGGTGTATGGAGCAGTCCGGCTCGGGCGATGGCAAACGATTCCATTTCGTCGTTGTAGGGTGTGGCGGTGCCGTGGAGATTCACAAAGGCCAGACGGGCTGTGTCGTCTGGTAGCACGCGTCGTAGGGCTCGGAAGCTGCCCTCGCCTGTTCGCGACGGACCGGAGATGTGGTTTGCGTCGTTGCGTATGGCGATGTGGCCGGATGTCCATCCGTCGGCGGTCGATTCGTCGGCACGGAGTATCATGGTGGCGGCTGCCTCGCCCAGATTCAGGCCTGTGCGGTGGGCGTCGAATGGTCGGCATGGCTCGCTCGAGAGGGCTTTGAATGATTGGAAACCTGATACGATGAACTTCGATTGGACATCGCATCCGCAGACTACGGCGTGGGTGTAGCGGCCTGATTGCATCAGGCGATGGGCTGTGGCTTGGGCGCATACGCCGGAGATGCAGGCGTTTGACACCACGACGGGCTGGTTGGGATTGCCGAAGAACCGGGCGATGACGGCGGCCGACTTACCGAGCCGGATGCGCTCGCGCGGTATGTTGGGTTGGTTCTCGTCGTCGAGCAGTTCCACGTTTCCTTTTGTGGTTGAGAGTACAAAGAGCACTCGTTTGTCGGCTGCATCGATGTGTGTTTGGGCGAGTGCGTAGCTGATGGAGAGGATGGCCAGCTGCTCGAACCGAGTGTATCTTCCGGCGTCGGTGCTGATGGCGGAGAAGCGTTCGGCGATGGCGCCGTCGGGAAAGAGCGAGGCCACGAACGGTCGTGGGAGGTTCCATTTGCCGTCATGGCGTGTGAGCTTGCTTTCGCCGTGCATCACGCGGGCGAAGTTTTCGTTGGTTGTCCAGCCCAGTGGCGAACAAATGTTATCGGCTATACATTCCATTGTTATCGGTTTTTACCGGAAGCTTATTAGCTTTTTTCGGATTGCTTATTAGCTTCTCTCAAAAAGCTCTTAAGCTTTCCCTGAAAAGCTCTTAAGCTTTTTCCGAAAAGCTCTTAAGCTTTCCCGAGACTGCTCATTAGCTTTCTTCGGATAGCTCATTATGTGTTTTTAGATTACTCATTAGCTTCTTCCAACTGAAATACTTTCCATCGCTTTTGCCATGCGGTGTAGAAGTCGGGACGGTACCATAGGAGGCGGTATTCTCTGTCCATGAAGGCTTGCACGCTGTGGCCGGTGGCGATGAGTGCGTTGGTTTGGGTGTCGCGAATCTCGTAGTCGAACACTATCTTGGCGGCTTCGGTGGGGCGATAGAAGATGTCGACGCGGCAGGGCATGCCGTATACGATGGGGCGCAGATAGCGGAAGGAGAGGTCGACGAGCGGGGCGAAGCAGCCGGCGGCGGCAATGGTCATGTATTCCAGTCCGTATTTGGCGCCGAACGCCTCGCGGGCATCTTCGAAGTAGAGGGCATAGGAGCCGTGCCACACAACGTTCATCGAATCGACTTCGCTGAATCGTACGTCTATCTGTTTCGAGGCTTGCAGGGTTGTCATTCGTTTGGTGTTTGTGGGGTTGGGACGGTTTGTTCGGCCAGCGCAATTTTTATCTGCGTCTCGGCTATCAGTTCGTCGGCCGCTTCAACTCGGGCCGATGCGAGGGTCATTCCCATCACGCTTTCTTCGATGACGACGGTGGTTCGGAGTGTTTCGCCGACTCGTGGCTCGCGATATATCGTGAGGTTGCGCACGGCTCCGATGTAGCCCACCTGAACGGCCTGACGAAGAATGTACTTGTTGACAAAGCCTAAACGGGCGGCGCACGATTGGGCGATGTTCTCAATCACGCCGGCGGCTTTCAGTACGCCTTGCTCGCAGAAGAGGTTATCTCGTTGCGGGGTGAAGCTGCACACGGTTCGGGTGTCGTCGCAAGCAAGCAGTCGGTCGACCATCACGAATGGCGGTTGCTGGGGCAAGAGCGTGAGTACGTCGATGTTTTCGAAGGGCGGGATGCTATTTCTTTCCATCTGTTTCGTTGTTTGTTTCTGCCCAAAAGTCGAAGAAGTTGAACCATTGCGTGGGGTATTTCCTGACGGTTTCCTCGACCAGCGCGGCGTATTGCTGGGACAGCTGGTGAATGAACTCTTTCTTCGGTAGCGACTCATCGGGCAATGCCAACCGACGAACGAAAATGCGATAACCCTTCACCGATTCTTTCATTACGAAGATGGCCAGTGCGGGCGTTCGGCGTTGCTGGATGGTTGCAAAAGGTCCCATCGGAAAGTGAGCCGTCTGTCCGAAGAACGTACACGCCACGGTACGCTCCGAACCATCGCAACGGTCGGCCGGCAGGCTTACAATCTCGCCGTCGCGCAGTGCTCGGTTGATGGCGAAGAGGTGGCTCATGTCCGGGCGGATGGGAATCATGCGGATGTTTGTTCGTCCGAACTGAATCGTTCGATTCTCCATCACCGTTTCGGTTTCGCCGGCAAAGATGATGGCGTTGATGGTTTTTTGCTCGGAAACTAAGTTGTAACCGCCCATCTCGTAGTTGCCAACATGCGCGCTGAGCATCATAAACGAGCCTGGTGCAGAGGCCAGCTCGGCGAAGGCTTCGTAGTTATCGATGGCGATGCTAAACTTCTTTCCCGCATAAGCGGCAAAGCGGTCGATGATGACCTGACCGAACCGGAAGAAGTTGGCATATGCCAGAAAGACGGAACGCAACCTGCCGCGCCCTATCCGGCGACGGAAGAATGAATAGGAAGTTTTGAATCCTCGACCGAAAAGCATATAGAATGGCACGACTACCGCCACCCCTGCGTAGTAGATGCGGAGGTTGAGAAAGCGGAAACAGTTGATGAGTTGCTGTTGCATCCACTTGTTTCCGTCGGTTGAGCCTTGCCATTCGCGTTGCATGGAGCCTATGCGTTTACCTTGCGTTCGATGTAGTCGCAGAAGTCTTTAAGGGTGACGACGTCGGCCATTTCTTCGGGTTTGATTTTAAAGCCGAAGTTGTTTTCAACAATCACCACAATGTCTACGAAGTCGAGACTATCGATGCCGAGGTCGTCTTTGAGTTTACCCTCGGGTTTGAGCTTTTCTTCGTCGATTTCCAAATCTTCGATGAGGAAGTGCCTCACCTTTTCTTCAATTTCTGTTCGTGTCATGAGTTTTATATGTGTTTTAATGTAACATCTAAGATGGTGTGCCCCTGTCCGAGTCCGTCGTGTATGGATTCCACCTCCAGACCGGCGCGACTAATGAGGCGAATGAGGTCGTCGCTGTGATACATTTTCGAGTTGCCGTTGGCCATGGTTGTGAAATAAACGCTCGTCATCGTGAGGCAGAGCGTGGCGGGCTCGAAGCGTTGCCTGTCCCAAAAGGTTTCCATGATGTAGAGGTGGGTATGGGCCGACATGACTTGGGCGGCGCGCCGGAGAATGCTTTCGATTTCTTTCTCGGCGAAGCAGTCGAGAAATTGGCTCATCCATATCGCGTCCCACTCGCCTGAGGGCAGGCTGTTCGACGGTTCGAGCAGATTGGTTGCGAAGCTCGATATGCGGTCGGCTCCGGGTTTGTTGGCTACGTTGCGACGCATCATGTCGATTTGTCCGGGCAGGTCTACAATCGTCACTTCCACCTGCGGGTCGTACTCCACGCATCGCAGTGCGAATCGTCCGGTGTTTCCGCCCACGTCCATCAAACGCTTGGGTTTGCTGGCGAAGACAACGGGCAAAGCCTCGTCGAATGAGTGGTCGCTATAGAAGTGGTCGAATCCGAACCAGCTTTTCTGCACTTGTTCGGGCAGTTGGGCGAGTCCTTCGTATATGGTTGGCCACGTGCCGAGTGTTTTCAGTCCTTCCGGTCGTTTGTTTACGAGCGATTCTTCGAGATGGAAGAGTCCGCGATAGTTTACGTCGTGGTTGAAGTCGATGTTTACTCGTGTGGCGGGGTCGGTGAGCAGGAACCATCCGGTTTTCGAGAGTGTGAATCGGTCGGTTTCGGCATCTACGAGAATGGTGCCTGCGCTGAGCGATGCGTCGGTGAGTATCTTCACGGCATAGACGGATAGTTTTGTGTGTTGGGCGATTTGGTCGACGGTTAGTCCGTCGGCATTGTCGCGCAGCAGGTCGAGTATGCCGAACTTCACCATCAGTCGCGAAACCTGAAACACCACGGGCGCCCACGCTATGAATTCGGCCAGCCGCTGTGCCTCGCGTGCCGAAAGTTGCTCGCGGGTGTAGCGTTCGGTGAGGGAGGGGAATAAGTTCATCGTTGTGTTTTGTATTTTAAGTTCTGTTTTATGCTTGCAGGGGTGTTGCAAGGCTCAAACTATTTGGTTTCTTGTTTGCAACATTGTTGCAAGAGCCAAACCATTTGGTTTCTTGTTTGCAACGTTGTTGCAAGGCTCAAACTATTCGGTTTCCTGTTTGCAACGTTATTGCAAGGCTCAAACCATTCGGTTTCTCGTTTGCAACGTTGTTGCAAGGGCCGAACCGTTTGGTTTCTTGTTTGCAACGTTGTTGCAAGGCTCAAACTATTCGGTTTCTCGTTTGCAACATTGTTGCAAGGCTCAAACCATTTGGTTTCTTGTTTGCAACGTTGTTGCAAGGCTCAAACTGTTTGGTTTCTTGTTTGCAACATTGTTGCAAGGCCCAAACCATTTGGTTTTTCATCTGCGGAACTCCCGCGGAGCTCAAACCATTTAGTTTCTCATTTGCGGAACTCCCGCGAAGCTAAAACTATTTGGTTTCCTGTTTGCGGAAGTTCCGCGAAGCCCAAACCATTTATTAATGGCTTTTGCAGGCTTTTTTCATTGTTTTTACAGTGTCTTCGGCCATCTCTTCGAAGGCGTCGCGCAAGCGTTTCGATTCGGTATAACCGCTTCCGCCATTCACGCCGTCGCCCTTTAATACAAGGATGGGATTCTTGCCATCGTACACGGTTATGTCGCAATACATACGTGCTCCGCCGGCTCCGAAACCAATAATTACCGACGCGGCCGCACTCCCGAGGTCGAGCTTCTTCAAGTTGATAACCATTCTGTAGTCCGACTGGTTTGCTTGTCCTGTGTTTACTTTCAGTCCCTTTTTATTGTCCTTATTAAATTCTTTGACAAACTGTTCTACGGCTGCTCTGATGTCGGTATCCCAGTCGGCTACATTCTGTTCGCCGCGTTCTTTGAGATACTGCATGTAGGGTTTGCCTTCAATGTAGAGGTTTTCGAAAGTCACCTCGACAGAACAGTTTTTAGACTCTGCAATGATACAGGCATTGCCTTTTACGAATTCTACATCACTGCCGGCCAGCATGTTTAAACTGCTGAAAATCGCGACAATTGCTATTAATATCCTTTTCATAAAAAAATAATTAAGTTGTTATTTCTCAATAATCAGTGCGCTGTTGGTGCCTCCGAATCCGAATGAGTTTGAGAGCACGGTGTGCAGCTCGGTTTCCACGGTTTGGGCGGCGATGTTGAGTGGGGCGGAATATTCGTCGGGATTGTCGAAGTTCACGTTCGGTGCAACGAAGTTGTGTTGCATCATGAGAATGCTGTAGACGATTTCGCTTGCGCCGGCCATCCAACATTCGTGGCCGGTCATTCCCTTGGTGGAGCTGATGAGTGCGCGCTCGTTGCCGAAGAGGCGGGCGAGGGCTTTGGCTTCGAACATGTCGCCCTGCGGAGTGGAGGTGGCGTGGGCGTTGATGTAGTCTATTTGGCCGGCCGCTATGCCTGAGTCGTTCATGGCACGTTGCATGGCCAGCACGCTGCCGTCGTCGCTGGGTTGGGATATTCCGCCGCCGTTGCTCGAGAATCCATAGCCCGTTACTTCGCAGAGTATCGTGGCGCCGCGGGCGATGGCGTGGTCTCGGTCTTCGAGCACAAGGGCAGCCGCTCCGCCGCTGGGGATGAGTCCGTCGCGGTCGCGGTCGAACGGTCGGGAGGCTCGCTCTGGCTCGTCCATCCGCTTTGAGAATGCGCCGAGGGCGTCGAAGGTGGCCATGGAATATACGTTGACCTCCTGGGCGCCGCCGCAGAGAACCATATCCTGAAGACCTTGTTTAATCATCATGTAGCCGAGCCCGATGGAATGACTTCCGCTCGCACAGGCTGCGCTCACGGTGAAGTTTACGCCGCGCAGGTGGAAGATGGTGCTCATGTTCATCGTTACGGTGGAGTTCATCGATTGGAAGATGTATCCGCTGCCGAGGAGCGCCGAGTCGTGTTTGGCTTCCATGATGCGGGCGGCTTCGATGACGGGTGTCGACGAGGAGTCGTTGCCAAAGATGCAGCCTATTTCGTTGCCGAACATATAATCTTCGTCGATGCCGGCCATTGCGAAGGCTTCCTTGGAGGCCATGAATGCGTATTCGCCTTCTTCGGGCAGGCCGGTGCGCATGCGGCGGTCGAGCAGTCCTTTGAGCTTCGGGCGTTCAACAATACCGGTGAGCCCCGACTGATAACCATACTCCAGTCGCGCGCTGTCGAGGCCGATGCCGCTTCGCCCCGTTCGCAGGCTTTCCGTTACTTCTTGGGTGTTCTTTCCGAGGCATCCCCAGAGGCCGATGCCTGTCACTACGACTCTTTTCATGAATAAAGTCCTCCGTTGATTCCGATGGTTTGTGCGGTGATATAAGCTGCATCGTCGCCTGCAAGGAAGGCCACGAGGGCGGCTACTTCGTCGGCCTTTCCAAATCGGCCGGCCGGAACGAGTTTCTTGAGTTCGTCTTGGTTCAAATCCTTTGTCATATCGCTTTCAATAAACCCGGGGGCTACGGCGTTCACGGTTATTCGACGTGGTGCAACCTCCTGTGCCAACGCTTTTGTTGCGCCGATGAGGGCGGCCTTGGCGGTGGAATAGTTTGCCTGCCCGGGCAGTCCTTTCAATCCGGAGAGCGACGAGATGTTGATGATTCGCCCGTCGCGCCGTGTCATCATTCGTTTGAGCAGGCGACGCGTGGTGTAGAAGAATCCGTTGAGCGTGGTGTCTACAACAGAGTGCCACTCGCTGTTCTGCATGAATATCATGAGATTGTCGCGACGGATGCCGGCGTTGTTCACCAGCACGCCGATGTAGTCGTCGGGATGGCTGTCTTCCCATTCGCCGAGGGCGCGCTCTATTTCTTCGGGCTTCGATACATCGAATCGCAGTAGTTCGGCTTGTCCGCCAGCCTGTTCGATTTCGTTTTTCGTTTCGGCAGCCGCAGCTTCGTTTGAAACATAGTTAATCACAACGGGTAATCCCGTTTGTGCAAGTCGGATGGCTATGGCGCGACCGATTCCTCGGCTTCCGCCTGTCACTAAAGCGTATTTCATTTCTTCAAATATTCAATCGTGTTTGCGAGGTCGTCGTAGAAAGGTTTGTCTTCGACGATGGTTCTGCAAATCGTTCTCAGTTCGTTGTAGATGTTCCGCGTAGCCGGCGCGAGCTCATCGGCAATGCCGAGGCAATCGGTGGCCTGCGCGAGAGCCATCATCAGTATGCCCATCACCTCGTAGGCGTTCTCAATGACTCGGGCACAGAGTAGGGCGGTGTTGGTGCCCATGCTCACGATGTCCTGATTGTCGTTGTTGTTGGGAATGGAGTGCACATAGTTGGGCATGGCCAGAGTTTGGCACTCGGCGGTGGTTGACGTGGCGGTGAACTGGCAGGCTTGCATTCCGTAGTTCAGTCCGAGTGTGCCCATGTTGAGGAAAGGCGGAAGAATGCCGTTGATGCGGTCGTGGAATAGATAGTTGAGTTGGCGTTCGGCAAGCATAGCGAGCCTTACGATGGCTATCTTGACCTTATCTTCCTCGAGCGATATGTAGTCGCCGTGGAAGTTTCCGCCATGATAGACGTTTTCCGTTTCGGGGTCTATGATGGGATTGTCGCACGCCGAGTTGAGCTCCTCGTCGATGAGCGTGTGGGCAGCAACGAGCGTGTCGTGAATCGGCCCGAGAATCTGCGGCGTGCATCGCAGCGAATAATAAGCCTGCACTTTTTGCTCGAAAACGTCCTGCTGGCATTTCTCCTTTTTATATAGCACGTGTTCGCGCTTCTGCAATCGACGACTGCCCGCAGACAGCTCGCGCATGCGTTGGGCAATGAGTTGCTGACTTGTGTGCCGACGACAAGCGTTAAGCGGTTCGCTCATCCAATCGTCGAACGACGCTGCAATCTCGTTCATCCACACGGCCGCAAGCACGCTCCAATTGAGTAGTCGTTCGGCATAAATCTGGTTAACCACACTGATACCCGTCATCACGCTGGTTCCGTTTACGGCCGAAAGTCCCTCACGAATATGAATCTTCATCGGCTCGATGCCGTTCTCTTTGAGTATCTCGGCCGACGGTCGCCACTCGCCGCGATAATGCACCTTGCCTTCGCCAATCATCGTGAGTGCGATGTGCGCCAATTGCACCAAATCGCCACTGGCTCCCACGCTCCCGTGCTGCGGAATAAAGGGCAGAATGTTGGCATTAATCATCTGCACGAGCATCTTAACTACGCTGGGATGTATGCCTGAGCGTGCCTGTGCAAACGTTCCGACGCGAGCAACCATGGCCGCCTTTACGTAGATATCGTCGAGCGGCCGACCGGCGCCGGTTGCATGACTGCGAATGATGTTGTATTGAAGTTCTTCGAGATGCTTGTCTTCGACCCGCCATTGTGCCATCGGCCCGAATCCGGTGTTGATGCCGTATATTATTCGATTCGTAGCAAATGATTTCAGAAAATCGTAGCAGTGTTGAATATTCTTGTAAGTGTAGTTGTCGAGCTCCACTTTTTCATTCTGAAAAAGAATCTTACGAATTGAGTCGACGGTGAAAACAATCTCTTCCATACTTTCTTGATAGTCTTAAACAGGCAGTTCCAACGAAATATTTTTATTCTCAATAAAATGTGTTGGGGAGGTGTAACAGAAGTGCCTCGTATAAGATGTTTGCAAAAGTAATTATTAAATTCTAGACGACTGAAAGGCGATTTTCTTTTCCGGAATATACTCAAACGAATCTCGGAGCATGCAGGTATTATATAAACGATTTATTTCTTCTCGGATTCGTCTCGTTGCTGTTTGACGAAACGTTCTTGCCTAATAATAATATGATTGGAAGTAGTTAATATGGCGCTGTTAGCTTCGATAGATGCTCTTTTATGAATCGGTTGCCCAGTGCGACACCTTCTTCATAAAGGTTCTCAAGCTTGCGGATGTCTTTTTCCATTCGACCGACAACAATCTCTTTCTCAGGACGAATAACGAGTATCGAATTTTCGGCTTCAAGGCGGTCGACCATATCCAACTGCTCGTTGTAGAACTTCAAACGTCGGCTAAGAAGAACTCGCAAGCGGGGATAATTACGGTAGACAAAGCGCGGCTGCTTATGGTCTTTCCCCTTGTCGCGCCAGCCTTTATTACGGGTACATATAACAACGTTCTTACTGTGGCCAGTTGCAATGGCGCGCTCGATGGGAATGGAATCGGCTATACCTCCGTCGAGCATCGGTTGTCCGTCGATGTCGACAATCTTGCACACATAAGGCAAACTGCTCGTAGCTCGCGCCAATTCATTTAGTCTATGTGAATTGCCGTCGCGTTCCTGCAAATATTCACTGCGACCGGTTAGGCAGTTAGTGGTTACAATTTCGAAGACATCTCCCCGCCGAATATTTGCAAAATAGGTATCGTAGTCGAAAGGGACTATCTCGTATGGAAACTTATTGTAGAGCAGCTCCGGATCTAATATGCATCCCTGGGTGACGAGGTGCCGCAAACCAATATAATCGTACTTGGCCAACATGTCGATGTTTGAAATCTTGGCTCTCCGCGGCTGTCGACTCATATATGAAAGTCCGTTACATGCGCCGGCCGAGACTCCTACTATATAACGAAAAAACACGTCATGTTTCATGAATGCATCAAGAACTCCAGATGTGAAAACTCCACGCATCCCGCCCCCTTCAAGTACTAATCCTATATTGCTGTTGATTTGCATAAAAACAAGTAATTTCAGCACAAAGGTATCCCCTTTAGTGGAAAGATGGGTAACTTTGCGCGAAACAAAATCAAAACAAAATGTTTAGTAAAGAAACCTATATCAATCGTCGCGCCGAACTGAAAAAGCTCGTGAAAAGCGGCGTTATTATTTTGTTCGGCAACAACGAATCGCCGGCAAACTGCCCAGCAAATGGCTACTATCCATTCAGGCAAGATTCATCATTCCTCTACTATTTCGGACAACAACGCGACGGCCTTGTTGGTGTGATTGATATTGATGAAAACACCGAAACACTGATTGGCAACGACATCGATATCGAAGACATCGTTTGGTTTGGAAGTGTCGATACGGTTCACGATATGGCCAGCCAAGTGGGAGTGAACAATTCGGCTCCGATGTCGGCTCTAAAGACAATATGCGAGAAAGCGCTAACCAAGAATCGCAAGATTCATTTCCTGCCGCCCTATCGCTCAGATATAAAAATCCAAATATTCGATCTTCTCAATATCCATCCCGATAAACAAAAAGAAGCCGCAAGCCTAGACCTCATTCATGCAGTGGTGAAAATGCGCTCTGTAAAAACCGAGGAAGAAATTGCCGAGCTTGAGCAGGTTGCAACAATCGGCTACGAGATGCATACAACGGCAATGAAGATAAGTAGGCCCGGCGTAACAGAGAAATATGTCGGCGGCCAGCTTATCGGTATCGCCAACTCCTTTGGTTCGATGGTTTCATTTCCGCCCATATTTTCACAACATGGTGAAATAATGCATGGCATTCCGTCGATGGCCGAGCTCAAAGACGGTCGCCTCGTGCTATGCGACTGCGGAGCTGAAAATATGAATCATTACTGCTCCGACAACACTCGCACATTCCCTGTTAACGGGAAATTCACACAACGTCAGTTGGATGTTTACAACGCCGTGGTTGAAGCTCACGACAAGGCCTTCGAGATGTCGAAACCCGGAGTGAAATACATGGACGTGCATTTTGCCGCCTGTCGGATTATATTCGACAGGATGAAAGAGCTCGGTCTAGCCAAAGGCAACACCGACGACGCTCTTGCAGCTGGAGCACACGCGATGTTCCTACCACACGGATTGGGTCACATGATGGGAATAGATGTGCATGACATGGAAGCGCTCGGACAAATCTATGTGGGATTCGACGACGAAACACGTCCAAATCTCGAACAGTTCGGAACCAACTGCCTGCGTATGGGACGTCGTCTTCAGGAAGGCTTCGTTGTGACCGACGAGCCGGGAATATATTTTATTCCAGACCTAATCGACGAATGGCGGGCAAAGAAACATTGCGCCGAATTCCTCAACTTCGACAAACTCGACGAGTATAAAGATTTCGGCGGAATCCGCATCGAAGACGATCTGCTCATAACCAAAGACGACTGTCGGTTCATCGGCGAAGACAGGATTCCATATCACGCAAAAGACGTCGAAGAATACATTGCAAATAATAGATAGAACACAAAACATTTTTAATAAACAAACATCAAACTAAGAGACGGACAATAAAGTCCGAACACAAAATTTCTATGAAAAAAATTCTAACATTAGCGCTGCTAGCTCTCGTAGCAATCGGAGCCAACGCAGCACCGAAGAAGAAGGGGAATGCAAATTCCAACAAACCAGTTTTCACAGTAGTAAAACAAAACCCAATCACAAGCATCAAGAACCAAAACCGTTCGGGCACCTGTTGGGATTACGCAACACTCAGCTATTTCGAATCCGAAATACTGCGTGCTACCGGTAAGACCTACGACCTGTGTGAGAGCTTCGTAGCAAACAAAACCTACATGGACCGTGCTATTCAGGTTGTGCGTTTCCACGGCGACTGCCAGTTTGCACAAGGTGGTTCGGCTTACGACCCACTTTATTGCTTGGAGAACTACGGAATTTGTCCTCAGGAAGCAATGCCTTTCCCAGGGTCTCTCACGGGCGATTCGCTGTTCAACTTCAACGAATTCTTCTCGGTTCTTAGTCCTTACGTTGAGGCCGTTGCAAAAAGCAAATCCGATAAATTATCTAAGCAATGGAAGCCCGGTTTACAAGCCATTCTCGACGCCTACCTCGGCAAATGCCCGGAGAACTTCACCTACGAAGGCAAAAACTACACTCCGAAATCGTTTGCCGCAAGCCTCGGTCTTAACTGGAGCGACTACGTAACCGTAACATCCTACACGCACCACCCGTTCTACACTCAATTCGCAGTAGAGGTGCAAGATAACTGGCGCTTCCCACAATCTTACAATCTACCGATGGACGAAATGATGCAAATCATTGACAATGCTATAATGAACGGCTACACCGTGGCATGGGGAGGTGATGTGAGCGAGCCGGGATTCACCCGTGACGGACTGGCTTACATGATTGACAGCAAGAAAATGCAGAGTCTCAAGGGCAGTGATATGGCTCGTTGGCTAGGATTGTCGGCCAGTAAGAAACGCAGCATCATCGACTCGCTCGGAGTGAACGTTCCCGAAATAACTCCAACTCAGGCGCAACGTCAAGAGCGTTTCGACAACTGGGAGCTAACCGACGACCATGGAATGTTGATTTTCGGAATCGCTAAAGACCAGAACGGTAAAGAATACTACATGGTGAAAAACTCATGGGGCGAAACCGGCGCTTATAAAGGAATATGGTATATGACCAAGAACTTCATCGCCGCCAATACCATGGACTATATGGTGAACAAGAACGCCATCCCACAGAACATACGCAAGAAGATTGGGCTTTAAATACCCTCTCTTTTAATTTCCCAATAAAAATTTTATCCCGGGCAGAGTCGCGAAGACATCTCGCCCGGGATAATTCGTATAAAAAGAGATTATTCAGCCTGTTTATTTCACGATTGTTTTGCGGCTGTTCACGATATATATACCTCTCGAGGAAGAGCAGAGAGCGAGTCGGTAGTGCCTATGCGAACATCGCTAACTCGAATGATTTTTCATTAAATCGGTGACCGGTAAACCGTGCCTGAAAAATTTTTGTGCAAACCCGATGTACGTTTTTTGTCGCCTGAGATTTTTTTAAGCAATACGGTCACCGTTTTTGCTTCCCTGGAATTCCAGGACAGTTTCCCTGCGACCGTTTTTGTTTCCCTGAGTTTCAAGGACGGTTTTTCGGTCACCGTTTTTGTTTCCCTGAGTTTCAGGCGTGATTTCCCGATGACCGTTTTTGCTTCCCTGAGTTCCAAGGACGGTTTTTCGATGGCCGTTTTATGCTCTCCAAGTTTCGGGCGCGGTTCCCGGGGCGGATGCTAACTCGTGCATTCCGCCCGAGTTGGCATCTACATGAGAAATTGTGCAAGATTTCATTCTCCAAACATTGTGTTCGGGGGCGGCGGGGGCAAGACTTCGCCCCGAAAACAAAGCGAAAGGGGGATGTGTTGTTGCATTCCACGAAATAAAAAGAACAACAATAAGTCCAAATACGCACAGCCACGACAGAAAAGAAATAGGGAGCATCCCCTATTAGGAATGCCCCCCCAATGAAAGAACTAAAGAAATTATTATTTACTTCTCCACAAACCGTGCAGGTTGCAATATTCGCGAGCGTAGACTTGCTTTGCGTTCGTTAGGAACTCTGCTACGGGTTTATCGGTTGGCTCAAGATATTTGCGCAGCACTTCGTTGTTTTCAGTGATGAGCTCAATCCATTGAATGAAATGCGCCTCGGTCATGGGGTGTTCAACTGAACCCACGGTTACGCGATAACCTCCCTCAATCTTTTCAATCACGGGAACATGCTTCTCGGTTGCTGCGTCGGTTGAATTTTCGTTGAGCAGCTGGAAGCTTTCGCAAATTACTTCTCCTGGATTCAGAATCTCTACGATGTTGCCGTTGGCAACGTTCTTGTAAACTTCGTTTCTCTTTGTCATAATACTGAGTTATTATTTCGATAATGTTTATTGTGCTAACCTTTCAGGCTCTGTGGCACAGCCGTTAGTGTTGCCGGAAAGGTTTGCGTGCAAAGGTAGTTTTTAATTTTAGAATCAGATTATTCTCTCCACCACATGTGCATACGTTCATGTTTAGCGAAACGAAAGAGGATGTACCCTTAATGGCACATCCTCAGATTGATTTGTAGCGAGCCTAAGCCCGGGGGAATAATTCACCTGTCTTTATTCTATAGCAGCCACGCCCGGCAAGATTTTGCCTTCGATGGCTTCGAGCATCGCACCGCCGCCGGTTGATACGTAGGAAACCTTGTCGGCCAAACCGAATTTGTTCACAGCTGCAACCGAATCGCCACCACCAACGAGCGAATAAGCGCCGTTCTTCTGTGTGGCTTCGGCTACGGCTTTGGCGATGTCGCCCGTGCCGCGCGAGAAATTCTCGAATTCAAATACGCCAACCGGACCGTTCCATAGGATGGTTTTCGACGACATGATAATCTTCTTCCAGTTCTCAACCGACTGTTCCGAGGCGTCCATACCCTCCCAGCCGTCGGGAATGTTGTAGATGTCGACCGTTTGGCGATTAGCGTCGTTAGAGAACTTGTCGCCAGCCACCGTGGCCACCGAAAGCGAGAGGTTAACGCCCTTTTCCTTTGCGGCCTTAATAACATTGAGGGCTTCGGGCATAAGGTCGTCCTCGTGGAGCGAATTACCAATTTTTCCGCCCTGTGCCTTAATGAACGTGTAGCCCATTCCGCCGCCAATGATTAGGTTGTCAACCTTGTCGAGCAGATTCTTAATCACCGCCAGTTTGGAGCTAACCTTCGAACCGCCGATAATTGCAGTAAAGGGGTGTTCGGCGTTTTTGAGAACGTTGTCGATGGCCTTGACTTCTTTCTCCATTAGTAGACCCAGCATTTTGTGGTCGGCATCGAAATAGTCGGCAATCACGGCTGTAGATGCGTGTTTACGATGGGCTGTTCCGAAGGCATCGTTTACGTAGACATCGGCATAGGATGCAAGTTTCTTGGCAAAATCTTTCTGACGATTCTTCATCTCGGCTTTTGCGGCGTCGTATTCGGGCGTGCCTTTTTCAACGCCAACGGGTTTGCCTTCTTCCTCAGCATAGTAGCGAAGATTTTCCAGCAACAGGGCCTCGCCTCCTTTGAGCGATGATGCTTCGGCTTCGGCGTTGCCGGCGTCTTTGGCAAATTTAACCTCCACACCCAGGGCTGCACTCACGTTCTTCACTATTTGCGAAAGCGATAGCTCGGGCTTCACTTTTCCCTTTGGTTTGCCCATATGACTCATCATGATAAGAGCACCGCCATCAGATAGTATTTTCTTCAGCGTGGGCAGTGCACCGCGAATTCGGGTGTCGTCGGTAACATTGCCGTTTGCATCCAGAGGAACATTAAAATCTACGCGGACAATTGCTTTGTGTCCTGCAAAATTGAAATTCTCGATTTTCATAAAACTGTATGTATTTAATGATGAAATATTTATTCTGTCAATCCACCGCAAACGAGTGCAGGTCTACGAACTTTCCGCGCTGTCTGCGTTGTTCTATCATTTCGGCTAGCTTTCTGCGGCGATGGGGAGCTATCCATTTCCGGGCGAAGATGTTTGGAATTGCAACACCCACGGCTATACAAATCAGAATGAGCGAACCGTTTATGGCGTTGTGAACCGCCACGGTTAATTCGCCCACTACGCCCTGCATCTCAATGAATCCGTAGAGAGCACGATACATCAACACACCCGGAACCATCGGAATCACGGCCGGGATGGTTATGCACTGATGTGGCGTGTGGAAAATGTGAACGGCCTTGATGTTGATTATCGAAATCAGAGCCGAACCGCAGAGCGACCCGATTATCGGGCCCATATCCAAACCGAAATTACCGCTCCCCGGACCCAGGCTCACAAAGTTACGTGAGCAAATGGCAATGATTCCGCCCGCAGCTATCCATGGCATCAACTTGAGCGGAATGTTATAGATGGTGGCGAAACCCATGGCCGATATTCCGGCTGCAAGAGCATATTCTATGAAGGAGTGGTGGGGCGTCATGCTCAAATCTTTGACAAAGTTGTCGATGCCGCCGCATTTAATGGCCAGCACTATTCCGAAAGCCATAGCGGTGACGATGAGCATCGTGTTCGTGGCGCGAACCAATCCGGTTTCGATATTATTGTCAAGCAAATCGTTCACCGCGTTGATGAGTGGCACACCCGGCACGATGAACAGCGCGCAGGCCATGAGCGGATGCCACGGCGTTGACGAAACGATAAAAGGCTGAAGCCACAGCGGAATAACTGCCTTCATTTCGGGCGTGGCTGTGAACGACGAGAACAACGCTAAAATAGTTGAGAGAAAAGCAGCTATGGCGAAGTTGGCATACACGTTCGAACCTAGATGATTCAGGTACATCCGCAGTCGGTTGCCCAGTGCGGCGGCTATCGAGGCATAGAAGAAAGACGTCCAGTCGCACCCGAATTGAATGCAGAAACCACCGCACGCAAAACCGGCGCATATTGCCACCATCCACTCCGAATAATGACGTTTGCCGCGACCTATGCGCTCCAGTTCGGCGCCGAATCGCTCAAGACTATAATCCTCGCTGATGGCACGCCATGTGAGCTTAGAAATTTGTTCGATGATTTCCATGTTGATGCCGTGGTTGGAGCATCGTTGCATTTTCGAGAAGCTGTGACACTCGTCGCTCAGGTTCACGTGCAGCATGTAGTAGTCTATTTCGATGTGCAGATTCTCAGCCGGCAAACCCAAATAGGCGGCTGTACGTTCAAGGTTGCGGCGCACTCTGCTAGTGTCGGCCGAACTTTCGATGAGTAACTGCCCGGTTCTTAGCAACAAGTCGAGCTTCTGCCGCAGAATCTTGCTAGTTACGATATTATCTTTTGAATTCATGTGTTAAGAGCGTTATCCTTAAAAAAAACGAATTTCTCGACACAAAGGTAAGTCTTTATGCCGAAACGTCCTGTTGGTTGAATGGAAGGCTATGCATGGCGACGGCTATATTCTTCTTTGCTCGTTCGGGTTTCAGGGCTTCGGCGAGTGGCATATCGGGCGGATTGATGGATGAAACCGATGCGAATCCGGCATCCAGTAATTTATTTGCCTCTTGCAGTCGGCCGGCAATCAAATGCACCGGCACTCCACGCTCACGGGCCATATGGAGAATCCGAACAGGCAGCTTGCCCATTAGCGTTTGTGAGTCGGCCGAACCCTCGCCGGTAAGAACAAACGACGCGCCGCGCAGTTTCTCGTCGAACGACGCTTTGTTTAAAAGAATATCGCTTCCCCATTCCATTCGCGCGCCGAGATATTGCATGAAAGCATATCCCAATCCGCCCGCCGCTCCGGCGCCTTTGTTTTGCGAGTAGTCGAAACCGAAACGTTTTAACGATGCTCGGGCGAATGTTTCGGCGCGCCTGTCGAGCATCTTTATTTCTTCCGGGCCGGCTCCTTTTTGTTTTCCGAACACAACAGCGGCTCCTCTCGGCCCGTAGAGCGGATTCTCCACATCGGAAGCCAGCGTTATTCGCACCTCCGTTCTTATTCGATTGAACACTTCTTCGCCGAACGATTCCTTGAGCGCAAGGAGCATCCCTAGTCCGCAGTCGCTGCTGGCCGAACCGCCCAGCCCCACGACAATCTCTTTTGCTCCGCTTCTTAAAGCCGCTGCCAGCAATTCGCCCACGCCGTAGGAGGTAGCTCGCAGCACTCGCCGGCTATTTTCCTCAATGAGCGTTAGACCGCATGCACGGGCCGACTCGATGATGACTGTTCCGCTTACGTCCACGGCCAATTGCGCCGTGACAGGCCGCATAAGCGCGTCGTGACAATCTACATTCAGCATCGTGCAGGGCGTTATATCTGAATATGCTTCGAGCCAACCGTCGCCTCCGTCGCTAAGCGGAATCGAGAGTATTTCGGCCTCCGGATAGCGGACTTTCAGCGCGTCGGCGGCCGCCTTTTCAGCTTCGCCCGATGTGATACAGCCCTTAAAACTGTCCATTGCCAGAATAATCTTCATGTGCATAACATATAATGTGTATTGAAAGATTGCAAAGCTACGGTTTTCCGGCATATCGATATGTTTCCTAATTGCCACCCATAAGGTACGCCCACCTGTCGACTTCGCCATTCCTTCTACCACCTGCGCTGTATCCTATCCGAATTGTTAAAATAAGGCCTCCAAAACGGCAGAAAAATCAGACTCGTAACTTATTGATAATCATGGATGATAGAGACGCCTAAACTTTCTGCGCATCTAGTTTAAATTAGATGCGCAGAAAGTTTGAACTTGGTGCGCAGAAAGTTTTGACGAGATGCGCATCTGCTTCCGACTGGGTTTAACAAAATTGTTACGAAACGTAAAAACCGCCCAATCTCTATAGCTAGAAACCGGACGGAGTTCAAGGGATTGACAGAAAAAATACTTCGTTTATTATCGCATGTTCATTATCGGTTAGTTTACATCAACTTCGATATTCTTTCATTTTCATTGGTTAGTTACGGTTTGGAACTCGGTTCTTCCCCGCATAAATTTCGTTTATCCTTGTACGAAATTCAATTCGTCGAGGCTGAAAGCGCGCCCCATTTCGGCACTTTTCACGAACTGAACGCTCACCTTCTTGATTAGGTTGGCGCCGGCCTTCTTGGCCTCTTCTTCAGTGGCGGTGCCTTTCGAGCTGATGGTGAGGTGGAACGAACCGAGGTCGCCCAGCCGAACGCTGTTGCCTGTCTGTAGGGCATGAATGATTTCAAATTGTAGCGCGTCGAGCACGGCCTTGATGTCGGAGCTCGAAACGGTGGAGCGTTTCTCAATCAGCTTCACAATCTGCGGCAACATCAACGGTGTCGTAGGCGCAATCTGTGCATAATACTTCGTCTCTGTCTTCTTCTGTGGGTTCTTTTTCCCCTTGATAATAAATTTAATCATTGCGTTTAAAGTTTAAATTGTTATTGTTATGAATTGATTTACACAGGCTCCGCGCGAGGCGGAGCGCCTGTTTGGGATGTTGATTTCTGATGTTCTTTATTCTGCTGCGGGGCGAATGCGGAGTGCATTGCGGGCGGCGCATGTTTTTACCGATGCCGCCCCACCGCGAATGCACGGCTTACTCGAAGGGTATTGCCGGCATGCCTCGATTGCGGTTCAAGGTTCGTTGCACGCCCACTATCCTATTGTAGCCATCAATATAGAAGGCATACGCAGCTGTGTTGTCGCCCGGCGTCGCACTCGACGACCAGTAGTAAGCCCAAGGAATTAACGAGCCTTCATAATCTAAATTCCCCCCCTGTTTATAGTAGCTTATTATTGGTATGAAAAAATAGTCGGCCGGGTTAGCGGGAGTACCTGAGGGTATATGCTTTCTTTCTAAATATACGGATGTGGTGCGGCCATCCACGTGTGGTGCGGTGGGCGTGTCCCAATAGGCTTCTTTCATGTCGTTCCATGTGAGCGAGGCGGGGTAGCCTTCGTTCGCCTTGAGATAAGCTACGATGGTACTTTTCTTTCTTAACCACAGGCCGTAATAAATCTGTTGCAACCTGCCATTGTAATAGGCGAGCTGCCATCTGTTTTCCAGATGCGGGTCGCCTTTCTTGGTATACCACCAAAGCTCGTTCACGTTGGGGCAGTCTTTGCACGACTGTGTGGCTGCCAAAGGCGCTGTTCCTTCATGATACCAGCGCGGGTCGGAATTGTCTTGAGGAAAATTATTGATGTTATCGGGAGTTCCGTCGGGCAGTATGTGATTGTACCAATAGTGATATTTGGCATCCCACATGTAGAACTTGGTACTGTAATCCATGATTTGCATATCTTGGCTTATCTTTTTGTTCCTGCCGGCGATGAAGGTTACGCTGGGGTAAGTTTTCTCGATAAAATTACTAATACTACCAAAGATGTATTGCACCTTGAAGTTGGTGTAGGTGCCCGGGGCTATCACCATGGTGGCGGCGTTGACGGCGGGCGTGGCTGTTTGGGGCAGGGAGAAGCCGCCGTTCGGGTTCACATCCAGACGAAGACTGATAGTGTTGGAGGGGGTTGTCGGCGAGGTGAGGTCGAGGCCGTTATCGGTGAAGTTGTAGGTGCCTGCCAAGGGCTGGTCGGCCGTTACTACGATAGAGGTCATACGGGCTTTTCCAATCGCTCCCGGTGCATTGTAGGGCAGGAAGGTGGCGTAGGCGGCTTTGTGTTTGAGGGTGAAGTGGTATTTTATTCCTACTTTATTGGCTGTAGCTATTCCGCAGTCGCCATATTCACCGATACGGCTGGCATCGTTGGGCACGTCCTGCCGTTGTGAAGCCTTGATGGTTACTTTATCGCCTGCGGTGCTGCCGGTGCCTGTGTAGCGCACGGGGTAGGAGGGGGCAGTGAAGTTGCCTTCAAAAGAGAAGCTGGCCTTGGATGCCCGCTTAACTCCGCCGGGCGTGGTGGTGTTATTTGTAAGTACATCGCTGATGGTGTTGCTGGCATCTTGTATCAATGTGCCTCCGTTGTTTACCCAAAGGCGGTCGCCGGCAGTCCAATAGTAGTGCAGGCCGCGGTTGAGGCCGCCGTTGTCGAAGTATTCGGCGGTGGTGCGGGTCTTTGTGTCGTTTTCCTCTACCACAAAAGCGGTGAGGCCTTTCGTGCCGGGTTCTTGCTGGTTACTCTTGCCGTTATCTTGCTGCGTTGCAGCTTCTTCGGCGCAGCCTGTCATCAGTAGCAGTGTAGCGATGAGTAATGTTGAACTGTTTAATCTTTTCATTTGTTTGTCCTTTCTTCTTTTCGTGTTTGTTACCAAATACTGCCGAACTTGGGTTCGGGGGTTGCGTCCTCATCTTCTTCGTCGAAGAAGCCTTGCTTGGCGTTGAGGTCTTGCCCGTCGTCGTTGCCGTCGTCGTGCCCGCCGCTGTTGGGGAACGAGGTGGATAATAGCTGTTGGTCAAACGATGTAGGAACGACCTCAATAGCAGGGCTTACATACGCCTGCTTCCTGAATGGTTCTCTCTTCATATTTCAATCATTTTAAGGGTGAATAATTCGTAGTAATTTCCGCCTTTCGCCCCTTGGCGAACAGGCATGAAAAAGCGAACAAAGGGAACTCCTTGGAGCCCTTTGTTTATAGGGGATGCGACATGCTTCGCGCGCGCGTAAGCGAAAGTAAAAAATGTGTAGTTAGACGCTAGGTGCGAATGTGTGTGTGTGTGTGTGTGTGTGTGTGTGTGTGTGTGTGTGTGT
>NZ_JH594521.1:443652-454671 GCF_000243035.1 Prevotella micans F0438
AGTGTGTGTGTGTGTGTGTGTGTGTGTGTGTGTGTGTGTGTGTGTGTGTGTGTGTGTTAGCACTTTTTCCGAACCATGCAAGGATATAGCGTTAAAAAATACGGGAGAAGTGAAATTCTCTCGCGCCGTATTATTGCTATAATAAAAGGTAGGTTCGAAACTCATGGCGGCAAAGGTATATCAATCAATTCGATTGAGCAAAAATGGGCTTATATATTCTTGATTTAGAACAGTAGTGGAAAGCATTCCGCCTTTCGTACGCAAGAGATGATGAAAAATCAAAGTAGTTTTGCACGGTCTTCGTGGAAGAGAAACGATAGGAAGTTTGTTGGTTCTTTCAGGAGATGAATATAATGTTAGAGTTGGATACATTACTTGATTACATGTATAAAATGAACTATAAAATCGTGGCTAGCCGAACCTCGGGAGCGATTCTCGTTGTAGCCATCGCGCTGACGATGATAAGTATTGCCGGCTGTCGCGACGACGAAATAGTAGTGCGCCCGGAGCATAACGACACGGGTGGGCCAATTGCCAGCAAGCATACCGGACTTTATGTGCTTAACGAAGGAAATATGGGGTCGAATAAAGCTACGCTCGACTATCTCGACTTTTCGACCGGTGTTTATTCCCGTAACATCTATCCTTCACGTAATCCTCGAGAGGCCATGGAACTTGGCGATGTGGGCAACGATATTAAAGTATATGGCGGTAGCTTGTGGATTGTAGTTAACCAGTCGAACAAGGTAGAAGTGACTGATGCACGAACTGCCGTAAGCCGCGGGCGGGTGGAGGTACCCAATTGCAGATATATGGCTTTTAAGGATGGATTCGCCTACGTGAGTTCGTATGTTGGCCGGATAAATTCAAAGAGCGTACTTGGTGCGATATATAAAATCGATACACTTTCGTTACGCGTAGTTGACCGCTGTATCGTGGGCTATCAGCCTGAAGAGATTTGCGTCGTAGGAAACAAACTATATGTTGCAAACAGCGGCGGATATAACCCCATGCAAGGAATGGCCTACGACCGCCGGGTGAGTATCATCGACCTGCGAACGTTCAAAGTGAACGGCGAGATTGATGTGGCACCTAATCTGTTCAGACTTCGTACTGACAAGCACGGCAATGTGTGGGTTTCGTCGAGGGGAGATTATGCTTCGACGCCATCGCGACTCTACAAGATTTCCAACGACAGGGTGGAGAGCATGTTCGATATTCCTGTGACCGATTTCGACTTTCTTGGCGATTCGCTCGTCTATCAGAACGAAAAGGAACTTGGAGTCATCGACATCCGCACTAGCAGAATCCTGACTCGCCAGTTGGCCCATATGCCTGCCGGCGAATCAGTGCAAACGCCTTATGGAGTGATTGTCGACGCCTCCAACGGTAATATATACGTAATGGATGCAACGAATTATGTTTCGAGTGGTCGACTGTTTTGCTTCGACCAACAGGGAGCATATAAATGGAGCGTCAGGACGGGCGATATTCCCGGTCATGCCTGCTTCGCGGAGCGTAAGGTAGATGTTCCGTCGGTAGTTCCGCCCGCGTCGGGTTCGGCCTATATCAGTGCAGTCGACGAATATGTGCCTGCGCCCGGTCAGTTCATTAACGTATTGCCTGCTGTCGACGCCGACGACAACGTGGACTCTGTTCTCAAGAAGTGCACTGCTACGCTGAAGGGCGGATTCGACGGTATGATAAGCCTTGGCGGATTCGGCGGTTATATAACTTTCCACTTCGACCACCCAATTCGCAACATATCAGGCGAGCCTGACCTTCTCATCAAGGGGAATGCCATGGTGGGCGCCAGCGAGCCGGGCATAGTGATGGTGTCGAAAGATGAGAACCGAAACGGATTACCAGACGACCAGTGGTTCGAGCTCAAAGGAAGTGCCGATACCGACAGTGTAGGCAAGGTGACGTTCGGCTATCGGATAACATACACCGAAAATCCGATGCGCGACATCCCCTGGACCGACAGTCGTGGCGTATCGGGCACCGTTCCGCGGAACGAATTTCATAAGCAGGAATATTTCCCGATGTGGCTGCACGGCCAGCTCACGTTCGAGGGAACTCTCTTGCCACGGAACGGTTATCGGAACTCGTTCTGGGTATTATCGGCTTTCCGATTCGGCTATGTCGATAACCTGCCAACCGATGAAGGCTCGTCATTCGATATCGACTGGGCTATCGACTCGCATCGCAATCCTGTGCACCTTGACCAGATTGATTTCGTTCGTGTATACAACGCCCAGAACCAGGTATGCGGATGGCTCGGTGAGACGTCGACCGAAGTGCGCGGGGCAAAAGACTTACATTATTTAAACTAACATAAAAAGCAAATGAAGAAAATCTACACAACACTCGCGCTCGCAATGGTTGCGGCGCTAACAGCATCGGCCCAAAACGTCGTGGCCGATTTTGAAAACATCGAAGGAGTTACTCTCAATGCCGACGGATATTACATCGGCCGCGAAACCTCTCGAGAATTTAATAACTATGGTGCAAAGGGATATTATTGCGACTTCAAACAAGGCCCGTTCCGTTTCTCACAGAGCTACACACCATCCTATCCCGCATGGTCTGGCTTTGCTATTTCCAACCGAACCGAAACCGCCTTCAACAATCTCACGCCCGACCAATACAATAATGTAGTTGGCGGCGGATATAGCGGCTCTTCCAACTTCTGTGTGGTATATGGTTCGATGGATAGCATCAGCGTCGACCCCGGCACTAAAGTAAACGGCTTCTACATCACCAACTCGGCCTATTCGAAGAACAGTTTCACCAAAGGCGACAGCTATGCAAAGGCACTAAAACAGGAAGGCGACTTCTTCAAAGTAACCGTCACGGGAGTGAAGGCCGACCGCAGTGAAGTCAAGAAAGAAATAATGTTGGCCGAGGTGGTCTACGGTTCGCTCGTCTATATAAACAACTGGCGATGGGTAGACCTAAGCGACTTCGGCGAGGTTTCAACGTTGCGCTTCTCGTTCACCGGTTCCGATACGGGACAGTACGGTCTTAACACCCCGGCCTATTGCGTAATAGACAATCTCACGGCCAGCGTAACCACCTCTGTTTCGTCGGTTCATAGCGATGCCATCGAAGTAGCCCGCTACACACTCAACGGCATTCGCCTCTCCGCTCCGCAGAAAGGTGTTAACATCGTCAAGATGAGCGACGGCACAACACGCAAGGAAATTGTGAGATAGAATATGAACAAAATAGGTGCGGAAATAGTGCCTATAATATATAAAAGGTAGAAACGGAGCAGAATACGACCCGAATACAGTCGTATTTTGCTCCGCTCTTTTGAAATATACCCCAAATACGGTCGTATTTCTGTTCTCCTGGTAAAAAGACGGCCAAATCCCTTGGGGGGCGTTCTCCTGATGAAAGGACGAACTAACCCAATATATCGACAACCGAACCTATAAAGCCGTAAACGCGGCAACAAAACCGAAGATTATACCCGGAGTATTGGCAATTGCAAGCGGGAGGTCGCGCTTTTCCTTAAACAAACCGTAGGCAACCCAAAGGGTACAGTTTATTCCGGCCATGAATGGCTGAATGAACGTGCCTTTATGGCCGGCGAGATTATTCTGAATCTGCGGAAAATAAAAAATATACATCATAACCGATGTGGCCATGCCTACCCAGCCCATCATACCAAAAAATTTTTCTTTGCTCATTGAATAAAACGTTTGATTAGGTTGGCGAAGGTAGAACCAAATGGCAGAAATATTTTTCATATCAGACGATAAGTGGGCTATCTGGATTTCTTCGTGATTAGTGTCAAGGATTTTAGACTTAACTTTGTCGCACTCACAAAATCTACAAACAAACTTATTATGAACATCATCAAGAATATTATGATTGGGGCGACGCTTATGTTATCACTCCCCGTTGTTGCCCAGAAATTTGTGGGCGGCGATATCTCGCTTCTACCGTCCTACGAGCAAAAGGGTGCAAAATACTACGATGCATCCGGGAATGCCATTCCCGCGCTTCTGCCCTTCCTGGCCCAACAGGGATGGAATGCACAACGAGTTCGATTGTTCGTCGACCCATCGAAGGCACCGGCCGAAAAACGGGCCGAAGGTGCCGTGCAAGACTTGGATTATGTAACCGCACTCGGGAAACGAATCAAATATACCGGACAGAAGTTTATGCTCGACCTCCACTACTCTGACACCTGGACCGACCCCGGGCAACATGCCGTACCAGTAGATTGGACCAGCGCATCGCCCACCGAACTAGTCGACAAGGTGTACAGCTACACAAAATCCACCCTGCAACATCTCGTGGTAGCCGGCGCAACACCCGATTTCATCCAGCCGGGCAACGAGATAACCTACGGTATGCTTTGGCCCACCGGAAGATGCTATCCTACCGGCGCAAACTATGGCTCGGGAACTTTCGAAAACTTCGCACGATATCTGAAAGCCGCCATCAGAGCTTGCAGAGAAGTATGCCCGGAAGCGAAAATCGTTGTGCATACCGAGATGAGCTTCGCCGACAACGTACCGGCATTCTATAATACGCTAAAAAGTTATACGGACGACTACGACATCATCGGACTTAGTTATTATCCCGATTATCACGGCTCGCTTTCTACCTTGAACAGCGTTCTTACGAGGCTTGAAACCAACCATCCGTCGAAGAAAATTATGATTGTCGAAACCGGCTACGGCTCACAATGGCAACTACCCGGAAGCAAGAAAAACTTTACTTCCGTATGGCCGCTCACCGAACAAGGACAGGCTAAATTCGCCTCCGACCTGATAGCACTTCTGAACAATCATGCCAGCGTTACCGGATTATTCTGGTGGATGCCCGAAGACAACGAGGCCGGTGTAGATTGGCACAATCCCGTACGAAGTACCTGGTGGAATGGCTCGCTTTTTAACCAAAGTACGGGTCGAGTTCTGGGCGCGATGCAGATTTTGCGAACATTTCTTGGTGGAAGCAACGAAGTCTCTCATCGGTTCACCGATAAATCAGAGTTAGAAAAGTGGTTCACCCCCTCGGGTCAGGCCATTGTACAGCCCGTTAGGTCGGGGATATACATAACACAAGGAAGAAAAATTTTTATACCGTCCGTCCGATGATAATCTCGGGCATAAAAAGGGGATGCATCACGCGGATACATCCCCCATCCATTAACTTTTAATTCTTTACTTATGAAAACATTCTTATTCTATACTATAGCTGGAATTTATAGCCCAGAGTAACCTGGAATACATCATTCTTATATTTGCCAACCTCGTTGAACTTTGTCAAGCCCCAATTGTAGCGGGCATCAATCTGGAAGTTGCTGTATTCATAGGAAACGCCCACAGGAATAGAGAGGTCGAATTTCTTGCCACCTTTCAAATCTATAGCCTTGGCGCTGCCTGCCTTAAACTTGTTGCTAATCTGGAAACCAGGCTGAACACCGAGCTTAACTGCCAATCCGGAAACAACATAAACATTAGCCATAACCGGAACGTTCACGTAATCCATCTGGAATTTATCATCCTTCATCTTGTATCCCTGCTGAGAATACATTGCTCCAAGGGTGATTGAGAGCAGGTCGGTTACTTGATACTCGGCTTCTACTCCGGCTGCGAGCCCGAGTTTCATCTCGGCGTCTTTAGGGGCATCTGAAACTGTGGCTAAATTTAATCCGACTTTAGGTTGGATGTTAATTGAACCAATTTCGTGTTGTGCATAAGCACCTACTGCGGCAAGCATTAAAGCTGCCATAAAAACTAATTTTTTCATAATTCAAAGTATTTAGTTTAACTATTCTCTCTGCCGCGTGCAGAAGAATACGAGGCAAAATTAACTACTTCCTAATTAATTAACAAATATGCCAGAACTCAAAGTGTTTTGCCGTGTCTCCCTATGAAAGAATAGGAGTTTAGGCACTCGTCGGAGTAACGTTCAATTGCTGAAATTACCTAAACATGAACTGTCTATTCATAAATCCCATAGACAAGTCTTTCTTTCTTGTTGATTTCCCTTGAAAAGGCATTCCCTCCCTCCGCCTTTTTAGTGCTTCTGACTTTTTCCCACCGTGAGGTGAGAATTATGCACTTAGTGTATCGAGAAAAAGGAGGAGACGATTGGTTATATTAACCTCGCTGACGCCCGAATCGAAGTCGAGGCTAAGAAGGTTTAACTCGGGATATAGGTCGTGCAGCCGCTTTTCGATGCCTTTGGAGATGATGTGATTAGCTATACAACCGAAAGGCTGGAGACTGACAACATTTTTCACTCCGTCGCGATAGAAAGCGGTAATATCGGCTGGCAAAAGCCAACCTTCACCGAACTGAGCGGCAAGCGAAACAATACCTTTGACACCCTCGGCCTCATGATAGATGTTGGTGAACGGACGGAAATAGCGGAAGCCAGCACCGGCGCGATTAAATTGTTTCTGTCGGCGCTCGATGAGTTTGTAGAGTGTGCGGACAACGAAATTGGGCATATTCGAATCACTCAAACATAAATCTTTCTGTGCTTCGACATTGATGAACTCCTGGAAGAAGAAAGGCGAAATGAGTGGCGGAACCACTTCGATACCGCGTGAGATGAGTTGTTCGCCCAAGAATTGATGACTAAAGGGATTGAATTTTAAGAATATTTCGCCTACAACACCCACCTGCGGACAATCCTTATCTATCGTGATGGCGTTGAACTCCTTAGCGGCACGGGCTACTAGTTCAACAAGGCCTTGGGAATCTTTCTTGGCGATACGACGTTGCCCCAAACGGATGTATTTCGTTTTTAACTCGAGAGCCGTTGGCATTCCGGGAGTTTTCAGTTCGCGTACCACGGCAGCATAATAGAGTTTGGCCAGGGCATCGCTGTAGAGGAGCGTATTGATGGTTATACCAGCCAGTTTGAGCCATGGAAATTCAAACCCTTCCTGTTCGTTATCTGTGCCGGCTGTGGAAACACCCAAGGTAATGAGGGGCACGTTTTCGAAACCATTAGCGATGAGGGCGCGTTTGATGAGGGCTGTATAGTTCGTGGCACGGCACTGTCCGCCGGTTTGTGTCATGACGAGCGCTACTTCGTCGGGGTTATATTTCCCGGAACGCAAGGCTTTCACCATGTCGCCCACTATGAGCGTCGCAGGATAACATACCTCGTTATTGGCATAAGCCAGACCGAATTGCGCACTGTCGGAGTCGCTCATCGGCAGAATCTCAAGGTTATATCCAGCCAATTTGAGTAGCGGTGGGAGTAACGGCGAGAGATATTCGGTGAAATATGGTGCAAGAATTTTCCGGTTACGGTCTTTATTACGAAAGATATTTGTACGTGGAAATGGTTCTGGGCTGGAGACTTGCTGATTGGTTTTTAGACTGTCGACAAGGCTTCGGATGCGCAGTTTCAGACTTCCGATGTTCGACACATCGTCGATTTTCAGCAGTGTGAATGGCTTGCCGTACCGACGCATAATATCGCGAACCTCGTCCTGTACAAAAGCATCGGGTCCGCAACCAAAGCTGGTCATCTCAACGAAATGTACGTCGGCAGCCTGTTCAGCTGTCCATTGTGCGGCCTTGATAATGCGATTTGTGAACGACCATTGCTCAACTAAATGTGTGTCGCCGCGTCCCACCTGATTGTTTCCGCGCACAATATCGTCGGAGATTACATTCACGCCCAGTGATGCAATCATGTCGGAGAGTTTATGCTGAATGAGCGGGTCGGCGTGATACGGTCGGCCGGCTAGCAAAATGGTCAGCTTGCCTGTTTGCCTACTGTCGGCCAGGATAGTTTCATTCTGCCGGCGCATATCGTTCTCAAAATCGGTTTGTGCTTTTTGTGCGGCGTCGATAGCCTGTCCAATTACCCTACGCTTAACCCCGAGGCTTTTTAGATAGGCAGTGAGTTGTTTGCGTAGCAGCTTGGGGTTGGCAAAGTTTATCACGGGCGAATCCATGAGCGTTTGGAGTTTCATACTACTCCGAACCACGTCAGAATAAGCCGACACGATGGGACAGTTAAACGAGTTGTCGGTACGGTCATCGTCTTTCCGCTCATAGACCACGTAGGGGAAGAATATGCGGTTGAGTCCTGCACGATCGAGTTCGGCAATATGACTGTGTACGAGCTTTGCCGGGAAGCAGATATTATCGCTCATCACGGCGCGCAACTGACTTTCGTAGTTGCCAAATGTGCTACGCGACGAGAGCATCACGCGGAATCCAGCCACAGAGAAGAGTGTTGCCCAGAAAGGATAATCTTCATAGAGACCCAGCACTCGCGGAATACCTATCGTCGGTGCGTCCGACGGAGCAGAGGGATAATGCAAGGGATTGAAGAGACGGTCGTATTTATACGTATATATATTCTGTCCGGCTCGATGATTCTTTCCGTAGTTGTTGAAGATTCGTTCGCACTTGTTTCCCGAGTAGAATTTGTTTCCGCCATGGAAGGAGTAGCACGTAACGTTACAATTGTTTTCACAGCCTTTGCAGTGTAGTTGTCGCTTTTCGCTTTTGGTTTCTTCTACTTGCAGAGGTTGTGGTTTTCTATCCTCAGCGAAGGATATGGCATGAAGTGCACATCCATAGGCGCCCATTAATTCGGGCATATCCGAACGTGCCACATCATATCCCGTGAGTAGTTCGAAAGCCCGAACTACGGCATCGTTTCTCATTGTCCCGCCCTGCACTACAATCTTGCCGCCCAGGTTGTCGTTGCCATGGATTTTGAGCACTTTGTAGAGGCAGTTCTTTATAACGGAATACGATAATCCCGCGCTTATGTCACCTACCGACGCGCCTTCGCGCATAACCTGTTTCACTTTCGAGTTCATGAAAACGGTGCAGCGCGTTCCAAGGTCGCAAGGATTGGTTGCAGTGCAGGCAATACGGGCAAAGTCGGCAATGTTATATCCCAGATTGTTGGCGAACGTTTGCAGAAAAGTTCCGCACCCACTCGAGCATGCCTCGTTGAGTTCCATTCTAACCACAACGCCGCGGTCTACGAAGATAGCCTTCATGTCCTGTCCGCCAATGTCGAGAATGAAACTCACCTCGGGAAGCAGACGTTTGGCGGCCTCGTAATGTGCCATGGTTTCGATTATTCCGCTGTCGAAATTGAATGCCGCTTTAATTAGTTCTTCGCCATATCCGGTTGAACAGCTACCCATCACTTCGAGGCGTGTGTGCGAGCTATCGGCCTGTGCTTGTAATTTTTTCAATCCTTCGCTGGCGGCTTTGACTGGATTACCGAGATTGGGGGCGTAATGGCTGAATACTATTGTACCGTCCTTGCGCGCGGCGATTATTTTTGTTGTAGTCGACCCCGAGTCAATCCCGATATAAACTTGTTCTGTCATCCCGGCCCGCAGCGGTGAGACCGGTGTTGAATATTGCAGTTTTCGCTCGCACCATTGCTGATGTTCGTCCTCATTAGCAAAGAGCGGCTCCAGGTCTGAGCGGCGTTTAAGTTCGCGTTTTATGTCGAGCCGACCCCGCAGTTCGCCCACGCTTATCCCATCTTCTTTTCCGGCCCGAAGTGCGCAGCCGATGGCAGGAATAAGGTTCGATTGGTTCGATACGATGAAACTTTCCTCCAGCGGCATTTTCAGATAGTCGGCAAAAGCTTTCCTCAGAGCCGGCAGGAAGGTTAGCGGACCGCCGCAGAGTAGCAGTGGCGGTTCATAATCGCAGCCGTGCGACAGTGTGGTTATTGTTTGAACGGCTATCGAATGAAATATCGACGCTGCAATATCGGCCCGTGAAATATTTCGAGCCATGAGATTCTGAATGTCAGTTTTAGCAAACACTCCGCAGCGCGCTGCAATCGGATAAACCTGTTTTGCCTCAAGTGCAAGATTATTCAGCTCGCCGTTATCGACTCCCATGAGTACGCCCATCTGGTCGATGAACGCTCCGGTTCCTCCGGCACAGTTGCCGTTCATTCGCAGCTCCATACCATGTCCACCGAAGAAAACCACCTTAGCATCTTCTCCTCCGATATCGATGAGTGCCTTTGCCTCAGGATGCAATTCGCGTGCATAGACGGTTGCTGCAACTACCTCCTGCACGAACGTAGCGCCCAGTTGTTCGGCTGTGGCCATGCCAACCGACCCGGTGACACACAGCGACACCGAGTCGGTGCCAACAAGCTGTGCAACATCGTCGAAATATTGTTCGATGAGTGCTCCAACCTTTGCGTTATGCCGTTCGTAGCGCGAATAAACTGTTTTATTCTCCCTGTCGAGCACAGCAATTTTTGCGGTTGTAGAGCCGATGTCGAGCCCGATTCTATATGATGATTCTCTCATGAAATATCTTATTATTTAGTCGATGCAAAATTACACACCTTTTCTACGATAAGTAGATGTTTAAAATTAAATGCCACCAGATTCGTCTTTGTTTCTCAGTTGTTTTTTCAGATAAAATAAGGAGTATAGCCGGCTATATAAATGATGGGAGACGAGAAAGAGATATGAAGATAAGAGGTAAAGTTCTACCCGTGAAAAGATTGAATGATAGAGCGTTTTTTACATTTACGACATGAAACTTTTGTCCAATCCGACAGAACTCTTTACTTTTGCCGCCATGAGTTTCGAACCTACCTTTTATTATAGCAACAATACGACGCGAGAGAATTTCACTTCTCCCGTGTTTTTTAACGCTATATCCTTGCAAGGTTCGGAAAAAGTGCTAACACACACACACACACACACACACACACACACACAGGCATCTAGCCTCACCTAACTTATTTTTACGCGCGCGTAGAAGTTACGCAAACCTAAGGAAACACAAGGGGTATAGCTATCTCTGGTGTTATGTTTTTCGTACCCTTTCCAGAATCGATATAAGAGAAAATAAGGAAAGATTTTATCTCCAAAACCTGCACGAAAATCGTACGGCGAATACTCCCATTCCTGTAAACATAAACTCCCACTCGGCCGATAGGCCGCATGTAGGGACAGACCCCGTGTCTGTCCGCCGGCCCCTAGACCTAATACATGCACAATCGCTCGAGTCTTACTTG
>NZ_JH594521.1:454731-457362 GCF_000243035.1 Prevotella micans F0438
CACACACACACACACACACACACACACACACACAGGCATCTAGCCTCACCTAACTTATTTTTACGCGCGCGTAGAAGTTACGCAAACCTAAGGAAACACAAGGGGTATAGCTATCTCTGGTGTTATGTTTTTCGTACCCTTTCCAGAATCGATATAAGAGAAAATAAGGAAAGATTTTATCTCCAAAACCTGCACGAAAATCGTACGGCGAATACTCCCATTCCTGTAAACATAAACTCCCACTCGGCCGATAGGCCGCATGTAGGGACAGACCCCGTGTCTGTCCGCCGGCCCCTAGACCTAATACATGCACAATCGCTCGAGTCTTACTTGGATAATATGTTTGTCCCGTCCGTCAAAAGGATGGGGCGGACAGACACGGGGTCTGTCCCTACATGCGGGCTGGCGCCCGAGTCACCCCTCACCCCTCACACCCCTTTGCCACGACGATAAATAAAGCAATAACGAAATAACAAGTATCAGAATGAACAAAAAGCATTTCTACGAGCCTCCTAAGATTGAGGCAATCGAACTCGAGAACGAATTATTCTTTTGTACATCCGTAAGTCCGAACCCTGGCGGCTCGAACGAGAAAGATTACGATCCCGACGAGGACATCGACGGCGGAGAATACGAATTCGAATAAACAGTAGTACAATCAAAAACAGACAAAGAAGATGAAGACAACAACAAAATCGATCCTCGTTGCGTGCGGTCTGATGGCCATGCTCGCATCGTGCAGCAACGACATAAACACGCCTAATAGTGGCAACAAAGAACAGCCTCAAGGCTTGCAGTTCAGCTTTACCGAAGAAGGCTACGGCGAAGATGAAGTATTGAGCCGCGCCGCAGCAAACAAAGCCCCGCAGACCGAAACCGTAGACCTTGGCGATTGCGAGGCCGAAGTGAGCATGGAGAGCGAGCCGGCCGAAAAGCACCCCCGGGCAGCCACCCGCGCCATCACGAACAAGCACTACACCATCCGCGCCTACCAGGCCGGCGTGAAGAAAGCTGAGATAAGAGGAACATTCAATGGTACAAATTTTATCGCTGATGCTGATTCTCCACAAGACATGCAACTGAATAAAGGTGAGGCGTATGAATTCATTGCTTTCAACGATAACTTTACCCCATCAGGTGACAATGAGCTTATAATTACTCGTGACAAAGTCGCTACAGCCTATATGTGTAGAAAGAATGTGTATATCGACCAATATAAAAAGCAGCAAATCAATTTTGAGATGAAGCATGTCGGGTCTCGTCTGCGCACGCAGTTCGTCTGCCAAAAGCACATCCCGAACAACATCACTGCTACGCTCGATACTAAACTTAACAACATAATTCCAACCAAGGAAACTTATAATATAAATACAGAAAGCTATACCATAAATAGCTTAGGAAGTCTTGTTGCTGTCCCCAACAACTCGCCTGCAAGCACCGAACCTAAATTCACCGCTTCGAACGGCGGACAAACATTTGCCTACACCTCAACGAGTAATTATCATTATTTCCTTCCCGAATCAAAGAATATGGGGTTTATAAAAATAACTTTCAATGCTGGTACCATCTTTTGGAAACCTTTAACAGGCGTTATTCCCTGGCTTAGTTTTAATCCAATAAGTATGAAACCCAACAAATCATACGTTGTAAAGATTAAGCTCAAACCCAAGTTCAGGTATTTATTCAGCGACGGCACAACCGGCTTCCGCTCTGAAACCACCTATGGCGGAGCGCCTGCCGCAACCGCAAAAACACCTATCGGATTAGTAATAGAATCAGGAATAGCAATGAGTTTGAAGTCTATCGAAAACGACCAATGGCTTGAAGGAACTAACGCTGATTATAGACAATACAACAGGAATATGAGCAATAATTTCCAAACTCTTATGTCGTGGGAGAATGGATATGATGAAACTTGGAATGCGGCGAATAATACGGTCAATGTTAAAGGTAATAAGGCTATACCGAAAGGTGATCAAACCAATACCGGCAATTTCCCTGCCTTCTATCATGCAGGCCATTATACTGGTTATTTTATAAGCCCAATAATTTCACCTTTGCCTTTGTGGCTACAAAATACAAAGTGGTATCTACCGGCATTTGGAGAATGGAAATATCCGTTCAATACAGTTGCCTTTGGAGATATGACAGCGTTGTCCGGAGCTACAGATTATGGAGGGTTATCTTGCTATAGCTATTTCATAGAAAATGCTATTACAGCTGTTGGCGGAACCTCTATTATGAGTAAGAATCATTGGACAAGTTCGCAAAATCATCCTGCCGAAGCTGGGCAAGTGCAGATAAACCCGACAAATATGAACTGGAATAGATACAGATGGATTGTACAGAGAAATTCTGTTCGTGCATTCATCCGATATTAAAATAAAAACAATACAGAGTGAGGGTCACGCAATGCTCCCTCGGATAAAATCGACGCAAAATGAGGGTCACGCAATGCTCCCTCGGATAAAATCGACGCAAAATGAGGGTCACGCAACGCTCCCTCGGATAAAATCGATGCAGAGTGAGGGTCACGCAATGCTCCCTGGATAAAATCGATGCAGAGTGAGGGTCACGCAATGCTCCCTCGGATAAAATCGACGCAAAATGAGGGTCACGCAATGCTCCCTC
>NZ_JH594521.1:457571-464087 GCF_000243035.1 Prevotella micans F0438
GCAAAATCATCCTGCCGAAGCTGGGCAAGTAGCAGATAAACCCGACAAATATGAACTGGAATAGATACAGATGGATTGTACAGAGAAATTCTGTTCGTGCATTCATCCGATATTAAATAAAAACAATAACAGAGTGAGGGTCAACGCAATGCTCCCTCGGATAAAATCGATGCAGAGTGAGGGTCACGCAATGCTCCCTCGGATAAAATCGACGCAAAATGAGGGTCACGCAATGCTCCCTCGGATAAAATCGACGCAAAATGAGGGTCACGCAATGCTCCCTCGGATAAAATCGACGCAGAGTGAGGGTCACGCAATGCTCCCTCGGATAAAATCGACACAGAGTGAGGGTCATGTTGTGTTCCCAAAGATTAAATCGGGTAAAAATGAGGCTCATGTTGCATCGAACGACATCAGAATTACATTAGGATGAGGCTTAAGACAACATCAATAGATATCAACTTTAAAGAATCGTATTATGAAATTAAAACTATTTCAAAGGCCCAGGCTGCGACACATTGAGCACCTGGAGTTCGCCAACACAATTTTACGACTGTGCAAAGAGGCGAACGTTGAGAAATTAACCGCGGTACTTAAACCGCTTAGCGATGCTATCGAGGCCGAAGATAAGGCGCTTAACCAGTCGAAAGTTCTGTTCGGAACCGAAGACCTCGTGAAACTCGACGACGCGCGCGACAAGGCTTATCAGGCACTTCGGTTGTTGGTTAAGATGTATTTGCAGTCGGACGACGAAGAGACCCTTAAAGCCGCCAAACGCCTCCGCGAGGTTATGTCGCGCTATCCGCAAGCCGATATTCAGGGCTACGTTCAGGAAACGGGAATGATTAAAAATCTTATCGCCGACACCAAGGAGGGAGATATGCCCGCCATGCTCGCCCGACTGGGTGCCATGCCTGCCGTTACACGACTGGAAAATGCTAACAGAGCTTTCGACGAAGTTTACCACAATCGCGCTCAAGTTAGCAAGTCGTACGGTCAATTCGATGTTCGCGCTTTGCGTGGGGCCGTAGATAAGGCGCTCGACACGATTCTAACACGAATCATCGCGCTTGCCGACCTCGACCCTACACCGCCCATCGAAAAACTGGTGGAACAATACAACTTCCAGGCCGACAATTGGCAAGCTCATCTTGCACAGCGCAAATCGTCTAACAAATCGTCTCACGAGCGCGACATGGACAAATACGCCGCTCTTCTCGAGCCCCTCTTCGCCGAACTGGAAAAAGAACGCGGCCTCTCGAGAGGCTCGCTCTCATTCGCCCGCGAGTTCCGCGGAACAGGCAAGAAGCGCGCGTATCTATTGAACGTCGCCGGCAAGAGCCCCATCTGGGTCGTAATCTCTAAAGGCAAACTCGTCGTCGTTCCCGAGCCGAGCGGAAAATCCACCGGCTCCGGTGGTAATGGTGGAAATAAACCCGGCGGAGGAACCGGCGGCGGCTCCCCCAAACCCGGACGAGAAGAAGACCCCGGAGAAGATAAAGTTTAGAACTTATTATTTCGTTTATATATATCAATCATGAGAAATAGACCTGCACGCGTCGAGATGGACGCGTGCAGGTCGTGTTTTATAGATACCAATTCGGGCGGAACGCCCGCAGGTGTAGGGACAGACCCCGTGTCTGTCCGATACCCATACCGATGCCCATGCCAATTCGGCCTACCGACCGCATAACAATATTTCGCACCTTCTCTGTGGTTTGGTATTTATGCCGTCTTGTGGACGGTGGGCGGACAGCAAATCACCCCTCAATCACCCCTCAATCACCCCCTTAATCACCCCTCGGGGTCTGTCCCTACGTTAATCACTCCTCGGGAGGAGAAAGAACGATGGAAAACTTCTCCCGAAATACTTACAACGCTTGCATAATGATAGGCTTCGCGGGGCATTAGGCAACATGTGAAATGCAAGCCGCGATGGGGTGCTTACATTCGGTTTAATGCTTGTTTTTCAGACGCTTTCGAGCTGCGGTTTTTTCCTATGTAAACATTTTGTTACATCAATAAAAAGTCTCACTTTTGCGCCCGTCATAGTACTAACATGAACAAGAAGAAATAATTCTATGGATGAACAAATCGAAGTGAAAGAGCTCGATAGCGTTGTAGTGCATTTCTCCGGCGACTCCGGTGATGGCATGCAACTGGCGGGCAACATTTTCTCAACCGTTTCAGCAACGGTAGGTAACGGAATCTCTACATTCCCGGACTATCCGGCAGACATTCGCGCCCCGCAAGGTTCGCTAACCGGCGTGAGCGGATTCCAAGTACACATCGGCGCCGGTAAAGTATATACTCCGGGCGACAAATGCGACGTATTGGTTGCAATGAATGCAGCAGCACTCAAGATGCAGTATAAACATTGTAAACCACAATCAACCATCATCATCGATACCGACTCTTTCGGCCCGCGCGACCTGCAAAAGGCCGAATTCAGTAGCGACGATTATCTTGCCGAGATGGGTATAGACTCCGACAGAGTCGTAGCCTGTCCGATAACGAAGATGGTCAAGGAATGTCTGGTCGACTCGGGCATGGACAATAAATCAATGCTCAAATGTCGCAACATGTTCGCTCTCGGATTAGTTTGCTGGCTCTTCAACCGCGACCTGTCGCTAGTATCAAACTTCCTACGCGAAAAGTTCCGCAAGAAACCAGCCATCGCCGAAGCTAACATAAAGGTGGTAGAAGCCGGATATAACTACGGACACAACGTACACGCCTCTGTTCCGAACACCTATCGAATAGAATCGAAAGTAAAAGAACCAGGACGATATATGGATATAACCGGTAATAAAGCCACAGCCTACGGCCTTATCGCCGCCGCCGAGAAAGCAGGTTTACGCCTCTTCCTTGGCTCCTATCCAATTACACCAGCCACCGATATTCTTCACGAATTAGCTAAACACAAATCGCTAGGCGTAACAACCGTTCAGTGTGAAGACGAAATTGCCGGCTGCGCATCATCTATCGGAGCTGCATTTGCCGGAGCATTGGCCGCAACATCAACCTCCGGCCCCGGTATATGTTTAAAGAGCGAAGCTTTGAACCTCGCGGTAATCGACGAACTCCCACTTGTAGTTATCGATGTTCAACGTGGCGGTCCATCAACAGGTATGCCAACGAAGAGCGAACAAACCGACCTTCTACAAGTACTCTATGGACGAAACGGCGAAAGTCCGATGCCGGTTATTGCCGCAACAAGCCCAACCGACTGCTTCGATGCTGCTTTCAATGCATGCAAAATAGCTCTCGAACACATGACACCCGTTGTGCTGCTAACCGACGCATTCATAGCAAACGGCTCATCGGCTTGGAAACTCCCTAACATCGACGACCTGCCAGAAATTCATCCGCACTTCGCACCCGAAGAGCAGAAATATAAGTACACTCCCTACAAACGCGAGGCCTATTCAAATGTTCGCTATTGGGCCATACCAGGTCAGGAAGGCTATGAGCACATCCTGGGTGGATTGGAGAAAGACGGCGAAACCGGAAGTATATCAACCGACCCGGATAACCATGATTTGATGGACCACTTGAGATTCGACAAAGTGGCTCGTATCCCCGTTCCCGACCTTGAGGTGCTAGGCGATGCCAACGATGCCGACCTGCTTATCGTAGGCTTCGGAAGTACCTATGGACATCTGCTCTCAACGATGAACGAACTTCGCGCAAAAGGACATAAGGTTGCATTGGCACAGTTCAAATACGTTAACCCACTGCCGAAGAACACAGCCGAAGTCCTCGGACAATACCCGAAAGTAGTTGTCGCCGAGCAGAATCTCGGTCAGCTGGCAGCTCTCCTTAGAATCCGCATAAATCATTTCGCACCCTATCAGTATAATCAGGTTAAAGGACAGCCGTTCGTGGTTAGCGAACTGGTGAAAGAGTTCGAAAAACTCATCAATGCCCCAATGCCTAAAGAAGAAAAGGGAACAACATTCTACTCTAAAATCTTAGAATAAATCGACTATGAACCAATATACAGCACAAGATTTCAAGAAAGGACAACCCAGATGGTGTCCCGGATGCGGCGACCATTTCTTCCTGGCTAATCTCCAAAAGGCAATGGGCGAAATAGGAATCCCACCGCATAAAACAGCCGTGATTTCAGGTATCGGATGTTCCAGCCGACTGCCATATTACGTAAGCACCTACGCAATGCAAACCATTCACGGCCGAGCAGCCGCAATTGCAACCGGCGTGAAAGTAACCAATCCTGAACTCACTGTTTGGCAAGTATCAGGCGACGGCGATGCACTCGCCATCGGCGGAAACCATTTTATTCATGCAATGAGGCGCAATGTCGACCTAAACATAATCCTGCTCAACAACCGAATATACGGATTGACAAAAGGGCAATATTCGCCCACCAGTCCGCGTGGATTTGTGTCGAAGTCGAGCCCCTTTGGAACCACTGAAGACCCCTTCCGCCCAGCTGAGCTATGCTTCGGCGCCCGCGGAAAATTCTTCGCCCGTAGCGTGGCAACCGACAACAACGCCACGATGGAAATTCTCAAAGCAGCCCAACAACACAAAGGAGCCGCCGTATGCGAGATTCTTCAAAACTGCGTAATCTTCAACGACGGTTGTCACGACTCGGTTTACAGCACCGGCAGTCGTAAAACAAACTCCATTCACGTTCGCCACGGCGAGCCCCTCGTTTTCGGTAAAGACAATGAGTTTGGTCTCATTCAGGAAGGCTTTGGATTAAAGGTTGTCACCATCGGTCAGGACGGTTACACAATGGACGATATTCTTGTTCACGACGCTCATTGTGAAGATGATACTCTACAGCTCAAACTCGCTATGATGAGCAACGAGAATGGTTTCCCAATAGCCCTCGGAGTTATTCGCGACGTCGAAGCTCCAACCTACGATGCTGCCGTGAACGAGCAAATAGAAGAAGTGAAGGCAAAGAAACATTATCACAACTTCATGGAACTGCTCGAAACCAATGATATTTGGGAGGTTAAGTAAGAAAGGTTAATTAAGTTTATCTATTTTATTTGTGGAGGTGTGTCAGAAATGATGCACCTCCGTTTTTTATCTATATTCTGCTTATTCGGAACTAACTACCTTTTATAATAGACTTCAACTAGACGCAGAGGAATTATTTAATGGTGTGGATGGTTATTATGAATAATATAGTCCTAACATATCCCATCTGCGAAAAGGGCTTTCCGCGTGCTCTTGAAATTGCATACGTGTGCGCATAAATTTCTTCACGTATCCCCGTAAAATTCTATACGTAAAGAAATTTATCGGGACACGTGAGAAAATTTACGGGGATACGTGAAGAAATTTATGCGCACACGTATGCGTTTTCCAGAGAAAACTTGAACGGCCCTAAAACAAGGCGTTTCGGCCATTTTAGGAACCTTCGAAAACAGCTTCTGCGCTACGAAAAAGAATGTGATTCTCTTACATCCCATTTTTGAGTAATTATCAAAGAACCTGTACGCATCAAGATTGATGTATGCAGGTCTTTATTTCCGTCTATATTTTCTGCTTCTTTCCAATCTTTTATCAATCGAATAGTCCGCTACGCTCTTTCTTTAATCCGAATAAAGCAGCTGGGAAATAGAGATAAATCTAGATGTAACTAATTAAGTGTGTTTACAATCTCCCTCTAAACGTTATACTCTAACGCGCATCATTTAGAGAAAAGTCCATTGTGTATCAGTTTAAGTACATGTGAGCATACACTCGAATAGGCATTGATTGGGAGTAGAACTTTTGGTATAAATCCTCTTCGCAGAGCTGAAGGGAGCAAAATGAGTTATTAATTGTAAGTAAGTTCTTATATTCTTGACAAGACAAGGATGATTTCTAGCCTAGAACGGGGTAGAAATATATAGAAAAAGGATTAGTAGAGAGTAATTATAAGTTGTATTACGGCTTTGATTTCTAAACTATTATACGAGAAGGACTATAGGAAGAAAAGGTAGTTGTAGTGAAATCGTATTTCCTTTTCATTTTCTATCGGCTTTCTTTTATTACTTTTGCGGCCATCAAAAACAACTCTATTGCTAATCGGCCTTTGGGCTGTTTTGCATACCATGAGAATAATCCTTTAAATATCACAATCAAAAATCATGAAATTATGAATCAAAATCAGCGATTCAGTCACGTATTCACAGCAGAAAATGCGAAGAAAACTGTCAGTAAACTAGGGGCCATTCTGGCTACCAAGAAGTTTTGGGTAGAACTTCTCATAATGACGTTGGGCATGTTTGTTGCCGCTATGGGAGTTTATTTTTTCTTGATTCCCAGTAAGCTCATTGTTGGTTCTATCACCGGCTTATCGCTAGTGGTTTCTAAACTACTTCCGTTCATTTCGGTAGGAACTATAATATTTGTTATCAATGCTATTTTGTTGATTCTGGCATTCTTACTCATTGGTAACGAATTCGGAGCAAAGACGGTCTACACGGCATTAATTCTCGGTCCGATGATTGACTTCCTGGGAACAGTTATTCCCATCAAGGAATCTAT
>NZ_JH594521.1:464492-468250 GCF_000243035.1 Prevotella micans F0438
TAACGAATTCGGAGCAAAGACGGTCTACACGGCATTAATTCTCGGTCCGATGATTGACTTCCTGGGAACAGTTATTCCCATCAAGGAATCTATATTTGCCGTCCATGTAGCAGGACAAACGATAGCTAATCCATGGTTCGATTTGTTGTGTTTCGTTGTTGTTTTGAGTGCATCGCAAAGCATATTGTTCAGTATAAATGCCTCTACTGGCGGACTGGATATTATGGCTAAAATCATCAATAAATACACCGGTTTTCACCTCGGTTCGGCGGTTGCCATTGCGGGCGGTCTCATTTGCTGTACAGCCTTTGCAATCAACGACGTAGGACTGGTTATGATTGGACTTATTGGCACATGGCTCAACGGAATGATTCTTCGCTACTTCATGATTAGCATGAATGCGAAAACACGAGTCTATATCATCTCTAAAGACCACGAGAAGATTAGGAAATTCGTGATGAGGAAGCTCAAACGAGGCGTAACGATTCACGAGATAGTTGGTGGATACACTCATGAGAAAGGCGTTCAGCTTGAGGTTATCCTTACAAATGATGAGTTCACAAAGCTAAATGAATTCCTTTTGCACGAGACTACTCACTCGTTTGTTTCTATCGACACAGTGAGCGATGTTTATGGCCTTTGGAGTAAGAAAGAACGGCGTAATCTACCCGAGATAGAAGAAGAATAAACATCTAACTCACTTAAAAGATGAAACTAAAAAGTATCGTTATTTTTCTATTGTCTGGCAGCTCAGTGGCTATGGCACAAACCGATTCGATTACTCAAGAACAGCGTCGACCACTCAATCTGACCGTTGAAGCACGTGCCGACTATCAGCGCGCTAGCAGCGACGGAACGAATATTAAGGAAGCAAGCGGATTCAAGGGAAACATTGTGGATGTTGTACTAAAAGGGCACATCACATCGAAGTTCTCTTATGCCTACAGACAGCGACTCAATACAATTAATAAGGACAAGAGTTTCTTCGACTCTACAGACTGGTTAAACATTCGCTATCAGGCTAACGACAACATAGCAGTCACGGCCGGAAAGTCTATCGTATGGGTAGGCGGATGGGAACTTGAGCCAGCACCAATTGATTGTTATGCCCTTTCAGAGTTCTGTTACAATTTCAGTTGCTACCAATGGGGCGTAAGCGCCGACTTTACCATAAACAACGGCAAAGACAATTTCACTGCACAGGTGTGTCAAAGCCCATTTTGGAGCATGTCTCCCGACACATACTCCTATAATATAATGTGGCATGGCCAGCACGGATTTTTCGAACCACTGTGGTCGATAAATATGATGGAATATGAGCCAAACAAGTTTATCAACTATATCGCTCTAGGCAATCGTTTCCATCTCGGACCAGTGCGTATTGACCTTGATTTGCTCAACCGAGCATCGTCAGGACAAACATTCATTAGGCGTGATTGTACCATAGCCGGGCAAGTTTGCTATCGACCAATCACACAGCTTAATCTTTTCGCCAAAGTGAGCTACGATGTGAATAAATCGGGAACCACTGCTGACCATTGTGTCTACAACGGAACAGAGATTACACGTATCGGAGGTGGAGCCGAATATTTCCCCCTCAAAGACGAACGTATACGAATCCATGGTTACTATAGCTACGCCTTTGGAAAGAACACCAATCCTAACGGCGTACTAACCGACAAATATTCCCTGTTGAATCTCGGAGTAACTTGGCGTATGAAAGTGCTTTAAGCGAACAGCTATTTGGAAATGAATCCTAAAAACGTATCTTTGCAAACGCTTTTTGCAACTAGAGAGGCCTGAGATAAGGCCTCTCGGTGTGTGATGGCGAATTAAAATCATATTAATTTAGAGTAACACAAACAAAATGAAAGAAATCAAGATTTCAGGTCAGAAGCGCACAGACCTCGGAAAGAAAGCGTCAAAGCTCCTTCGTAAAGAAGGATTAATTCCCTGCAACCTCTACGGCGAAAACAGAGTAGATGGCAAGCCGGTTGCATTCTCGTTCTCATCGCCCATGGCCGAACTTCGCAAGATTGTTTACACGCCGCACATCTACGTGATTGAGCTTATTATAGACGGCGAGCGTCACACAGCTGTGATGAAAGAACTTCAGTTCCATCCAGTAACTGATGCCCTTTTGCATGTCGACTTCTATGAGGTGAACGATCAGAAACCTATTGTGATGGGTGTACCCGTCAAGCTCATTGGTCTAGCACAAGGTGTTCGCGACGGTGGACGAATGAATATGTCGATACGCAAGATTAATGTTCGTGCCCCCTATCAGCAAATTCCCGAGCACCTCGACATTGATGTAACTAAACTCACTCTCGGCAAGAGTATCAAGGTGGGCGAACTAAGTTTCGAAGGTCTGGAGATGATTACTCCAAGCGAAGTTGTTGTTTGCTCAATCAAGACCACCCGTAACTCTATTGCATCGAGCGTAGAACAGGAAAGCGAAGAGGAGAGTTCGGCCGAGGAGAAGTCAAACGAAGAATAAACTTACACATTGGAAAAATATTTGATTTGTGGCCTTGGCAATCCCGGACAAGAATACGAGGGAACCAGGCACAACGCAGGATTTATGGTATTGGACGCTTTTGCAAAAGCGTCCAATATTGTTTTTGAAGATAAGCGCTACGGAATGGTGGCCGAGACATCGCTCAAAGGACGAAAGATTATTCTCCTCAAGCCAACCACATTTATGAACCTATCAGGCAATGCCGTGCGCTATTGGCTTAACAGTGAAAAGATAGATGAGCAACGACTCCTCGTAATATCCGACGACTTGGCCTTACCCTTGGGCGCATTCCGACTAAAGGCAAACGGTTCAAATGGCGGGCATAATGGTCTCGGGCACATACAGCAACTCATAGGGCCAGATTATGCTCGGCTGCGCATCGGCATAGGCAACGACTTCCCGAGAGGAGGACAAATAGACTGGGTGCTCGGTCGCTTCTCCGCCGACGAACAACAAATACTTAGTTCTACCATAGACCTTACAACAGAAGTGATTAGAAGCTTTGTTCTAGCCGGTATAAACGTCACGATGAACGAATACAACAAACTTGGAAAAAAATAAAATCTAACTGCATGAACGACTCCGCACGAATAGACAAATGGCTCTGGGCTGCACGAATCTTTAAAACCCGCAGTATCGCAGCCGAAGCATGCAAAAACGGGCGCATAACAATAAAAGGTTTCAATGTAAAACCATCGCACACCATCAAGGCAGGCGATGTGGTGAGCGTAAGGAAGCCGCCCATAACCTACTCGTTCGAGGTTCTAAAACCCATTGAACAACGTGTCGGCGCCAAATTAATCAACGAAATATATAACGACGTCACCGCTCCCGAACAATACGAACTCCTAGAGATGAACCGCATAAGCGGATTCGTTGACCGGGCACGCGGTACCGGTAGACCAACTAAGAAAGATCGCCGCCAGATAGACGCCTTCACCGACTCTACTTCTTTAGGCTTCTTCGACTCTGAACAATAATCTATACTCTTGTTTTAAATCAAGAAAGCAACCTCAACTTTTGTGAAAAAGAATTGATTAATATACCTTTGCCGCCGTGAGTTACATAGCTACATATTCCATCACCCCCGCGACGCAGAGAAATTTTGATTTCTCTGTGATTTTTTCGTCCAATAATTTGGTGGGTTCGGAAAAAGTGCTAACACACACACACACACACACACACACACACACACACACACACACACACACACACACACACACACACACACACACAC
>NZ_JH594521.1:468629-493629 GCF_000243035.1 Prevotella micans F0438
ACACACACACACACACACACACACACACACACACACACACACACAGCCTAGTTTCTAGCTTTTTTATACGCGCGCGTATAAGTTACACAAATACTTTAAACAACAATACTCCGGCGAGTTTTGTTGTTCAATTTGTTGTGCCCTTTTGCGAGCCGTGTAAGGAAGAAATAACGGGATAATATTCACTCAAAAAATAATAGAAAAATGAACAAAACAGATTTCAGGAAACGCCCATACACCGCACCCTGGTGTATGACAATAGAAACCGAAGTAGAGTTCTTTCTACTTGCAGGTAGTCCTAAGGCTCGCCCGGGAGGTGATGCCGGAGGGACAGTATCCGTTGGCGACTTCGACGAAGATAACGGAGGAGATGATGATGTAATCGAAGCTCCATAACAAGTAAATAATTAAAGTAAAATCAAAAACAAACAAACGAATAATGAAACAGAAAATATTCATCCGAACATCGGCCGCTCTGCTCTTCGCAGTGTTATTCTTCGGAGCATGTGCCGACGACAATTTCATTGACAAGAATAAGGAATCCGACCGTGGCGCAGCCCTCAACTTCGAAATTCAAAGTATTCAAGATGCCACTCCCGAACAAACCCGCGTAGCTGCACTTGGCCTCAACGAAGCCGACATGGCCCCGCAAGTTCTCGAGGCCAGCAACAATGCCGGTCTCGATATTTGCCTTGTAGAAACCACCATCCCCGGTGTGAATCCTGTTCAAACAGACGAGCAAACTCGCGGAAAGGTTATTAAAACCAACCTTCCCACCGATTTCAGCACTCTCGGCTATCGTGGCGACCAAGCATCAACCATTAGCCAAACCCCGAACTGGTTCTACAACAAGCGCACAAAAAGCGACGGTCAGCTTTATGACCAAATTTTTTGGTCGTGGGATAATCGTTTCGCCCGTTTTTATGCAATCTATCCGCAAATAACATCGGCAACAAATAATATCATCCTTTCTTCAGAAACCCATTCCGGAAATCCTCAAATTGAATTTACGGTTAAACCCAATGTAATCGACCAGCAGGATTTAATGACTGCCACAACGGGAGTTATTGAATACGCTAATCGTGGCGAGGCACCAAGAACGACCCTTAATTTTAGACATGCCTTGACTGCTGTTCATTTCACAATGGGACAAAATCTATGGGCTGGACAGATAAAGCAAATAGAAATTCGTGGTGCAATAAATAAGGGTACTTATATCCTTTCCGACGATCCATCCCAGTCTGGAACATGGACGCTTGGTACAAGTACCGACAATTTTGTTCTAAGTAACATAAATATCAATACTGTAACTTCTCCCAATTCTGTTATTACTGATGACAACGGTAACTATACGTTTTTTATGATACCCCAAGAAGTAACCGGTAAAGGCATAAATGTTTATGTAAAGTTCTATGATGGTAAAGAAATCAATGTGCCCCTTAAAGGTAAATGGCTTCAGGGAACAACAAAATCCTATACACTCACAAACACTACAAGTAATTGGGACTATAAATTTGAAGTGCTGGGTCAAGATAATACCGCTGCCTATGATAAAACAGATGCTGGTACTTATCGTGTGACCAGCTATCGCCAATTTAATGGTACTCGTATACCTATTGCATGGAATGTAGTAGGTTATGATGCTAATGATGATGGCAATTTCGATATGAACGAAAAACCAGAATGGCTCGAAGGTATAAGTCTAACCGAAGGCGTTGGTGGTTATAATGCGCAATTAGGTAGAGTAACAGTAAAGAAAGCTAAGCTAATTGATATGCTCAAACCTTATAATGACATTATTAGAAAAGAGCCTCCAAAAGGAACACAAGCCGCCCCTTATAATCTATCTAATTCTACAGGTGCTACTACAATCGAAAATACAGGAAACAGTTATCTTGTACCATCATGTGGATACTATAAAATCCCATTAGTATATGGCAATGCTATAACAAATAGCGCGGACAATCCTGCTTCATATATTAGTTCTGCACCATCTGTCTCATTTGCAGGAAACCAAGGTTATACATTTCCCGATATAGTCTTGCATAAATTCCTTGATCATAATAATCAAGAAATACACTCTCCATACATTAACGTCCAGAATGCAGCTAATCCGGCAACGAAAGCAAGTATAGTTTGGGCAGATCAGCCAGGATTAGTAGAAGACCTGAATATTGAAGGAAGTGGCTCAAACACATTTGTTAAGTTCAAAGTATCTAAGGATAATATACGTAGTGGTAACGCTGTAATAGCTGTTAAAAACAACAGCGGCACTATAATGTGGTCATGGCATTTATGGTTCTCTCATGCTGATGCACTCGACAAGATTCCAGTCACAAATAAAACGAACTATGTCTACAAGTTCTCTAAAAGTACTTTAGGACTTTCTTATCTTCGATGGGAGATATCCGATTACAACAAACCACGTACTGTAAAACTTAAGATACGACAATCAATGAAAGTCAATGGTAGTAATAAGGAAAGTATTATAACTATTACTCAGAATCCAGGAGGTATTAAAGATTTTGCTACCGCTCTATATCAATTTGGGCGTAAAGACGCGCTACCAGGCACAGATGCTATAGCTGAAGGAAATTATACTTTCGATAGTTCTACTGGTGGTCACACTTTAGGTGAGGCCATTCAGAATCCTGATAAGATGTTTCAATATTCACAAACCACACCAAATATTCTTGCATGGACTAAGACATTTTATGTAAATCTATGGTCAACGAATAATATCGTTACAAGTCAGAATGATAAGCCAGTCGTTAAAACTGTTTATGATCCCTGCCCACCAGGATTTAAAATGCCACCCCCTAATGCTTTCACAGCATTCCGAAACAATCAGGGAAAACCTAATGCTGAAGGAGAATGGGATTATGGATATCATTACTATAATAAACTTAATTCTCCTGATGCAACAATTTATTTCCCTGCTGTAGGGGATAGAGATTATGCATGGGGGGGATTATCAAGCTCTGTAGGACGCTCTACATACTATTTGTCTGCTATTCCGTGGAGCGAACATGCCGCGTGGGCGATGTATCTATCGCGAGACAGAACAGATGAACCAGGAGGTGGTTATGGTGCTTCAGCATATGGCATTCATCCAATAGCTGATGAATAGAAATTTCCTCTCGGTACCCAGAGTAGTTTCTGTAGAGATACCTCTTTATCTACGGAGACTACCCTGGATAATAAATCTGGGCAATACAAAATAAATTATTACAGCAAGAAAAAAGTCTTTTCGAGCCAAAATAAATTATGCCGGGAGCTAAAAGACTCCCGGCACCTCAAAATAAATTATTACGAGGGCTAAAAGTATCCGGACGTACCAAAATAAATTATTACGGGAGCTAAAAGACTCCCGGCACCTCAAAATAAATTATTACGAGGGCTAAAAGTATCCGGACGTACCAAAATAAATTATTACGGGAGCTAAAAGACTCTGGACGTCTCAAAATAAATTATTATGGGAGCTAAAAGTCTCTGGACGTACCAAAATAAATTATTACGGGGGCTAAAAGACTCTTGATGTCCCAAAATAAATTATTACGAGGGCTAAAAGTATCCGGACGCCTCAAAATAAATTATTATGAGAGCTAAAAGACTCCGGAGGCCTCAAAATAAATTATGACGGCATCTAGATAATCTCCGATATTCAAATTCTAAACATAAAATAAGATGAACAAAACATTCAAAATCAAGACGAACTACCTAACGCAGTTTAATAATGTTACGCACGCTAAGTTTAACAAAACACAGTACGACCAGGTGGCTAAGGTCGACCTCCTGAAAATAAACGTGTCGGCCGACATGCTCAAGGTCTGGAAGGATGCAATCGACGTGGAAACCGAGTTAAACAACGAGGCGCAGGCGTCGGAAATCACAAAACAAATGATTGCCAAAGACCGCGAACGCGACGAAATTCTTACCTACATCTTCGGCATTATTCGCATCAGTAGGTATGCACCCAACAACGTATCCCGCAATGCGGCCGAGAAACTTTACGCCAAACTGAAGAAATATTTCGGCATTCAGTCAGAAGTTTACGAATCCGAAAGCATGCACATCCTTGGTATGAAAAAGGATGTTGACAAGTTCCCTGGCGAAATAGCAGTTCTGAATCTTAACGAGGCCATAACCAAATTGATAAACCTGAATACGGAATACGAACAATTGGCCAGCAGTCGGCGCGACGATTCGTTGCTCCTGAAGTTGCCCAGCACGAAAGAAGCTCGCCAGACCACCGACAACGCTTTCGACGCTGTTTGTCAGTGTATCCAGGCAAGCTATTTAATTTCGCACGTTGAGGCCGACCGTCGAATGATTTCTGACCTGGTTGATGCAATGAACAAAATCTCGTCTGATTTCCGCGATACTCACGCTCAAAGTCAGGCGCAGAAGGCAGCAGCCAAAAAGAAAAAGGGTAACGAGGATGATAATCCTAAGAAACCCTCCGACCCTAAAAAGCCAGGCGATGATGGTAAAAAGCCGGATGATGGCAAGAAACCCGAAGACCCCAAGAAGCCCGGCGGCGACACCCCGAAACCCGGTCGCGAGGAAGACCCCGGCGAAGACCAGGTATAAGGGTTCGGTTTAATCGTTTATATAATCATTCAGACCTGCATCCGTCATGACGACGCGTGCAGGTCGACCTTTTTTATACATGTGTTCGGTTTAAGAGAAATTATCCTGCCCCTTGACGGACGAGGGGCGGGTTATTATGTCGTCCTTAACGGACGGTGGCGGACAGACACGGGGCTGTCCCTACATGCGGCCTGTCGGCCGAATTGGCATCGATTGATTGATGGGTAATTCATGACTAATATCCGGCTACTTGGGAGCGTTCTCTGTCATATTTTTCTATGCCTGGCTGTATACCGAATATTCCCAAGCTTGTCTTTGAGAAGTATAGCGTTTCATTTCTTTCCCGACATTGATACACAAAGGCATGAGTTTTATCCTGCAAAGAATAGCTGTAAACCTCTCTCTTGTCGTATTTCGACCGGCCGTGTTGCGCCAACAGTTTCTTTCTTTCATGATTGAACATGTGGGCAAACATCAACATTTCGTTATAGACGGTATGATTGCCACTTACAAAATCAATCTCCCCAATCAGTTTTATATTCACGCACCGTTTCGGTGTCTTTATATAAAATTGCTTATACTTGGTATTGCCGAGATAGTTGCACTGATATTCAAGTATCGTGTCGTTGCCGCAAATTCTGTCATAAGTGCGAGCCGGTTCTTCGAGACTGCTCTTAGTAAAGGGCTGTCTCTTTTTCCAAAGTTCCAATTCTATATAATTACGCCACCTATTGCCCTGTCTATAATATACTTTCACATGAGTCGTATCATTTGATGGGATTACAATCATCGTATCTTTCGTTGTCTTTACGTAAACGAAGGGCGAATATATTGGTTTACCCACCCCCTTCATCTTAAATTCATCGAATGTTTGATAGCGCCGGAATGTTTTAAGGGCATACTTTTTCAATGACTGTCGATTCTCATTCGTTGAATCCGACCTGCGAGGTGTGTTATCATATGCGTGCGCTTTCCCTTGATGGACTTTTGCTCCAACCTGTTGTTTATTTGAACATCCTTGACAAATAGACAGCGATAACAGCGCCAGTATTATAAATGATTTTCCCATGTATTCTTGATAAAAGCTGTTCACGAGTCACAAGCAATCTTTTCTATAGAATAGTTAATGTTTTTATTGTTTATAAAAGACAATTCATTTGTATTGGAATCCTTTTCTTCTTTATGAGACGCCTCTCTTTTGGGTCTCAATAGAGTTTTAAGCATTGAAACTGTGCGTTCCATAGGATGAAATTGTGGGTTTCATAGGATGGGGTCGTGCGTTTCATCGGACGAAACTGTGCGTTCCAGTGCCTGAAATCTTTCGGAGACTCTATTTATTCATACGCGTAACGATTGATGTAGTTGTCGATCACCATGTAGCTCATATTCATTTATATCTAAAATTGGATTCTTTAGCTAGAAGGCTTCGCGATATTTGTTTTGTTCTTTATCATCGAGCATGGAGAGATAGCTAGTATATCGACTTTCGGCTATCAGATGCTCGTCAAGGGCACGACGAACGGCACAACCTGGTTCGTGGGTATGGGTACAGTTTGAAAATTTGCAGTTGGATGAGTAAGCAAAAATCTCGCGGAAATAACTAGTTAGTTCTTCGCGCTCGATGTCGAAAGTTCCGAAACCTTTTATTCCTGGTGTATCAATTATGTAGCCGCCTTCTGGCAGGGCTAACATTTCACTGAATGTGGTGGTGTGGGTGCCAGTGTTGTGGGCATCTGAGATTTCGGAGGTGCGCAGGGAAACGTCGGGTAGGAGAGCATTTATTATGGTTGATTTACCCACGCCACTATTGCCGCTCAGGAGGGTTATTTTGTTTTTCAGCAGGTTATGGAGTTGTTGCGGACTGTGTTCTTTAGACGTATCGGGAGTACAACTGATTTCGACGCATTCGTACTTCAGATTTTCATAGAGGAATCGCATAGCTTTTTGATAGCGCAGCTCGTCGGATGAAAGAATGTCACACTTGTTGAATACCAATACTACGGGAACGCTGTAGGCTTCGGCTCCGGCGAGGAATCGGTCTATGAATGTTGTGGATGTTTCGGGATAGTTTACCGTAACTACCAGGAAGGCTTGATCAATGTTGGCGGCAATTATGTGGCTTTGCTTTGAGAGGTTGGACGATTTGCGGATAATGTAGTTCTTCCGGTCGTTGATGGATGTGATGAGAGCTGTTCCTTCTTGGTTTGGAATGATTTCAACGTGGTCGCCCACTGCGACGGGGTTTGTTGAACGTATACCTTTGAGGCGGAAGTTGCCTTTTATTTTGCTATCTATTATTCTGCCGTCGTCGGTTTTTACTGTATACCAGCTTCCTGTATTCTTTATTACTAGTCCATGCATGCTTTGGATTTTTCATGATTAACCCCCTCTCTTTTTCGGAGGGAGGGGGCTTGGGTGAGAGCTGTTTATTTAGAAACTCTTAGACTGTCATTATTTCCTTTTGTTTCTCTTCGAGCAGAGCGTCGATTTTCTTGATGTATTTGTCGTGCGTTTTTTGCAAACTTTCTTCGGCGTCCTTTTCGTTGTCTTCTGATAGTCCGTCTTTAAGCGCTTTTTTGAGTTTATCTTTCGTATCGGCTCTGGCGTTTCTTATCTCAATCTTTGTCCGTTCGCCAACCTTATTGCATTGCTTCACTAGTTCTTTTCTACGTTCTTCGGTAGGCTGTGGAATTGTTAAGCGAATCATCTCGCCGTTATTTTCGGGTGTTATACCGACATCGGAATCCATGATTGCTTTTTCAATGTCACGGATGGCTTTCTTGTCCCATGGACGGATGGCAATGGTTCGAGGGTCGGGAACAGTGACAGATGCCACCTGGTTGAGCGGTACCACTGAACCGTAGGAGTCGACACGTACGCCGTCGAGAATTGCAACATTCGCACGTCCGGCACGAATGCGCTGAAGCTGTTCGTCAAGATACATGGCAGCCATTTCCATGCGCTCTTCAGCCTCGTTTAGAGTTGCTTTAACGTCTATCATAAAATTTCTTGCTAAATAAAATTTAAGTGTCGCAAAAGTAAGGATTAAATCCTAACTCTACAATTATCAGTCATTGTACGAAAGCCTAAGGATGGATGAAAAGAAAGGCGGTTGCATCACTGCATCCGCCTTCCAAATTGTTATTACGAATTAAGTATAAAACCCCAAAAATTATTCTATTGCTGCCTGTGCTGCAGCCAAGCGTGCGATTGGCACGCGGAAGGGCGAACAGCTAACATAATTGAGACCTACTCTGTGACAGAATTTCACCGATGATGGTTCGCCGCCATGCTCGCCACAGATACCGCATTTGAGATTCTTGCGTGTGTGACGTCCTTTCTCGACAGCCATACTTATGAGCTGACCTACGCCGTGCTGGTCGAGTACCTGGAACGGGTCGACGTCGAGAATCTTCTTTTCCAGATAGCTGGGTAGGAAGCTGGCGATGTCGTCGCGACTGTAGCCGAAGGTCATCTGCGTGAGGTCGTTAGTTCCGAAGCTGAAGTATTCGGCTTTCTTTGCTATAAGGTCGGCGGTGAGTGCGGCACGCGGAATCTCTATCATGGTTCCGATTTTAAAGGACACTTCCACGCCCTCTTCCTTGAAGAGTTTGTCGGCGGTTTTGCGAATTATACTTTCCTGCTCGTCGAGCTCATTGACTATTCCCACGAGGGGCACCATTATTTCGGGCATAGGATTAAAGCCTTCTTTTTTGAGCTGAATTGCTGCACTTAGAATGGCGCGTGTTTGCATTGCGGTTATTTCTGGGAATGTGTTGCCCAATCGACAGCCGCGAAGACCGAGCATCGGGTTATGTTCGGAGAGGGAGTTTACTCGGGCTTGGATGAATTGAACGCTGACGCCCATTTCCTGCGCCATGGTTTCCTGACCTTTCCGGTCGTGCGGAACAAATTCGTGTAGTGGCGGGTCGAGCAGACGAATGTTCACTGGCATTCCGTCCATACATTTCAGGATTCCGTAGAAGTCTTGTTTCTGATAGGGTAGGAGTTTTTCCAGAGCTTTTTCGCGTTCTTCGGGTGTATCGGCGAGAATCATCTCGCGCATTGCTTTAATCTTTTCGTTCTCGAAGAACATGTGTTCCGTGCGACACAAACCGATTCCGACAGCTCCAAAACTGCGAGCTACTTCGGCGTCGTGGGGGGTGTCGGCGTTAGTGCGTACAACCAGTTTTGTGTATTTCTTACAGAGTTTCATCAGTTCGGCAAAATCGCCGGTAACTTCGGCCGGTTTGGTTTTCACTTCGCCGTAATAGACCTCTCCGGTTGAGCCGTTGAGTGAGATATAATCGCCTTCGTGGAGGACTTTGCCGTCTATTTCTACGATTCGTGATTTATAGTCAATCATTATGGCTCCGGCTCCGCTGACGCAGCATTTACCCATTCCTCGGGCTACTACGGCTGCGTGTGATGTCATTCCGCCGCGTGCTGTTAGAATTCCTGCGGCGGCCGACATTCCGGCCAGGTCTTCGGGCGATGTTTCGATGCGAACCATAATGACTTCTTTTCCGTCGGCTTTCCATTTGGCGGCATCGTCGGCGAAGAACACTATTTGTCCGCATGCTGCTCCGGGCGATGCTGGCAATCCTCTGGTGAGAACTCGAGCTTGGGCCAACGCCTCTTTATCGAACACGGGATGGAGAAGTTCGTCGAGTTTCGACGGTTCGCATCGCATGAGTGCTGTTTTTTCGTCGATTTCGCCTTCGTGCATGAGGTCCATTGCGATTTTAACCATAGCTGTTCCGGTTCGTTTTCCGTTTCTTGTTTGCAGGAACCAGAGTTTGCCCTCCTGGACTGTGAATTCCATGTCTTGCATGTCGTGATAATGTTTCTCGAGTTTATCTTTCACGGCTGTGAGCTGGGCAAAAATCTCGGGCATGGTTTCTTCCATGGAAGGATATTTTGTTCTACGTTTTTCTTCGTCGATGCTTTGCTGTTTAGCCCAGTTGAGCGAGCCTTCTTTGGTTATTTGCTGTGGTGTGCGAATGCCGGCAACGACGTCTTCGCCCTGTGCATTGACCAGATATTCGCCGTTGAAGCGATTCTCGCCTGTTGCTGCGTCGCGCGAAAAGCAGACTCCTGTTGCCGACGAGTTTCCCATATTTCCGAAAACCATTGCCATGACCGATACGGCTGTTCCCCATTCCTGCGGGATGCCTTCCATCTTACGATAGAGAATTGCCCGTTCGTTCATCCACGAATCGAACACGGCGCACACTGCTCCCCAGAGTTGTTCCATCGGGTTGTTGGGGAAGTCTTTGCCTGTTTGTTTCTTGATGGCTTCCTTGAATCGCGACACGAGGAGTTTCAGTTCGTCGACATTCATTTCGTTGTCGAGTTTTATTCCGCGTTGTTTTTTCACATCTTGGATGATGGCTTCAAACGGGTCGATATCTTCCTTATTAACCGGTTTCATGCCCAGTACAACGTCGCCGTACATTTGTACGAATCGGCGATAACTGTCGTAAGCGAAGCGTTCGTTACCTGTTTTGCGAGCCAGTCCGACAACCACCGTGTCGTTCAATCCAAGATTCAGAATCGTATCCATCATTCCCGGCATAGAGGCCCGCGCACCCGAACGTACGCTAACCAGGAGCGGATTATCGGGGTCGCCGAACTTTGAATTCATCAGCTCTTCGATGTGCTTAACGCTGTTTTCAACTTCGTCTTTCAGCAGTCCGATGACAACCTCTTTACCTTTTTCAAAAAATTCATTGCAAACGTCTGTAGTGATTGTGAAACCGGGAGGAACCGGCACTCCGATTAAGTTCATCTCAGCCAAGTTGGCACCTTTTCCGCCGAGAAGATTCCTCATATCGGCTCTACCTTCGGCCTTTCCGTTTCCGAAAGTATAAACTCTTTTTTCTTTCATAAAAATCAATTGTGAATCAAAAAATTATCCTTTTACTTTTAAAGTCCTGCAAATATACCCAATTCATTTAAGGGTTACAAATTGGCCTCTTAAATAAGGGGAGAACCGCGCGCTGGAGAGGTTTGTCGACTGTGTTATGCAGAAACACACTAAACGATGATGTGTTTTATTGGTCGGAGCATGATTTTTCTCTATTTCGATTTGTTTTCGGGAGATGTTTTTATCTGATAGTCCCGAATTACGGATGATTCGGCTGGACTTCAATGCATTTTACGAGCGGCAGAGTCTCTGCCACACAGTCTACTTAAGTTACTTGTGTGAAATGCGGCCATCCACACAGTCTACTGAAATTATTTGTGTGGCAGAGGCTCTGCTACACAGTCTAATTAAACTAATTGTGTAAAACGTGGCATTTCACACAGTCTGTTTAAACTAATTGTGTAAAATGCGGCCATCCACACAGTCTACTGAAGTTGCTTGTGTAAAATAGCCTCTGCCACACAGTCTGTTTAAGTTGTTTGTGTAAAATAGCCTCTGCCACACGCTCTACTTAAGTTGTTTGTGTAAAATAGTCTCTGCCGAGAGGTGTCTACGTATGTAGGGACAGACCCCGTGTCTGTCCGCCCCCTTTCCAATTCGGCTTCCCGACCGCATAACAATATTTCGCCCTTTACTGATGGGTGGGGCGGACGGCAAATCATCCCTCGGGGTCTGAAATTGGGCGGAGAAACAAAAACGCCCCGACGTCTTGCGAGTCGGAGCGTTGGATTCGGGCAGCGGAGCGGACTGCCCGCTATACTAAAGTGGAGATTATCTCTTCGCGCGACTGGGGAAGGAGGTCGATAACCGGAATCTCGGGCATCGTGTAGCAGCCGGGGGCAAGGCGCATGCTGGCGCGGGCTACATTGACGAGAACCTGGCCGGTGAGGGCGGGGTTGTTGATGCTCATGTTGAATTCTATGCGTTGGTTGGGGGTGGCTCCGCTCGAACCTTTGCGAACGAGGTTCACGCCGTGGCCCATGTCGCGAACATTGTCGACATTGTCGACTTCGAATACGTGGGTTTCGTCGTGGGAGAAATATGGGTCGGCCTTGATGGCGGCTTCGACTTCTTCGAACTTCGCGCCGTTTTCGAGCTCTACATAAACCATTCGGCGATGAATGCTTTCGCCGAGGGGGATTGTAACGGAAAGGGCGTTGCGGACTCCTTTTTTACTGCGCACGCAAACGGAATGGCCCATCGACATGCCGGGGCCGAAGTTGGTGTAGGTTAGTCCTTTCGGGGCCAGGCTTTGCATCATCACTCGTACGACGGAATCTGAACCGGGGTCCCAACCGGCCGATATGACGCTCACGCGGCCGGTTTTTTTGCAGTGTTCCATCTGGCGGTTGCGATAGTCGAGAATTTCGGTGTGTATGTCGAACGAGTCGACGGTGTTGATGCCCAGTTCCACTATTTTGCCGGCATATTCGGGACACGAGCGGGTGGGTGTGGCGAGTATAGCCACGTCGACGGCGTTGAGTTCGGATATGTCGCCAACCACTTCGTAGCGGGTTAGTTCGAGGGGTTTGTCTTTGCTGCCTTGTCGGCGAACTATGCCTGCAATTTCAAAATCGGGTGCTGCTTGCAGGGCTTCAATGCTGTAGCGCCCTATGTTGCCGTAACCAACGACGGCTGCTCTGATTTTTTTCATCATTCTTTTTGTTTGTTTTTTGACGGGGTGTTTTATAGGATTTCTTGCACGCTTTGCATGTTGGTGATTTTCTTTAGGCTTTCGATGATAACGCTGAGGTCTTCGCGGTCGTGAACCCGAAGTTCGATAGTTCCGTCGAAGATTCCGTTGTCGCTCGATAGGGTTACGCGGTGGAAGTTTACCCCGAATTGGTCTGAAATCACATCGGCTATATCGTGTAGCATTCTGTGTCGGTCGATTCCTTTGATTTCTACAATTGCGTCGAAGAATAGCTGTTTGTGCATGTCCCATCTGGCATCGATAATCCTGGTTCCGAAGCTGGCTTTGAGCTTTGCTGCCACGGGGCACGAACGTTTATGAATTTCGATGTGGTCGCGATTGTCGATGTAGCCCAGGGTGTCGTCGCCTGGGATGGGGTGGCAGCAGTGCGGGAAGAGGTAGCGGGAAATGTTGCTTTCGTTTATGAAAATGGGTTTCTTTTTGTTGAAATCTTTTCCGATAACGATGAGTCCGGTCTCGTCGGCTTCGAGATTTCCGTTGTTCCGGTCGATTGTTATTTCTTTATTCCCATTGCTTTTTAGGAAGGGAACATATCTTCGCCATCCTGTGCTGCGTGTGTGTTTTTCAGGACGTTTCCCTTGAAGTACGTTAATGTCGGGTTCGCCGAGGATTATAGTTTTCTTTCCAATGGCTACGAAGAGGTCTGTATGTTTCGGCATTTCGTGGAACTCGCACAGCTTATCGAGTGTGGAGGTCGACATTTCAAAATCGTTGTCGATTAGCCATCGTGAAAGTATTTCTTCGCCTTCTTTCTGTATTTCCCGGCTTTCGCGCCGAAGAATGGATTGTATTTTTCCTTTGGCCTTTGCTGTCGACACGAAGTTTATCCATGATGGTTCGACGTGTTGCGACTTTGATGTGAGAATTTCAACCTGGTCGCCGCTTTGGAGCCTATGGCTAAGAGGCACGAGCTTGTGGTTCACCTTTGCGCCGATGCAATGGCTGCCGAGAAAGGTATGGATTTGGAAGGCAAAGTCGAGGGCAGTGCATCCGGCAGGCATGGTTTTGATTTCGCCCTTGGGGGTGAAGACGAATATTTCGGAAGCGAAGAGGTTGAGCTTGATTGCGTCGAGGAAATCCATGGCGTCGGGCTGCGGGTCGTCGAGAATTTCTTTTATGGTGTGCAACCATTCGTTTAGTTCGCCTTCATCTTCGGTTATTTCGCCCTCTTTGTATTTCCAATGGGCTGCAAAACCTTGCTCGGCAATTTCGTTCATGTGTTCGGAACGTATTTGCACTTCGATCCATCGGCCTTGGTGCGACATTAGGGTGACGTGTAGAGCCTGATAACCGTTGGCTTTGGGGTGATTTATCCAGTCGCGCAGTCGGTCGGGGTGGCTCTTGTAGAGTTTGTTTATGGCTACGTAGATTTGGAAGCATTCGGTTATTTCTTCCTCGCGTGATGGTGGAGAGTATATAATTCTGACCGCCAGAATATCGTAGATTTCTTCAAACGCGATGTGCTTGTTTTGCATCTTATTCCAAATGGAATAGGGACTTTTCACACGCGCTTTGATTTCATATTTAATTCCCATCCGGTCGAGCTCGGCGCGAATGGGTGCGGTGAAACTTTCGAAAAGCATTTCGCGTTGTGCCTGAGTTGAGGCCAGCTTGTTTTCGATGGCTTTGTAGGTATCGGGATGTTCGTATTTAAAGCTGAGGTCTTCGAGTTCGGTTTTGACCTTGTTCAGGCCGAGACGATTTGCTAACGGAGCATAGATGTAAAGGGTTTCACCGGCGATTTTGTATTGCTTGCTTGCGGGCTGTGATGCCAGAGTACGCATATTATGAAGACGGTCGCAGATTTTGATGAGAATTACGCGAATGTCGTCGCTCATAGTTAGCAACAGTTTCTTGAAATTCTCGGCCTGTGCAGAGGCTTGTTCGCCAAAGATTCCACCGGATATTTTGGTTAGCCCGTCAACTATGAGCGCAATCTTCGGACCGAAGATGTTTTCAATATCTTCAACGGTGTAGTCGGTGTCTTCAACGACATCGTGAAGCAAGGCTGCCGATATACTGGTAGAACCGAGTCCTATTTCTTCGCAGGCAATCTGCGCTACGGCAATTGGGTGCATTATATAGGGCTCGCCCGAAAGCCGGCGCACGCCTTTATGAGCTTGCCGAGCAAAGTTGAAAGCCTTTGTGATGATGTCTACCTTTTTTCTGTGCCGCGATGCCAGATATGTGTTTAGAAGATGCTTGAAGGCATCGTTCACCATCTGCTCTTCGGCCTGTTCGCGAATTTCGGTTTCTTTATCCATAGCTTTTCCGTGTCTATAATGATTCTTTAGAAAGTCAAACTGCAGGTTATTCCAATCGCTGTGTTCTGTTTAAGTCCCATGGATTGTTTGGTGTTTATAACTGCTGGCGCAATGTGTAGTGAGAGGTCGTTGGATATGTCGAAATCAGACAATGATGCATCTACATAGGCATCGATTACTGATAGAAGATAAACACCAATGGTTGCAAAGATGCTCATGTCGCGCCAACGACGATAGCGGTCTTTGCGTCGTTTGAAGAGTTGTTGATAGCGTCCGAGATTACTTGGATTGATAGTGTTTCCGAGATGCAGAAAGTTGTTGTAACTCTGTGTTGTGGGGTCATCGTCCATGATGTCCTTGTAAGCCTGCGAATAGTCGTGATACATTTGATTATTCCATGTCATTGCATACACGCATCCCACAAATCCACCGTAGAGTAAGGGTAACTTCCAATATTTACGATTGTAAACCTGCCCGGCACCTGGTAGCACCAATGCCAACCAAAGGGCGCGTTTAGGTTCAGGTTGCCATTTGCTCCAGTCGCGAGTTGTTTTCCGAACTTCTACATCACCCCAATTCGGCTTATCGACAATAAATGGGGCGTCGTCGGGCGAGATAATCGAATCTTTGGGAGCTCCATTTGTTTTTGTAATCGTCGTTGCGCCATCGGGATAAATAACTCTGACCGAATCGCCTGCTATTTGGGCCCTAACGTCTGCTGCATTAATGAACAACAGCAGGAGAGCCATTGAAAAATAGACTCTCCTGCCGGTTATATTTCTTTCTTGCTGAGCGTTCGTTTTCACGTTCGTTATTTCATTTTGTCCATCACTTCCATTATGTGTGCAAGTTCTTTTTCGGAAGCGAAAGGTATGCTGATTCTCCCTCGGCCATTGGCATTACATGTCATCTGAACCTTAGTGTTGAAGAATGATGAGAGACGTTCTTTAAGAACATTGAATCCTTCGGGGAGTTTTGATTTTGACTCAACTTTCCTGGAAGCTTCTTGCAGATCTTCTCCGTTATTGATGCGTTTGCAAAGTTCTTCGACTTTCCGAACGCTGTAGCCTTTCTCCACTGTTTGACGGAAAAGTTTGAGTTGTATCGACGGACTGTCTATCGAAAGTAGTGCACGGGCATGACCCATATCGAGCTCTTTTTTCTGTAATGCCATTTGTACTGGAGCGGGCAACTTTAGCAGACGAAGATAGTTTGTTACGGCCGTTCGGCTTTTGCCTACTTTTTCGGCCACTTTTTCCTGCGTCATGTCTTGGTTTCTTTCAAGAAGATGCTCATAGGCCAGCGCAATTTCGATAGCATTCAGGTCTTCGCGCTGAATGTTCTCCACGAGTGCCATCTCCATCACGTTTTCGTCTTTAATGGTACGGATGTATGCTGGCAACGACTGCAAACCTGCCAACTGCGAAGCACGCCAACGGCGTTCACCGGCAATGATTTGGAATTTATTATCGTCGATTTGCCTTAGCGTAACCGGCTGAATAATTCCAATCTGTTTTATGCTGTTTGCCAGTTCTTCCAGTGCGGTTTGGTCGAACTCTTGACGCGGTTGGTTTGGATTAGCCTCAATTTGGTCTATCGGCACTTCGTTTATGGTTGAACTTCCCTGCGTATTAACTGATTCGGTTGAAATCAGTGCATCTAGTCCACGTCCCAATGCGTTTGTCTTTCCGTTACGATTGAATTTCTTGTGTACTGCCATTTTTGTTTAGTTCTTTGTTGCGTGATCTATTACTTCTTTTGCTAATGCCAGATGATTTTTTGCGCCCATCGATTCGGCGTCATAGAGAATCACAGGCAGACCGTGGCTGGGACTTTCCGACAGCTTCACATTTCGCTGAACAACGGTTTTGAATACCAGTTCTTGGAAGTGGCGCTTAACCTCGTCGTAAATCTGACGTGCCAGACGAAGCCTATTGTCATACATAGTGAGAAGGAATCCTTCAATTTCCAACTTCGGGTTCAGTTTACTCTTAATAATCTTAATTGTGTTGAGTAGTTTACTGATTCCCTCTAGCGCAAAGTATTCGCATTGCACGGGAATAATAACCGAATCGGCGGCCGTGAGAGCATTTACCGTTATTAAACCGAGCGACGGACTGCAATCAATCAGAATGAAATCATATTCATCTCGTACAGGTTCCAACATCCGGTGCAACACGTTTTCGCGATCGTCTATATTAAGCATTTCTATTTCGGCCCCCACAAGGTCTATGTGACTCGATACGATGTCTAGCCGCTCAATATCGGTGGTATAGATGGCATCGTGAATATCTGCATTGTTGATTATGCATTCATAGAGTGAGCATTCAACATCTTTTATGTCGACGCCCAGGCCGCTAGATGCATTTGCCTGTGGGTCGGCATCAATCACTAGCACGCTCTTCTCAAGAGTGGCCAAAGACGCTGCCAGATTTATGGTTGTTGTGGTTTTGCCAACTCCACCTTTTTGGTTGGCCAGTGCAATGATTCTTCCCATTTCTTTTGTTTGATTCTGTTATGTGTTTGTGCGAGGCAAAGGTAATTAGATGTTCACAATAAAACGATACCTCCTTTGTTCAACGCCGCTACAGCTACATATGCTCTTTTCTTTATGGTTCAAAGGAATGAAGAAGACTTCCATGCTACTGTCATGCACATCCGAAGTAGTTAGAGGTCTTTTCATACTACTGTTTTGCATGGTCAACATGGTTGAAAATGCTTTTCATGCTACTGTAAGGCACATTCAAGATGGTTGGATGCCTTTTCATGCTACTGTTTTGCATGGTCAACATGGTTGAAAATGCTTTTCATGCTACTGTAAGGCACATTCAAGATAGTTGGATGTCTTTTCACGCTACTGTTAGGCATTTTCGAGACGCCCAGAAGCCCTTTCAGTTCTATGGAATAAGGGAGAGAAGATATTTCCTGATGTTGTAGATTCGTACTTTTCATGATTTTGCGGTGTCAACTAATAGTATGAAGGGGCGGAGATGGTTTATTCGTAGTCGTCTATAACGCTGTTGATAAAATCCATCATTGGCTTGCCCACTTTTACTATATCCAACATGCGGTTTGTCCAGTCAGGCGAGGCGAAGAAGCTGTCGTCAATCTTAACCCAGCAGCAATAATCTTTCATCCGTAGGTATTCTTTGTATTCATAATCTTTCGGGAAACCTTTCGGGATGGTTTTCAAGCCCGAAAGACCGAACCCTTGCTCACTGGCTTTATCATCCCATACACCCTGGTTAGGCTTGCCGAACATATCTAAGAACTGCTTACTCTCGACCGTTTTACGCCACGTGCCGATGTTTGCCATTATTTCGTTACGACACGAGGTTAGAATATTCGTTGGCAACCAATATGACCCTATCGCAATGACGCAGTTGCCAGGCTCGAGATGCAGATAATATCCTCCACGCAGTGACTTCTTTCCGTGTGCATTGATGAACGCACCCATATGACGTTTATACGGACTTTTGTCTGCCGAGAATCTCGTGTCGCGATAGAATCTGTAGGTACAATCTTTCACCTCCAGATGTGCCACCTCCTCGTCGATTGTCGATAACGCCACGATTGCCTGTCTTATCCCGGCTTCAAAGTCGGCCCGTACTAATTCATACTCATTTTTATGTTCGGCGAACCATGGTCTGTTATTGTTCGCTGCAATCTTTTTCAGGAATCCTAAAATCAATCTTGTATTCATATGTTCTACACTAATTTACTTTTTTCAAACAGCTTCGGACAAATAGCGTCGAATACGCATTCCTTGCAAGCCGGCTTGGCGCTCTTACAAATATATCGGCCGTGAAGAAGAATCCAATGATGGGCCGAAGAAACCTCTTCCAGCGGGATATTCTTCATCAAATAATCCTCTACTTTTCGCGGTGTATCGGCCGATTGCGGAACTAGTCCAAGTCTCCGACTAACACGATAAACGTGCGTATCAACAGCCAATGTGGGCTTACCGAACCACACGGCCTGAACCACATTAGCCGTCTTTCGTCCCACTCCAGGTAATTTCATCAGTTCGTTAGGTTCCGACGGCACCTCACCACCGAAATCGTTCATCAGCATGCGCGCCATCTCAATCAAATGCTTCGCTTTGGCGTTGGGATAGGAAACACTCTTCACATAATCGAACACTTCCTCTTCGTTGGCAGTCGCCATAGTTTTCGCATCTGGAAATCTTACGAACAAAGCCGGTGTGATGGCATTGATACGCTTATCGGTGCATTGGGCCGAGAGCAACGTGGCGCACAACAGCTGAAAAGCTGAACCGAACATAAGCTCGGTCGACACAATTCCAACATTCTTACGGAAATAATCCAGCACGAAAGTATAACGCTCCTTTCTTGTCATTTTTATAGCGAATTACGGAGTTCTATGTAGTTCTTGAATAGCCACGAATGACCGTCGACAAGCACCTTAACTACCTCTGCACAGATAAAAAGTCCAACTATAACCGACAGTATAAAAAGTGTGCTGAAGCCGAAGAACACCCACAGATTGCCGTCGGTATATTTTTCCTGAAACTGTGCCAGCCACGATGATGAGCGTGAAAGGTATTCGGATGTTTTAATTGTTCCCTCCTTCACTTTTTCACTAGCCTGCCTTGACGTTTCGGCAATTTTCTCAGCCGACGGCATCCTGATGAGCTTTGTTTTAACCGTTGGAAGTTCCTTTTTTGAGTGTCGTTCTACCGGCGTTGTATTTGCCATCGGAACAACTGCTCTTGCCTTGGTTCGTTTTGCTTCGGGCGCATTGAATTGACATGTCAATACATGTCCGCAATACGGGCACCTATATCTCTGAAGTCCATAAAACTCTGTTTCAGCTATGAACGTGCGGTCGCATTCATTACATTTTATATTGAATCTCATAGGTTGGCAAAAGTATAAAGAAACTCATACAAGAGAGAGACATCATAGCATAAGCTCCGGCAGCCGCAATGTAAAATGAATTTAGCAATGATATGCTGCCACAACAACAGTGTTTTCGGAAACTTCCATTCGAGCGTTAGCTCGCATGTAGGGACAGACCCCGTGTCTGCCCGATACGTCTGTCCGCCACTTGCCCGACAAGGACGGCGTAAACACCAAACCGCAGAGCAGGCGCGAAATATTGTTATGCGGTCGGCAGACCGAATTGGCATCGATTGATTGATGGAGTGTCTACGTATGTAGGGACAGACCCCGTGTCTGTCCGCCCCCGTCCGTTAAGGACAAGATAATTTCTCTTAAACCGAGTACATGTATAAAAACGGTCGACCTGCACGCGTCGTCACGACGGATGCAGGTCTTAATGATTATATAAACGATATTTCTTTTCTTCCCGGATTCGATTTCAGGAGAGAGAGGCTCTTTCTCTTGAACCTTCATACAGCACCATACGCACTCAAGCTGTTGTATAATAGTAATTTATACAGAATGTTAATAAAATAAGATTTCATAGAAAATCTTTGGTAATATCGAAATTTGGGTGTAATTTTGGGTGCAGAAATCAAGTGCTGGTCACAATATATGAAAATAACAAACGCAACAAAAGAGAGCTTTGTTCCTCTTATAATTGGAGATGGATTATTGTGGAAAAGCCGAACAGGTAGAGAACTTGTAACATTTTTCCAAAATTTTGGTTTTAGAGATGACGTTTATAATCAAGAGGTCGGAGGATTACCTAGAATTGGCGATAGAAAACTTAATTCCTCAAAAAAACATATACTACAGATAGATTGCGTAAGTTGGATGATAAAAAATTACAAGAGCTAATTGAAAAGCTTATCAATGAGTCCTATGATAAGGAGAAAGCTGTTGACGTTATAAATAAGAATTTAAAACTAGATAGTATTATCTTAGGTCTTGATGCAGAAGATATTAAATGGCAAGGAATAGACTCCCCTCCCGATGTGCAGAACAAAGCATCTTTCGAGAAGATTGAAAATAAGGTTATTGATGCTATAAAACAGGCAAAGGTTTCTATTCTAGTTGCAATGGCTTGGTTTACTAATGAGAATATCAAAAGCGCATTGGAAGCAAAACGTATTGAAGGACTTCGAATTGAAATCATCTTTTATAAAGATGTGGTAAACGCAAATCATGGTGTAGATTTATCAGATTTTGATTGTTCAGAAATTAGAGGAACAAAAGGAGGACTTATGCATAATAAATTTTGTGTATTGGACAATCAACGTGTAATAACAGGTAGCTATAACTGGTCTACTAATGCAGAGTACAAAAACAATGAAAATGTAATAATTACTTCCGATAATAAGATAGCCACAGAATATTCTGTTGAGTTTAGGAAACTAAAACCATTGATATAGTCATGATTATTAAACGCAATATTATTTTTACGCTTGAAAGTAGAAAAAAGGACGGTATTCTCATTATTGAGAATGTGCCTATCCGTATGCGTGTCAATTTCGCTTCCAAGCGGATTGAGTTCACGACAGGCTATCGCATAGATGCTGCCAAGTGGGATGCAGATAAGCAACGTGTAAAGAATGGTTGTAGCAACAAGTTGAAACAATCCGCTTCTGAAATCAATGCTTCACTCTTGGGCTACTATACTAAGATACAGGAAATCTTCAAGAAGTTTGAGGTGAAAGAAATTATGCCAACACAGGAACAAATAAAAGAGGCATTCAATGCTCTTCACAAGCCTATTAAGGAAGAAGTCAAGCCAAAGAAATCAACGCCTAATGCATTCTATAAAGTATTCAATGAGTTCGTGCGAGATTGTGGACGGCAGAATGACTGGACAGATTCTACTTACGAAAAGTTTGCGGCAGTGAAAAATCATCTGATGAACTTCCACGATGAACTTACATTTGATTTCTTTGACGAAAAGGGGCTGAACGATTATGTTACTTATCTCCGGGACGTAAAGGAAATGCGCAATTCGACCATTGGAAAGCAACTTAGTTTCTTGAAATGGTTCTTACGCTGGGCTTTTAAGAAGGGTATACATCAGAACAATGCTTACGATAGTTATAAACCCAAACTCAAAAGCACACAGAAGAAAATCATCTTCCTTACATGGGAGGAATTGAACAGACTCCGAGAGTTCGAAATACCTACTTCCAAACAAGCCTTAGACCGAGTGCGTGATGTTTTTCTTTTTCAATGTTTCACGGGCTTGCGTTATTCAGACGTGTTTAATCTCCGTAGAAGCGATATAAAGGGCGACCATATAGAAGTGACAACGGTCAAGACTTCCGATAGTTTGATTATCGAATTGAACAATCACAGCAAAGCAATCCTTGATAAATACAAGGATGTGGCATTTGAAGATGACAAGGTGTTGCCCGTGATTACCAATCAGAAAATGAATGATTATCTCAAAGAATTGGCAGAACTAGCAGGTATTGACGAACCTGTGCGCCAAACTTATTATAGGGGTAATGAGCGCATTGATGAGGTTACACCAAAGTATGCCCTACTTGGCACACATGCTGGTCGTAGAACATTCATCTGTAATGCGCTCGCATTGGGCATTCCGCCTCAAGTTGTGATGAAATGGACAGGGCATAGTGATTACAAGGCTATGAAACCATACATAGACATTGCGGACGACATCAAAGCGAATGCCATGAGTAAATTCAATCAATTATAACACCGACACCATATGAGTCAAGAAATAAATAAAACAGAGCACCAAGATTTAGCTCTCATTGTACGAGCTATTGGTACTGACCTGGAGCATACGCAAGTACGCTTAATAGCCTCTTGCGCAAATACAAGCAGCAGGTATTTGGGGAGATATAATTACGCAAGAACCTCTTGCACAATTAGGAGATGTTTCTGAAACGCTGTCTGCTATCTATCACAGCGATATCAGTCAAATAGAGGAAATCTTCAAGCACTCAGCCATAGTTCGCACCAACTGGGCAAGTCATGTAATTTTGCTTAACAGCAAATTGCCTTTGGGTGAACGCTTTTGGTATATTACGCAAGCGGTTGCCAATGGTTGGAGCAGCAATGTTCTGCAAATGCAGATAGAGACTAATCTTTTCGCTCGGCAGATTGCAGCAAAGAAAGTGAGTAACTTCTCGGCACGATTACCCAAACCGCAAAGCGACCTCGCGAACTATTTGATGAAAGACCCTTATATCTTTGACATGATGGGGCAAACGGATAAAATGGCAGAACGAGACATTGAACGACAATTGGTTTCTCATATCACCAAATATCTTTTGGAAATGGGCAACGGCTTTGCGTTTGTAGCACAGCAGAAGCATTTTGAAGTGGGTGATTCTGATTTCTATGCAGACCTCATTCTCTACAACATTCAGCTACACGCCTATGTGGTCATCGAACTTAAAGCTACACCTTTCAAGCCCGAATATATGGGGCAACTGAACTTCTACATCAATGTTGTGGACGACACCCTGAGGGGCGAACACGATAATAAGACGATCGGCTTGCTTCTCTGTAATGGAGGCGACAAGGTTGTGGCACAGTATGCCCTCTCTGGCTACGACCAGCCAATCGGTGTCAGCGATTATCAACTAACAAAGGCTATTCCAGACAATTTGAAGTCTGCCTTACCTACAATTGAAGAAGTCGAGGAAGAACTAACTAAGATTGTAGAGCAAGATAAATAACGAATTAATATGATTGGATATAAATATAGAGCTAATGCTATTGAAGGCAAAGGTAGTACTCGCGACATTGAATCGCTCTTAAACGATGAAATATGGGCTTCATCATTTCGTAATTTGAATGATCCATTTGAAGCAACTTATACAGATGAAATTAGTAAAGTTTTGCCTATATTCAACCAAGTTTTCAATGTTAACATTGGTGATATACAAAAGAATTGGAAAGAACTGATGGCATTTAAAGATAAGTTGGGAATATATTCTCTATCAACATCTGATAAAGATTTCCCTGATAATGAATTAATGTGGGCTCACTATGCTAATTCTCATAAGGGCTTTTGTATCGCTTATGATGTTGAAAAATTAGAGGATAGTGAGAAATTTTCACTATATGTTAATCGTATGACAATAAACTACTCTGAAAAACCTCCACAAATAGAGATAACCGATATAAAAAGCCCAAACTTCATTATTAAATTGTTTGGCACCAAGTCGGCAGTATGGCAATACGAGAAAGAGATAAGACTTCTATACACAAACTACGGAATGAAGAAGTATAATCCATTTACTCTAAAAGCTATCTATTTCGGTTTGAACATGGATAAACAATATCAAGCACAAATTATAGAAAATTTAGAAAATAGAGATGTAAAATTCTATAAAATGGAACGAAAGGACAAGTCATATAATCTTGTACCAACATTGATTTGTGAAAATCAAAGAAAAATTGAAAATAAGTTATCGTCTGACCAATACGAGATATTAAAAATAGATCACAATCATATAGTTGAGAATTTTCATGTTTTGTATAAAGGAATTAAAAAAGACAAGGAATCCTTGATAAATTTCTCTTCTAAATTCAGAGAACAGTATGCGACAAAACCTTCAAATATAAATATCTATGACAGTAAGGCTTGTATTGATTTAATAGGAAAGTATCCTCTATATGGTAAAGAAAAAACTTTATTTGCTAATCATTTAATCGCACTATCTATGTTTGACACTCCAGATGACATTTTGTTATACCCAGACAAATACTAGAGATTAAACAATAGAATTTCAGGTAACAGTCTATGACTAATGATTATACAAAATAAAAATCCTACAACAAACTTATTTACTTTGCAGGATTTTATCTTTTATGACTATTGATGAAGTCGTTTTTTAAGTTGCACTTGCTCACCTTTGATACGCTCTTGCTGTTCTATTAGTTCTGCTTGCCGTTGCAGGGCTTGCTCGTAATCAATAACCTTTTGTTGCATCTGCAGAATCGCGTTGGGATTGCGATTTGTGATAAAGACGCTGTCAAGATGCACGAAGTCAGTGGTGGTGGTTTTGCCTTGCATTCGCAGATAGCGGTAGCGGAGGTCGTAATCGGAGGCGGTTTGCAGTTGGTTGGCTCCCATAGCGAAGAACCAGCAACTGACCATGACCAGTCCGAGACCTCTGCAAAACCTACCATCCTCTCAACTCTCACCCATACACTCTTAGAAGAATAAATATTTTTGATCAAAAGATACCGTTGGAGGTTATTTTTGAGTAGATAACAATCTTTTATCAGTGTTTTTTCATATTATCTGATAGAATTTGACACAATAATCCCAGGTGTTCGGTATAAGTTGTAGGCAATGGATTCCATAATATGCTGCGCATGTGTTTTTGAAAGTCCAACATATCTTGCTATTCCTGCACCAAACCATCTATGCATAGAACCAAAGGTACGTTCTACTTTGTAGCGTGTCTTACTTATCGCAACGTTGATACGCTGCTGCCTTTTGGTAATTTCATGTCCTCTTGTTCTCTTATGCATGATACGACTTTTGAGTTTCATACGTTTGAGGGTTTCTTTGTTCTCCATCGAGTCATATCCTTTATCGGCATAGACAAGTGCCTTTCGTGGC
>NZ_JH594521.1:494238-508703 GCF_000243035.1 Prevotella micans F0438
CGCTTTACAATGATTCCTTTAGCTTCCAATTGCCGATTAAACTCCTCAAGAAGCGTATCATACAAATCCGCTTCAACAAGAATGTTGCGAAAACGGCACACGGTAGTACTGTCAGGGACGATATCTTCCATGCCAAGACCTGCAAAGCGACTAAAAGACAGGCGGTCGTTAACCTGTTCTTCAACTTCTCCGTCACTCAGACCATACCAGGTGCGGAGTAATTCAATCTTGAATAAAACAAGGCTGTCATAGCCGGGCCGGCCGGTAGACTTATAGCCTTTTGTATAAGCCACTTCTATTATAGCACGAATAGGTGCCCAATCAATGACTGTGTTTATTTGTGAAAAGAATGTCTGCTTGACCTTTCTTTGCCCAAGGAATAGGTCAGCAAAACTTGGAGAGGATAACTTTTGTTTCATACCATAAAGGTACAAAAAATATTTAAGAAAGACAAATTATAGGAGGAGTTTTGCAGAGGTCTCAGTCCGCAAACTAACAGTAGCAGAACGCGCTCGGCTAATTGCACGCTGGCAAAGAGAGAGTAGTTCTTATACTCTACGGGCTTTTGTTGCTCGCAGATGAGTTGTTGCAAGGTTTCAAACTTTGGGTCGAGTGTCTTACTCGACTCCGATAGTGCCTCCAAAACAAAAAGCTGGTGCTCTTTAATTTTAGCTTGAGTCTCTTTGGAGAGATGGATTTGCACGCACTCTTGTGTTTTAGTACGCTCTGCGTTTGGGCTGGCAGGTTGTGTTGCAAGCGTAGTGCGTAGTTCTGCTTGTGCCTTGCTGATGGCTTTGCATTCTTGTTTGAGTTCTTCGAGGATGTCGAGGATTGGTGCCGTTTCATTGTTCATACTGATATAATTTTTTGATGATTAAATTCTACGTTTGTGGTTGGCTCTATTGCGAAGTTTCTTTTGAAAGCAAAGTTTATCAACATCTATACCTCCACTTGGCATCGGCATCGTAAAGATTTCGTCAATTGCCTCGGATAAATCGGAAGTATATACGCTTTCATCTATCGAATGTGCCATTGGCTCTTTTGATAGATGCTGTTGCGCTTGCTGGATGTTTCGCTCTATCTCTGCATTGAGGAGCGAGAAAGAGCAGGAACGGTCTATCTTTGAGCCACTGAAACTGCAACCGTCCTTTTCAAAGATGATTCCTTGCACTACATCTGTATTGCCTTTCGTCTTGAAACGAGTGGCAACATCCTGTTGTTCTAAACCTGAAACAAAATCTTTCCAGTTCTGCGATTGTGGTAATATAGCTTTGATAGCATCGAATATCTCATAGCGTAATTTATCTTCTCCTCGCAGTCGGTGGCGGTTTACCGTCTTCTTTCCTTCCCCAAGGGTCAAGCCATAACGCTCGGTCAGTTCTCGGCAAACTTTCGTAGAGCGATATTTCTCATTGCGGTCGCTGATGGTCTTGCCATCGTTGCCGATACGATTGATACAAATGTGAAGGTGCGGATGCTGGCGGTCGCTGTGCCTTACAATAAGGCTCTGCGTGTCGCTATAACCCATCTTCGCCAAATATTCATTGGCAATCTTTACCATCACATCGTTTGTCAGTCGCTCTGCATCGCTGGTAGAGAAAGAGAGTATCGTGTGGCAGACAGGTTTCTGCACGCTCGGACGCATGGATGCTTGAAGGGTGAACTCGTGGGCACATAGGTTTTGGTTGGCAAAACCTATGTTATTACTTGCCAAAACCATAGCTTTTCCTTCCTGTTTGCTGAGCATATAGTTGATGACACCTCCGAAGTCTGTGCCCTTGATAATCTTGGCTATCATGGTTTCAAGCGTTTGATGAGTTCGTGAATGAGCATTTTCAGTGCATTCAAGTCTTCATTGAGCACAGAGAAACCAAAAGCATTGAGCCGATGGGCTATCTGATTGAGATTATTTGCCATGCCTGAGACTGTGCGGATGAGTTGCATCTCTTCGGGTTGGATGCGTGCCTTGACTTCTGCTTTTGCGATGAGTCGTCGCAAAAACTCGGTACGAGGAATGGATGCCTCGCGCGCTTTGCCCAACAGGGTGTAGTACTCCATGGTGTTAAGCTGAAGAAGTACTTGATATTTTCGTTTCTCTGATAAAGTCTTGGTGGGTCGCCCACCTTTATTCTTATGTTCCATAACTTCTATTTTTTTTGATGAGACCAACGGGATTTTCACCTCCTAAAGATGGGAGCAAGTAGGTTTTGAGATACTCAAAACACAAACTTGCTTCCCTAATAAAGTCTATCTTCTGATTCTATGCTTCGCATTTGAATGCAAAGCCTGTTCTTTCTTCATTTTCGTCTGATAAATGAGCCATTCATTCAGGTCTTTGTGGGGTCGGGGTATCGAACAGAACCGTCAATGATATGTGAGCAAAACTGCTTCAGAACTTCAAACGATTTTCGCCCTACATTGTCATTGTCCAGAAAAGTCTCTACTTGTTTGTAGCTCTTTATCTTTTCTTGAATGCGCGGCAAAAGAGCCAGAGAATTAAGAATAATGACATCGCAAGTTGAAGATGGATTTAGCGTTTGCCACGAGAGAAAGTCCATAAAGCCCTCAAAGAGTTGAAGACTTTCCGACTCTTGTGTCAGCGTACTGATTGCTTTGGGGGCTATGCATCCCTTAAAATAGGGATTGCGAAGCTCCCAACCGCCTACATCGTTAGGAAAGCCAATGCCGTAATAGTGTCGCTCGCCTTGGCAGTAATGAAGCTCGGAGCAATAGCGTTCAGCCGTAGATAAGGCGATAATTCGCTCTGCGAGGTATTGTCTCAGATTGGGATGAGTGATAGCTTCGATTGAAAGTATCTCAAAGGCAGAAGTTGAACAAGAATGATTCCCTCCAAAAGAAAAAGTTCTTTGAGGAAGTTGTCCCCCATGCTCTAACAGATACATTGCTTCTGCTATGTTGCAATGCTGCAAAGCACGCACAAGGTCAATGATGTCGCCATGCTCTCTAGTTCCGAAGTCGTACCACTGATTACGCTCTGTATTGACTTTGAAGGATGGAGTTCGCTCTTGTCGAAATGGAGAGCAGTACCAATGGTTGATACCTTTTATCAGTGTAGGTGCGTAGCCTTGTTGCTGCAAATAATCTGTAATGGAGATTTGCTTGATGTGTTGTATGTCCATATTATCTTGATGTTTGACGTGAATAATTATCAGCCTTTTTCTTTTGGCGGCTGATGAAGTTTCTTTGGGTCGGACGGTCGTACTCTATAGGCACCCACTTGCGTCCGACCAAATTCGTTTATCTTTAGTCGGGTTGGTTCAGGTATATATAGCCTGCGCCCGACCGACCAATGGCTTAGTAGTAATAATCCTTGTTGAATAGGTACTTGCCTCGTCCTTCCTTAACCACCATTCGTTTATTGAGCAGAAAGCGCAGGAGTTCTTTGAGTTTTGTCTGCCCATATGATTGCCCGACAACTTCTGCATAAGCCACTTTGAGAGCCATAATCAGTTCGCCATACGGCAATAGCTCATTTGAAGAGAATGCTCGCTCCAAAGCTCTACGGTGCTCTGTGTCGCTCAACTCTTGATAGGAAAAGAGATGTCCTTTCCGCTCGCTATCCATGTAGGTTGGGTCTAACTCTGGAATGCAAATCTCATCGTCTGTTTCCGTAAGTTGGAATGCGAATTTTTCGAAAGGCTTAGAGCGGATGATGGTAGGAGCAACAACACTTCGCTCTGACAACGTAGTATCTTTTGTGACCTGCAAAACTGTTTCTGCCTTATTGTTAAGCTCTGTACCGATATGCCCTCTTGCATTGTCGTCGCCCTTGTTGAGATGTAGCACGGTCTGAATATGAATATTCTGTTCGCTCGTCCACTGCATCAGGTCGCCCACCAACTTGGTTGCCTCCGTTGAATTGTTGATGTCGAGCATCAAATCACGGATGCCGTCAATGACCACTAAGCCCACGTTAGGCGTGTTGTAGATAGCATAGCGGATGATTTCTCTGCGCTGGTTGGGGTCTGCTATCGCTCTAAGATGGCTGAACTTCAAATGCTCAGGTTCTTGATCTATCGGCAGTCCTGCTAATTTCAAGATACGCTGCAAAACCAATTGACAATGATAAGGGCTTTGCTCTGTGTCAAAGTAGAGGATGGTACGTTTGCTCTCGGGAAATGATGCCCGATAGTCCAACACCTGTCCATTGACAAGAGCTGCTGCAACTATGGCACTCACATTGAACGTCTTTTGGGCTTTTGCCTTTCCTGTCGATACGCTGAAATTACCCAATGTCCCAATAATGGCTTCGCCAGCTTGTAGCACAATGGGCGGAAGCGTAAACTCATCCGTAACGTTAATGAGAGACTGTCGCCAAATGCTTTCATAGTCTATTGTATTCATCCTCATCCTCCTGTTTTACGACCAGCCAACTCGAGAGCAAGGTCTGCATCCACAATAATCTTGCGCCCCACTTTTGTAATGGCACGGTTGATTTTACCACTCTGCTTGATACGATTGGCAGTAGGTAAACTGCATCCAAATAGGCGTGCGATACCTGCCAATCCATACACATATAGCCTTTCTTCTTTGGCGGAGTTGTTTTCTTCCCTTGCTTTTGGGGACGTATTGCCATGTTGTGCCAGGAAGAGTAATTCTTCACCTGTCATCTGCCACACAGGCTTGTCCAGTAAATCTTCATTTATCGTCATACTTTCTTTTGTCTTGAAGTTAATAACTTGCCCTTGCGCATAGGGCATTTGTCAGATCTGACGATGCAAATGTAGAAGGCAAAAAGACTGTCTCCAAGCCTCAGAGATATAGTGGGAATAATAGGGATAAATCGGGAAATCAAGAGGTCTCAGAAACGATTGTAGCACATTTAATAATGGACGAATATCTAAGGTTGGAAAGCTCATAGATAATCGTTTTTGGAGCCTTAAGAGGTTCTTTTGTTCTGCTTTTCAAGAAAATCGGTTCTCCGTAGTGTTAAACCCTCACCTTCTTTCGCTATATTCAATATAAGTTCATAACTTTGCAGCTATAATAGATATAAAACAGCTTTATGGAACAAAAGTAAAGAGCATAGCAACCTTCATTAAGGAGCATTTGAAGAAACGAGGTATCACCCAAACATGGCTCGCCAAAGAGTTTAAAACAACGTTCTAATCTCCCACTCTTTTATCCTTCATTTCCCTAAATCAGAGTCCCCTTACTTGTGTGTTAGTATAATGGCTATTTTTTACCCTTGTATAGAAAAAATCAACCAGTTCAAGGTTCAACCCACAGATGGTGAAAGATCCTTGCTGAACTTTCTTGAACGCACTCTTAACGATTCGTTCGAGATTTATTTCAATCCTTTCCTCAATGGGGATCGCCCGGACATTCTAATCATGAGGAAAGGCTATGGTGTGATGGTAATAGAGGTCAAAGATTGGAATCTTGACAACTTTCAACTGAATGAAAAGAGGAAATGGGTTTATACACCTAACAACTCTGTCGTTAAATCACCCATAGACCAAGTCTTAAAGTATAAAAATAATCTATTTGACCTCCATGTAGCTGATTTATTGCAAGTAAAAATCAAGGACTTTCGCAATTTTAATATTGTGTCATGCGCAGTATATTTTCATTGCGCCAGCAAATCATACCTTGAAGGAATGCTTGTAGAACCATATAAAGACGATAAAAAGTATCAAACCTTCCTCAAATACAACATTGTTTTCCTTGGACATGACTCATTAAACCAAGAAGATTTTAATATATTGTTGAAGAACAGGTATATGATAGCGGAGCGTCCTTCTTGGTTCTTCACAGACAAATTGTATGATAATTTCAAACGGCTTCTTTCTCCTCCTCTTCATCTACGTTCTCAAGGTGTTCCATATAGTTACTCTCAGAAACAGAAAGAAATTATATATTCAACAACTCTTGAGCAAAGAGTTCGCGGAGTCTTTGGATCTGGCAAGACAACCGTTTTAGCGGCCCGTGCCGTACAAGCTTATAAAAGAGCCTTGGAAAGGAATAATAATCCGAGGGTGCTCATTTTAACTTTTAACATTACTCTAAAGAACTTTATTCATGACAAAATGAATAGAGTTGACGAGACATTCCCAATTGAAAACTTTATTATTATTAACTATCATCAGTTCATTAATGCAGAACTGAATAATTTAAATATCGAATTTGAAATTCCTGAGGGTATAGATCCCGAGCATTTGTCACAATATCTAGAATCAAAATATTATGGCAACATCAAACTCTTTGACGAGCACAAGGATGAAATCACCAAATATGATGCAGTATTGATTGATGAGATTCAGGATTATCATCGTTCATGGATGGAAATAGTAAAAAACTATTTTCGTGATCCTCAGGGTGATTACGTCCTTTTTGGAGATGTAAAACAAAATATCTATGGACAATCAACACAAAACAAAGATGTTGTAACAAATGTTCGAGGTGTAAATGACTTGAAATATTGCTATCGCTCTGACTTCAAAGTCCGAGATCTTGCACAATCATTCCAAAAGAATATTTTTAAGGGCAAATATGACGTTGATGACTTTTCTGAAAATGGTACTTACTCTTTCTTTGGCCAAGAGCAAGAAAAAAAAGGTTACATCAACTATATGTACCTGCAGGAAGATCAACCTGTTACTACCTTATATAATATAATTAGAGGTAACATTCTCAATAAAAATTCTAATATCTCTCCTAATGACATAACCATTCTAGGTTATACAACCAGCCTATTACGTACATTTGATCTTTATTACCGCTATGCAAGCCGTGAAAAGACAAACTCTATGATTGAAACTGTAGAGATAATGTACATGACGCATCTTAACTACATTGGCAAGAATAGTGATAACAATCCACATTCCGGATGGTTTAACAATATTTGCGAACACTTTAAGAAGAAACTGTTCCCAAATAGACAAAAACTATATGACAATGACATCATTAAAGTGCGGCAGTATGTTGCTATGCTATTTTCGATATATGATTTGAGCACAAACTTCGCAGACACCTTTGATTCTCGCTTAGCAGAAGAGTGTCAGAAGTGTGGAATAAGTATTGATGCATTTAAAGCATTCAGAAAGCATTACGCGAAAATACTTGATCGATTCAAGCAAGAGGTATATTCAGATAGTTATAAAAACATCCGTGACAATAAAAAACTACATTTCTGGATGAATAGTGGCACGTTGAAGATTTCAACCATCAACTCTTTCAAAGGATGGGAAAGTGAAGTAGTATTCCTTATATTGGAACCCAAATATGAGTCTTCTACATCGTTCAATCTTTCATTTGATGAATTGCTATACACTGGTCTCACTAGATGCCGCCGTAATCTTATTGTGATCAATTTCGGAAATCAAGAATACGATTTAAAGATGAGACCTTTAATTGAAAGAATCAAATAATGGAAAGGAGATATACCAGGCACAGGAATTGGTCAACAAAGGATGCCCCTATGAACCTTTCGCTGAGACGATTTGTTATTGATGTTTTCTCAATGACAACTCTTTTGACCCTTTTAACCGCCCTCAAGTTTTTGGGTGTAGAAAAGGGTGTAAATCACATAACTCGTTGATTTACACCCTTGTTTGCGGAGAGAGAGGGATTCGAACCCCCGGTACCTCTCGGTACGACGGTTTTCAAGACCGTTGTAATCGACCACTCTACCATCTCTCCAATAAATAATTTGTTTAGATACTAAGTATTAAGATTACATCTGCAAAGGTATGATTTTATTTGAACTAAACTCAAGAAGCTGGGAAAAACTTTTAAGTTTGGGTATATATAAAAATGGGAAGCAATACATAAGATACTTTTAGCATATAAGCCGGAAGTTTAATGTAATACCTCTGAGAGAAATATCTCCATACGTGTACAAAACTATACTTAAGCTTGTGAGTAGATGATTTGTGATACGCTTAAAAATATCTTCCAATGTGTTTGTACATACAGTGTAGTACGTATACTGTTACACTGTTATAAGAGTCTCGGAGTTGAAAGATTATGTTACCTTTGCTGCCGACTTACAGTTACTCGTATATGTCGAAATCAAGAAGAAAGAAACATAAGTACAGAAATCTCAAAATCCTTATCGGCGTTTGTGCGACATTTGTCGTATTAGGTTATTTCATATTGTTCTCCTCGATGTCGAGAAGCGGGAAAATTGAGTATGTTTTTCTGGATAAAGACGATAATGTAGACTCCGTATATAAGAAAGTTGAACTGCTCTCTACTCGGCACAGCTTTTGGGCCTTTAAGCAAATAGCACGGATAGCCGGGTTCAAGGATAAAGATGTGCGAACCGGTCGATATGCGGTGGGCTCAATGGGGGCGTTGCAAACTTTCAGATATATCAGGAATCACCGTCAGGCCGCCGTGTCGATAACTATCCGCTCGGTGAGAACGTTGGCTGATTTGTCGCGCGACGTGACTCGAGACTTGCTAATATCACGAAAAACGTTCATGCAACGAACGGCCGACAAGAAGTTCTGTCGAAAATATGGTTATACGCCCGAAACCATCATAGCCATATTTATTCCCGACACCTATGACTTTTATTGGGATACCGATATCGACGGGTTCTTCGACAAGATAGACAAGGAAAACAAGCGCTTCTGGTCATTCGAACGGATGCAGAAGGCTAAGGAGGCGCATTTTACACCCGTTGAGGTAATGACCCTCGCAAGCATCGTAGACGAGGAAACCGACAACGAAAAGGAAATGCCTATGATTGCAGGAATGTACATAAACCGACTTCGGGCTAGAATGCCACTGCAGGCCGATCCGACAGTGAAATTCGCAACGAAGAACTTTGCAGCACACCGGATCTATCACAAATGGTTAACGGTAGACAGTCCCTACAACACGTATAAATATCGCGGTCTCCCTCCCGGTCCGATTCGTATCCCCTCGGTTGCAGCCATCGATGCCGTGCTCGATTATGTTCACCATGACTATATGTACATGTGTGCGAAGGAAGATTTCAGTGGAACTCACAATTTCGCCAAGACATATGCAGAACATCAGGTGAACGCCGCCAAATACGCCAAAGCATTAAACGAGCGAGGAATAGAATAATCTCCACCCGATCTCGGGAATCACCCCAATATTTCCCCTCTCGACATCACCCCCTCTTAATAGAAATAACTCTGTGCATCGAACCTTAGATGCAATTTTTCACAGGATAATATTTTTAATGATTGATTATATGAACGAAAAAGAACCCAGGAAGCGAGATTATGTGTCTCCAACAATCACAGTGATTAATTTGCTGGTTGAGCAAATAATGCAAACAGTCAGCGGCCAACATACTCCTATCGGACAGGGCAGCGGTGGGGGTGACGCTAAAGAAAATATATTCGAAGAAGTGAACTCTTCGGCTTTAGAGGAAAATCAATGGGAAGAATAACCGTAAAAGGAAAGATAATTATGAAAGTAACATACTTATTGCCCTCGTTCCTCTTTATGTTGATTCTGGCAAGTTGCTCCGGTGACGAAATTGCATCGAATAAACCTACGCCAACAAACCCAACAGAACACAAAGACAGTATAAAAGACGAAGAACAAATTACGTTCACCAGCGAAGAGCCAACACGCACAAGTATTACTCACTTGCTCGGTCAAGGAGCCAAAGTTTTTTGGTCTACGGGCGACTGGATATGGGTGAAAACCTCAGACGGGGTGCTTCGACAGAGTTCTGCAGGCACTTTAAATATCGACAAAACACGTGGTGTTTTCACTATGCCTTCGACTGACAAATATAATAACGGAGCGCTCGTGACCTACACTGGACAAAACTCATCCGTCGGGAACCAAGTCACTATAGCGTCATCTCAGACACAGTCAGACTGTAATAACTTTGACCACGCTGGACTCTCGGGCGACTGTGGAATTGGAAAGGCCATCGGAAGCGGAAAGTCATTCCAATTTACACTCGACCACAAGGCCTCTTACATCTGCCTGCTTCCCCGCTCGTCCAATGGCTATGTGAACCGAAGCCGCTTATTCAAAATCGAAATAATTTCGGAAAACGATATCGCCGGCACCTATAATCTAGCAGAAAACGGTAAACTCACATTAGCCAACGGCGGCACGAACAGAATTGTTCTCACTCTCGGCACCGAATTCCAACTCAACAATTCTTCAACCGACATCGGGAAAAACGGTTCATATGTAGTTATTGCACCTGGTCAGCACAGTCTCGCAATTCGCTATTGGTTACGCAATACTACCGACCAGCCCTCTGGTTCGAGTATTGAAGGAACAATAACGAAATATGTGAATATGAACTTCCAGCCAGGCAAGATTCATGACATAACATCCAATCTAGCTCCTACAGACTATTCCAGTCAGAAATTCTATATGTGGGATGCCCAACAAGATTATTGGCAAGGTGGCAACCAATCCTCGCTTGTTGGTGCAACTGGAAGTGGATGGCCCACTGGTCCAGGCCCCCGATGGTATAACACTGGGACTTCGGCCGCCAGCAATTCTGCCAAAAGTTGCCCGAACGTGAACCAAATGCTATGGTATGCACACAGCGGCGATTGGCATACTGATCGTGACGAGCTTTGGACTTGGCGTGGTCATCTGTGGAAGGGTGGTACATGGGTACTTAAACGTGCCAACTTTAGTATGAATGCAAACAAAGCTCCCGATGGTCAAGACTATCGTAGCGTTTCTATACAAAATGTTTATGGAAGAGCTTATATAAATTATACCATAACAAAGTTCACACGTCCCGTAGGTTCACAGCTCAATAGATATTTCTTTCTGCCTTACTTTGGAATATATTTTAATGGGGAATATCGCAAAAATGCAGATGCCTATGGATATTATGTAACATCTACACCTTATCCAGGTAATCTGGGTGCTTGCTATTATATAGACTTCTATGACAATGGTTTGTTTGTTGCTCAAGGTGACCGCTGGGTTGGTGGCTGCGCAATACCTTTTCCTTAAAACTTAAGGATTGTCTACATCGCAATGCGGCATATATTCTCTTTTGAAGAACATATGCCGCATTTTAATTATATGCCGATGTTAACTAGAGCTTCACTTTGATTTGCTTGCCTGAATAGCGGATTATTTTTGCAGGCTCATTATCGGGGTCGAATTGAGCGACTGTTGAGTTCTTCTGGCGATAGACAATACGGAATGTGCGACTCTGGAGCATGCCGTCGTAGGAACCATGACGGTTGCCGATGGTGAGGGTATGGTCGGCGTCATTGTAGGTAAACCGAATAGTGGAGAACTTTCCTCGCTCGTAGTTATAGTTTGTGCATTCGTCCTCATAGAGCGTGAACTCACCGTTGCGACCTTGGAACACGTAGAGCGTTATAGGGTCGGCTGGTTTCTGGTCAGTCCATTCAATCTCCGGGCCGATGGGGATTATCGCACCTTCGGGAACAAACACAGGGATGGATTCAAAGGGCGCATAGGCAGTTATTACCTGATTGCCGACATAGTAGCGGTTAGTGTTGAATTCGAACCATCCAGTTTGTTTGGGCAGATAAACCTGGCGCGAGCGTGCACCGTATTCGGTTACTGGACAGGGCATCAGTGCTGGCCCAAACATCCACTGGTCTTTGATATCGTTCACTGCCGAGTCGCCATTGAAATCCATAATGAGTGGGCGCATGATGGTGTAGTTAGTGAGATGAACGGCCCCTGCCATACTGTATAAATAGGGCATGAGCCTGTAGCGCAGACGATGATATTTCACGATGGTTTGATATGCTGGATGATTTTCGGGTGCGATGTTCCAAACCTCTCTGAGCGGCCATTGTCCGTGGGCCCTATAGAGTGGTACGAAGCAACCGAACTGATGCCAACGTGTTTGCAGTTCGCGCCATTCTTTGAGGTCGTTGTTTTCAAGCTTTGTTTTGTCGAAGAGCAGTTGTGCATCCACATATCGTTGTTCGACACAGAATCCGCCTTGGTCCATTCCCCACATCGGAAGTCCAGCGATGGAATAGTTAAGCCCAGCGGTTATTTGTGCGCGCATATCTTCCCATCGTGTAGCGATATCGCCGCTCCAGCTGGCTGTGCTGTAGCGTTGCTGACCAGCGAATCCGCTCCGGGTGAGCAAGAACACACGACGATTAGGATTCACGCTTCGTTGCCCATTATAGATTGCATTGGCATTCATGAGGCTATAGGCGTTGAAGTATTCTGTAGATGAGCCTAGAGCTGTTGGACCGGAAAGAGCTTTACGATACCACATCGGCGTGCAATCTCGCACGTTAGGTTCTGATGCATCCATCCACCAGGCATCTATTCCTTGTTTATATTTTTCGTAGAGGTTGCTGTTCATTTGCTGCCAGAATAGATGTCGCGCGCCGGATGAGTAGGCGTCATAGAATGAGCCCATAAATCCGAGCCAGTCGTGAATAGAGTCTTTGATTGCCTGGTGATACATCCAGCCGCGGGCGTCGAGCTGTTTGTAGTTGTCGGTTGTATTGTAGAACTTGGGCCATACCGAAATCATGAATCGGCCGTTCATTGCATGCACACTGTCGAGCATGGCCTGCGGATTGGGATAACGTACCGGTTCGAATTGGTGTGAGCCCCACGAATCGAGCTTCCAGTAGTTCCAATCCTGTACGATATTGTCCACTGGGATATGCTTTTCGCGGAACGTTCGGAGGGTAGATTCTATTTCATTAGATGTTTTATAACGTTCACGACTCTGCCAGAAACCGAACGACCATTTGGGGAACACTTGAGCCTTGCCCGTGAGTTGACGATAACCGCTCACAACGCTGTCAAGGTTATTGCCAGCGATGAGATAGTAGTCCATGTCGCGTGCCATTTCGCTCCAAATGCTCATTTGGTTTTGCTGCTGCGAGGTGCGAGGTGTGGCGGTGCGCAGTCCGCAATAAGACACGTCGCCATCTGGCTTCCAATCGATTTTTATACTGGCCCGCTGACCAGCTCTCATCGGATATGTGAACTTATAGGAGTTAGGATTCCAGGCAGTTCGCCAACGTTCGGGTACTATCTCGCGGCCATCGAGATAGACCTTAATATAGCCGGCATAATATAGAATAAAATGATAGAGATTCTCCACCGGGGCCTCGATTTCGCCCTCGTAAACCACATGCGAACCGTTAAGTGGGAAATCTTTTGGAAGGTTCACAATAGTTTCCGAGTTCTCGAAGTATATGCTGTCTTCCTCGCGGACTATTTGCTGTGAGCCGTTTTTTGTGGTATATGTTCCGGTGAGCGAGCCTGGCCGCCCATCCTTGTTGTAGATTTTGAAGGCCTGGCCAAGTTGTTGGTATTCGTCCGGATTACCCCAACGGCAGTAGGAATAGGAATCCCACAGCACACCATAATTTTTGTTCGAAACCACGAACGGGATGGAAATCTTGGTGTTGTATTGGAACAGGTCTTCGTTCTTTCCTTTCATATTGAGTTCCTCGGATTGGTGTTGTCCGAGTCCATAGAAAGCCTCATCTGCAGGCGAATCGAAAACTGCATTCCATGTCCATGCATTACGTTGTTGCTCGGTTAGAGTTCCCACACCGATTTCGCGTTCGGGCACACGGAAAGGACGAAATATTTTACCGCCTTGAGCCCGTTCACTAAGTAGGATATGCGGTCCGCGAAGAAATCTTACTCTCCCAGTTTCGATGTCTACTTCGACGGCGAGTTCGGCGGTGCGAACAGTCACGATATCTGCCCGCTGTTCAACCTTGAAGCTAGCGAAATACTTCTGCTCAACAATAATTAAACTCTGTTTCTCGGGAAACGACATTTCGGGTGTTGCCTGCACGCGAACGATATTGTTATTTATAATCTGCAGTCTAACCATTTTGGCTCCGTCGGCAGTGGGATGCTTAACTGGTATGGTCACGAAGTTTTGGTTCACGATATAGTCTGCCGCTCGGCAAACAATTACTCCTGAAAACAAAGCTAGCAATAGGAGGGTCTTGAGGATTCTCATTTCTATAATTGTATTTAGTTATTTACTTGATAGCGTGGCAAAGTTAGTGAAAGTACCATCTGGAATGCGCGTTCTTTTTGTCCTATTCGTACACTATCTTAACGTGAAAGCGCTGTTATCTAATTGCCTCAATTAGATAACTTCTACAATTATTTGTCGTTCTTTGGCATATGATAAATATGAGATTATTTCTGCAGTTCAATCATAACTCTGTAGAGTCTTTACAATCTAGTGTTTCATAGGTTGCGACAGTGCGTTCCTGGGATAAAAACATCCCAAGATTATTAGTAAGTTATATTCGTTCTTATCATCCAATAAATCAAAAATATATATCAACATTTGCCTAAACAGATTCATTAATATACCTTTGCCGCCATGAGTTTCAAACCCGCCATTTATTATAGCAGCATTGTATCGCGAGAGAATTTCACTTCTCCCGTGTTTTTTAACGCTATATTCTTGCAGGGTTCGGAAAAAGTGCTAACACACACACACACACACACACACACACACACACACACACACACAC
>NZ_JH594521.1:508977-546312 GCF_000243035.1 Prevotella micans F0438
CACACACACACACACACACACACACACACACACAGGCATCTAGCCTCACCTAACTTATTTTTACGCGCGCGAGGAAGTTACGCAAACCTAAGGAGACACAAGGGGTATAGCCATCTTTTGTGTTATGTTTTTCGTGTCCTTTCGGCAATCGATATAAGAGAAAATAAGGAAAGATTTTATCCTCAAAATCCGCATGATTTCCGTGCGGCGAATACTCCCATTTCAGTAAACATAAACTCCCGCTCGGCCGATAGGCCGCATGTAGGGACAGACCCCGTGTCTGTCCGCCTCACTTCGGTTCTGCGAACCGAAGCAATATTATTGGTCGAAAGGTACGAGCGATTGCGTATTTATCCGGGCCTGGCGCCCGACGGGTGCGGACAGACACGGGGTCTGTCCCTACATGCGGGCTGGGCCCGAATTGGCATTGGTTGGGAAGCAAACATATCGGCCGATTTCGGTTTGGCTACGGATATTCGGCGATACGTATGCCATCTCATCCCCAATCACATTCCACCCCTCACCCCTTGCCACGATGACAAATAATGTAATCACGAAATAAAAATCATTATCCGTATGAACAAAAAAGAATTTACGAGGGGCGTTTATGTCCAGCCCCGTATCGAGACAATCTCATTGCAACATGAGTTCCACTTGCTCGTGCCTAGCGAGATTAAGCCCAAACCCGGAGGCCCCGAAGTGCACGACCCCGACGAGGACAACGATGAAGAGATTGAATTTGAATAACAAGAAACAGCAAACAACAATGAAACAAGTAATGAAGACTTATTATCGCTCGGCCGTCGTGCTCCTCGGCATGATAGCCGTGCTATCGTTCGGAGCCTGTGCCGACGACGAGATTGTAGATAATCGCCAGGGCGTGAAAGACGGTTTGGGCTTTTCAGTAAGCGATATTCAGGATGCCCCCGAAGACCAGACGCGTACGCTCAACGATAATCCCGAAGACTATGCCGTTCAGGGCATCGACTTCACCGAGGAAGCCGGCAACGCCTGCTTGCAGGAAACCACCGTGCCGGGCGTGAACCCCGTAAAGCGCGCCCCTGCCACTCGCTCCGACTTTCAGAACTCCATCGGTGCCCCGTTCGGTGCCTTTGCCTGCAAGAACGGCAGCGGCAAGCCCGACTTCTTCTACAACGAAAAGGTGGCTGCCAACGGTACGATGGTGTCGCCCAAGACATGGACGAGCGATGAGAGCACTTTGCAGTTCTATGCCGTCTATCCATACATTGATGGTAGCAATCCCAATTTGCAATTAGTTCAGCCATTGGCGGGCGAGCTACCCAGCATAGACTTTACCACGCCTACTGACATAGCAAACCAGATAGACCTCATGACTGCCTCCACGCAAGACATTACATACACTAGCACCGGCGGCGGCTCACACGTTGTTCCGCTCACGTTCTACCACTCCTTGACCGCCATCCGTTTCGGCGTAGGCTCGAACCTTTCGTGGGCCAAGACCATCAAGAGCGTAGAGTTCCAAGGCGTTTACAGCAAAGGCCGCTACGACATAAAGACCAAGACATGGAGCAACCAAAGCGCCACACAGAACTACAAGCTCGACAACATCGGCGTATCTACCAGCGAAGCCATAAATAACGTTATCCTTAAAGACGGTCACACGTTCCTTATGATTCCCCAGATCCTCCCCGCCGGTGCCAAGATAGTCGTAACGTTTAGCGATAATACCAGCATTACCGCCAAGATAGAAGGCAAGAAATGGAAGCCCGGCACCACCAAAACCTATATGATAACCGAAAAGAACAGCAACTGGAACTACATTATTCAAGCCACCAGTCCTACGGCTGTTGCCTATGATGCGACTCAAACCGGCAACTACGGCATCACCAGCTATCGACAAGTAGGTTCGGAAAAGCAGCCCGTAAAATGGCGAGTGGTGAAATATCAAGAGAGCGCCGACGGCGGTGCCACATGGAGCGCGGAGAGCGACACCAAGCCCGCCTGGCTCACCGGCCTAACTCTCACCCAGGGCGACGGCAGTACAGCTGCCCAGCAAGGCACAGCCACCGTGCAGAAAGCCCCCATCATCGACAAACTCGCTCCTTACAACAAGGTGTTGCATGATGCCACGCCCAAAGGTAGTGCCGGCAACTATTACGACCTATCCACCCACGACTACAAGGGTAATGCGACCGCCCGCAACACCGCCAATTCTTACCTTATATCTGCTCCAGGCTATTACAAGATCCCGTTGGTCTACGGCAATGCCATCACGGGCGGAAATCCTAATCCTCATGCTTACATCAGCCAAGCACCGACAGGACTACCAGTTTGGGAAGAAAAGAATGTCCTACGTACTTTCAAGGATCACGCTGGCCAAGATATTACCGACCCTTGGATAACGCAGACGAACAGTGGAGCAAATATACCTGACGGAGCCAAAATTATTTGGACTGACCAGAGCGGCATTGTCGAAGCCAGCAGTCTCGGCATCGAGGGCAGCGGTACGAATGCCTTTGTCCATTTCCGCGTACCGCATGATAAGATCAAGAACGGCAATGCCGTCATTGCCGTGACCAAGGGAGGCGTGGTTGTATGGTCGTGGCATCTGTGGTTCGATCACGACGATGCGTTCGATACTGTTGAGTGCACCAACTTTACCAACCATATCTATAAGTTCACCAACCGTAATTTAGGCTTTGCCAATCTCAAATGGATTATCACGACTTACAGTGCTCCACGGGTAGCGCGTATCAAGGTCGAACAGACAACCGGCAACGGTTCGCCCTTCGTAAAGCAATTCTCTTACATCACTATTACACAGAATCCAGGTTCAGAGAAGATAGTCGGTCCTACATTCTACCAGTTTGGCCGTAAGGACCCTTTCCCATATACAGACAATGTTATGGATGGTTCCTTTACTAAGGATGCCGGCAACAATATGTCCGTTTCTAACGGAATCCTGAACCCTGACAAGTTTTACACTTATGGAACTAGTTGGTATAATGACACAGACCATATGAATCTATGGTCTTCCGATAACATAACGCGTTATACTTTTAACATACATGATGATGCCTTGATAGTTAAGACGATTTACGACCCATCGCCCGTGGGCTTCCATATGCCTCCGATAAGTGCTTTTACAGGTTTCTCCAAGACTGGCAACAACACAACAGTTCTATCCGACATAAATGTCAGCGGGGCCTGGGATGACGGCTGGCACTTTAACAATAAGATCACATCCTCTGACAAAACGGTTTACTTCCCTGCATCGGGATATCGAGATGGTTTCAGTGGCGAGGTTACTGATATCGGATCAAAGTTAGAGTACCATTCAGCTCTCCCTAGTGGTACAGGAGGTGTAAATGTGGGATTGGGGTACTATTATTCATCCCCTCAATTAAGATTTTCGGGGGGTATTGTACGAGCAGAAGGATGTCCCATTCGCCCTGTGGCAGAATAATCCCACTGGGGTTTGATTCATTATCGGATATGAAAAAGGCTTAGTCCGTACCTAAGGGTACCTCGGTCGCCACCTAAGGGTACCTTAGTCGCCACCCGAGGGTATTTCATCCGGGTGGCGAGGCAGTCGGAAAGAGAGAACGAGATTCATATTTCAAACAACATAATTATTCATTTTAAAACATTACTGTTATGGCTTTTTTTAAAAAAGTACTGAAGAAAATCACCGGTAAGTGGTATCCCGAAGTGGTGATTGTTGGTAAGCCGGTGACAACCGACGAAGTGGCCGACCGATTGGCCGAAATATCCACCGTGAGCCGAGGCGACACGTATGCCGTCCTGAAAGACCTGGGACAGGTGATGGGACAGTTCATGGCCGAAGGTCGCACGGTGAAACTTCAGGGTATCGGCACGTTCTACTACACCATCGTGGCTACCGGAATGGGCCAGAGTAAGGCCGAAGACGTGAAGGCTTCGCAAATTGAAAACGTTCGCGTTAGGTTCATTCCCGAAACAACGCGCACGGCGAGCAATAAAGTGGCTACGCGCTCGATGGTTAACCAGAAAATATGGTGGGAAGAGTGGAAAGGCGAAGAAAAGAAAAAACCGACACCGTAAATGCTCTTCATTCCAATAATACCGAAAAAAGGATACGCAAGAAACTGCGTATCCTTTTTCATTCATCTAAAAACTCTCAGCCTTTTCCTCTGATAGAGCCTCTTGTCGGATTCGAACCAACGACCCCGAGATTACAAATCACGTGCTCTGGCCAACTGAGCTAAAGAGGCGGGGGTGGGCAAGCTGTTCTTATCGCGCCGCTACAACCTCCTACCCTTGCTGCGTTCCCACCCTGGGGGATTTAAAGGGAGCTGGCCGTAAGAGACTTGCCCGTGTTGTTGTGACTTCCTTCAAGAAAGAAGACGATGCAAAGGTATTGAATGGAAGATTAATTTAAGAAATGGGCCATGTAATTTTTAGTCCCTTAACAAAAAACCATAATTTCAATCTACCCCCACATTTTTATATTTCATTTAATGACTAATTTTGTTGCATGATTTATGAAGACTACAAGCAATTGCGTACTTATTCCCGATATGACGGCGTTTATTTAGCTATTCTTTGGGCGGCAAGTTTTGCATGTTTCGTGGGTAGTGCATGGCAATCTTTCTTAGGAACATTCAGTTCTTTATTGATTCTTTCCACCCCTTTTTTTGTTGCTTACAGATTGCGCATTTTTCGTGAAGAAGGTCGTGAGGGAACAATTTCTTTCAGTTTTGCTTTGATGTATTGCCTGCAAGTTTTCATGAACTCGGCTTTCCTTTTTAGTTTATTGCAATGGGCCTACATGTCGTTTCTAGATAACGGAACACTTTTCGGCATTGCCTCTAAGATGCTTGGAATGCCACAATATCAAGATTTTATAAAAGAGATGGGACTTTCGGCCGAGGATTATCTGACCTCACTACGTGAGATTTTCGAGCCGTTGACACTTGCTACAACCGGCTTTATTTATGAGCTTCTGCTTGGCGCAATTGTCAGTTTTCCTGTTGCGGCTGTGATGGCTCGTAGGAAGCAAACGAAATGAGTTAATCAAAAACGATACATGGATATTTCAGTAATCATACCGCTTTTCAATGAAGAGGAAAGCTTGCCCGAACTCCACAAATGGATTCAACGGGTAATGAAAGAACACAATTTCAGCTACGAGATTATTTTTATTAACGATGGTTCGACCGATAAGAGCTGGGACGTTATAGCCCAGCTCGGTAAAGAGGATAAGAACGTTCGTGCTATCAAGTTCCGGCGAAACTACGGTAAGAGTCCTGCGCTTTTCTGCGGATTCAAGGCCTCGAAAGGCGATGTTGTCATCACAATGGATGCCGATTTACAGGATTCGCCCGACGAGATTCCCGAACTCTATGAAATGATAACCCAAGATGGTTACGACCTCGTGAGCGGATATAAACAAAAGCGCTATGACCCTCTGACTAAAACAATTCCGACAAAACTGTTCAATGCAACAGCACGCCGAATAAGCGGTATTCGCAACCTGCACGATTTCAACTGCGGACTGAAAGCCTACAGACGCGACGTTGTGAAAAACATTGAGGTTTATGGCGAGATGCACCGCTACATTCCATATTTGGCCAAGGAGGCTGGCTTTGCAAAGATTGGCGAAAAAGTTGTGCACCATCAGGCACGTAAATACGGAAAGTCGAAATTCGGCATAAACCGCTTCATCAACGGTTATTTGGACCTGCTCACACTTTGGTTTTTAACCAATTTCGGTAAGAAGCCCATGCACGTGTTCGGATTCTTGGGTAGTGTGGTGTTCTTTATCGGCTTTGTGGCTTTGGTTTGGCTGGGATGCGAAAAGATTATAAATCTATGCGATGGCGTCTACGGTGATTTACTTTCAAATCATGCCTCATTTTTCATCGCACTGGTTGCCATTCTTCTTGGCACGCAGCTTTTCTTGGCCGGGTTTATAGGCGACCTAGTTAGCCGAAGTAGTTTGCATCGCAACGATTATCATATCGAAGAAGAAATCAATATCGAAGAATCATAAACCCATGCTTAAAAGAACGCTCTATTTGCTGCTGTTTCCGATTCTTCTGTCGGCCTGTTCGGATATTAACTGTCCGCTCAACAGTACTGTATTTTCATCATATACGATGAAGGGCGACACGCTCAAAGATACGCTAAGCATCATTGCCATACGCCCAGACAGCAGCGATGCAGTGCTTTTGAATCGTTTTGTGGGGAAAACAACTTTCAAAATACAGATGAGCTACGTTAAAGATGTAGACAGTTTGCTGTTCCTTTATAGCGACACCGCCGGCAATAGTCAACTTGATACGGTTGTTGTTCGCAAAACAAATATCCCGCATTTCGAGAGCGTTGATTGCCCGGCCAACTATTTCCATACCATCATCGGCACGAACCATACTAGACATCGAATCGACTCCATCGTCATCAACAATCCTAACGTAGATTATGATGCAAATAAAAAACACTTCTTCATTTATTTCAATTCTGACAATTAGTCTGCTTTTGTTGTTTCCTAATGCGGGTAACGCGCAAAGGCGAAAGCCTGTGACAACAGTTGTGAAAGACACCGTACCTCTGTTTCGAGGAATATCTGTGGGTGTAGATGTCGTGGGCGCTGCGATTGCTGTAATGTCAGACTATGGGCAATATGAAGGAGTGGCCGTGGTGAACCTGAAAGATAAATATTTCCCAACTATAGAAATCGGAATAGGAAAGGCCGACAAGAAAGACGACATAACCGGTACAACCTTCGCCACCCGAGCTCCATATTTCAGAATTGGCACTGATTTCAATGTAATGAAGAATAAACACGATATATATCGTGTTATCGTTGGAGCGCGCGCGGCTTATACCTCATTCAGCTACGATTTCGGAAACCCGAACGTAAAAGACCCTATTTGGGGCGGGCCTGTTGACTATAGCGTTGCCAATGTTCCGTGTAACTTTCTGTGGGCCGAACTGGTCGGCGGAGTCAACGCTAAGATATTGGGCCCTATTCATCTCGGGTGGACGGTGCGCTACAGAGCTCGACTTTATGCTAAAAGCAGTCCTTACGGTGCGCCGTGGTATGTTCCAGGCTACGGTTTAAACTCAACCTCCCGTCTAGGTATAGTATTCAACATCTGTTTAGATTTCTAGAGATTATGGATAGAAAAAAACTCTATTGGCAGTTGCCTTTTCTGGTCCTTCTCATTGCAGGCACGATTTTAATCATCAAAAGGCAGCATTCCATGCCCTATCAGCACGATAACGGATTCGTGTTCGGTACTGTTTATCACATCACGTATCAAAGCGACCGCAATCTGCAATCCGAAATCGAAGCGCAGCTCAAATTGGTAGACCAATCGCTTTCAACATTCAATAAACAATCCACCATCTCCAGAATAAACCGCAATGAAACTGTGAAAGCCGACCGGATGTTTGTTGAAGTGTTTAACCTCGCGCAGCAAATCTCGTCCGAAACCGAAGGAGCATTCGACATAACCGTGGCTCCGCTAGTGAACCTCTGGGGATTCGGATTTAAAAAAGGAACCTTGCCTACACGCGAAAAAATCGATAGTATCCGCCCACTAATCGGTTATCGGAAAGTATCACTTCAAGGTAGAACCATCCAAAAAGCAAACCCAAGAATAACACTTGACTGCTCGGCCATAGCAAAAGGTTACGGCGCCGACATTGTTGCACGATTCTTCAAACAGAACGACATCACAAACTATATGATTGAAATAGGAGGCGAAATAGTAACCAGCGGGAACAGTGAACACCGAGTGCCATGGAAGATTGGAATAAACAAGCCTGTGGACGATAAACAAAACAAGAACCAAGATATAATAACCGTACTCAACGTTACCGATAAAGCAATGGCAACTAGCGGAAATTATCGCAACTTCTACTATAAGGGTGGAAAGAAATATGCCCACACTATTGATCCATATACTGGGCGGCCCGTTCAGCATTCCCTCCTCTCGGCAACCGTCCTAGCCCGCGATTGTGCCACAGCCGACGCCTATGCCACGGCGTTCATGGTTATGGGAATAGACAAAGCAAAAGAGGTTCTCGATCGACACCCTGAACTGATGGCTTATTTCATCTACTCCGCTGGTGGAAAGCTACACACATGGCACAGCAAGTCCATGGAAAACAAAATGACTAAGTAGATGTTTATTATTAAATGTACTTATACATGAAATGGCTTCAATTCGCTTTGCCGTCTTACTTTCATCTCTCGTTCCCGCCTCTTAAATTCAAGGGCTATTAATTGCGAACATATATTTAATGCTGCAGATTTATAACAAGCTCCTTGAGCTGCCACTCTTTCTCGGTATCGACCGGGCAGACCTTGCGCAGATTGTCGATAAGACTCGATTCGGATTCCTCAAGCTGGAACCAAACCAAACCCTTGTTGAAGAAAATCAAAAATGTCAATTGCTATATTTCCTAATGAGTGGACAAATGATCGCTCAAACGCACTCAGATAACCGCCGATATTCAATTATTGAACAATTCCACGCCCCAAACATCATACAGGCCGAACATTTCTTCGGATTTTCGCAACGCTACACCAAAACATTCACCGCCCGAACAGACTGTAGCCTACTCTCGCTCGACAAAAACGAAGTGCTTCGCCTCGCAAGCCAACACCTCATTTTCCAACTCAATCTTCTCGGTACTCTCGCCACGGGTTCGCAACGCGGGTCGCGTATTCTCTGGCATAATGAGCCAACCACGTTGCGCGAACAATTCGTGAGATTCGTAGTGCAACGTTGTATGCGTCCCGCAGGCGAAAAAACAATAAACATCCGAATGAAAGATTTAGCTGCCGAACTACACGCTCCCCGACTCAATATTTCCAGCCTACTAAACTCCCTACAAGCCGATAATTTGCTCACACTCTCGCGAGGTCGAATAGTAATTCCCGCCCTGGAAAAGCTCATCCAGGAATAATATAGGTTCTCTTTTCGCTGGAACGTCGACGTTCCGGGAACTTCAAAAGCCATTTGTGGCCGGAACGTCGCATTTCGAGAGTTTCAATACATTTTTTCTATAGGTGCTGGAACCTAACCTATTCAGAATTCGTGTATATCATATTCTGCGGAGTAGCTTACGGTCTGTCCAAACGCCCTTTTTACTGTAAATAATAGAGGTTTCTTCTTGGGATACAGGCCATGAATCTTTGTCGAGCTTCAGGGATTTTCGAATTGTAGAGGGCACCAGGTCGGCATTTTCGAGGCTATCTATGTAGGCGGTGTCATAATCTTCGTCTAATTCCGCTGTGTCTAATTCCGCTGTGTCTAATACCGCTGTGTCTAATACCGCTGTGTCTAATACTACGGAGTCAGAGTCGTAGTCGTAGGTATCGTAGGTAGTTAATGAATCAATATCCACCGAATCCACATCCATTATAGTATCTACATTATCTTTCGAGCTGCCAATCTGAGCATGTACATAAGCCTCTTTGGTACTTTGTAATGTGAATGACCCATCACCAGCCGTTATGGCTGTTTGGGTGTAGAGTATATTGTCTTTGTGGAGTGAATCAGGCATCTGTCCGTCAGTGTAAGTGCCCGGTAAGAACGTTTGCCTATAAATACTGCGGAAATAATCCATCCCGGGGATGAAATATGAAAGCATACTGTTGAGGAATGTATTATCAATGTCGTTGAACATCTCGAGCAGTTCTTCTCTTTTAGGCTCATCTTTGTTTCCGAGTAATTTCCGATTCTTCCGGTAGGCTGATATTAATTCGTCGATTATTTGGTTGTATAGCTCTTCATTAACGATGGGCATACATTGATTCAAGTCAGCAGAGAACATAATGTTGAGGGGCGTTTTACGGAAAATGCTCAAAGTTAAATTGAACAATGCGGCCTCGTTATCGTCTTCGAATTTTATGGAAGATTGCTTGAAGTCTAGAAACCTTAGCTCCATCACATATCCGTAGGCTGACGCGTCGAGCACCTTAAGTGAAAAGCGGCTCATAATGGTGTCGCCACTTTCCATGCCGAACTTTCTCATGCTGTGATTGCAGCCGAAATTGTAGTCCGAGTAGCCTCTCATAACGCTGTCGGTTTCCGAGTTACGATAATCGTAAGTTACAATAAACTCATAGTTTGCCGTTTGTCCGATACGGAATTGCGGTTTAATGGACTGCGGCTTCTTCTTAGCCGTCACGGTCGTTGTGCCAAACATAATGATGATGGCGAGTGCAATAATCTTTTTCATAAATCTTTATTATTTGAATTTGCTGCATTGATATTTCGTTTTATGCCTTCGAACTTGGCGCGCTTAACAGCCGAGCCTTTGAAGAGGGTACGATATTTTTCTGGGGTGAGTCTCTGCCAGTCGGTTTTGCACATGCTCATTAGTTCGTCGCTGGGTTGGAGCAGAGGTTCGTCGGTTGGATTTGCGAAACGATTCCACGGACATACTTCCTGACAACGGTCGCAGCCGTAAATCATGTTGCCCATTGCCGATTTGGCCTCGGCAGATAGTTCGCCACGGTTTTCGATAAGCTGATAGGATAGACATTTTTCCGAACAGAACTCCTTCGTCTCGACGATTGCGCCGGTCGGACAAGCGTCAAGGCACCGTCGGCAACTACCGCACCGCGATGGCATCGGTGAATCGTAGGCATCAGCATCGAACGGGAAGAAAATCTCACCGAGGAAAAACATCGTGCCTCCGTGAGGAATTATAAGTTGATGATTCTTACCCGTCCATCCGAGTCCAGCTTTCCATGCCCAATATCGCTCTAGCACCGGAGCAGTATCTACAAACACGCGAACCGATTCGGTGCCTTCACTGAGAGCATTACAAATGGTTAGTGCTAGCTCTCTCAACCGCCCTTTCATCAGGTCGTGATAATCGCGTCCGTAAGCATAGGCCGCTAATTGATATTCTTCTTCCGGAAATGTTCGGGCTGGTGCATAATTCAGAGCTACCGATACTATGCTCTTAACATCCGGAACTAGCAACCGTGGGTCGAGACGTTTATCGGTGTGTGCCGCCATGTAGTGCATATCAGCCTCTCCACCAGAAGATAGCCACGCACGCAATCTGTCGGCAGTTTCTTTCTCTACCGGTTCGGCGCGTGCAATTCCACAAGCAGTGAATCCCAATCTCCGAGCCTCACACTTTAAATAAGAGTTATCAATCTTTTTCACCTGAATCGTCATAACCGTGCACAAAGTTAGAAAGATAAATATCTGAATAACGGGCTTCAAAAAAGATTTGAGCAGAATGAAAAAAGAAGAAAAGCTTTTCATGAAGCCGGAATTAAATTTATATTCTTCCTTCTTCAAAATGAAACCGATATTGCCAAACCTCATTCGTCAGATTTAAAATAAGAATCTAATTATGGAGTTTTTCCTTTTTCAAGCATCAAAAAAAGTCCCAGAATCCATGCAGTCATTTAGGCATAATCTACTCCTTTTAATAAAAAGGAAAAATATATCTATGAATATAGATGTCGATATAGACGCATGTAAGAAAGGAGAACGAGAAGCTCTCGAAGATTTATATAAGGCATATTCCAATAGATTAATGAGAATATGCCAACATTATGTGACAGATAAAAGTACTGCTGAAGATATTTTGCATGATGCCTTTATCATCATCTTCACCTCCATAAATATGTTGAAGGATAACTCAAAATTTGAGGGATGGATGATAACCATAGTAAGGAACCTTTCTTTGAAATACCTGCAAAGCACTGAAAAAGATGAAATCCCTTTATCTTGTCTGGAAATAGACCTTCCTGATGAGAATAGTGATGAAGAAAAGAGTATTAAACTAGAATTGTTGCTATCGGCAATAGAATCCTTGCCAGAGGGAAATCAGGAGATATTCAAACTCTCGGTTCTGGACGGTCTCTCACATAAGGAAATAGGAGAATTGCTAGGTATCAATCCTCACAGCTCTTCTTCCCAGCTGTTCAGGGCAAAGAAGATGCTGCGTGCAATACTGATTAACTATTGGATGCTACTTCTATTGCCAATTCTGATACCCGTATATATTTATCTTACAACGAGAGACAAGTCTTCCGAAATTACCGACAACAAGCCGACCGCAGTGAACACTTACAAGGAACATTCCAGACGTATTCAAAATGAAAGAAGAATGCAAAGTATAGAACAACCAGAATATTTCATACCATCAATTAACAGTGATAATAATAGCAGTGTTCCTGTAGAAATAACTGCTCCTACTGAAAAAGTAAAAACAGACAGTGCGGAATCTGGACAGGTGGTAGTATCATTCAATGTGGATTCCTTGCAAAAATGTTTGGCAACTGATATAGGCATGGAAGACTCTTTATACCACCTTCTAAATATTTCCCGGGATAAAATGATAGCGCTGAATGAAAGCGTAAATATCAATATCAAACAAAAGAAGAAATATCCGTGGACATTTAATTTTGGCTATTCTTCCAATGCCGGCGCAAATGGAGCTATGTCCAATCTGAACTACCTGTCCGTAATAGATTACGCTAACGGAGGTGTAGCTGCGAAACTTTATACTTGGGAAGATTATGCAAACTACTTAACAAGGAACGGTGCTTTGATGGATTCTATCGAGAGAGCGAAAATGTCTTGGATAGCACTGAATAATGCAATGGGTGGGAATAAATCTTTAGGCGAGAAGGCGCATCATTATCGCCCGAAGACCTTTGGTTTCTCGCTCAACAAGCAGCTAAGTCCTCGTTGGACTTTCGGAACGGGTATACTCTATACCAGATTAAAGTCTGAATTTGAGAGTGAATATCACAAAGCAAAACTGTTGAAGACACAGAAAATAGATTATGTGGGCATACCATTGCGATTGACTTATCGTATATGGAGCAAAGGACGGTTCAACGCATATACAACAGGTGGTGTAACATTTGAAATGCCTGTCCATAGTTCACTCAACAAGAGATATATCATTACGTCCGATTCGTCGTATACACTTAGGGGCAACATCAAGGCACGTTATCAGTGGTCTGTTAACTTAGGTGTAGGTGTACAGTACAAAATATTCAAGCCATTCAGTCTGTATTTTGAACCTAACATGTTCTATTACATCGGGAATGACAGTGGTCTTGAGACTTACCGCACAGAGCATCCGCTCATGATAACGGTACCTTTCGGTCTGAGACTTACTTGGTAAGTAATGAGCAAATAGAGGAAAGTCATCAATACTGTGCAGTCTTTTGACTGATTTCTACTCTTTATCATAAAAGATAAACTAGAAATAATGTACAGTATTTATGACTACATCCATAATGGGATAGTATTTGCCAATAATGTAATACACAGACGACACAAGGAGCTCACCTCCCTTATGATATATTCCACCACAAGTTGTCAGTCTCGTTGCAAGCACTGTTCTATTTGGAAGAAACCTATGGAGAATTTAAGTTTAGATGACATCATCAATATCATGAACAGCAAATGCGTAACCAAGCACACGGTGGTAGGTTTAGAAGGTGGTGAGTTTATTCTTCATCCTGAAGCCGACAAGATACTTGCCTGGTTTGATACGCATCATCCCAATTATACTCTACTGTCTAACTGCCTTGCAGTGGGCAAAGTAATTTCTGCCGTGAGGAACCATTATCCCAAACACCTGTATATCTCGCTTGACGGTAATAGGGAAACTTATCGATATATGCGTGGACGGGATGGGTACGACAAGGTTATTGAAGTAATCGAGGCATGTAAAGATATTGTGCCCGTATCCTTGATGTTCTGTCTTTCTCCATGGAACTCGTTTGAGGATATGGAGCATGTCATAGACGTTGCGCGGAAGTATGACATAGACGTGCGTATCGGCATTTACAGTACGATGTCTTTTTTCGATACGACACAAGACCTGATGGAAGCCAATAATAAAGACTTCATAAACCGGATTCCGTCGTCCATACATCAGACTGACGAGAACTTTGACTTCGTTGCCCTCTATGACGAATGGAAGAACGGCAGACTGAAACTTAGATGTCATAGTATTTTCAGCGAGTTGGTAATCCACTCAAATGGTGATGTACCTTTGTGTCAGAATCTGGATGTGGTCTTGGGAAACATCCACGAGAATACTCTCGACGAGATATTCAATTCACGGAAAACATGCAAAATTCAGTGTCAGCACTCCAAAGAATGTAATCAATGCTGGATAAACTATCATCGCAAGTATGACATCATATTGTTGAGGAACCTGGAAAGAATCTTTCCCAAGTGGTTGATAGAATTGTTTTACGGAAAATATCAATGGACAGATAACAAGCATACTACCTATAAAAAGCATTTTAAGGAAATAACAGTATAGCCAGATATGGGATATTTAGACAACATCATAGGCAGATATAAGAGCATGCGCAGCATGAGGGAACTGAATCAAATCTACACTCGGCAGTATGCGCTTATAGGTATAGGTAATCATTGTGTCAGCAATCTGTTGCCAGTCATGCAGTATCTTCAGCTGCCACTGAAATACATCTGCTGCACCTCGGAGAAGAAATCCTCGTTGATTTCTCAGAAATATAAGGGAGTTAAAGGAACCACTTCTTTGCACGACATTCTGTATGATGATAATATTTCGGGAGTCTTTGTAGCTGCCAATCCACATTCGCATTTCCGGATAGCAAACGAAGTCATTAAATCGGGGAAGCATCTCTTCATAGAGAAACCTCCTTGTGAGAACGAAAGAGAACTGAAGTCTTTGGTAGATGCGATAAGGTTGTATGGTTCACAGCATATTATAATTGGACTGCAAAGGCGATTTGCTCCGGCTACGCAGATTCTGCAAAAACGATTACGAAGAGAAGGCAAACGGCATTACCATTATCGCTATCTGACAGGGCTATATCCTGAGGGTGATGCTTTGCTCGACCTGTTCATCCATCCGCTTGACTATGTAACGTTTCTATTTGGAGAAGCAAAGGTGAGGGCTGCAGATACTGTAAGCAGCAAAGATGGTGGACAGACCCTGTTTCTTGTGTTAGAGCATCAGGATGTAACGGGTATGTTGGAACTGTCAACAGATTACTCGTGGCAAGATGCACTGGAACAGTTAAGTATAAGCACCAACAAGGGATTGTATGTATTGGACAACATGGAGCGACTCAACTTCACACCGAGACGCTCTGCTGTATTTGGAGTTCCATTGGAGAAAGTCTACCGAAATAATGCAACTGCTGTTGTCAATCTATACGGAAGAAATGGTTTTGTCCCGACTGTTGGTAATCATCAAATCGTCTCACAGGGCTTCTTTTCGGAGATTAAAGCGTTTGCCGATATGGTTGAAGGTCGATATGAGGCCGATTCATCCTTTGGTTTGGAAAGTGTCAGTCATGTTTACTCATTAATGGCCGAGATAAAGACTGTAGAAGTAAGATAATGGTATTGTTTCTGTTTATAAAACAGCGTTTCGGCACCCACCGACGGAGTGAAAATCGGAAAAATAGCTCTTCGGCAGGTGCCGAAGACGAGAAAATCCAAAAAACAGAGCTTCGCTCTGGCGCGAAACAGTGAAAAACGAAAAAATACATCGTCGCACAGGAGCGAAAGCTCGAAAATCAGAAAAATAGAGCTTCGCTCCGGAGCGAAGCACCGAAAATTGAAAAAACATCTCTTCGCTCCGGAGCGAAAACTCAAAAATCAAAAAAGCAACATTTCGCGCCAGAGCGAAGCATCGAAATACATTTCATCTTTAACATTTAAGTATTATGGAAATAAAACGGCTTCACAAAGGACACCTCCAAAACATGGAGCACCTCAACTTCGCCGAACACGTGTTGATAATGAACAAGGAGGCGAATATCGACAAAATCAAACCACTTCTTCCATAAACAAAAATTACTAGAGCGTGGCGCTCCTGGCTATTTCTGTTTGGAAAATTACTAGAGCGTAGCACTCCCGGCTGTTTTAAAGAGGATGTGAAGTTACTGTATTGGAATCCGGCGCAATGGATTCCGCCGACGTATTTCTTTGTTGGGTAACCGTTGTGCCTAAGTCCATAACGTGTCACGCCGAACGATGCTCCGAGATTACTCATGGAGTCGATTTCGAAGCCAAGGCTCACGTTGTCCATGGTAAACGATTCTCGGCCGCTTGCCGTTTGATAGTAATCCATCGTGCTTCCGTCGGGCGCTGTTCTTTTCATGAAAATCTCGGTGTCGTTAGATTACAAAAACTTTTCATACGCGACGCCTCATCATTTCGAGCAACATAAACCAGTTCGAAATCGGGGTACATGCTCCGGGCGATCATCACATATGGGTATTTTTTACATAAAAATGAATTTTGAATTGCTTTTATTTAATTGTTGAGGGATGCGCCACGTACATTTGCCGACGATATTTTACAGGATAATAGTTTCATAAATTTAGTTTTAAGTAATGAAGAAATTCTATGTCATAGCTCTCGTAGCTACTGGTATGGCGTTCTTTTCGTCGTCGGTTTCGGCCCAGCGTATCGAACCGACAACCAAGAATGCTGTTAAGGTGGCGCCGAAGAGTGTGTTGAGTGGCGACGCAAGGTTGCAGGAACCCCGTCGTACGAAAGCAAGAACAATTACGAGTCCGGGCATATCGCAAGGCCGCGGCTCCGAATTGTTAGTGCATCGCATTCCTGCAATAGAGAGTAATCCTAATGCTCCCGTAATCTACGGATTCAACTACAAGTCGGGCGACTGGCGCACGCCGAGTCCGCTTGCAAGTGGAGTGTTTTCGTTTAGTGCATCGCAGCCGTTTAACTTCGTTGCAGAGTCGACAGGTGCAAAATTTCCCGATGACCCGCAAGTAGCTTTCTATGCCAACGGAAAATTCTACTGCATAACGTCGACTTACTGGAAGGATGCCGACTACGGTATGCACGCGTTTTCGCGCATATATGTTTTCAACGCTGAGACATGGCAACAGATTGGCGACACCATTTCGCTCGGAAAGCATTACCCAATGCAGTGCGCAACCTATAATAAGGCTAACGGAAAAGCGTATTTCATGAACTGGAATATGGAAACATCGGACGACGACGATGACCAGCCGTCGAAGATGCTCTGCTCGATCGACCTCGCAACAAACAAGGTCGACACGTTGTTGCGCACCGACAACTTTTTCGTTTTCCTGGCTGCCGCGAAAGACGGTTCGCTCTACGCAGGCAAGATTCAAGATAACGAGCTTTGCAAAATTAACACGTCTACAGGCGAGGTTACAAGTGTGGGCAAGTGCAATTTTACACTCGCCAACGGAACTGCTCCGGCCGAGGCCGTGTTCGACGATGCAACCGGCGAACTATATGTAGCAGCCTTGGATAATAAAGACAGAACTTTCCTTTATAAAGGCGATGCCTCTACGGCGCAGTTCACGAAAGTTGGGCAATTCCCCGGCTCCGAACATTTCAAAGGATTGTATATAGTCGACGCACCCGCCAAAGCCCCCGCAGCCCCGACAAACATTGCGTGGACATTTACAAACACTGTTCGCACGGCCGGAAACCTCACCTTCGGCGTGCCGACAACGGCGTTCGATGGCTCATCGCTTAGCGGAACACTAACGGTTTACGTTTCGATAGACGGAAACGAAACCTCGCAAACAGCATCGCCTGGCGACAATGTATCTCTGCCCCTGTCATTGGCCGAAGGCAATCATACGGTTTCGGTTTATCTTGGCAATACTGCCGGAAAATCGCAGATTCGCCGCATGTCGATATTCGCCGGCGAGGATGTTCCGGGTGCGGTGGGCAATTTGAAGTTGGAAATAAATGAACCAACCAAAGCTGCCACAGTTTCGTGGACAGCCCCAACGACAAGTAAGAACAACGGGCCAGTAGACGATAACTCGATAGTTTATAAAGTAGTTCGCCAGCCCGACGGCATGGTTGTGGCCTCGGGCATATCGGCCACTACATTCACCGAGACTCTTAGCGGAGCACGTGCCCATTACAGCTACGACGTTACACCGATGAGCAATGGCAAGGAGGGGCTAACGGCCTCGTCGAACACCATCGCTTCGGGCACATTCTATAACGTTCCGTTCTACGAGAACTTCGATGAAGAAGGCGACGCCGCCCTGTGGAAGGTAGGCGATGCCAACCACGACGGAACCACATGGGCGCGAATGCAGGTTAGCGACTACGGAATGACTATCGGCACGAGCTATCAAACGGCCGACGACTATCTAATTTCGCCCTTAATAAAAGGTATGACCACCCAGCAGGCCTATCGCGTATCGTTCACCGCTCACGGCGGAAGTTTCGAACGACCAGTAAAGCTGGCTTTGTATCTCGGACAGGACGACAACATCTTAGTTACCGAACCCCTGAAGGCTGTCGACATCGAAAGCGATGAAACTGGCACCTATTCGGGCGTGTTCAGCATTCCGGCCAACGGCGATTATCAGCTTTTGGTGCACGCATATTGCACTGCTTATTCGGATGCCGACCTTAAGTTCGGACACCTGCGCGTAGAGAAAGATGCCGACATCGACGCTCCGGCGGTAGTCGACAACGTTGTTCTAACGCCTGGTGCCCAAGGCGCGCTCAATGCCGAACTCGCATTCAAGGCTCCGACAAAGAATACCGACGGTAGCGCACTGTCATCAATCAGCAAAATAGAGGTTTATCGCGGAGCCGAAAGCGATACTCCGCTCAAAACCTTCACCAGTGTAACGCCCGGACAGAGCCTTTCGCTTAGCGACGCCCTTAGCGAGTCGGGCATGCAAACATATCTTGTTCGCACATACGGTAGTAAGAAAGGCGCACTCAAAGAAGTTAGCGCATACGTTGGAATCGACATTCCCGACACGGTCCGCAACCTCAAAGCGGCTATGCCGGTCGAAGGCAAAGCCACGCTAACATGGAACGCCGCCGCCGTTAAAGGTTTGCACGGCGGATACGTAGATCCCTCAGCGGTTAAATACGTTATTACACGATGGAGCGAAGAGGCATACACCTGGGCACAGATTGCTTCGAACGTTTCGGGAACCACATACACCGACGAAACACCCGACATTCCCGTAGGCAAGCAGCAAGCGTATGTGCAATACGGAGTGTACCCGGTTTCGACAACCGGACGCGGTCGCGGAACCCGAGCTACCACACTTGTAGGTCAGCCCTACGCGCAGCCTTATCAGGAATCGTTCACGAACGCTAAGCTCGACACCGAACCGTGGATAACACACACCGGAATAGGAAAAACTTCGTGGAATGTTCAGGGTACAGGCGGAGCCATCGACCCATTCGACGAGGACGGCGGCGAACTTAAATTCGCCAACCCGGGAACAACTCCGCAAAGCGGCTATCTGCAAGGCCCGCGCGTTAAGTTGAGTGCAACCGACAAATCGGCTCTGTCGTTCTACATGTATCACGGTATGGAGGCCGACCGCGGTGATGCCTACGTGCAGATTTACGCTTCGGTAGACGATGCCGATACGCTTTGCCTCGGCACATTCCAGTATAACGACGGCACTACCGGATGGTATCGGCACGTAATCGACCTTAACCAATACACCGGCAAGGGTAACATAACCTTCCAGGTTTACGGCTACACCGCCGACGCCAGCGCAACGCTCTATGTCGACCAGTTCCGCATCGATGCTTATGCCGACAACGACATTGCAATTCAGAGCTACGACATACCTACGCGCATGAATATCGGTCAGCCTCACCAGCTAAAAGCGCGCGTAATCAATGCAGGTAGCAAGTCCACCGGCGTCTACACCGTAGCATTATATAAGGACAACGCACAAGTTTCGTCGCAACAGGGCGCAGCCTTGGCTCCGAATGCAGTGCGCGATTTTGTATTCAATGCACAAAACGAGTTGTCGGAGGCCGGCGACTCTGTTCAATACTCTATCAGATTGGATATGTCGGCCGATGGCAAGCTGTCTAACAACGCCACGCCCGAGGTGCGTGTATATCTAAATGGTCCGAAATATCCGCGTCCGCAGGCCCTCACCGGTAAGGTTGTTGCCGGAAAAGCCAGCTTAACCTGGCAGGCTCCTGCCTCGAGCGAGATGGCCAACGATGTTACCGACGATTTCGAATCGTACGAATCGTTCATCATAGAACACATCGGCGATTGGACTGTTTACGACGGCGACAAAGCTACATCGCTCTACTTCAGCGGCCCGGAAATTCCAAACTGGTTCACTCCGCAGGCCTACCAGGTGTGGAATCGCGATAAAGCCGGATTCCAGAAGTTCGACGTACTTAAACCGCACTCGGGCGACCAAATGTTGGCTGCATTCAGTGCGTCAGACGGTCAATCCACAGCCACGCCTAACGACAACTGGCTCATATCGCCCGAAATAGTAGGCGGAAGCGATCTATCGTTCTGGGCCAAGGAATCGCAAACAACCCACGGCCCCGAAACGTTCGAAATTATGTACTCGGAAATGGAGAAACCCAACACGATAAACGACGACTTTATCGACTCTTTCGAACGTTTGGCCACGGGAACCGTGAACTACGTTTCGTGGAAACAGAATGCCTATACCCTGCCGGCCAAAGCCCGTTACTTCGCCATTCGCCACAACACGCAGGTAGATGGCATGGTGCTGTTGCTCGACGATGTTACATACACTCCGCTCGTGGGCGGCAATTCAACCACGCTGCAGTTCAAGGGCTATAACGTTTATCGCGATGGCCATCTTATTGCATCCAACCTTACTTCGCCGGCCTATACCGACAACATCATAGCCAAGGGCGATTACCTCTACCAGGTTTCGGCAGTTTGGAACGTTGGCGAATCGATGCTTTCTGATGGTTGGACTCTCCACGTAACCGACGGAATCGAGCAGGCTGATGTCGCCAACAACAAGCCGATGGATGTTTATACTCCGTCGGGCATCCGTGTTCGCACAAAAGCCACCACGCTCAATGGTCTTCCTAAGGGATTATACATTGTAAACGGCAAGAAGGTTGTCGTTAAGTAATTCGTCCCTGTGAATAATATCGGTCGACTGATTCGTATTGAATTAGTCGACCGTTTTTCTATCGCCAAAGAAAATGATATCCCTTGTTGTACCTTACAAAACCACCAAGACAGTCGGAAATATGGTTTTGTCACCTTACAAAACCGCCAAGACGGTCGGAAATATGGTTTTGTCACCTTACAAAACCTCTAGACGGTCGGAAATATGGTTTTGTCACCTTACAAAACCACCAAGACAGTCGGAAATATGGTTTTGTCACCTTACAAAACCGCCAAGACAGTCGGAAATATGGTTTTGTCACCTTACAAAACCGCCAAGACGGTCGGAAATATGGTTTTGTCACCTTACAAAACCACCAAGACAGTCGGAAATATGGTTTTGTCACCTTACAAAACCTCTAGACGGTCGGAAATATGGTTTTGTCACCTTACAAAACCTCTAGACGGTCGGAAATATGGTTTTGTCACCTTACAAAACCGCCAAGACGGTCGGAAATATGATTTTGTCATCTTACAAAACCTCTAGACGGTCGGAAATATGGTTTTGTCACCTTACAAAACCACCAAGACGGTCGGAAATATGATTTTGTCATCTTACAAAACCTCTAGACGGTCGGAAATATAGTTTTGTCACCTTACAAAACCATCTCGACACCCAGAAATATGGTTTTGCATCGTGCGAAGGGCATAATTTCCTAACGTTATATTCATATTTAAAACAATATAGAACATGAAAAAAATAATACTCATAGTCTTGCTTTCGGCTTTTATACAATCTGTCCGCTCACAGCAGACACAAGGCATCCGACTGCGCCACGGCGAACGAATAGAAGCCGGATTCGGACAAGGAAATCAAATTATTACGCCCTACATTGTGCTGCCCTCACGAACAATAGAGGCGTACAAAACAAACCAGATAAGTAGTGTACGCATCGGACTGAATCGCGACGCATCGAACGTAACCATTTACGTTAAACGCCGACCGCACGATGGAGTGGTTATAACCTCGCAGAAGGTGGGCAACCTCACGGCCGGATGGCACGACATCAAACTGGCTAAACCAGTAGACATTAACGGCGATTCGCTCGCCATAGGCTATAAAGCCAGCTTCTTAGAGGGCAACGAGGGCGGTGCGGGCTACAGTTTCGGCAACGACGAGTGTGCCAATATTGTGTTCGTAAACTCTAAGTCAACCTGGAGCAACATAGACGGCTCGTTCTGCATCGAAGCCGTGGTTACGGGCGATGCGCTGCCACAGAATCAGGCCTCGCTCAAGATGTTCGCTGCGCCAGCCTATATTTACGGAGAGCGCCACACCTTCAGCGGTGTTGTGCGCAATATCGGGGGCAACGGTTTCGATGGACTAACGGTAGACTATAGTGTTAATGGAGGACCGTTCGTGCAATTCGCTAAAGGCGGAAGTGTGGGTATCAACTCTAACGATACACTCAACATCGACGTGCCTGTTGATGAGGCCGACAATCGTATAGTTTTTCGGATAGGGCGCCTGGGCAACCAACCCGATTCGTATGCGGCCGACAATTCCGATACGCTTTCTATTCAGCGACGCAATCCGCTATACAAACGGCGTGTGCTTATGGAGGAGGGCACCGGCGACTGGTGCAAGTTTTGCGTGGGTGGAATCGAGGAGGTTCGCTATCTGAAGGCGAACTATGCCGACGAATTCGTGGCGGTTTGCATTCACTCTAACGACCGGCTCGAAATTCAAGACCCCGAGCACAGTTACGAGCCGCTGTTGTCGCGAATGCCGGGCTTCCCCGATTGCTTCCTTAATCGCACATACGAATGCAATCCCTACGGCACAGCACGCAGATTCTTCCAGCAGTTGCAGGAGAGGCCGGGAACACTGGGGCTCGAAATGAGCGCCAAGTTCGCATCAGACAGTACGGCCATCAATCTGCGCGCCCGAATGATTAGCGAAACGCCTGTAACGGCGCCCGATTATCGCATATCGTTCGTGCTGTTAGAAGATTCCATCCCCGGCAAGCAGCTCAACGGTTATTACGGAAGTAAGGGCGAGTTTTTCGGGTGGGAAAAGCTGCCCGAATACGTAGACATGAACTTCGACGACGTGGCACGCGGTGTTTATAACGGGTTCAACGGCGGACTATTCACCAACACTTCGATGGCGGCCGGAGAGTATCGTGACTACGATTATACGCTCGCTCTGCCCGCTAAGCGAATCAGAAATAAAAACCGTTTGCACGTTGTGGCAATCCTGCTCGATACCGACGGTAAAGTGCTTAACTGCGTCGACGCCCATCCCGCCGGAATAGTCGACGCTATAGATGCAGCTTCCATCAATCAATCTGCCGATTCGGATGTCGTGCTCTACGCCATCTCGGGCGTCCGCCTTGGCACATTCCCCAGCATCGAATCAGCTCACAACACAGTTTCGGGCGGCATCTACATTGTTTATCAACAAGGCAAATACCGCAAGATGATTTTCGCCAACTAACCAGCGCAAAACATTACAAACACAAAGGAGGGTGTGCCTATTTTGACACACCCTCATGATTGTGATTCCGTTGGGATTCGAACCCAAGACCCACAGCTTAGAAGGCTATCCGAGAGGATAGACGCTATCGCTTGAAATACAACTGATTGTGATGCTTGTGCTTTTGCCTATATATTCGTTTTATCGCGAGCGGAACCCCTGGGATTGCTATTTATAAATAATTCCAGACACGTAGAATACGGGCTGGCTTTGTGCATCGGTTACAGACACGTTCATCTTTGCGATGCCGCGCCCGTCTCTATCTTTTACGATAGCGGCAATTTTAGCTGCCACATCTCTGATGTCGATGTCGATATCGATATTCCCGTCCGTAGTGATTATTGTCTTGCTCGTCGGCACGACTATGTCGTCATTAGAATTTCCGGAGAGGGATATTTTCTTGCTCTTATAGGTCCGTGAAAATCGGACAATCTCGGAAAGCTGCCCGAGCGGTGTACGACCGTCTGGTACTTCAGTATCCGAGACTTCAATTCCGTTTGCGCGGAATAGGGAGTAGTCTATAAAAATGGTTCTCTCAAATCCGGGCACAACTGTTGTCGTTGAGCACGATGTTAACAACAGGACCGAAAATGCTATCAGTCCGAAAATTTTTCTTGATTTCATATTACCTGTATTTAATTACTGTTTATTTCTTTTCAGTTCCTTATTTGGCACTTGAAACCACCCTTTCAGATGCCCAAACGGCACTTGAAGCTGTTTCGTTTTCTTTCTCTTATACTCTCTTTCTTTATTTATATATATTATAGATATAGTATAGTAGGTGTAAAGATGGGGCGATTATTCTTTACCGACTGCCCGATGCAATACTCTAAGACTTCAAGGCTGATGCCGAGGTCGAAACCGTGCTGCACGAATGACTTTCGCGCAGTATAATAGCATACTTTCTTGTAATTAGGCAGCTTGAGGTCTTCGGCAAGGCTCTTGATGGAACGTGTAACGTAAGCGAGGAAGTTTTTATAAGAAAATTGATACCCGAAATCGAGCTTTCCTGTGTTGCAGTTCATCCACGCTCTGATAAGCTCTTTTGCCTCGGGCTGGATGGTGAAAGAAATGCGCTTATCGGAGAGCTTCATATTACGAGACTTGTGTCGGGTGTATTCCAGGACCGAGACACCTCTAAAATCTATATTGAGAAGGTCTATGAGGTTGATGCCACCGAGGTAGTAGGACAGCATGAAGATGTCCCGTGCAATTCGCTGTTTTTTCAATCGTGGCCGGGCGTCTCTGATGGCTCGCACCTCTTCTACTGATATGTCAATTTCTCGCTCCGGGTCTGCTGGTCTCTTCCAGTAGGTGAAAGGATGTACGTCGTAGGTTACAAGCTGCATTCTGATGGCGCGGTTTACTATGGTACGTATCATCGAAAGCGTCATGCTGATGTAGGTCTGCGATACATCTTTTTGTCTCATCCATCTTTCAAACTCTGATACGGTTATGGTGCTAATCTTGGAAAGAAAGCTATCGCCGCCGGCAAAGTCCCGAAAGAGCCGGGAGGAGTTTTTAAGCATGGAGGCGTAAGAGCCGCGCCCATCTTCTGTGAGTTCCTTTTGGTATTGCTCCGACACTTGCTGAAAGGTGGCTGTAGATGAGTGAGGGCGCATCGACTTTAGAAGGTCTCGGAGTTCCTTGCAGGTGTAGTCATCCGGAGATGGGATGCGTTCCAGTCTTTCCTCGTAGTCGTTTAGGATGTTGCGGAGTTTGACGTTGAGTTCGTGGGCATTTGGTAGTCTGACCACCGTGCCGTTGTCGAACTCTGAAAGAGCACGGACGGAGTAAGGGGTGACGATGTAGTTCGTCTCTGACTTGTGCCCGATGGAAATGCGTATCTTATAGGTGCCGTCCTTTGCCCTGGTGTGTTTGAGGACTGCCAGTTTAGTTGCCATAGCGAATAAAAAATATTCGCTTCACGGTCCAAAAGTGGCCGAAATGTCCACTTTATAGATTGAAACCGCAAAGCGAATATGTGATTTTTTTACTTCAAAGAAAATGTGATTTGGACGAGACTCGAACTCGTAACCGACTGCTTAGAAGGCAGTTGCTCTATCCAATTGAGCTACCAAACCTGTAATTTTCTTTCCATTATCAAGCACCCCCGATGAGGATAGGCCGTTTGCTTAGAAGGCTGTTGCTCTAATCCAACTGAGCTACGGAACCTTTGACGTTCTGACGTCTGCAAAAGTAAGGCTTTTGTGGCTCATGGACAAGAACAGGTCTCGTTTTTTGCCCCCTCTAAACCTAGGCCGGACAGTTTATTCTACCTATGTTATACATTCTCAATCCGTTCGTGAGATAGTTGCCTATCAATGCTCCGGAGAGCAACTTCTTTATTCTTTTCTTCATAATTATTTTCCTTTCTGCCTTAAGTTTTAAAGACCGCATTACGAGCCGTGTGTGTTTTATTGAAGATAATTTATATTTTCGTTTGCAAAGTTAGAATGCACCGAACGGCTATCAATAATCCAGTATGAAGATTAGGCTTGAGAATAGGGGATATTTTGACAACTGTCAACTTTTTTGATTTGTGTCAACGCCATTGATTGACATATATCAACTGACCGGAGTAGCTAAAATGGTCAGAAGCAATCGGCAATCTTTTTTTCTACCTTTGCACGCGTTAGTTCACAGGTATTTTCACCTTTCTATTATATATGGCAACAGTGCAAGATTTTTTCAGATTGCCCGCTGAATGGGAGCTGCAAGACGGGATTATACTAATGTGGCCACACGAGCAAACCGACTGGGCACCATATCTGGATGAGGTCATTGAAACGTTCGTTGCTTTGGCCGAGGTCATCACGCGCTACGAGCACCTGGTTATTGCAGCACGCGAAATCGGTGCGGTGCAAAGCAAGCTCGAGATGAGGCTCGACGATTGGCAGATGTGTCGCGTGAGTATCTATGCTTGCGATACCAATGATACTTGGGCACGTGATGTTGCGCCGATTACGATTGTCGGTGAGAACGGCACGCCGAATCGTTTGCTCGACTTCTGCTTCAACGGATGGGGCGAGAAATTTGCCGCCGAGAAAGACAATATGCTCAATCGCAGGCTGTATGACGCCGGAGCTTTCCAAGTAGAATTAGTGAGCCATAAGGATTTCGTGCTAGAGGGCGGCTCCATTGAAACCGACGGCGAGGGAACGCTTTTCACAACCACTGCTTGTCTCATGGCACCAAACCGGAATCAGCCACTTGACAAAATCGGATTGGAGAACAAATTACTCGACATTTTCCCCTGTTTGCGACAAATCGTGTGGATTGAACACGGCATGCTCATGGGCGACGACACCGACGGGCACATCGATACTATCTTGCGTTGCGCGCCCAACAACACTTTGCTTTACGTTAGTTGCGACGACAAATCAGACTCGCACTACTCCGACCTCGCCCTTCTCGATGCCCAGGTGAAAGCTCTCCGGACACTCAACGGCGAGCCTTACAGATGTCTGCGCTTGCCAATACCCAAAGCGATATACGATGGTACCGACCGGTTGCCCGCAACCTATGCAAATTTTCTCGTACTCAATGGGGCGGTCGTAGTGCCCACCTACAGGCAACCAGATGCCGACCGCCGGGCAATCGAAACCATTCGCCAAGCATTTCCAGACCGCGACATCATTGGTCTCGACGCCGTCACTATTGTTCGCCAGCACGGTTCGCTACATTGTCTAACCATGCAATTCCCCGCTAATACGCTGGCTTAAATCAAAGAAAAAATCAAATGAAAGAACTAAAAACAGGCTTCTTGCAGCTTCACAACACGACCGATACAGCGGCAAACATTCAGCGGCTCACCGAAGGCATAACCAATCTGGCCGACCGCGGAGCCGAGCTCATTGTTTTGCAAGAACTCCATAACACACTTTATTTCTGTCAGGTCGAGAACGTCGACAACTTTAATTATGCCGAGCCTATTCCCGGCCCGTCAACTGAGCGCTATGGTGCCCTTGCCAAGCAACTAGGCGTAGTACTGGTAACCTCATTGTTCGAGCGTCGGGCAGCCGGGCTCTATCACAACACGGCTGTGGTGTTCGAAAAAGATGGAACAATAGCCGGAATTTATCGTAAGATGCACATTCCCGACGACCCAGCCTACTACGAAAAGTTTTATTTCACGCCAGGCGACCTCGGCTTCCGTCCCATTCAAACGAGTGTAGGCCGACTTGGCGTACTTGTTTGCTGGGATCAATGGTATCCCGAAGCTGCCCGACTCATGGCTCTTCAAGGCGCCGAGGTGTTAATATATCCCACTGCCATCGGATACGCCGCAGCCGACACGCCCGACGAGCAGCAACGACAACGTAATGCCTGGATAACCGTGATGCGTGGACATGCTGTGGCCAATGGATTGCCTGTCATTGCAGTGAATAGAGTGGGGTATGAGCCCGACCCGAGTCAGCAAACCGAAGGAATATATTTCTGGGGAAGCAGTTTCGTTGCTGGGCCGCAAGGCGAACTTATATATCATGCCGACGATGAATCGGAGGTAAACCCCGTTGTTACTATCGACCTAGAACACAGCGAACAAGTGAGACGTTGGTGGCCCTTCCTGCGCGACAGGCGAATAGAAGAGTATTCCGACATCACCCGACGATTTATCGATTAAACCGAAACCAGTATGCTAAAGAATCTCTACATCAAAAATTTCACCCTCATCGACCAGCTTAATATCGACTTCCGCGAAGGGTTTTCTGTCATCAGCGGTGAAACCGGCGCGGGCAAAAGCATAATCCTCGGCGCTATCGCCCTTCTCCTTGGAAGTCGAGCCGACAGTAAGCAAATTAAAACAGGCGAAAAGAAATGCGTCATCGAAGCCCATTTCGACCTCTCGCGCTATGACTTTGAAGCCTTCTTCACCGACAACGCCATCGACTTCGAACCTGCCGATACCATACTTCGACGCGAGCTAAGCGACAATGGTAAGTCGCGCGCCTTCATCAACGATTCACCCGTGTCCCTGCAGGCTATGCGAACCCTCGGTGAACAACTCGTAGACATTCATTCGCAGCATCAAAACCTACTTCTTCAGCAGGAAAATTTCCAACTCAATGTGCTCGATATAATCGCCGATAATAGTCCGCAACTCAAAGAATACACTCAAGCCTTCGAACTATACAAGCAAACTGAAAAAGAACTTGAAGCCCTCAAATCGCAGCTCGTCCGAGAGCGCGAAGACGAAGAATACACTCGATTCAGATTCGAAGAAATATCGCGTGCACAACTCAAAAAGGGCATGCAGGATGAACTCGAGCAGGAAGAGCAGGCCCTCTCGCACTCCGAGGAAATCAAAACTGCCCTCTTCGATGCCGAGGGGCGCCTCAATAACGACGATAACGGAATCGTTTCGCAAATGAAAGTCGCCGTAAACAGCCTTCGCAGCATCGAAAAGGTTTATCCGAAAGTGAGCGACGTAGCCGAACGACTCGAATCGGCCAACATCGAACTAAAAGACATCGCCGCCGAACTAAGCGCATTTATGGAAGAAATCGACTTCGACCCGGCCCGACTTGAAGATATAAACCGGCAACTCGATACAATATACTCCCTCGAGCAGAAATTCCACGTCGCATCCGTCGACGAACTTCTCGACGTGCAAGAACAGCTCCGGCAGAAACTTAACAATATTGAAAGCGGCGACGATACCCTAAATGAACTGCAAACAAAACTCGACCAACAGCTTGTTCAAACCAAAGAACTCGCCGCTCGCCTAACCGAACAGCGCACCAAAGCCGCCCGATTTGTTGAGAACGAAATGAAACAACGCCTCGCCCCCCTCGGTATTCCAAATGTGCGATTTGCCGTTACGCTCGCCCCAAAGAATATGTCGGCCGACGGTTCCGATAGCGTACAGTTCATGTTCTCGGCTAATAAAAATGCTCCAATGCAACCTGTTGGACAAGTAGCGTCGGGTGGCGAAATAGCCCGCGTAATGCTATCCCTCAAAGCTATGATAAGCGGAAAAACAAAGTTACCCACTATTATATTCGATGAAATTGACACCGGTGTTAGCGGTAAGATTGCCCAGAAAATGGCGCTTATAATGCAAGAGATGGGCAACAACGAACGCCAGGTAATTTCCATTACCCACCTTCCCCAAATTGCTGCCCTCGGAACGTCGCACTACAAGGTCGAGAAGGAAGACACACCCGACGGTACCCGCAGTCGGATGCGCGAACTGTCGGACAACGAGCGAATCGCCGAGATAGCCCAAATGCTATCGGGTGCCGATATCACCGAAGCCGCTCTTCAAAATGCACGCGACCTTCTTGCAGCCAACAATTCTCTTTAATAAACCACCTGCTTTATCCATATTATCTCCTAATCATCCCCCATGCTAATTCGGGCGTTAGCCCGCATGTACTGACATGCTACCAGAGGGGATTCACTGTCCGATACTCATGCTAATTCGGGCGTTAGCCCGCATGTACTAACATGCTAACAGAGGGGATTCGCTGTCCGATATCAATGCTAATTCGGGCGGAACGTCCGTATGTAGGGACAGACCCCGTGTCTGTCCGCATCCCTAATTCGGTCTACCTACCACATAATATTCTCCTGCCTATTCGGCCCGGGGTTTTATCCTGTCCTACCGGACGGGCGGACAGATACGGGATCTGTCCCTACATACGGACGTTCCGCCCGAGTTGGCATTCTGTGTTTCGAGCTGCCAACAGCATCCGCCAATCTTTATTATTAGCGTTTGAGACGGTTAACCGTCTACACCAACCTTTATTATTAGTGTTTGAGACTAGCAACCACTTCCTCTCATCGATATTTTGACAATGTTATACTATAAGATTCCGTATATCTATTTACGTATATTCCGAAAAGAAGATACTATATTAAGATATCTAGTTAGTAAATTATTGAAATACTATTTTATAATAAAAAGTTTCTTATGTAATTTCCTGAAATACTATTATAGATAAAAATATTATCGAAAGAATCTACTGAAATAGTCTTTTAATAATCTATATTATTTCAGGAGATTCTTAAAAGAATATTTTAATCAAAAATTTTATTTAGAGAATTTATTAAAATATTATTTTAATCTATAATGGTCTTTCTGTAAATTCCTGAAATAATATTTTATATTAAAACAGTGTTTCAGGAATTTCTTGAAAAGATATTCTAAATCAAAATAATGCTTCTAGAATTAATGTAAAAGATATAAGATATTAATATAGTGTTTTCGGAATTTGCGGGAAAGCATTAGAGTTGGCTGTTAGCTTAAAACGCATTGTTGCTGGCATATTAGGGTACATTCCCAGCGCTATAATACATATTGAAACCACACGTTACATGGTTTACTTTAATATCTAGAGATATGAAGAGAAGTTCGAATATCTTCCGATTCCCAAACCATACTGTAGTTACAATGCTCCGGAATCATGCGAGTGCAAAATCGCATAATGTTATCCTTGCGTAACCATCTTCAGTCTAACAAACTACTCCGATAATCTTTGGAGCAAATATCCGTTAGACCAGTCACGCATGAATGCCACAACCTAGAAAGGTATGGAGTGTTAGCACCTCCTGTATGGCATCATTACCACCAATCGGAACATCGGAAAGATAATGGAGTTATGATAAGAGATGCCGGAAGAATGTACTGCGTGTTAAGGCCTGTCGGGAAGAACAAAAAGTGAGAGACCGGAAATGATGGGTTTATGGCTTTTTGTAACTTTGCACGCATCACTTTTAATGTTATTTTATAAGAAAATCCATCATGAATACTCTGAAAAAATGTCTGCCCGACATGATTGTTGTGGCGCTCTTTGCAGTTATCTCATTCGCTTATTTCTTCGTTCCGGTGTCGCAGGGAAAGATTCTGTTCCAGCACGACTCGGCGGCGAGCGTGGGAATGAGTAAAGAACTGGTCGACTATCGAGCGCGAACTGGCGAAACAACCCGCTGGACTAACACGTTATTTGGCGGGATGCCAACCTATCAGATGTCGCCAGCATATGATTCGAGCGACACCCTTGGGCAGGTTATGAATGCCTATCACCTTTGGTTGCCCGACAATGTGTGGTTTCTGTTTGCCTATCTGTTGGGCTTCTACATCTTGCTTCGGGCGTTCGATTTCAAGCAGTCGTTAGCAGCGTTGGGGAGTGTTCTGTGGGCTTTCTCGTCGTATTTCTTGATAATCATTGCCGCCGGGCACCTCTGGAAGGTTATGGCTCTGGCTTATCTGCCGCCAATGATTGCGGGGGTAGTGCTCACTTATCGGGGGAAATATCTCTGGGGGTTTGTGCTCACAGCGTTATTCACGGCGTTCGAGGTGAAGGCCAATCATGTGCAGATGACTTATTACTATCTCTTCATCGTGCTCTTCATGGTGATAGCCTTCTTCGTGAAAGCATTGCGAGAAAAGCAGCTGCATAGTTTCCTTAAATCATCGGCCATAGTGATTGTGGCAGCAGGAATAGGCGTGGCCATTAACATATCGAATCTTTATCATACGTGGCAATATCAGAAAGAAAGTATGCGCGGAAAGAGCGAACTGGTGAAAGGCAACAACGCTAACCAAACCTCTTCAGGGCTCGAACGCGATTACATTACGCAATGGAGTTACGGAATCGACGAAACCATGACGTTACTCGTACCTAATGCAAAGGGTGGAGCAAGTGCACCTCTAGTGCAGAATGAGAGTGCTATGTCGAAGGCCGACCCACAAGTTCAGTCTATGTTACCGCAGATTTATGAGGCTTTTCCGCAATATTTCGGTTCACAGCCCGGTACTAGCGGACCGGTTTATGTCGGCGCGTTCGTGTTGTTTCTGTTTGTTTTGGGTCTGTTCATCGTAAAAGGCCCGATGAAATGGGCTCTTCTGGGAGCCACCATTCTGTCAATTCTGCTTGCGTGGGGAAAAAATTTCATGGGCTTCACGGATTTCTTCCTGGATTATGTGCCAATGTATGCCAAGTTCCGAACCGTGGCGAGCATCTTGGTAATAGCTGAATTCACCATTCCACTCTTAGCCGCGTTAGCGCTTAAGCAGATTGTCGACGAACCCGAGGAACTCAAAAAGCAAATGAAATTCGTTTACATAAGTCTCGGATTAACCGCCGGCGTTGCCTTTCTCATGGCTGTGGCCCCTGGCATAATGTCGCCCTTCGTTTCAGAACAGGAAACGCAGATGATTGCCAGTATTCAAGGCATGGACGCCAACACACAGCATCTCATAATCTCCAATATCGAGTCAATGCGGCAGGCTATGGTTAGTGCAGATGCGTGGCGCTCGGTGGTTATCATTTTGATTGGATTTGCTTTGCTTATGGCTTTCAGATTCCGGAAACTCCCAGGAAAATATATGATTGTCGCACTTGCCGTGTTATGCCTCATCGACCTGTGGCAGGTCGACAAACGTTATCTTAACGACGGAATGTTCGTGCCTCGGAGCGAACGCGAGAATCCACATCAACCCACCGCGGCCGATGCGAAGATTCTGCAAGACCGTAGCCTGAACTATCGCGTGCTGAATTTTGCCGTGAGCACGTTCAACGATAATGAAACATCGTATTTCCATAAGAGCGTGGGCGGATATCATCCCGCTAAACTGCGCCGCTATCAAGAGATGATTGACGCCTACATAGCCCCACAAATGCAGGCTGCAATGGGCGAAATATCGACCAAGGGCGGCGACATGCAAAAGGTCGACGGACGGAAAGTGTTCCCGGTTCTGAATATGCTCAATACGAAATATTTCATCCTGCCGTTGCAAGGTGGAACTACCGTTGCGTTGCAGAATCCTTATGCACAAGGAAACGCGTGGTTCGTTAACAAGATTGTCTACGTGGGCGACGCAAATGCCGAGTATGCCCAGGTTGCCAAAATCAATCTGCAAACCGAAGCTGTAGCCGACAAGAAGTTCGAGTCCGCACTAGGTCAGGCCATCACCAACGACTCCACGGCCACTGTTCGTTTAACCAGCTATCAGCCCAACAATCTGCGCTACACTGTCGATTCGAAGAACGGTGGAATAGTTGTGTTCTCTGAAATATATTATCCGGGTTGGAAGGCAACCGTAGATGGTACGCCAACTCCGATAGCCCGCGTCAACTATATTTTACGCGCCCTTACGGTTAAGCCCGGTAAGCACACCGTTGTGTTCGACTTCCATCCATCCTCTATCCGTACCACCGAAATCATTGCTTATATATCTCTCGTTCTGCTTCTTCTGGCTATTGTCGGTACAGTCTATGTGGAATTTCGGAAGTCGCGACACGCTTAAATTCATAATGATATGAAGGTAGGAATTATTCGTTGCATGCAAACAGAGGACTATTGTCCAGGAACTGCCGATTTCTTAGCAATCAGAAATAAAAGTGGTGCATTCGCCCAATTAGACGGCGACTTGGAGCTAGTAGGCTTTACCAACTGTGGTGGATGTCCGGGTAAACGTTCGCTGCTCAAAGCTAAGTTGCTTATCGACCGTGGAGCCGAAACCATCGCATTTGCTTCCTGCATCAAGAAAGGTTCGCCGATGGGCTATCCTTGTCCGTTTGCCCATAAAATGATTTCGATGGTGAAAGAAAAATTCGGCAACCAGGTTATTATACTCGAGGAGAGCCATTGAGAAATATAGTATGTGTCTTTACCTCGGTAGATTATAAAACCTTTGTAATATGAAGGAACCTTGTCCCGAATGTTATGTATCGAGCAACAGGGCCACTCCGTTGCTCCATCCTGAAGACTGCCTGCTGCATCACACACAATACATCTGCGGCACTTGCGGCAGGTGTATCTGCATCGAGCGCGAACCGAAAAGGGGATTGCAAAGATGGAACTTCCCGTTCAAGTCGGCCGATATCGCCAAGCTGTATCTGCGAACGGCCGACCATACGATGCGGCATCCCTGTGGTATCTATGAACTGAAAGACGACAAGGGAAGACTTTCATACAAGATTTTTGCCGATGAAACGGAGGCGGAAGCTTACCTGAAGAAGAACAAGACGAAGACGTGCACCGGTGCCCAGCCCCTCTTTCGTGCCGATACCTATCGAGAGTTTCCCGACACGCAGGTGAGGCGACTGTCGGCAGACGAGGTGGCGCGGTATCTGGCAGATATAAAAAGCCGCAATAGCTGCTAGCTCATGTTATATATGCAAGATAGCAATCGTGAGCTGACGCAACCCAAACGCAAACACTGGATAGACCTTTTGCGGGGTTTCTGTATGGTGGCTATATTGCTCGACCATACCGAAATATACTACACAGACGACAACATCATCGGCTACAACTACTATGTAGCCAATGTGTTGGTCGTCTTTTTCTTTCTCTCAGGCTATCTTTTCTACAGAGAAACACCGTTTTCACTGCGCCATAAGCTTACCTACATTGCGCGTTACCTGCTGTTGCCCTACTTCCTGTTCACCACTTTCATTGCCATTCCAAAGGCTTTCGCACACGATGTCGATATTTCCGACACCCTGCTCTCCATCGTTACAGGACAAGCATCGTGGTTTGTAGCTGCTCTCATCGTCGCAGAAATCGTGTTTTCTACAGTGTTATGGGCGTGCAAAGGCAAAACTTGGGGGCTATCAATACTCGCCCTTACAGCCTCGGTAGCTTGTTATTTTCTTTCCACACACTGTTCCGACCTTTATTGGCAAATAGAAAATGCCTGCATGGCACTGCCCATCCTCTGTTTCGGCTACTTCTACCACAAGTGGGAAAGCGTTTTCCACTATTTCCACAACCTGTCATCGTCATTCTTTCTCTTTATACTTTTAGTTATTATAAAAGTATATGAACATATGCAGGGCATAACTCTGCTTGTCGAACCCATACGCGTAAACAACTGGTATGTATTTGTTTTCGATGCCCTTGTATGCACCCTGTTCCTAGTAAGTTTAGCCAAACAGCTGAAAAGTGTTGCTTGGTTGGAATGGACAGGACGTCGCAGCCTAGTCTACTACTTCTTTTCAGGCGGCATACCCCTCGTTGTTTCCACCCTGCTCCAACGCCTCGATATGGGCTATTCGGGGCACTACCACCGTGTTCTCCTCGCTTTTCTCCTCGTCTACGCCCTTACTTCCATTATCGCGTGGGCAGTCTATCGCTACTTAGGCTTTATTGTTGGAAAAACAAAAGCATAATAAATAGAAGCAGTGAATCTGTTATCGAGATTTAAGTAAACCATCAGAATAAAATGAAAAAAGTTATCACATTACAAACAGAACGCCTTACGCTGCGTCCATGGAAAGAGAGCGATGCCGAGGCACTTTATCGATACGCTTGCAATCCCAACATAGGCCCTATTGCCGGTTGGCCTCCACATACAAGTGTAGAGAATAGTCGTGAAATTATTAAGACAGTGCTGTCTGCTCCGGAAAACTATGCGGTTGTTCTGAAAGAAACAGACGAAACTGTCGGCAGCGTAGGTATCATGACAGCAAGGAGTGAGATTCATTTCGCAGAGATGACAGATAGCGAATGTGAGATTGGCTATTGGATAGGCGAACCATATTGGGGGCGAGGCTTAATACCGGAAGCTGTGCGTGAAGTGCTTCGCCACGCTTTTGAAGATTTGCATCTTTCGGCTGCTTGGTGCGGATATTACGATGGTAATGAGAAATCGAAACGCGTGCAGGAGAAATGTGGATTCGTTTATAGTCATACGGAAGAAAACAAGCCTGTCCCCTTGTTGAACGAGGTTCGCACAGCGCATTTTACCAAAATCACTTTGGAGGATTGGAAGAATAATATCGACAACTTAAAATAAAACAATGAAAGAACAAATAACCTTGGTGGTTGTAGATTGTCAATACGACTTCTGCAATCCCGCAGGCACACTCTACGTGGAGGGCGCCGAAACCGCAGTAAACCATATCCTGGACTTTATCAACACGCACGATGAACTTTCGGAAGTAATCTTCACCGTGGATTGGCATCAGGCGAAGGATGCTTCGTTTATTCCGCAAGGTGGACCGTGGCCGCCGCATTGCATTGCATTTGCGAAGGGGTCGCAGATTGACGATCGACTTGTTCAGGCGTGCTTGGACAGAGAGATTCCTTATCGGGTGATTCGCAAAGGTGAGGTGATAGAAACGGAAGAGTATGGGGCTTTTCAGCATATTGAAAAACTGCCCGATGGTAGTTTTCGGCTTTCTACAATGACCGACGCGGTAACGTGCGCAGGTCATCGCATGGTGATTTGTGGTGTGGCAGGCGATTATTGTGTGCTGGAAACATTGCGAAATCTGCTTAACGGGGGACTTACGGTAGACGTGTTCGCCCGTGGCATCGCTTCAATAGATGGCGGCAGGAAGCTCAACGACTTCGTTCGTGAGCAGAACTTATCACTTTGTTAAGCTGGAATATGGTTTTGAGAGATTTCGTACAATACGTTGCCGACCAATGTGCCGGTGCGGGCGAGATAACCGTCAAGAAAATGTTTGGCGATTATGGTATTTATTGCAATGGTAAGATATTCGGTCTCATATGCGACGACCGGCTCTATATTAAGCCGACCGAGGGAGGACGACGATTGCTGCGCGATGAGGATATGCGTCCACCATACCCTGGTGCGAAAGATTATTTCTATATCGCCGATGTTGACGACCGTGAATACATTGTCTCTCTCATTCGAGCCACCTACAACGATTTACCGGAGCCGAAACCAAAGAAAAGGAAGTTGTCCACAAAAAAGTAAATTCAACCCAGAACGGTCGTTATGAAGAGTCGCCGAAAGACTAGTAAACCGTTCCGGGTTATTTTCAGCTCTTCCAACTAGTTGGACGACACGTCGCCAATGATTTCATCTCTTCCAACTAGTTTGACGACGTGCCGCCAATGATTTCATCTCTTCCAACTAGTTTGACGACGTGCCGCCAATGATTTCATCTCTTCCAACTAGTTTGACGACGTGCCGCCAATGATTT
>NZ_JH594521.1:546399-588779 GCF_000243035.1 Prevotella micans F0438
ATGCGACGACCGGCTCTATATTAAGCCGACCGAGGGAGGACGACGATTGCTGCGCGATGAGGATATGCGTCCACCATACCCTGGTGCGAAAGATTATTTCTATATCGCCGATGTTGACGACCGTGAATACATTGTCTCTCTCATTCGAGCCACCTACAACGATTTACCGGAGCCGAAACCAAAGAAAAGGAAGTTGTCCACAAAAAAGTAAATTCAACCCAGAACGGTCGTTATGAAGAGTCGCCGAAAGACTAGTAAACCGTTCCGGGTTATTTTCAGCTCTTCCAACTAGTTGGACGACACGTCGCCAATGATTTCATCTCTTCCAACTAGTTTGACGACGTGCCGCCAATGATTTCATCTCTTCCAACTAGTTTGACGACGTGCCGCCAATGATTTCATCTCTTCCAACTAGTTTGACGACGTGCCGCCAATGATTTCATCTCTTCCAACTAGTTTGACGACGTGCCGCCAATGATTTCATCTCTTCCAACTGGTTTGACGACGTGCCGCCAATGATTTCATCTCTTCCAACTAGTTTGACGACGTGCCGCCAATGATTTCATCTCTTCCAACTAGTTGGAAGACGTGCCACAAATGATTTCATCTCTTCCAACTGGTTGGAAGACGTGCTACAGCTGTTTATCGTCCACATCGAGAACACAGTCCGCGAAAGACACTATTAGTTCATAACTTTGTGGACAATATCAAACTGGAATAATTTTATGAGAAGACTTTTCTTATCGATTACACTTTGCGCGTCGCTGTTATGCGCAAATGCACAGAGAACCGACTATCGGGTTGTGCCACTTCCGCAACGAATTGAATATGTGAAAGGCGAACCGTTCGTGATGTCGCGAAACACAGTTATTACCTACGATGCACAGAACGACAAAATGAAACGTAACGCACTGTTCCTGGCCGAATATGTTGCAAAGGCAGCTAAACTGAATCTTGCAGTGGCCGATAAAAGTCGCAAGGAAGGCGGAGAGATAAGACTCGTTATCGACCCCGAGATTCCATCGGCCGAAGGTTATAGAATATCCGTCGGGAAAAAGTTAATCATCGTGGCCGGAAAAACGTCGGCCGGTGTGTTCTACGGTATTCAAACCATTCGTAAATCGCTCCCTGTGCAATCGTCGGGCGAACAAGTTGTGATGCCAGCAGTGAAGATATCCGACTCACCGCGATTCGGCTATCGAGGAATGATGCTCGACTGCTCCCGGCATTTCTTCCCAGTTGAGTTTGTGAAGCGTTACATCGACCTCATTGCGCTGCACAATATGAACGTGTTTCACTGGCATTTGAGCGACGACCAAGGATGGCGAATTGAAATCAAGAGTCATCCACAACTGGCGCAAATTTCATCGAAACGCAGCGGAACAGTCATCGGGCACAACTCGATGGTTGACGACAGTACGGCCCACGGCGGAATATACACCCAAAACGAAGTTCGAGAGATTGTGGAGTATGCCCGGGAGAGGAACATTACAGTTATTCCTGAAATCGACATGCCAGGCCACATGTTAGCTGTTCTGGCGGCTTATCCCGAGCTGGGATGCACCGGCGGACCATATGAAGTGGGCCACAAATGGGGCGTCTATACCGACGTGCTCTGCCTCGGTAACGAAAAGATTTATCCTTTCCTGCAAGATATTATTGACGAGCTGATTGAACTTTTCCCAGCAAAATACATTCACATCGGAGGCGACGAAACACCAACTCAAAAGTGGACCAAATGCAGCCGATGCACCAAGCTGGCCAGAGAGCAAGGAATCAATGTTGAGGATCTGCAGTCATACTTCACGAACCGCATCGAGCAATATGTCAACAGCAAAGGGAAAAGCATTATCGGCTGGGACGAAATCCTCGGCGGCAACCTGAATCCCAGTGCAACCATAATGAGTTGGCGAGGCACCGAACCCGGCGAAAAGGCTGCACTGGCAGGCCATGACGTGATTATGTCACCAGTGTCGCACGCCTATTTCGACTTCTATCAAACAAAGGAAACCGGTTCCGAACCTAAAGCCATCGGCGGATTCCTCCCTGTCCAGAAAGTATATGAATTCAACCCCGTGTCCGAAACATTTTCGGAATCGGCTAAGAAACACATCCTAGGCGTGCAGGCTAATCTGTGGACAGAATATATTCCCTACACAACACAGGCCGAATATATGGTTCTGCCTCGCATGGCAGCACTCTGCGAAGTGCAGTGGACAGCTCCGGAAATGAAGAATTTCGACGACTTTAACAAACGTGCCCTCCGCCTCAGTAACCTCTACGATTGCTATGGCTATCAATATGCCCGTCACCTTTGGAAAGAGAAGCAAATCTCAACCAGCGGCGTGTGGTGAGAAACATGCGGACAGGCCTTTTTAATATCTTTGCAAGCATGAAATTAAAACCGAAATACAATGGAAAATAAGGAAAAACAAGACATCAAACTTCCCGAAAACGCATTCCGGGAATTGAAAGAAGGCGAACAGTATGAACCCGTGATGAATACCAACAGCACACCGCGCGAAGTAACACCGTGGTCGGTAACATGGGGTATCCTGATGGCTGTACTCTTCTCGGCCGCCGCAGCCTATCTCGGCCTGAAAGTGGGCCAAGTGTTCGAAGCCGCCATTCCGATTGCCATCATCGCCATCGGACTCTCATCGGCAACGAATCGCAAGAACGCCCTCGGCGAAAACGTAATCATTCAAAGTATCGGCGCATGCTCGGGCGCAATCGTGGCAGGCGGAATCTTCGTAATGCCAGCAATCTATATGCTCGATTTGCAAGCCGATTTCCTACAGATATTCATTGCCGCCGCCCTGGGAGGTGTGTTAGGAATTCTGTTCCTGATCCCTTTCCGAAAATATTTCGTGAAAGACCAGCATGGAAAATATCCCTTCCCCGAAGCAACCGCAACAACACAGGTACTCGTAAGCGGCGAGAAAGGCGGAAGTCAGGCAAAGCCGCTGTTGCTGGCCGGATTGGTTGGCGGACTATATGACTTCGTAGTTGCCACCTTTGGCTGGTGGAACGAAAACGTCACAACGCGCATCGTGGGATTCGGAGAGGATATTGCCGAGCGATTCAAATTAATTTTCAAGGTGAACACCGGCGCAGCCGTGCTAGGCCTGGGTTATATCATCGGTCTGCGTTACGCATTCATCATCTGTATGGGGTCGCTCACCATTTGGTGGCTCGTTGTTCCGGGAATGAATGTTCTTTTCCATGACACGGTGCTCAATCAGTGGGATCCAAGTATAACCAAGGCAATTGGCGACATGGCACCCGAAGAAATCTTCAAGGCCTATGCTCGCTCTATCGGAATAGGCGGAATTGCCATGGCCGGCATCATCGGCATCGTGAAGTCGTGGGGAATAATTCGTAGTGCCGTGGGCCTCGCAGCACGTGAAATTCGCGGTAAGGGTGGCGGGAACGAAGCCGTTATGCGAACCCAGCGCGACATATCCTTCAAGATTATCGGCTTCGGAAGCGTGGGCACGTTACTCGTAACATTCTTGTTCTTTTATTTCGGCGTGATGAATTTTAACCTACTGCATGCCGTTGTAGCCATATTGCTAGTCACTGTGATTGCTTTCCTATTCACAACCGTAGCCGCTAATGCTATAGCCATCGTAGGCTCGAACCCCGTATCGGGAATGACACTCATGACGCTCATCCTGGCGTCGGTTGTTATGGTTGCCGTCGGACTGAAAGGCAACGCTGGAATGCTCACCGCGCTACTCATGGGTGGAGTTGTTTGTACGGCTCTCTCGATGGCCGGGTCGTTTATAACCGACCTGAAAATTGGCTACTGGCTCGGTACAACTCCCAAGAAACAAGAAACCTGGAAGTTCCTCGGAACAATTATTTCGGCGGCTACCGTAGCAGGCGTGATGATTGTGCTCGACAAGACCTATGGATTCAACTCCGGAAAACTGGCCGCTCCGCAGGCTAATGCAATGGCAGCTGTAATCAAACCTCTGATGAGCGGCCAGGGTGCACCCTGGATTCTCTATGCAATCGGCGCCGTGATAGCCTTGGTGCTCGACCGCTGTAAGGTTCCCGCACTGGCTTTTTCGCTGGGAATGTTTATTCCTCTCGAGCTGAACATTCCGTTGCTCATGGGCGGAACGGTGAACTGGTTCGTAACCACTCGTTCAAAAGATTCGGTTGTGAACAAGGCGCGTGGCGACAAGGGTACACTCATTGCCTCCGGATTTATTGCCGGCGGTGCATTAATGGGTGTTGTATCGGCCTTGCTGAAGTTTGGCGGCATTGAGTTCGACTATTCCAATTGGTGGGCTAATCATCTTTCCGAACTTCTGGCCATAGCTGCTTATGCTGCCTTGATTCTTTACTTCATCCTTGCCACGAAGCCAAAGAACAAGCAAACTAAGAGGGAATAATATCCACTCGGAATCGAGAAAGTTTTTTTTCATGATTATATTTTCTCTGCCGGCTTTTGCATATGCTGCAAATTCCCGGCAGAGTTTTTATCTCAGGTTTTAGATAAGAATCCAGTGGTCCAGAGTTCATTCGAAAAACATTGTTTTTGATGTCAAGCGAGTTTGCGTAACTCAAAAACACAAATTCACGAGATCTATAGGCATGACACAATATGACAAGCATGGCGTCTGATTACCTACTTGGAGGATTAATCCTACACATCTGCTTACCTTTGCATCCATGAGTAAAGGAAAACTACAAAAGTTTGCAGAGATGGAAACTTTTGAAAATGTATATCAATATCCATTCAGTGTTATCGACGGAAAACCTTTTGAACAAAAGGGACGATGGAATGAAGAGTGCTTCGGAAACTCAAATCCCATAATCCTTGAACTGGGATGTGGTAAAGGAGAATACACCGTGGGATTGGCAAAACGATATCCAGATACGAATTTCATCGGAGTCGACATAAAAGGCGCACGAATCTACACCGGAGCTAAGCAGGCACTTGAGGAAAAACTCGGAAACGTGGCTTTTTTACGGACTAATATCGAGATAATCGACCGGTTTTTCGCCGAAAACGAAGTACAAGAAATATGGCTCACCTTCTCTGACCCACAGATGAAAAATCCCAGAAAAAGACTCTCATCTACCTATTTCCTTAAGCGATATAAACGCTTCCTAATAGACAGAGGAACGATTCATCTGAAAACCGATTCAAACCTCCTTTTCACCTACACTTCGGCACTAGTACAACAAAATAATTTGCCCGTTCTTCTGCAAACCAACGACCTTTATAATCGTAACGCCGAGTTGCCCGCCGATAAGCTCGACTTGTACACACGCGAGATTCTAAACATCAGAACCTATTATGAAAACCAGTGGATTGAACGCGGATTGAACATCAAATACATCAAGTTCGCCCTTCCGCACGATATAAGTCTACACGAGCCGGACGTTGAAATCGAGATAGACGACTATCGCTCGTTCAAACGACCGAAACGAAGTGGGTTGTCAACCAGCAAGTAGAGAACAACATTAATTATATAACCCAAATAATTATGAAGCGAATAATTATAGCCCTGACCCTCGCCTCGAGCATTATGCCGATGAAGGCACAGTACGGATATTCCGAGAAGAAAGACACCGTAAAATTGCAACCGCTCAAAAATGTGCAATATCTCCTCGAAGCGCAGGCGTCGCTCTCCGGAAATAAAACTCCGCTATGGCTCAATGCAAATAAATACGGTTTGAGCTCACTCGAAAAATTCAATGCCTATGCGCGCGCAGCTGTCTACCGGCCAATAGAAACCGACGAAGCAAGAAAATGGGGCATCGGCTACGGACTCGACATAGCCATAACTCAGGGTTACACCAGTAGATTGGTAGCCCAGCAAGCATATGCCGAACTGAGATGGCTCAAAGGGAAGCTAACCGTAGGTGCCAAGGAGGAACCCATGATGATGAAGAATACTAAGCTCAGTACCGGTGCACAAACGCTTGGTATAAATACCCGTCCGATTCCGCAGATAAGAGTAGCTCTGCCCGATTATTGGACTCTTCCAGTGTTCAATGGCTGGTTACACCTCAAAGGACATCTGGCCTATGGCGCCATGACCGACCAGAATTGGCAGCACGATTTCACAGGCAAGAAAAGTAGATATGCCGACAACGTTCTTTATCATTCAAAAGCAGGCTTCCTTAAGATTTCTAACGAGGAAGTGTTCTGCCCATGGTCGTTGGAAATGGGATTGGAAATGGTGACCCTCTTTGGAGGAACAGGATATGTTATACAGCCCAATGGAACGATGCAACCCATGAAAGGCGGAACGAGGCCACGCGACTTTATTAACGCACTGTTACCCGGAGGATCTGATGCAGGAGAAACAACATATCAGAATATCGCTGGCGACCAGTTGGGAAGCTGGATGGCCAAGTTGAAATACGACGGCGACTGGCACATGGTAGCTATATATGCCGACAAGTTCTTCGAAGATCAGTCGAGTATGTTCCAGCTAGACTATGATGGTTATGGAAACGGCACCGAGTGGACTAAAAAAGTAAAGCGGCGCTTTCTGCTCTACGACTTCAAAGACTGGCAAATCGGATTCGAATACAATTACAAACCCGACAATTGGATAAACGATTTCGTGTTCGAATATCTATACACACAATATCAAAGCGGACCGATTTACCATGACCATACGAATACTATTGCCGACCACATAGGCGGAAAAGATAACTTCTACAATCATTATATATATACGGGGCATCAGCACTGGGGGCAGGTGATGGGCAATCCACTCTATCGTTCACCAATCTACAACACCGATGGACGTATATTAGTTGCAAACAATCGCTTCGAAGCCTTCCACATCGGACTTGGCGGTCATCCCAGCGAGTATCTCGACTGGCGATTCTTAGCAACATGGCAGAAAGGACTCGGAACCTATGAAGAACCTTATTTCGACCAACATCATAATGTTAGTCTCCTAGCCGAAACATCCTATAGATTCCTGGGAAACCGCTACCGCTGGCTTGACGGAATGAGTATCACCGTTGGAGCCGGAGCCGATTTCGGAGCAATCCTCGGCGGAATAAACTATGGAATGCAAATAACTATAGCAAAGCGTGGCTTGCTGAAACTCTAAACAAAAGGAAAACAAAACATGAAAAAAAATATCATCATAGCACTCATAGCAACAATCCTAGTGAGCTGTTCACTCGAAACCGACAACTATCCCGGGGCACTCGAAGGCATGTGGCATCTACGCTCAATGCGCCACACAAGTTCCACAGGACAAATCACGACGACCGATTTTTCGCACGACAGAATCTACTGGTTATTCCAAGGAAAACTTCTCCAACTCGAAGACAAATCGGGAACCCACACCAGTATTCTCTATCGCTTCAAACAGATTGACGGAAAACTCGAATTAACCGAACCATATATATATGACCGCCAAAACGGAGACCGGCCGCTCACCGACGAATCATATCTCAGACTGTTTGGCATACAGTCGTTCACACCTACCTATACGGTCTCGTTCAATCGGAAAAACCTAGAACTCTCCACCGATTCCGTCAGACTTACGTTTATCAAGTTCTAGCGACGGTGCAATGCCAAGCTAACAAAATCACCTTGTTTTAGTACTTTTGCGCGAAATTATTTCAAACAGAAAATCAATGAGTCGAGTAACAATCAACGACAAAACATTCGAAACCTCCATACCGGAGGCCGAAATCCTGAAACGTATCAAAGAAGTGGCTGAACGTATAAACCGCGACATGGCAGGGAAGAATCCGCTACTGCTTGCGGTGCTCAACGGGTCGTTCATCTTCGCGGCCGACCTGATGAGGAATCTCACCATACCGTGCGAAATATCGTTCGTGAAGCTGGCATCCTATCAAGGAACCACATCCACTGGGACGATAAAAGAGGTTATCGGACTAAACGAAGATATCCGCAACCGCGAGATTATCATCGTGGAAGATATCGTAGATACCGGACGAACAATAGAACGCATGCTCGACACACTCGGAACTCATTGCCCTGCCGGACTACATGTCTGCACACTTCTATTAAAGCCAGACAAACTCACAGTACCGCTCAATATTGAATACGCGGCAATGGAAATTCCGAACGACTTCATAGTGGGCTACGGACTCGATTACAATCAACAAGGGAGAAACTTAAAAGACATATACACTTTAGTGAAAGAATGATGAAGAACATTGTAATATTCGGAGCTCCCGGTGCAGGAAAAGGTACCCAGAGCGATAAAATGATTGAGAAGTACGGACTAGGACATATTTCCACTGGCGACGTACTCCGCAGTGAAATCAAAGCCGGAACAGAACTCGGCAAAACAGCAAAGAAATACATCGACAACGGACAGCTCATCCCCGACGAGCTGATGATTGACATCCTAGCCGGAGTCTACGATTCGTTCGGCAAGGAACACAAAGGTGTAATCTTCGACGGATTCCCACGTACCATTCCGCAAGCCGAAGCGCTCAAGAAGATGCTCGCCGAACGAAACCATTCCGTCGCTGCAATGATTGAACTCTATGTTCCAGAAGACGAACTCATGAACCGACTAGTACTACGCGGAAAGCAAAGCGGCAGAACCGACGACAACGAGGAAACAATCAAGAAACGACTCGACGTTTATCACACGCAGACCTCGCCACTAATCGATTGGTATAAAAACGAAGGCATACATCACCACATTGAAGGTCTCGGCGGGATAGACGAAATCTTCGGTAAGATAACCGAAATCATAGAAAAACTCTGAACACCCTAACCGATGTTCGAAAATAATGGATAGCAATTTCGTTGACTACGTAAAAATATATTGCCGCTCGGGCAAAGGTGGACGTGGCTCTATGCACCTGCGCCATGTGAAGTACAACCCCAACGGTGGACCCGATGGAGGCGACGGTGGTCGAGGAGGAAACGTGTACTTGCGTGGAAATCACAACTACTGGACACTGTTACATCTCAAATATCAGCGTCACGTTTATGCCGAGCATGGTGGAAACGGCGGGCGCGACAAGTGTCACGGAACCGACGGCAAGGACGTATATATTGATGTGCCGTGCGGGACGGTAGTCTACGACGCCGAAACAGGAAAATATGTTTGCGACGTAGCCAACGACAAACAAACGGTTATGCTACTCAAAGGTGGCCGCGGAGGATTGGGGAATTTCCAATTCCGCACGTCCACTAATCAAGCTCCGCGCTATGCCCAACCCGGCGAACCGATGCAAGAGATGACCGTTATCCTTGAACTAAAGCTCCTGGCTGATGTTGGATTAGTGGGCTTCCCCAACGCAGGAAAGTCGACACTACTCTCCGCTCTCTCGAGCGCGAAGCCCAAAATTGCCAACTATCCATTCACAACCATGGAGCCATCGCTCGGAATCGTGAGCTATCGGGAAGGACAGAGTTTTGTAATGGCCGATATTCCGGGAATCATCGAAGGTGCAAGTGAAGGGAAGGGTCTCGGTTTGCGATTCCTACGCCACATCGAACGTAACTCACTCCTGCTGTTCATGGTACCCGGCGACACCGACGACATAGCTCACGACTATAAAGTTCTGCTCAACGAACTGCGTAAGTTCAATCCTGAAATGCTCAACAAACATCGCGTGCTGGCAATAACGAAAAGCGATTTACTTGACGACGAGCTCATTGAAATGCTTCGCGAAACCTTACCGTCCGATTTGCCGGCAGTATTCATTTCAGCCGTCACTGGCTTGGGTATCAACGAGCTGAAAGACATTCTTTGGCGTGAGCTAAACTCCGAGAGCAACAAACTTCAAAGCATAACTTCTGACGAATCGTTGGTTCACCGCGATAAAGACCTGTTACTCTTCGAAGATGAAATTCATGCCGAGGGTGCCGACTTCGAACACTCTTCTCTGTTATCCGAAGACGAAATCGAAGACATCGAAGAGCTCAACGACTTCGAGTATACCGACTAACTGTCTTCGATGTTGGTGTTTTAATCATTGGAATGATGTTTATGTGAATCTGGAAAAATCGAGGGCTTCTTTTATATAGTTTTCGTTGAGAGAGTAGTCGAGGTGAGGAGTTCCGATTTGTTCGAGAAGGGTACATTTGATTTGCGAACCGCGATTCTTTTTGTCGTGACGCATGAGGTCAATCAGTTCTGGATAGTCGTTGCATGTGATTGGTAGCGAACCGTAGTTTTCGCGAATGAATTGTACGGTCTTGTACATGTCGGCTGATGGGAATCCGGTTAGAATAGTTGAGAGATAAAGCTCGGCAATAAGTCCGAAGGCAACCGCGTAGCCGTGCAGAATAGGCGAGCGTTTCATGGCCCATTCTTCGAATGCATGACCGAAGGTGTGACCAAAATTCAAAGCCTTGCGCAAGCCATGTTCGTTGGGGTCGGCTTCAACAATTCGTTCTTTTACTTCTATACTTGGCCCAATCAGCGGTTGAATTTCGGCGAGGGTTGGAATATCGATAAGCTCGGCCCACATATTGCGCGATGATAACAGGCCGTGTTTGAGCATCTCGGCATAGCCACTGAGAATGTTCGCATGGTCGAGCGATTCAAGCCATTCGGCGTCTATTATAACGAAGTTGGGTTGGGCAAAAAGACCGATTTCGTTTTTCAGTCCGCCGAAATTTATGCCTGTCTTTCCGCCTGCAGCAGCATCGACCATTGCGAGCAGGGTTGTGGGAATATTGATGAAATTTATACCACGTTTGAAGGTTGCGGCGGCGAATCCTCCGAGGTCGGTCACCATTCCGCCGCCAAGATTAATAAGGAGCGAGTGACGAGTGGCGCCGCCCGACTGAAACGCATTCCAAACATATTCGAGCGAGGCGAGGTTTTTGTTCTTGTCATCTGAATCAATAGTAATTAACTGCGCCCTTTTCAAACAGAGAAACGAGCTTATTTTCGGCCAACATTTGTGCACAGTGTTGTCGTCGGTGAGAACAAATATTCGGTCGCGTTCGCATTCGGCTATAACCTCCGCGAGGGTTAGTTCGAGGTGGTTTGTTGAGATGATGCTCTGTTTCATAATCGGGTGTATATTGATTGTGTGATGTGATTTTTCAAATGAAAAGTCGGCCGATTTGGAACACGGCTGCGCTAACAATCCATGCAAGCGCGGTTGTATAGCCGGCCGCAAAGAGTGCCCATCTCCAGCTTCCGGTTTCGCCTTTGATAGCCGCGATGGTTGCAACACAAGGGAAATAGAGCAATACGAACAAAAGGAAACAATAGGCTGTGAGTGTGGCTATGGGTTCAGCCTCCTTATAGCTTATTCCATTTTCGCGGGCCACCTCGGCAGTTATCTGCCGGTGTAGGATTTCGTATTTACCGCCTTCGTCGTTGAAATCATTGTCGTCGCTGAAAGAATCATTGTTCGAATAGAGTACGCCCAGCGTTGAGGCTACGATTTCCTTGGCACCGACTCCAGCTAGGAGTCCCATGTCGAGTTTCCAGTCGAATCCTTGTGCTTTGAAGAGTGGTTCGATGGTATGGCCGAGTTTACCGATATAGCTCTGTTCCTGTCGTTCTTGTTTTCCCATATCTGGGTTGTCGGGGATAGGAAAATAGCCCAGCGCCCAGACGATTATCGATGCAACGAGGATTATTCCGCCCATTTTTTTGAGATATTGTTTGCCCTTCTCCCAGGTGTGTCGTCCGATGGCTTTCCATGTTGGGAAACGATAGGGCGGAAGTTCCATCACGAAGGGTGTGTCCTCGCCTTTAGCCACAGTTTTCGTGAAAAGGCGACTCAGGACGACGGCCATGATTATACCGATGAGATAGAGCGACAGCATTACAAGCGAACGATATTTCAGGGCAAAGAACGAGCCGGTTATCATGATGTAGATGGGAACTCGAGCCGAACAACTCATCATCGGGAGGATGAGCATCGTGACCAATCGGCTGCGACGGCTTTCGATGGTTCGGGTTGACATAATTGCCGGTACGTTACATCCGAAACCCATTATGAGCGGAATGAACGATTTGCCGTGGAGTCCCATCTTGTGCATTAGTTTATCCATGATGAAGGCTGCGCGCGCCATATATCCGCAATCTTCCATGTAGGAAATGAAGAAATAGAGAATCAGGATTTGCGGCAGAAACACAATCACGGCGCCCACGCCGCCTACTACGCCGTCGATGAGCATATCCTTTATCGGTCCGTCGGGCAATGTTTCGCTGATGAGATTACCCAGCCACTCCACGCCAGCTTCAATCCAGTCCATGGGATATTGTCCGAGGGTGAATGTTGCGCTGAACATCAGCAGAAGCAATAGCAAAAAAATGGGGAATCCCAGGTAGCGGTTTGTGAGCACAGCGTCGATGACATGCGTGGTTCTGTAGGTATCTTTCTGCCGACCGGTGGAATATTCGGCTTCCTTCAGAGCCCCGTGGATGAAGCCATATTTTGCATCCATAACGGCCGTTTCGCTATCGTTTCCCGTTTCTTCTTTTACGCGTGCGGCAGCTTGGTTACGATGCTCTATAATCTCTTTTGCATCGGGTAGTCGGGAGATTATTTTTTCCACCTCGGCATCGTTTTCGAGGAGTTTTATGGCCAGATAGCGGGTTGAGTATTTTTGTCGAAGATCGGCTTCCTGTTTCAGATGTTCTTGAATTTCGTCGATACCATGTTCGAGCTCATGACCGTGATTGATGTGCACGTGTCTGAAATTGGGTTGTGAATCTTCTTGTCCCTCGTAGGTTGCGATGATTTCTCGGAAGAGTTGGTCGACGCCCCGACCGGTGGTGAACACCGTGGGAACCATTGGCACGCCGAACAGTTCGGACAGTTTCTGGTGGTCGATGTGGTCGCCTCGTTGCTCGGTTTCGTCGAACATGTTCAGTGCACAAACCATGCGTAGATGCATGTCGATGAGTTGGGTAGTGAGATAGAGATTGCGTTCCAGATTTGATGCGTCGATAACGTTTATCACCACGTCGGGTGTCTTTTCGACGAGTTGTTTTCTTACGTAGAGTTCCTCCGGACTGTAGGCCGACAAGCTGTATGTTCCCGGTAAATCAACCAGTTCGAAGCGATAACCTTCGAATTCGGCCCAGCCATATTTAGCATCTACCGTGACGCCCGAATAGTTTCCCACTCGTTCGTGTGCCCCGGAGGCGAAATTGAAGAGAGATGTTTTACCGCAGTTTGGATTGCCCACGAGAGCCACGTTTATGGTATGTCGTTTTTGTTTCAGGGCCTCTTTCATCTTATCCGAAAGCGGTGCGTGGTCGTTGCATTTCAGTCCATGAAGTGTTTCGGTTTGTATTTCGGAGTGCGTCTCTTCATGGTCGGGCAGGACTTCAATCAAATCGGCCTCGCTGTGCCGAAGGCTAACCTCGTAGCCCATGATTTTATATTTCACCGGGTCGCGTAGCGGTGCATTGAGCAGTACCTCTACCCGTTTCCCGCTAATGAAGCCCATTTCGATGATGCGTTTACGGAATCCGCCATGACCGGATACTTTTATTATTATACCGCTCTGGCCGGTTTTGAGTTCGGAGAGTTTCATAGCTACATTTTTTCTTTTAATGAATTAAGGTTCAATAGTCTTTTTCCCCGAAAGTGGTGTCGAACAGTATTGTGGCGGGTGATTTTTCGGAGCGATAGGTGTATCGGAAGTTGAATCCGGCGTCTTTATAAATCTTCGTGCCCGTGTCGCTTTTGACCGCCGTGAGCAGAAGGCTGCGCAGTTCCTTTTGCATTTTGTGGGCCGCTTTTTCGTTGTCGGCCGGGCCGCTGAGGGTGTAATAATATCGAATGGTGCGGGTTGTGTTTTCGTATACCATACTATCCATTCGTATATTGAGTTGCACCGGAGTAGGACAGTTTTTCTCCGTGAATTCTTTACAATTTCTGGCTGCTTGTTCTTCTAGACTTTCCCGGCATCCGGAAAGCAAAATTATGCTCATTGCGAGTAATATTATCTTTTTCATACTCTTGACTGGTATTGTTGCGACAAAGGTATGCCTTTTTTGAGCAAACGCACGATTAGGTGCTAGTGCCTAAGCCGTTGGGAGTAGAATGTTGTCGATATTTGCCGTCTCCATCGTTGTTTTTTGTCTTTCTTCCATGGCAGAAATACATTTTAGTTTGTTTTTTGTCTTTCTTCCATGGCAGAAGTGCGCCCTATTATGTGAGTTCGGTTTAAGAATTTGCTTAAGCCACGGATGTACAATAAATGATAGACACGTATGCCAACTCGGGCGTCAGCCCGCATGTAGGGACAGACCCCGTGTCTGTCCGCACCGTCCTACAGGGACGGGATAAATATCCATCGCCCCGGTAGGCTCCAATATGTTATGCGGTAGGCAGACCGAGTTGGCAGAGAGGCGGACAGACACGGGGTCTGTCCCTACATGCGGGCTTATCGGCCGAATGGGAAAGACTTAGGGCGTTGGTGCACTCAGCGTCGACTTAAATTAACCTTGTGTTTCCTCGTTGATTTTAGTCTTTTCGTGGCAGAAGTGCGCCCAGACGTGGGTTTGGGATAAACTTGTGTGATATTTATGTGGATTCGAATTGGGGAAGATTATTCTTCGATGTCGGAAATGAAGTGGAAGATGTTGTAGAGGAGGTTGCTGGTTGTTTCTAGTGGGGCATAACGTAGGTAGGTGGGGGCGTGCTTGAAGTTGCGACGGATGAGGCGGCTGTTGGTTTTTAGCGGACTGTGCGAGGCGACGAGCTTTTGGAGGTGGTTGAGTTTGCGGATGATTATTCTGCTGACTTTGGGGTCGGTTCGGGAAACGAATGGGAGTTCGTCGGGTTCGAAACCGAAGAACTCGATGAGGATGTTGCCTTGAAATTGGGCTGCGGATTGGAGGTGGAGGGTGGCTATCCAGCGTTCGAGTTTGAGGAAGTCTATCTTGTGTCCGCCGGTACGGAGATATTGTCCGAGTTCTATTAGGGTACCGATGTTTACTCCGCTGTTGAGCATTGCTTTGAGGTTGTCGATGATGATGCGTAGCGCTTTAAGTGTTTCAACGGAGGTGTCGATGCTGTGGCGTTCGTTGTCGATTATTTTGTGGAGCTTTCGGTTGAGGAACGGATTGGCAAGGGTTATGGTTTTCTCGGTTTTGGGGTGGGATGGGGTGGGGGATTGGCTAATGATTTCTTTCAGGCTATCGGGCAGATTCGTTTGTTTGTTGTTGTCGAACTGGCTTATTCCGATGGCGAATGGGGCGATGAGGTTTTGCGTACTGACGATTTCGAATAGTGTTTGCCATTTGTAGGCCGACATCGGTTCGGGCGGGAGAGTTCGGTCGTTGAAAGCTCCCGCCCGTAAGATGCTGAATAGGTTTCGTTGAACGATATTCATGTTCAGAGTAGGGTGCGGTGATAGAAGTCGATGTTTTCTTTCGTGATGAGGTCGATGGGCATGTAGTTGGCCTGTCGCACTTTTTTCTTTAGCACGATGGCTTTGAATAGTGTATCGATGCTTAGAAATCCTTGTTGATAGGCGTGCTGGGTGATGATGAAGGATATGTTTCCTCGGCGTAGGCATTCGGCGTTGCGGTTGGTCATGTCGTAGCCCATTATTTGTACGTCGTTCCGGCTTGTTTTGTGGAGATAGTTGCCCACGATTGAGGCTTTTGAGTTGAGGGTTATGATGTGGCGTATTTCGGGATGCTCGTTGAATGTTTTTTCGAGTATCAGTTCGTGATGTTTTTGGTTTAACCTGAGCGGGAGGTTGAGGTCGATTATTTCCGTGTTTTGGAAATGCTCTTTCATGTAGGCTCTGAAGCCCACTTCTCGGTTTTCTTGCTGTCGGTTTAGTACTCGTCCGTTTATGGTTTGTTTCATTAGCATCACGGCTGGTTCGGCATGGGCCAGGAGCATGAACATTCGGGCTGCGAACTTGCCGCTTTGCACGGAGTCGAGTCCGTAGAACGATAGCGGCTGCACTTCGGGCATATTGGAGTCGAGCAGGATGAAAGGAATTTTTGCTGCGTGCAGTTCGTCGGCAAATGGTTGAGTGAGTTCCAGGGTTGGGGGCACGAGAATCACTCCGTCGGGCTTTTGCTGGAGACATTCTTTATGGATTTTGACGAACGAGTCAGGGTCCAGTCGATTGTAGTACATCAGTTGGGCTTCTACTCGGAAGTCTCTCTGCTGTTCGGTTGCTTTCTTTATTCCGAGTTCTATTTCCTCCCAATATTCTTCCCGGCTGTGTTTGGGAATGATGCAGTGGAATGTGTAACTACGATTATAAGCCAACGCGCTTGCATATACGTTGGGCTGATAGTTCATTTCGCTGAGGGCTTTCTGAACTTTTGCGAGCGCTTCTTTCGAAACTTTGGAGCGGTTGTGCAACACGCGGTCTACGGTTCCTACGCTCACGCCGGCTCGTTCGGCGATGTCTTTTATTCTGATTTTTTCGTTCATATAATGTTTTTGCTTTTAGAATCTGTACCCGAATCCGAGGTTCAGATAGATGGGAATTAGTTTGAAAGAGATTGTCTTGAAATTGCTTTCGAATATGTCGTTGAATCCCCATGTGAGGTCGGCGTTCACGGTGAAATGATTGAAGGCGCGCCAGGTTCCGCCCATCTGGGCTCCCCATTGCATGTGGCAAAGATGAGAGCCGAAGTCGTAGGTGGCTGAATTGCCGTTGGTGAAAGCGATTTTTTGTCCGACTGGTGTTTTTTCGCGTAGATAACCGTCGCTCACGCTGCCAGTGAAGTCGCCGTCGAGTTTGAGGGAGGCAAATAGACCGGCACGTACTTTCCAGAGTCTGCCAAGTTTGTAGTTTGCCATGACGGGGATGGTGAGCATCGTGCTGTTGTAGTTTGTTTTTACGTGGCCTGTCCAGAGGCCCGACACTCGACTGCCTTCGCTGATTATTTCCATACCGTAGGCTTTCACCTGTGCGCCGGTTATCATTCCTTTTTCTTCGAACTTTAGTCCGGCCGAGATTCCCCATTTCTTTTCGGCGCCTAGCCATTTAGTAACTACGCCTTCGATGGTTCCGTTGAATTTCGGACTATAGCTTTCAACCTTGCGAATCTCCACAGGCAGCGGAATGGGCGATGCTCCACCGATATTTATGCCGGCTTTCACTTCGTATTCCCAGCCGTTGTTTTCTGACAGGATGAGGGCTTCGGTACGGTCGGTTTGCGCGTGGGCAACTGCGCTGATGACGAGCAGGAGGGTGATGATTTTATTTCTCATAGAATAATTGCAATTCGTCGACATAGAGCGTGCTTCCTACGGCGCCGTTGAACAGTCCGCCGTCTTTGCTCGACGACATGATGATGGCTAGATTATATTTCCCCGCTTTGAGTTTCTCGGCGTCGATGGTTCGGTTAGCCACAGGTTTGAAGGGTATGGAGAATCGTGTCCAGCGGTCGGTTTCGTGTCGTTCGTCGAGCTCTGCAGCGAGAACGATGTTCGGACTGGTTTGCGAATTGGTTCCGTCGAGTGTGGGTACTTCGGGTGTCACTTCATAGAAGACGGCATAGATAGAGAAGTCGTCCTTCTGTCCCTTGACCTCGTTGCCTTCTTTGTTTGTGAATGTTGTGCCGGCTTTGTATTTGTAGTAGCCTGTGAGCTCGAGCGGTTTCTTGCTGAATGGTAATCCGAACCGGGTTGACTTGAGCATATCGGTTGGGTTGATTTGGAATGTTCCCGTGAAGAGGTTGCCGGCTGCGATTGGTGCGCCAAACATTTTACCCAGCTCGCCCGCGCTCACGGTTGTGAGTTTGGCGCATTTGCCGATATATCCGTCGTTGGCTTGACTGGTGGGATAGTCTTCGGCCTGTGCGTTGTTGTTTGTTATCATGAATCCTGCATTGCCGCTTCCCCATTCCATTTCGCTGTTGTCGGATGTTTTGTCGAAGAATATGTGGAAATATTTCTTTGCCGGTTGGCTTTCGTCGTCGGCATATTCGTACCATTTCATATTCTCGAAATGATATTCGGTTGCGAGGTCGTCCGAGAGGAACGACACCTTGTAGGTTTTCTTCCACCGTCCGTCTTGCGACGTTACCGTGTAGTTTTGCGGTGTGGTGAAATTACGTGCAGTTCCGCTTGCCGGTTCTATTGTTGCGCCCTCGGTGAGTGTGAATATGGGTGCCAAATTCGTGAGGTCGATCCAACCGTTGACATATAGTCGAACTTCATCGTTCGTGATTATTGGTTCGCGGATGAGCAGGCCATCGCCAACCTTGCACGAAAGGATATCGGCTTCCTGATTCGGCGCTTCGTCTTTGATGCATGAAGCAAACGAAACTAATGCCAGAACGGCTAGAAAAAGAGTCTTGATGTTATCCATAAACTATTGGTTATTATTTGATTTCTGCCGGACAAAGTTAATCACTTCGGGCATGAAACATCGAAACAATACATCATTTCTATCTGCGAGGTTCTGTTGAGGCCGAGCGTATTATAGTAATTTTGCTGCATTATGCAACGATACATTATCAAGCTTTCCTACGATGGAACTCGCTATCACGGCTGGCAAATTCAGCCAAACGGAATATCCGTGCAAGAGGTTTTGGAAAACGCGCTCACCACAATTATGCGAACTAATACTTCGATAACCGGAGCTGGGCGAACAGATGCCGGAGTGCATGCCCGAATGATGGTTGCGCATTTCGATTTGGGGAACTCAATCGACGAGCATGATTTGGTTTACAAGCTGAACCGTTTTCTCCCGAATGATATTTCCGTATCGGCCGTTGAGCAGGTTGATAACGATTTTCACGCCCGATTCTCGGCTAAGTCGCGAACCTATCACTACTATCTGCACACCGAGAAAGACGCATTTCAGCGTCATTACTCATGCGAACTGCGCTACAAACTCGATTTTGAGAAGATGAATGATGCTGCAAAACTTCTTCTCGGGCAGAAAGATTTCAAATGCTTTTGCAAAACGGGAGCCGATTCGAAAACAACTATTTGCAACGTAATCGAAGCCGCATGGCATCAGCTCCCCGCCGATGAGTGCACCCTTGCTTCGCGTTGGTTCTTCAGAATAACCGCCGACCGTTTCCTCCGAAATATGGTGCGCGCTGTTGTGGGAACTCTTATTGAAGTAGGCCGCGGTAGAACAACTCTCGCTGAATTTAAACAAATACTCGATTCGGGTTCGCGCTGTGATGCCGGAGAAAGCATGCCCGCCAACGCCCTGTTTCTTTGGGATATAAAATATTGAACTTACTTTTGCAAGCAACTGATTAAAAGCAATAATATTATGCGGAACGTATTTCATGGTTTAGGAATTGCGCTCATCACACCATTCAAAAAAGATGGAGCCGTTGACTTCAAAGCCCTAGAACGATTGATTGAATACCAGCTGACAAATGGGGCCGATTTCTTTTGCATACTCGCCACGACAAGCGAAACTCCCTGCCTCTCTGCCGACGAGAAGAATAAAATAACCGATACCGTTAAGGCAATCGTTTCCGGCAGGGTTCCGATTCTGAAATATTGTGGCGGAAACAACACGGCTGCTGTGATTCGAGAGATGAACAGTACCGACTGGAGCGGAATAGACGGTATGCTAAGCATCTGCCCGTACTACAACAAACCCAGTCAGGAAGGAATTTACCAGCACTTCAAAGCAATATCGCAAGATAGCCGGCTGCCAATAGTTCTCTACAACGTGCCGGGCCGAACCGGAGTGAATATGACTGCCGAAACAACCCTGCGTATAGCTGCCGATTGTTCTAACGTCGTGGCAATAAAAGAAGCCTCGGGAAATGCCGACCAGGCTAATGAGATAATCAAAAATAAACCCGAACGATTTGAGGTCATCAGTGGCGACGACGCTCTCACCTTCCCCCTCATTGCAAGCGGTGCAGTAGGCGTGATATCAGTAATCGGCAACGCTCTTCCGAAAGAATTTTCCAAGATGGTTCACTGTGCGCTCGATGGCGATATGCTCGGAGCCCGAAAGATTCACAATAGTTTGGCCGAGCTTTACAAATTGCTCTTCGTCGACGGTAATCCGGCAGGCTGCAAAGCCCTTCTCAGCGAAATGGGCATGATTGAAAACATACTCCGACTGCCTCTCGTTCCGGCTAGTTCATCAACCTGCAAAAAGTTGCGTGGCAAACTCGCCGAGCTGAATTTGTAGGCCTATATATATAGAAAAGGTGTAACAAACAAAGAGAGCGGATATGTCGAACCACGATGTATTCGCTCTTTTCATCCTGAAGAGGTTGGATGATTATATCGTAAAATCGTTGCGCCATGAGCGAAGGAGTAAAACAACCGGTTTATCGTTTGCGGGAGTTCCGCAGACAGGAAACCAAATGGTTTTGGCCTCGCGGAAGTCCCGCAAATAAGAAACCAAATAGTTTGAGCTCCGCGGAACTTCCGCAGATGAGAAACCAAATGGTTTGGGCCCCGCGGAAGTTCCGCAGATGAGAAACTAAATGGTTTGAGCTCCGCGGAACTTCCGCAGATGAGAAATCAAATAGTTTGAGCCTCGCGGAAGTTCCGCAAATGAGAAACTAAATGGTTTGAGCCTCGCGGAAGTCCCGCAAACGAGAAACTAAATGGTTTGGGCCTCGCGGAAGTTCCGCAGATGAGAAACCAAATGGTTTGGGCCTCGCGGAAGTTCCGCAGATGAGAAACCAAACGGTTTTAGCCTTGCAACAATGTTGCAAACGAGAAACCAAACGGTTCGGGCCTTGCAACAACGTTGCAAACGAGAAACCAAACAGTTCGGGCCTTGCAACAGTGTTGCAGACAAGAAACCAAACGGTTTGGGCCTTGCAACAGTGTTGCAAACGAGAAACCAAACGGTTTGAGCCTTGCAACAACGTTGCAAACGAGAAACCAAACGGTTTGAGCCTTGCAACAACGTTGCAGACGAGAAACCAAACGGTTCGGGCTTTGCAACAACGTTGCAGACGAGAAACCAAACGGTTCGGGCTTTGCAACAGTGTTGCAGACAAGAAACCAAACAGTTTGAGCCTTGCAACAGTGTTGCAGACAAGAAACCAAACAGTTTTGGGGCCTTGCGACGCTTGGCACAGCCTTTGCAATTGAGAAAGAGATTATTTAGAACCCCGTATAACATAGAAAGGTAAACAACATTATGAACCAGTTTTCACAAAAGGTTTCGGAGATTCTGTCGTTCAGCAAAGAAGAAGCCGAACGACTTGCAAGCGAATCGATAGGACCGGAACATATTCTTCTGGCCATACTTAGAGAGAAAAACGGACTCGTGCCGACAATGATAGCAAGCTTGAATGTGAATATAGAGAGTTTGAAAAACGAACTCGAGGAACTCATTCGAAAGAGTGACAACAAGGCCGACATACCGCCAGCTGACATGCTGCTGAACGAACAGGCCAATAATATTCTCAGATTGGCAGTACTCGAGGCACGACGACAACGAACCGAAACTGTCGACCTGCATCATTTGCTGCTCGCCCTGCTACACGATAATGCCGGAAATGGAGCCAAGAATCTACTCGAGAGAAATTCGCTGAACTATGAAACGGCCCTGCTTTATTTACAACAAAAGGCTAATCAAACACGCGATGGAATCGATATGGCCGATGAGGAAGAAGATGAACCCGTTTTCAGTCAGCAAAACAAAGACTCCGCCGCGCGAACAAGTCAGAAACAACAAACGAAATCTAAAACTCCCGTACTCGACAATTTCGGAACCGACCTCACAGCTGCTGCCATAGAAGGCAAGCTCGACCCGGTGGTCGGACGCGAAAAAGAAATCCTGCGTGTGAGCGAAATCCTGGGTCGGCGGAAGAAAAATAATCCCATCCTTATAGGCGAGCCCGGAGTTGGAAAAAGTGCAATCGTTGAAGGACTGGCACAAATGATAGTTAAGCGAATAACATCGCCCGTGTTGTTCAACAAACGAGTGGTGACACTCGATATGACTGCCATTGTGGCCGGCACGAAATATCGCGGACAGTTCGAAGAACGTATCCGAGCATTGATTAAAGAAATCGAGCAGAATTCCGACCTCATTATATTCATAGACGAGATACATACCCTCGTCGGAGCCGGCTCAACGCCAGGCTCGATGGATGCAGCCAATATACTCAAACCGGCTCTGGCACGCGGTACAATTCAGTGCATCGGAGCAACGACACTCGATGAATATCGTAACTCAATCGAGAAAGACGGAGCGTTGGAACGTCGATTCCAAAAGGTAATGGTCGAACCCACAACGGTCGACGAAACAATCCAAATTCTCCAAAACATAAAGGAACGCTACGAGGAACATCACCACGTCGACTATTCAAACGAATCACTCAAAGCCTGCGTCAGACTGACAGATAGATATGTAACCGACCGTTTCTTCCCCGACAAAGCCATAGATGCAATGGACGAAGTGGGGTCGCGAATACATCTCCAGCACGCCGAGGTTCCAAAAGAAATTGTCGACATCCAAAAACAACTGGATATTATTCAGGAAAAGAAACAGAAATCAGTTAAAGCACAAGATTTCGAACTCGCTGCCAGCTATCGCGATAAACAAGCCGAATTGGAAAAACAACTCGCCGAAGCACAAGAAAAATGGCAGAAAAATGAAAGCAACGAAAAGGTTAGAATAACCGAAGACGATGTAGCCGACGTCGTTTCAATGATGACCGGAGTGCCAGTGCAACGTATGAAACAGGCCGAAGGAATCAGACTGAAAAATATGGATGCCGAACTGAAACAAGTCGTCATAGCACAAGACCCGGCCATAGACAAAATGGTGAAAGCAATTCGCCGTAATCGTTTGGGATTGAAAGACCCGAATCATCCCATAGGAACCTTCATGTTCCTTGGCCCGACGGGCGTGGGTAAAACATATCTTGCAAAACGACTAGCCGAAAAAATGTTCGGCTCTAAAGATGCGCTGATCCGAATAGACATGAGCGAATACTCCGAAAGCTTCAACACCTCTCGACTTATAGGCGCTCCCCCGGGATATGTAGGCTACGAAGAGGGCGGACAGCTCACGGAACGCGTACGTCGTCATCCCTACTCAATCATCCTGCTCGACGAAATAGAGAAAGCCCACGGCAATGTATTCAATATGCTTCTGCAAGTGCTCGACGAAGGTCGACTAACCGATGGCAACGGCAGGATAATAGATTTCCGCAACACCGTTATCATAATGACTTCCAATGCCGGCACTCGTCAGCTCAAAGAGTTCGGGCAAGGAGTAGGTTTCAACGCAGTTAATCTTAACGGCCTCTCAAAGAGCGAACACGACAAGGAACGTGCTCGCGCCATAATCCAAAAGAGCCTCAGCAAGCAGTTCGCCCCTGAATTCCTGAACCGTTTGGACGAAATAATTACTTTCGACCAGCTTGACCTCAATGCCATCAAGCGCATCATCGACATCGAACTGTTAGGATTGCTCAGTCGTGTGAAGAACATCGGCTACGAGCTCCAGATTACTGATGCAGCAAAAGAATTTGTCGCTACCAAAGGCTATGATGTACAATTTGGCGCCCGTCCGCTGAAACGTGCCATACAAAACTACATCGAAGATGGATTGGGCGAACTCATTCTTTCCGAGTCTATTTCCAAGGGTTCAACTATCGTAATCGATAAAAAATCCGACTCCGAGGAACTATTGTTCACTCCGTCGTCTCAAAAACAAGGCGTATAGAACTTCTTGATTTCAGTGGTTTACGGAAAGGTTACAATAAATCCCGAAAAATTTTTCAGGAACTTGCATGGTGTATTGGAAAAATACATACCTTTGCATTGTTTTAATAAACCAATAATTGTCTTACAGAATTTAAAAGCAAAGAAAAATGAAAAAATTAGTTTTAATGTTCGTAGCTATTGCAGCTATCTCTTTCGCATCTTGTGGTGACAAAACAAAACCTGCTCCTAATGCAGACAGCACCGCTAACGACAGCGCAATGAACGATTCTACTGTTAACGACAGCACAATGAACGATTCTACCGCTAACATGGCTGACAGCGCTAAGACTGTTAAGTAAGCTACAAGAACAGAAAAAGTAGAGATTTTGACCGTCGGACTCTTCAAAGAGTTCGACGGTTTTTAGTTTTAAAGTAAAAGGATTTAATGATGGATAATATTCTAATAGTTTCTGGCCATACAGACTTGAACGATTCCGTGGCAAACAGATTGATAATCGATGAGCTGAAGAATGCTTTCCCAAACGCCGAGTTCTCAATATTGAGCGAGCTTTATCCGAATTTCGAGATTGATGTAAAGGCTGAACAAGAGAAACTGGTGAAGGCTGATATTGTAGTTCTGCAATTCCCCGTGTTTTGGTATAGCATGCCCTCTATAATGCATCGCTGGATTGAATTGGTGTTTGTGCATGGTTTTTCGCATGGTTCAAAAGGTGATGCTTTGAAAGGAAAGATTCTGATTCCTTCTTTCACTTTTGGAGCATCCGAGGATTATCCTATAGACGAAATAGTTATGCAACAAATAAAGGAGATTGCAGCTTTGTGCCGGTTTAACTTGCAGGACCATATCTGCACTCCAGCCGTATCGTATGCTTTGAGAAACGACCCGGAACAGCTGCTGCAAATCAAAAAACTATCGAAAGAACATGCTCGGAAATTAATAAACAGGATAAGAGGATAAAGATTATGACAATCACAATTGCAAAGTACAAATCCCATGGACATGTAGATGCTGTCCACAATACATCGGGAATCAACGTTCAAACCGACGCTGTGAAATCAGTTGGCGGACTGGGTGAATATCAAACACCGGTTGAACTGCTAGCATCTTCGTTGGCTGCTTGCGCTCTAACCGTTATGGGATTACAAGCCGAGCGTGCCGGAAGCGATTTCTCGGATTGCTATGCTGAGGTTGGAGAATGTGAGGAAGACATGCAAGAACATCGTGTAACCAAGTTCAGCATCAACTTCCATCTAAAAGCATCGTTTGATGAGAAGCTCCGTAAACGCTTGGAGAATTTCTCTAGAAAAGGATGCTTCGTGGGTAACACGTTGGATGCAGAGAAAGAATTTACTTTCACATATGATCTCTAAAAGAAATAAAATAGGGTAGGGGGATAAATATGATTTTAGGTTTGCCTCCTTACCCGATTATGTTACTCAGAATAAATAGTTTATCATCACTATTTAAAAGCATCACGTTTGCGCTGGTGCCGCAAATACAAAACAAAACTGCATAGCTCTTGTGCCAACGTCGTAAACGCAAAACAAAAAAGGTCGGAGTTCATAAATAGAGCATCCGACCTTTTATATATTGTTATAGCTGACCTTTAGGTTCCGCAGAAGAATAGTACAATCATTTGTGCTGTGAATATTCTAAGGAACATTGTGAGCGGATAAACCGTTGAATAGCCTAGCGCCGGGGCCTCGCCTGCACAAACAGAATTGGCATAAGCCAGTGCTGGTGGGTCGGTATATGTTCCGGCAATCATACCCATAATTGTGAAATAGTTGAACTTGAATTTCACACGGGCTATTGTACCTATGATGAGGATGGGAATCACGGTTATGATAAAACCTGTGTAGACATATTTCAATCCGTCGCCCTGCACGACTGTTTCCCAGAATCCGTTTCCGGCTTTGATTCCTACCGACGCCAGGAATAGTGCAAGACCGAACTCACGAAGCATCATGTTTGCCGATGCGGTGGTGTAGGTAACGAGGTGCATTCTGTAACCGAAACGGCCGATAAGGATGGCTATAATAAGTGGTCCTCCTGCCAAACCGAGTTTTAACGGAACAGGCATTCCTGGAATGGCTATTGGGAGAGTTCCGAAGATGATTCCCACGATGATTCCCACGAATATGGTTGCTATGTTTGGAGCATTGAGGCGTCTTTCAGAGTTTCCCATCATTTCGGCAACTCGCTTCACATTGTCTTTCGGGCCTACAACCATCACACGGTCGCCCACCTGGAAGTGGAAGTTTGGACTCACGAAGAGTTCCATTCCCTGGCGGATTATTCCTGTTACGTTCACTCCGTAGACAGCTCCGAGGTTCATCTTGCCGATAGTTTTACCGTTCATCGAGCTATTGGTTATTATGATTCGTCGGCTAACGATTGGTTGCGGTTGGTCTTCCTCGTTCCAATGCGCATCTATCTGGGGGCCGATGAAAGCCTGAATAGCTTCAACGTCGGCTTCGGCGCAAACCACTAGAACCTCGTCTTCCAGTTCGAACACTGTATTTCTACTCGGGACGCTTAATTCGCCATTGTGCATGATACGTGTACAAACAAGGTTACGTTTCAGAAACTCCGATATTTCCATCAGCGTGCGCCCGGCTATATACGAGTTAGATACTTTTAGATGCATGGAATGTGGTTTGGCGTCGGGGTTCTCGTTTTCCAGCTCAAGTACTTCTTCGTTCTCGCGCTCCATGTTAATCTTGTACATGTATTTAAGTGCGAGTGTAGCGCCGATGATTCCGACAACTCCGAGCGGATAGGCACATGCATATCCCGATGCGATATCGAAGTTGGTGCCATTAGGGAAAACGCTCAACAGAGCTTCGTTGGCGGCTCCCAATCCAGGAGTGTTTGTCACCGCGCCATAGAGCGTTCCAATCATCATCGGCAAGTTTGAAGACTTGCTGGTGTCGAAGAAAATGTAGTAGCATCCAAACATCACCAGAATGTTCAGCAGCACTGCCAGGCAGGAAAGCATGTTGAGTTTTATTCCTCCTTTTCCGAAGCTTTCAAAGAAGCCTGGACCCACCTGCAAACCAATCATGAACACGAACAGAATTAGTCCGAAATCCTGAAGAATATTCAGCACTGGCAATGGGCCGGTGAAACCGATATGGCCGGCAATGATGCCGACAAAAAGAACGAAAGTCACACCAAGCGAGATACCGCCAATTTTGATTTTTCCAAGGTATACTCCTAAGGCTATGACCATAGAATAGAGCAGCACGATGTGGGCTACACTATCTTGGGTAGTAAATAATTTAATTAACCAATCCATAAGTATTAAAAATTAACGATGCAAAGGTAATGTTTAACTTGCAGACGCCTTAAACAGCCACATCCTTTTTGGGTAAAGCGGCTACACGGACTGAAAATCCGTACATCTTTTATGCTACCTTTGCACGCGATGATTTTAACATACAGAACAATTAAAAACATGAAGAAAACATTGATAGCCATTGCTCTGGTTGCTATTATGAGCAGTTGCGGAACGTCGCGCAAGGTTGTGAAAACGGCGGAAGTTCCTGCAGTTGCAGAACCCGAACAACCCCGGGAAAACCTCATACAAGCAGCGGCAGCTATAGCCCAACCGAACGTTATAAGCGTGGCCGAAGCTATAGAAATATTCGAGAATCCGGAGCGCACGGCAAACATTATGCGACAGCACGACTATCTGCTCAAAACGAACTACGAGGTCTACAGGCTCGACAAGTTTCCGAAGATGTACTACAAGAACTGTCGGCTGGCAAAACTTCTCACAGCAACGCAATATTCCGATTATCCGAAGCCCATGAAGAAAGGCGTTTCCAGCTATGTTGCATTCAAAGACGGAGCTATAATCATAACAGTCTTCAACGACCAGGCTTACCAGAATCTGCTCGACCAGATTATTGCCCTACAGTTCAATCTCGACATGGCGGGCAACGAAGATATTTATGTGAAAGGTGCCCGACGCATTGCATGTCATCGAGCAGGTCGGAGCGTGAGAATTGAATAAACAGAATCAAAACACAAAATAAAGAATGAACGAAAAGAATTTTAAACGAACCACCGTCACGGCGGCTTTGCCATATGCCAACGGTGGTATTCACATAGGACATTTGGCGGGCGTTTATGTGCCGGCCGACATCTACGTGCGCTATCTGAGACTCAAAAAGCGCGAAGTAATTTTCATTGGCGGCAGCGACGAGCATGGTGTGCCTATAACCATCCGTGCAAAGAAAGAAGGCATCACGCCGCAGGATGTTTGCGACAGATATCATAAGCTCATCAAAGACTCTATGGAGGAGTTCGGGATATCGTTCGACATTTACAGCAGAACAACCAGCGAAATCCATCATCGCTTCGCCTCTGATTTCTTCCGCAAGCTCTACGACGACGGGAAGCTAATCGAACAGGAAAGCGAGCAATACTACGACGAGCAGGCCCATCAGTTCCTGGCCGACAGATACATCATGGGGCAATGTCCGCATTGCAGTAATCCCGATGCCTATGGCGACCAGTGCGAACGCTGCGGAACAGCCCTCTCGCCAATGGAACTCATCAATCCGCACAGCACCATATCGGGCGCAAAACCGGTTATCAGGAAAACCAAGAACTGGTATTTGCCGCTGAATGAATATCAAACTTGGCTCAAACAATGGATTCTTGACGAGCACAAGGAATGGCGACCGAACGTTTACGGACAGTGTAAAAGCTGGCTCGACCTTGACCTGCAGCCGCGAGCCATGACGCGCGACCTTGATTGGGGAATACCAGTACCCGTCGAAGGAGCAGAAGGAAAAGTGCTATACGTGTGGTTCGACGCGCCGATTGGTTACATCTCCAACACGAAAGAACTTTGCGACGCTCAGCCCGACAAGTTCGGCCCCTGGGAGCGGTGGTGGAAAGATTCCGACAGCCGAATCATTCACTTCATCGGCAAGGACAACATCGTATTCCACTGCCTTATTTTCCCAACAATGCTCAAAGCTCACGGCGAATATGCGATGCCCGACAATGTACCATCCAACGAATTCCTGAACCTCGAAAACGATAAGATTTCAACCAGTCGGAACTGGGCTGTGTGGCTGCACGAATATCTGCGTGAATTGCCCGATAAGCAAGACGTTATGCGCTATGTTCTCACGGCCAACGCACCCGAAACTAAGGACAACAACTTCACATGGAAAGATTTTCAGGAGCGCAACAACTCCGAACTTGTGGCTATTTACGGAAACTTCGTGAACCGCGCCCTGCAACTCACCTGGAAATATTGGAATGGCGCCGTGCCAGCCTGCGGCGAACTGCACGACATCGACAGCGAAACAATTCGCGAATTCAAAGACGTTAAAGAGAAACTCGAAACATGTCTCGAAGCATTCAAATTCCGCGAGGCACTTAAAGAAGCAATGAATCTGGCTCGAATCGGCAATAAATACATAACCGAATGCGAACCCTGGAAAGTGTGGAAAACCAATCCGCAGCGTGTTGAAACCATTCTGAACATATCGCTCCAGCTGGTGGCCAATCTTAGCATAGCCTTCGAGCCCTTCCTGCCTTTCAGCAGTCGCGATTTGCGAGGAATGATTAACATGACGGAATATGATTGGAGCGAACTCGGTTCTACCGAACTACTCAAAGCCGGGCACCAGCTTAAAGAACCGCATCTGCTTTTTGAAAAGATTGACGACGACGTAATCGATGCCCAGCTCAAAAAGCTAGCCGACACGAAGGCTGCCAACGAATCGGCACAAACCGACAGCACGCCTGTTAAACCCAACGTGCCATTCGAAACCTGGGAGCAGATGGATATTCGCGTGGGGCACATCAAAGCGTGCGAACGCGTTCCGAAGAGCAACAAACTGCTCAAATTCACTATCGACGACGGCTCCGGAACCGACCGTACAATTCTCTCCGGTATAGCCAAGTTCTACGAACCCGAAGAACTCACCGGCAAGAGCGTACTCTTCGTAGCCAACTTTGCACCACGTAAAATGATGGGCATCGAAAGTCAGGGAATGATTCTTTCGGCCGAGAACGCCGACGGTTCGCTAAGCGTAACTACGGTTCTTAAGCCGTCAGACCCCGGAAGTCAGGTAGGCTAAATACTCAATGCGTCGTGTTCTGCACGGCGCATTTTTTTTTAGCCATCCTCTTCAACGGCAACCTTTTTCTTGCGTTTAACCCTCCGCAATGTCGGGTCAACCGTAATAACCGGCTTGCCCTTCTTTATACAAACCCAAATAGGCTCCGAATCGGCAACATTCAGAAGATAATATTTAAGTCGATTGAAAATAAGCGTCTTCCGAGCGAAGGAAATCGAACCCGCAGTAAGATTCAACTTATGCTCCAAAACAGGAATCAAGGGCGTAACCGCCTGCACGCTGCGCTCCATATCACGTTCGCGAGCCGAACGATTTGTAGCCTTACGATGAGCGAGCAACATCCGCCTGTTATCCACCAAATTATTATAATTCTTAATGAGCTTTTCTACCTCTGCCGACGGCTCCAGATTATCTAACGCCTCGATACGCTTCAACACGAAATCAAGCTCCACGTTAACCGCCGCACGAAGCGCCTTTACATTGTACGTTCCGCTTGGAAGCGCAATTTGCACACGATGATGAAACTCAACATCGAACTTTTTATTAACCCGTTCTAAACGCTCCACAACGTGTTTCATACCCAGAACCACAATTTGCGCAGCCACCTCGGGCTCTTTCAGGTCGGTAATCAGGTTTTTTATCATTCCCGTTTCCATGTCATAGTTCGAAATCGGCGTCCGCGGGTAACGCGACATCACCTCCTCCAGAACCTTAGCCGCTTTTACCACCGCATCGTCGTCCGACCGTATCTGAGCCATCATCAACAACCTCAAAGCCTGATAGGCGTTATCACGCTCCTTGTCGAGCAGCCTCAACTCCTCCGTACCCGGAAGACGCCGCGGCCTGTTTAGCGCCCTGTCCTCATTATTAATAGCACGCACCAGCGGCGGAAGCGCATCATTCAGTTTAGGCAAATTGGCCTCTTCGCACAGTCGCAAAACATGCGAGGCAAACTGAAAATGCTCCATATGGTGGAGCCGACTTCTTTCAAACCTCTTCAATTCCATAATATTCAAGTCTCCTTATTGTTTACGAGCCAAAATCATAGCATGCAGATGTAGCCGAAATTGTTGTTACATCATCATACATATATTATGATGCAAATATAATATTTTTCATTTATAATATTCCTACGATAGTGTGTCAATTTTATTATTGCCTCAAAATATAAATATGTTGATGTGTAAATTTTATATATACTTCAACATAGCACTACGATGATGCTTAAAAATTATTATCACACCAAAATACTGCTACGATGCTGCATAAAAATTATTATTACACCAAAATATTGCTACGATGCTGCATAAAATTATTTTTTACATCATCGTAGCACTACGATGCTGCATAAAAATTATTATCACACCAAAATACTGCTATGATGCTGCATCGAATTATTTATTACATCATCGTAGTACTACGCTGCTGCATCGAAATTATTATTACACCAAAATACTGCTATGCTGCTGCATCAAATTATTTATTACATCATCGTAGCACTACGCTGCTGCATCAAAATTATTATTGCACCAAAATATTTCTATGATGAAGTAATATTATAATTTTTACATTATAATATCAGTATTATAGGGTAAAAAACTTGTCGGCACGGTTTCACTAGCCGATGAAAAGGGTGCCGGCTGTTAAAGCACGACAAAATTGCAGACGTTAAGCCCTAAAGACGTAATTTTGTCAGCATAATGAATAATACAGAACTACAACGCGTTAAGCAGCGATACAATATCGTAGGAAATTCGAGCGAACTCAACAGAGCACTCGATATTGCTCTGCAGGTTGCACCGACCGACTTGTCGGTACTCGTGATAGGTGAAAGTGGAGTGGGAAAGGAGATTATCCCGAGAATCATTCACGATAATTCGCCAAGAAGAAGAGAAAAATACTTCGCAATCAACTGCGGTTCGATTCCCGAAGGCACCATCGATAGTGAATTGTTTGGTCATGAAAAAGGCTCATTCACCGGAGCCATAGGACAGAGCGAAGGCTATTTCGGAACAGCCGATAAAGGAACAATCTTCCTGGACGAAGTTGGCGAACTGCCCATGGCAACGCAGGCCAGACTGTTGCGAGTGCTCGAAACAGGAGAATATATAAAGGTGGGCGGACAGGAAATCAGAAAAACAAACGTGAGAATTGTTGCAGCTACAAATGTTAATATGCAAAAAGCCATTTCGGAAGGCAAATTCCGTGAAGACCTTTATTATAGGCTCAACACTATACCAATTCAGATACCGCCACTGCGCGACCGAGGAGAGGATATTATACTTCTCTTCAGACTTTTTGCACTGCAAATGGCCGAAAAATATCAGTTACCGAAAATCACACTCAACGAAGAAGCAAAGAGAATTCTGATAAACTATAAATGGCCTGGAAATGTTCGACAACTCAAGAACATAACAGAACAAATGTCAATTCTGAGCAGAGAGCGTGAAATCACGGCCGAAAATCTAACGCATTTCATACCGCAAGACCAGGAAAGTATGCAACTGGCAATTATTCAAAACGGAAGCAAACACAGCTATGAGAAAGAACGAGACATATTGTATAAAATACTTTACGAACTGAGAGAAAATGTCAGTACGCTGCGGCGCGATATAAACAACATTCACAAGAAGTTGGAAGAAAATAGTCATATCGGGCAATCGTCTGGCGTTCCTATATCATCGGAAGGAAACAACCAGGTCATCACAACCTCACCAACAATGATACAGGCCTTCGAGGATGCCGAAGAAGTGTCAGAACCGGAAAGCTTGAACCTGAACGATATCGGTAAGCAACTGGTTGAAAAAGCACTCGAACGTAATAATGGAAATCGGAAAAAAGCTGCACACGAACTAGGTATCAGCGATCGAACATTATATAGAAGAATCAAACAATATGGGCTGGAAACCAATAAATAAGTTGACGCTTCTTGGCGCCGCGATGTTGCTACTCGTAGCATGCTCGGTGAGCTACACTTTCAATGGCGCTAGTATAGATTACACTAAGGTTAAGACCATTCAGATTGCCGACTTCCCGATTCGGGCAACGTATGTCTGGGGACCAATGGGACCAATGTTCAATAATGAACTCAAAGACATCTTTGCCCGAAATACACGCCTTCAACAGGTGAAACGTAATGGCGACCTGAAAATCGAGGGCGAAATAACACAATATCAGCAACGAAACAAAAGCGTGTCGAGCGAAGGCTATTCAGCCCAGACAGAGCTGTCCATCACGGTTAACGTGAGATTCACTAATAACAAGAACCATCACGAGGATTTCGAGCGCCAGTTCACGGCAACATCGAGCTATGAAACAACCCGAAACCTGAATTCCGTGCAAGAGGAACTGGTGCGACAAATGATAAAGGACATCACCGACCAGATTTTCAATGCAACAGTGGCTAACTGGTAATTACCGAAAACATCGATTATGAATATAACTCACCTCATTAAGCATCCTGAAGAACTCGATAAGGAAACACTCTACGATTTGCGCAGCCTAATCGCCTTGTATCCCTACTATCAGCCGGCGAGGATCCTACTGCTTCAAAATCTTTTCCTGCTGCACGACCCGACGTTCGACGAAGAGTTACGTCGGGCAGCCGTCTACATCACCAATCGCCAAACACTCTTCGAGCTCGTCGAAGCAGCACACTATAAGCCTCAACAAGTTAAAAAGGTCATTGAGTCTACGCCGTCCGGAGATAGAACTACGTCTCTCATCGACGACTTCCTGAGTCAAATACCAAAATCCCAACCCAAAGCATCCGAAGAAACCAAAAAGCCCACACCAGCTGACGCAACGATAGATTATGTTTCCTATCTGCTGCAATCCGATAACGGAAATCAAGAGCATAGCACCCCCGAACTCAAAGGCCAAACGCTCATTGATAACTTCATTAGTAACGAAAGCGGTAAAATAACTCTCCAAGAAGAACCCGAATACGAACCCCTTGACATTGAAGAACCATTACAAAATGACCAAAATGAATACTTCACCGAGACTCTTGCACGCATTTATATTCAGCAAGGAAGATACGCTAACGCCCTGGAAATTATTAAACGTTTAGATTTGGCTCATCCAAAAAAAAACAGTTACTTTGCAGACCAGATAAGGTTTCTTGAGAAATTAATAATAAACAATAAACAATAAAACAATGTCTTTTTATTTCCTCTTAGTTATTCTCATTGTTATCATAGCACTCCTAATGATTGGCATCGTTCTGATACAAGAATCTAAAGGTGGTGGCCTAGCCTCTAACTTCGCCTCATCTAACGCTATTATGGGAGTTCGCAAAACTACTGACTTTATTGAGAAAGCAACATGGAGTCTCGCCATAGCAATGGTTGTAGTTAGCATTGTATGCGCCTACGTGGTTCCTTCAGCAGTTAACGAAGAAAGCGTTGTAGAGCAAGCCGCAACAGAAAGCAGCAAAACAAACCCTAATAACCTTCCCAACTTCGGTGCAAGTCAGCAAAAACAAGCAGTTCCGGCTAATAAGCCTGCAACACAAAACAGTGCGGAAAAGCCAGCAAAATAAAGACATGATAATGAAAAAGGAAAGAAACCCTTTGCAGAATTTCACAAAACATTTACCTTTGCAAAGGTGTCAATGATAGACTTAAATGGTGGACGTAGTTCAGTTGGTTAGAGCGTCAGATTGTGGTTCTGAATGTCGTCGGTTCGAGTCCGACCTTCCACCCCAAAGGCGAGAATTCTTTTAAAAGAGTTCTCGCTTATTTTTTTATTACAGCACATTTCTTTATTCTCTAATTGGCGAAAGTATGTATATACGCGATAGAGTTAAGTGTATAGCTAATTAATAGTATAACATCGTGAGGTTGAATCTGAAAGAATTAGAAACGTAAAATAATGCTCTCTTTGAAGGAGACCTCACAGACATTGGCAGATTAGTTGCCCTTACTATAAAATGCAGTAAAATTATTTCGAGCTATAAGACTGAAGGGTTAGTGTAGATACAATAAATTAAAAGCCGGCTCCTCACAGGGCCGGCCAAATAGATATAATTTATTAACGAAGACTTGCGGTTAATTGGATGGGTTGTATTGAGCTGTCTGCATGCTAACAAAATAGTTGGATGGAATGTGTTCTAGACTGTGAACGGTTTAGCTTTTGAAAAGAACTTGCAGAATGGTTTGTCCAACGGCTTGCATGACGTTCTTGTCAATGTGTTCCATTGTATCGCTGATAGTGTGCCAGGTGGGGCCAAATGAGCTTTGTTCGCAATCGGGATAGAAAGCTATGATATCAATTGTTGGGATGCCTGCGTATTGGTTTAGTGGTAGATGATCGTCTGTGACCATTCCGCCTGTTGTTTTTGGGAAATAGCTTCCGTATCCAATTGTGTGTGCTGCATTCCACACTTTGTCTACAATTTTTGGAGCGAATTTGAGTGACATTCCTTCTTGATAGAATTGCGCACCTTCACCACCTACCATGTCTACTAGTATCCCGAATTCGGGCTTTACTGAAAGTGGCAGGTTCTTAGCGAAATATTGTGCGCCAAGTGCCCACGTGTCTTCCTGGTTTCCGATAAAGTTTTTTTCCCATGTAGGTACTCCCCAATCTTCTGCATCGAAACATACGAAGTCTACACCTCCCGCGAAAGTACTGTCTGAATTTAAGCAACGTGCAATTTCAAGCATTAGAGCTACTCCCGATGCGCCATCGTTGGCTGCTAGCACTGGTTTTTTATGATTCGTTGAATCAGGATCGTTGTCGGCCCATGGACGGCTGTCCCAATGTGCGCAAATTAGTATTCGGCGAGTTGCTTTTGGGTTGAATTGTGCTATGATGTTTGTTGCTCGAAGTTGTGTTCCATCGTATCCTGTGAGATTTGTTTTTTGCTGGTTTACTGTGCAACCATATTGTGCGAACTTTGAAACGATCCATTCTCGGCAGGCATCGTGTGCGGGAGAGTTCATGATGCGTGGTCCAAAGCTACATTGTTTTGCAGTGAATGTTATCGCTGAGTCTGGATTAAAAATCGGTCCGCACGGCTTCTGAATAGCTACGGTATCGGTTTCGCCGGATTGTTTTTTGTGCCCTATGCACGAGTTACTTGCTTGCGTAAATAGCGCGACTACTAAAACTAGTAGGATTAATTTTGCTGCTTTTTTCATTGTTTGTGAGTTTGAGATCTTTGTTTATTTGTTGCGAACGCTTTGGACTTGTGACATGACGCGGAGCCAGTTGCCACCCCATATTTTCTCGATATCTCGCGGGTTAAATCTTCGTTTGAGAAGTAGGAGTGTGAAGTTGAGCATTTCGCTTGCGTCGCTCATTCCGCGAACTGTTCCGTCGCCGTCGAAATCTGTACCAATTCCTACATGGTCGATTCCCATTATTTTTATTGCATGCTCAAGATGTGCGAGCACGTCGAGGATTGTTGCCTCGCTTGCTGTAAGAAATCCTTTATATAGTGTAGTGTGTGCAACACCTCCTTTTTTTGCGAGGGCCCGTAACTGGTCGTCTGATAGGTTGCGCGGATGGTTGCATAGGGCTTTACAGTTAGAATGACTACAGACAATTGGCTGCGAACTTAACTCGAGTGCGTCATAGAAGCTGCTTTCAGCCCCATGACTGAGATCGACAAGAATGCCGTTGCGATTCATTTCTGAAACGACTTCACGCCCAAAAGCACTTAAACCGCCGTGCATGTTACTTCCGCGAGCTGAATCGCAGATATCGTTATCACCGTTATGACAAAGCGTTATGTAAGTGACTCCGCGTTGTGCAAATTGCTTCACATTCGAGAGATTATGTTCTAGCGCAAGTCCATTTTCGATTGCAAACATAATGCTCTTTCTTCCTTTACGTTTATCCTCGTAAAGATCAGCCGGTGTACGGGCTATGCTAACGTATTTTTGATTGTCCTTGACTATTTTCTCAATCTTGTCAAAAACTAGATTAGCATATCGGGCAGGTGAGATGTTGTCTAAAATGTCGCCAAGTTCGGGATTGTTACGTTTGAGTCCAATAATATCTATTTTAGATGAAAACGACTCGCCAAGTTTTGGCTGTGGAAGATAGGCTGCCATCGTGACTGCGTCTTGAAGTCCGTCGGTCATTTTATGCAAATCGTAGAGTGTTTTACTTTCACGGCAGTTGAATTTAACTCCTTGTGGGAAGAACATTGGTGTGTCGCAATGTGTATCGAGGGTTAGCATACGTTTGTGAAGTTGTTTAACTTCATTAAAGTTTGCAGCTTGTGTTGCGAGCCAGCGGAAAATTGGTTGACCTTCGCGCTGCATGCGTTCGGGGTGCCACTGAACGCCTAGGATGTTCTTAAATTCGTTACTTTCAATCGCTTCTATAACACCATCGGGCGCCGTTGCGGTCGTCTTGAATTTTTCGCCGGGAAAGCTCACAGCCTGATGATGGAATGAGTTTACAAATATTCTTTCGGTTTTGTAGATAGAATGAATTATCGAACCTTTTTCGAGCTTTACACTATGTGTTGATTCGTTGGCTGGGGCGTCTTGAGAATGTTTGATGGTGGCGGGGCGCTGAATATTTTGTGGCGAGGTGTATGACGGACGGTCAGGAGTTTGTGCTGTTTCTGGAAGGTGAGAGATGTAAATGTCTTGAGTCACTTTTCCACCGAGAGCTGTTACTAGTGTTTGCATACCTCGACAAATTCCTAAGATTGGTATTTGTTGATTGAAAGCTAGTCGTGTAATTAACAACTCTGGCAAATCGCGTTCGGAGTTGATATTGTGAAGTTCGCGAATTGGTTCTTCACCGCTCCAGAGGGGGTTTATATCGCCTCCGCCGCTAAGCAGTAAGGCGTCGAGTTGTGCAAGTGTATTTAAAATGATGTCGGTGTTTCTGATGGGGGGAATAATTATGGGGGTTGCTCCTGCAGCGGCTACCTGCTCGTAATAGAATTTTCGTAGGCATGCGTCGTCGTTCATGAAATTCGAGGTTATTCCGATGATTGGACGCGTCGTTGCTTCGGGAAATCTGGAATATACTGGCTCGAGCTGAGCGTTTAAATCGTAGTTCATTTTTTGGAGTTTGAGTTGGCTGTTTTTATGCAAAGAAAAGACTGACGATGTTCGGTCTTGCCCCGATAGATTTTTTCAGCTTGTTGGTTTAGGGCTCGATACGGACATTGCCAGTCTTTGCTGCTTTTTATTCTATTCTATTCTTGTAATATAGGTACTTCTCGTTTAATACTTTGTTCTAACGAAATTAGTGTTTCAGTTGACACAACACCCGGTATTCTCTGAAGTTTGTTGTTTAGTAAGTTCATGAGTTGCTCGTTGTCTTTTGCGTAGAGTTTAAGTAACATAGTGTAGGGGCCTGTGGTGAAATGACACTCGATGATTTCGGGTATGGTATTGAGTTTTTCAACTACATCCTTGTACATCGAGCCACGTTCGAGATTCATACCAACGTAGGTACATGTTGTGTATCCTAGACTCTTTGGATTTACGTTAAAGCAGCTCCCCGTGATTACTCCATTAGCTACCAAATGTTGCACACGCTGATGAATTGCTGCTCTAGAAACATTGCATTCTGCAGCAACATCTTTGAATGGAGTTCTTGCGCTCTTAGAAAGTATCTCTAAAATTTTTTTGTCGAGTTTGTCTATTTTGTCCATATTCATGTGTTTTTGCTCGCGTTTGGCGGGCGTGTTATTATTTTGCAATTTGAAAGCAAAAGTAGCCATCTCTAGTGATATACGCAACAGTTTCGTGTGAGAATTCTGTCCTGAGGCTATTTTATCGGACTTTTAGACAGTTGAGAGAGCTGGCGATAGTTTCTAGAGAAGATTGATTGCGGGAAAATAGCCTGAAGAAATATTTGCTCGATTCGTAAGATCGCCGGCTAGCATAAAAAAACGCTTCGGCCGAAGCCGAAGCTAGATGTTATCCTAAAAAGTCTTTGTTGATTTAATCTGATATTATGAATACTGTATTTAATTATTTCTCGACAGGCTTGCCGATGGCGATTTTTTGCTTGATAATTTGTTTTCCGCTCGAAACTTCTACAATATATATTCCTGTTGTTTGAGAGGATAGGTCAATGGCGCATTCTGTGGCAGGGCAAATGGCAGAATAAACGATTCGGCCGTCGGAGGAGAAGATTCGGATTCGTGAGCCTTGAATGATGCGGGTTAGCTGCAGCCTACTATTACATAAGGTGTAAGATAGTTGGTTCTTGGTTTCTGCGATTTTCTCGATACCTGTGGTTTGCTTCATTCCTCTGAAGCAGATGTCGTCGAACCCGATTTGATACCAGTTACTTGGAGTTTTTGTATTTCTGTATCTCAACGCGATGTGGAAGGGGCCATCAACTGTGGGAAGGGGAATATTCTTGCGGATGATGTCGGCGCGGTCTTTATAGTTGTCGCCGCGCATGTCGAACACCAGGATACGTTTTTTGGCTTTGTTCGGATGTCTGTCGCCCTGTAGGAAATAAACGCCTATGGTGTCGCCTTCATATACTTGCATCATCCAACTAACGTTCCAAATCTTAATCGAGTCGATTTTTGCTCCCGGTTCTATTTTGTAGACTTTGCGTGTTACCATCCAGTCGTCTACAACGGGATTATCCATTTTGTAGCCTGGTGCATAGTCGTGTTCGAAACGTCCATTGCCAGATGACCACTTTGAGCCGTCGCGCGCTTCTAGCGAGTATGTCGCCCAATTGTTCCAATCAGAATAATCGAAATCGAAGTGAATCTCGCTTGTGGATGAAGGTGTCTGAGGTTTAGTTGACTGTGCGCTCGCGGTTATAGAGCTTGCTGCGAGCAAAAGAAATAAGAATGTACTTGTTTTCATTTTAAAAAGGTTTTGATTAGATGTCGCAAATATATTAATAATTCTATAAAGTGTAAAATGGCCCATCTGGCATTGATTTTGTGTTTAATACGTCGGTTTAAATAAATAATTCAGGATGGAAATAATAGAAAATAAAAAGTTTGGCGGCGAACGGCCGTTGTTCGGCTTAAAGAATGTCCGGCTGTCGAACATAGAGATAGTTGATGGGGAATCGGGTATAAAATGTTGTGAGAACGTTGCGTGTGAACAGTCGAAATTCTATGGAAAATATCCCTGGTGGCATGTCGACGGGAGCGATATTAGGAATTGTTATTTCGCTGCGGGGTCGCGTTCGGCAATTTGGTACTCGAACAAAATGAAGATGCGCGACTGTATTATAGATGGTCCGAAGTTCTTCCGTGAGATGAAAGACCTCGAACTGGAAAATGTGAAGATAAACGACGCTGATGAAACTTTCTGGAAAGTTATCGGACTCCGTGTGCGTAATCTTGAACTTCATGACGGAACCTATCCCTTTATGTTCTGCGAAAATGTGTTCGTTGATGGTTTGGTTTCTGATTCTAAATATGTTTTCCAATACTGTAAGAATGTTGAGGTCCACAACGCTCGCATAACAACTAAAGATTCTTTCTGGGAATGCGACAATGTGTCAGTATTCGATTCTGTGCTTGACGGAGAGTATTTGGCGTGGCATTCAAAGAACGTGCGATTGGTTCGATGTCATATTGCAGGCGAACAGCCCTTGTGCTATCTCGACGGAATAACACTCGAGGATTGTACTTTCGATTCTGCTTGCGACCGCGCTTTCGAGGACAGTAAACGAATCGACGCAACGATTTTGGGCGAAATTTCAGAGATTAAGAATCCGATATCCGGTAGGATAATAGCCGACAAGGTGGGAAAAGTAACCTACGATGAGTTTGCTAAAGGACACAACACGATTATCACTGAAAAAACTGCATAAGATGAAAAAATATGATTTTGATAATGTTGTAAATCGTCGCGGAACAAACTGTTATAAGTGGGATGATGGCGCAATGCCCGAGGATATCATACCGATGTGGGTTGCCGATATGGATTTTTCTGTGGCTCCCGAAATTCAACGCGCACTGAAGGAGCGAGTTGAGCATGGTGTTTTCGGATATGCAATGGTACCGGAAAGTTATTATGAAGCGATAATCAGTTGGTTCGGTCGTCGGCACAACTGGGCCATCAACAAAGAGTGGATTATATATACCACGGGGGTTGTTCCGGCTGTCAGTGCAACGATTAAGGCTTTGGCTATGCCGGGCGAAAAGATTCTCATGCAAACACCGGCCTACAATTGTTTTTTCTCGAGCATACGCAATCAGGGGTGTCTAGTTGAAGAAACACCATTGCTTCGCAAGGGCGATACGTATGTGATGGATTGGGATGACTTTGAACGCCGTTGTGCCGACGAAAAAGTGGTTGCGTTTCTGCTCTGCAATCCTCACAATCCGGCCGGACGGGTGTGGACAAAAGAGGAATTGCTTAAGATGAATGAAATCTGTATGGAACACAACGTGCGTGTGGTGAGCGACGAAATCCATTGCGAGCTGGTTATGCCAGGCCATCGGTTCACTCCTTTCGCAAGTGTTTCTAACGATTGCTTGAATAACTCGGTGACGCTTAATTCGCCGACAAAGAATTTCAATCTTGCAGGATTACAGATTGCAAATATCATTTGTTCAGATGCCGAGTTGAGGCGCCGAATAAATCGTGCTATCAATATTTTCGAGGTTTGTGATGTGAATCCGTTCGGCCCGATTGCTCTCGAAGCCGCTTACAATAAAAGCGAAGACTGGATAGACGAACTTAACAATTATTTGTTTGGAAATTATAACGCCCTCAAAGAGTTCTTCGCACAAAACATTCCTGCGTTTGAGGTGCTTCGTTTGGAGGGCACTTATCTTGTTTGGGTAGATGTTAGGAACTCCAAGCTGACTTCCGACGAGCTTATTGAACTTTTGTTTGAAAGGGCTCACGTGCGATTGAACAGTGGCACAATGTACGGCCAGTCGGCCGGCGAGGGCTACATCCGCATAAACATTGCTACTTCACGACTCATTCTCATGGAGGCTCTGCAACGCATTTCGCAGGCTCTGCAGGGGGTATCTTAATACCTATTTCTTCGTAGAAACATAACATAAGAATGCAAAACGAGATTCGCCTATAAGCGAATCTCGTTTTGCGTTCCATTGCTATTAGCAGCCTTTGCCGTCCAGACTGCAGGAACCACTGGAAGGGGCTGAATCAATGGTAAGATTATCCATCGAGAATTGAATGGTTCCATCTTCGAGGAGGAAACATGGGATGCCGACACTGCCGTTAGCCTTTGCTTGATTGAAAGCCGGATTATTATCGCGAAGAGACAAGAATTGCTTAAGATTCCTGACGTGTTCGCCAATGTCTATCAATTCATAATCGGGGTTGCCGGTCAACCGGGTCTTAACCTGCGTGCAATCAGGGCAGGTGCTCATTACAAAAACTTTTGTCATTTTACTTAGATGTGTTTTAATCGATATTCAACTTGTGCGGATGGGATTTTCCGTGACGCGAGTCGTGAAATTATATTCTCATCCGAATTGCCGTCTATCTCTGTATTATTGAAATTTACGAACGCAAATCTACCTATTTTTACAGAACTCGCAATGATTTTCTGTCTGTCTCCCGGGCAGGGGAAATGTCGCCCTAGAAAAAAGTTGCTCTTCCCGGGTGGGGGAAACGTCGCCTGAGAAAAAAGTTGCTCTTCCCGGGTGGGGGAAACGTCGCCTGAGAAAAAAAGTTGCTCTTCCCGGGTGGGGGAAACGTCGCCCTAGAAAAAAGTTAGACTACTTCCCGGTGGGGAAACGT
>NZ_JH594521.1:588876-784911 GCF_000243035.1 Prevotella micans F0438
GATATTCAACTTGTGCGGATGGGATTTTCCGTGACGCGAGTCGTGAAATTATATTCTCATCCGAATTGCCGTCTATCTCTGTATTATTGAAATTTACGAACGCAAATCTACCTATTTTTACAGAACTCGCAATGATTTTCTGTCTGTCTCCCGGGCAGGGGAAATGTCGCCCTAGAAAAAAGTTGCTCTTCCCGGGTGGGGGAAACGTCGCCTGAGAAAAAAGTTGCTCTTCCCGGGTGGGGGAAACGTCGCCTGAGAAAAAAGTTGCTCTTCCCGGGTGGGGGAAACGTCGCCCTAGAAAAAAGTTGCTCTTCCCGGGTGGGGGAAACGTCGCCTGAGAAAAAAGTTGCTCTTCCCAAGTTTGGGAAACGTCGCCTGAGAAAAAAGTTGCTCTTCCCAAGTTTGGGAAACGTCGCCAGAGAAAAAAGTTGCTCTTCCCGGGTTTGGGAAACGTCGTCCTAGAAAAAAGTTGCTCTTCCCAAGTTTGGGAAACGTTGCCTGAAAAAAAAGTTGCTCTTCCCAAGTTTGGGAAACGTCGCCCGAGAAAAAAGTTGCTCTTCCCAAGTTTGGGAAACGTTGCCTGAGAAAAAAGTTGCTCTTCCCAAGTTTGGGAAACGCCGCCCAAGAAAAAAGAAGAGAGCCCAACTTATTAATTAGGCTCTCTTCAAAGTCGAACTACTCGACAGTTAGCAATTTCCTTTGTGAGTCATGATGTCGAGCACCATGTCGTCGGTTATGCACATGGCCTCCTTGCCGATGCTGGTTAAGTTGCGGATGGAACGGTCGACATCTTCATCAATTATTCCCTCGGCAGCTGTGACGTGCTTGCCCTCCATCGATAGTGTGGCCGAAAGAACGGCTGTCGATACGCCCGACGAGATTTTGAGCGAGCAACTGGGTTTAGCTCCGTCGCATATCATTCCGGTGAGGTTAGCAATCATGTTTTTCACCGAGTGACAGATATTGGTGTAGTCGCCCCCCATGAGATAGGTTATACCGCAACTCGAACCGATACTCGCAACCACGCATCCGCAAAGAGCTGAAAGGGTGCCGAGGCTTTGCTTGATGTAGATTGCCGTAAGATGACTCAGCGTGAGGGCTCGAATGAGTTCCTCGGGTGTGTTTTCATTCTCTTTTGCGAAGACGGCTACGGGATTTGTGGCACATATACCTTGGTTGCCCGAACCGCTATTGCTCATCACAGGAATTAGCGCGCCGCCCATTCGTGCATCGCAGGCCGAAGCGGTTTTGGAGATGATGTGCGAGAAGATGCTGTTACCGAAGATTCCACGGCTCAGTGGGCGGTCCATAACCTTTCCTAGACAATGTCCGTAGTTTCCTTTGAGAGCCTGTGCTGCAGCTCGCAGGTTGTAGCGTTTGGCTTCGAGGATGAATCTGATTTCGTCTATCGGGGTGGTTGTTGCAAACTCCCAAACAGTACGCAAATTCAGTTCCGGACCTTTTGTCGCGGTTTCGGCTGTACCAGGTGCCCGGTTGTCGAGTAATATTTCGCCGTTGCGTTCTTCATATACAATGTTGGTATGACTGTGGGCAATTATGGCCGAAGCAGTGTGCTCGTCGGCCTGGCATATCACTTCAATGTAAAGCTTTTCGGTTATGCCATCTTTCAGGCAGATGTCTATCGGACATTCTTCGAGATACTTCTTTCCTTGTTCGAGTGTTTCGGGTGTGAGGTCTTTTATTACTTCGAGTTTATATTCCGATTTACCGATAGTTGCTCCGAGTGCGATGGCTATCGGCAAACCAATCATTCCTGTTCCGGGAATGCCTACGCCCATTGCGTTTTTGAGGATGTTAGCCGAGAGGAGCACGCGGATGTGCGTTGGTTTTTTACCAAGAAGTTCGGTTGCGCGAGCGGTTGTGAGCGCCACTGCCATAGGCTCCGTGCATCCCACTGCCGGAACCACTTGTTGCTGAATAAGGGATATGATTTCTTCCCGTATGTTTTTCTCAAGCATAATATTTTTTCTCGTTAGGTTTTGGGTGATGCAAAAGTAAATAAAACTATGTGTCTTTTCTGGTAGGAGGGTGATGGGCTATATACCTTCGGCCTTGTTTGCGAAATAAACTCCGATTAGAATAAGGGCGCTGCCCAAATAGGCCATGAGCGTCATGGGTTCATCGAGGAATATTGCGCTGGCAATAACGGTGGTGATGGGATTGAGATATATGTAGTTCGATGTTTTCAGAGCTCCAAGTTTAGCGATAGCCCAACTCCAAGTGGCGAAACAGGCAAAAGAGGCCAGCACGCCCAGGAAGAGAAGATTTCCGCACACTTTGAGGTCGAGAAAGCCGCTCAGCGGGAAAGTCCATGGACTGATGAGGAAGAATGGAAGAGTGCCCAGAACGCCATAGAAAAATACCTTGCGGGTGATGAACACTGCCGAATAACGACTCGAAACACGCTTCATAATTAGCGAATAGATAGCCCAGCTAAACGAGGCAAACAGCGCGAGAAAGTAGCCTCGTAAATCGACATGAAGCACGAACTGACCGTTAAATATCACTACTCCGACACCGGCCATGGCTATGATGGAACCAATGAGAAGCTTCCAGCTCATTTTAACGCTGTCGCGGAAGAATATCAGGGCTAACATGACTGTCATGAGCGGGGCGGTGCATCCAATGAAACTCACGTCGTTGACATAGGTGAATCCAACGGCTTTGTTTTCGGCAACGAAGAATAGTGTTCCACCGAAGAAGCCGAGAAGGGCCATTTGAACTTCATCTTTCCAGCTCTCGGCGAAGAGCTTGCGCGGGGATATAAACCAGATGCAGATATAGGCAAGAAGGAATCGCATGAAGAATATTTCTTCGGGCTGCATACCTACTACAAGAAGTTTCTTGGTACTGATGAAGGTTGTGCCCCATATCATTACCGTGAGTATGGCCACGATGTGATAGAAGGCTGTGTTGTTTGTGCTGATTGTTTTCATGCTATAAATTAATATTACAAGGTTATTTGTTTGCTTTCCGTGCGTATTCGAAAAGGCTTGAGGGGATATGGCAATAGCCGTTGGGATTCTTTTCGAGATAGTCTTGATGATAGTCTTCGGCTTTGTAGAAGTTCTTGAGGGGTTGTAGTTCCACGGCGATATGGTCGTTAAGGTGTCTTTGCTTATGGTCGAAGAAGGCTTGAATGACGCTACGATCGTCAGGGTCGGTGTAGTAGACTCCGGTTCGATATTGCGAGCCACGGTCGGGCCCTTGCTGATTTATGGATGTTGGGTCGATGGCCTCGAAATATATTTCAAGTAGCTTGGTAAGGGTTATTTTTTCTGGGTCGTAGACAACGTGCACAGTTTCGGCAAACTGGGTTTTATCGGTACACACTTGCTCGTAGGTTGGATTCTTGATTTTTCCATTTGCGTAGCCCACCTCGGTTGCTACAACTCCTACCACTTGCTTGAAGAAATGTTCTGTTCCCCAGAAACATCCTCCGGCAAGATATATTTCGCGAGTTTTATGTTGTTCTGTTGTCATGAGTGTGTCTCTTTTGAGAGTGTTATTTGTTTTTGAAAAACCGCATGCCGTTATCAATTGGGTACAGAATATTGCAACGAACAGGCAAGCGGTAGACTGATAATTACGTCTTAAATGTCTTTTCATCTGTACTTACTATCTTATTAGAATTTCAATTCGTGCATTCACTTTTGGTGAGTATGCCGTCCCAGAGTGGGGGCGGCATTTACCTTTAATTACTCTCCAATTGTCTTATGAAATATCGGACAGCAATAACAGTTGAGAAGATTTATCGCAGGAAACGGTCGGCTTCGATAGCTGCCATTGCACCTGTCGCGGCGGCGATGACTCCTTGACGATAGGTCGGGTCGGCCACATCGCCGGCTGCAAATACTCCTTCGATGTTTGTTGCGGTCGACTTCGGTTTGGTGAGGATAAAACCTTGTTCATCGAGATCGATTTGGCCTTTGAAAAGGTCGGTGTTTGGCTTGTGACCGATGGCGAGGAAGAATCCGTCGATTGCGATGTCGAATTTTTCTTCGTTTGGCTCGCCTTTGAAACGCACGAGATGGGCGCCTTCTAATCCGTTATCGCCAAAAAGACCAAGGGTGTTTGTGTTGTAAAGGATTTCGATATTGGGATTTTCCTCAACACGTTTGCGCATAATTTCGGCAGCTCGTAGGTAGGGCTTGCGAACTATCATATAGACTTTTCGGGCCAGTCCGGCCAGATAGGTAGCCTCCTCACATGCTGTGTCGCCGCCGCCAACAACGGCTACGACGCGTTTGCGATAGAAAAATCCGTCGCAAGTTGCACATGCGCTAACGCCTTCGCCCCGATATTTTTCTTCATCGGCCAAGCCTAGATATTTTGCACTGGCTCCGGTTGCGATGATGAGTGATTCGGCTTCGATTTGGTTTCCGCTTTCATCCTCGAGCTTGAACGGTCTACTGGATAGGTCTGCTTTTACAATAGACCCGTCTCGAACATCAGCCCCGAAGTGTTCGGCCTGCTGTTTCATTTCCTGCATGAGTATGTTGGCGTCGATGCCTTCGTGGAATCCGGGGAAGTTTTCGATTATAGTGGTGGTAGTGAGCTGTCCACCTGGTTGGATTCCTGAGTAAAGTACTGGACTGAGGTTAGCGCGTCCACCGTAAATGGCTGCTGTGTAGCCTGCCGGTCCGCTTCCTATAATTAGGACTTTGATTCTTTCCATAAGATTTGATGTTATTTGTTGTTTATATGATGTTTCTTATTTCATTCAATGGGGAACAATCCGTAGAGTCGGTCGTCAATCATGTCGGTTATCCGCTGGAAATGTTGTGCATTATTTTCGAAATCGGTTGTGTCGCCGTCAACTATAATCATATGTCCATCGTAGGTTTTTATCCATTCCTCATAGCGCTTGTTGAGACCTCTGAGGTAGTCTATACGCATTGTTTGCTCATAGTTCCGGCCTCTACGTTGGATCTGATCGATGAGATGCGGCACCGACGAACGAATGTAGATGAGTAGGTCGGGCAGTTTCACCAGACTTAGCATGAGGTTAAACAGGTCTGTATAGTTTTCGAAATCGCGTTCGCTCATCATTCCCATGTCACGCAGATTGGGTGCAAAGATGCAGGCGTCTTCGAAGATTGTCCTATCCTGCACAACCGTTTCGTTCAAGCGGGATATGTCTACAATGTCGCGGAAGCGTTTGTTGAGGAAATATATTTGCAGGTTGAACGACCATCGGGCCATGTCTTCATAATAATCTTCGAGATAAGGATTGTTGTCCACCGGTTCGAAATGAGCCTTCCAACCATATCTTTTGGCCAGCATGGTTGCCAAAGTTGTTTTGCCTGCGCCGATGTTTCCGGCTATTGCTATGTGCATATTTATTTGTTCTAAAATAATCCGAAAAGTTCACGGTCGATTTTGTCGGTTATCAGTCCGAAGTCTTTTGGACGATGCTGAAAATCGAGCTTGTCGACGTCAATAGTCAATACCCTGCCTTTATATTGTTTGGCAGTGAAGTCGTCGTATCTGCGATTAATATTTTCCAGATATTCGATGGGTATTTTCTGCTCGTAGTTACGCCCTCGTTTCTCAATATTCTGCACGAGGTGGGCAACCGATGAGCGGAGGAATATCATGAGATCGGGCATTTCAATCTCGCGAGTCATTTGCTCGAACAGTTCCATGTAGGTTGAATAATCACGCTCGTTGAGGTTTCCCATCGCATAGTTGTTTGCCGTAAAAACGAATACACCCTCATATATCGAGCGGTCTTGAATGGTGTTATGACTAGTTTTTTGAATATCCAACAAAGCTTTAAATCGTTCTTTGAGGAAAAATACTTCCATTGCAAACGACCAACGCTGGATGTCCCGATAATAATCCTCAAGATAAGGATTATAGTCAACCGACTCGAACTTAGGCTGCCATCCGTAGCGTTCAGCAAGCATTGTCGTAAGAGTTGTTTTACCACTCCCGATGTTCCCGGCTATTGCAATCTGCATGTTTAGCGGGTATCCTTTTCGTTCAACAACGGTAAACGAATTTTTCCAATACTTCCGTTGGGCATTTGAATGTGTAGCATCGCACAAATAGTAGGCGCGATGTCTGTGATGTTTGTTTCGGCAAACGATTCGCCGTGCTGAACACCCCAACCGAACATGACCCATGGAATATGCGTGTCGTAGACAAAGGGTTGGCCATGTGACGTGCCTCGATAGTCGGGCGAATTCTTTGCACCAAAATATTGTAGTCGTGTAACTACACCGATTTCGCCAGAACGTCCCCTGAAATAGCCTTTCAACATACGGCTCCTAATAAATTCAGGCATGGCAACCGTACCAAGTTTCTCTTGGTCGAAAACATATAGAAACTGCGGGTCCTGTAGTAGAAAATTAATAGCCTCGTCTATCACCTCCTGTTTATTCCTACCGGATTGCGCAATAACCGAATCGTTTAAATAGAACTGATAGTTGTCTTCTTTCATAACCGGCATAATTCCGAATATAGCCTGCAAATGCTCATTGAGTTGCTTAACCGTTGTTTCGTAGCTCCATGCGCCGGCTGGAATACGATGTTCTTTCATGTAGTTATAGTTGTGAGCAGCTCCGTGGTCGGCCGTAAGAAAGAGTAGATAGTTGTTGCGTCCAACCCTGCTGTCTAACTCTTTTAGAAAGTGTGCAAGGTCTTTGTCGAGCTGCATATAAACCTCGCGATTTTCCTTTCCGCGTGTTGAATATTCGTGACCGATGGCATCTGTTGGTGATATGCTCACTGTGAGCATATCTGTTTCCTTTCCTTGTCCAAGTCGCTCATTTTTCAGTGCCGCCTCGGCCATACGGAAAGTGAGTGTAACGCCCATTAGCGATGTTTTTATGTTGAACTTAGGTTCTGTGTGATTCTTCTTATTGAACTCTTCTACCCACTTCGGCAGTTGAGTCATATAGAAAGTTGAACTTACGAAATGCCCTGCTGATGTATCCCACCAATATGCAGCATTAGCCGAATGACCAGCTGGAAGAATCGCACCACGGTCTTTCAAAGCTATTCCAACAACCTTAGATCGGAAATCGGTTGCTACGCCCAGTTCGTCGCCTATTGTGGATGTGAGCATCCGATGCGGACTCATTTTCCCTTCCCTACTAGTCGAACCAACACTCTCTACATTCGGGTCATAACAGCAATAAACAGGCTTATCATCATCATAGAAGTTGTTTCCCGCAATCCCTGTAAATGCCGGCACGGAACCCGTGAAAATCGAACTGTGCCCAATGGAAGTCACCGTAGGTGCATAATCAATCTGTGTATTTTGGAAAGAAAAACCCTCACTGAGCAAAAGCCTCAGACCGTTGGTCCCGTAGTCGTTGTAATAATAATAAAGGTAGTCCCACCGCATTTGGTCTACAACGATCCCAACCACTAATTTCGGTCGGGAAAACTGTGCCTGAATCTCAGTTACGAGGAGCAGTGTTATCAGAAAAAGAGCAAGCTTTCTAATCATTTTATTTCGGTTTGTATTAGTCGTTAGGCGCTGTTTATTAAGGTTTGAGAGGCCTCCAACCGCTTGCAAAGATAGAATATTCCGCCGGAAATTCATTACTTTTGCCTGGCCAGAAGAACCATCCTAAGTACAATGCAAATCAAAGGACAAATCCAAATGAAACGAACATCCAACAGTAAACCAACCTACACCATTCCTGTTGCAATATGTGCCATTACATTGTTTGCTGGAAGCATACTTCTTTCCATTTTGATGGCTACTCGCCAGATGGCGCCACCTCGCAAATATAATGTTAACACATCAGGTGAAGTCATCGGCATCGATACAACTTCAAAGATTCCTGTCCTAACCAAACAGGAAGCCGAAAAGGTTGAAGAGAAAGAAAATAAAAAAGTGGAATATATTGAACCTGAACCCACTCCTTCAAAAACTGCCGAACCGGATATTGAATCTCCTGCCGAGCCCGTTATAGTTCCATCTACTCCTCCCACCGCTACGAAAGAAGAGCCTGTACCGATTAAAGTACAGAAGCCCGAGATGAAAGCTCCAAAAATTGAACAGGTTGAACAGTGAGCCCATCAATAAATACCTTCCTAATACGGAAATAAATACTACTTATAAATTTCTTCCAGTTTCTTCTGTAGATTATCTCCTTGAAGATCTAATGCGATTATTTTACCGTCAGGGTCGAGTAGGACATTTGCTGGAATTCCACGAATACCATAAAGTGAAACCGCTGCACTTTCCCAATATTTCAGGTCGGACATCTGCGGCCATGTCATACCAAACCTTTCAACAGCTGCCGCCCAGTTTTTCTTATCCTTATCGAAACTAACGCCGACAATCTCCAAACCTTTATCATGGAATCGTTTGTATGCCTCAACTACATTAGGCATTTCCCTAAGACATGGACCGCACCAACTAGCCCAAAAGTCAACAAATACATATTTCCCTTTTCCAGCCCATTGACTTAGCTTTACCATCTTACCATTCAAATCTAACATCTCGAAATCTTTGAACATCATACCCGGATGACGTAGTTCAAAGGATGCTAGCAGTTTCTTAGGTCGTTCCATCTGCGGCTCATTGTAATATCCACTATTAGAATCCACTGCCTCTTTCAACTCATCATATTCAAGACTATACATTGCTGCTTCCACATATTTTGCGGGAAACTTAGAATCTTTGAACTTTCTAACGATTTCCATAGTTAAAACAGTTTGCACGGAATCCAAAGAGTCGGCTTTGACAGTAATTTCTAGCATTTGCTCCTTGTCAGCCTCCGTCAAACTATTGGGATTCTTCTCCGCAATTGTTTTATAGAGCTCAACGAGAGAATTATATTCCTTTTCGAGCTTATTCATCTTGTCCTCATACGACTTTCTATCCTGTGCTTGCACGGTAAAAAAGCTTATAGAAAGCATTACTATTAAAAATACTCTTTTCATCGGTTTATAAATTAATTTCATTTTTTTTGTTTGTCCTCCCCTGCGGACTTTCCGCAAAGGCCGCGTAAACTTACAAAACGCTTGCGAGATTCCTGCAAGACCGATACGAAAAATGTTTTGCGGTTCATACGAGGGCAATCTTTTACATTTGGAGTCCATCCCATTTACAGCATGCTTGTAACAGGGTTACGAGCAAAGTGTAACGAGATTACAAGCATGCTGTAACACGACAAGTTGCTCAAAAGCGGCCTGGAAGAGACTTCTTCGCGTGTTTTTAACATGCCCAACAGACGAACAGGGCAATCGATAGAACGAGGTGGAAAGGTAGCAAGTTACATTCTTAGTTATACCAAACTGGCCTTTGCAAGCATCTGCAACATAAATAAAATATTTGCTTTCAGCGTGGCAAAAAACAACCAAGAAAAACAACAAAAACTTTTTCGTGTTTTGCAAAAAATAGATTACCTTTGCTTTCGGAAGAGCTGTTTCTTATCCACAACACCATAAATTACAGACCAATAAATAATGAATTGTATTATGACTTACAAAGGATTAACCACGAAAAAGTTTTTACAGGTGCATGCGAAGCTGGTGCTGAAAGGAGCGGTTGTATTGTGCTGCGCCATTTTTAGCGCATGTTCAACATCTGTGCTCGAATTTGAGAAAAAGGATTTGGCAATTACAAATCTTGACGGCAAGACCATTCCCATAACAGTTGAGCTTGCCCGCTCTCGCCGAGAGATGACAAAAGGCTTTATGGGGCGCACAAATATTCCCGATGGAACGGGCATGCTTTTTGTGTTTAAAACAGACCGAAAGATCGCCTTCTGGATGAAAGACACGCCTACGCCCCTTTCAATCGCGTTCATCAGTGCAAGTGGCGAAATCTGCGAAACACGCGATATGGCTCCGTTCAGTGAGGCAAGTGTAGAGTCGTCGCAATCTGTGCGCTATGCGCTCGAAGTGCCGCAAGGCTGGTTCAAGAAGAACAACATTGGGCCGGGATGTGCTATAAAGCTACCATAACCGATGCTGACGACACCTGCCGCACAAACGCAGCAGGCCAATTTGCCTGCGGTAAGCTAACAACCCAGGAGGGATTGGCGTATAGTAATGGCAATTGAAATATAGGTGGTATTTAGAGCCACAGCCATCTTATCCCGAATTGGCGTAATTCCCTGAACTTGCCAATTCTTTGATTGGTCTTCTTATCGGTTGTCATCCCTTGCCTACTGTTCCACTCGGAGGATTTGCATTCCTCGCCTGTGGTAATGGCGGTACTCTTTCCGTCTATGGTGATACGGCAGAGAATAGCGGTCTTGCCGTCTGCTTTTATTTTCTTTCTGTTGATGTAAAACAATATCTTAAATGTACTTCTCATAAAAAATCTTGGTTAAATGGTTAAACGCAAATCTTCAGTGAAAGAAAGGAAACGGTTAAACTCCTCAAAGAGTTTCTGCGGTGTAACCTTCGCATAACGTTCGGTCATACTTACGTTCGTATGTCCGAGCATCTTGCTCACCGTTTCAATAGGAACGCCCTGCTCCAATGTGATAAGTGTGGCAAAGGTATGTCTTGCCGTGTGCGAGGTAAAGGGAAAAGAAATACCTGCTCGTAATCGTAAGGCTTTGAGACAAGACTGATAAGTGGGATATTTTATGAAAGGCAGTAGTGCTTCCCTTTCATCGCTGTGCATTTTCTCAATTAACCGAACAGCTTCGGGCAACAGCTTGATACGACAAAGCACGCCCGTCTTCTGCCGGTTGAACTTCAACCAAAGGCTACCATTATCATCACGAACAAGATGCTTCTTGCTTAGTTCCATCAAATCACAATAGGCTGCACCGGTATAACAGGCGAAGAGAAACACATCACGAGCGGTTTCCATTTCCTCTTCCAACTCATCAAAGCAGATTGCCTTCAACTTGTCCAATGCTTCTTGGTCAAGTGCCTTCGGTGTTTTCTTGTCTCCGCGTTCTATATGGACTTTGTCAAACAGAAGCGTATCAGCCAGCCCCTCACGATAAGCCAGCCTGCAGCCAGTCTTCAAATCTGCTGCAACTCTGAAAAATGTGCTTTGCTGATGACCGAGTTCGCCAAGACAGAACGTCTGCAATTCGTAGATGAAGCTTTCTGTAAGCTGCGAGAAAGCCAAATCTGAAACATGACACTTCTTCTGAATGAACTCCTGCAATCGTTTTCGAGTGGAATAATAGGCGGACATAGACTCTTCCTTGATGTCTATACCGATATGGCTTTCCTTCTCCTTGATGAGCATATCCAATCTCTCGATGAGCATACATCGTGCCTGCACACAGCCTTGAAACTGTTCCTTTACATCGGTTGCATCAAATGGCTGTCCTTTGGCAATTAGCGACTGATAGGCAGATTGAATGGAAAGCAACAGGTTCTCCAATCTCCCATTTACCTCCACCGCCTCGCGGCTCTTGCCGTCCATTCTGCTCTCACGTGAATTCCATAAGTCGGGATTGCAGGAGAGTTTACAACTGAACTGGGCAATGGAACGCTCAATGGTAATACGCCCCATAATCGGAGCTTTCCCCAACTTGTCCAAACTGCTCTTTTTAAGGTAGAGCAGCACCTTCATTTTCTCTGTTTTCATACGCTTTAATATTTGTGGGCAAAGTTACCCGAATTAAAGCGTTCCTCACTTACGCAGAAAACTGCCGACCGAAGCAACAGCCACACGAGCGAAAATAATTCAGTTACCGAATGCTGCACCATCGTTACCAACATCAAAACAAGGTAACACTCTGGTAACTGAACTTCTGCCTAAATCTGCATATTCCTGCCCTTTTTGAAAAGAGCACTTCTATGCAGATCGTTCCGTTTATCACTCATTATCAGTTGGTTTGCGCCAGCTTCGATTTCTCTTCATTTTCAGTGATTAGTTACATACTTACTCCATTCTATTTATATACAGAGTTCCTTTTATTTATATACGTACTCCCTTCTATTTACATTAGGGAGTTGTATCATAGACATACTGGAGAAATCGAATTATCATCGTGATGAAACAAATTTATCATCACGATGAAACGTTTGTATCATCATGATGAAACTAATTTTTCATAATGATGATAATTTAATTTCTCGGTTTAGAAAATAATGAGAGTACGTATACAAATAAAAGGAACTCCGTATATAAATAGAATGGAGTACGGGAATAATCGCTTCGGAATAGGGTTGTAATCGCTCGGGGATACGGGAATAGATACACGTGGACTAGCGTGTAATTTCTCGTGGATAAGCGTGTGTTATGATTAACTTTCCCCATACCTTTGCTTCGGTTCTCTTAATTATTACCATAAGACATAAAAATTATACTATGAGATTTATTCTTTGGCTGGCATTGATGATTTCTGTGCCGGCTATAGCACAAAAGAAAGTAACGGTAAGCGGATATGTTCAGGATGCTCAATCGAGCGAAACTCTATTGGGAGCTATTATTCAAAACCGAATGTCGAATGTCGGAACAACAACTAATTCATTTGGATTCTATACAATCACGATGCCGGCCGGACAGGTGAAGCTCCGGTGCTCGTATGTGGGCTACGGTGGGGAAGAGCTTAATTTGCAGCTCGACCGCGACACGGTTATTAACTTCCGGCTTAGACAGTCAACCGAATTGTCGGAGGTCGTTGTGGTATCGAAAAATAATGCTGGCATTCAGGCTACCGGAATGGGTGTGATTGATATTCCCGTAACTCAGATTTCGCATACACCATCGCTGCTTGGCGAAACTGATGTGATTAGAACGCTACAGATGTTGCCTGGAGTGCAGACGGGAATGGATGGCATGGCAGGGTTCTATGTGAGAGGTGGAAATGCTGACGAGAATCTGATTCTGCTCGACGGGACGCCGATTTATAAGGTTGACCACATGTTCGGCTTCTTCTCCGTGTTTACACCCGAGGCATTGAAGAAGGTTACATTTTACAAGAGTTCCTATCCGGCACGCTACAATGGGCGGCTGTCGTCGGTTGTGGACGTACGAACCAAAGATGGAGATATGCGCCGCTTTCACGGTACAGCATCAATTGGTTTGCTCACGAGCCGAGTGCAATTTGAGGGGCCTATAATAAAGGATAGAACGTCGTTCAACTTTTCCGGGAGAACAACCTATGTGAAGTGGCTCGCGCAGCCTTTCATGGAGAAGGACGACAAGTACGGCTATCAGTTCTACGACCTGAATTTGAAGATTAATCACCGATTCTCTGACAAAGACCGACTCTATCTCTCGGCCTATCGCGGTAGAGACGTGATGGACCAGGATACTAAAGATTATCCGAACCGTTTCGGCGTAGACGTAGGCTGGGGAAATACAATCGCATCGTTGAGATGGAACCACATCTTCGGTAACCGACTCTTTGCAAACACCACCGTTGCATATAACAACTACGATATGGATCTTTACAGCTTCGACCATAGCACTTGGGATAGTGGCAACTTCGAAAACATCGATGTTACTTACGGCTCGTCGATTAAAGACTGGTCTGCCGCCATCGACTTCGACTACGAACCTTTGCCGCAGCACAGTATAAAGTTCGGCGGGTCGTACACTTATCATACTTTTGTACCCGAAGTTGTAGGCAGCGACTACCAGAAAAAAGGAATGTACGAGGAACCAACCAAAGAGACATTCTTGCTGCCGAAACGCCCAATATATGCCAACGACGCACTGGTTTATGCTGAAGACGATTGGAAAATCGGCGATGCTCTGACCATGAATATCGGCGGGTCGATGGCTATGTTCCGCGTTCGTCGTAAAACCTATGTAAGCTTTCAGCCCCGTGTATCGGTACGCTGGCAAATGTTGAACGACGTGGCATTGAAAGCATCCTACAGCGAAATGTCGCAATGCTTTCACCTGCTCACTTCCATGCCCATCTCAATGCCAACCGACCTATGGGTACCAATAACCGAAAATATTAAGCCCGAACGCTCGCGCCAGTTAAGCGTCGGAGCTTACTATACCGGGTGGAAAGGCTGGGAAATATCTCTCGAAGCCTACACAAAAAAGCTAACCAACGTACTCGAATATAAAGACGGTATGGGATTTATGGGATTCTCGGGTAACTGGGAACGACTCGTGAGTATGGGCGAAGGACGCTCAATGGGACTAGAGTTCATGCTCCACCGAACCGTTGGACGGGTAACCGGATGGCTGGCCTACACGCTATCGAAATCCGATCGCCAGTTCAGTAAGGAAAGCGGAGTCAATGGAGGCGAACGATTCCCCTTCACCTACGACCGTAGGCACAATCTCAACCTCGTGTTCAATTGGAAAGCAGGTAAAAACTTCGATCTTGACGCCACCTGGGCCTATTACTCCGGAGTAGCCGCTACTATAGCCCTCGAACAAGGCTACATAGTGACGCCCGAAGGCTCGAAGATTGCCGACTATGTTTCGAATCGCAATAACTATCGTCTTCCGCCCACTCATCTGCTTTGTCTCGGGGCCAACTTTCGCAAAATGCTCAAAAGAGGCATTGAGCGCACATGGAACATAAGCATCTACAATGCCTATAATGCCATGAATCCAACGCTCGTTATCAAGAAAGACAAAGTTGGTACGGGACAACAATATCCTAAGCTGAACAAAATAACCATCCTACCAATCATCCCATCATTCACCGTTACATATAAATTCTAAGAGCAATGAAACAATTCAAACCGGGCATTCTTATCGCCCTCATCGCAATATTGGGAGTTATCCTTACAAGCTGCAAGAATGAAATAGACCTCGATCGAAAATATCTGAAACGAACCCTTGCCTTGAACGGCTATATCAACGTAGACAGTGCTGAAAACGTGCTCTCTGTCTCATGGACTGACGAGCTTCAACCCATTCTCATCACGGATGCAACGATGAAGATAACCGTTAACGGTCAGCTTCGTCAAACCCTCACCGGGAGTAACGACATCTCAAAAGTCTATCGCATAAATACCCCGTTTGCACCCGGCGATCGCGTGCGAATAGATGTTGCGACGGCTGACGGTTCGGGCCACGCCTATGTCGAAGAAACCGTTCCGCTACCTATTGAGAAAATCGACGAACTCAAAGTCGAGGAAGTGAAGCAGGTGAGCTACTACGACAACAGGGGCGAGAAGGCAAAGAGCGACATGTACAAAATTTCGGTACGATTCCGCGATAATCCCCAAACCGACTTCTATAGGCTCACAACAACCATCTTCCAAACCAGAAGAAATTTTTCTCTAAATACTTTGGAGTATTTCAAACCCATATCTTTCCAAGGTTTCATAGCAACCGGCGACCCTGTTATGATGGAAGGTAAGCCAATCACTCAAAGCTCCGACGAAGCCATGAATGCAGCTAATGGTGGCAGCGTAGTTAACCGCTATGCCGTATTCAACGACCTCATGATGGGTGGGCGCGATTGCAACATCAGTTTCTACATTTCGCCCAATGAGTTCATACCCGAATTCCGTATTGACTTATATAATTTATCGGCCGACCTCCGCGTAACCGTGTGCTCATTCAGCGAAGCAGCCTATTATTATCTGAAGAGTCTCAACCTTCGCGAGTCGGAATACTACGACGATTACAAAGATCTCACCGGCCCAATCAAACTGCCCTCCAACGTTAGAGGCGGTACTGGTATCGTTGGCTTCTACACCTCCCGCAGTTTACCGGTGAAGGTGTTCGGTTCCGACCGCTATCCCGGTCTCTACAACTAGGATGATATATAATTTTCAAAACAGCTTATGAAGATAGACCATATCGCAATGTATGTATGCGACCTTGAAGGCGCAAGAGATTTCTTTGTGCAATACTTCGGGGCAAGGTCCAATACCGGTTACCACAACGTCCGGACAGGATTTCGCTCTTTCTTTTTGTCTTTCGATGACAAGACACGATTGGAGTTGATGAGCAAGCCGCAAATGACAGACAGTGAGAAACAAAGGAACAGAACAGGGTTTATTCATCTTTCATTCAGCATTGGAAGTAAAGAGCAAGTAGATGAGCTGACAGCCCAATTAAAAGCAGATGGCTTTGAAGTTATAGATGGGCCTCGAACCACAGGCGACGGCTATTATGAGAGTTGCATAGTCGGTTTTGAGGGCAACTTGATAGAAATTACCGTCTAATAATCGCCCTTTTTCATTACCATAGATTCCATGATAACCTGTGGTAATGCTCTCTCCTAAATCGTAGGAATAGTACCGACAAATGAATCGACTGTAAATAATTGTCTATGGGCTATTTTGACAGGTATACGACTTGTGCACGACAAGTCGTATACCTGTGCCTCACAAGTCGTATACTTGTAGACTAGACTTGTCATATCATATCAAGCTTATGTTATGATGGGAGTTAATTTAGTTCTGTCGCCAGAAGGCGGGGGTAAAGAGCACCAGTACGGTGAATAGCTCCAAACGACCCACAAGCATAAGGAATGAACATATCCATTTAGCAAAGACGGGGAGTTGGGCCCACGACATGGTTGGGCCAATTTCTAAACCGAGCGTTGGGCCAACGTTGCCAAGACTACTTAGTGTTATGGTTATGGCGTTTGTATTGTCAATTCCGGCTGCAATCATGGCGAATGCGCTCAAGAGGGTGAGGATGAGGTAGAGGCCGAGGAAAGCCATGAGGGTTACTCGCTTTGATTGGGGAACGTTCATACCGTCTATCTTCATTGGCAAAACAGCGTTAGGGTGCAGAATCTGTCGGAATTCGTTCCGAACAACCTTTATTATCATTATCCCGCGGATACTTTTTATTCCGCCGCTCGTTGAACCGGAGCAACCGCCGAAGAACATGCAGGCGGCCAGAACAACCCATGTAACGTGGGGCCATTTGGCAGCATCGTCGCTAAAAAGACCGGTGGTGGTTATGAATGATACGACCTGAAAAACGGAGCTACGGAATGCGTGTTCAACCTCATAGCTACGGTTGAATATCAGCTCCAACATGATGAAGAGCGTAAAGCAGACAACCATTGCTGAATAGAATCGAAATTCGCTGTTACGGAATAGTTGACCAATCTTCAGGCCGGAAACCGACGTGTAAAGCAACGTGAAGTTTATTCCAGATAGGAAGCAGAATATTGTGCAGACATATTCTTCGGCGGGAGAGTGGAAAGTCATTATAGAGCCGCTTTCGGTTGCGAATCCACCTGTGGCCGTACTTGTCATGGAGTAGTTGAAAGAGTCGAACCATCCCATTCCGCAGAGTTTATAGCTTAGTATGCAGGCGACTGTGAGCAGTAGATAGACCATCCAAATCCACTTTGCGCCGGTGCTTAGTCGCGGGTGAAGTTTACTTTTTATAGGGCCTGTAGCTTCAGCGGCGAATATCTTCACAGAGCCGCCGACCATCGAGGGGAGTATGGCTATGGTGAAGAACACAATACCCAATCCGCCGATCCATTGTGTGAGCGAGCGCCAGAAAAGTAGTCCTTTGGGTAGTTGTTCGGGGAAGTCGATTATAGTTGCGCCCGTAGTTGTGAAGCCTGACATGGTTTCAAAATATGCGTCGGTGAAGCTGGTGAGTTCACCACTTAATAGGAAAGGCTGCGTACCAAAAAGCGAGAAGATTATCCAAGCTACCGACACAACAAAGTAAGCCTCGCGGCGGCGCAGAAGATTGTCGGCATGCCGGCCGTAAAGTTTGAGCATCGCTCCCACGGATAAGGTGATGGCAATGCTGAAGATAAAGGCCAGCAGGTCGCCCGACTTACAATAAGCCGAGACAATTAGGCATAGGCCCATCAAAGCTGCTTCAAGGCAGAGTAGGGAGCCGATAATTTTCGATATGATTTTCAGGTTCAGCATGGTTTAGTTGAATAGTTTTTCCACCTTCTTCTTATCAACGTCATAACAGAAGACAACTACTATGTCGCCAGCCTCGATTTGCGTGTTTCCCGATACGAGCATTCCTTCTTCGCCACGCACAAGGCCGCCGATTGTCATTCCCTTGGGGATATTTATGTCTTTGATTGGCTTACGGGTAATTTTTGAGCCCTGTACGGGAATAAATTCGGCCACGTCGGCATTTACAGTCATTAGGAATTTCACGTTGTCGACATTGGCGTCGAGTAGCATCTGGTAGATATGTCCGGCAGCTATGGCTTTTTTGTTGACGATGGTTCCGATGTCCAGGCTCACAGCCATGTCTACATAGTCGAAGTTCTCCACAGCCGCAACCGTTTTGCGTACTCCCATCTGTTTAGCGGTTAGACAGGCCAGAATGTTGGTTTCGGCGTTCGACGTCAGGGCTACAAAAGCCTGAGTGTTATGTATTCCTTCCTCGACCAGAAGTGCAGTGTCGCGCCCGTCGCCGTTGATTACTAGTTTATCTTCGTCGAACAACTCGTTAAGCACTTCGCATCGTGCGGGGTCTTTCTCAATTACCTTGACGTCCATATATTCGGGCATGGTTTTCACGGCTCTCACGGCTGTCCTGCCTCCGCCCATAATCATTACGTTCTTTACGTCGACATACTGCTCCTTACCTACAATCTTGCGGATGTAGGGAATATAATCCTTAGTCGTCATGAAATATGCCAGGTCATAGAGTTTCAGCGTGTCATTACCACCGGGTATTATCGTTTCGAAATGTCGTCTGATGGCCACGACATGATAGGGGTCATCCGGGCCACTGATTTCGCGTAAGGGTTTGTCCAGAATCTTGCAGTTCTCGCGCAGCTTAATGCCAAGCATGACTAGCGCTCCGTCGTGAACATCCCAGCGTTGTCTTACCCATGACATTTTCAATCCGTTGATGATGTCCTTTGCAGCTAGCATCTCGGGGTATATTATGCTGTTGACGCCAACTTCATGGAAAAGGTCTTGGCTTTGCGGAGCAATGTATTCCGGGTTATCTACTTTCGAAACGGTCTTCTTAGCCCCGAGTTTATGGGCCATTGCACACGCCGTGAGATTAGCCGTCTCGCTGGGTGTTACGGCTATGAACAGGTCGGTATCTTTCACTCCGGCTTCTTTCAAAGCCTTTATACTGGTTGGAGAGGCTTCTATAGTCATCAGGTCGTAGTCGCGACCAACTCTTTCAAGGTTTTCGGCGTTGTCGTCGATAAGAATAATGTCTTGTTTGTTGCGCGAAAGCAGTTTTGCAAGATATGTTCCGATGGCATAAGCGCCAGCAATAATGATTTTCATAATTCGATGTGAGTTTTTATCGGTTTCCTTGGGTTAGAGTTAGATACTCGAGGAGGCGATGGTTTTAAGTAGATTTTTTATGCTTTCACGGTCTATTCCGCACAGGGCGCGCAGTTCGTTTACCGTTCCCTGGTCAATAAATCTGTCGGGTAATCCCATGCGCGTTATATTTGAGTGGAATCTGTTGTCAGCCATCCATTCTGTCACGGCTGTGCCAAGTCCGCCGTTTCGTACACCATCTTCAATTGTTATGATGTCGGTACATTCGTTAGCCACTTCGCGTAGTAACTCTTCGTCTATCGGTTTCAGAAATCGCATGTCGTAGTGTATGATTCTTAAAGAATTTTCGATTTGCAATTCGCGCAGTGCAGCCGATGCCTCATTGCCTATCGGTCCGATGGTGAGCACGCCTATAGTGTGGCGAGGATTATTACCCAAGGTTATGTCAGCGAGCTTCCTACCTTTCCCCACCGTGATTTCTTCCAACGGACAACGCCAATCGGTTAGCAATCCGTTTCCGCGCGGATAGCGAATTACGAACAGTCCGTTATTGGGCAGTTGAGCCGTGTACATCATCCGACGCAGTTCGTGCTCGTCGAGCGGTGATGCTATGGTTGTGTTCGGTATCGGACGGAGATATGCCAAGTCGAATGCTCCGTGATGTGTAGCTCCATCTTCACCCACCAGTCCGGCTCTGTCGAGGCAGAGCACTACGGGCAGGTTCAGTATGGCAGCATCGTGGATGATGTTGTCGTAGGCACGCTGTGCAAATGAGCTGTAGATGCTGCAAAAAGGTTGTAAACCGTCCTTTGCCATACCAGCCGAGAAAGTCATTGCATGACCTTCGGCTATCCCGACGTCGAAAGTTCTGTCGGGCATCTTTTCCATCATTATATTCAGTGAACTGCCTGTTGGCATAGCCGGTGTGACACCCACAATGCGCGGATTCCGTTCGGCCAGCTCTAGAAGTGTTTCGCCGAACACATCCTGAAATCGGGGCGACTTGTTTTCAGTGTCTTGAACTATTCGCTGTCCTGTTTGCGGGTTAAATTTCCCTGGCGCATGCCATATCGTTGCGCTTTGCTCTGCAGGTATGAATCCTTTGCCTTTAACGGTATGAAGATGGAGTAGCTTTGGACCTTTCATGTTTTTCAGTTGCTTGAGAAGTCGAACCACTTCCATCACATCGTTACCGTCAAAAGGTCCGAAATAGCGTATGTTCATTCCTTCGAACAGATTCTGCTGACGGGCAAGAGCCGACTTCAGCGCATTAGTGAGGCGGATTATTCCTTTCCGCCGCTCGTCGTTGAGCATACCTTTTCCTCGGAGCCATTGTGCGGCACGGAACCGCAGACGATTGTATGTTTCGTTCGTATCGAGAGTTAGCAGATATTTCTCCATCCCTCCCACGGCACGGTCTATCGACATATCGTTGTCGTTCAAAATTATGAGCAGGTCGTTAGGCTTCGACGAAACATTGTTTAATCCCTCGAAGGCCAAGCCGCCACTCATCGCTCCGTCGCCAATCACTGCAACTACATGACGTTCGGAATGCTTAGTTAGCTGCGATGCAACGGTCATGCCGAGCGCAGCCGAGATAGAGTTTGACGCATGGCCGCAAACAAAAGTATCATACTCGCTTTCCAGTGGCGACGGAAAAGGTTTGATACCGTTCAGCTGCCGATTAGTGTAGAATTTATCTCGTCGCCCGGTTATGATTTTGTGTGCGTAGGCCTGATGCCCTACATCCCACACGAGCCTGTCTTCGGGGGTATCGAAAACATAGTGGCAACCCACGGTTATTTCAATTGCACCCAAACTTGATGCGAGGTGGCCGGGGTTGACGGCCACCTCTTCTATGATTTTCTCTCGCAACTCGTTACATAGCTCGGGTAGTTGTTCAATATTGAGTCGGCGCAGGTCGTCGGGAGATTGTATGTTATTGAGGAGTTTGATTTTTTTCTCGTTCGCCATGAGGATGGATTGATAATCGCGAATGTTTTGCTAGTTGGCTAGTAAGGCATATGGTATATATATAAAATGTGGAGATGTTACGCGATAGGTGGATATTTTCTGAACCAACCGTCCATCCGGAGTTTTATTACGCCGAAGAATGCTTCGGAGAAGATTCCGCCACTCATTTTGCTAGTTCCTTCGCGACGGTTTACGAACACAACTGGCACTTCTTTGATTTTAAAGCCGATTTTGTGGGCGGTGTATTTCATTTCGATTTGGAATGCGTAGCCTTTGAAGCGCACTTCGTCTAGTGGAATTGTTTCGAGCACTCGACGGCGGTAGCAAACGAATCCGGCTGTGGTATCGTGTACGTGGAAGCGAGTGATGAAGCGAACATATTTGCTTGCGAAGTAGCTCATCAGTACTCGTCCCATTGGCCAGTTTACTACGTTTACTCCGCTTACGTAGCGTGAGCCAATGGCAACATCGTTTTTTTCGTTGTGTACGGCGGCATAGAGTCGGGGTAGGTCGTTGGGGTCGTGACTGAAGTCGGCGTCCATTTCGAACACATATTCGTAGCCTTTTTCTAGGGCCCATTTGAATCCGGTTATATAGGCTGTGCCGAGGCCTAGCTTTCCTTTTCGTTCGATGATGAAGAGTTGGTTGGCGAATTCGTTTTCCATCAGGCTGTGCACTATTTGGGCTGTTCCGTCGGGGCTTCCGTCGTCGATTACTAGGATGTGAAAAAACTTATCCAGGCTAAAGACGGCCCGGATTATTTTTTCGATGTTTTCTTTTTCATTGTAAGTTGGGATGATTATGATGCTGTCGCTTTCCATGTGCTTGTGTTTTGTTTCGTGCAAATGTATAGATTTCTTTCAAGATAAAATTAACCGGTGCGGGCTTGGCTTGGGAGCTTTGCTCGCATCGGATATTTATGAAAGAAAAGCTTTGATTCTTCTATATGATGAAGATAAGCCTATAAAATCAATTACATCTTTGACAAGCTCTATAACCTTGTCCTTTGGCATTACGCAAGTATATTGCAGAATAGTTACCACGCCAAAGAGTAGGACAAGAGGGAGTTGAATGATAACATTCGCCTGTTGGCGTAATATACACCTTGTAGCCTTTCTGAGCTGACCTATGATTGTTTGTGTGCCTACGCGAACCCTTTATAAATGTATGTTTCTTGTTTTTTACAGTTCTGCGTCTATGTCTTTCTCTACTTGCTTGATGAGAATATTCAGCAGTATTGAACATTTTGTCATAATGTTTGGATCTTATAAGAGAAACATTTGTAAGCTGGTCGTTTAACTCATAAGCTCCAATCTGAAAACTGATAAAAAGGGATAAAAACAGTAATAACTTCTTCATCATCTAATTTTATTAAGAGTAATTAATGTATGCTGTTATGAATTATAAATAACAAATAATAATATTGAACTATGATTGCATGTCATAGACTACTTGCATGAGCTTTTTACCAAGGGCGTCGGCGTCGTCGGCTGTGGAGGCTTCGCTGTAGATGCGGATTATTGGTTCGGTGTTCGATTTTCGAAGATGAACCCATGAGTTGGCGAAATCAAGCTTCACGCCGTCGATATCGGTTACGGTAACATTGGGTGTGCTGCTGTAGAGTTCTTTGATTTTTGCGAGAATGGCGTCGACATTGGTTTCGGGAGTGAGGTTGATGCGGTTTTTTGCTATGAAGTATTCGGGGAGGGTGCGGCGTAGCTGGCTGGCAGTGATACCTTTCTGGGCGAGTGAGCTTAGGAAGAGGGCTATGCCTGTGAGGGCGTCGCGGCCGTAGTGGCTTTCGGGGTAGATTATGCCGCCGTTGCCTTCGCCGCCGATTATGGCGCCGACTTGTTTCATTTTTGTGGTGACGTTGACTTCGCCTACTGCTGCGGCGTGATATTGGTTACCGTGACGGAGGGTTATGTCGCGCAGGGCGCGGGTGGAGGAGAGGTTGCTTACGGTGTTGCCTGGTGTGTGCTGTAGTACATAGTCGGCCACAGAAACGAGTGTGTATTCTTCGCCGAACATTTTCCCGTCTTCTTGGATGAATGCGAGGCGGTCAACATCGGGGTCGACTACGATTCCGAGGTCGTAGTTGCCAGTGCTGATTTCGTTCATTATTCCGGAGAGGTTTTTTTCTATTGGTTCGGGGTCATGTGCGAAATTGCCGTCGGCCTGACCGTTGAGGAGTTTATATTCTACGCCGAGGCGGTCGAGAAGTTGGGGGAGAATTATGGCGCCTACTGAGTTTATGGCGTCGACAACGACTCTGAATCGGCGGTTGCGAATGGCTTCTGTATCGACTAGTTTGAGGGCTAGCACGGAGTCGATGTGTCGGGTGCCCGATGTGGTGTCGGTGGTGTAGGTGCCGAGGTTGTCAATGTCGGCATAGGTGAATGCTTCGCGCTGGGCTAGACTCAGTATTTGATTGCCGTCGTTGGCTGTTAGAAATTCGCCGTTTTCGTTGAGTAGTTTCAGGGCGTTCCAGTTACGTGGGTTGTGTGATGCTGTTATGATTATTCCGCCTTGGGCTTGGGTTGCGGTTACGGCTAGTTCGGTTGTTGGGGTGCTTGCTAGGCCTATATCGAGCACGTTGGCGCCTATCCCGATTAGGGTTCCGCAAATGGTTTGCCGGACCATCTGTCCGGAGATTCGGGCGTCGCGGCCGACAACGATTTTTAGCTTCTTGTCGGGGTGACGGTTTGCGATGAAGGTGGCGTAGGCGGAGGTGAATTTAACGATGTCGAGCGGGTTGAGGGTGTCGCCTGTTGGCCCACCGATTGTTCCTCGTATGCCGGAGATTGATTTTATGAGTGTCATTGTTTTTATGCCTTTCTTTTATAGTCCACGTTGATATGTAATGTCGTAGTAGCAGGGGTATGTGTTCCGGCTGGCTGATGCTTGTCCTTGTGCGGAGGGAACAATTATACGGACGTGTGCAAGGGAGTCAGATTCGGTTTTTTGGCGGCCGATGTTCACGTAGGGTAGGGGGACGAGCCATCCGGCGGGTACGGCTGTTGTTTTGTATCTGCGAACCATCATGCTTGAGTTGCGGTAGAAGGATGCGGTGAACGAGCCGCTTGTGTTTGCTACAATCATCTTGTCGACGATTCCACTTGTGTAGACCGAGTTGTTTGTGAGTTGGATAGTGTCGCTTAAAAGATTGCGTTCGGTGAAGCGGCAGAGAACGGTTGTTATTTCGCCTTTTTTGATTTTTGTACCGCATCCTTTGTTCATTATCTGCAAGTAGACTCCGGTGTTGGTGAAGTAGACGAATTGGTTCTTGGTTATGTCGGTTGTGGAATCTTGGGATGCAAATTGTTCTTCTGAAATTACATTGATGCCGTGTTTTGCGATGAAGGAGTTTATTGCTACTCCTTCGCGTTTGAGTTTGTCGGCATAGGTTTCGTTGTCGCTACATGAGTCTAGCCCTATTATTGCGATGAGCAGGGTGAGGAGAATTGTTGTCTTTTTCATTATCATTCTATATGTGATGTTTGTTGGTTTGCAAAATTAAGAAAATTTATGAAGTTACTGGGTATTAGTTGGGTTCTGTGAGTCTTGCCACGCGTATTCCGGGGTTCGATGGGTGCGCGTGCAGGTAGTCTTGGAGTGTTTCGCGTGGTTCGAGCACTTGTCGTCCGTTACGCCTAAGGCTCGAGGCGTTGAGAAGGTGTAGTCCGTCGGCGTGCCACACGGCCAGTCCAAGATGGGTTGTATCGAGGTTGGGTTTGGTGGTGACAATGGCTATGATGTCGCCGTTGTGAATTGTAGAGCGTAGCAGTGGGGTGTCACTCAGTTCGTCGGTGGGGATATATCGTTCGCGCAGCCCGGCCGATGCGTTTTCGAGTTGTCGGATAGCCCGGATTCTTTCTGGTTGGCCTTTGAGCATTGCGTAGAGCTGTGAATTTTGGCTCATGTAGTTTATTTTGATTGTTTGTACGGCTGTGAATGGCGGGTTGGGAGATTCGATTTGAGCGACGAGACCCATTTGTCGGTTGTCGTCGAGCCACCATTGATAGTAGTGTAGTCGGTTGATGTAGGATATTCTTCCTTGCCTATAGCGTAGACGTCGGAGTGTGGTAAGATAGTCCTGGAAAGTGTATTGGTGGAGCATAACGCATCGGGCGAGTGCGAGAACTGTTTCGAGATAGGTTGTGCAGTCCATTCCGCGCAGGTTGACGACTAGCTTCTCGTCTTTATTCTTTTCGAGAGTGTTGGCAACGTAGGGTGTTCCGATGAATTTCCTAGCGATAGCTAGTATTATTTCTTGCTGATTGAGTTTGCGTCGTCTGGATTTCATTTCTTTAAGTATGGCGGTGGCGAGCAGGCTATCAGTGGGTAGATAAACGGCCGGTTGTTTGAGAGTTTCGCTTGTTTTTGCTGATTTATTGGCTTGTTTTATCACCCGTTTGGTTGTAGTTCGTGCTGTGCATGCTAGGAGAATTGCCGCGAGGTATGCGGCTACGATTAGTTTACGAGTCATTTTTTCGTTTGTTTTGGTTTCCTTTTCGGATGAAATTTATGCCTACGTATACATTGATGCTTCCAAAGAAGTTGTTGGTCGAGAATTGTTTGCGCCTGTAGTTGTAGGCGTGCAAGATTGTGCTTGCGCCGGCATACCATCTGGTGTTGTTCCAAACGATTCCGAATCGTCCGATTCCGTCGAGGCTTAAGTTGCTTAGAGTGAATTCGCGGAGGGATAATCGCCGGTGTTCTATGTCGCCAGTTGTTTCTTTATAGGACAGCCCCAACGACAGCGACCCGGCAAGAAGCCAGTTATGAGCTAACACCCAGTTGTAGGCATAGCCTGCGCTAAGGGAAATGTCGGTATATCTTACGATTGTAGACCTCAGTGTGGTGTCGAGACGTGTTACTTCCTGCGGCAATTGTAGATGTCGGTCAATGAGTCGTCCCATTTCCACCCAATTCATTGATAGTTTGTGACGTGTATAGCCTACACCGAGCAACATACTTCCAGCCGACCGCCGCTGAACGGTACTTTGACTGAAAGCTGCGGGATAGGAGAACTTTCGATGGTTGATTATGTAATAAAGGTTGAAACCTTTGATACTCGAGCTTAATCCGCTGAAATCGGCACCTCGAAGAGGCTGCGTGTCTACATCTTCGCCGAGGTATATGTTTCGAATCTTATAGTCGTTACCTGTTTTCCGGAAGTATATGTCGAGTCCCATGACCGAACTGTAGAAGCTTAAGTTATATTCCTTTCTCCGGCGGGAGTCGCTCTTAAGGCTCAGGTGTCGAATATCTAGCGTGTAGCCCAGGACAGCCCATCGCCACCCAAAATAGGGACCAACTTTCACTGCCGTTTCGGGGGCGAAGGTTATGCTTTGTTGCTGCGAGTTACTGAGTCTGTAGACCTCATAGGTATTCGTGTTTTGCATCATGAACGTTAAATTGTAGTGCTGTGGTTCGATGTAACTTGAATCGATTTCAAAGAAAGAGTGTCTTTTGTGTTTCATTTCGCTCGTCATTATTTCGGAGCGCATCCATTTGATGGAGTCGACACGCGGTTGTCCCTGTGTTTTGCAAACAAACACAATTAACAATATGCAGAGTGAAACTATTCTTTCCAATGTTATATCTTACCAAGAATTCTATCCATGACCCAGTTTGTGGGCGTGGCGCTTATGCTGGTTGACTCGCAGACGCCTCGTCCTAGCAGGTCGGCAACAACCGAACTGATGATGGGTAGTTGAACGTAGGGCGGATTGGGCACCTCGATACTCTCCATGCCAGAGCTTGTGTAAAGCTGAATCGGATTATAGTTATAAACTGAAAAAGTCAGTCTGCCTTTCGATCCGAATATCTCTATTTTATCATCTCGCGCGCTTTCGTGTGCTGCAAAGCACCATGCTCCACTTCCGGTGAGCCCACTTTCGAACATAAACACGGCGTTTACTGTGTCTTCAACATCGTATAATCCTGCCCGGTTAGCTTTATACCCCTGTGCTTTGACGATGATTCCGAAGAAATCCTGCAAAAGGTCGAGCTGATGTGGGGCTAAATCATAGAAATATCCTCCGCCAGATATTTGCGATTGCAGTCTCCAAGGCAATTGTACAGTTTGTTTATAGTCGAGATCGCGGGGTGGAACAGCGAATCTCACCTGTACCGTGAGTACTCGGCCTATAGTGTTGTTCTGTATCAATTCTTTCACCCGATTAAAGTAGGGTAAATATCGTCTATAGTAGGCCACGAAGCAGGGTACGCCGGTTTGTTCAGACACGCGATTTATACGTACACAATCTTCGTAGGATGCTGCGAGCGGTTTCTCGATATAGCAAGGTTTACCAGTTCTCAAGGCCATAATGGCAAAGGTGGCGTGGACAGCGGGTGGCGTGGCAATGTATATGGCATTCACATTTGGGTCGTCGATGAGTGCTTGCGCATCGTCATACCATCGGGCAATTCCGTGTCTTTCTGCATACGACCTTGCCTTACCTCTGTTTCTACTGAATACAGCTTCGACGTGCGAATCTTGTAGCTCGTTGAAAGCAGGCCCCGACTTCTTCTCGGTAACTTCTCCGCATCCGATGAATCCCCATCTAACCTTTTGCATATTAATTCCTTTTTGATGCGCAAATATACGAACTTTTGACATGCTATCTTCTGGCATAGACTCTGTCGGAGTCATCCTACATCAGGAGAGATTATCGAAAAATTATAGGGATAAATATTCATAAAACTTGGATATCCACTACCTTTGCTACGAGCAAATTGCACTGAAAAACAATGCATACTTGCTTTATATAAACAATTTCAAAATCATTCAGAATACGATGAAACAAATAATTCCAGTTATAGGTATGGCATGTGCAGGATGTGCGATCAATATAGAGCGTAAATTAAATTCTCTCGAAGGCGTGACTTCCGTTTCGGTTTCTTTGCCGAGTAGAACGGTACTAGTCGATTTCGACTCGGAAAGAATTTCACTCGTCGACATGAAGCGTGAGATAAACAATATCGGTTATGATTTGATAGTCGAACGAAATGAATCGATTCAGGAGATCGAGAAACAAGAATATACTTCACTCAAACGTAAAACTATTCTTGCATGGCTCACATCTGCGTTGTTGATGGTGATAACAATGGGATGGATTAGTATTGGTCCGGTAAATAGTACAAATCAGATTTCGATTCTCATTGCGGCTGTTACGATGATTTATTGCGGTGGTCGGTTCTATGTCGGAGCATATAAACAGTTATGCAATCGAACGGCAAATATGGATACATTAGTTGCACTCTCAACCGGGATAGCCTTTCTTTTCAGTGTTTTCAACACATTCTTAGGTAACACGATTTGGACACCACGTGGAATCGAATGGCATACATATTTTGATACTGTCGTAATGATTATAGCATTCGTACTCACTGGCAGGATAATCGAAGAGAAGGCACGTGACCGTATGGCGTCATCCATACGACAACTTATGCAACTGGCTCCAAAAACAGCTCATGTAATAAATGGTGAAACAATTGTCGAAGTACCTATCGCTGCTGTCAAAGTAGGTGACTTACTCGAAGTAAGACCTGGCGAAAAAGTACCAGCAGACGGTGAAGTCATCTCGGCCGAAAGCTTTATGACAGCCGATGCTGCCTATGTGGACGAAAGTATGATAACCGGAGAACCAACTCCTGTTGAAAAGAAAGCTAATTCACAAGTTCTTGCCGGGACAATCCCCAGTCAAGGAACGTTCAGAATGCGTGCTATCAAAATTGATCAAGATACCGCCTTGGCCTCAATAGTACGGATGGTTCAACAGGCACAATCATCCAAGGCCCCAGTCCAGCGGATTGTAGACAAGGCTGCACTCGTGTTCGTTCCTACCGTTGCCGTAATTGCCTTGATAACATTCCTTGTATGGTGGTTAATTGGTGGCACATCTAGTTTGCCACAGGCTATTGTCTCGGCCGTTGCAGTTCTAGTGATAGCTTGTCCATGTGCCATGGGATTAGCTACTCCTACAGCACTAATGGTCGGAATCGGAAAGGCTGCCCAGAAACAAATTCTCATAAAAGATGCCGCCGCTCTCGAGAGATTGCACAAAATAAATGTCCTTGTAACCGATAAAACTGGAACGCTCACCATTCCGAATCAAAATATTGACTTCACTAAGGTGCAAAATATACCGCTTGATGAGCGTGAACAGCTTAAACCCAGTGCCCGAGAAGCAATGAATAAACTTCGCAGTCAGGGGATAGATGTCTATATGATGAGTGGTGATAATGAAGAATCTGCCCGATATTGGGCCTCGAAAACAGGAATAAAACATTATTATAGTAAGGTTCTTGCGCAAGACAAGGAGGATATGGTTCGGCAGTTGCAGTCGGAAGGCAAGATTGTGGCCATGATGGGTGATGGTATCAACGACACGCAGGCGCTCGCTCTTGCCGACGTAAGCATAGCTATGGGTAAAGGAACCGATGTTGCGCTAGATGTTGCAGGGATTACGTTGATGGGCGATAATCTGCAAACTCTTCCCGAAGCCGTCAAACTGAGCCGTCTCACGGTTAGAATGATTTGGCAGAATCTTTTCTGGGCCTTTATCTATAATCTTATTTGTATTCCTCTGGCCGCAGGGGTCCTGAAGATTTTCGATATTCATTGGCAAATCACTCCATCGGTTGCCAGTGCCCTGATGGCTTTTTCGAGTGTTAGCGTTGTTCTGAACAGTCTCCGTCTCCGCTATTTGTAAGACATAAAATAAGTTTATTTTTAATAGCTGATTATTTCCAGTTGACGAGATATGTTCACCAATATGAAAATGCGAGAATACGATCTTTGGATAATATTCTCGCATTTAAATTTATGAGTAATCGAATGATTTATCCGAGATACTTCATCAGTAGTCTTGCATTACCGCTTTCGCGGATTTTCTCGATTGCTTTTTCACGAATCTGGCGAACTCGTTCTCTTGTAAGCGCCATTTCTGTACCTATTTCTTCAAGACCTTTCTCCTGGCAACCTATTCCGAAGCATTCTACAACAATCCGACGTTCGCGTTCTTTGAGGGTATTTTTAAGAACAGCTTTCAGATCGTCCGACATCGATTCAAAGTCAACTCCGCGGTCAGTTCGCGAATCATCACCCGAAGAAAGCATGTCGCTCATCGAGTTATCGTCGTCGTCGCTGAAAGGAGCATCTATACTCATGTGGTGATTGTCAGCATTTTGGCTTTGGCGTATGCGCGATTCTTCTATACCGGTTAATTCTGATATTTCGTGTATTGATGGACGACGATTATGTTTCTGAACGAATTCGTTTATTACCTGATTGATTTTCGAGATTGCCCCAACCTGATTCAATGGCAGTCGAACAATTCGGCTTTGCTCGGCAATGGCTTGGAGGATGCTCTGACGAATCCACCAAACTGCATATGAGATGAATTTGAATCCTCGTGTTTCGTCGAATTTTTCGGCAGCTTTTACGAGACCGATATTCCCTTCATCGATTAGGTCGGTGAGCGATAATCCCTGATGCTGATATTGCTTGGCAACTGAAACCACAAAGCGTAAGTTGGCTTTGATTAGTTTCTCTTTTGCACGCTCGCCTTTCGGTCCACCTTTATGGATTTCCTGTGCAAGTTCAATCTCTTCATCAACAGTAATCATTGGCTCACGACCAATCTCTACGAGATATTTGTCCAACGCTTCACTTGAACGGTTTGTGATACTTTTTGAAATCTTAAGTTGTCTCATGAATTATGATTTCCCTTCTACGAAATAAATGAAAATAGTTCCTTCCGTTATCCTTGTCTTTTCGATTCACGGCGTGCAAAGATAACAATAAAAAACAATAATCCAAACGGGCTGCTAGGCCCGTTCGGATATGTTTTGGTTTCTTTGGGATAAAGGTTAAGAGGAGCCTTATTTCCAGCTTTGTTTGATGAGTTTCGTGTTAGATTTTATAGTCATGTCAGTACCCATCATTTGTAGTCTGGCGTCGTATACTTCATCGTTGAGCCAGCTTGATTTTAGGAAGTGATAGGTATCTGTGTCTTTGAAGTCGACATTGGCCATTCCGGCTGCTTTGATTTGCGACCAGTTGTTTTCGAATTGTGAAACGACGTCGTCACCCATTCCTGTTTTTTTGATATTGTTGATAATCATTTGTTTCACCTCTTTTTCGTTCATGTTGCTTTTGCTTTTGCTGACGATAGCAGTTGTTCCAAGCGCGGATGAAACGTCATAGGTTGTGATGACTTTGATTCCTTGCATGAGTTCCTGATTTTCGGTGTCGCCAGTTTTGAGCTTTTTGCCATATAAACTGAGAAAGCTGTTTTCGGTTATGCTTTTGATTATGTTCTGTTCTTCCAGCTGATTGCTCACGGCCATTATCATTTTTTCTTTCGGAAGGTTTTGGCTTATCTCGGGTGTGGCTTTATAAAGCGAATCTATTTGCTTGAGGGCAGCTTGACTTGCTTTACCAACAACTTCTTCGATGTTGATTATATTCTGAATTTTTCCATCTGCATCGGTTTGAAATAGGACAGGAACGTTGTGTAGATAATAGGTCAGACCGTCGGAGAATTGAGATAAGATGTTATTATTTCCTTCGGTTTTCAGGTTGATTATGGTTCGTTCGAGCTCATAACCGTTAGCATTGGCTTCTTTCGCGACATAGCAGATGTTCATGGTTTGTTTTGCCTGGAACGAGCCACCCATAGAGGATACACTGAAGTCGATGATTTTTTCATATACGGCTGTGTCACCTTTTTGAAACGATGCTTTAATTAGCGTTTGTGCGCTCAAAGTCACTGTCGATAGGAACAGCGAGAGCAAAAGAATTGTTTTTTTTATTTTCATATTGATTTTTGTTTAATAAGCTCGTGCTAGGAGAACCCGTTGTTTTGACGGCTTTCCGCTTACCATATCGATACCTTCGGTTTGTTCGAACATGAACGGAACGCAGCGTATGGTTGCTTGGGTTTCTTCTTTGATTTTCTCTTCTGTTTCGGGGGTTCCATCCCAATGACAAAGGAAGAACCCTCCGTCTTTTATGCGGGTTTTGAATTCTTCGTAGTCGTCGCATTCGTAGATACGGGCGTCACGGAATTTTTTGGCTTTTTGGTAAATGTTTTCCTGGACGTTGACGAGTAAATCTTTCACACGTTGAACGATTCCGTCGAAGCTCAAGTTTTCTTTTTCGAGAGTGTCACGTCGCATAATTTCGATTGTATTATTCTCGAGGTCGCGTCCTCCCATGGCCAATCTCACTGGTACACCTTTGAGTTCGTAGTCAGAGAATTTGAATCCTGGTCGTTTATTATCTGCATCGTCGAATTTCACGGTTATTCCAGCTTCGCGTAGTTCATTGATAACCGGTTTGAGTTTTTGGGAAATCTCGTACAACTGTTCGTCGCCTTTGAAGATTGGGATGACGACTACCTGAATTGGGGCTATTTTGGGTGGTAAAACAAGTCCGTTGTCATCTGAATGTGTCATTATGAGTGCACCGATTAGTCGTGTGCTGAGGCCCCAGGATGTTGCCCAAACATATTCGGGTTTATTGTCTTTGTTAAGGAAGGTCACGTCGAATGATTTGGCAAAATTTTGTCCCAGGAAGTGCGATGTTCCGCTTTGCAGAGCTTTCCCGTCTTGCATCATTGCTTCTATGGTATATGTGTCCAGTGCGCCGGCGAATCTTTCATGCTCGCTTTTCACACCCTGTACAACTGGAATAGCCAGCCATTTCTCGGCAAATTCAACATATACGTCGAGCATTTTGCGGGCTTCTTCTTCGGCTTCTTCGCGGGTGGCGTGAGCAGTGTGACCTTCTTGCCAAAGAAATTCCGCCGTACGAAGAAACGGTCGTGTGCGCATTTCCCATCGCATCACGTTACACCATTGGTTGCACATCAATGGAAGGTCGCGCCAGGAGTGGATCCAGTTACGATAGGTGTTCCAAATGATGGTTTCGCTTGTTGGACGAATAATAAGTTCTTCTTCCAGCTTGGCGGTTGGGTCTATTTCTACCGAGTTGCCGCCTTCCGAGGCTTTAAGTCGATAGTGGGTCACCACGGCACATTCTTTGGCAAATCCTTTTACATGTTCGGCCTCGCGAGAGAGAAAGTTCTTTGGAATAAGTAGCGGAAAATAAGCGTTCTGTGCGCCGGTTGCTTTAAACATTTTGTCGAGTTGCGCCTGAATATTCTCCCAGATGGCATAGCCGTAGGGTTTGATAACCATACATCCTCTCACGGCCGACTGTTCGGCCAAATTAGCTTTCACCACAAGGTCGTTATACCATTGCGAATAGTTATCGCTCCTTTTGGTGAGCTCTTTCAGTTCTTTTGCCATATAATAAAATGTGTGTTGTTTCTTTTTAAGTGAGTATTACGGGCTGGTATAATTATATTTCAGTCGCAGCACTCATTAAAACCCAGTGGCAAAATTACTAAAATTCCTCAAATCCATCAATTAGTTGTCATCTTCGCGTCTAGGTAGGTGTACGATATCTATACTATCTCAGGGTGTTCCAGCATGGAGAGCAATGTTTTCTAGCACGTAGAACATTGTTTTGCCCCTAGAATACGATATTCCAGACATCGGGAATACTTCAGACCGGATTGAGCTGAAAAAGCCTCCTAACTTTTCATTTTACAATTAGGAGCTAGGAGGCTGAGGGGGATGATGGGAGAATTTATCTAGAGTATTTCTTGATGAGTTTTTCGTAGTCAGGATAGCCACGGAGAGCTTTCAGCCAGGGATGATTGCGAATGTATGGGAAACTACTGTAACCCTTTTCGATTCCCAGTTCGAGGTGGCGAACAGCCATGGGCTTGTCGCCCAGGAGTGCGTAGAGGCAAGCCACCTCGATGTGAGCGCCTTTGTTTTCAGATATTTCAAGATAGGATTTTGCTGTTTGTTTCGCGGTGGCGTCAATGCCGAGGAAGTGCTGTGAAATGAATGTTGGATAGGCGGGATAGGGCACGCTGTCTTGCTCAATGGCGTTTCGGAAATCACCTTGAGCTTCTAGTTTCTTTCCTAGTTGGTTGAGTAGCCATCCGCGCCAAACATAGGCAAGTTCGGTACCTCCTGATGCTGTTTCGAGGGCTTCGTTAAGATCGGCCAGCGCTTCTTTTTGTTTGCCGGCGAATATGTAGGCTTGTGCTCTGAAGAATCGGGCGTTTGCATTGTTTTTTATTTCCTGGATGCTTTGCGTGTAGTATTTTATTGCTTCGGTATAGTTTCCTTGGTCGAAGTTTATTTGTCCCAGGAATGTTATGCACGATGCTATATTGTCGTTTGTTTCGCTGGAATCGCGTGCAAGTTCTATGGCTTGTGTGGCCCATTTCTTGGCCGGCGCATAATTGTTTTCGGCAAAGTATTGTCGGGCCAGCTCGGTTGCTATATCGGCTGTTTGTTTGATTTCGTAGGCTTTTTGGAAATATTGCCTTGCCTGTTCGTATTGTTCTTTGTTGTTGTGGATGTCGCCCAGGGTGAGCAGCCATATTGTTTCTTTGGGTTCGGCTTGGCTTAGGGTTGAAATCTTGTTTATTACGCGGCTCTGTATTTCGGTGCTGTCGGCCAGCGATAGAATCATTTGTTTAATCCTGTTGCTCTCGGTCTCTTTGAGCAGTTGTGTTAGGTCGTCGAGTGCGGGTTCTAGTTCTTTTTTACCGAGATAGGCGAGGGCTCTTCCGAACTTCGATGCGGTGTGCGAGTTGTCGGTCGCGAGCGCTTTATTGAACCATTTCAGACTTTCGTCTACATTGTCTTCGTCGAGATATTGTACTCCTATTTCGCTCATTGCATCTACATTGTCGCGGTCGATGGAGAGGATTTTCTTGTAGTCGGCAATCGCCTTTTCGTTGTCATTGTTATTGCTATAGAATTCGCCTCTTAGCTTGAGCATGTCGATACTCTTGGGAAGCTGCTTCACTCCTTGGTTGAGGGTTTTGAGCTGTAGTTCAGTGAAGCCCATTGCCTGGAGATATTCGGCTTTGGCCTTGTAGCATGCTACTAGCATGTTTTCGTTTGTCTTCGGAGCAAATTTTATTGCATTGTCGATTGCGAATAGCGCACTGTCGGCATTGTTGAGCATTCCGTAGGCGCCCGACATCAGCATCCATGCTTTGCTATTCTTAGGATTGTTTGCGAGGTCCTTGTAAAGATATGCAATGGCGGCTTGGGTGTCCTTGTTTTGCAGCGACTGAAGTGCCTGCTTGTAGTTGTAGGTTTCCTGCTGGGCGCGGGTGATAGAGGGAAATACTGACAGAAGGGCGATGATGAGGGCGATGAATTGGATTTTTTTTCTATTCATTTTCTATATTTTGTTTTTGAAAGTTAGTTATGGTTTTTTCCGCTTGGGAGATGGAATTGGTAGCTCTTGTCGAACACTTCGCGCACTTTGTTTATTTCGAGGAAGGTTGTACCTCCACCTTCGCCGAACGAGCCTGAGAGATAGGCAATCTTGTCATTTTCGCCGATGTGTCCTTTCTGCCGAAGCATGCGCAAGGCGGCTGTGAACATGTGTTGGTTCGACACGTGTTGTTGCTGATAGATGGGAATGATGCCATAGCTGAGGTTTAGCCAGCGTTGCAATTTTTCGGCATAGCAGATAGCTAGAACGGGATGCGGACCGCGGAATGCGGCGAGGTTGCGAGCTGTTTGTCCGGTTGCACTGTCGGTTATTATTCCTTTGACTCCCAGATATTCGGTTGCTTCGATTGCGCTCTTGGCAAGAAATTCTCGTTGATTTCGGGTGGCGGTCATTGGTATGTTGATGAATCCTTCGTGGTGAGAATCGTGTTCTGCTCGTTCGGCAATGCGTGCCATTGTTTGCACAGCTTCGAGGGGATATTTTCCGTTGGCTGTTTCGCCGCTTAGCATTAGGGCGTCGGTATGACTGTAGATAGCGTTGGCAATGTCGGCCACTTCAGCACGTGTTGGGCGAGGGTTGTTAATCATTGTGTGCAGCATTTGTGTTGCAACAATGACAGGCTTTTTCTTTGCGATGCATTTTTTGATTATTCTCCGCTGTATACCTGGAATGCGTTCAATGGGTACTTCTATGCCTAGGTCGCCGCGAGCTATCATGATACCATAAGAAGCATCGATGATTTCGTCAATGTTATCGATGCCTTCCTGGTTTTCGATTTTTGAGATGATTTTGATGTCGGAGTTGTGAGCGTCGAGAATCTTTTGTACTTCTTTTACATCGGCTGCCGAGCGTACGAATGAGTGGGCAATGAAGTCAATGTCTTCTTCGATGGCTAGGAGAATATTGCTCTTGTCTTTCTTGGTGAGAGCTGGTAGATCGATGTGTTCGCCAGGTACATTGACGCTTTTATGGGCGCCGAGTATTCCGTCGTTGAGCACTTGGGCTGTGAGCATCGGTCCTTCGATATCTAAGATTTTCATAGCGAGAGTACCGTCGTCGAAAAGGATTTCGTCACCGGGCTTGAGGTCGTGTGCAATATCTGTATAGGAAAGGTTTATAACGTCGTGTGTCGTTTCGATGTCGGGACGTCCGAAGAGTTTTATCACATCGCCTGTTTTATAGTTTATGGGTTCTTTTACTCCGGTTGTTCTCACTTCAGGACCTTTGGTGTCAATTAATAGGGCGATGTGTGGCGACACGCTGCGAGTGTTACGAATGATTTGGCGAATACCTTCCTGACTAGCATGCGCAGTATTCATTCTAACCACGTTCATGCCGGCAAAGAAAAGTTTGCGTAGAAAATCGACCTCACAATGGCGGTCACTGATTGAGCATACAATTTTTGTTTGTTTCATGCTTTTGAGAATTTAATTAGTTTGACATTGCCGAGAAAACTATATATAGCCCTGACAGCACAATTGCAAATAGTGCTGCCAGGGCTAGGAAAACAACTGTTACTTTTCGGCCGAAGTGCCAGTCAATCTTGCTTCGTGATATTTTCTTCGGCGCCGATACTGGTTGCGTTGTCATAGTCGGCTGGGGATTTGTTCCGGGTGTGGCAACGATGGCCGGACTGCCACAATATGGACAGTTGCATCGTATGGTTTGTCCGGGAATGGCGTCTATGCCGAAGTTTTGTTTACAACTCTTGCAAGAAATCTGGAACTGCATGCTTCCTTTATTTTATATCGTCGATGAGTGTATGTCCGTCTTCGATTTTCACTTTGATTTTTCGGAATTTGGTTTGTCCGTTCTGTGAAAGTCTTACGTTGTACCAGTCGCCCTGGTCGTGTGTAACTCGCAGGTTGTTGAGCAATCTTTTAAGGTTGGGTTCATCAGTTCCATTTCCGAATGCATCCCACCATCCTTCCCATCCTTCGTTTGTTCCGGGACCAAACACCATCTTGGCGCAATAGTCGGTGAGATAGCGCTGATAGAATTCATATCCGTCGGTGTTTCCCGATAGCACAGCTTTACGATAGAACGATTCAATAAAGGTGCAGATGGCGCGCTGGCGTTGCTGGGTTTGGGCGTCGACTACGGCTTTATTTTCGAGTTCTTTTCTAACTCGCATAATAGAGTCGTTGTGGACCTGTTGTCTGATGAGTTCTTCTTGTACATTTTGTTCTTTTTGTCGATTGCATTGAATGAATGCGAACGCGCCGATACCGGCTACAAGAAGAACAATAAGAACAATGAGAAGTACCTTGGTCCAATTTGTGGAAGTGGGTTGCTGTGGTGTTGGCGATGATGTTGGCTGTTGCGAAGTGATGGGCTGTTGTGGATTTATGGGTTGCTGAATCGGTGGAACGGCCGTACCTTGAATCATGGCTCGGGGAATGACAACCGAGAGAGCATGACTACAATAGGGACAGGTGCAGTTGATTGTGCTGTCGCTGTCGGCCGTTATTTGAAACTTCTTTCCGCATTCATTGCAAGTTACTTGATATTCCATACTGCTTAAATATTTATGTGAAAAAATAAACTACTAGTATCTGAATAATGCAAAGTTAGTGCTTTATCGTCTGAGACAGAAAAATCCACCGCAAGATGGGGTAAGAACTTGCGGTGGATTATGTTTTTTGAAAGTGAGTATCATCAGGTAATGATAAGTCTTTCGGGAGATGTGATGGGGTTATTTCAAATTGTTTTTTATCATTTCGATGAAATAGGCGTGTATTGATGCGTCGTTGTTCAGCTCGGGATGAAAGGCTGTTACCAGTTGGTTATCTTGACGTGCTGCAACGATGTGCCCGCCAATTTCGGCTAGTATTTCAACTTGTTCACTCGCTTGTTCTATGTAGGGGGCGCGGATGAAAGTCATCGGTACGTCGTGATCTATTCCTTTGAAAGGCGCTTTGGCGAAGAAGCTACCCAGTTGCCTTCCGTAGGCGTTTCGACAGGTTGTGATGTTCATTGTTGCGAAACGTGTGTAAGGCGAACGGGCGTTTTCGAGTTGTTGCGACAGTAGGATAAGTCCGGCGCAGGTTCCGAAAACGGGTAATCCTTCGACGATGGCTTGGCGAATTGGTTGAAAGAGGCCCAGTTCGTGGAGCAGTTTGAGCATTACGGTGCTTTCGCCGCCTGGAATGATGAGTGCATCTTTGGGTTTATTCCAATCATCGGGTTGTCTGATTTCAAATGTTTCGGCGCCCAGTCCGCGAAGCATTTGTCTATGTTCGACAAATGCTCCTTGGAGGGCTAGTACAGCTATGTTCATCGTGGGATTATTTTCCTCTTTCGGCCATGAGAATAGCGATTTCATTCTCATTTATGCCAACCATTGCTTCGCCGAGGTCTTCGCTTAGTTCGGCGAGCATCTTGGCATCTTTATAGTTTGTAACGGCCTGAACGATTGCGCGAGCGCGCTTTTCGGGGTTGCCCGATTTGAATATGCCCGAACCTACGAAAACTCCTTCGGCTCCGAGTTGCATCATCAGAGCGGCGTCGGCCGGTGTGGCAACTCCGCCGGCGGCGAAGTTAACGACGGGCAGTTTTCCGTTGTCGTGCACGAACTTGGCTAGCTCGTAAGGTACGCGCAGTTCTTTTGCTGCTTCATAGAGTTCATCAGTGCTGAGCGATGTGAGACGGCGTATTTCGGCCTGCATCATTCTCATGTGTCTCACGGCTTGGACGATGTCGCCTGTTCCGGGTTCGCCTTTTGTTCGAATCATGGTTGCGCCTTCGCTAATGCGTCTTAGAGCTTCACCAAGGTCGCGTGCGCCACAAACGAATGGAACGTCAAAGGCTTGTTTGTCGATGTGGTAGATATCGTCGGCTGGCGAAAGAACTTCGCTTTCATCGATGTAGTCTATTTCGATTGCCTGAAGAATCTGTGCTTCGGCGAAATGTCCGATTCTACATTTAGCCATCACGGGTATGCTCACGGCTTCTTGTATACCGCGAATCATTTTCGGGTCGCTCATACGCGACACTCCGCCTGCTGCGCGAATATCGGCTGGTATGCGTTCGAGTGCCATAACGGCGCATGCTCCTGCTGTTTCGGCGATGTGTGCTTGTTCGGGCGTTGTTACGTCCATAATTACTCCTCCCTTGAGCATTTGCGCAAGGTTGCGGTTGAGTTCTGTTCTGTTTTCTTGCATTGTTGTTTGTGTTTTTTATTTGTTTGTGAATGTTTCTCTGGGATGAACGGCGGCAAAGGTAGAGTTTGACTTCTGATGGCTGAAATTTTGTTCGCCTATGGAAAAACACTGTACGCAAATCGGAAATTCGGCTATATGCTCATTTTATTTTCGTTAGTACGGCTTTACCCAGTATGCTTGCTGGCGATTCCAGTTTATAGGCGGCATGACGGGGTAGGAGGGTGCCATTTATTTCAATGTCTTCTAGAGCGAACACGATGCTTTCTGCCGGTGCGTTGGATGAGTTGATAATTCGGATGTCGGTTTCTATTCCGTTGGCCACGATAATGTTGAAGTCTACTGCTCCCTGCGTATTTGTCGACGTCACCTCTTCGGAGCCACTGAACTGGTAGAGCTTTCCATGTTCGAGTCGGACTGTACGGTCGGCGAAGTGGAGTTTTATTTCGCCTTCGAGTGGCATGATGTAGCGCGTGAATCCGCTGAAATCAGAGAATCGGCTTTCGGTCAAGTTTATCGTAGCCGATGATATTCTAAGGTCGAAATTGCGCTCCTGGAGTGTTGCGTGGTCGGGCGAGATGTAGATTTGCCGGGTTGTTCCTCCGGCCCATTGTGTTGTTTGTTCGTGTAGCATGCTTGTTGATATTAATAATTAGATGGGATGTCAATATTCACATGAATATTGACATAAAACTTCTCCGGATGTCTTTCTGCACGTAAATATTGACATAAAACTTCTCCGGATGTCTTTCTGCATGTGAATATTGACATAAAACTTCTCTGAATGTCTTTCTGCACGTGAATATTGACATAAAGCTTCTCCGGATGTCTTTCTGCACGTGAATATTGACATAAAACTTCTCCGGATGTCTTTCTGCACGTGAATATTGACATAAAATATTCTTGGATATATCCTTATAACAAAAGGAGACGGAGATAAGTTCTCCGCCTCCTTTAAAGTATCCGTATGGGGTTTGTTTCGGGATTATTGCAGCGTTCCCTCGTTTGCTTTTTTAACCATTTCTGCCGAGGCGTAGAGATAAACTTCCACGCGACGGTTTTTCTGACTCACGGTTTTGTTTTCAATCGGGTCGGCACTGCCAAGTCCTTCAACCGAGCGTATTTGCGATGCGGGTACTCCATTCGTTCTCAGATAGGATGCCACGGCATTGGCTCTGTTTTGGGAGAGTGGGATGTTAATATTGTCGTTGCCCGATGCATCGGTGTAACCTTTTATGGCTACGTCGCAATCAGAGTTGTTTTTCATCACCACGGCAAAGTTGGCCAGTTCTTTTTTAGACGATGAGGTGAGTGTGTATTTGTTGATTGGGAAGAGTATACCCGAATCGAATGTTACCTTAACGCACTCTAGTCCGTTAGCGTCAGTCGATTTCTCAACGTTAGCCTTGTCGAGTTTCGCAGCTGTTTCGGCTGCAACTTTGTCCATGTGTTTACCAATCATTGCTCCCGAACCGGCTCCTACGGCTGCTCCGATGGCTGCTCCGATGGCTGTGCTCTTGGAATCTTTTCCAATTAGATTGCCCACGAGACCACCAATAACGGCCCCGGCTCCTGTTCCTATCAGACTTCCGGTTCCTTGTTTTGTTTGACAACTCACGATGGCCAGAACGCATAGTCCGGCCGTTGCTAATTTGATTTTATTCATATATGTATAATGTAAAATGGGTTATCATGAATCTTTTGCCTTTTTACGTGCTTACATTTAAGAGTGCTAGTGTCTTTGGCGTTTGCAAAGTTAAGCAGATAGGTGATAGAACGGTGGGTTCGTTAATTATTTTTCAGCTTATGCTTGATTATATGTAGCTAAATCATGCCCGGTTTATATCATCCAAATATTCCGATAAACAAAATACATTTATGACGCATATGGCGATGCCTAGTCGGGTGTAAAACTAGGGACAATTTGTGAACATCTATTTACCTTTGCAGCACAAACACATATTGATATAATCAAATGAGAATTTTCACCTGTATCACCCCGACCTCGAGAAGAGATACCATGGAAAACATCCGCAAATTCGCACACAATTAAAGTAAACAATGGAAGAATTCGAACTCATTGCCAAAACCTTCATGGGGCTTGAACCCGTTTTGGCGCAAGAGCTCACCCAATTGGGGGCAAATAATGTTCAAATCGGCCGAAGGGTAGTGTCGTTCACGGGTAATAAGGAACTCATGTATCGCGCCAATTTCCAACTTCATACAGCCATAAGAATCCTCAAACCCATAGCCGAATTCAAGGCCAAGAGCGCCGAGGATATGTATGCCGAAGTGAAGAAAATAGACTGGAGTAAATACATCCTGAAAGGAAAAACGTTTTCCGTGGACTCCGTTGTTTATTCTGAGGAATTCAAAAACTCGCGCTTCGTGACGTATAAGGTTAAGGATGCTATAGTCGACCAGTTTCGCGAACGAACCGGGGAGCGTCCCAATATTTCGGTAAGTAATCCCGATGTTCGACTGAACATTCACATTGCTGACGACAAGGCAACACTGTCGCTTGATTCGTCGGGCGAATCGCTCCACCGCCGAGGTTATCGACAAGAAAGTGTCGAAGCCCCGCTCAACGAGGTTCTGGCTGCCGGAATGATTCTGATGACGGGCTGGAAAGGTGAAACCGATTTCATTGACCCGATGTGTGGTTCGGGCACGTTGCTCATTGAGGCTGCGTTGATTGCACGAAATATATCGCCGGGAGTTTTCCGCAAAGGATTCGCTTTCGAAAAGTGGCCCGACTTCGACCGCGAGATGTTCGACATGATATACAACGACGACTCTGGCGAACGGGAATTCAATCATCACATATACGGCTACGACTCGGATATGAAAGCCGTTAATACAGCGAGGAAAAACGTAATGGCCGCCGGATTGTCGAAAAACATAACCGTCGACTGTCGCGATTTCAAAGAGTTCACGCAGCCTGCAGAGAAAAGTATTCTTGTGACCAATCCGCCCTACGGCGAACGAATATCTACGCAAAATCTGTTGGGAACCTATCGTATGATAGGCGAGCGACTGAAACATCAGTTCAAAGACAATGACGCTTGGATTCTTTCCTATCGTGAAGAATGTTTCAGGGAAATAGGACTAAAGCCAAGCATAAAAATCCCGGTCTACAACGGGTCGCTCGAATGTGAATTCAGGCGCTATCAACTCTTCGACGGGAAGATGAATGATTTCAGACGCGACGGAGGAATAATCAAAACCAACGAAGAAAAACGCGAGATGGCCGCTAAGCACCGCTTCAAGAAAAATCGCGAGTTCAAAAATCGAATTGACATGAACGAGGAGAACGAAGAGGGCGACATACGCTCGTTTACTTTCCGCAGCCTGGAGCGCAAACCATTCAGAAGCAAACCGAAGTTTTCAGGCTACCAGAAAGACGATAAACGCTGGAGCGACCGGAAAGAATCGTTCGGCCGAGGTAACAAACGATTCAACGATAAACGTACGAATATGAGGAAAAGAAATAATCGCCGGTTCGATGACGAATCAGACTTCACAGAAGAAATAGACTAATCAAAAAATATTCATATTATGAAGATTAAATCATTAATCAGCACCGCTGGTATTGCTTGCTTTGCGGCGCTTGTAAGTCCGACAACGGCAATGGCACAGAAATCATTCACCCTGGAAGACCTTAACTACGGAGGCACGAACTTTCAGAAGATGCGCCCCGAATATCGTTACACACAATGGTGGGGCAATCAGCTCGTGCGCACGGATATGGATTATTGCTCCGTGGTGAACCCCAAAACGGGCAAAGAAACTCGTCTGTTCAGCATGGACGACGTGAACTCGTGGGCTGGTTTGAAAGCATCTGAAGAGAAAATTAGACATCTATACTCGGCCACCTTTCCATATACCGACAAGCCACTGGTGATGCTTATGAATGGGGAGGAAAATATTCTTCTCAACTTTCGCACTCGCCAGATTCTGAAACGTTGGAATCGTGTGCAAAATACCCAGGCAATGGATTGGAACTCGACAACCGGCGCAACGGCCTACGTACTCGATAGTAATCTCTATGTCTCCGACGCCCAAGGTTCGGCTCGGAAGCTCACCTCCGACGGTTCGGGAGTTATTGTCTACGGTCAGGTGGTTCACCGCGATGAGTTTGGCATAAACACCGGTCTTTACTGGAGTCCAATGGGTAATCGGCTGGCATTTTATCGTATGGACCAAAGTATGGTCACCGATTATCCGCTAGTAGATATTCCCGAAGTAGATTGGGTGCCAGCGAAAGGCGAATCGCGCATAGCTAAGGCTGCTCCGACTAAATATCCCATGGCAGGTGAAACGTCGCATAAGGTTACTGTGGGCGTTTATGACATGAAAACCCAACAAATTATCTATCTGAAAGCCGGCGACCCTACCGACCGCTACTTTACCAATATTGCATGGAGTCCCGACGAGAAGACCATCTATATCTTCGAGCTCAACCGCGATCAAAACGATTGCCGACTCGTAGCCTACGACGCAGCAACCGGAAACAAGATTGCCGAAATCTATCGCGAAACCGATCGTAAGTATGTCGAGCCCTCGCATCCTATTCAGTTCATTCCATGGAACGCTTCGCAGTTTGTTATGCAGAGTCAGCGCGACGGCTACAATCACCTTTATCTCTACGGTAAAGATGGGAAGATGATTCGTCAGATAACTCGCGGCAGTTGGGTTGTAATGGAGTTAATGGGCTTCAACGCCAAGACGAAAAGCATTATCTACGCATCTAACGAGTGCAGTCCTATTCAGCGCAATATCTGGGCCGTCAACATCGAAACCGGTAAGCGTACCTTGCTCGACAATGGCAAAGGTTATCACCACGCCACTATGAGCGCCGACGGTTCTCTGCTGCTCGACACCTATAGTGAGCCCTCTGTACCTCGGAAGTCAGACATTATTGCCGTGTCACCTAAACCGACGCGCACAAACTGGTTTACCGCTCCGAATCCGTGGGAGGGTTACAACGTACCCGACTATGAATGCGGAACCATCAAGGCCGCCGACGGTACAACCGACCTCTACTGGCGAATGGTTAAACCTATTGGATTCGACCCTGCAAAGAAATACCCCACAGTTGTTTATGTCTATGGTGGCCCGCATGCTCACAACGTTGATGCATCCTGGCATTACGGCTCGCGCTCTTGGGAAACGTATATGGCACAGAAGGGTTATGTGCTATTTATTCTCGATAACCGCGGAAGCGAAAATCGGGGAAAGGAATTCGAACAGGCTACATTCCGTCAGCTCGGACAGGAAGAGATGAAAGACCAAATGCAGGGCGTGAAATATTTGCAGTCGCTGCCCTATGTTGACAAAGACCGAATCGGTGTGCACGGTTGGTCGTTTGGCGGATTCATGACTATATCACTCATGACAAATTATCCCGACGTTTTCAAGGTGGGCGTGGCTGGCGGTCCGGTTATAGATTGGAAATGGTATGAGGTTATGTATGGCGAACGCTATATGGACACGCCTGAAACTAACCCCGAAGGATATGCCAAGACGTCGCTCCTCCCGAAAGCAAAAGACCTCAAAGGCAAACTGCAGGTAATCATAGGAACCAACGACCCTGTTGTGCTTCCGCAGCAAGCGCTATCATTCCTGAAAGCCTGCATCGGAGCCGGAACGCAGCCCGACTATTTCGTTTATCCCGGCGAACCACACAACATGCGCGGTCATCAAAGTGTGCATCTGCACCAGCGCATCACACAATATTTTGAGGATTATTTGAAATGAATATTCTAATCTTGGGAAGCGGCGGACGCGAGCACGCTCTGGCTTGGAAAACGGCACAAAGTAAGAGGTGCGATAAGCTTTTCATTGCGCCTGGAAATGCCGGTACGATGGTATTAGGTAAAAACGTACCGATAGATGTGAACGATTTCGAAAAGCTAAAGGCGTTCGCCCTTGAGAACGATATACGCATGATTATTGTCGGTCCTGAAGACCCGCTTGTCAATGGAATTGCTGACGCATTCAAGACCGATTCTGCAACGGCTGGAATTTCAGTAATCGGCCCGTCGAAAGCCGGAGCAGTTCTCGAAGGTTCGAAGGATTTTGCCAAGGAATTCATGAAACGTCATGGCATTCCAACCGCAGCCTACGCAACTTTCGACAGTGCAACTCTCGAACAGGGCCTCAAGTTCCTCGAAACTCTCCAACCTCCATATGTTTTGAAGGCCGACGGACTCGCAGCCGGCAAGGGCGTACTCATTTTGCCCACGCTCGAAGAGGCACAGAAAGAACTCGGTGAAATGCTCGGCGGAATGTTCGGCGAAGCATCTCGCAAGGTGGTAATCGAAGAATTTCTAGATGGAACGGAATGCTCTGTGTTCGTGCTCACCGATGGCACTAACTACAAGATTCTGCCCGAGGCGAAAGACTATAAACGAATTGGTGAACACGATACCGGACTCAACACGGGCGGCATGGGAAGCATATCGCCCGTGCCATTTGCCACCAAGGAGTGGATGCAGAAGGTTGATAGCCGAATAATTCGCCCAACCATCGACGGTTTGAAAGCCGACGGCATCGACTATAAAGGATTTATCTTCTTCGGTCTTATCAACGTAGCCGATAACCCGATGGTAATAGAATACAATTGCCGAATGGGCGACCCGGAAACCGAAAGCGTGATGTTGCGGATTGAGTCCGACATAGTCGACCTCTTCGAGGGAGTGGCACAGGGCAATCTCGACCAACGCGAAATAGTTATCGACTCTCGCACCGCCGCCAGTGTTATGCTCGTTAGCGGCGGCTATCCCGAGGCGTATGTCAAGGGTTATCCTATCGAAGGACTGGATGCCGGAAGCGATTCGATAGTATTCCACAGCGGCACAGCTGTTTGCGACGGACGGGTGGTTACAAACGGCGGGCGTGTTCTGGCCATCTCGTCTTATGGCGCCGACAAAGCCTCGGCTCTTAGCGCAAGCTATGCCGAAGCCGACCGCATAACGTTTCGCGATAAATATTTCCGTCGCGACATCGGCGCCGATTTATAATTCGGCGGAATCGACTGCGCAGCCCCGTTGGCGTGAAAACAATTTTATTTTTGTCTCCTGCGAACCCTACGCCGCCGCAAAAAATTGCTCCGCGGCTCCTGCGAACCCTACGCCGTCGCAAAAAATTGCTCCGTGCCCCTTGCGAACCCTACGCCGTCGCAAAAAATTGCTCCGCGGCCCTTGCGAACCCTACGCCGCTGCAAAAAATTGCTCCGCGGCCCTTGCGAACCCTACGCCGCCGCAAAAATTTGCTCCGCGGCCCCTGCGAACCCTACGCCGACTATAAAAATCCTCGCCGGATATTCCCGTAAAAAATCATCGCATGCAATAAATTCGACACATCTTACACGAATAACAACAAACGCATTCAAAAGGTTATGCCTAAAAAACGATTACAAAACATCATTGCCGAAAGCAGATGGGCCTTGCAAGTACTTGTGCCGATAATACTCGCAATCTGGGTATTGGTGGCCTATTTTGAACGTTCGGCCATCGTTTCGCTCGCATGTTTGCTCGCTTCGGCTTTTTTGATAATAGAACTCAATAACCGCAATTCGCTCATCAGAATCTATAGTCGGATGATTCCTTGCTCGTTTTTGATTCTTGTAACAATGTCTATTTTCCTGTTTATCGATATTCGCACGGCAGTTGTTACCCTATGCTTTGCCGGATTTTATAACGCCATATTCCGTTGTTATCAAGACGAACATTCGCAAGGTTGGGTTTTCTATGCCTTCCTGTGCCTCGGTATAGCCAGCACGTTCTGTATTCGAATCTTATTTTTCGTTCCTTTGGTGTGGATTCTTCTGCGCACTAATCTGCTTGTAATGAACGTGAAAATTTTTGTGTCGTCGATTCTTGGGATAATCTTTCCCTACTGGTTCTTGATTCTTTATTTCGCGGCTATCGGAAAATCCGAACGCATTTTACAACACGCTGTTCAGTTAGCGCAATTCGATGTTCCGGCACAGCTGAATATTCTGTCCGGACAACAAATGCTTATGCTAGTCTATCTGTTTGTGTGCGCTTTGACAGGAACAGTGCATTTCATCCGACAGAAATGCAACGACAGCATCCGCACGAGATTGTTATACAAGTTTTTCATGACGATAGATTTCGCCGCGTTCGCATTTGCAATTCTCCAACCTCGCCATTACTGCATTCTGCTAAGCGTTATGACGGTAAGCACCACGCCGCTTATCGCCCATTTCTTTGTTTTCACGCATACACGCGTCACGAACATGGCTTTCAAACTCTTCATCGTAGGGGCAGTAGCTCTGACTGCTTATAATCTATGGACTTTCTTACCCATTTCCTTCTAGACTACGGCTATTGGGGTATGTTCGTTTCGGCCTTTCTAGCCGGAAGTTTTCTCCCATTCAGTAGCGAAGCCGTACTGTTAGGACTAATGGCAGCCGGGCTCCCCCCAATTCCACTTGTTATCTACGGCACAATCGGCAACGTTCTAGGTTCGATGTTCAATTATTGGGTTGGTCGGATGGGAAAGATGGAATGGATTGAGCGTTATCTGCACGTGAAGCGTGAATCTGTAGAGAAAACTCAACGCTTTATGTCCACCCGTGGTACCTGGATGGGTTTTTTCGCTTTTGTTCCGTTTGTCGGCAGTGCCATCACGGTTGTTTTGGGACTCACTCGCGCTAATATATTCCTGTCGATTTTCTACATCACACTCGGTAAAATAGTGCGCTACATCATCCTTCTGGAAGGAGTAAATCTTTTGGTGTAAGAAAGTTCGATTTTAAGCCGTTTTATTGTCCGCTCTTTATACGTTGGAATAAACAAATTGCAATTCATTTACTCTTACGAATACCAATTTTTCGGTATTGTGCTTACCAAGATGGCTAATATCACAGTACTGACAGACAAAAAGAAAGTAGAACGCCCAAAAAGAAACTGCAAATCTTTGTGTGGTCTAAAATCTTTCTTACATTTGCATCCGTCACCATTGAACCCAGCTAAAACAGGGGCTTTGGCGGCAATTTTTTATATTATGGAGCAATATAAATATCCTAAACAACATGCAAAATAAAAGAACTTGTCTATACGACAAACATGTAGCCCTAGGGGCGCAAATGGTTCCCTTCGGCGGTTTCGACATGCCCATCCAGTATGCAGGCATAATTGATGAACACAACGCAGTTAGATCGCATTGCGGCGTTTTCGACGTTTCACATATGGGCGAAGTAGTCATTTCAGGACGCGATGCAGAGAAATTCGTTAATCACATCTTCACAAACGATGTCAGAGGATTGGAAGTAGGCAAAGTACTCTACGGAATCATGTGCTATCCCGATGGCGGAGCTGTAGACGACATGTGCATCTGCAAGCTCGACAATGACATGTTCCTCATGACCATCAATGCGGCCAACATGGAGAAAGATTACGAGTGGATCCGCAAAAACTCTGATGGATTCGATGTAGTCATACAGTTCGAAAGCGAACACTATGGACTACTTGCCGTGCAAGGTCCGGAAGCCGAACAGAAAGTTGAAGAGGTGCTAAACATTCCTTGTAAAGACCTGCCGTTCTATGAAGTGAGGACCGTATCGAAGTTCGACGACACAGTTATCATATCACGCACAGGATATACCGGCGAAGACGGATTTGAAATCTACGGTACGCACGATTTCATTCGCGATGCGTGGGACAAACTTATCAAGTCGGGAGTTACTCCCTGTGGACTCGGATGCCGCGATACCCTGCGCTTCGAAGTTGGATTCCCGCTCTATGGCGAGGAGCTCTCAAAAGACATCACGCCCGTTATGGCCGGCTTGTCGATGTTCGTCAAGTTTGACAAAGACGAATTCATCGGTAAAGAAGCCCTTCAAAAACAGAAAACAGAAGGTGTTGCTAAGCAGCTTCGCGGAATTGAACTCGATGAGAATGCTATACCGCGCCATGGCTACAAAGTGCTAAAAGATGGTCGCGAAGTAGGTGAAGTGACTACCGGCTACAGACTCATATCTGTGGAAAAGAGTTGCGCCGTTGCATTGGTTGATTCGTCGATAAAGCTAGGTGACAGGGTTGAAATTCAAATCAGAAAGAAAACTTTCCCCGGCACTGTGGTTAAGAAGAAGTTCTACGACAAACATTATAAGAAATAAAATATAGAAAAATAGATTATGGCAAAAGTAATTGAAGGACTCTATTATTCAGAGTCGCACGAGTATGTTAGAGTTGAAGGAGATTGCGCCTATATCGGCATCACTGATTATGCTCAGCACGCGCTGGGAAATGTTGTCTATGTGGATATGCCGGAGGTCGACGACGAATTTGAAATAGAAGAAGGCTTTGGAGCCGTTGAAAGCGTAAAAGCAGCATCCGACCTGAACGCACCAGTATCGGGAAAAGTTCTAGAAGTGAATGAAGCCCTTGAAGATGAGCCTGAACTTCTGAATAAAGACGCATTTGCAAACTGGATTATAAAGGTTGAACTGACAGATAAGTCACAACTCGAGAAACTCATGGATTCCAAGGCTTATGAAGCTTTCTGCGCCCAATAGGATTCCTTAACCAATAAACATGTGATAACGGCTCACTAGGAATTCAATTTCCATGTGAGCCGTCTCGCGCAAATAAAGACACATAATATTTCAGAAATTAAATATGACATATAAATATTTTCCCCACACAGAAGAGGATATTCGGGAGATGCTCGCGAAGGTCGGAGTAAACTCCATAGAGGACCTCTTTTCCGAAATACCTGAGGCAATACGCTTCCGCGGAGACTATGAATTGCCCGAAGCAAAAAGCGAACTGGAACTACGTAACTTCTTCCAGAAAATAGGTGACAAGAATCAGCAATTCACTTGCTTTGCCGGAGCCGGAGTCTATGATCATTATACTCCTAGTGCCGTACCGAACATTGTTTCCCGTTCAGAATATCTGACGTCCTACACTCCATATCAGGCCGAAATATCGCAAGGAACTCTACATTATATATTCGAGTTCCAGAGTATGATGACACATCTTACCGGCATGGATATATCTAATGCATCTATGTATGACGGAAGTACTGCAACTGCGGAGGCAATGTTAATGGCATTCAATGCATCTAGTAAGGCCGACACAGTTCTATATTCTTCGACACTTGACCCGAAAACTATAGCTGTACTTAAAACATATGCACACTTCCATGGAGTGAAACTGGTTTCCTTGGATTCAGAAAACGGAGTGACTTCGAAGAATGATCTCAAGCAGAAGATAACTCAGGAGAAAGTGTCTGGAGTGATTGTTCAGCAACCAAACTTCTTCGGAATAATTGAAGACTATTCAGATTTTGCCGATATCTGTCACGAAAACAAGGCTTTGTTTGTGATGAATAGTGTGGCAGCCGATTTGGCTCTGCTGAAAACTCCGGGAGAATGGGGAGCTGATGTGGCCGTAGGCGATGTGCAGAGTCTAGGACTACCGATGGCTTTCGGTGGGCCGTATGCCGGCTATATGTGCTCGACCTCGAAACTGATGCGCAAATTACCCGGACGAATAGTGGGTGAAACTAAAGACCAGCGCGGACAGCGTGCTTATGTCCTTACACTTCAAGCTCGTGAACAGCACATACGTCGCCAGAAAGCAACATCGAACATCTGTTCTAACCAGAGTTTAGTGACACTGTTTGCAACTATCTATCTATCCATAATGGGAAAAGAAGGATTGAAAGAGGCTGCACAACTCGGTTATGATGCTGCACACTATCTCTGTGATGAATTCACAAAGACAGGAAAAGCCAAGCTCGTGTTTAATCAACCTTTCTTCAATGAATTCCTTGTTCGTGTTGAGAATCGTGATGCTTTCTATGATAAAGCAATCACTCAAGGTATACTGCCAGGCGTGAAAGTGGGTGAAGACTTGCTGTTGATAGCCGTAACCGAGAAACGGACAAAAGAAGAGATTGATACGCTTGTAGCGCTTCTATAAATCAATAATATCAAAAAAATAAGAAGTATGAACAGTAAATTATACGGCAAACTCATTTTCGAGTTCTCTCATCCAGGCCGAAAAGCATATAGTCTACCTAAAAATGACTTCGGAAGACATGAATTTCCCGAATCTATGAAGCGACGCAACGACGCTGAACTTCCAGAATGTGATGAACTCACCGTAGTTAGACACTACACAAACCATAGCGGAAACAACTTCGGAGTGGACAACGGATTCTATCCGCTAGGTTCGTGCACGATGAAATATAATCCTATAATCGACGAGGAAATTGCAGCTCTTCCGGCTTTCAGTAATCTTCATCCAATGCAACCCGAGCAGACAGTACAGGGTGCACTCGAAGTAGAATATAATCTGCAACAAGCCCTTTCTACTATCACGGGAATGGATGATTTCACTCTTAATCCTTATGCCGGAGCACACGGTGAGCTAACTGGTTTGATGATTATCCGGTCATATCATGAAAGTCGCGGCGACATAAAACGCAAAAAAGTTATTGTGCCTGATTCAGCCCATGGAACTAATCCTGCATCAGCTGCCGTTTGCGGACTGGAAGTTGTGGAAGTGAAAAGTACGGCTGACGGACTCGTCGACGTAGACCATCTCAAACCGCTACTCGGCGACGATATTGCAGCCATTATGCTCACTAATCCGAACACTCTAGGATTGTTCGAAAAAGATATTCCTGAAATAGCAAACCTCATTCATTCCTGTGGCGGGTTGCTTTACTATGATGGAGCTAACCTGAATCCGCTACTTGGGATATCGCGTCCTGGAGATATGGGCTTCGATGTGGTGCACCTCAATCTACACAAAACATTCTCGACCCCTCATGGCGGAGGTGGTCCCGGTTCTGGTCCGGTGGGTGTTAAGGAGCATCTACGGGAGTTCCTGCCCAAGCCGCATGTTGTAAAGGATGGTAACAGATTTACTGTTGAGTCGCCATGCTGTTGCCGTAAGTCCGATGGTTATTGCTTTAAGAATAACCGTATCAGCACCTACTTGGGAAATTTCCTTGTGAATCTGCGAGCTTATGCCTATATCCTCAGTTTAGGAAAAGAAAACATAAAGAACGTGGGACCACTTGCAACTCTCAACGCAAATTATATAAAGGAAAGTCTCCGGAACGATTACGAACTTCCCATAGACCTAGTTTGTAAACACGAATTCGTGTTCAACGGATTGAAGGATAAATCAACGGGTGTAACGACAATGGACGTAGCTAAACGATTGCTCGATTATGGCTTTCATGCGCCTACTATCTATTTCCCACTCCTGTTCAGTGAGGCAATGATGATAGAGCCCACAGAGACGGAAAGCAAAGATTCTATCGACCAATTCATAGAAGTTATGCGAGTGATTGCTAAAGAGGCGCGCGAAACTCCACAGCTACTCAAAGATGCACCAGTGAATACTCCAATAGGAAGGGTGGACGACGTACTTGCAGCAAAGCAATCAATCTTGGTTTATAAGGATGATAAATAGCATGGAAAAAGCAGATTTAATAATCATTGGCGCAGGTCCTGGAGGATACCGTGCTGCAGACTATGCAGCGAGAGCCGGATTAAAGGTAATTGTTATCGAGAAAAAACACGCTGGCGGCACTTGTCTCAACGAAGGATGTATTCCCACAAAGAGCTTTGCCCACGATGCGGTGCTCTATCGTAATCCTTTCATTCCGCACGACGCCGATAGGAAAGTAGATTTTGCCCGTATACAGGAACGCAAGAATAGTGTGATAATGCAGCTTCGTCAGGGCGTTGAAGGATTGCTCTCACAGCCGAACATAACTTATGTGAAAGGTGAAGCCCGCTTCGTTGCAGAGAAAACTATCGAGGTGAACAATCAGGAATACACGGCAGAGAACATAATTATTGCCACCGGTTCAAATTCCAAGCTGTTGCCGTTTGCGAAGCCATTCAGAAATACTGACGGGACAATGCAATATCCCGTTGTCACTTCAACCGAACTATTGGAAACCGATCACGTTCCTAATAATCTTGTGGTTATCGGAGCTGGAGTAATTGGACTTGAGTTTGCATCTGCATTCGAAACTTTCGGAAGTAACGTAACGGTAATTGAATTCCTGAAAGAATGTCTGCCGCCGGTTGATTCAGAAATAGCTAAACGACTCCGCAAAGGACTTGAAAAGCGAGGAATTGCTTTCCACATGCAAAGTGCGGTGACTGAAATCACGATAACTGATGATAAGAAGGCCTGTGTTATTTTCAATAAGAAAGGCGAGCAGAAAAAACTAGAGGCCGACATGGTTCTTGTGGCAACCGGACGGGAAGTAAACACCAGTGGATTGAATCTGGAAGCAGCAGGGATAATCTACGACGATAAAGGAATCAAGGTTGACTCCGACATGCAAACCAATGTGAAGGGCGTTTATGCCATCGGCGACGTCAATGGCATCCAAATGCTTGCTCACGCCTCAACTTTCCAAGGTTTGCACGTGGTGAATCACATCCTTGGGAAAAACGATAATATTCACTTCGACATAATGCCTGCAGCAATCTTCACACACCCTGAAGCAGCCTGTGTCGGACTAACGGAAGATGCCTGTAAGGAAGCAGGTATCGCCTATACAGTCAAGAAAGGTTATCATCGCTCAAACGGGCGCGCTCTGGCAGTGGGAGCATCCGACGGAATGTTGAAGCTTATGATTGGGAGCGATGATAAAATTATCGGCTGCCATGTGTTCGGCTCGCATGCTGCCGACCTCGTACAGGAGGTTGCAGTGCTAATGGATCGCGATACAACCATCGAACAGATGCGTGAGATTATACACATTCATCCAACAATGAGTGAAATACTCCAAGACGCAATAATCTGAATAGAACTTGTATGCAGAGATAAAACATTTAACTTTGCATGCGAAAGGAAAAAAAACAGTCGTATCGATTCGATAGGGATAGTCATCAAATAAAATAGGAAACCGAGATAACTTCTCTGATTCAATGGCGGGCCACATAAAACGCGTTAAGCGACTAAGCCTAACAGGCCGGTGGATTACAAAGGCAAGAAGCTCTCAAATAATTTGAACTCGGACTTTTCATCACATCGTCGATACGACTTTTCCAAAAATATCTCCAGTGAATGAGGCTCCGTAAGGCAGCCTCATTCTTTTTATTAATCAAATAGAAGAAAGGAAAAAACATGTTCTCAGGCATTGTTGAAGAAATGGCAACGCTCGTGGCCATCGAACGCGAGCAGGAAAACTTGCATCTAACGTTCAGATGTTCGTTTGCAAACGAATTGGGTATTGATCAGAGCATAGCGCACAATGGAGTATGCCTAACCGTTGTGAAAATCGAAGACGACACCTATACGGTAACGGCGATGAAAGAAACTTTGGTACGCTCGAATTTGGGATTATTGGAACTTGGCGACCGCGTAAATATAGAGCGTTCTATGATTATGAATGGGCGGCTCGACGGGCATATTGTTCAAGGACATGTTGACCAAACGGCACGTTGCACGGCTATGGAAGATGCTGACGGAAGTACTTATTTCATGTTCGAATATGAATTTAGCAAGGAGCTTGCTTCTAGGGGATATTTCACTGTCGACAAGGGCTCGGTTACTGTCAACGGAGTGTCGCTTACCGTGTGCGAGCCAACCGAAAATACATTCAAGGTTGCAATCATTCCCTATACGCGCGAGAACACGAACTTTGCTTATATCGAGCCTGGTAGCGTCGTTAATTTGGAGTTCGACATTCTGGGTAAATACATAGCTCGCCTCCAAAGGCTTACTTCTTATTAAAACAATCAAGATGGGCGCTTTCCGAGCTTTGGTAATAATATCTACCGGTTGTGCTTATGAAGGAGGTAGAGTCTCAGAAAAGTTTCAAGCATTGAAACACGCAGTTTCAATGCTTGAAACGCACGATTCCATCCTATGAAACTGTGAGTTTCATCCCATGGAACGCACAGTTTCAAGGCATGAGATTTTCTTGAGACACTTATCTTATAAAACATCCCTATATCTGTAACCATCATGCAGATAGAATATTCATCTTCTTGACAATTAATAATTGGCTGTGCAGAGTGCGGTTCTATGCTAGTTCGGTTTAATAGAGACTCCCACTCGGGCGGTAGCCCGCATGTAGGGACAGACCCCGTGTCTGTCCGCACCCGGACGATAGGACGAAATATTGTTATGCGGTCGGTAGACCGAGTTGGCATGGAGGCGGACAGACACGGGGTCTGTCCCTACATGCGGGCTAACGCCCGAATTGGCATCCATTGTTTATTACCCATTGACTCCTCGGAGGCTTAAGCAGATTCTTAAACTGAACCCACGTAGTTGTGGTTTTGATAGTGGGTTTTCGCCCCTGTACTCTGCATCGAACATAAAAAATGAATTATGTTACTACCGTTTCAGTCTATACTGAACGGGGTTTAAAGAATGCACTGTACACTGGGTAATTGATATAAGATTATGGATTATTCGTGGAAACGGTTAAGAGAATCGATTACGGCCGTGGTTTCTTCGTCGGTCATAGCAGGATGGCAGGGTAGAGATAGTTCTTGATTGTGGATTTTTTCGGTTATTGGTAACGAAATGTTGTTCCATTCGGCGTAGGCTTGCTGACGATGAGGAGGAATGGGGTAGTGGATGAGTGTGCCAATTCCGTGGGTTTGAAGATGTTGTTGCAAACTGTTGCGATGTGGACACAGGATTGGAAAGATGTGGTTTACGTTATCGCGTCCGACGGCCTGGGGTAGTATTATGCATCGATTCTTTATTTCTTCGACGAATCGTTGGGCAATTCGTTTCCGGTGAAGATTGTCGCGGTCAAGATATTTTAGTTTAATACTCAGAACGGCGGCCTGTAATTCGTCCATCCTGCTGTTCATTCCTTTCAATGGGAATACGTATTTGCGCGATGACCCGTAGTTGGCGAGCGTTCTGATAATTTGTGCGAGTTGTTCGTTATTTGTTGTTATCGCTCCTGCGTCGCCCAGTGCGCCAAGGTTCTTTCCCGGGTAAAAACTGTGGGCAGCGGCATCGCCCAGTGAGCCGGTGCGTTTGCCTTCAAAAGTGCATCCATGGGCTTGTGCATTGTCTTCGATGAGCCTGATTTTGTGTTTTTGACAAAGACGTGCAATGTTTGTAGTGTGGGCACAGCGACCGTAGAGGTGTACGATGAGTATTGCTCGGGTTCGAGCGGTTATGTGGGATTCGATTAGACGGTTGTCTATTTGTAGGGTGTCGATGTCGGGTTCTACGAGCACGGGGATGAGATTGTTTTCGCTTATTGCCAAAATGGAGGCGATATAGGTGTTGGCGGGTACTATTACTTCATCGCCTGGGCGCATTATTCCCATTTCGATATAGGCTCGGAAAATTAACCTCAGGGCATCGAGTCCGTTTGCGCACGACACACAATGAGAGGTGCCGATGTAGTTGGCGTATTCCTTTTCGAACCGGGCCACGCTTTCGCCTTGCAAATACCATCCGGAAGCCACGGTTTGGGCCACGGCTTGCTGGATTTCGTCGAGATGCATCGCCGTGATGCGTTTTAGGGGAAGATAGTCAATCATAATATCCATTCGTAAGTGTCGTAGCAAACGCCTCGGCCGCCGAACCCTTCTTTCTGGAAAATGAGCTGGGTGTTTAGGTCGTGGCCGTCGCCTTCGGACGATTTGCCGAAGTCAAAATATTCAACGTCTTTATATTCTTCAGTAAGCAAATGGTGGAACAATAGGTCGAGGGCGCCTTGGACTTTTCCTACTGGCGAAGCTGAAATATATTGCGTATGAACCACACGCGGAGTTTCGTATATCACGGTTCCTCCAAGCACTGTTCCGCTTGGATTTTCAACTTGAAAGAGACGTATTGCTTCTGGGAATCGCGATTTTAAGAGTACTATTTCATCGAGTGTGTGAACGGGGCGAACATGATATTTATTTTCGAGATTTTGAGTGAGAATCTTCCAAAAAGATTCGAAGCTAGTGGCTTCGCGCACCTTTAGGGCTTCGCGTTGAGCTTTTCGGATTCCGCTTTTGCGACTTTCTGTGAACGGTAGGCGATGGGTAGGACAAATTGTCGACGAAATGTGGCGGGCGATTAAATGGGCGTTGCAGATGGTGCTGATTGCATAAAGGTCTTCTTCGGCAGGCAGGAGGTGGTATATCCACGGCGTGGGCTTGTATATCAACCTCCTGATTCCTTCGGCTCGGAGATAGTTGTTTATTTCTTTGAATATTTGACACACGTCGGCAGTTGTTGCCTTGTTGTCGGTTATGAGTCCGCCGTAGGTTAATCCTTGATGAGAATATAGCGTTTGACCGTCGATGTTGGCGGGCAGTAGGGCGTGTATTCGTCCGTTGCGCATGACAATGAGTGAGTTGTCGCGAAATCGTTGAGCATGATAGTCCATATAATCCCGCTGGAAGAGGAACGAGCTCTGCCGTGCACGGGCGGCAAACTTGTTCCATTGCGCCTTGTGAATGGCGGTATATCTGAATACCTCTAACATTATTCTTTCGCTTTGATGAAGGCTATAAAGTCGTCGTAGTCTCGGATATAATCTTCCTCCGAGAATGGGTCTTCGGCAATGACCAGGCAAAGGGCTCCCGATGAAAAATCGTCGAGTGTTCGCCACACGTTTGTGTTTATGAGCAGTCCTTGATAGGGATGGTTCAGGAAGAAGGTTCGTTTTTCGTAACCGTTGTCGAGCGTAACATTAAATGAGCCGCTAGCCGCAACAAGAAGCTCTCGACAGTGCTTGTGTGCATGTCCACCGCGATTTTTCCCGCCGGGAACGTCATAAACCCAGTAGACACGCGAGATATTGAAAGGAATATCTTTCATCTGTTCTACAACGGTGAGGTTTCCGCGACGGTCAATTTCTTTATGCAGGTCGATTATCCTGCCTGATTCGTTGATGTTGCTCATTTTATTGTTCGTTCATTTGTCCATGTATGGACTTGTTCCTAGAACTGTTGCTGCCGCGCGCTTCGTTTTTTCACGAAGCTGGAGGATGTCAGCGTCAAGACTATCGTAGCATAGTGCAATGCCCATGCGACGCCCCACATGCGCAGTGGTTTTCCCAAATATGCGCAGTCGTGTGCGTTCCATGTTGCATGCGTCGTCGAGGTTATATTCGAGAGGCGTTCTTGATTCTTTGGGCGAGAGAATAACTGCTGAGCATCCGCTATGCTCGAGAGTTATTTCGGGGATAGACAAACCGAGAATGGCACGCAGGTGAAGCTCGAACTCATTGAGATTGGTTGTGTGCGCGAGCGTTACCATGCCTGTGTCGTGCGGACGGGGTGACAGTTCGGAGAAAATCACCTCGTTCTTCTTGGTGAGGAAGAACTCAACACCCCACAGTCCGCAACCAGTGAGAGCGGTAGTTACTTCGCGGGCAATATGCTCAGCTTGTTCGAGGGCTTCACGGCCAATACTGAATGGTTGCCAACTTTCACGATAATCGCCGCCTTTCTGAATGTGCCCTATGGGTGGGCAGAAAAGCGTATGACCGTTATTTTGAGTGACCGTTAATAGAGTGAACTCACTCTCGAAATCTATGAACTCTTCGATTATTACTTCTTTCAGGTCGCCCCGACTATCTTCCATTGCCTCTCTATAGGCTTCAGACAGTTCGTCGTGGTTGTATACGTAGCTTTGTCCGTGGCCCGACGAACTCATCAGCGGTTTCACAACACATGGATAACCTATCTCTTCCGCGGCTTGTTCGAATTCATCGAATGTTCTTGCGTAGAAATATTTTGCAGTACGCAAGCCAAGTTCTTTTGATGCAAGGTCGCGAATAGCGCGGCGGTTCATGGTGTAATTCACTGCGCGCGCTGATGGGACCACCTGTATACCTCGTTCCTCGTAATGGAAGAGGTATTCGGTTCGTATGGCCTCTATTTCCGGGACAATTATGTCGGGTTGGTACTTGTTTATAACGAAATCGAGCTTGTCGCCGTCTAGCATGTTGAACACTTCTTGCTTGTCGGAAACCTGCATGGCAGGAGCGTTATTATAATGGTCGCAGGCAATGACATAGAGTCCTGCCCGCTTGGCGGCAATAACGAATTCCTTGCCCAGTTCGCCCGATCCTAATAGTAGAATCTTTTTCATAGTGCCGAAAAAAGAGAAGCCCGAAGAATTGTTTTTTCGGGCCTCGCTATTGTTGTTTTATCGGTTGCTGTACATCATTTCGTAGTACTTCTGATAGTCTCCGCTTGTAACCTCTTCTATCCATTTTTGATTGTCGAGGTTCCATTTGATCGTTTTTACGATACCGTCGGCAAACTTCGTTTCGGGGAACCATCCCAGCTCATTCTTAATCTTTGTCGGGTCGATGGCATAACGCTGGTCGTGACCAAGACGATCGGCTACGTGAGTGATTAGATCGTTGTTTATCCAACTGATGTCAATGTCTCCATTGGCATCGGTCTCCTGTTTTTTTAGTAGTTTGCGTAGATCTTTGTTGGCCTCCATCATGTCGTGAATGGTTTTGATAGTGAGCTTCACGATGTCGATATTTTTCATTTCGTTGTGGCCGCCCACATTATATATTTCGCCCTCGCGACCGTCTCTCACAACCATATCGATGGCTTTGCAGTGGTCTTCCACGTATAGCCAATCGCGCACGTTGAGTCCTTCGCCGTAAACCGGAAGTTGTTTACCTTCGAGGATGTTGTTAATGATTAGTGGGATGAGCTTCTCCGGGAAATGATATGGGCCGTAGTTGTTCGAGCAGCGGGTGATGCTCACTGGCATGTGATAGGTGTCGCGGTAGGCCATCACGAATATGTCGGCGCTGGTTTTACTGGCCGAATATGGACTGTGAGGTGCGAGAGGGGTTTCTTCTGTGAAGAATCCGTCGGGACCGTCGAGCGAACCGTAGACTTCGTCGGTCGACACCTGATGATAGCGTTTGCCGACTTTCCAGGTTGGATAACCCTTTTCGTCCTTTCCGTTTACCCATGCATGGCGGGCGGCGTCAAGGATATTCTGCGTTCCGAGAATATTCACGCTAAGGAAAAGTTGAGGGTCTTCAATGGAGCGGTCTACATGACTTTCGGCGGCGAAATTCACAACGTAGTCGATTCCGTAGTCTTCAAACAGCCTGTCGAGCAGTCCGCGGTCGCGAATATCACCTTTAACGAACACGCAACGTTTGTCGTCGATATCATCTTTGATGGTGCCCAGGTTTCCGGCATAGGTGAGTGAATCGAGAATAATAACTTTGATGTCCTCATTTACATACTTTTTGTGAAGTAGATACTTGATGAAATTTGCGCCGATGAATCCGGCAGCTCCTGTAACTAAATAAGTTTTCATATCGATATGTTTGTTGTTTGATTTTCTGTTTTCATTCTTACGAAAGCGGTAATGAATTCTTTCGTTTTCTCTAGTCCTAACTGACTGGAGTCAATGCAGAGGTCGTAGTTTTCAGCGTTTCCCCAGGTTTTCCCCGTGTAGTAGTTATAGAATTTCGCGCGCTCGCTCTCTTTGTTCACTATGAACTTACGAGCCGTTTCTCGGTTGCATTCCAACCGTTTGGCAACGTTATCGATGCGAAATTCCATATTGGCTGTTATGAAGATATTTATTGCTTCCTCGTCGCGCAGTACATAGTCGGCTGTTCTGCCCACAAACACGCAACGCTTATTTTCTCGGGCGGCTTGCCTGATGGCGTCGCTCTGGAATTGATATAAGCTTTCCTGTGAAAAAGTGCTCTGATAAAAATTGTTGGCGGACATAAGTGGTAGCTGCATGTGGAATACGTTTTTGAGGAATCCTTTTTGTTCGTCGTTCTGTTCGAAGAATTTTTCGGAGAAACCGCTCTCTTTTGCTGCGAGATTGAGAATTTCTCGGTCGTAGAGTCGACAGTCGAACTCCTCGGCTAGCATACTGGCAATGATGTGTCCGCCGCTTCCAATTTGTCGTCCGATGTTCAGGATTAGTTTGTCGTTCATAATGGTGTTTATTTTTTTGAATTGGTTTTATACATGGGTTCTTCCTGCTTGATTCGACGCATGTACACGACCATAATTACCGCGGCCACTGTGGAAGCCATTACATCGCTGGTTGGAATAGATGCCCATACGCCGTTGAGTTCGAAGAATCGGGGTAGAACGATAAGCAGTGGAATGAGAAATAGCAGCTGGCGCGACAACGAGAGGAATATGCTTATTCGCACTTTGCCGATGCATTGAAAGAAGTTTGTAACAACCATTTGGTAGCCTATGATGGGATAAACCATCATATAGATTTTCATAGCTTTGGTTGATTGCTCAATCAGTCTTGCATCTTTTGTGAAAAGCCTTGCGCAAGTTTCTGGAATGAGGTGTGAAATGAGCCATGCGCTAATCATTATGCACGTTGCGACGAAGATGGAATATTTTACTACGCGCATCATACGGTTGGTTTGCTGTGCACCGTAGTTGTAGCTTGCTATGGGCTGCATGCCTTGGTTCAAACCGATAACAAACAGGATGAAAATCATTGCTATGCTATTTGCTATTCCGAATGCTCCCACGGCCATATCGCCACCATAGCTAACCAGCTGGTTATTGATGAAAATGATTACCACGCACGCACAAGCGTTCATCAGGAATGGCGAAACGCCGATGCCTACAATGTTCTTTACTAAATGAGCCTTGAGTTTATAGATTCCTCGTTTCAGATGTAGAAGCTGCCGTTGGTCGGCAAAAAGTTTCATTTGCCAGCACAGGGCCATGATTTGTGAAAGAACGGTTGCGGCGGCTCCTCCGCGGATTCCCCAGCCGAGCCACCAGATAAAAACGATATCGAGCAGAATATTCATCACCACCGTGAAAATGGTGGCAGTCATTGCGTGCCATGGCTTCGATGCAGCTCGCAGTACGGCGTTCATACCGAAATACATGTGCGAGAAAACGTTCCCGACCAGTATTATTTCCATGAAACTCCGGGCATAGGGCAACGTTGCGTCGCTGGCACCGAAGAAGCGCAGAATTGGATCGAGAAATAGGAGGCATATCGCACCGAACGCGATGCCTATGATAATATTCAGTGTGATGGTGTTTCCCAGGATATGTTCGGCCGATTGATAATCTTTCTGTCCCAGTTTCACGCTTATTGTTGTAGATGCTCCCACGCCGATGGCTGCTCCGAAGGCGGTTGCTAGATTCATGAATGGGAAGGTTATGGCTAATCCCGAGATGGCGAGGGGGCCTACGATATTGCCGATGAAGATTCTGTCGATAATATTATATAGTGAAGCGGCGGTCATTGCAACAATAGCCGGCATGGCATATTGTGCTAGCAATTTGCCTATGGGTTTGGTGCCGAGTTCTAATGTTGCTTTTTTATTATCCATCTCTGTTCTTTCGGATTATGTTTGGCAAAAGTAAGTAAATAAGGTGAACTCGGGATAAAGAGACATCGACATATCGGGCAGCTCATTCAAGGTTGTTGAATACGTTGTTTCAGAATGGGATTTGGTATTGTTCCCAATCTTTATTTTGGTATGTTCAGATTTTTATCTTTAGTAGGCCTACATCTTGCTTGTCCTAGGACTAGACCTCATCTAAAGTAGGACCAGATGCTTTCTGTCCTAGGACTAGACGTGACTCTTCCTACGCCCCATTGTAAAGAGGGTTTGTTTTGGGGCTGAAACAGAGCTAAACGAAATGGGGATATTTGTCGAAATCGGGCTTACGTTTTTCCAAGAAAGCTTTGCCACCTTCCTGGGCTTCGTCGAGCGTGTAGTAGAGCATAGTGGCGTCGCCGGCAAGTTGTTGTATACCGGCCTGTCCGTCAAGTTCGGCATTAAGTCCAGCTTTAATCATTCGTAGTGCTAGTGGCGAGTGTTCCATCATTCGTTCGGCCCATTCAACACATTCGTTTTCGAGCGTGGAGGGTTCTACAATTCGGTTTACGAGTCCCATTTGCTCGGCTTCTTCAGCAGAATATTGTCGGCAAAGGAACCATATTTCGCGTGCTTTTTTCTGACCTACGATTCTTGCAAGATAGGATGCGCCGAAACCGGCGTCGAAGGAGCCGACACGCGGACCTGTTTGTCCGAAGATGGCATTGGTCGATGCTATTGTGAGGTCGCACATTAGATGCAACACGTGTCCGCCGCCGATTGCGTAGCCGTTTACCATTGCAATAACAGGCTTGGGCAGACGGCGAATTTGCATTTGTACTTCGAGAACGTTTAGGCGAGGAACTCCGTCGCCGCCCACATATCCGCCTCGGCCTTTGACATTCATGTCGCCGCCCGAACAAAAGGCCTTGTCTCCAGCTCCGGTGAGAATAACCACGCGTATATTGGCGGCCTCGTTGCAATGAGCCAACGCCTGCGACATTTCCCACACAGTGAGAGGCGTGAATGCGTTTCGATAGCGTGGCCTGTTTATGGTGATTTTCGCGATGTGATTGAATTCTTCGAATAGGATTTCCTTAAAGTTGAATCCTTCGATGGGTTGCCAAGTTCTTGTTTTCATTTATGTTTATTCTATTTCGATGAATACTTCCAGGAGCGCCGAGCGTTCTTTTCGGTTGAAGAATGATTCGAGCGCATTGTTGAATTCGGTTTTGTTGTGTGCCTCTAAATATTCGAGCTTATGCGCACAACACACTTCGCGTGCCGATGTTACATGGGCTGCGGCGATGAATTTGTCGCGGAAAGGCGATTGCTCTAAACCTGGTAGCTGACGGAATATGCCGCCACCGTGATTGTTGAGGAGAATTATACGGAGATTGTTGCCTAGGTTTTGATTCCATAGGGCGTTCTGATCGTAGAAAAAACTGAGGTCGCCGATGATACAGCACACCTGCGTGTGTTTTACGGCAACCGAATGTCCCACAGCTGTTGAGAGCGAACCTTCAATACCGTTGACTCCGCGATTAACGAAGATATATCTGTCGGAATATTTATTTGCTAGGCGAATGGCGGTGCTGTTTCCACAAACCGTTTCGACGTTTCTAGGAAGTTGTTTGAACAGTTCGCGCACAGCCCATTCGTACGAATAGTCGAGCGGTTGTTGCATTATGGTTTGGCAGGCTTGTCTTATGGCGTCATGCCAGCTCTTGACGAACTTCCCTGGCTTTAACTTGCCGGCTATGCTGACTATTGTATCCAGAGCTTCGTCGGGCGAGGCTTCGACAACATGACTTAGATTCATAAATGTGTCGCGTATTTCGGCGCGGTCGTCTATCAAGATGCTCTTTACGTTGCTACAATTTCGTAGGAATCTTTTGAGTTGTTTGCTTACTATGGTTCCGCCTATATATATAATGACGTCGGGTTGCATACTTTCATCTATACCAGCAGAAAGTATCTGGTCGATTGGTTGGGGCTGTAAACTGTTGTTGGCAGGTCGTTCGCGCAATACGAGACAAACCTTTTCTATTGTTTCGATATTCCCAAGCATATACTTTGGAAGTTGACCGAGTACGAGCATGGGACGGTCGGCTTTCAGTATTTCTTCTTTCAGAATCGTTTCGAGAGCCGTTCTGTTGATAGTTGAATCATGGATCATGATTGTGCGTTCGCAGGGCAAAAAGGGCGTGGTATAGACAAAAAGCGGTTCGGATATCGGGACGTTTATGTGAACTGGGCCGCCGCCGTGCCGTCTAGTTTCGTTTAGAGCTTCATTAATGAGCCGGTTGCAGAACCATCGTTCTTCGGCATTGGTCGGCTCGGGCAACGATACACTTTTTCTTATGTTGGGTTCGAGTGCTGATTGTTGTCGGATGGTTTGTCCGTCTGATTGGCTAATCCACTGTATCGGACGGTCGGCCGAAACGACAATCAGTTGAATGTTCCGATAATAAGCTTCTGCCACGGCGGGAGCTAGATTGAGTAGTGCAGACCCCGATGTGACGCACACCGCAACCGGCATGTTGAGAGCTTCAGCTAATCCGATGGCAAAGAATCCTGCCGAGCGCTCGTCGGTCACAGGATAACACTTCATTCTGCCGCACGAGCATAGGTTGTGTACAATCGGTGAATTGCGCGAACCGGGACAAACAACTGCCTTTTTGATTCCGAAGTCGATGAGGAGTGAGGTGAGGATATTTACGTTTTCTTTGTTACTATACATAGTTGTGTGTTACTATCAATCGGGCCATCGTTTGCAGTTTAGCTTCAGTTTCGCGCCATTCGTTTTCTTCAGAGCTTTGGTTAATAAGTCCACCACCAGCAAAAAGTGTTGCATGATTCGAGTAGATTTTCATGCATCGCAACGATACATATATGTCAGTTTCACCGTTTACAGAAAGTCGGCCAGCAAATCCACTATAGTATTCACGATTATTGTGCTCGTTGGCTGCGATGAACTTCAAGGCTTCACTCTTAGGCAATCCACACACTGCCGGCGTAGGATGTAGCGAATCGAGCAATGTTCCGAGATGATTGTTGTTTGACAGAGTGAAGTTAAAATCGGTTTGCAGATGCTGCAAGTGGCCTGCTTTAACCGAGTAGGGACCACTTTCATCGATGTTGGTTGCGTGTTCTTTTAGACAGCTGCGAATGTATTCTGCTACATGTTCCTGTTCCAATATATTCTTTTTGCTCCACTGAGTTGTATCGTGACCCATTGTTCCGGCCAGTGCCATTGTGTGCCACAAATTCTTGCTTTTGCCTAGTAGAAGTTCGGGTGTAGCCATTAGCCATGCACCCGTTGCCGGAGTGTCGAAGCATGCCACGAATAGCTGTGGATAGAGTCGACACGCCTCTAAGAAAAAATTTTCGAGAGAAAGTTGGCTGTTTATAGGAATATTTATGGAGCGCGAAAGAACCAGCTTATCGAAATTTCCGCTTTGTAGTTCGGCGTGAAAGCGTCGGAAGTCAGCACTATATTCTTTTCTGCCTATAGAAAGACTTGGTGAAAATGTAGAGTTAGAATCGTTCGATTTGTAGTTATCAATTTCTCGAATACAAACTTGATTATTTCGGAGAAGGACAATCGGGCAACTTTTCGACACGATGAAAGGTGCAATGACGAATCCTTCTTTGCCGTCAAGCTGCTTTAGGTTTGAGAAGAGTTGAGGCTTTTCGTCGTGCACAAGTTTTCGGTAAATCTTTTCAGAAGGCAGTTTGTAAAGAACAATCGAAGTCATCAGATTTTATATCATTTTGTAGGTACATCTACAACATAATTCGTCACCTGTACGGTTGAGATAAGTTCATCGTCGTCGTTTTTCACGTCGATGTGCCACACGTGTAGTGTTCGTCCTTTGTGAACCAGTTTTCCGTAAGCTGTGACGGTTCCGCCATAAGGCATAGCCTTCACGTGATTTCCACTTACGTTTATTCCCATTGCCATCTTACCCGGGCAGGCACCCATTGAACCAATTCCAGCCAGATTCTCGGCTAGGGCAAGCGAAGCACCTCCCGCAAGAAATCCGAACGGTTGTTTGTTGCGGTCGTCCACGGCCATTTTTGCAATTAGCGTATCGGGTTCAGGGGTCGAAATGAATTGCATTCCTAGCGTATGGCTTAACCCGTCCTGGTTCTCAATTATATTTAGCTGCTCTTCTATATTCATTTGTTTTTCTTGGATTGAAAAGCGCTCTAAACCGCGCGCTGATAGAGATAACGTTTAATACTTTTCTTTGGAGTCTTTTTGAATTCTTCGTGACATACTTCAATTACTTTCAATCTACTGAAAGCTGGTAAAGATTCATTTAACTTTCGACGATTCTGTTCCATGATTTTGTTTATGTCTTCGGTTGTGAATCCCATGGCATATGCCTCTTCCATGTCGGGATATACTAGGCCAACTAGCTTATCGCAGTCTTGAATGATGATGCACTCACTCACCATCGTCATTGAAGCCAGTTTATTCTCGATTTCCTCAGGATAAACATTTTGGCCATTTGACCCTAGTAGCATGTTTTTGATTCTACCGCGGATGAAAAAGTGTCCCGTTTCATCAACAGTTGCCAAATCGCCAGTATGAAACCATCCGCCACTATCTATGACGGCTTGTGTTGCTTCTGGATTCTTGAAATAGCCTTGCATAACGTTCAGTCCACGGGCCACAATTTCGCCTGGAATATTCTTTGGGTCGGGACTTAATACCTTTGCTTCCATGTGAGGCACAACAGTTCCACACGAACCGCTCACAAAATCTTTATAATCGCTGAAAGTTATCATCGGACCGGTTTCGGTTGTTCCATAACCCATAGTAATCGGGAATCCAATCTCGGTTAGGAAACGCTCTATTTCTTGATTCAGAGGTGCGCCACCCACCATCACTTCATACACATTTCCACCGAATGCTTCCATAACTATCGCGCGAATGTGTTCTTTAATTTTCCGACTAATCACAGGCATCTTCATGAGCATAACAATTGATTTGCTTTGTATGGAAGGGAAGATTTTTTTGCGTATGATTTTCTCAATAATCATTGGGACGGCTATTAGGACAGCCGGTTTTATTTCGGCACAGGCTTCGGATATGAACGACGGACTGGGCAATCGTGTGAGGAAGAAAATATGATTACCGGCACAGAATTCGAATAAAAATTCGCACATCAATCCATACATATGGGCCATGGGCAGAATGCTTACAACATTAGATCCACGCGGAACGTTCGGCCCGAATACGCTGAATGTCCAATCCAGGTTTCCCCACAGGGCACGATAGGGTAACATCACTCCTTTCGAAAAACCCGTGGTTCCGCTAGTGTAATTGATGAGTGCAAGGTCGTTGGGTGAATCGATATAATAGTTTATGTGTTCGGAGTGGAAGAACTTAGGATATTTCTTTCCGAAAATGGCATTGAGATTATTGCGTGCATAAGTGAGATTTTCCGAGCGCGACATAACCAGCGAATAGTCCGGAATGTAAACGATGCCCTCCAAGTTCGGCATACATTCGGCATCGAATGTTGGCGAAACAACATCGCCCACGAAAAGTAGCCGGGCTTCCGAGTGGTTCACGATGTTGTAGACCTGCTCGGTTGTGAATTCGTTCTGAATTGGTACAGCTACTGCCCCATAGGTGAGCACGGCTAAGAAAGCTGCTCCCCAGGCCGACGAGTTACGCCCGCAAAGAGCGATACGATCTCCCTGTTTGATGTTACTATGTTCGAAAAGGATGTGCAGTTTTTCAATCTTCCGCGCCACGTCACGATATTGCAACGTGGCTCCATGATAGTCGGTCAGGGCATCTCTATCCCAATTTTCAGTAATGCTTTTCTTGATGTAAGAATTAAAATTAGGCGTTGTTTTCATTGCGCAAATTAATAGTTTACGTGCAAAATTAGTTGTTTAACTGCTCAAATCAAAACCAAAAGTAGTGTGCAGATTAATCTCGATTCAAAAACAAGCCGGACAAAACTTTTCAGCGATGTCCGGCTTATACAATTCAGAGAGAGAGATTATTTTCAGAATTCGTCGATGGTTATTTCTCCGGCAATCGACCTGTTCATATGTTTGCGAATAAGGTTTGGGTCGTTGAACTGTGCCTGGAGATACATCAGTTTGGTTACTGCAGCCTCGACAGTGCTGTCGTAACCGCTTACAATTCCGGAGTCTTTGAGTTGATAACCTGCGCCATATCTGTTCATTTCAACTTTCCCGCTGATGCATTGGCTCACATTCACAACAACTGCTCCATTTTCGGAAGCTTCTTTGAGTAGCCTGGTTAGCCATGACGATTGTGGGGCATTGCCGCTTCCGTAGGTTCGCATTACAATGCCTCGCAATCCGGGAGCTTCCAGGATGTGGCGAGCTATTCGCTCCTCTACACCGGGGAAGAGCGAGAATACTGTTACGTTACTGTCGAGCTTTGTGTGCGGAACCATTGGCCGCTTATAATCGGGTTGCATGATGTTGTGCTCCTTAAAGGTGAAGTTGACTCCTGCCTCACATAGATGCGGATAGTTAAACGAGTCGAAAGCATTGAATTCCTCGGCATTTTGTTTCGTAGAGCGGTTGCCTCGCAACAAATGACCGTTGAAGTAGACGCACACCTCCGGTACCATCGGTCGACCGTCCGAATGATAGGCTGCAGCTAGTTCGATGCTTGTCATGAGATTTTCCTTTCCGTCGGTACGAAGTTGTCCTATGGGTAGTTGTGACCCGGTGAGGATGATGGGTTTGGTTAGGTTCTCAAACATGAACGACAGTGCCGAAGCTGTATAAGCCATGGTATCGGTGCCGTGCAGAATCACGAATCCGTCGTAGTTATAGTATCGTTTGGTTATCAGTTTCACAATTTCGCCCCATCTTGCCGGTGTTATGTCAGATGAATCAATGGCCGGTACGAACTGAAAGGTGTCAATGTCAGGTTGAATTTGCTCGAACTCCGGAACGTTCTTGGCCAGATGATTGAAATCGAGCGGTTCGAGTGCTCCGGTTCTGGGGTCGCATCCCATTCCGATTGTTCCGCCCGTGTAGATGAGCAACACTTTGTTTGTTCTGTTCATGTTTTTATTAATTATTAGCGCTTTCGTTAACGTGGGCAAAGGTACGTCACTAGATATTGAAAAGTAGACCTATGTTTCCTTTTTTATCTCCTCTTGAACATCCTGATTTATCCTTTCATCAAAGACGATAGTACCTTTCGTCAAAAACGATAGTACCTTTTGCCAAAAACGATAGTACTTTTTGGGTAAAACGATAGTACTTTTTGGGTAAAACGATAGTACTTTTTGGGTAAAACGATAGTACTTTTTGCCGAAAACGATAGTACCTTTTTGCAAAAACGATAGTACCTTTTATATTCCCAGTATCTATCCTCTTGTTTTGCGTATATTTCCTATGACGATTAGGATCGAAATGGACCGCATAATATGGCTCCATGCAATAGGATATGTTTAATTATGAACATCTACTTAACTTTGTAGCACATAAACACATAATAAGTAAGCCCAGACATTGATAAATATTCAAAAAATGAGACTCTGTGAAAAAACAAAAGAGATTATAGCTGAAATTGAGCGTCGTACGGCCCGTGAATCCTATCGTATAAGCTTAGAAACAAAACGCAAACGCAAACCATTCATAACCGACTCGAAAATCGGAGGATTGCCCTATTGGCCGATTTCTATGGAATATCCAACCAATAGTAAAGGACAAAAACTGGTGTTGCTGGCACAGATAAACTTCGATAAGGAAAATGTAGAGACACCGTTACCGAAGAAAGGATTATTGCAATTCTTTATCTCGAACGACGAAGATGATTTGATGATGGGGCTTGACTTAGAACACCCCGATGTTCAGGATGGTTTCAGGGTGGTTTATCATGACGAGATAGACGATTCGGTAACGGCTGAACAAGTTGAGGAGCTGGGAATAAAAAGGGCTGAAGAATATTCGGCCGTGCCTGTGGAACGGGAATGTTTAATCAAACTTGTTAAGAAAACATGTTATATCACGCCTGATTTTCCTGACGATTTCGACGCCATTGTGAACGCCATTCTTTTCGACATATTCCACGAAGATAAAGGCGAACTTGATGCGTATGATTATTTCGGCGACGAACTTGACGAAATAAGGCGGGTGCTGGGAGAAAATAGTTTGAATAATGTGCTGGGTTATCCTTATTTCACGCAGAGCGACCCGCGTAACGATAATTACTACGATACTGTTTTGTTGCAGCTCGATTCGATTAGTGACGAGGACGAGGATATACTTTTATGGGGAGACGTCGGAATCGGTAATTTCTTCATTAATTGGGAAGATCTTAAACGTCGCGACTTTTCGAAAGTGCTCTATAATTGGGATTGCCCATAAAGTTTCTTTTAGTGTGGGTTAACCTTTTCTTCTTGGCGGCGTGGGGTTATAGTTTGTTTCCCGACTTGGGGAAAACAACTTTCGGCTCGAAATGTTTGGCCTCTTCAAAATCCATCAGGGCATAGCTTATAATTATTAAAATATCGCCCACCTGAACCTTTCGGGCAGCGGCACCATTTAAACATATACAGCCCGAGTTGCGTTCACCTTTTATTATATAGGTTTCCAAACGCTCGCCGTTATTGTTGTCTACTATCTGAACTTTCTCGCCAGCAATCATTCCGGCCGCTTCTAAAAGGGCTTCGTCTATGGTTATACTGCCCATATAGTCGAGATTCGCTTCGGTAACAACAACGCGGTGCAGCTTGCTCTTTAATACTTCTATCATCATTTTGTTTCTATCCTTTATACTTGATGTGGTCAATCAGCCTGATTGGGGTTCGGCCGCAATAAACGGTTATGCAGCCCACAATGTAAGGGCTGTCGTTCCAAGAGTCGACAGGTAGGAGTGTGTTGCCGTCTACAATCTCAAAATATTCCACGTTGAGCATTTCTTCCGAATTTATGCCGCTTTCAACGTAATTGCGAACTTCCTCAACGGTGTGATCTTGGGCGTATGCCAAACTTTCGCTTAGAACCTGGTAGATTTTAGGGGTAATGAGGCGTTCGTCGGCACTAAGCAGAGTGTTGCGAGAGCTTTTTGCCAATCCGTCGGCGTCGCGTATAATGGGGCATTCAACAATCTGCGTAGTTGAGCCGATGTAGGGCACAAGGCGTTTGATTACGGCAATTTGTTGCCAATCTTTTTCGCCGAAATAAGCTTTGTCAGGCTTAATGATGTAAAATAATCGACTAACTATTTGGCAAACCCCGTTGAAATGCCCGGGTCGTTTAGCACCTTCCATAACGGTTGATTGAGGAGGAAACTCAAAGCGACGGGTGTCGGGCATAGGATATATTTCTTTTTCAGAAGGCGCGAAAACATAATCTACTTTACATTCTTTAAGCAGTTTGCAATCGTCATCCATTGTGCGCGGATACCGTTTCAAGTCATCCTTATCATTGAATTGTGTTGGATTCAGAAATATAGAAACAACTGTCACGTCGTTTTCTTTCGTACTCCTTTGAACAAGTGATGCGTGTCCTTCATGCAGTGCCCCCATGGTTGGCACTAAGCCCACAGTTTTTCTTTCTTTTCTAATGATAAAAAGCTCGTTTTGTAGATCTGAAATACTCTCGAATATTTTCATCAATACTCACATTTTTCATTTGCAAAGGAACAACAAAATTATCTAAATGATTCAGCCTGCTTCTGAAAATATAGCTACCCTGACAAGGCTGAAAATAAGGCGTTTCACAATTCTGAACTTTTTTAGATACCTTTGCAAACAATAATAAGTCAAAGAGAATGGGAAAGAAAGTTTTATTTATCAATCAAGAAATCACACCTTACGTTCCGGAGTCAGAAATGTCTTTATTCGGCTGTAACATGCCAAATATCATGCAAGAAGCAGGATTTGAAATCCGTACTTTCATGCCAAAGTGGGGAACGATTAATGAACGACGTGGACAGTTACACGAAGTCATCAGACTTTCGGGAATGAACCTTATAATAGGTAATACAGATCATCCGTTGATAATCAAAGTTGCGAGTATTCCGCAAACACGTATCCAGGTTTATTTCATCGATAATGAAGACTATTTTCAAAAACGTTCATCGATGACTAAAGATAAGCTTGGACACGATTATGTTGACAATGATGAGCGTGCTGTATTCTTCGCACGAGGCGTCTTGGAAACTGTGAAGAAACTACGTTGGATGCCCGACATAATTCACTGTCAGGGATGGATGACCTCTGTTATTCCTTTCTATATTAAGAATGCCTACAAAGACGAGCCACAGTTTGCTAATGCAAAAATCATAACATCGCTATTTTCGGATCTACCGAAAGACAATCTGAATCCTAATTTCAAGAAATGTATGGAGTTCAGAGGTGCGAAGGCCAACAAGCTAGCTGAATACGGCGACGATTTCAACTATATGGAATTGGAAAAACTAGCAATCGACAACTCCGACGGAATAATAAAAGCCGGAGCAGACATCCCGTCCGAATTGATGGAATATGCCGAAAGCAAACATAAAAAAATTCTGCAGCAGCCTAACGACCACGAAGAGATAAAAATAAAATACACTGAATTCTATAATAATCTACTTGGATGAAAGCAAAGACAATAGCTTTAGTCGCCGCTTTGATTAGTATTTCTTTCATTTCGTGCGACGACACAACAGATTCAATCGGCTCTTCGCTGATTGGCCAAACAGATAACCTAAAAGTAATGGTCGATACATTCAATGTCATATCAAGGAGTATCCTGGCCGATTCGGTTATAGCACGAACAGGGACGGGATTTCTTGGCCGTATGAAAGACCCAGAAACGGGCGCAACAATCACCGGTAATTTCATGGCGCAATTACATGTGCTTAACAACTATGGCTTGCCAACTCTCGACAGTATCATGAGCCGTGATCAAAACAATGAAATTATCGCCGACTCGTGCGACATAAAGTTATTCTACGCCTCCTACAACGGTGACTCGACAAGTCAAATGAAACTCACCGCTTATGAACTCAATCATCCCGTTGAAGAAGGACAAATCTACTATTCCAACCTAGACCCACAGGCACTAGGCTACATCCGTATGGGGGGAATAGCCGAAAAACGAACCTACACCCTCATTAACTTCACCGAACCGGAATCAGTGCGAAAAGATTCTACCTACGTGAAGAACATCGATATCAAGCTTAACAAGCAATACACCGACAAGAATGGGCAGACATATAACAACTATGGAACTTATCTAATTCGGAAATATCTACAAGACTCTACTGCGTTCCGTAACTCCTATCGATTCCTTCACGAAGTTTGTCCCGGATTCTATTTCAAAACAACCTATGGAATTGGTTCAATGGCTCACGTAGAAGCTGTTCAGCTCAATATTTATTTCAATCTCCGAGTAAACAACAAGATTAGAGCAGCAAGCACTAACTTTAACAGTACAGAAGAAGTTCTGCAAATAACCAATTTCTCGCAAGACAGAGGTCAGCTCGAACAAATGGCACAAACCCCCGGTTATACATTCTTAAAAACACCAGCCGGACTATTTACCGAACTAACTCTCCCAGTGGATAGCATAATGAAAGGACACGAAAAAGACACTCTCAATTCCGTGAAACTCGACTTGAAGCGAGTCAACAATACTAGCTTTTCGCACTTCCAGATGCCATTTCCAAAAGATATTCTGATTCTGCCGGCCGACAGTCTATCGTCGTTTTTTGCACGAAATAAGGTGATCGATTATCAAACATCTTTTACTGCCACCTATAGCTCGGCAACAAATAGCTATACATTCAACAACCTAGCAGCGCTTATAAAATATTTCCATCGTACAAAGCAAAACGCATCTTCGAATTGGGCTAAAGTCATTTTGGTTCCAGTGGACGTTCAAACAACCAGTTCCCAATATGGCAGTAAAACTTTGACAAGGATAATAAAGATTTCAAACCTTATGGAACTGTCGAGCGTGAAACTCTTCGGTGGAGCGGCCAATCCCGATGCTATAAAACTGTCGGTTGTCTACAGCAAATTCAATGGCTGACAATTTCCTTGAGCGTAAACGTGATGACTACGAAGCCCGCAAACAAGCCTGGCTCAGAAAGAAAAAGCATCAAAAACAAATTCGTCGTCGGGATATACAAAAGTTCGACAACGAATTTTTATAATTTCAACTCTTAGTCATATCTTTCTCTTGTTATAAATCAAGAAGAAATACTAAGTTTTAACGAAATGAATTGATTAATATTCCTTTCCAGCCGTGAGTTCTCACACATACCTATTTATATTAGTCCCAATGCGATGCAGAGAAATTTTGTTTTCTCTGTGTTTTTTTCGTCTGATAATTTGATGTGTTCGGAAAAATGTTGCCCCACAAGGATATCTACTATCTAATAATACAATTTTTACCTAAGAGCGTATGAAACGTGTATGAATTGGAGAACTCTTGATACTCGATGACGCATGTGACAAAGCGCTTGATACGGTTATCATACGATTCGCCGTGAATCATAAGAAGATTAAACCAATAGTTTTGAAGCTGGAAAAAGTTACATAAGTATATAAATACATATACTCAATGATGAATAAATAATTGTTACTAACAAAAAGTTACATTAAAGGATTGAGTAGGATGAATAGGACAGAGGAATTTGATTATCTTTGTTCATAATTAATAACCAAGAAACAAACAACATGGAGAAAAGAATCTTTGCACCATCGGAACTTATTCTCAACCCTGATGGAAGCGTGTTTCATTTACATTTAAAACCAGAACAGTTGGCTGACCGCGTGATACTTGTTGGCGATCCGGGACGCGTTAGTTTGATAGCTAAAAATTTTGATACAATCGAGTGCGAGGTCGAAAACCGAGAGTTTAAAACTGTAACAGGGGGGTATCGAGGTAAGAGACTAACTGTGCAAAGTACAGGAATTGGTTGTGACAACATTGACATCGTACTAAATGAACTGGATGCATTATCCAATATCGATCTCGATTCGCGACAAGAGCGCGAGATGAAAACACAACTAACACTCGTTAGAATCGGAACTTGCGGAGGCTTACAACCCTATACTCCCATAGGAACATTTATTGCTTCTGTGAAAAGCATAGGGTTCGATGGCTTGCTAAATTTTTATAAAGGACGAAACGAGATATGTGACATTGAATTCGAACAAGAGTTCAAAAAACAAACCAATTGGACGTTGGCTCTTGGAAATCCATATGTTGTCAATTCCGATGAAGAGCTACTACAAAAAATTGCGGGCGATGACATGGTGCGAGGAGTCACGATCTCATGTGGCGGATTCTTTGGACCACAGGGAAGACGCTTGCGCATTCCGCTTGCTATTCCTGATTTGAACGAACGAATTGAAAACTTTGAATTCAAAGGTATGCGCATAACAAATTTCGAAATGGAATCGTCGGCGGTAGCAGGCCTTTCGTCACTTATGGGCCACCGTTCGCTTACATGCTGCATGGTTATTGCTAATAGGCTTGTAGGTGAAGCTAACTCAAATTATCGCAACACAATCGAGCAACTAATTGAGCGAGTTCTGGAACGTATATAGTCGACCTTTCGAAAAATAATAATGCTTGAAAATGACACAATTTGCGCTCCAGCAACCCAATCGGGCGGAGCAATCGGCATAGTAAGAGTCTCTGGACCTGAGGCAATCGAAATCGTGAACAGTACGCTCTCAAAAGATATTATCCAAGCTAAAGGTGGTACTTTACATCATTGCGAAATTCTAGACAACGATGGAATAGCAATCGACGAAGTTGTTACATCTGTTTGGCGTGCTCCATATTCGTACACGGGCGAAAATAGTGTAGAAGTGTCGTGTCACGGTTCGGGTTACATCATGCAACAAATTGTTAACCGCCTCATCGCAGTGGGTTGTCGTGGTGCACGTCCCGGTGAGTTCACCGAACGTGCTTTTCTGTCTGGAAAAATGGATTTATCACAAGCCGAGGCCGTTGCCGATCTGATTGCATCGTCGAATAAAGCAAGCCACAAAATGGCAATCTCGGCATTAAAAGGGCATTTCAGCAACGAACTGTTTAGTTTACGCGAAAAACTTTTGAACATAACAACGCTACTCGAACTGGAGCTGGACTTTTCAGACCATGAAGACATCGAATTTGCCGATCGGAATACAATGCTCAAGCTTGCAAACGAAATAGATAGAAAGGTTGTAAAGTTAACCGACTCTTTCAAGATGGGTAGAGCAATAAAAGAAGGAATTCCAGTTGCGATTGTGGGACGGACGAACGTTGGAAAATCTACTCTTCTCAATAGACTTCTACACGAAGAACGTGCAATCGTATCAGAAGTCGAAGGTACAACGCGAGATTCAATCGAAGATGTAGTCGACATTAAAGGTATCAATTTTCGCTTCATCGATACTGCAGGATTTCGAAACACAACCGATAAAATTGAGAAAATAGGTATAGAACGAACACACAGAAAAATTTCTGAAGCAAGCATAATTATTTGGTTAGTAGACGATGAGCCAACAGTTGAAGAAATTAGCAACATGAAATCACTTGTCGGCGAACGAACGCTGTTAACCGTTCTAAACAAAATCGACTTGATTGACGAATCACGCTTTTCGCACATGCTCAAAATATCAGCCAAACACGGTCTAGGTATAGATAACTTGGAGAAAACTCTCTACGAAGCAGCTGGCATAGATTCCATCACCGAAAACACCATCATCGTAACGAATGCCCGACATTACGACGCTCTTATACGCTCGCACTACGCTTTGGAGCGAGTTCGCTCGGCCATCGAATCGCATTTGAGCGCCGACCTCGTTGCCGAAGAACTCAAAGATGTGCTCTACACGCTTGGCGAAATCACCGGCTCGCAAATAACTAGCGACGAAACGTTGAAAAATATATTCTCTTCTTTCTGCATCGGCAAATGAAATCGGCGTAAATAAATTTTATAATCAACGCTGTGCAATATAATCCATGAACAATTCGTTATTGCTGCGTGTTTAATCGAATATCTTCCCTCACATTGTTCGCTATCCTGGCTGTTATGCCTCTTCGCGCGCAATACGACGCATCGTTCAGCCACTACTGGGCGATGCAACCGAGTTTCAATCCAGCAGCCGTTGGCAAGGACACGAAGTTCAATGTTGTCGGGGCCTATTCGCTTGATTTTGCAGGTTACGAACATAATCCGAATACATTTTACGTGGGCGCTGACATACCGCTATATTCTATTAAGCATTATCATGGCGCGGGCTTATCCATCCAAAATGATAAGCTTGGTTTGTCTACCCATCAAAGAATCAGTGCACAATACGCATTCCGATATAACCTTTTCGGAGGCACAATATCGGCAGGCGTTCAATTGGGCATGCTGCTTGAAAATTTCGACGGGACGAAACTAGATTTAGGTGATTCAGGCGATCGGGCATTCCCAACAACCAATGTGAATGGTAACGCGCTCGACATTGGTTTAGGAGTATATTATAGTGGACGGGAATGGTATGCAGGTGCGTCGGTTCAACACATCAATGTACCAACTGTTGAACTCGGTGAAAAAAATGAGTTGGAAGTGAAATCGACATATTATTTGACTTGTGGATACAATATAAAATTTAATAGTCCGTTTGTGAGCATACCGACTTCGATTTTGGCAAAATATGATGGCAACGGCTATCGCACAGACCTAACATTTCGAGTTGTATACACGAACGAGAATCGAATACTTTACGCCGGACTTGGATACAGTCCGACAAATTCGGTTACGGCCTATTTGGGAGGTCGATTCCATGGTATAAACATAGGCTACAGTTATGAAATGTATACCCGTAATGTCGGAATAGGAAACGGAAGTCACGGCTTGCTCATCATCTATCAAACCGACATAAACTTGCAAAAGAAAGGTCGGAACCTGCACAAGAGTGTTAGATTTTTATAGAAACATAGAAATATGAATATTAGAAAAATAATCGTCACCCTAGCTTTCTGTTCTCTCATAGTAGTTGCTTTGAGCAGTTGCTTTGGCGGCAAGGCCTCTGTGTCTGGTCACGGCGGCGAAGTGACTGGTGTTGGCGGAGGTCGTCCTTTCCGTGAGCCAACTCCTTACGGTATGACGCTGGTTAAGCGAGGATGGCTGAAGATGGGAATAGAGAAACAAGACAGTCTCTGGGGTAAACGAACTCCAGTAAAAGACATATCGGTGGACGGTTTCTGGATGGATGAAACAGAAGTGACGAACTCTGAATACAAACAATTTATTGAATGGGTACGCGATTCAATACTCCGTACTCGATTGGCCGATCCTTCATACGGTGGAGATGAATCATATATGATTACCGAAAATAAAAACGGTGATCCGATAACTCCGCATCTCAATTGGAACAAACGTCTGCCTCGCAAACCCAATGAGGATGAACAGCGCGCAATAGAAAGTCTTTATGTAACCAATCCGGTTACGGGCGAGCGCAGTCTTGATGCAAAGCAACTGAATTATCGCTATGAAATTTATGATTACACAACGGCCGCTCTGCGAAGGAATCGTTTGAATCCAAGTGAGCGTAATCTCAACACAGACATAGCTGTGAATCCGAACGAGGTTGTAATGATTTCTAAGGATACCGCATATATTGACGACGAAGGAAACATTCACAACGAAACTATAAATCGTCCGCTATCTGGTCCGTGGGATTTTTTGAACACCTATATAGTAAATGTTTATCCTGATACTACCTGTTGGGTGAATGACTTCCGCAATTCGGACAATGAAATCTATCTTCGAAATTATTTTAGCAATTCAACTTATAATAATCATCCTGTAGTAGGTGTGACATGGGAACAGGCTAATGCTTTTTGCGCATGGCGTACCGATTATTTATTGAAAGGATTGGGACGGGAAGCGCGTTTTGTTCAACGCTATCGTTTGCCTACCGAAGCGGAATGGGAATATGCTGCTCGCGGTAGAAATCAAGACGAATTCCCTTGGGAGAATGAAAACGTGAAGAACGGCAATGGTTGCTTCTATGCCAACTTCAAGCCGGCACGTGGAAATTATACAAAAGACGGTAATCTGATAACAAGTAAAGTTGCAATTTATGGTGCAAATTCAAACGGACTTTTCGATATGGCTGGTAATGTAGCCGAATGGACAAGTACAATTTATACCGAAGCCGGAGTTGATGCAATGAACGATCTTAATCCGCAATTAGAATATAAAGCAGCTAAAGAAGACCCCTATAGACTCAAGAAAAAAAGTATACGCGGAGGAAGTTGGAAAGATCCAGAGAACTACATCCGTAGCGCTTGGCGAACTTGGGAATATCAGAATCAACCGCGAAGCTATATTGGATTCCGTTGTGTGCGTAGTTTGGCGAGCTCGTCGAGCGAAGCTGCAAAAGAAATAAAGAAGAGTAGTAAAAAGAGGAAATAGATAATGACACAGTATAGTAAAATAAACTTCATCTACCGTCTACAAAAATGGATGGACAGTGTACCCGGACAAACATTTCTTACCTATGGCTACAGCTGGGGGGCATCGGTTGTAATCTTAGGTGCTTTGTTCAAGCTTACTCATCTGCCGGGTGCTAATATCATGCTTTATTTCGGTATGGGTACTGAGGTGATTGTGTTCTTCCTTTCGGCTTTCGATCGTCCGTTCGATAAAACCGATGATGGAAAGGAAATACCGACGCACGTAAATATTGAGAGAGATTCTTCTCCAGTTATTAAGAGACCTGCTAAACAAGTTCGAACAGTTGTGGAAAAGAATGAGGTTGCTTTTGAAAAAGAAAATATAGCTCGGCAAGTGCCCACTCAAATAATGCTTTCGGCCGATGAAATAGCAGCCGCTGTTGTTGATCAACAGAGTAAAGTTATAATTGACGCAAAGCAGCAAACTCCCGAAATGGTCGAAGCTCAAACCAATTATGTTGACGCACTGAAAAATCTCACAGAAATGCTTGGCAAAGTGAACGATCAAAGTCAACGTTTGGCTCGCGACAGTGAAGAAATGGAGAATCTGAATCGTACTCTCACTGGTATAGTCAAGGTTTATGAGATGCAGCTAAAAGGAGCAAGTCAGCAAATTGGAACTATTGACCAGATAAACGAGCAGACCCGTAAGATGGCCGGACAGATTGAGCAACTCAACAAGATTTATGCACGTATGATTGAAGCCATGACAGTAAACATGCGTGCCACGGCTCCAGTAGCTCCACAACAGCCAAATATAGAATAATAGAAGATGGCGATCATAAAGAGAAAGATTTCCCCTCGCCAGAAGATGATCAATCTTATGTATGTCGTTCTAATGGCTATGTTGGCATTGAACATTTCTACTGAGGTGCTCAATGGTTTCTCTATTGTTGAGGAGAGTCTTAATCGAACGACAAGAAACTCATCTAAAGAGAACGAAGCTATATTCGACGAACTCGAAAAAATGATGCAGAAGAATCCACAGAAGGTGAAGGAGTGGTTCATAATGGCATCAACGGTACGTCAAATGAGTGATTCTCTCTATAATTATGCGCAAGACCTAAAACTTCGCATAGTGAAAGAGTCAGATGGTACTAAGGGCGATCCCTTCAATATCAAGAATAAGGACGATCTCGAGGCAGCCAGTTATGTCATGTTAAGTCCTGGTACAGGTGAAGGAGGTAAACTCTACAAAGCAATAAATCGCTATCGTGTTAGGATTTTGAAATTTGTTAGCGACCCTGTACAGCGCAGTATAATTGCAAGCAATCTGTCCACCGAAGTCCCTAATAGTTCCATGGGAAAGAATTGGCAAGAATATATGTTTGAAGACATGCCTACCGCTGCTGCTGTGACTTTGCTTTCGAAACTACAGAGCGATGTGCGATATGCCGAGGGTGAGGTGCTTCACTCACTGGTTGCTAACGTTGGTTTGAAAGACATCCGTGTAAACAAGTTGCAGGCATTCGTCGTTCCGAGTCAAACTCGACTTTATCCCGGTGAAATAATGACAGCGCAAATGTTCATAGGAGCTGTTGATTCAACACAACAACCCCAAGTTTATGTAAACGGGCAGCTTATACGAGGCAACAAAATAACCATCAAAGCTGGTACGCCAGGAAAGCATACGTTGAATGGATATATCTTGATAAAAGATTTATCGGGCAATGTTTTGAGACGTAATTTTTCGCAAGACTATTGGGTAACCGGTGGTCCACAACCGAAACACTACATCAGTCCCGATGGAATGCAGAAAAAGCCTCCATTCGATGGTATGGCAACTATTGCAGCCGACTTGATGAATGTTCTTTATGCCGGTTTTGATAATCCGATAACTATTAGTATTCCCAACACTTCACAAGGCGATGTTCAGGCAACGATGTCGGGAGGCTCGCTAGTTTCGCGCGGAGGTGGTCATTTTATTGCTCGACCATCGGCAGTGGGACAGCCTGTTACGATAGCGGTGTCGGCCAAGGGACGTAAAGTGGGCGAATATAAATTCCGTGTAAGGAAACTACCAGACCCATCGCCATATATCGCTATGGGAGGCGACAGATTTAAGAGTGGTGCACTCTCTAAAGGTGCTCTTATGTCAGCCCCGGGAATACATGCAGCTATCGACGATGGTTTGCTAGACATTCCTTTCACTGTGACGAGCTTCCGCGCCGTATTCTTTGATAACATGGGTAATGCTGTACCGATGGCAAGTAACGGCTCCAATTTCTCGGCGCAACAAAAGGAACAATTTCGCCATTTAAGTAGGAACAAACGATTCTATATAACAAATGTGGTTGTACATGGTCCAGACGGAACAACCCGAACTCTCAACGGGCGTAACATGGAGGTAATTGTGCAATAACATGAAGTATCAGCCCAAAACAAATATTCCGAACATGAAACGTTACTTATTCATATTATTCCTTGGCCTCGTAGCCGTTACCATTTCAGCGCAGCCTGCGCAACGACGAAATCAACCCCAGCGGCAATCTCCTAACAACACTATTTCAACGCGAGCCCAAATTTCATTCCCCACCGTAGCTCCGATGCGTGAAGACGTGGTTTGGCGACGCGACATATATCGTGAACTCAAACTCACTGACGATGCCAATGCAGGACTCTATTATCCAGTTGAGCCCATAGGTTCACAGATGAATCTCTTTACCTACATTTTTACGCTGGTTATGAACGGTCCGCTACGTGGAGGAATTTCAGCTTATCAATATCGAATGGATGGCAATGAAGTGTTTGATGATTCGGCAAAAGTGAAGATGCTTGACTTCCTTGACAATTATCACATCTACTACGAACGAACAGGAAAAGGAATTCGCCTCGACAAAAGCGATATACCGTCGGCTGAAGTGAAGGGTTATTATTTGAAGGAAAGTGCCTACTACGATCAAGGTACAGCGACTTTTCATCGGAAAGTAATAGCTCTTTGTCCAATCATGTACAGAAGCGATGACTTCGGCGACGGTGAAGTGAAATATCCTCTCTTCTGGGTGAAATATGACGACCTTGCGCCATTTCTCGCCAAGCAAGTCATCATGACAAGCAACCTCAACAATGCAGCAACAATGAGTGGTGACGACTATTTTACCATGAATCAATATAAAGGTAAGATCTATAAGACAACTAACATGCTTGGCCGAACACTTGCACAATATTGTCCAACCGATTCTGCAATGGCAGCTGAGCAAAAAAGAATAGAAAACGAACTCATTGAATTCGAGAAAAATATCTTTGGAAACGAAGCTCGTCCCGACACGACAAACAACATCGACAGCGTCCAAAAAGCAAATGCTCGAATGCCGCGGCAACGCAACCGACGTGTACGACGGACAGAATCCTCGGAAACAACAGTAAGAGCTCCGAAACGCTCGCGAAATTCAGCAACATCGGCAAGCAGTTCCTCGGCACGTATCAGTGTTAGACGCCAACGCCATTAATACAAGATATGAGAGTTAATAGATAATTTAAAGTTTAACCACGATATCGCCTCTTTAAAGAACAATTGGAGGCGGTGTCACAAATCGATTTAAACATGAAAAAAAAGTTTTTATCAATCGCGCTCCTAGCATCAGCTATGATGATTCCAAACACAGCTACAGCGCAACAGAATCTTCACTTCGGAGTGAAAGCCGGACTTAATGTTACCGACATGAAATTAGATACCGATGTGTTCAAAAAGTCTAATCAAATCGGATGGTTCTTCGGTCCGACAGTAAAACTAACCTTACCAATCGTTGGTCTTGGAGTAGATGGTTCCATACTTTACGACCATCGCGCAGCTAAAGTAACAACCGAAGGAGAAAGTAAGGATATCAAGCAAGACAAGATTGCTATTCCAATCAACGCTCGCTATTCCATTGGGTTGGGCAGTTCGCTAAATGTACTCCTATATGCTGGTCCGCAGTGGGGAATCAACGTTGGGGACAAGGATTTCAAATGGAAAGACAAGCGTAGCTACTCGCTCAATAAAAGCAGTTTCAGCGTTAACATAGGCGCTGGCGTAACTCTTGTCGAGCATTTGCAAATAACGGCGAACTACAATATCGTACTCGGTAAATCAGCCGACGTAACCTTTGAAGAGGCAAGTAAAATTTTACATAAAGACAGCCGTAACAACTCTTGGCAGATAGGTGTAGCCTATTTCTTCTAGCCTTCGTATAAAAGACTCTCAAACTAAAAGGGCGTTTCCTCCGATGCGAGGAAGCGCCCTTTACATTAACTCGAGTTTTATTTATTCCTCAGTATGTTTGTTCGGGAGTATGAGATTTAGAATTACGCCGACGACTGCTGACAAGCCGATTCCGCTTATCGCGAAACTGCCCCAACTCAGAATGGCGCCTCCGATGCCCATCGTAAGGGTAACGGAAATGATGATGGTGTTGCGAGTTATGTTGAGATTAACCTTGTGTTGCACTAAGTTTTGTATGCCAACAGAGGCAATCGTTCCGAAAAGCAATAGCATTATTCCGCCCAGTACGGCCGACGGGATGCTCTGCAACAATGCGCTAAGCTTTCCAATCACGGAGAATATCACTGCCGTCAGAGCCGAGATTCTGATAACCTGCGGATGAGTCACTTTCGTTATGCTCATCGCTCCGGTTACTTCGCTATAGGTGGTTACAGGAGGGCCACCGAATAAGCTGGCAGCTAGACAAGCTAATCCATCGCCCAACATGGTACGATGTAAGCCGGGGTCTTTCACGAAATCTTTTTCGGCCACTGCACTAACTACGTAAACATCTCCGATGTGCTCAATAACCGGTGCAATTGCAACTGGAATCATATAGAAAAACGGCTCCCAAGCAAATTGCGGCAAATGAAATTCGGCCAATGCCTTAGGCAACGCAATCCATGGTGCGGCAGCCACGGGCTCAAAGTCGACTAATCCCATGCATATAGCCACGATATATCCCGCTACTATTCCGCAAACAACAGGAACGAGCTTGATTAGTCCACGTCCAAGCGACAGCACGATGATAGCGACAATTAGGGAGATGAAGGCTAATAGCCAGTTTGTTTTGGCCATGTCGACGGCCGCAGTAGAGAGTGATAGACCGATGAGAATAATCACCGGACCAATAACTACCGGCGGGAATAGCTTGTTGAGCAGTTTGCGTCCTTGCCATTTGATGAGTGCCGACATGAGAAAATATACTACTGCCACACCGATTATCCCGGCTAGCGTACCGGGCATTCCCCACTGTTTAGAGGCTGCGATGATTGGTGCGATGAATGCGAACGATGAGCCTAAAAAAATAGGAACCTTTCCTTTCGTGACTAGATGAAAGATGAAGGTTCCTATTCCGGCTGTGAATAACGCTGTTGCAGGGTCGAGCCCCACGAGCAGCGGAACTAGAACAGTTGAACCGAAGGCAACGAAGAGAAACTGTATGCCTACGATGGTTCTGCGAAAAGGACTTAGTTGTGTTTGATTCATTGTTATGTTGAAGTTTAAATTACATGCAAAAGTAATGTAGATGTGAATAATAATGCTGGCTCGGCATCGGAGAAATGGTAGTAACGGAAGTCGACGGAGTTCTTCAATCTTGTATCAACCTTTCTATGCCTGTAGGTGCAATACATTTTATAGTGGTCTTGAAAGCGATTTCAGGAAACGAGAAAAAAAGGCTGGCAACAAAGAATTATTGTTGCCAGCCTTACTAATTAAAAATATGATTTGAGATTCTATCTTCGGGGAGATGAGAAGTTATGAAGGATTCTCATTTCGGGAAGTTTATGCAGCTTAGTGTTCTTTCCACTGAAAATTCGGCTAGCGGCAGATGATATACTGCGACTTACGCCATCGGCTGGTTTGATGTAGCTCGAACGAACGAGCTCGAAATCATCGTATTCATAAAGATTCTGTGTGTTACTTGTCATTCGACCTTTGAAGTTCTTATCCTCTAAAACAATCAGGTCTTTATAGAAAATCACCATTTCAACACCTTTACCTTGTCCGAGCTGGGCATCGTCGAAATCAAAGATAATGTTTCCGCGGTTGTCTATTTCCCAATTGAATCTATTTTGATTGTCGGCACTTCCGTCGGACATATTGGTTCTCTTTTCCTCTCCTCGTCCGTAGGTTCCTCCAGTTTGTGCCAGGTCGAAATCGAGCTCTTCGTCGGCTGCTGTTTGCGAGTATTGGTCGTTCGGATTATTCTTGAAGTTCATCTTGATATTGCCTCGCCATGCTGCCCCCGAGAGTATGGCCGCCATCCGGGTTTTCGACCGCTGAATATCTTTCAACGCTTCCTGCCAGAAATAAACAAAATCATTTTCTATCGCGTATTCGTAATTCTTAAAGAACCATTGCCGGGCTTCGGCCTGGTCGGTTCCGAAAGTTCCGAACCCGCTATTGTTATCGAAATAAGCATCGAGCACTTTGTCGATGTTTAGAATATCGTTTACGATTCTCTGGGCGAATTCCTGATAGTCGGCCTCGTTGGCATCTCTGAAGTTCGCGAAGAACCAGTTTCTTGTCGACACCTCATCGGTTCCGAAAGCACCGAACTGCTTGAAATATTCGTTACGTGCAAGTTGGTATTTTACAAAAGCTTTTCTCCAGGGGGCGTTTTCGCCGTCGCATGAGCTGAACATTAGCGGTAAAATTATCAGCGCGCTTGTCATTAATAGGGTTGCTAATTTTTTCATAATAATCATTGTTATTTTGTTTTTGGCAAAAGTAGCCATATTCAGCCTCGAGGCAAAATAATGGTTGCTATAATAGAAATAGGGAAAGTCCTGATATAAGCACTATTAATTGTGAACATCTCGCTACTTTTGCAGCAATCCGGAACGTCCCGGGGATTTATTTTATAATTGAAGAAAAAGAAATAGAGATGAAAACAGTTTATGATTTCACCGTAAAGGACAGAAAAGGAAAGGAAATTTCGTTGAAGGAGTTTTCTAACGAAGTTCTTCTGATTGTCAACACTGCCACAAAGTGCGGCTTTACGCCCACCTATGATGAATTAGAAGCCACCTACAAGAAGTATCATTCGCAGGGATTCGAGATTCTGGATTTTCCTTGCAACCAGTTTGGTCAGCAGGCTCCGGGCACCGACGAAAGCATTCACGAATTTTGTAAGCTCAACTTCGGTACCGATTTCCCACGTTTCAAGAAAATCAAGGTGAATGGCGAGGATGCCGACCCGCTTTACAAGTTCTTGAAAAGCCAGAAGGGATTTGCAGGATGGGATGAGTCTCACAAACTTTATCCGGTGCTCGACAAGATGCTATCGGAGGCCGACCCGAACTACAAGGAAAATTCGGAGATTAAGTGGAACTTCACAAAGTTCCTCGTGAATAAAAAAGGACAAGTTGTTGCTCGCTTCGAACCGACGGAGAAAATTGAGCACATTCATGCTCAAATTGAGGAGTTATTGAAGCAATAAGAATATTCGTTTTATATTTCTAGTTGAGTCCGGCATTTTTTTAAATGTCGGTTTTTTATTGTTCTTCGCTCTAGAGCGAAAGCGTGAAAATCAAAAAAACGAGGCTTCTCTCCGGAGCGAAACTATGAAAATTGAAAAAACAGGTCTTCGCTCTAGAGCGAAAGCTTGAAAATCAAAAAAGCGAGGCTTCCCCCCGGAGCGAAACGATGAAAATTGAAAAAACAGGTCTTCGCTCTGGAGCGAAAGCTTGAAAATCAAAAAAGCGAGGCTTCCCTCCGGAGCATAGTCAGTCATTAAGAATTAAGGGAAACAGAGGGAAATGTAAGGAATGTAACTATTTGAAATATCATCATTTAGCATTTTCTTGCTGTTTTGAGGGTAAGCGAAAACGAGCATCAAACGGCATGAGTTCAGTTACCAAATTGTAACCCATCAAGGAAAAAGCAAAAAGGGGTTATGAATTGAATTTAAACAACTGTGTCATAGGTTTTTATTCCTCATCTTTCATTTTTCTGCATCGCTCAGGAATACTTGTTCGTATGTACCTTTGCAAGCAAAGGAAATTTAGAAAAACGACAGAAAAATGAAAGAAAACAAACTGAAAGTATCGTTCTTCGTTCAGGCGAAACGAACCGACAAGAGAGGACTTGTGCCTATCATCGGGCGCATCTCCGTAGGCAGAACCCATTCGGGCTTCTCCACTAAGTGCAAGACTCCACTTGCTCTTTGGGACAGCCGCAAGCAACGGCTCATCGGCAAGAGTGCAATGGCAGTGTCCGTCAATCAGAAACTCGGAGAATGCACCGCACTCATCCACGCACGCTTTCACGAACTCAGTGAAAGGGAAGAATCTTTTACCGCTACCGATGTGAGGGATGCCTATCAGGGTCAAATTCACCGCCAAGCCCTGCTCTTGGAGAGTTTCGGGGACTATCTCACACAGACAAAGGAGCGCATAGGCATCGACCGAGCCTTGAAGACATTCAAACTCCGTACCTACCAGCTTTCCCTGCTCCGTGAGTATGTACAAAAGAAACACAAGGTAAGCGACATTCCCCTTTCGCAGTTGGACAAACCCTTTATCGAGGGCTTCGAGTATTTTCTTACCATCGACCGTAAACTGAAGCGGAGCAGCGTATCAAGTGCCTTGTCCACCTTGCAGACCATCGTCCGCATGGCGGTGAAGAAAGGTATGCTGGACTTCTATCCGTTCTTAGGCTACAGTTACGAGCGACCAAAGGGCGAACCGAGAAGCATTACGCAGGAAGAACTTGAGCGCATCATCGACTTGGAGATTGAGTGGGAGAACTACCGTGTTGTCCGTGATTTGTTCGTCTTCTCCTGCTTTTCTGGCTTGGCAATCTCCGATGTCCGTAATCTTCGGGAAGAGAACATCGTCTTGGAAGAGGGCGAACTCTGCATAAAAGGCAGACGGATGAAGACCAAGACTCCGTACCGTGTGCAAGTTCTTCCCCCTGCTTGGGCGATAATGGAGCGGTACAGAGGAAAGCGTGCAGGTTTTGTCTTTGACGTGCCGACTACCGACATTATTCTCAATGGCATGCACCACATACAGAGAAACATCGGTATGGAAGCTCCGCTGACTTTTCATATGGCAAGACACACCTTTGCTTCGCTTATCACACTCTCGGCAGGTGTACCAATTGAAACGGTGAGCAGTATGCTCGGACACACCAACCTGAGAACGACACAAGTCTATGCTGCGGTTTCCTCCGAGAGAATCCATCGGGACATGCAGAAAGTGCAGCAGCGAATACAAGATACATTCACCTTAAAACTTTGACATCATGGCACGAAGTACATTCAAGACACTCTTTTATATCAACCGTTCCAAAGAGAAAAAGAACGGCAAATGCCCGATTATGGGACGCATCACCATAGACGGTGAGCAGGTGCAATACAGCACGGGCAAGGAAATCGCTCCCGAACTTTGGGACAGTCGTAAAGGACGATGCAAAGGAACAGGCGAAGAGACAAAGGAAATCAACCGCTATTTGCAAACCAAAGAGGAACAAACCAAAGCGAAGTATCAAGAGTTGGTCTGGCAGCGTGGCTATATCACTGCCGAACTCCTCAAGCGTGAACTTATGGAAGAAGACAAGCCCAAAGGCTTTCTTCTGGAGGAAGCACGACTTTTCATAGAGGAAAAGCGTCCTTGCGTAGGAATAACGGTAGCCAAACCTACCTTTGCCAACTACATCTATGCTACACAGCTCATAGAGTCTTATCTGCGTGAACGTTTAGGACAGGAGGATATTCGCTACTCTCTGTTGGACTACGGTTTTATCGAGGGGATGGACTTCTACCTCAAATCAGAGCGCAACCTATCCCTTGCCACCATTCATATAGCGGTCATCTTCCTGCGTAAACTCATCGGCATCGGTCAGCAGAAGAAATATATCCGCATCGATCCGTTTGCGGACTACAAGGCAGAACTGCCACACCGCACAAGGCGTTATCTCACAACGGAAGAATTACAACGGGTATTGCAAACACCCATCATTGACAGGCAGTTTGAGCGAGCTAGACAACTCTTCCTTTTCTGCACCTTTACAGGATTGGCTCGTGTGGATATGCAACGGCTCAAGCCGAAGCACATCATCCGCAATGCTGACGGCACGGAGGAAATCCGTATCAAAAGGCAGAAGACGGACGTGGAAGCCATTATCCCACTTCTTCCTATTGCCAAGCAAATCCTTTCGCTCTATATCAAGGACAAAGAAGCAGACGAATTGATATTCCCCAATCTCACAACAAGGAAAGCATCCTTTGCGTGTGTGAACATCGGTCAGATATGCCGGATAGAGAAAGGCTTGACCTTCCACATGGCTCGCCACACATTCTCGACCACGATTTGCCTCTCCAACGGCATCACGATGGAAACGCTCAGCAAGATGCTCGGGCACAGCAATATCGGCACGACACAAATCTACGGAAAGATAACTGACCACAAGATACATGAGGATATGACTGCACTCACTGACAGAGAGCATTCTGTATTTGAAAGTTATTGCAAGTCGATAGCACGGCAGAGTGCTGTGAAGCAACAAGCTTAAAAAAAGTGGTCAAATATTTATTATTCACGATTGAACCCCAAATGATTATGAAACAGAACAACAAACAGGAACTTTCTTACTTTCGATTGAAATTAAGAAGTTATATGGGTGAGCATCACCCTGAGAGATTGCAAGACACGGAGTTTATCACCGCACGAGCAGATTTGGCTCTCACAGCTTACTGTGATGCCGTAGCGCAAGGTTTTACGCACCCCGAAGCGGAGAGCATGGCAAGCGAAGTCTTGTATCAGGGCTTGCACTTTTCCAAGTATGACACGCTTATATCCGTGTTGGAGAACGAGTTTGAGAGGGAACTGCCTGCACCACTCCCTGAGAAACTCGCACCCATACTGTTGTCGAACAAGGCTATTCAAGCCACATTCGACAAGTTCGGTTTGACGGACGAATTTGCCGCGATCGAGCAATATGTCCGTCTTTACACCGAACTCACAGGCACGATAGTGCTGATCATGGAGAGCAACAATCTGGCGACTGTCGGCCAAGCAGACGGATAAAGCCAACGCTTATTCTTTGCAAACAGCCTTACGCAAAGCCCCTGAAGCCGTAATCGGTCGGGCAAAGGTATGGCAGTTGTCTTGATTGCTCGCAAGGTCAAGCCCTGCGGATGGAGCAAAAAATCTCCACCGCAGGGCTTTTTCCCTATGCTTTGATACAATCATATTTGCCAAAATCCAATCTTTCGGCGGTCGTATTTTTCGCTCCAACCTTGCAGCAATAAGCTAACTGCCCAAAAGAAATGCCCGACGAATACGGCATACTCAGGCTCTTTGGACGCAAGCGACAGAACAAATATCCGGTCTATCAATCGTACGGACGATTTTTCAATCTCTTTGCGGTTCGGTAGATAATTCTCACATTCGTTCAATAGGTCTATCGTTCGGACAATCTATTTCTCGAACTCTCGAACGTTCGATATGTCGAATAATCGAACGTTCGAGAGTTACCTGCTTATATATTCGCAAAAACGGTACGAACCGGCACCTCTTCTCATTACCGCAATCTCTTGTATCTTCCCATCATTTTCGTCTTTGACTTCCTTTGCTTTCCCTCTATTTCCCTGCTTTTCTCCATCCCTTTTTTCTATGCTGTCATAGACTTACCTTTGCACACGACAATAACGGCAACAGATTGTATATGAGCTTGTTTGCCGAGTAACAACAACGTAATCAAAACAAAATGAATGCAATGAAACTTATCATCATCGACTGCAAGGCATGGGAGCGGCACTGCTCTGACTTCGCAAACTTTATCCACCGTATCGAACAGCTTATCGGCAATCCGCCCGAAACGGAAGAATGGCTCGACAACGAAGCCGTATGCCGCAGGCTCGGTATCAGCAAGCGCACCCTGCAATCCTATCGCGATACGGGTAAAATACCCTTCTCCATCATTGGGCACAAGTGCTATTACAAGGAGAGCGACGTCACGGAGTTATTGAACACAGGAAATGAATGAACTCAAACACTGAATGAATTATGGCAGAGAACGAAATCATTACACAGAAAGACCCTCAGATGCAGATGTTTGCACAGTTGATGGAGGGTACATTGAAGAAATTGGATCGTTATTGCGCAACGGCTCGCCCGATGTTGGGCGGAGAAGTTTATCTTACAGGCGAAGAAGTTTGTAAACTCTTACGGCTGGGTACCCGTACACTTCAGGACTATCGGGACAATGGTACGATTGCCTACTGTAAAATCGGCGGCAAGATACTCTATAGGCAGAGCGACATACAAGCCATGCTCGAAAGACATTATTACCCAATACCCAAGAAGCCATGCCGACCATAGATGAAAAGAGAAAAGCCGTTTTAGAGCAAGCCATCAGAGATATGGGAAATTATGGCGTAAAACTCCGCAAGCCCGAGGAATTGCCCGATTTTGACCAGCCCATAGATTATGAGGAGGAGAAGAAAAGATTTGAGCCTGTTCAAGTGGAGGATATGGAAGAGAGGGAGGGCCACGAGGAGATTTCTCAAACATCATATCAAGAGACAGAGTTGTCTTCAACGGATAGGACTGTTTTTGCCGAAGAAACTCATCGGAGAGAAGGTAAATCTATTGTCAGGGAACGTTTAGCCGAGTTTCAAAGGAAATATCTCCAACCGCTTCATGTCAGCCACCGCAAAGCCGTATATGTATCTGAAGAAACTCAAAAGAGACTGAACTATGTGGTGCGGAAAATTGGCGAGCAGGGAGCGAGCATTTCGGGGTATGTGGAGCAGGTGCTTCAAGAACACCTTGACCAATACAAAAATGATGTAGAAACATGGCGGAAACTCTGAACTACTTCATTTACGGAACACAAGCCTATGCCGAGTTACCGCATTCACAGAATGCAGTAACACGGCGGGGCTTATCAACCTCTTTCTTGATATTGGCAAGGTGTGTCTTTGTAACACAAACCGCAGTTTGTACCACAAAGACCCTTACCCCGAAAGGGGTATTTAATCACTCCAAAGTCGTGATTAAAGAAACAGAAAAAATAGATGCCTATGAATAACGAAAAACCAAAGAAACGCATCTCTAAGAAGTGCGGCGATTTCCCTGACAAGTGGGAAGATTGGCACTTCCGTCTACCCGAAGAGAAAAACCAACTGAGAATTATTGACCTTTACAGGAAATCAGGCTGTCGCTCCAAATCTGAATTTGCACGGGCAAGGCTATTGGGAGAAAGCTTTAAGGTGATAACAGTGGATAAATCTGCAATAGAGTATTATCGTAAGCTCTCATCGCTTACAGATGAGGTACACAAGATTGGGGTAAACTACAATCAGTTGGTGCGCATCCTGTACACCACAGAGCGACTGCAGATTTTCGAATCCATTCTAAAAGAGATATGCTGCCTAACAAAAGAACTCCACGATCTGCAAAAGCAAGCCGTGGAGTTGACAAATGAATTTAGATGGCGATAATTGCGAATCCTATAGTACTAGATAGTAAAGAACTTTGTTTACTTGCTATGCCTCAAAACTATTTTTCTGCTTTATTTTGCCACTCATCAGCAAGATTTTCCCAGTTTATTTCTCTCGTTTTTTTACCAGTCCAAACATCCCAGTAATCAGGATCATTAGACTGTGGGCGTTGTTCATCACGCAATGTTCGCATTTTTACCATAATAGGCAACTCTGATGCCCAGCCTAACAACACTGCATATTGCGAGGGAAGCGATGGCATTTCACGGAGAATCCCCCTCATATTGTCTGGCAATAAACGATGAATTAGTTCTTGATCTCGGTCATTAGATATACGATGCAATAAGAAAGAATTGCATTGAGACAAGACAGTAGGAGATAATTCTGATGGTCTTTGTGATGACAAAACAAGCCCTAGTCCGAATTTTCGTCCCTCTCGGGCAATCTTTTCAAAAATTTTACAACATTGAATAGTTGGTCCTGTATTTTCTGTATCATCATTGTATCGCTTGATAAAATAGTGAGCTTCTTCCATAACCAAAACGGTCGGTAGACATTGCTTATTCAGTTTAAGGTAACGTTGTTGTGTTTCAAATATCATACGAGCTACAACTGCCGTAACGATACTCGTTACATCAGATGGAAGTAAAGACAAGTCAATTATTGTCAGCGATTCTTTATTATTAGCTCCTATATAGTTATCTAGCCAATCACTTAACTTGAGAGAATCATTATCAATGACTTTCTTGACGCGTACATCTGTCAGTAATGTTTTGATACGAGGCATTAGAGTCACGATATAATCTGTTGTTTTGAGTATTTCTGCATTAGCCTCTATGGAACGTACAAAATTATCACCAGTGAATGGGATAGGACTATCTTCATCTGTAGGCAAAAACTCTTCCTCCCGACCACCAGATTTAATATAGACATCCTTTAATCTGGCTATTAAATCATCTATTTCCTTTTTCGTGTAATCATAATGAGGAAATTTTCCTGACCTAGCATTTGTTAGTGTTTCAACTAGTTCTTGAAATGCTTGAATCGCCGTATTTAGTTCTTCTGAGTATTCTTGTGCACCTGTAATTCCACTTGCCCATTTTTCGACGGATTGATGAAAATTCTTTGGGAACGGAAATTTTCCCCAAGGGTTACCAGATGCTTTGTGGACCTCAATAGCATCAATAACAGTGCGAACATAGTTTGCCAGCTCTCGCTCTTGTGTCTGCCCTTCAAAAGCGTTTCCACTTCTTACCGACTTTAGTGCATGAACGATTGTCGTCCTGTGTGTTTTCGGAGAGGCTTTGGTGAATCCACACCACTCGTCAGTATTCCAAAACCACAGTGGAACTTCAAGTTGTTTTTCAGCCTCCCCTTCTACATTTACCGTGTAGATATTTGCATTAGGCTTATCCGCAAAGGCTTTGCTATACTCCCCATTCGGATCTAATACAATAAAGCGACTATTTACATCCCCTTCCATATCAACAAGTTGCTCTCTGGCACCTTCAATAGACCATCGTATCAAACCTGCTACAGAACAAGATTTTCCACTACCAGTATTTCCAAGCACAGCAAGATGACGTCCAAACAGACGATCAGGGTCAATCATCACCTTGGCATTACCGACTAACGGGCTGTTGCCAATATACACTCTTCGGTTATCTCCTGATTCGACAATAGAACGCAACTGTTCATCTGTGGGCAATATGACTATATCACCAACAGAAGGAAAGGACTCTAAGCCACGCTTAAATTTATAACCACCTTCGGAAGAACGAAGGGTACCCACAGGTTGAAGTTCCATTTTTCTTAGAGGAAAAGGCAAATCAATCAGCCCAAAGTCTTGAAAGCCTCTTCGTTTAGGATAAGGAGAACGTTGGATTGTAATCCATGACACTTGTCCGACTACAAAGCCAAGGTCAATAGGAATCATAACATAGCCATTGATGCGTGGAAAACTTCGAGGTGTACCTGTATTCAAAGCTACACTCTCTGGAGACTCTACATCAAGTTGTATTTCTATTCTATCTGGAGATATATATTCTACAGTTCCTATACGCAGTGAAGCAAGGTACTCAATGGGCGTTGTAGACATAAATATGTAATTAGGATTATGAATTAGTGTTTGTTGTGTAAGCAGATACCTCTGTTATAGGGGAGTCAGAATGAACCGTTGTGGTAGATTTGTCTATATTTGAGACTGCTCCCATACGGTGTTGTAGTAGTTCTGCCATTCTAATTGTAGCTCTGTCAATGGCTGATTTCGGTAGGTAGTCATTGGCAAGATTCGTAATATCCCCCAAATTATTCCCTATCAATACTGACATCTGAGCTTTATGTGCTGACTCCAAATAAAACTTTAAGATGCGACCTATTGGGTCATTGTATGAAATAATGACCAGATGCGTTGAAGGTATTGCGAGCATATCATGAATGACTCTATTTATATGCTCGTCCGCAAAGCCATAGCCATAAGTAACCAAAGTACTATTAGGTCTACAAATAGAAGCCGCAAAATCTCGGAACAATTCCACGTATGGATATTCGGATGTTTCTCGATCTTTAGCGGAGTTGGGATAAATCATTAACTTCAATGCATCTGCACCATGTAATCCAGGAGCCTGTAGATAAGGATCAATGCTATTTGCTCCAAATGGAAGCCCTATACGGCGTATCTCTTCACCATTCTGCACCCAATCAACAGAGCCATGAAGCTTTGTTAGACGTGCTACGCCTTCCAAATAACGAGGCTCTCCCCTAATGCCTGGAGGATTGTAATGAATATCTAAATTGAGCCTTGAAGAGCGAAAAATAGGCATCATAGTCCCTACGAAACGATCCATGAGATGAATCCCAGCCAATTCTGCTCCAATTTCTATAAGTCGGTCGTAATTTGTTGTGAAGATGTTAAGCCGTTCTTTGTTTCCTGTGCGACTTGCAAAACTTAGAAGAAAATTAACTAATACCCGATAGGCGTTCTCTCGCTTTTCTTCCACAGCAACTGCAATACCTTTCTCTGACTTTAGTATGGATATTGCAAATTCTGAAACAATAGAGTTCAATTCCTGTTCTAATGTCTGCGCTTTGTCTGTTTCTCCTAAGATCTTTAAGCCTCTGAGCAAATCATTTGCTGTTCTTATTTGGTCCTCAATATTACCATTCTCACGACCACTAGCTTTCGCTGATTCCTGAGCTGCAGTTTCTATCTCATTTTTGTAGTTAGTAAATGTAGCCCCACCCATTGTAGTACCAGAGCCTGCTCCTGCTAAGATACTGATGGCATTTGTTATCCCAGACCCACACAACAGCGACAAGTGTTCTGATTGGAAAAGAGAAGTTAGCCAAGGTTCTATACGTGAACGGAAAATGTTGTTGTTTGCAACAGAATCCTCAGTATCGGGCAACCAACCGCAATCTTTCGTATTAAGCACTTTTCCATCTTTATCAAAACTTATCAATTCGCGATCATCTCTTGTTTTAATAACATTGCCACCATTTTTCAGAATCTCTTGTAGAGTCTCTATTTGTAACTCTTCCATATGAACAAAATATTATGTGTTTATCGAACTAATTTATATTACCTTGATTGCAAGGGGGCTTTATTGTATATCCCAAAATCTCATTTACTCCCCTCCATAGCTCTTGAAGTGCTCCACTTGCTCCATCACTTGATTGAAGACCTCAGTGTTGTATTGAGGAGGATAGCCATTGGCACGCAGGCAGAAGAAGATCTTTTGATTGAGGTCGGCACGTATCTTGGCATTGTTGAGCCAGTCGGTGAAGGAGGATTGTACGTCTATCAGTTCCTTAATCTTCTTAGCCAAGGTCTTGCACTTGTCGTTAATGATGACTGAGCCTTCTTGTCTATCCTCACCATACTCAAAGTTATACTTATCTCTGAGATGCATCAAGATGTCGTAGAAGGCTTTTTCCTCAAAGGTCAGTCCCAGTCCGCGGAAACTTTCCTTGTCTTTCCCTAGCTTATCGAGCAAGTCAAAGGCCTGTTTCGTCGCTTCGCCAATAATGGCACTAACGGCTTCGCTCTGTGTGGCTGTAGCCTCTGCATCCGAGAGCGCCGCCCTGCGGCTGTGATACTCGTCTAGCGTCTTCCGAAGTAGCTCCTCATATTTCTCTGCCATCACCTTGTTCGTATTCTTATAGGCTTGGATACTTTTGCGAAGCATCTTAACGAGCAGTTCGAGCCGTGTAGCAGGGAGCTTGATGCTATTGAGTTGCTCCGTAAACTCAGGACTGAAAATCCGTTCCTCTACGTCTGTATCAAGGATACTCACCACGGCATTGCAGCGCAAAGCCTCTGCGACCATACGTTCCACAGCACGATTCATACTAGCCACATCGTGTTTCTCGCCCGATGTCTTGCGCACATACGACGCCACTGCCATGTAGCATTGCGAGAGGGAGAGTTCTTCGTGACTCAGCACATTCGAGGGCTGACAAATGTCGTAAGCCGCTCGGAGACGTTTCACATGAGCCAGGAAGAAGGTCTTGGCATCCACCTTCTTGGGTAATCCCTTTTCGCTCTCGATATGTAGCATCTCATTCATTGTGATGATATGTTCAGCCGCAGCCGAAAGGCATTCCAAGCGCACCAATGGTTTCACATCCTTGCTGGTGAAGGGCGTGAGATCAAAGCCAGCAAACACTTGACGGATTAGCTCCAACTCAATGCGCAAGGCTTCCAAGGACTGTGCCACATCATCATCACTCGGACCGAAGTCGTCACCTCCAAACCGCCGCATCGCCTCCATCATATTCTTGTGTATGCCGATATAGTCGATGACATAGCCAAAGTCTTTGCCGGGATAGTTGCGATTCACGCGACTGATGGTCTGCACCAAGGTCTGCTTCTGTAGGGGTTTATCGTTGTAGAGATACGTCAGGCAGGGCACATCGAAGCCCGTAATCCACATATCCACCACGATGACGAGGCGGAAGTTGCTCTGCTCGGCCTTAAAGGCATCGTCAAGTTGCTTCGTCCGCTTCTTGTCTCCCAGATACTGCCACATATCCGCAGGGTCGTTGGCACTGCGGGTGGCGACCATCGCAATGGTGGGCATAGGGCTTAGCCTGCGTAGCTCTTCTGGGGGAAGCTTACTATCATCGGGCGACTTGCGTTCCTTAAACCATTCAGGGCGGAGTTTCTCGAATTTCTTGAGGAGTCTATAGGCAATCTGCCGTTTGCTACACACGATCATTGCCTTCTGCACCACATCGGCTTTGTTGTCGCAAGCCTTGGTGTAGTGTTCTATGATGTCGCTGGCCAATCGTTCCAGTCGCTCGTCATCACCCAGAATCACTTCCATCGCACTCATCGCTTTCTTGCTCTTGGCAACATCTTCGTCGGTGGCTCCTTCATCGGCACACTGCTGATAGTAGGTATCTATCTCTTTGACCTTATTACTATCAAGTGTTACATTAGCGATGCGAGGGATATACTTAATGTCTCTCGTGATGCCATCTGCCACAGCCTGCTGCATGGTGTAGCTATCCACAATCTCACCAAAGACCTGAATAGTCTCATCAATGGGCGTACCTGTAAAGCCTACAAAGGTTGCGTTGGGGAAGGCGGTGCGCAGCAGTTCAGCATAAGGCTTCGTGACGAACGCTCCCAATTGTTCAGCCTCCTTGCCTTTCTCGACCTTGTCTTTCACCTTGAGTTGGCTGTTCAAGCGCACTTGCGTGCGGTGCGCTTCGTCCGAGAAGCACACGATGTTGCGTCGCTCGTTGAGCAGTCCTGTATCCTCACAGAACTTCTGGATGGTACAGATGAAGAAGCCTCCTGAGGGACGCAGGCTCATCTCGGCTTTTAGTTCGGCTCTACTCTCTATGATCTTTGCCGTACCCAGCGAGAGGAACTCTTCCGAACGGAGAAAGAGCTTACCTGCCTGTGTTTGCAGGTCTTCTCGGTCTACAATCATCACAATCGTAGGCGAACCCAAGTCCGAACAGCGCAACGACAACTGCCGAGCCAAGAACATCATGGTGTAGGTCTTCCCACAGCCTGTAGCTCCGAAGTACGTTCCCCCCTTGCGTTCTCCCCTTTTGTAAGCTTCGACAACGTGGTCGCGCAGCATGCGTGTAGCGAAGAATTGTGGGTAGCGACACACCACCTCTTCTTCCCGCTCACTTCTGGCGTCAGGGAAGTAGACATAGTCACGCAAGATTTCCAAGAAACGCTCCGTCTCATACACGCCTCCCACGATGGTACGCACTTGGTCTATGCCACTCTGTGCCGCAGGGTCTTCGTTGCGCACCTTCTTCCACGCATAATAGTGTTCATAAGGCGTATAGGTGGTGCCGAGCTTAGTATTGTTCTTCGTGGCATCGCTGATGCACGATAGGGGGCAATAGTGCAGCAGATGAGGAATGTCTCTTCTGTAGCGTGTGTGTATTTGTTCGTAGGCATCGGCAATGGTGGCGTGTTCGTCCGTAGGGTTCTTGAGTTCGAAGATGCAGAGGGGCACGCCATTGACAAAGAGCAACACGTCGGGGATGCGAATGTCGCTCCCTTGTCCGTAGCCCACTTCAAACTGATTGACCACTCGGAAGATGTTGTTCTGCTGTGGCTCGTCGAAGTCTATATAATTAATGTCGAAGGTTTTTCCATCGCTATGGCGCACATAGCGATAGCCGTTGCAGAGCAATTGATATGTGGCGCGCAAGAGGGCAAAGTGCGTCTGCCCACTCATGTGCCGCAAGTGGTTCACGATCTCATCAATATCTTCCTGCTCAAGCTCGCTATGCTGCCTGCCGAGGAACGCTCTCAGATCTTCCTCTATCAGCACTTCACGGTTGTTGCGATGCAGCGTGCTACCGTGCGTATACTCCCAACCTGCATCGGTAAGTAGGTTGATGAGTGCTTCTTCATATTCGCTTTCGTAGAACTTCATCTTAGCTGTCTTTATCTTTTTATACACATCAATAAATAGAGATGACCTCGGAAATATACAACAAGCTTATCTTTACGCTTAGTCTTTAGCTTGATTGAGTAAGTGGTCTAATTGTTTCTGAAGTTCTTCTCTATTGGGTAGATAGAGTTGGTAGCGTGCAGCAAAGAGATGATTGTCTATACCTTCAAGAGCATACTCCATCAATAGTTCATCCTTGTGCGCTCCTAATACAATGCCAATTGGAGGATTGTCATCTGCCTGACAAACCTCGTTTTTGAAATAGTTTAGATAGAGGTTCATCTGCCCTATGTCCCCATGCTTTATCTCTGCACGTTTTAAGTCTATCAGCACATAGCATTTCAAGATGGTATGATAGAACACCAAGTCAACTTTGAAACGTCTTGTTCCAATGGGAATTACATACTGACGCCCCATAAAAGCAAAGCCTTTTCCTAATTCAAGCAGAAACTGTTCCATGTTGGTTTTCAGAGCCTTCTCTAGATCAGTTTCTTTATAACGCTTTTGCTGTGAGATACCTGTAAACTCTAGCACATAGGGATCTCGGAGAATATCTGTGGGCGAAGACATCTGCTGTCCTTTTTCTGCAAGAGCAAGTACACTTTCTTTGTCTTTACTGATAGCAAGCCTCTGAAAAAGAGCAGAGCTTATTTGGCGTTTCAGCTCTCGTACACTCCAATTTTCAGCTATACTCGTCTTCAGATAGAACTGCATTTCTAGCTCATCAGAACACTTGAGTAGCTCCAAATAATGGCTCCAACTTAATTTGTGCGACACTGTCTCACAAATTGGGAAGGCAAGATAAAACTTGCGCATATAGTGAAGAGCCGAGCGACTAAATCCTTTACCTCTTAATCGAGTTAGATCTTTAGATAAATTGGGCAATAAGCGTTCACCATACTTTGCCTTTGCATTACCCTTTTGTTCAAACTCAACGATATATCTACCTGTCTCCCAATTGGCATTGAGCAGTTCTATATTAACAGCAATGGCAGCCTTTGCTCTTGCACCATTCCAAGTGTCTGAAATATGTGCGACTAGTTGCACATATTCAGAATCATTCGTTTGCAATCCATTTACTGATTGAACTAAGCTATTATTCTCTTTCATACATCTTCATATTTCATCCCTTGATCGACTTTTGCACCAGTGCGGGGCAGAGCGTGCGCAGCTCCGCACGTGCCGCCTCCGCTATGCGCTTCGCCTCCTCCATACCATGATACAGGTTCACAATAGACTGCTGCACCGAAAGCGGAGGGAGGGGGATGCGCGATTCACACAATGCTACCCAGGAAAAAACTTCTGTGGAACTACCCCAAGAACGAAAGCAGGCGTTTCTATCCCACTCATCTCTGCAGAAAAGCATAAATAAGTATTCAGGTATCAGGAGATTATCTGACACCTTGAAAGCTGTATTATTCCAACTGGTGATGAAGGGATTTAGAGTAGAATTGAATCCTAATCCTATTTTCTTTCCATGTGTTCGCGGATTGTAGATAAATTCATTGGGCTTGACAACTTTGAATTTGGACAAATCGCTATTGACAAGATCTGCTTTAGTGGGAATGACTTCCTTTGTAATTGTCATTCCTCGCACATCCTCTATGCCATACTCACCTGCATAGTTCCTTTCATCCACCTCCTCAATATACTCGCCTAGCGTCACTTCAGGATACTTGCGTTTGCAGTCAATGATGAAAGCTTGGCAGGCTTCGGAGAGCGGTGCCATCATGGCTTCGTTCGTCTCTGCCAATTGCTTTAAGCGCTCATACGTGGCTACCAACTCGCGCTGTACCGAGAGAGGGGGGAGGGGAATCTTTATCTCGGTGAATCTGTCCCAATCAAGATTTGAGCGAATACTACCATCACTCAAGAACCAGCCTAATCTATCCATTTCAAGACGATTGAATTGCAGGAACAGATACTGAGGTAAGACTTCCGAAGCGTCTTTTATCTTGAATGTCGTATATGCAGGCGATACGAGTATTGTTTCATCATTGCCTTGCAACGCTATTCTAATACAAATGTCTCGCCCAGTCTGCATACCACTAAACACAAAGGTGTCTAGCTTTACCAACTTGTACTTCCTATTATCAAGGTTGTTCGTATCCGTCACAGTGGGCATGAACTTCTTATCCTTATTCACACCACAAAAAGGATAATCCGTCCCCGCATAGTTCCTTTCGTCCACCTCCTCGATATAGTCCCCGAGGCGCACCCACTTTGTTTTACTCACATTCATAGCCTAATTGTTTTAATGCCTTGCGCAGGGTTTGAGCATTGGTTTCTTGGCGTTGGAGGAGCTGCGCCACGGTAGAGGCGGTGTGGCGCAAGGTCGCGTCGTAGTCGATCTCGGTGTCTCTGTCCTTAAACTCGATGTAGCGACTAGGTACGAGGGAGAAATTGTTTTTGCGCAGTTCATCGATGCCTACAGAGCGGAAGAGTTCGGGCTCGGCATAGCTCGTGCCGTCCGTACCTTCGGCTTGCCAAGTGTGATAGATGCTCACGGCATGGGCTATTTGCTCGTGGGAGAAGAGAGTTTTCTTCTTCTGCTCTCCCTTGACAGCATGCTCCGTCCATTGGCGCAAGTCCATAAAGAGGATCTCGCCCGTGCGCTTGCGCAGCTTGCGCCCGTGCCAGCGTCCTCCACCCTTGTTCTGGTTGAGGATCCACAGTGTGACGGATATATCGGTGGTGTAGAACAATTCACGAGGCAACACCACGATGGCCTCCACCTTATCGGCCTCGATAAGCTTTTGCCGAATAGTCACCGTGTCGCCATCGCCCAAGGCGCCATTGGCCAGGAGGAAGCCAGCCACACCCCGTTGAGGTTTCAGTTTGGAGAGAATGTGCAATATCCACGCATAGTTGGCATTGCCCTCGGGTGGCAAGCCGTAGTCTGCCCAACGTGCATCGTTACTCAGCTCGGGACTGTACCACTTCTTGAGGTTGAAGGGCGGATTCGCCATGATATAGTCGCAGGTCAAGCCCCGGTGCATATCCTTCGTGAAGGTCGAAGCGTTGCGCTCACCCAGGTGGTGGGAGATGCCCCGCATAGCCAGGTTCATCTTCGCCAGTCGGTAGGTGGCTGGATCCTGCTCCTGCCCGTAGACATTGACCTGCATGATGTCGCCTTGCTTCTCCTCGACATACTTAGCACACTGCACAAACATCCCACCCGAGCCACAGCAAGGATCGTAGAGAGTGCCATCGAAAGGCTCAATGAAGGCAGCGATCAGCTCCACAATGTCATGAGGCGTGTAGAACTCTCCCTCCTCCTTAGTGGCATTCACGGCAAAACTCTTGAGGAAGTATTCGTAAACACGCCCAATGAGGTCGCGTTCCGTGCCGAAGGTCTTATGCGAAATCTTGCTCACCTCGTCCACCACTTGTTTCACTACGTTGGGCGAAAGGTTAATGCTCGAGAAAAGCCCAAGGCGCACACAGCTCCTGAAAGTATCTCCACTTTCCTCCAGTGCTTGCAAGGCATCATCCAGTGCGGCATTGAGCTTCGTCCCTGGTTGTTCGACTAGCTTATCCCATCGAGCAGCTTCCGGCACAAAGGGCGCACCGCTATACATGCTTGGTTCATTAACGAAAGCTTGTATTTCCTCCTCATCGGTCATCCCATTATCGAGTGCCATCTTGTACAACCGCTGCTGCTCATCCACGAACTTCTCGCCGATGAAGCGCAGGAAGACGAGCGTGAGCAGGAGGTCACGCTTATCGTTGAGTGAAGCATTACTGCGCAAATACTCTCGGCAGTTAAATAGTATGGTTTCAAGGCTGGGCATACCAGCATCTTCTTTCTTCTTTTTCTTAGCCATGGTGGTAGGTAGCTTATATCAACTTATCTTTTGTGGGGGTGATAAGTATTCTCACCTCTATATCTAATACTTTGGCAATCTCTACAAGATTTTCCAAAGAAGGCTGTACCTTATTGGAACACCAACGGGAAACAGTATTCTCAGCCTTCCCCAGTTCTTGGGCAAGCCATTTACTTGTTAGTTGTTTCTCTGCTAATACAGCCTTAATCCTATTCATTGCCATAATATGGTGATTTTATATAGTAATAATATAAGTAGTTATATGCAAAGGTACAGCATTAAGAGCATTATAGCGAAAGATTTAGAGAATTATTTATCCTAGACTATTATTTTCTTTGATTTCAGGTGTTTTTCATCGAATAATCAGTATCTTTGCAACATAGAACAACGTGTTCTTTGAAGCAATGCAGAATAAAGAAAGGAAAAGAAACTCGCTCGTTTCCAACTCGTAACCCTTTTGTCCTTTATCCTTTCTTAGGTTATTGATTATCTGAAAGATATAAACTTATTGAATCTTTTGCGGGCGAAGCTTTGAAAATTATCCCGACAACATTTTTATATCATCAGGGAGCACTATCCGAGAAGAAGTTGTTCATCCGAGGCTTCGGATGAGTTATCAGAATTCCTATATAACCGCTCGAGGGCGAGATGATATGGGCTTTTAACTACCTTTGCCACGGTTTCTCGACAGGCTGGGAGGAAGGCTTTTCCAACGATTGGAGAAATAATGAAAATGAAACTACGATGATTTATTCTATAGACAAAGTGGCGCAGCTCATTGGCGCCAAGCGAGTGGGGAAGGGCCATGACAATGTTATTGCCTTTTTGCTCACTGACAGTCGCTCGCTGTGTTTTCCCGAAGAAACACTCTTTTTTGCTCTGCGTTCGGCACGGAGCGACGGTCACCTTTATATAAAGGAACTTTATGATAGAGGAGTTAGGAATTTCGTTGTGGAAAAAGTACCGACCGATAACGAAGAGAATTATCGACTGGCTAATTTCCTCCTGGTCGATAATTCCCTGCAAGCCCTTCAGCTTTTGGCCGAGCGACATCGAGAAATGTTCAATATTCCGGTCGTAGGAATCACGGGGTCGAATGGAAAAACAGTTGTGAAAGAATGGTTGAGCGAGTTGTTGGTGTCGAAATACACGGTCACACGGTCGCCCCGCAGCTATAATTCCCAGGTTGGAGTTCCGCTGTCGGTTTGGCTGCTCGGCAACAATTCCGAGGTTGGAATTTTCGAGGCAGGCATAAGTCAACCCGGCGAGATGGTAGCCTTGCAGAGAATTATTCGCCCCACGGTTGGAATATTCACCGGTTTGGGCGACGCTCATCAGGAGAATTTTTCGACTATGGAAGCGAAATGTAAGGAGAAACTCGAACTTTTTCGTGGTGCGAAGGCGGTGATATATCCTTTCGACGACCCGATAGTTCGGAAATGTATGGTCGATAGCGAAAGTGAACGAGTGGACTGGTCGCTCACCGACCGACACGCGGCCTTTTGGGTTGAATCAATTGAAAAGAGCGACGATTCAACCTGTATCAACTTTGTTTGGCGTGGCACTACGAGCGGAAGTTATGTTTTGCCGTTCATCGACGAGGCCAGCATCATCGACTCGTTTGCCTGCGCTTCGGCCGCCTTATGGATGGGGGTCACGGTCGACATGTTGAAAGAAAAAATGTCTACGCTCGAGCCTGTGGCTATGCGACTCGAGGTTATCGAGGGGCGGAACGGATGCACGCTAATCAACGATTCATATAACTCCGATTTCAATTCGCTCGATATTGCACTCGACTTCATGAATCGGCGTCCCGACCATGCCGGCCGGCGGCGTACACTTGTGTTGAGCGACATTCTTCAAAGCGGCCAGGCCGAAGAACAACTCTATGAGTCTGTGGCCGAACTCTGCGAACAACGCGGCGTGGAGAAGTTTATCGGTATCGGGCCGAAACTGTGTGCGAATAAGGAAAAGTTCAGAAGAGTGGGGGAGAGAGTCTTCTTCCCGTCGGTGTCCGATTTTATTGGTAGCAAGGCGTTCGCAAAATTGCACGATGAGGTTATACTTCTGAAAGGTGCACGGGTGTTTGGTTTTGAGAGGCTCACAGATTTACTTGTGCGCAAGGTTCACGAAACGGTTTTGGAAGTTAATCTCACCGCCGTAGTGGCAAATCTGAATTTCTATCGCTCGTTTCTTCGCCCCGAAACAAAACTGGTTTGCATGATAAAGGCCGACGGATATGGCGCCGGCGCAGTAGAGATTGCCAAAACTTTGCAGGAACATCGGGTTGACTATCTGGCCGTGGCCGTGGCCGACGAGGGCGTGACACTGCGCAAGAACGGAATCACGAGCAATATAGTGATTATGAACCCGGAAATGAGCTCGTTTAAAACGCTGTTCGACTATGAACTCGAACCCGAAGTCTACAGTTTCCGCCTGCTCCACGCGCTCGTAAAGGCCGCGCAACACGAAGGCATAACGGGCTATCCGGTTCATATAAAACTCGACACGGGAATGCACCGGTTGGGATTCAACCCAGAGAGAGATATGCCTGAATTGATTGGCTGTCTGAAAGGACAAAATGCAATAATCCCGCGGTCAGTGTTTTCACATTTCGCTGGGGCGGACAGCGACAACTTCGATACATTTTCCGACGAGCAATTCAGACTTTTCAAGATGGGTAGCGATATGCTTTGCAATGCTTTTTCGCATCGAATTTTGCGCCACATGGATAACTCGGCCGGCATAGAGCACTTTCCTGAGCGGCAACTTGACATGTGTAGGCTCGGCCTGGGACTCTACGGTATAAACCCGCGCACGAACTCTATAATAAACAATGTCGCCACGTTGCGCACAACAATCCTGCAACTCCGAGAAGTGAAGGCCGGACAAACCGTAGGATATTCGCGGCGCGGAACAATCGAACGCGACAGCGTCGTTGCAGCTATTCCGATTGGATATGCCGACGGATTGAATCGTCACCTGGGTAACCGTAACTGTTATTGCCTGGTAAACGGTAGGCCGGCGACCTATGTAGGCAACATATGCATGGACGTGGCTATGATTGACGTTACTGGAATACCCTGTAAGGAGGGCGATAGCGTTGAAATCTTCGGCGACAATCTGCCAGTCACCGTGCTTAGCGACGTGCTCGGAACGATACCCTATGAGGTTCTCACAACAATCAGTAACCGCGTGAAACGAATGTATTTCCAAGATTAAATAATATGGCTATAATAACCTACATCATCCTCGGAGCAGTATTGGGCGCAATATTCGTGTTCCTGCTCATGCGAAACAAAAATATCCAAACGCTTTCAGAAGCTAACTCCCGACTGGCTGTAGCTGAAAATCAACTTCAAACAGAGCGTAAGCACAGTGAAGAATTGCGAGTCGAACTAACCAAACAGATGGAGGCAGATAAACGTCTGATGCAGGAAGAAGTGCGGAACATGACGACCAAGCTGCTCGACGAAAGTCGCGACCGACTGAATTCTGTCGATAAGGAACGGCTTGACAATCTTTTGGCTCCGCTCAAAGAACGGCTTGAGGCTTTCAACCAAAACGTGACGAATAATAGTAAGGAAAATGCGTCGAATAAGACCGAAATAAAAACCGCTTTCGAAGAGGCAATGAAGCGCCTCCACGCCGAACAGGAAAACACCGTGAAAGCCATGCGCGAAGAACAGCAACGTACCGTGAAAGAATTGCGCGAACAAACTGAACGCATCGGTAATGATGCCGCGTCGCTCACAAAAGCTCTCAAAGGCGACTCGAAAATGCAAGGCGATTGGGGCGAAATGATTCTAGAAAAAACACTTGAAGATTGCGGACTCATTAAAGACCAGCAATATTTCCTTCAGGAAAATTACAAAGACGAAGACGGAAACAATTTCCGTCCTGATGCGGTGATAATGTTTCCTAACGACGAAAAGGCCGTTATTGATTCAAAGGTTTCGCTCACTGCCTATCAAGTCGCTCTCACGGTTGACGACGAAAAGGAACGCAACCGCCTTTTGCACGAGCATTCTCTTTCCATGCGCAGGCACATCGATGAACTGTCGGCCAAGAACTATGAGAAACTTGTCCCCGGTTGCATCGGCTACGTGCTTATGTTCGTGCCATACGAAAGCGGCTACTCCGCTGCTCTTAAAGCCGATCCAGGCATTCTGCAATATGCCTATAGAAAGCACATCATTCTTCTCAGTCCGAGCAATCTGCTCATGGCTCTGCAGCTTACGCACACCATGTGGCAAAACTTTAGGATGAATAAAAACGTGGAAGAGATTCTCCGTCAGTCGAACGACCTTTACGATAAGTTCGTTTCTTTTGGTGAAACTTTTCTCAAGCTCGGCAACGGCATACAGCGCATTCAGCAGGATTTCGACAAGGCTCGTAACCAGCTTAGCGAGGGTAAGGGTAACATTGTGCGCCGTCTCGACGGAATGAAATCACTCGGAATAACTCCTAAAAAACAAATCCCCGAAGAATTATAAGTGTAGGATGGAGTGCGTAATTCTATGGTTTTAATCGTATATGTGGAAAATGCGCTCCATCATTTTCCATTTGTCGTTTGAAGTGTCGGTTGCTTTGCACTGTTGGAAGGCGGCGACGAAGGCTTCCCACTCCTGTTGGCGGGGAAGGGTGGCGAGTTTTGCCATGGCTGAATCCCAGTCGAAATCTAGGGGTGTTTCGACAATCATGAAGAGCTGGTTGCCGGAGAGATAGATTTCCATTTCGAGGATGCCTACAGAGCGGATGCCTTGGCCTATTTCTTTCCAGAAATGCTCCGGACTGTGGGCTTTTTTGTATTTGCTGATTAGTTCGGAGTCGTTTTTGAGCGTCATTGTCTGGCAATATCTTTTCACTGGGACGCTGTGAGATTTTGTATTGTTTCCTTGTATCATGTTGTGTTTTATTTTTTGCGGGTTTGCTTGTTGTCGTAGAGTTGTGGGATGAGGTCGGGGCGACCGATTCGGCGGAGTTCGCGTTCGATATTTTTTCGTTCTCTGGGTTTATACCAGAAGAAGAATTGTCGTTGGGCCAGTTTCTGGGCTGGTGTCTTGGCCGAGTAGACGGGTTGGAGTGTGTAAGGGTCGTAGCCGGTGTACCATGTCTCGGTGGCGACAGTCATTGGCGTTGGGGTGAAATCTTGTACTTGTTCGAGGTGGAAGTCTAGGTTTTTGGTGATGATGGCTAGTTGGGCCATGTCTTCTTCCTTGCAGCCGGGGTGGGAGGAGATGAAGTAGGGTATGATTTGTTGGTTCAGATTTTCTTGTTTGTTTATTCTGTCGAAGATTTTCTTGAATTGATAGAATTGTTTGAAGGTTGGTTTACGCATTAGTTGCAGCACTCGGTCGGAGGTGTGTTCGGGTGCGATTTTGAGTCGGCCGCTCACGTGGTTGCGGATTAGTTCGCGTGTGTATTCTCGGGCGGCTTGATTGCTTGTTTCGTCTTTGCTTTGGTGGAGCAGGAGGTCATAGCGTACACCGGAGCCGATGAAGCTTTTCTTGATTCCGGGTAGGGCGTCGACGGCTTTATAGATTTCTAGTAGTGGTGTGTGGTTGGTATTTAGGTTTGGGCATATTTCGGGGTGGATGCAGCTTGGGCGTTTACAGTGTTCACAGGCTTTGAGGTTGCGACCGGCCATACTGTACATATTGGCCGATGGACCGCCGAGGTCGGAGAGATAGCCTTTGAAGTTGGGCATTGCTATTATTTTTCTGACTTCTCTCAGTATGTTTTCTTTTGAGCGACTACTGATGAATTTGCCTTGGTGGGCCGAGATGGTGCAGAAGGCGCATCCGCCGAAGCATCCGCGGTGTATGTTGACGCTGTATTTTATCATTTCGTAGGCTGGGATGGTTTTTCCGCGGTATTTTGGGTGGGGTTGGCGAGTGTAGGGAAGGTCGAATGATGCGTCGAGTTCTTGTGTGGTCATGGTGGGATAGGGTGGGTTTACTACGGTGTAGAGGCCGTTGACTTCTTGGAGGATTCTTTGGGCGTGCATTTTGTTTGATTCTTCTTCGATGTGGCGAAAGTTTTCGGATTGGTGTTTGGGATTGCGCAGGCAGTCGTGGTGTGGGTGGAGTATTATGTCGTTGGCGGTTATTCCGCCTGGTATTTGGTTTTTGGGACATAGGTAGACGGTTTGTGGCAGGTTTTTTATGTTGCTGATGGGTTGTCCGGTTTCGAGTTCTCGGGCTAGGGCTATGACGGGTTTTTCGCCCATTCCGTAGATTATCATGTCGGCTCCGGAGTCGCAGAGGATACTTTTTCGGAGTGTATTTTTCCAGTAGTCGTAATGTGTGAGGCGTCTGAGGGAGGCTTCGATTCCGCCGAGGATGACGGGTGTTTCGGGGTAGAGTTGTTTGAGGATTTGTGTATATATAATAGTGGGGTATTCGGGTCGGAGGTCGTGTCGTCCGTCGGGCGAGTAGGCATCTTGTGAGCGGAGTCGTTTGTTGGCTGTGTATTTGTTCACCATTGAGTCCATACATCCTGGTGCTATTCCGAAATAGAGTCGTGGTTGTCCTAGTTTTTTGAAGTCTCGGTAGTCGCCGTGCCAGTCGGGTTGTGGAACGATGGCTACTTTGTAGCCTGCTGCTTCGAGTGTTCGTCCGATTACGGCTACTCCGAATGATGGGTGGTCTATGTAGGCGTCGGCCGAGAAGAGGATTATATCGAGCTGGTTCCATCCGCGTAGTTGTACTTCTTTTTTTGTTGTTGGGAGAAAGTCGGTGAGTTGGTGTGCTTGTTGTGTGTTGCTTTTTTCCATGTCGGACTTTGTGTTGCTTTTGGGGTGGCGTGCGGATTGATTGTGATCATTCCTGATTTTTTTCGTTTGGTGTGCGGATTATCTGTGGGTTTTATGCCAGTCGTTATATAGGCTGACGAGATTTTGGAGACCGAGTGCTTTCATGTTGGGGTGGTAGATGATGTCGAGGCAGAGGTTGAGTAGTTCTTTGTCGGCGCCGACTTCGGTTTCGAGCATACTGCGAATGTTGAGTTTGAGCTTTAGGAGTATGTCTTCGTCTATGATTCCGTTGGAGTCTACGAGGTTCGAGAGGAGTGAATATTTTTCGATTGTAGCTAGGTGTTGCGGGCTTACTTCTATGGTTCGTGTACCTTTTTGGTTGGCTTGGATTTTATACATGTGTTTGCTTTTTTATTTCATTAGATGGGTTATGAGGCCGCGCATTATTCGGTTCCGCTGTTGTGGAGAGGTTATGCATTCCCATGGGAAGGCGAGGATGATGGCGGCTTGTGGGGCGTTGTTCCATGCTAGGGCTGCGGTGGAGCCGTCGGCATAGGTCATGATGGGGTTTATGTTGGTTGCGAGTGTGTCGGCGGGTTGGATTATATTGGGATTGTAGGCGCCGTAGTGCTCGGAGTTTATTGTTCGGTGGATGTTGAATTGCATTCCTAGGCCGGTGATTTGTGGGCTGTTATTGTCGGCGTTGATTCCGGCTGCTTTTATTTTGAGGGTTTGTGCTAGCCATTGTTCTTCTTCGGGTGTTTTCATGTCGGTTGCGAGATAGGCTCCGGATATGAGGAGTTTTCCGCCTTGATAGAGGTATTCTGTGAGTTGGCGGCGGGTTTCGGGGGCGATGGTTTTGTAGAGGTAGAGGCTGTGCCCGTCGTCTTTCTCGAGACCTAGGGCCAGGTCGATGAGGGCGTATTTTTTGAGGTTTATTTTCCCTGCTTCGATGGTTTTGCCGGATGTGCTCGCAATGTTATATTTCTGTAGGGTTTGGATGGCTTCAACGTGCACTGGGACGTAGTTGAGATTATTTCCGGCTACGAGGGTTCCGGTGAGTTCTTCGCCGCCGTATCCTAGACTACCTTGGCCTTCTTTGCCCATTTGCTGTTTGTCGAAATTGCTCTGGCGGCCACTCCATCCAAGGGTCGGACCGAGCGTTATTCCGGGGTCGGTTTCGATATCGAATCCTTGTTCGATATTGGTGTTGATGATCGCGGGTGAGGATAATCGGTCGAATCCGTTGACTACAAGGATTGTTTCGGTTGCGCCTGGCTGTGAGCATGCGGCGAGTGTTTCGGTTGGGAAACTTTCGCCACCTGCGTTGCAGGCTGTGATGCGGAAGGAGTATGAAATGCCGGGGGTGATAGGAATTTCGAGGTTTGTTGTGGTTATATTCTGGCCGTTGTTGAATCCGGCTTTTCCTGCGGCAATGTAGACGTTGTAGGATGTTGGGGTGGCTGATGGTTCGGTTGCGTCTGGGGTAGGGTCCCAGCTTAGGCGTACTTTTCCGGGGGCAATTATTTCAGCGCTAAAGTTTCTGGGTGCTAGGGGTTGAACTATGCTTGTTGTGCCATGCATGGCTGCGGTATAGCGCAAAATTGTTTTGTAGATTGAGCGGGCTAGGATGAATCTGAAGTTGGGGTCTTGAGCGAGGCGCATGTCTGGGAAATTCTGGTGGGAAAGTACTTCCAGAATGGCTGACGGCTGTGCGGGGAGCCTGGTTTCACTGTAGTTTTGGTCGCGTACAGAGCGTGTGTTCCAATTTACCCCGAAGGTTGCTTCGATGTCTTTTTTCACCCCCTGAACGAGTGCTTCGGCGAGGGTTCGGGATGCTTGGCGGGATAATCCGGTGCCTAGTGTTGGTTCGCCTTGTTGCGTGGTGCATATTCCGAGTGTTCCCACAACGGAGCCGTCGGCCTTCACGCCGGCATCGCTGTGGATGGCTAGGGTGAGTTCTATGGGCACGTTTTTGCCTTGGTGATCTGGCAGATAACATGAGCCGCCAGCAAGCCAGTTGGTCATTAGTGAGCGTACGTTTATGTCGTCGGTATAGTCGTTACTGCCGCCGCTTTTGCTTACAATTTCGCGTGGTGCACCGGCCCATTGGGCGTAGTAGCGGGCTCCTTCGAGTGCTCGAGGAAGCTGGCTGGTTTGAGAGCCTCGCTGAATGTTTCCCATTCCGCCTCCGAAGCGCACGGCGTCGGCTGTGACGATTCCTTTCTTTGTACTGTGATTGGTTAGGATAACACAGTTTCGCTGGTTCTGCCCTTTGTCGAAGTCGAATGTTCCGAGATAAACCCATGTTCCGCCGCCCATTTGCTGGTTCACGTGGAAAATTGTTTGCGAACCTTTGTGGCGAACAATGTATTGGGCTTCTTCAGTGCTCTTTTTCATAGTTTGATAGCTCACGTAAACAGCATATCGTCCCTCTTCTGGGAAGTTGGGCTTATATACTATGGAACTGAGCTTGGTGTCTTTCTTTCTGGTCTTAATTTGCCTGGAGGTACCGGCTGTAAAGGGATTCTCGCCGTCGGCATAGGTGCCTTTATGAAAAGCGAATCCAGGCTCTTCAGTAGATTTCCATTTTTTCTTTGCGTTGTTCTCGGCATACGATGATAATGGCGTGTCATTGTCGACTATGACTTCGTTTGCCTGCCAATCGCGTTCGCGAGGACTGAAAACAATGGCTCCGGCGTTTTCGAGCATAGGCATTAGGTATGGTACAACGATGGTTGGGGTGAAAAGGTCTTCGGTTGTTCCGAAAAGAATCGGGCGCTGCCATTTCCAGATACATTTAGCGTTGTCGAAATATCGGCCGTGCGAGGCCCAGATTGAAAAGTGTCGTCCTTGTAGTCCGTTGGTGATTTTATTCGGACGAGATGTATTTTCAACCCATGGTTTTCCTTTATGTTCGGTTTTTCCCCATGTCGTGGTGTTTTGTGCGCAGATTCTGCCTGCTAAGAGAAATATCAGGGTAGTAAGTGTGAATTTTTTCATTAATCAATATTTCCTACGGTGAATAGTTCAGGTCGTTTGCCTTTGAAATCTTTAAAATACAGTTTAATCTCTCTCATATCCTCGTTGATGTTTCCAGTTGGGAGAATCGCCTTAGTGCAACAAATTAGTTTTTGTTCATAGTCTACTCCGTAGAGTAGTATTGGTAATTTTGCTTTCAGGGCGATGAAATAGAAGCCTTTTTTCCAATCGGGATTGGGCGAACGTGTTCCCTCGGGTGTTATACACAGTTGGAAAGAGCTAGCTTTCGTGGCGTGCTCGGCAAGAATATCGGTCAGGCTTGTTTGCTTTGAGCGCCACACGGGAATTCCTCCCATGCTTCTAAACAATGCACCCAAAGGCCAGAAAAACCATTCCTTTTTCATTAGGAAATTGCTTTTCAGTCCCTCGGCATGCGAATATAATTGGCCTATTAGGAGATCCCAATTACTTGTGTGCGGGGCAAGACATATGATGCATTTTTCGGGAAAATCGACAGTGATGGCTTTGTGCCATCCCATTAGTCTGTAAAGAATCCATTGAGATAGTTTCTTCAGCATCGTCCCCCTAACTGATGTTATTGATTTGGTCGATGGTTTCGATGACCTCTTTGTTAAAACTGGTGATGAGGTCGGAAAAATACTTTTTTGGGGGCATACCCGGTTCTACGTGAGACACCCGACTGATATAGTTATTGTGAATGATGAGAATTGAAGAGAGTACTTGCTCTATGCTTTCCTTGTTGTTTATGTCGCCATAGAGTGATGTTGCCAGAGCTTCGGCGAAGAGGTCGCTACAAATGTAATTGATAGTGCGCTTTAATTTTCTTTTGTTGCTCATAGTTGTCTTCAAATTAAAATTATTGGATTTTTTGCCAGCCAAAGATAAGGAAAAAAGCTAATGGGCAAATTTAGGTGCCAGAAAAAAGAGTTAAAACCCTCGTGTACGGTTTTTAAGCGTTTAAAGTAAAGCTTTTTGTGAGTTTGGGTCGGCGAAAACCGTTTTTACGTAGCTTTTTGTTTCGGGGATGGATAATTCAGGAGATAAAGAGCAGAGAGTGACTAATCTCGATAAAGTGAGTGGATAGTTTTGTTGAATTGGTCCAAAAGCCAGTTCTGCTGTTCCTCCATAGTGAGCTGGCTATTGTCGAGCTCTATTGCAGAGGTGGCTTTGCGAAGGGGAGAGAGCTGGCGATGTGAGTCTAGATAGTCGCGCTCTTCAATGTTCTTTAGAATAGTATTATAGTCGGCTTGTATTCCTTTGGATTTGAGCTCGTCATATCTACGTTGAGCTCGGATGGCGGGAGAGGCGGTTACGAATATCTTTAGTTCGGCTTGGGGAAATACGGCAGTTCCGATGTCGCGTCCATCCATAACGATACCTTTTTCTTTTCCCATGGCTTTCTGTTGCGAAACTAGGGCATGTCGAACGGCGGAAATTGCGGCTATCAAACAGACGTGCTCGGATACTTCCATACTACGAATTTCGTGCTCAACATTTTGACCATTGAGATAGGTTTCGGGTTGACCGGTTGACTTATTCAGGTGCAAAGTGATGTTGATATGATTAATGTGGCGTTCAAGAGCGTCGATATTCACACTGCCGTCGTGATTGAAGAGATTGTGGCGTAGGGCATATAATGTTACGGCTCTATACATTGCACCGGTGTCTACGTATAGGTAGCTTATTTCCTTCGCGAGATTTTTGGCCATGGTGCTTTTGCCGCATGACGATAATCCGTCAATTGCAATAATTATTTTTTTCATGCTGATATTTCTAAAGTGAGTAGGCAAGATTTACAATGATGGAGCTTGTCGAGGCGTGATATTTTCCGTAGGCCAAGTTGAGTTTGAATCGTTCGAGATTAATACCGGCTCCTAAACTGAGGCCGGCTCCGTGTGCGCTTTGATTGTCACCGGTTCCAATTTTCATTTCGTCGGCTTTGCGGAAGTTATAACCGATACCGAGCCATATATTTGACGAAAGCAGGAGGTCAGCACCGAGGCAGATATGGTTGGCGAAGCGATAATTGTAGTGCGTCATATCGACGAGTGTAGCCGAGGCTCTAACTGGCAGTGCTTCGAAAGTTTTGCTCACACCAAGCTGTAGGTCGAAAGGCATTCGACCGAAATCTTCTTCGTAGGCTTTTATTTGTCCACCTAGATTCTTGGCTACGATGGAGAGCGACCATTCTTTTTGGGGATTGAAGTAGTTGAGGCCGAGGTCTACGCCTACTGCGAGACTGTTGTATTGCCCTATGTTAGAGGAGATGAATTTTCCGGTTATGCCTCCCACGAGATTGTTGGCAAGCTCGTAGGCCAGAATGGCTTCGATGGCCATTTCACTGGCGGAGAAAGTTCCAATTTCTGTTTTATTGGCGTCATATTCTTTCATCTTTCCGTAGTTCATGTATTGTGCTGCGAAGGCGATAGTAGTTTTTTCGGCTGCGACTTTGACGAAAGATGCTCCCATATAATTAGCTCCTTTCATGTAATTCATGTAATTGAGGCCGATGGTTAGGTCGCTGACCGATGCTGCTAGAGCAGGATTTGAAAATATGAGCGAGGGGTCATTTTCTATGATTGAAATATTCTCGCCTCCCAATGCTGCTGCGTGGGCGCTGAGTGGAATTTTGAGGAAGTTATATTCGGTTTGACTTTCTTGTGCAAATGCCAGAAAAGATGACATTGCAAGAAGAAAAACAAGGATTGTCTTTTTCATCTAAACGCTTTATTTTAGGGGCAAAGATACACTTTTCCCTAAGTTCTTCTTACTTTTGCGATGTGAAAAAGGCGGCTCTATCAAAGGCTTCGAGCTACTTGTTTTTCCCTTCATTTTTCTCCCTCATTTTTAAGTCTTGGAAATAAAAAAATCAAACAAAGCGAATCTCGAGAACAAGCGTTGGATCGGTTTTATTTTAGGACTGATAATTGCGCTGTCATTTTTCTTTGTCGCTATGGAATATTCCGACACGGACAGCGTCGACAATGATGAAAAGGTTGACCTGCTAAAGAATCTTGTAGTTCAGAATCTCGATATGCTTCCGGCGATAGACCAGCAGGATATGGCGCAGAAGAAAGACGACCGGAAACCGACGATAGACGACCTACTGAATTTGAAACGGAAAGAAAATCCGCCTAGAGTGACGCCTAAAACAGCTGGGAATATGGATTCGAACGACAAGAAAACCGCTGCTCCGCAGATGAACGACGTGCCTGTGGTGAGTACCCAGGCAACCGAACTACCCGAGGAATCGAAAGTGAAAGAAGAGGATAAAGAGATTAAAAACAAAATGACCGATGACAAATCCGACGAAACCATCGAACGATATGATGATAAGGTGAGCAAGAGAATCCTTTCAGATACACCCACACCGCCTGGCGGATGGGTGGAATTCATGAAATGGCTCACGAAGAACCTCAAATATCCGGACGCTGCAAAAACAGCAGGAAAAGAAGGAAAGGTGAGTGTTACATTCATTGTGAATATCGATGGCTCGGTGAGTGACATAAAAATTAAGCAATCAGCCAACCCATTCATGGAGCAAGAAGCTCTACGAGTGCTCACCACGATGGGCCGCTGGAAACCGGGAATTAGTAAGAATAAACCGTGCCGGTCGCTTGTAGAAATCCCGATAGTATTTAAACTCTAAATCGATTTAAGCATATTATGTACACAGCCAACGAACTCCTCGGAATGGTTAATCATTATATCGACACACTGCCATATAATCGCAAGCCTGAAAGTCTCTACGCCCCTATACGCTATGTGCTTTCGCTTGGCGGAAAACGCATTCGTCCTATTCTGATGCTTCTGAGTTATAATCTTTTCAAAGACAATCCGGAGCAGATTCTATCATCGGCTTGTGCCCTGGAAACCTATCACAACTACACTCTTTTGCACGATGATCTCATGGACAAAGCGCCTCTTCGACGTGGGAAACCGACAGTGCACTGCCAATGGAACGAAAATATGGCCATACTTTCTGGCGATTCGATGCTCGTTCTGGCATATGAACGAATGGCGCAATGCGAACAGCAACTTTTGCCTGAAGTGCTCGAACTGTTCACACAAACTGCGCTCGAAATAGGTGAAGGACAGCAATACGATATGGAGTTTGAAACGCGGAACGACGTAACCGAACAGGAATACATAGAAATGATACGCCTAAAAACCAGCGTACTTCTTGCCTGTGCTATGAAAATGGGAGCAATATTAGCTCACGCACCCAAAGAGGATGCTGATTTGCTTTACAAAGCGGGCGAACAAATAGGACTTGCTTTTCAGCTTCAGGATGACTATCTCGATGTCTACGGTGATTCCAAAGTATTTGGAAAGAAAATAGGCGGCGATATTGTTTCCAACAAAAAAACCTACATGCTCATTAATGCACTTCATCTCGCCGACGAAGAACAACGTCTCCAACTCAACAAATGGCTTAGCAAAACAAACGACGACAATCGGAAAATCCGCGCAATTACCCGCCTCTACAACAAACTTGAAATCGATAAACTGGCAAAAGCTAAAATCGATTATTATTTCGACCTAAGTAAAGACTATCTTAACGCGGTTTATCTGCCCGAAAAACAAAAAATGCAGCTAAGAAACTACCTTGACCGAATGTTGAAACGAAAAAGATAATTCTCTCATGATAGATACCCACGCACATCTCGACGGTGAAGAATTTGCAGCCGATTTACCCGAAGTCATATCAAACGCTACTAGAGCCAGAGTTGAAAAAATATTTCTTCCTGCAATAAATCTCGAAAACGTTTCCAAAGTGCTTAGCATAAGCCAGAATTATCCAGGGATATGTTATCCGATGATAGGTCTTCATCCTGAAGAAGTGCGGGCAGATTATGAAGAGATTCTTGCCGAAATGCACCGTATACTATTCGAAAACCTTGCTTCTACTACCGTACCGCACTTCATTGCTGTGGGAGAAGTGGGACTGGATTTCTATTGGTCGCGCGAGTTCGAAACCCAACAACTCCGAGCTTTTGAAGAAGCTGTTCGTTGGAGTGTTGAAACACGTTTACCGCTCATGATTCACTGTCGCAAAGCTCAAAACGAACTCCTAGGCATCATGCGTCCTTATAAAAACGAACTCCCCGGTGGCGTATTCCACTGCTTTACTGGAAATCAAAAAGAAGCTGCCGATTTTCTGGCCTTCGATAACTTCGTGCTCGGAATAGGTGGCGTGAGTACTTTCAAAAGTAGTAAACTGCGTACCGACCTGCCCGCAGCTGTGCCTCTTGACAGAATAGTACTCGAAACCGACAGTCCCTACATGGCTCCGGTTCCTCACCGCGGTAAGCGCAACGAAAGTGCTTTTGTTGTTGAGGTTCTCCACACTCTTTCCCAGGCTTATGGTGTCAGCGACTCCGAACTCGAACACCAAACCAATCAAAATGTTGCCCGAATATTCGGCACACTATGATTTCTACTCCACAAAAAATTATGATGCTTTTACACGGGTTAGAACATGTTCGCCTATATTGTTTGCGGAGGTTTCGCAAACCTGAAACAATTTTGTTTTACTCTTGCGTCATTGGCGCAAACCTGAAACAGTTTTGTTTTACTCTTGCGTCATTGACGCAAACCTGAAACAGTTTTGTTTTACTCTTGCGTCATTGGCGCAAACTTGAAACAGTTTTGTTTTACCCTTGCGTCATTGACGCAAACCTGAAACAGTTTTGTTTTGCCCTTGTGTCATTGGCGCAAACTTGAAACAGTTTTGTTTTGCCCTTGCGTCATTGGCGCAAACCTGAAACAGTTTTGTTTTGCCCTTGCGTCATTGACGCAATGATTTTGTAAACACTCATGTAATTTTTCTATACCGTAGGGAATAGAAATAATAATGGTGACCGTCTCGAAAGAGACGTACGGGATAAAAAATTAGAGTTTGTGTTACCTATTAGGGCTAGAAAAGGCCAGAAACTCCTTCTTTTACCCGATTGAAGAAGTTACTCCAAATGCTTGAAGATTTTTCTTGGGATGTTGCGGGCTTGGAGGATTGAGGTTTCTGAGGCTGTGATTTAGCGGTTGATGGTGGAGTACTGGTCGGAGGTTCATTTTTAAGACTCTGTGTTTTATTTTGTGGTTGGGCAGGGGTTTTCTTTGTGTTTGATTGGGCAACAGTCGGACGCTGACGAGGTTGTGGTTTTCGAGCTATTGTTTTAGGTTGGTCGAGTTCGGCTGGCTTCTCCCATTCAGGAATGAATTCATAGCACACTCCGGCCATTCCGTATTCAATTTCGGGAATTTCGATAGTGGAAGGTTCGGCTACGAATGGAATTTCGGTGGGCTTGTTTTTCGGAAGAATTTCAACTTTCATGTAGGCCACGCCACTGGAGAGGATGCCCAAATCGCGGGCTGCCGAATAAGAAAGGTCGAGTATACGGCCTTTAACGAACGGGCCGCGATCGGTTACTCGAACTACCACAGAACGGTTGTTTCGAGGATTGGTTACGCGCAGTTGAGTTCCGAAAGGGAGGGTTTTGTGGGCACAGGTGTAGCCATTTTTGTCGTAGCGTTCGCCGTTGCTCATCCTCCGTCCATGGAGCCCGTTGCTGTAGTAAGAAGCCTTACCGGCCATCTGCTTGTTTTCCTGTGCCGATGTAGCGTTAGGGACAAGAATAATGGATGTTGCTACTAAGAGTGTTCTGATGTTATCCATAAAAAACTGTTTTGTCAGGCATCTTCTTTTCGCCTTGGGTTAAAAAAACTTCGATTCTCCCTATAGTTTGTTTTGTGGGAGAATCGAAGTGAATTCTATTTTTCTATGTTTTATACTACTCCTTGTGCTAGCATAGCCTTAGCCACTTTCATGAAGCCTGCTATGTTAGCTCCTTTAACGTAGTCGATGTAGCCGTCGGATTCGGTGCCGTATCTCACGCACTGCTCGTGTATGGAGCGCATGATGTAGTGCAGCTTTTCGTCGACTTCCTCAGGGCTCCAGCTCAAGCGGAGAGAGTTTTGCGACATCTCAAGACCTGAGGTGGCCACACCGCCGGCATTGACTGCCTTGCCTGGAGCAAAGAGTGTCTTCGTGGCGGTGAACTTCTCGGCTGCTTCGGCCGTGCAACCCATGTTCGAAACTTCGGCTACGCAGAGAGGCTTGTAAGAAAGAATCTTATCGGCATCCTCGCCGTTGAGTTCGTTCTGAGTGGCGCACGGAAGATAGATGTCGGCTTTCTGCTCCCAGGGTTTGCGACCTTTGAAGAATTTAGAACCGGCATATTTGGTTGCGTAAGGTTCGCAAACGTCGTTACCGCTGTTGCGAAGCTCGAGCATGTATTCAATCTTATCGCCGCTGATGCCGTCGGGGTCGTAGATGTAACCGTCGGGACCGCTCAATGTGATAACCTTAGCCCCAAGTTCGGTTGCTTTCTTGGCAGCACCCCAGGCTACGTTTCCGAAGCCGCTAAGGGCAACGGTCTTGCCTTTGATGTCGATACCGTGGGTTTGCATCATCTGATGAACGAAGTAGAGCGCGCCGTAGCCGGTTGCTTCAGGACGAAGAATCGAACCGCCCCATTCCATGCCTTTGCCGGTGAGCATGCCTTGGAATTGGTGGGTGAGCTTCTTGTACTGACCGAAGAGGTATCCGATTTCGCGACCGCCCACGCCGATGTCGCCTGCAGGAACGTCTTCATCCGGGCCGATGTGGCGATAGAGCTCGTTCATGAACGACTGGCAGAAACGCATTATTTCGGCGTCGCTCTTGCCGCGTGGAGAGAAGTCGGAACCGCCTTTACCGCCGCCCATGGGCAGGGTTGTAAGCGCGTTTTTGAATGTTTGTTCAAAGCCAAGGAACTTCAGGATGCTGAGGTTAACAGAGGCGTGGAAACGCAATCCGCCTTTGTAAGGGCCGATAGCGCCGTTGAACTGAACTCGGTAACCGATGTTCACCTGTACCTTACCCTGATCGTCGACCCATGGAACGCGGAACGTGATGATGCGCTCCGGTTCAACGATGCGTTCGATGATGCTTGCCTTTTCAAATTCGGGATGCTGGTTGTAAACGTCCTTTACAGAGATGAGCACCTCGCGAACAGCCTGCAAATACTCAGACTCGCCTGGATGTTTTTGTTCCAGGGCTTGCATGATTTTTTCAACTTCCATAGATAAAAAATGTTTGTTGTTGTTTATGTTAGACGTTGTGAATTATCCACTTACGTTTTTACGCGTGGCAAATGTATTTACATAAAATCGAACAGCCAAAAATTCTCACGCCATTTATTTTAGCCGTTTAAGACGCGTTTTTGCAGTAATGTTTTCATTTGAATAATACGACTCGCAAAACAACAACTACCATGATTGTTTGACGAACAAATGGGACGGCAAGGAGGGATTAAATAGTACTTTTGTCCGGAACTTTAAGTAATTGTAAATGAAAGAACAGAATCCCGATAATTGGAACAAATTCTATTTGAGAGACGTGAGTTTCGTCAATCTTATGATGTGGCGTATATATAATGTGCTCATCGTAGCTAATCCTTACGATGCTTTCATGCTGGAAGACGACGGGCGAATCGAGGAGAAGATATACAATGAATACATGGAGCTGGGACTTCGCTATCCGCCCACTTTCACGCAGGTTTCCACTATTGAAGAGGCTGAGAAGATTCTTACCACGATTGATGTGGACCTGGTTATTTGTATGCCAGGAAATGCCGACAATGATGCTTTCGACGTGGCACGGGCAATTAAGAATATATCTCCCGACATTCACTGTGTGGTTCTGACGCCGTTTTCGCATGGAATAACCAGGCGAATGCAGCATGAGGATTTGAGTATATTCGATTATGTTTTCTGCTGGCTTGGCAACACGAATCTTATTCTATCCATAATCAAACTGATTGAGGACAAGATGAATCTCGAGAATGACATCCGCCAGGTTGGTGTACAAATGATTCTGTTGGTCGAGGATTCTATTCGTTTCTATTCTTCCATATTACCGAATCTCTATGGTTATTTGCTTACACAAAGTCAGAACTTCGCAACCGAGGCGCTTACAAAACACGAGGCGTCGCTAAGAATGCGAGGGCGACCGAAAGTGGTGTTGGCTCGAACCTATAAAGAGGCCTGGCAAATCTACGAGCAATTTAAAGACAATGTGCTGGGGGTGATTTCGGACGTGCGATTCCCGATGGACAGAAACGAAAAGAGCCTGAATACATTCCTCGGTAACCCGCCACAGAACGAGAAAGACCCGGATGCCGGACTGAAACTTCTTCGTGCTATCAGGCACGACAATGAGTATTTGCCATTGATTATAGAAAGTTCCGAAAGCGATAATAGGGCTAGAGCCGAGAAAGAAGGATTCCGTTTCGTAGACAAGAATTCTAAGAAGATGAGCGTAGACCTACGCCACATGCTCGAAGAACACATGGGGTTCGGCGATTTCATCTTCCGAGATCCTGTAACGCACGAAGAGGTTAAGCGTGTGAGGAATTTAAAGGAGTTGCAAGACAATATTTTCAGTATTCCAAACAACTCAATGCTCTATCACATCAGCCGCAACCACGTTAGTCGTTGGCTCTCCGCACGTGCTATCTTCCCTGTGTCGGCCTTTCTGAAAAACATAACGTGGCACAAGCTGCAGGATGTTGATCGGCATCGGCAGATAATCTTCAATGCCATCGTGGAATATCGGCGTATGAAAAACCACGGTGTTGTGGCAGTGTTCGACAGAAATAAATACGACCGCTACGCTCATTTCGCTCGAATAGGCGACGGTTCTCTCGGTGGAAAAGGGCGCGGACTGGCTTTCCTAGATAATGTTATCAAACGGCAGCCCGACTTCGATAGATTTCCCGGTGTGGAGGTACAGATTCCTAAAACCGTGGTATTGTGCACCGACATATTCGACAGCTTTATGGAGAGAAATAATCTATATCAAATAGCTCTCTCCAATGCCGACAACGATAGTATTCTGGAAGCATTTCTGCAGGCTAGACTGCCTGAAGCGCTCAACGACGATTTTTTGGCTTTTATCCGAGCAACGCGTGCGCCGATAGCCATACGCTCGAGTTCGTTGCTCGAAGACAGTCATTATCAGCCTTTCGCCGGGATATACTCAACCTACATGATTCCTTACACTGACAACCACCATGCTATGCTTAATATGCTCACGTCGGCTATAAAAAGCGTATATGCATCGGTTTACTACAGCGATTCAAAGACTTATATGACCGCAACGAGCAACGTAATCGACCAGGAGAAGATGGCTGTTATTCTTCAGGAAGTGGCCGGAAAGCAACATGCCAATCATTTTTATCCGAACATCTCCGGTGTGCTACGTTCGCTGAACTACTATCCCATAGGCGATGAGAAAGCCGAAGAGGGAATAGCTTCTCTCGCCCTCGGATTGGGAAAATATATTGTCGACGGCGGACAAACACTCCGCGTCTCACCCTACCATCCGAATCACATACTGCAAATGAGCGAGATGAAAACGGCTCTCAAGCAAACTCAAACTCAATTTTATGCTCTTGACACGGTGAACATCGATGACAATTTCAAGGTCGACGACGGATTTAACATCGTTAGTCTTAACCTTAAAGACGCCGAATCCGACGGAGCCCTACAGTATATCGCTTCAACATATCAGCCGAACGACGACGCGATATACGACGGAATATACGACGGCGGACGAAAAATAATCTCTTTCGCCGGAGTGCTAAAGCAAGATGTTTTCCCTCTTGCCCAGCTTCTCCGAACAGCCATGAAACACGGCTCTGAAGCCATGCGTCGCCCTGTCGAAATAGAGTTTGCCGTGAATATCGACTCTGTTGGCAAAGGCACGCTCTATCTTTTGCAGATACGCCCAATTGTCGACTCACAGCAACTCCTCTCCGAAGACCTCTCAACCATTCCCGACGCACGATGCCTCCTTCGAAGTAACAGTTCGCTTGGCCATGGAATATCCGACGATGTAGCCGACGTTATATATATAAAGGTCAACGAAACCTTCTCCGGTGCCAACAATCCAGCCATCGCAGCCGAAATCGAACAAATTAACCGAAAGTTTCTGGATACCGACCGAAACTATATTCTCATCGGGCCTGGTCGCTGGGGGTCGAGCGACCCGTGGTTAGGCGTACCCGTGAAATGGTCGCACATTTCGGCTGCTCGGGTAATTGTCGAGGAAGGCTTGCCCAATTATCAAATCGATTCCAGTCAAGGCACCCATTTTTTTCAGAATCTCACCTCTTTCGGTGTTGGCTATTTTACGATTAATCCTTTTAAAGACGATGGTTTGTGCCGCCGAACCATTCTCGACGCTCTACCAGCTGAAGAAGAAACCCATTTTATTCGTCACGTTCGTTTCCCTTCCCCGCTGAAAATTATGATGGACGGGAAAAAACAGCAAGCCGTTATCCTACTGCCTGAAGAAAACTAATTCTCACTCGCCGGAACTCTGTAGTGCAAAACAGAGTCTGTTTGAGGCGACGTCTGGCCCGCTGACGCAAAACAGAGTCTGTTTGGGGCGACTTCCAGCCCGCTGATGCAAAACAGGGTCTGTTTGAGGCGACGTCTGGCCCGCTGATGCGAAACAGGGTCTGTTCTGCTTAAGCCTCCGATGAGCCAATGGGTAATAAACAATGGATTCCTATTCGGGCGGAAGGCCCGCATGTAGGGACAGACCCCGTGTCTGTCCGCCCCGTCCGACAAGGACGAAATATGTTATGCGGCCAATAGACCGAATTGGCAGAGAGATGCGGACAGACACGGGGTCTGTCCCTACATGCGGGCTAACGCCCGAGTGGGGTCTCTATTAAACCGAACTCGCCCAATAATTACGTGAGTTCGATTTGAGATGTCTGCTTAAGCCTCCGATGAGCCAATGGGTAATAAACAATGGATTCCTATTCGGGCGGAAGGCCCGCATGTAGGGACAGACCCCGTGTCTGTCCGCCCCGTCCGACAGGACGAAATATGTTATGCGGCCAGTAGACCGAATTGGCAGAGAGATGCGGACAGACACGGGGTCTGTCCCTACATGCGGACTAATGCCCGAGTGGGGGGCTCTATTAAACCGAACTCGCCCAGTAATTATTCTAATCAAAAAAAGAGCCCGGCATTAAAACTTGCCGGGCTCTTGAGTTAACCTTTATGGATTCGGAGGGTTATTTCACCTGAATTACGAGATACTTACTGGTGCTCCAGAATGTTTGCGGGTCGTTGATACGAAGTATCATGTTGCCGTCGGCACCTTTATTCAGACTGTAGCTGCTTCCGGGATGAGAGGTGAGAATCTTGGCGCTACGACTGTTGAGATTGATTTCTCTGTTAGTACGGATGTCGATTTTGTTGAATGCTCCGCGGTTAAAGTTGCCTTGAAGAACTTTTCCACCTTCGAGGATGCCTTGACTCTTGAGTTCCTTTTTCGAACCGGCAATATACCATCCAGTGTTGAGCTGCCTTTCTTGAGTCGATATTGTTTCGCTCTTTTGATTGCTTTCGCTCTCAAGATTTTCTTTCTCAGTTTGCAGAGCCTGCTTTTCGTTGCTGAGGTTCTGGTTGGTTGTTTTGAGGTTCGAAACGTCAGTATTAAGTCCGGTTATAGTTTCGTCGAGCTCCTTGATGTGGATGTTCTTCGATTCCAGGTCGGCACGCAGTTTTTTGAGTTCTGCATCTTTTTTGACGAGTTGTGCTGTGAGAGTTTCGATAGCTCTTTTCATTTCACTGCCTCTGAATCCGGTGTCTTTAAGCTGCTGCTGCAGTTTTGCGATGAGCTCTCGGTTTTCCTTCATTCTTTGTGCAATGAACTGAATGTTCTCTTTGATTTGTGTTGCCTTGTCGGCTCTTTCACCATCTTTGACGAGTGTCACGCGGTCTTCGGCAGCATTGATTTCCGAGAATCCCTGTTGTATTTGATTGAGGGTTCCCATCATGTCGTTGATTTCGTTGTCGCGTGCGTCGATGATGGCACGTAGTGAGTCGTTTTTAACGTCGTTTGTTGAGTTAACGGCTTTCTTGAACTGATTGCAGGATGCGAGTGTCATGACTGCGCAGGCTGCTAATAAAAAGAGTTTTTTCATAATTCTTTAAATTAAGTTGTTTTACTTATTTGTTTGATTATTGATGTGGATTGTTTTCTTGCGTTGCTTTCCGGCCAGAACTATCACGAATTCACCTTTTGGTTCTGCCTTGCGAAAGTGTTCTGCAACATCTTGGAGAGTTCCGCGTACAGTTTCTTCGTGTAGCTTCGATATTTCCCTGGAGCAGCTCACTTGGCGTTCGGGTTCGAAAACTTCGGCAAATTGCTCGAGCGTTTTGACTATCCGATATGGTGATTCGTAGAAAATCATTGTTCGCTCTTCGTTCTGCAAGTTTTCGAGATGTGTTTTGCGTCCTTTCTTCTGCGGCAAGAATCCCTCGAAGCAGAAGCGGTCGCAAGGAATACCACTCGAAACGAGTGCCGGTACAAATGCTGTTGAACCTGGAAGTGTTTGTACTGCAATGCCTGCATTGATGGCCTCGCGTACGAGAAAGAATCCGGGGTCGCTGATGCCTGGGGTGCCGGCGTCGGAGATTAGGGCGATGGAGTTCCCGGCTTTCAATCGTTCCACTATTCCAGCAGCTGTGCCATGTTCGTTGAATTTATGATGAGACATTAGTTTGTTCTTTATGTTGAAGTGCTTCAGAAGTATGCCCGATGTGCGTGTATCTTCGCATAACACAAGGTCGACTTCTTTTAGAACTCTAAGGGCTCGGAGGGTTATGTCTTCCATATTGCCCACAGGTGTCGGAACTAAATATAATGTACTCATCAACGGCTGCAAATGTATCGTAAAAGGGTCGAAGAGAAAGAAAGCCCTAATAGAAATTAGTTTTTTTTACTCAACGCGAATTGAAGCGGTTAAGGGGCGTTAAGCTACATTACAATATCTTTCTTTGGCAATATTTTAGAGGGCGTTTTCTTTTCCATACTTTTGCACGACATCAAACGATAAGTCATTCTAGGACGTGAAAAGAATAAGTATACACTCGTTATTTTACTTTCTCAGCAGGTTTAAATACTATATTGTCTTAGTGCTCGGCGGGCTTATTATAGGCGTTGTTGACGAGAACAGTTTTATGCGTCGGTTTGAATACGCCAATCAGATTGAAGACATGAAAGCTGAGATTAAGAAATACAATAATCAATATAGACACGACATGGAACTGCTCAATAAGATGAAACTCAATCCGACAACGATTGCAAAGATTGCTCGTGAACGGTATTTCATGAAAACCGACGATGAAGATATCTTCGTGTTGAGCGATGACGAGAATCCCGTGGAAAATGAATCGCAAAATGAAACAACTGAATAGAACCGAAATTACTCTTCTTCTTTTAGGCGGACTGATTATGGTTCTCAGCGCCGGACTTTATGTGTTTTTTATCATGCAAAATGTTGTGTGCTGGTCTATGCTTCTGGGTGCCGGACTTTTTGTGTCAATACAGATGCGACAGAGCTATGAGGGAAGCAACATAACCATTCGCAGATTGCGAAAGATACTTGGATTGTCTGGTGTATGCTTTATTCTGGCGGGTGGATTCATGGTTGAGGATTCATACCATTTCCTGGAATCGTTGTTCAGTGGGTCAGCATCGAATTATTCGCTTTATATAAACATCTTCCATCATAACTGGGTTGTACTTTTGTTGGTGGCTTCGATACTGGAAATATATGTCACGCACAGGATTAGTTATGAGCTTAAAAAGGAGAACGAGAAGTGCGGATAAAAAACACTAAAAGGCGAATGATATTTTTAAATACAATGAAAAACTTTCGGTACACGAGGCTTAGCCTGTAATTTTGCCGACCATCAAGCAGACATATTGTTTATGACAAAAGTTCTCTACGCCTTCCTCTCTTTCTCTTTATTTCTCACATCGTGTGCAAACTCATACGACATTCAAGGAACATCGAATGTTTCGAGCCTTGACGGGCGCAAATTATATCTCAAAGTGAATAGCGCTGATACGCTAAAAACAATAGACTCGTGCGACGTTGTACATGGGCGATTCATATTCCAGGGTAATATTGACTCGGTGAGAGTAGCACAAATATTCATGGACGATGTTAATTTGCAGTTTCCCATTGTGCTTGAACAGGGAAACATACAACTTCGGCTTGACAACACGCAGCAACAGGTGAGTGGAACGCCGTTGAACGACAAGATAAACGACTTCTGGATTAAGTTCACCCAGATTCGCAATCAATACATAGAACTCGACCATGAGGAAAGCGCGGCAATAATGAACGGGCAGGATGAAAACGAAGTGAACTCCAGATTACTAAAACAGGCTTTGCAAGTATATGCCAGCGGAGACAAACTTTTCACGAAATTCGTTACAGACAATTTTGAAAATATACTAGGCCCGTGGGGGTTCTTTACACGCATAACCTACGATACGACACCCGATGCATACCCCTCATGGATGAACGATTATCTTTATCTGAATGCAGTGAATCAGCTTTCATCATGGATTGATTTCATAATGATGAAAGCTCCTGACAGTTTCAAGAACGATCCGCAGGTGAAAGATTTCTACACGAACTTTCAGCAAACACAAAATGAAATGAATGGAACGGCTGAAACCACTAGTACCTCTCCAACCGACAACCAATCAGTGACACCTCCAACTCCGGCTGAAAGAGCAGGCGATTCCATTCAAACCGAATAAGTAATGAATACAATCATTGAGAACGGAACCATTGTAAACGAAGGAAAGGTTTGCAGAGGTTCTGTAGTTATACAGGACGACAGGATAAGCGAAATAATATTCTCAACCGAACCTCCCCGTGGCAATTACGACAAAAGAGTCGATGCCACGGGTTGTTTTGTTCTGCCGGGTGTTATTGACGAGCACGTACATTTTCGTCAGCCGGGTATGACAGACAAAGGCGATATTGAAAGTGAAAGTCGTGCTGCAGCTATGGGAGGAGTTACATCGTTTTTCGATATGCCCAATACAAATCCCATGACAACAACGCTCGAAACACTTGATGAGAAAATTCAAATGGCTGTACGCGATAGCCACATAAACTATAGCTTCTTCTTTGGCGCAACAAACCAAAACAGCAGTCTGTTTAAGCATCTCGATCCGCATATTATACCCGGAATAAAAGTTTTTATGGGAGCTTCCACTGGAAATATGTTGGTGGATAATAGCAGAGCCCTCGAAAAAATATTCCAGACAGCTGCATTTCTTAATTTACCAGTGATGACTCATTGTGAAGATTCCGCGATGATTACCGCCAACATGAAAATTGCCAAAGAAAAATATGGTGACGACCCCGATGTGATTCATCATTATGAGATAAGAAATGCAGATGCGTGCCATCACTCCTCAAAGCTGGCTATTGAATTGGCTAAACGATTTGGAACACAATTACACATCGCTCATTTGTCGACAGCCAAAGAACTATCGCTAATCGACGATGTTGAAGTACGTAAGCTTGTGACGCTGGAGGCAGTGATTGCTCATCTTGTATTCACAAACGAAGATTATCTCACCAAGAAAGCCCTCATCAAATGCAATCCTTCAGTGAAAACAGCAGCCGATCGCGATGCTTTACGGAGGGCGCTTGCCAATGGTAAGATTTCAACCGTCGGAACCGACCATGCTCCGCATCTTCTTTCCCAGAAACAGGGGGGATGTTGTCGGGCTGCTTCCGGAATGCCGATGATTCAATTCTCGCTGGTTACAATGTTGGAACTAGTCGACAAAAGAGTCATAACCATTGAACGATTGGTTGAACTTATGTCGCATGCTCCAGCTAAGCTGTTTCGAGTGAATGAAAGAGGATTTCTCCGTCCCGGTTACAAGGCTGATATAACTATTGTTAGCTGTGAGCATCCTTGGCAAGTAACCGAAGATACAATCGTTAGCAAGTGTAAATGGAGTCCAATGTTGGGCCATGAATATCGTTGGAAAGTAATCCACACTTTCTGTAACGGTTATCACTTACTTAATGGCACGACATTCAATCCCGATTATCGCGGTGAACAAATAACTTTCCGCAATTAGACTATAATATATGGTAGCTCGTATCGCAATTTTTCTCCTCGCAACAATCATCCTTTCCGATCTCTATATCTACATTCGTTTCTTCCGCAAACCCCACAAACATTCCTGGCCAATGCACGTACTTATGTGGGGTTCTAGCGCTGTAATCATGATATTCACTTGTGTGCTGTCACTTCAACGCAACTTTGCTCCGCTGAATCTAACATGGCTTAATGTCTATCTCTTTCTACTCGTAGTATGTACCTTTTCTAAAAGCATATATGTGCTTTGCTCCATCGTCGGCCTATTGTTGCGCCGATTTGTTGTACGAACAAGCTGTAAATTCGAGCATTATGCGGGTCTCATTTTAGGTGCTTTAAGCATTTGCGTTTACATATATGGTATAACTGCCGGAGTCAGTCGTATAAAAGTTAACCGAATGGACCTAACTTATAAGAATCTCCCCGCATCATTCGACGGCTATACAATTATACACGTTTCTGACCTCCATCTAGGAACATTCAAAGGCTGGCGCAGTCGAATCCTGAAAGCCGAAATGGATTCTATCCGCCGAATCAATCACAACCTCATTTGTTTCACCGGCGATTTACAAAACATGCACCCTAGTGAAATTGAGATAATGAAACCATTCCTTTCGCCAATGCAAGGAACTGTTGCTGTATTGGGTAATCACGACTATGCCGGATATTTCAAAACCGATCCCGACAAGGAATACACAATCAGACAACGAGTCATAACCATTCAACGACAGATGGGATGGCACCCACTCTTGAACGATAACATTATCATCAGATCGAAGGATAAGAAAGATTCCGTCGTCATCCTAGGAACAGAGAACGACGGTAAACCGCCCTATCCCAGTAAAGCCGACTATACCCGAACTATTCGAGGAATCAATCCGAAATCGTTCGCTATCATGCTCCAACACGACCCATCGGCTTGGCGACGCAATATACTCCGCAGAACTAATGCCCAGCTAACTCTCTGCGGGCATACCCACGGTGGACAAATGCAAATCCTAGGCCTCCGTCCCACACAATTCACCCAGAAAGAAGACCATGGGCTATACGAAGAAGACCAACGACACCTATACGTCACAGCAGGACTAGGCGGTATGGTTCCTTTCCGACTCAACATGCCCAATGAAATAACAGTAATAACACTACACAAGCAATGAAATCTCCAATCGCAAGAGCCTTTTACGCCATCTACACAATCTGTATCTTCATGCCAATATTCCTGATCGCATCCATAATAACAGCTCTAACAACAACCATCGGATGTGCAATAGGGAATGGTCATTTCTGGGGCTATTATCCCGGAAAATGCTGGTCGTGGCTAACAATAAGAATCCTCTTCCTGCCTGTCCGCGTCGAAGGCCGCGAGCACCTACAACCCGGACAGAGCTATGTTTTCGTGAGCAATCATCAAGGAGCGTTCGATATATTCCTTATTTACGGATTCCTTGGACGAAACTTTAAATGGATGATGAAAAAAGGTATCCGTAAGATTCCCCTTGTCGGAACAGCCTGTGCTTACGCCCATCACATTTTTGTCGATAAAAGCGGAGCAAGCAAAATCAAAAAAACCTATGACACGGCACGCGAAACTCTCCGAGAAGGTATGTCTCTTGTGGTGTTCCCCGAAGGTGCACGTAGCTTTACGGGTCACATGGGCAAGTTTCGACGCGGTGCTTTTGCCCTTGCCGACGAACTTCAGCTTCCCGTTTGTCCGCTAACCATCAACGGTACTTTCAACGTCATGCCGCGTACTCGCGACTGGCGGTGTCCGTCATGGCATCCATTGAGTCTAACCATTCACGAACCAATATTCCCGAAAGGAAAAGGCCCCGAATTCGAAAAACAAACTATAGCCGAAGCTTACGATACGGTTATGTCCTCTCTTACTCCCGAATATCAAGGTTATGTAGAGAACCCTGACCAGTAAGAATCAGCAACTCAAACTTCGTTCTTCTTGCAATATGTTTGTTCAAATGACTTGATTAATACACCTTTTCACGTATTCTTCTCCTAAACATATATCCATTGCACCATGGATACCGTTCAGATGCTTTCTTTGTTCGTCCCGTGTCAGACGGAACCATAAGAAAAAGGATATAATAAAACAAACAAGAGAGGAAAAGCAAACCTTATCAACAATCGGCGCAGCTCGCCCTGATATATATAGGGAGCGATTTAATAATCGACTAGAATCCCATCTATGAAAATACACTTTCCGCGTGCCCTTGGAATTGCATACGTGTGCGAATAAATTTCTTTATATACGAACTCACTTCTATTTACTCCCGTATTAAGTAGCGATTACGTCCGTATTGCAATGCGATTACTTCCGTATTCCATTCTATTTATATACGTACTCCCTTCTATTTATATTAGGGAGTTGTATCATAGACATACTGGAGAAATTGAATTATCATCGTGATGAAACAAATTTATCATCACGATGAAACGTTTGTATCATCATGATGAAACTAATTTTTCATCATGATGATAATTCAATTTCTCGGTTAAGAAAACAATGAGAGTACGTATATAAATAGAAGGAGCTCCGGGAGTAAATAGAATGGGATACGTATATAAATAGAAGTGGGTACGTATATAAATAGAAGAGAGTTCGTATATAAATAGAAGGGACTTCGTATATAAATAGAATGTTTTCCAGGGCTTATCGTTAACTTTGCGGTGTCACTTTTCAGTGTATCTCCCCGAGAAATCATTCATATAAAAAAATAATATTCAGCAATGAAAAAAAATCTACTTATGCTTTGTTTTCTCGCCTGTGCAATTGTGGGGCGGGCAGTAAAGGCCGATCCTACGCCGGTTGTTTTTGTGCAACCTGACGGTACTCAGCTCACGGTTTTTCAACATGGCGATGAACATTTCAGTTGGCAAACAACCATCGACGGTGTGTTGCTTACACAGGTTGGAAGAGCCTTCTATGTGGCTCGCGTAGAGAAAAACGGTGAGCTGAAGGCGTCGGCTATGTTGGCGCATGAAACTAATGCCAGAAGTATGGCCGAACGACGACTTATCAGAGCACAGAGACCTGAAAGATTCTATGCTGTAGCCGAAAAGCAAGAGCATCGTAAAATTGGAATTGGTTCGCCCTGGGTTGCCTATTTCCCGCATACGGGAACTCCTAAGGTGTTGACTATTTTGGTTCAGTTTTCAGACACAACGTTCTCGAGTCCTAATCCACAGCGCAGTTTCAACGATTTCTTCAACGCAACGGGTGTGATGCCCAACTACACTCTTAATGAACAGCGGAATCACGGTAGCGTGGGTCGATATTTTAACGAAATGAGCGGTGGTAAATTCAAGCCGCAGTTCGATGTTGTAGGTCCGGTGACACTGAATAAACCATCTGCCTATTATGGTCATGACGAGGGCAGTTTTAAGGATTCGCGTATCGATGAGTTGATTCGTGATGCTAGTTCGGCGGTTAATTCGCAGGTTAATTTTGGAGACTATGATAGTAATAACGACGGATATGTCGACCTGGTTATGATTGTATATGCTGGCTATTCGCAAGGTTCGAGCGGCAACCGCGATGATATATGGCCCAAGGCCGGTATGGGGAGCTCGTTCCAGATAGGCGGCAAGACGATTAATCGGTACTGTGTCACCAGTGAGCTTAATTATTCGCCTACCCGTAAATTCCAGTCGCCGCCCAACAAGCGCATATCAGGAATTGGTCTTGCATGCCACGAGTTCTCGCACACCATGGGGCTACCCGATTTCTATCCCTACAATGCAGGTGCGCAGATAAATAATCAAGCTATGGAATATTGGGATTTGATGGACAATGGCGAATACACTGATAATGGTTATACGCCCACACCCTACACTCCATGGGAGAAAGAGGTGATGGGATGGCAGCAGATTCAAACACTTAGTGATACGCCTGCTGCAGTGACTTTACAATCGGGCGAAGCTCGGAAAGTGAACAGTGCAAATGAAGGCGAATATCTAATTCTACACAATATTCAAAATACGGGTTGGGCGTCGAAGATGCGCGGACATGGATTGTTGGTTTATCGAGTTGACTATGGACTGACAGAGGTTAATATGAACGATCATGTGAATGATTTTCCTGGTCGACCGGGTATGACAATTGTGCCGGCTGATGGATTGCTTATCACAGCCTATGACGTTAAGACTTCGGGCAATCCGAACGGACATTATACTTCGAATGAATTCCTAGATAGTCATGCCGGTGACCCATTCCCTGGAACATCCGGCGTGAATTCGCTCACCAATGTTACGCTCAATAAGAGTACTCTTCAAAAACCTATTCTAAATATCAATGAGGATGTTTCAACAGGAGTTATAACTTTCAACTTCTTGAATAATACTCCGTCGGGAATCGATAATACAACTATCGAGAAGTTCGACAATAATCGATTCTACACACTTGATGGAAGGTTCGTGGGATTTGATAGTAGTGTGCTTCCGAAAGGTATTTATATTCGGGGAAACAAGAAGTTCGTTAAGAAATAAACGGGCGTTCGTTTCTCTAGTATTCAGCAGGGCTTCGACCAGAATTATAATACTGTCGAAGCTCTGCTGTTGTTAATACCTTAACTTTGCCCTGAATTAATTAAGATAACCTTGAAACCAAAATGGAAAAATTCATTCATTACGTTTGGAAACACAGACTTTTTCCACTTAACGAACTGAAAACTACTAATGGCGAGCTGGTTGAAGTCATTGATGTGGGACTATATAATCGCAACAATGGGCCCGATTTTTTCAATGCTAAAATAAAAATCGGTGGAACATTGTGGGTTGGCAATGTCGAGATTCATGAGCGGTCGTCTGATTGGTTCAGGCATAATCATCACACGGATGCATGCTATAATAACGTGATTTTGCATGTCGCGTCGGAAATAGATACCGACATTCAAACGGCATTGGGCAATCAGCTACCACAGCTTAAGTTGGAAGTGCCTGAGTACGTTCGTCGTAACTATGAAGAACTAATCACGAACGATGAATATCCTCCCTGTCATAAAATCATTTCTACTCTGCCAGAAATCATGATGCATTCGTGGCTGAATGCTTTGCAAATAGAACGATTGGAACAGCGTACACAGACAATAGAGCGGAGGCTTGAGGTGTGCAACGGCGATTGGGAGTCGGTGTACTTTATAACGCTGGCCCGCAATTTCGGATTCGGTATAAATGGTGATGCTTTCGAGGAATGGGGCAAACGAATATCGTTGAATAATCTGGCATACCATCGGGATAATCTTGTCCAAATCGAGGCGATTTTCATGGGGCAGGCTGGTTTACTCGACATCGGTGCAGTGCATGAACGTAATAGGGCGGCAACTTTGGAAGACGAATATTTTATGTTATTACAGAGTGAGTATTGCAATTTTTCGCATAGGTTAAATCTATCGCCGATGGATGCGTCGCACTGGCATTTCCTTCGACTCCGACCACAGAACTTCCCGCACATTCGAATCTCGCAACTAGCCTATCTCTATGCAAAGGGCGGTACAGGATTGCAGACTCTTATCGAGTGTAAAACCATCGACGAGGTTATCGAGTTGCTTGACACGCGAGTTACAACCTATTGGCAAACTCATTATTCATTTGGTGCACCGTCGCGTACAAATATCAAGCAATTGTCACTCACGTCTCGACGGCTTATGATTGTTAATACGGTTGCGCCAATGTTCTTTGCTTACGGCAGATTCAACGGCAACGATAAGTTAGCCGAACGGGCGATGGATTTTCTTGACTCAATCGGTGCGGAAGATAATAGAATAGTGCGGATGTGGCGCGAACTAGGCATAAACATTCGTAGTGCAGCCGATTCGCAAGCGCTTATACAGCTCAAGAACGAATATTGTGACCGAAAGGATTGCCTTCGTTGTCGAATTGGCTATAAATATCTTGCCTCGCCAAAATGAATGGGCAAAAAAATCGGGAACCCTAATTAAGAGTCCCCGACCAATCCCAATAAAAATTATGATAACATAAAATTCCAAGAACAATTCATCTAATCCTATCTGCTGCTCGAACCAATGCCTCATCAGCTAAAACCGCCCTACGTGCCAACCACAGTAGAATCAAACTCACCAGTGGAAAGGCTGATGCAAAACCAACATGAAAAATCATATCCTTGAATAACAGCTGCGAAAAAGCAGCGTATAGTACACACCAACCAATTAATAGCAGCATTACGAATATGCAGAAACGAGCCTGTCGACGCCTGTTGCGATAATCGAAAATAGTGAAGAGTACTGTAGGACAGCAAACAATCAAAATGGCAAACAGTACCCATGGGTCGAATGCCGTTACACCATCAGCTCTGACAATCCAAAGATTTGTCATCACATTGCTAAGTCCCATTCCTTTTGGCTCAAACGAACCTATTGGCAAGCATAGGCAAGCAACGATGGTAGCCAGAGCCAGGAGGAGGTATATGGTTTGTTTGCGTTGTAGCATTTTCGGGAGTTAATTTTTTTCGACGTTATCTTTCGAGGGGTCACGCCAGTAAATCTGACCGTCGAGAAACTCTTCCGTTGCCAGCAGAGCCGGTTTTGGAAGTTTTTCGTAGTAGCGACTTATTTCGATTTGCTCGCGATTTTCGAATACCTCTTCCAATGAGTCGTTATATGAAGCAAATTCGGCCAGTTTCTTACTGAGATCTTGCTTTATCTCAGCCGAAATCTGGTTAGCACGCTTCGAAATGATAACCACACTTTCATAAACATTGCCCGTGTCTTTCCACAATTCTTGCACATCGCGTGTGACGGTATTGACGGGCGATTTTGATTTCTTGTAATCCATTATTTATATACCTAATATTTAATTCTTAATCTTTCGTTATTTCCTTGCACCTCTCAATATATCGTTCAGCTGTTGCTCTTTCTTTCGAGTCGGGATATTCGTTGATGAATCCATAGCATTCGTCCTCGGCATCTTGGAAGCGTTGCAAACGTTTCGATTCTATGCTCATTTGTGCAAGTTCGAATTTGCTTTTCATTACTAAAACCGCAAAGTTCTCGCGCAGACTACTGTAGGGATAATCGTTCAGTGCATTTTGTGCTGTGATTATGCAGGCCTCGTAATTATTACCGCCGCTGGTGCAGTTGCCGAAATACGATCCGAGATTATAATAGAGCTTTGCATTGAGATATTCCTTTTTGATTAGCTTATCCTGCAGCTCGAACAATCTTTGCTGTGCCTGCTCTTTCATTCGTCCGCTGGGAAAGAGGTCCATGTAATCCTGAAATGAGGCAATTGCGGTAACGGTTCGTGTTTGATCCAACCGTGGTTCCGGCGCACTTTCATATAGGCTTAGCCCGATATAGTAGGAAGCCATTTCGGCATATCGTCCACGTGGATAGGTTTGATAATATCTCTTGAAAATTTCCGACGCCGTCTCATAATCTTTCATTCCGAACTCAGCCATACCGAGCATGAACAGGCATTCTTCGGCATTGTCGGTTCCTTTCTCGATTGTGATTAATTCTTGTAGGAGCGGAACGGCAAAAGTGTATTTCCCACGTGCGAAACATTCCTTTGCAAATTCATATTTATAGTCGTAGTCTGTCGTTCGATAGACCATGTTATATTCCTCGGCACAACCCGTTAGGAGCAATATTGTAGAAAGGGTTATGAGAATTTTTTTCATATCATAAGTTTACGGCGCAAAGGTAAACATTAATACATAAACTAAAGAAGCAGCCCTTTCCACAGTCTCTTGCGAGATATGTAGGCTGAGCGTTCATTGAGCGAACTTTATTTAAAGACTAAAACACAAAAAGCATCTCTGCCTTTATTCACTTTCGATACGATAAGTTAGGTAGAGATGCTTGATAATATTTAAACAGAGGAGAGAGTTACTCAACGAGTTGAATTGCGAAATAACCTTTCTTACCTGTTGGATAAACGCCCTGGATGTAGAGTACGGGGTCTTTGCTTGTAGATGCGACTTTGACCACTTTCTGAAGAGCGTCGATAGAGTTTATCGTTTCGTCGTTGGCGCGCTGGATTATGAAACCGCGGTTGATGCCCGAACGTTTGAGGGCGCCATTATTCACTTTGATTACCTCGAGTCCATAGTTGATGTTGAGCTGCTGCTTCTGGGCATCGGTCACTGGGCGGAATTGTCCGCCGAGGACATCGATATCGGCTTGCTCAATCGGTTTTGTTGTTCCTTGAGCGTTCTTGAGGGCTATGGTTCTAGTGATTTCTTTCTTCTTTCTTAGATAGGTTATGGAAACGTTGTCACCCGGGCGTTTGCTGTTGAGAGCCTGTTGGAGTTCAGACATTTTGCTTACTTTCTTTCCGTCGATCTTTATAATCACGTCGCCAGTTTGCAGTCCGAGCTCAGAGCCGTTAGTGTCGTCTTTCACTTTGGCCACATACACTCCTTCGTTTGTACCTAGGTCGGCTTCCTTACCATTTTCTTTTTGCGCGTTGATATAGTTCAGCACGTCGCCACCTTCAATGCCTAGCATAACGCGTTGCACGCTTCCATATTTCTTTATATCGTCTACAACTTTGTTCATAATGACGGTTGGAATGGCGAATCCGTAGCCGGCATACGAGCCTGTTTGCGAATAGAGCATAGCATTGATTCCAACGAGTTCTCCTTGTGTATTTACGAGTGCCCCGCCCGAGTTACCGGGGTTTATGGCAGCGTCGGTTTGAATGAAGCTTTCAATACCATCTTGCGATGCACCGAGTCCACGCGATTTTGCGCTGACGATTCCGGCGGTCACGGTTGAGCTAAGATTATACGGGTTGCCAACTGCAATGACCCATTCTCCCACTTTGAGTTTGTCGGAGTCGCCGATTGGTAGGGCTGGCAGATTCTTAGCATTGACTTTGAGCAGGGCGAGGTCGGTTTTCTTATCGGTTCCAACGACACGTGCCGAGAATTCGCGGTTATCGTTCAAGGTCACGGTAATTTCGTCGGCTCCATCTACCACATGATTATTCGTTACGATGTAACCGTCGGTCGAGATAATTACTCCGCTGCCAGTTCCTTCTCTTTTGGGGGTTTGTACTTGCTGTCTGCGCGTTCCTCCTCCGTTACCTTGATTCGGGTTTCCGAAGAATCCGAATGGGTCGAAGAATCCGAACGGATCGTCGGGCACTTCAACGGTCTGTGTCTTTGAATTCTGAGTGTTTTTGATGTGCACCACTGCCGGTAGTGCTTTTTCGGCAGCGAAGGTTAGATCGACCGGCTGCCCGGGGATTGCTGCAGGAGTCTTTGCTGCATACACTTTGATGAAAGCTCCTGTTGAGAATGCCAGTGCAACGACGCACAGAGCAATGATTAGATACTTTGATGTCTTATTCATATTAAACAAATTGTTATTGATGATTTTTGTTAACCTGAACCATGATAGCTATTCTTACTATTCAGGCAAGTTGTTGCTTGAATCGGTTGCAAAAATAGAGTCAAAAGAACAGCTCCTGACAATCTGTCGGTTTTCTTTATTCGTATTTAACAGTTCAAATTTTCAGCTTAACGGCCCTTAATTAGATTGCTCCTGAAATTTGCATTCGTTTTATTGAAATGCCCTATACAGAGGGAAGTACAAAGGGCGTATTTGGGCATTATTCTTGTAAACCCTATCTTTGCAAACCTCAAAAGCAGTGTTCCGGCTCTGTCGTTGATGATTAGATTTTTGTTATCAATATTATTTTCATCAAAGGAAAGTCCGGGCAGCATAGGGTATCCTGCTTCCGAAAGGGAAGCTATTGGCGACAATAGATGTAGGCAGAAGAAAAGAACCGCTGCTGAAAGGCAGTAAGGATGAGAAGGCGGTGTAAGAGACCACCGGCAAACGGGCGATCGTTTGGCCGTGCCAGTCAGGAGCTGTAAGTTCATGTAAACCGTTGTTTGAAGGCGACCCGCCTGAGCACTGTCACAACGGAGGGTAGAATGCTATTGACCATCTAGGGCAACCTGGTGGCTAGATAAATGACAGGCATCTTCCTCGTAAGAGAAAGAAACAGAACCCGGCTTATAGGAACACTGCTCTTTTTTTAGTTCACCAACCTCCCCTGCCAATCATTCGGCAGGGGAGAAATGGTGATAAATCAAACACTCGTAAATAATGAAAGATTTGGAAGAACGCTATGTTACAACCCTTGACGATTTCCAGCACAGGGTTGAAAATAAAATCAGAAATCACAACGATGAGCCCGGTTTCCCACAGATGCCTACAGAAATGGATGAACAGGAGCTCGCCGACTACCTTTTTTACTATCAAGCTGCACTCGACAGTGAGGGCACGGAGCGTTCCAGATACACCGTCGCAGGAATACTCCTTTCATTACCCATCCTTGTTATCTCGGCGTTTCCTGAAGAGAAGCTTCCTTTTGAAGGATTTCTCAATGTTCTACTGGCCATTGGAATAGGTATTGTACTATTTGTTGTCTATCGAGTGTTGATGAAATTCCTCGTGCGTAACCGAATAAGAAACGTCAACCGCGACTACCCACAGGCTAAGGACTATGTAGACAAGGTGCTGGCTTTCTGAAAACAAAACAATACATCACACAATTAAAATTCATAAACTATGGAACTACCCGATTTTCAACAGTACAAGAGTAAGTTCTCGCAAAAAGCATTCATCGACAAGATTCAACGAATAGCCAAGCGGGCCGGAGCAAAGCTCGTTTATGCAGCGCTCATCTTATACTACACACTCGAGAGCGACAAAGTGTCGGTCAAAGACAAGGCTATCATCATCGGCGCCCTAGGCTATCTCATCTCTCCGCTCGACGTGATGCCCGACGCAATCCCAATTGCCGGACTCGGTGACGATTTAGCCGTGCTCATCTATGTTCTGCATAAAATATGGGGCGACGTGAGCGAAGACATCAAAAAGAAAGCTTACGACAAACTCACTGCCTGGTTCGACGAAGACGAAGCAAAAGCCGTAATCGGTAACCTTTTCACAGAAGATCCATCTGATACCCCGGTTTAATAACTCCCCTCTTTTTCTATGTGGCAGTACATTTTCATCGGTGTCGTGCTGCTGATGGCTATGATATACGTCATCCGCAGACTCCGACAAACATTCACAAACAACAATCCATGTCACGGATGTACAGGCTGTTCCATGCGTAAGGAATTGCTCAAAAACCAGCATCGAACGGGGATGATGAAGCCCGCTTGTCACCACAAAATCTGATGAAAGCTTGTGGAAGCTGATTTTAGTTCTTACTTTTGCATTCGTTCATAGGGAACCCGTGAAAGACATCTTCACATAATTTCTTATAAACATGGTGCCTGGGCCGGGAGGTTAGGTAACGGTCTGCAAAACCGTGTAGAGCGGTTCGATTCCGCTAGGCACCTCTTCTCAAAGAGAGCATATTGGTTTTCCAATATGCTCTCTTTTGTTATACGGTCGGTAGACCGAGTTGGCGTGTGTATCGAACATACACGGGGTCTGTCCCTACATGCAGGTTATCTATCGCTCAAGTTGGCAGGAATTGGAGAGTGGCACGTTCTGGTCTGAGTTTATTTTATATAGAACTCACATAAGATATGGTTTGGCATGTTTGATACATGTGTGTTTTGAAATTTAGCTGTGTGGGTTATTGGATGAGTAGGAGTGTTTTTGCAGTTGCAAAGTATTGGTGTAAGTCTAATAAGTGTGTGTGTCACACCCATCAGTCTTTTATATATTATTCAGTAGATTACTTAATAACTATATTACTTTAAAATATTATTTCTATATCTTACTAGAATATAGTATCATATTAGAATATGTTTTACGTAAATTACAGAAATACTTTTTTGATTTAAATCATATCTTCAGGATATACCATAATTATTATTTTAGATATAAATACATTTCGAGTATATTCTTGAAGAATGATTTTTGATTAAATCATTTATTCAAGATATTATTTATTTACTGTATTGGTTTAAAATATATTTTCAATAGATTCCGTAAGGATTATCTTTAATATATATTATTTACGGAATATACTGAAATGTTGTTTTGTAATAAAAATATATTTATGGAATATGCTGAAAGACTATTTTATAGCAAAATAGTCTTTACGGAATTTCTGTAAGTATTGTTTTTATATAATTGGATATTTCAGTACTTTCCGGAAAAGATATTTTAATATAATCTAGTGTTTATAGTTATAAATAAAATAATAATAATTGTAAAATGAATACTTCAGTAACGCAATGAAAAAGAAAATGATTAACTTGCAGTCCAGAAACGAAACGTGACGAAGGGGCGGATGACTTTCGGAGTGGTAAAATAGATGCGTTTCGGATAATTAAACAGTAGGTGATATGGGAATGACAATTGAATTACCGAAGAAGGTTAAGTTTCGAGGCAGTCACAGCTCTAAGTTTACCAATGGATACTACATCGCGTTTCACGATCGCATGTATGATTTCATTGGGGGAATTGATCGCGCTCGTCTGCACATAAGCGATGAGGTGATGGCCGAGTGGCGGAGGCTCATTGATATGGCAATGATAACGGGGCCAAAGACGAACACCGTTATGCTTACTCAGAAGTTGGGAACGCTCGATGCGCAGAGGGTGGAGCTGGTGACTTATATTTTCAATGTGATTCGTACGCAGTGTGGTTCGCGAAGTCTTGAGATTCGTGATTCGGCCGAGCGACTGAAGGTCATTGTGCGTCGGTTTAGGGGCTTGCAGGCTCGAGGTCGTGAACATAAAAGTTCTATGATTTGTAGCATGGTGTCGGCTTTCCGCGAGAAAGAGGCCGATTTGAAACGGCTTGGAATAAAGGTGGCGGTCGATGATCTGGAAAAGGTGAGTCGGGAGTACGATGCAGCGTGGCTTCATCGAGCGGACGCCAGAAAATTGTACACGGCCACGTATAAGGTTCGGCCGATGATGGATGAGGTTTATGCGTTCGTTTTGAATAAGATTGCGGCGGCCCACGCATTTGCCGAGACCGAGGCAGAACGGCAGTCGATTGAGGCGTTGGTGGATGAGATTAACCAGCTTGTGGGCGATTTCAGACGGAGCTATAATGAAAGTATAGCGCAGAAAAGACGGGCGCGAAAGAAGGCGGAATCGGATGCAGATGAGCTCGATTCGGATTCGACTTCGTTGGCATCTTCGGATGTGGATTCATCGGAAAATGATTCAGAATCGGACTCGTTGGCGTCTGGAGAGTTGAATGCATCGGCCCAAATGGTAGATTCTTCTTCCTCGAAATTGGTTGCAAAGGGGGCGGAAGTATCACCATCTGACGGCGGATATTACGATAGACCGAGAGAGAGAATATCGCCCGGCGACGAATTATATGACGAGTCGGGAGAAGAGATGACGTCCTATGGAGAGGGGCGCGATGGACCGGATGCAACGGGCGGCATTCCATAAAATCGTTCTATCTTTGCCCGCAGAAAAACAAGTAATGAGAGTTCTAATCATCAATACAAGTCAGAAAACCGGAGGGGCTGCATTGGCGGCCAACCGACTCAAAGATGCACTCAACAACAATGGCGTGGAGGCGCGGATGCTCGTGCGCGACAAAACCGTGGACGACTCAACCGTTATCGAACTGCCGAGAACTCTCAAAACGAAATGGAGCAAACTGTGGGAAAGATGGTGCATCTTCTGCAAACTGAATTTCTCGCGCCGGCATCTTTTTGAATTAGACATCGCCAACGTCGGAACCGACATAACGAAGCTTGTCGAATTTCGGGAGGCCGACTTGATTCATCTTTCGTGGATAAACCAGGGGATGCTGTCGATTGGAGGGATAAGGCGAATCCTCGAATCGGGCAAGCCGGTTGTGTGGACGATGCACGACCTGTGGCCGGCGAGTTCGATTTGCCATTATGCACATGGCTGCGAGGGGTTCATGAACCGGTGCGGAAACTGTATGCTACTGCCCGGCGGCGGTCATGCAAACGACCTGTCGGAAGTTGTATGGCGGCGAAAGAAGAAGGCGCTGGACGGAAATCAAATCAGCTTCGTAACATGTAGCAAATGGCTTGGCGAACAGGCACGGCAGAGTTCGTTGCTCAAGGGACAAACGGTTACGAGCATCCCAAATCCGATAGACACCGAGGTGTTTAAACCGCAAAATAAACTGATGGCGCGCAAAATGCTCGGACTGCCTGAGAAGAACAAAATAATTCTCTTCGTCTCGCAACGGGTTACCGATAAGCGGAAAGGTATCGACTATTTCATCAAAGCTATCGGACAGCTGGTAGCTCGGCATCCCGAAATGAAGCAAAACATTACGATAGCCATACTCGGTTCGGATGCCGAACAGCTCGCTGAACAACTTGCTCTGCCTACACATTTGCTGGGATATGTTTCAGATATTCGGCAGATAATAAACGTTTACAACGCTGCCGATGTGTTCGTTTTGCCGTCGCTCGAGGATAATCTGCCGAACACTATAATGGAGGCGATGGCATGTGGCGTTCCATGCGTGGGTTTCGAGGTTGGAGGCATCCCTGAAATGATAGACCATCGCGTTAACGGATACGTTGCCCGAGAACGCGATACAAACGATTTGGCACAGGGAATGGATTGGGTTCTCAACGAGGCCAACTACGCTGAACTATCTCGGGAAGCTCTGCAGAAAGTACATAGAAACTACTCGCAACAGTCCGTTGCAAAGCAATACATCGAGGTATATTATCAGGCAATAACCAAGAAAAACAAGTCGAAATGATCACATTTTCAATCGTCACCATAACCTATAACGCTCAGAAAGTGCTGCAGCCAACGCTCAATAGCGTGTTGCAACAAGACTATCCGCACATCGAACACCTTATCATCGATGGAGCATCGACCGACGACACCCTCCGGATAGCCGAAGACTATAAGAAACTGTCGGACGAAAACGATAATGGACACGAAATCAAAATAACCAGCGAGCCCGATGATGGAATATATTTCGCCATGAACAAAGCACTCAACAAAGCACAGGGCGATTATATAGTGTTCCTCAATGCAGGCGACAGTTTGCCCGAAAACGATACTCTCGAACACGTTATGCTCGCAGCTGAAGCAGGCGATGGCGAAGACCTTCCTGCTGTGCTGTTCGGCAATACCGACATCATCGACGCGAAAGGTAACTTTCTCTATCATCGTCCACTCTCTCCTCCCGAGCAGCTAACGTGGAAATCGTTCAGGCACGGAATGCTGGTTTGTCATCAAGCCTTCTACGCCCGTACTGACATAGCCCGCGAGATTCCATTCGACACCGAATATAGATACTCGGCCGACGTGGATTGGTGTATCAAAATCATGAAAGAAGGACAGCGTCGCCATCTCCTGCTGAGAAACATACATGCCGTCGTAGCAAACTACATGCAGGAAGGCCAGACCACCATCCACCACAAAGAATCTCTCAAAGAACGCTTCAAAATAATGAACCGGCACTATGGAATGCCTGTAACGCTGATGTTCCATCTCTGGTTCGTGATTAGAAAAATAATACGGAGGCGAGCATAAGTGCATTGGCTTCCGAAATCTTCAAATGTTTAACGTAAAAAAAAGATTGAAACAATGAAACAGGTAATGAGAGCAGCCCTACTGATGGTTGCATTGAGTTTTTCAGCAGTGATGAATGCGCAAACCAACGCCACAAGCTGCGCGAAGAGCAATTGTTCGAAAACTGAAACAAAAGAATGTTGCGATAAGCAGAAGGTCAATTGCCAGAATGATAAGGCATGTGACAAGCAAAATGGCGCGCAGTGTGATAAGCAAAACACCAATTGCCAGAAAGGTAAGGCATGTGACAAGCAAAATGGCGCGCAGTGTGATAAGCAAAACGCCAACTGTCAGAATACTAAGGCATGCGACAGGCAGAATGGTGTACAGTGTGATAAGCAAAATACCAACTGTCAGAATACTAGGGCATGCGATAAGCAGAATGGTGTACAATGTGATAAGCAAAACGCCAACTGTCAGAATACTAAGGCATGCGACAGGCAGAATGGTACACAATGTGATAAGCAAACAAACTGCAGTCGGCAATCTGAAGCCAAGCAAATCAAAGATGGTTTAAGTGAAGCTGCCTCCGGAACCGGTCAGTTTGTTTCGCGTAAAGTGAAATCGGCTGGTCAATTCTTTAAGAAAGTAGGCAAAGGTGTGGGACAAGGCAGTCGCAAATTTGCCCGCAACGTGAATCGCGCAGGCAAGGCAGCCAAGAAAGCTTTCAGAGAGAGCTAATCCAAGAGATTGCGCAATGATAAATAGCCTGACTTTCGGTTTCAAGGCAAACCGAGAGTCGGGTTTTCTCGTAATAGCACCTGTTGTTGGACGAGTGAACCTACCTTTGCCGCATGAAAACAATTTCGCCTATAGCTTTTTTTCGTTCGCCCCTCACGAGCAAGTTTGGAGTACCGCGACAGAGCGGCGTGGTCGACGAGTTGAGAGGAGTAATCGTGCTGAAACCGGAATATAATCGGCCGGAAGCGATTAGAGGTTTGGAAGATTTCGATTTTCTGTGGTTGATTTGGGGATTTTCGGCCATTCGTTCCTCCGAAAAGCTCACGGTTCGCCCTCCGCGACTCGGTGGAAACATTAGGGTAGGCGTGTTTGCATCGCGTTCCCCTTTCCGTCCTAATGGATTGGGATTGTCATCGGTGCGCATTGTGAGAATAGCTCCCGAGGGCATCCATGTTGCGGGAGCCGATTTGATGGACGGCACTCCGATTTTCGATATCAAACCCTATCTTCCCTCGGTCGATAGTCATCCTTCGGCTCGTGGAGGGTTCACCGACAGTCATGCTTGGTCGCTGCTTCGGGTTGAAATTCCGGAGAAGTATCGCCGTTTGTTTTCCGAGACAGATGTCCGTGCACTGGAGGCTGTATTGAAAAACGACCCGCGTCCGAGCTATCAGCAGGATGCAGGTCGTGTGTATGGGATGCCTTTTGTGGGCAGGGATATTCAGTTCAGGGTTGAGGATGGGTTGTTGACGGTTGTTGATGTAGTGTAGACCTATTCGGTTTCTACCGATTCAACTTTCGGATTCTGAATCACGGGTGCCATTTCTACGACTTCGTTGTTGTTTCGTTTTGGTTTGGCCTCGGTTTCCGATGTTTCAGATTGTTCATCGTTGTCACCATCTGCATTTTTTTCACTGCGATACCGTCCGCGTACGCTATTGAGAATCTTCTCAGCCTGTTTCTTTTCCTGTTTGTCTATGGAGTCTTTCGAGATGGTGTCAACCTTGATGGTATCTAGTTTGGGTGCGTTTTTCTCTGCGAGGTTCGAGTCGGGTTCGATTGCCGTTTGTGTTATGTCTGGGTCGTTTTTGTGCATGCTATAGTAATATGCTCCGAAAGCAATCAGGAAAATGGTTCCAACGATAATGAAAATCACCATTCCTTTTCCGATTGTTGGTTCCTCGTCTTGGTTATTGTGAATCGGTGCGCCGCAATTGGGGCAGTTTTCCTGATTCTTGTTTATTTCAGTGTTACATTCCGGGCATTTCATACATTTTTCGGTTTGATTTGCGGGCAAAGTTACACCAAAAGCCACGACTAATCAAAAATGCTCTTCCGGTTCGGGGGAAGGTATGGTGGAGGATATGTGTAATGTGAGATCGGCTTAAGAATATGTAGATGTGTTGCTGGAGATTCTGGTGGCAGAGTTTCTGCCAGCTCGGAGGTTAGGCGAATACGGGCTGCCGTCTGAAATTATTTAGTACTTTTGCATCACACAACACAGAATAACATCCAATTTAATCCCAAACATGAATGTTTTAGAACTGTCAGAACAGGAAATTGTGCGCCGTCAGAGTTTGCAGGAGCTTCGTAAACTCGGAATAGAACCCTATCCTGCCGCAGAATTTCCGGTTAATGCATATTCCATAGATATAAAAAGTGAATTTGTTGAAGGTGAGCAGCGTGAAGTTACCATTGCCGGCCGATTGATGAGCCGCAGAGTTATGGGCAAGGCGTCGTTTGCTGAAATTCAAGACAGTCGTGGACGCATACAAGTGTACGTTACTCGCGACGACATCTGCCCCGGCGACGATAAAGAACTTTATAATACTGTTTTCAAGAAACTCCTCGATATAGGCGATTTCGTAGGCATAAAAGGCTTCGTGTTCAAAACCCAGATGGGCGAAATCTCTATTCATGCACAGCAAATCACACTGCTATCCAAGAGTATCAAACCCCTGCCGATAGTGAAATATAAGGATGGTGTGGCATACGATAAGTTTGACGACCCCGAACAACGCTATCGCCAGCGATATGTCGATCTGGCCGTTAACGAAGGCATTAAAGAAACATTCGAAAAACGCGCAACCGTACTGCGAACTATGCGTCGGTTTTTCGATGAGGCCGGCTATACCGAAGTGGAAACACCAACACTGCAAAGCATCCCCGGAGGAGCTAGTGCGCGGCCGTTCGTAACACACTATAATGCGCTGAATGTAGACATGTATATGCGAATAGCTACCGAACTCTATCTGAAACGACTCATCGTAGGAGGCTTCGAAGGTGTCTACGAAATAGGAAAGAACTTCAGAAACGAAGGAATGGATAGGTTCCATAACCCTGAGTTCACCTGTATGGAACTCTATGTGCAGTATAAAGACTACAATTGGATGATGAGTTTCACCGAACGACTGTTAGAACAAATTTGCACAGCCGTAAACGGTAGTCCCGAGGTACAGGTTGGCGAGACTATTATAAGTTTCAAAGCACCCTTCCGCCGATTACCCATCCTCGAGGCAATAAAAGAAAAAACCGGGTTCGACCTCTATGGAAAATCTGAAGAAGAAATACGCAACATAGCCGTGAACGAGCTGAAGATGGTAACAATCGACCAGAGTTTCGGGAAAGGCAAACTTATTGACGAAATATTCGGCGAATTTTGCGAAGAAACGTTCGTTCAGCCCACATTCATCACTGATTATCCCGTTGAAATGTCGCCACTCACCAAAAAACATCGCTCTATGCCAGGCCTAACCGAGCGGTTCGAACTAATGGTGAACGGTAAAGAACTGGCAAACGCCTATTCCGAGCTCAACGATCCAATTGACCAGGAAGAACGCTTCATCGAACAAATGCGACTGGCCGATAACGGCGACGACGAAGCTATGATAATCGACCAGGATTTCTTGCGTGCCCTGCAATATGGAATGCCGCCCACGTCGGGAATCGGAATCGGAATCGACCGACTCGTAATGCTCATGACCGGCAAAGAATATATCCAGGAAGTTATGCTATTTCCCCAGATGAAACCAGAATCGAAAATTCCGCAAAGTAGCATCAAGGAATGGGCAGAGATTGGAGTACCAGAGAATTGGGTTTATGTTCTAAGAAAAGCCGGGTTCAATCTCATCCAGAACATAAAAGACGAGAAAGCACAAGGTTTACAGCAGAAATTGGGCGAGATAAACAAGAAATACAAACTCGAATACGAGAAACCATCGCTCGACACCATCCAAAAATGGATTGAAACAGCAGTCAGCCGAAACTGATAGTAATGAAAGGATAACGCATCACCCAACATCTTCCAAGGAGTTCAGGCAAAACAAACCGCAACAAGAGAGATAGCCCGAACTCATTTAAGTTTAAAAGTTTCAACGAGAGAAAATGTACGATGTCGGAAACATAGCAATCATCGGAAGCGGAAGCTGGGCCACGGCCATAGCCAAAATTGTGGTTGAACACACGCACCACATCGGATGGTTTTTCAGGCACGACGATAAAATTGAAGATTTTCGTCGGTTGGAACACAACCCGGCTTATTTAACAAGTGTGCACTTCGATTTGAACGAAGTAACCCTGTCGTCGGATATCAATAGACTCATTCAGGACTATGATACGCTCATTTTTGTCACCCCTTCGCCCTATCTCAAATCCTTACTTAAGAAAACCAAGGCGAAACTGCGCGACAAATTCATCGTCACAGCCATAAAAGGAATCGTACCCGAAGAAAATCTTGTATGCACCGAATATCTCCGAAAAATTCATGGCGTGCCTGACGAAAATCTGGCCGTTATCGGAGGTCCGTCGCACGCCGAAGAGGTGGCAATGGAAAGATTAACCTATCTCACTGTGGGATGCACAGACACCGAGAAAGCGCAGGCAATGACGCAGGCTCTCGCGTCACATTACGTGAAAACCAAAGTGTCGCCTGACGTTATCGGAATCGAATACGCATCGGTTCTCAAAAACGTCTACGCAATCGCAGCTGGAATTTGTTCCGGACTGAATTATGGTGATAATTTCCAAGCCGTACTCATGTCTAATGCTATGCAGGAAATGGAACGCCTGCTGAACGCAATTAATCCCATTCAACGGTCGATGACCGACAGTGTCTATCTTGGCGATCAGCTCGTCACGGGCTACAGCAACTTCAGTCGTAACCGAACATTTGGAACAATGATAGGAAAAGGCTACAGCGTGAAGTCGGCCCAGATGGAAATGGAAATGATAGCCGAAGGATATTACGGTACAAAGTGCATGAAAGAGATCAATCGCCATCTGCACGTCGACATGCCAATTCTCGACGCCGTTTACAACATCCTCTACGAGCGCATCAGTCCGCAAATCGAAATAAAACTTTTAACAGATTCATTTAGATAAAACGATTATGGAAAGTATTAAGTTAGACATCACAAAAGCTGCCCAGTTTCTAACCCCGGGCGCCATCGAGGCCTATGTACCACAAGTTGCAGCCTCGCAAGAAGCACTAGAAAAAGCCACCTGTCAGGGTAACGATTTTCTAGGTTGGCTCCATCTTCCATCAAGCATCACTCCTGAATTCATCTCCGAAATCCAAGACGTTGCAAATATTCTTCGCAGCAAGTGCGAGGTGATTGTCGTGGCCGGGATCGGAGGCTCTTATCTCGGGGCGCGAGCTGTAATAGAAGCCCTAGGTAACAGTTTCGCATGGCTCAAGTCCGACAGTAAGAATCCAACCATCGTGTTTGCCGGAAACAATATTGGTGAAGACTATCTTGCTGAGTTAACGGAATATTTGAAGGATAAAAGATTCGGAATAATAAACATTTCCAAGTCAGGCACCACTACCGAGACCGCCCTCGCGTTCCGCCTCCTGAAAAAGCAATGCGAACAACAATTCGGAAAGGCCGAAGCCCGAAACATGATAGTTGCCATAACCGACGCGCACAAAGGGGCTGCTCGTGCAGCTGCCAACAAAGAAGGCTATAAAACATTTGTAATTCCCGATAACGTAGGCGGCCGATTCTCCGTGCTCACCCCTGTTGGACTTCTACCCATCGCCGTTGCCGGATTCAATATCGAAGCTCTCGTGAAAGGCGCCTGCGCAATGGAGAAAGAGACCGATATCAACATTCCGTTCGCTGAAAATATAGCCGCACGATATGCTGCCGTTCGACAGGCCCTCTACACGCAAACCGGCAAGAAGATTGAAATCATGGCTAATTTCCACCCCAAGCTTCATTTCATGGCTGAATGGTGGAAACAGCTCTACGGCGAAAGCGAGGGCAAGGAATATAAGGGCATATTTCCTGCCGCATGCGATTTCACAACCGACCTGCACTCTATGGGACAATGGATTCAAGAGGGTGAGCGCTCAATATTTGAAACAGTTCTATCGGTTGAAACTCCCAATCGCGAACTCCTTTTCCCGCACGACGACGAAAATCTCGATGGACTGAACTTTCTCGAAGGGAAACGAGTAGACCAAGTGAACAAAATGGCCGAACTCGGTACGCGCCTTGCTCATGTCGACGGCGGTGTGCCTAACATCAGGATAATCATTCCGAAACTTGATGAATATTATCTCGGTCAGCTCATATATTTCTTCGAAAAAGCCTGCGGCATCAGCGGATTGGTGCAAAACGTTAATCCTTTCAACCAACCGGGTGTCGAAGCCTATAAAAAGAACATGTTTGCTTTACTTGACAAGCCTGGTTACGAAAGTGAGAGCCAAGCAATCAAGCAGCGCCTTTCGGAAGGCAAATAAAAAATCCGGATGGTATTCTCCCCTCTCTTTTCACCAAGAAAAAGAGGGGAGAATCGTTTATCATCTAATCGGCAACTCCCTTTTTTCGATTCCTACGTATTGCGTAGCTGATTTTTCAATGCGTGTCTTGCTCCTGCGTATTGCATGGCTAAATTCTCAATGCGAGATAGGCTCTCGTAAAGATGCGTATGTCGAAAACCGATACATTATATAGTATATAACATCCCGTATCTCTCCTATACACACCCCAAATCACATTCCACAACAAAATTATGTTCCAAACAATAATCAAGAACTACAATCAACACTCGCACGAATCCTTCAACCCGCGAGTTGTGCTTTTCGACATGGACGGAGTGCTATACGACTCAATGCCAAACCATGCAATCGCATGGACAAAAGCAATGGGTCATTTTGGCCTTCCCTTCACCGAGGAAGACGCCTATGCAACCGAAGGAGCCAAAGGAGTGGATACAATCCGAATTTACGCTCAAAAACTGCTCGGCAAGCAACTCTCCGAAACTGAAGCCGCACAGATGTATAAGCTCAAAGCCGAATATTTTCACCAAATGCCCCAACCGAAAATATTCAACGGAGTGAAAGAACTAATGCACGCAATCAAATCAGAAGGACTGCAAATAGGAATTGTCACCGGAAGCGCACAGAGGCAACTCATTGACCGACTACTCTCCGATTTCCACGAATTCATCACCCCCGAGCAAGTTACCACAGCCTTCGACGTCAAAAATGGCAAACCGGCCCCCGACCCATATCTCGCCGGCCTACGAAAAGCCGGAAATCTCGCTCCGCATGAAGGAATCGTCATCGAAAATGCCCCCCTTGGTATTCAAGCAGGTACAAATGCAGGCTGTTTTACAATCGCTGTGAACAGCGGTCCACTTTCAAATGAAATTCTGCTCGAAAAAAATCCCCAACTACTCTATCCATCTATTGAGAAATTGTTCGTCGACTGGCCCACGCTCATCGCAGAAGCAAAATATAAACAGACGGATAAGATGAATATTAAAAAAACACAATAGTAAAAAGCACCCCCCACCGCCCTATAAAATAATCTCTACTTTTGTGAACTTCCAAAAACACAGTTAAAAATTAAATCAGCAAACAAACCGTAATCAATGAAGAAAGTAATTACTCTCGTTTTACTTGCGCTTGCAATAGCAACGCAAGTACAAGCCATACGGCCGCTGCCAAAACTCTGGCCAATGAACCAGAGCGACGGTACAACCGTAATGGTTTACATTAATGGCGACGGACACGTTGCCTTCTACACCACCGAAGACGGAAAGGTGCTAGTGAAAAACGACGCAGGTGACCTATGCTACGCCATGTTTAGCAACGGACGCCTTGTACCATCTACACTCATAGCGCATAACGCCGACCAACGCTCCGAGGCAGAAAAAACATTCCTTCTCACCAATAACGTTGAATCGCGCTTGAGCGAACTCAATGAGCTTGTAGCACGCCGGGCGCCAAACAAAGCAATCATCGGCTCCACCCCCGACGGACTAGGAAAATATAACAAATCAGGAATGGGTGCCGTGAAAAGTCTTGGTGAAAGAAAAGTACCAGTCATTATGGTTGAATTCTCCGATTTGAAATTCAAATCAACAACCACCATCGACAAAATGACCCGCTACTACAACGAAGAAGGCTATCATGACGAAACATATTGCGTGGGGTCAGCGCGCGACTTCTTCATTGCGCAAAGCCGCGGAATGTTCAAACCCACATTCGAAATAGTAGGAATAGTAACCCTAGCTAACAGCTATAAATACTATGGTGCAAACGACCGAAACGGAAACGATAAAAACGTAGACGGAATGGTGGTCGACGCCGTAAGAGCGGCCGAAGCCAAAGGAGTTGACTTCAGCAAATTCAAGGACGAAGACGGAAACGTAGAATTAGTAAGTATACTATATGCCGGTCGGGGCGAAGCAACCGAAGGCGGACAAGGTGCAAATTATGTTTGGCCATGCGAAAGCGACTTCAACAAAAACATCGGGGCCAATCACTTCAATTCATACTTCGTAGGAAACGAACTATATAACGACGGAGCCTTGATGGGAATGGGAATTTTCTGCCACGAATTCGGACATGCACTCGGATTGCCCGACTTCTATTGCACTAATTATTCCTACAGAGGCGACGACCCATTCAGCAACTGGTCAATAATGGACACAGGCCCATACGTGAACAAAGCACGCGCCCCGATGGGATACACAGCCTATGAGCGCTCATACCTTGGTTGGCTCGATATTCCAGAGCTCACCAAAGCACAAAGCGTAACGCTCACGCCTCACGATGCAACCGAAGGCAATCTGGCCGTGATGTTCCGTCGCCCCGGAGTGACAAACGAATATTATATTCTTGAAAATCGTAAGCCCGGAACATGGTATCCCGAAACAGACGCAGATGGCAATAACTATGGAAGCGGACTCATGCTCACACACATTGCATATAACGCCGGATCATGGTCGGGAAACATTCTCAATAACGTTAGAACAAATAAACGGGCACACATCGTAACAGCCGATAAACAAACTCTGCAATACGGTGGTTCGCAAACCAATCTCTACGGCAACGGAGTGAACGAAATTAAATACCTGCCGCTCTACGGAGGAGGTACGCTCACATCCATGCCTATATTCAAAATCAAAAAGAACGCCGACAAAACAATAACGTTCAACTTCATCACTGAAGATGGAAAACACGTTCCATACAAAATAGGCGACAAAATCACCGAAGGCGGGATAGACTATAAATACGTAGACAACCGCGAGTTCACAGTTATACGCAAACAAAGCGGCGAATACTCGGCCGACGTGAATATACCCAACACACTAACAATAGACGATGTGGTTTACGAAGTAGTTGCCATTGCCGACAGCGCATTTGCAGGCTACACGACATTAACCTCGGTGTCGATACCCAAAAGCATCCGCAAAATAGCACCCAATGCTTTCCGCGGAACAAGCGCAATGACAAAATTCAGCGTTGAAGAAGGCAGCCAATACTATCAGACGATAGACGATGCTCTCTTCATTCGCAGTGCAGAATACGACGGCTCAAACTGGCAAACAAGCAAAACAGACGTCTCGATGTTCAACTTCAACAAAAACGAATGGGGGCTCCCTGTATCCGAAACCTCCAACCCGTCGGCAGGACACATAACATCCCCGATTGAACAGGACGACATAACCCTGACAACCACCGACGGACGCAGTCAGACAAAACTGATGAAGAATAACGGAAAGATAACCCTCCGCATATACAGAGGAGGTTCAATCATCCTTTCAGTTCCACAGGGCAGTTCGGTAACACGCGCAAGCTTCGGAGCTACACAATTCAACATGACTGCAAACACAGGAACCATCGATTCTAAAGTATGGACAGGCAATTCGCAGAACGTAACCTTCAATTGCACTTCAAACACGGTTATCGACTCAATTACCGTAACCGTGAAAAGCGTAAGCAAGGGAGAACCTGCCCTCATTTGCTATCCCGCAGCCAAGACCGGTAGCTACACGGTTCCAAAGATGGTTACCCGCATCGCATCATACGCATTCGAAGCAACGAAATTGAGCAACCTAACGCTGTCTGAAGCTCTGCTCAAGCTCGGCAAGAACTCATTGAGTTCAGCTAATCTTCTTGTGATAAATGCTCTCGCAGCAACTCCAGCTAAAGCAACTGCCGACCCATTCGCAGACATTGACTTCACGAAATGTAAGCTCAACGTTCCCGAGGCATCCAAGGCCCTCTACGTTGCGGCCGATTATTGGAATAAGTTCTTCCGTGGCACCAACGGCATCTCCGGTATAACCGATTCCAAATCTTCTGCCCCGAAAGTCTACTACGACCTGCAGGGCCGCAGAGTATCCCATCCTAAGCGCGGAATTTATATCACGAAAGGCTCGAAAGTCCTCGTGAAATAATCCCCACCGGGATATAAAATCACACGAACCCCCAAAGTTCATAACCGAACTTTGGGGGTTCATTGTGTTTAGTGGCGAATCGAGAAAAATAAATCGAGAGAAATATTCGCCTCCTATCGATACGAATGGATGTTATACCATCCAATATAAATGCGAGTTCGGTTTGATAGAGACTCCCACTCGGGCGTTCCGCCCGCATGTAGGGACAGACCCCGTGTCTGTCCGCCCCCTGACGTGGCAGGACGAAATATGTTATGCGGTCGGTAGACCGAATTGGCATTGAGGCGGACAGACACTGGGTCTGTCCCTACATGCGGGCTAACGCCCGAATTGGCATCCGTTGTTTATTACCCATTGACTCCTCGGAGGCTTAAGCAGATTCTTAAACCGAACTCACGTAAAATAAGATTTTCTGTCTTTCTTCCATGGCAGAAATACATATACAGTTGTTTTATGTCAATTTTCCGAGGTAGATGTATATCCACACACCCCATTTGTGTTCTTGTTGTTCCACGGTGAGGGGTAGGGGGAGCGGTGTTATGGAAAGTCTTTGTATCTTCGCGTTCAAAAATTACAAGACCATTCCATAACATGAATCAAAAGAAAATTTATTCGTTCGACGAGGCATTCGAGGCTTCGTTGAAATATTTCGACGGCGATGAACTTGCTGCTCGCGTGTGGGTGAACAAGTATGCCATGAAAGACAGTTTCGGTAATATTTACGAGAGCTCGCCCGAGGATATGCACAGGCGAATTGCAAAGGAAATTGTGCGAATCGAAAATAAATACCCCAATCCACTTAGCGAAGAACAAGTGTTCGAACTACTAGACCATTTCAGGTATATCATACCGGCCGGCAGTCCGATGACCGGTATCGGGAATAATCATCAGGTTGCTTCGCTTTCGAACTGCTTTGTTATCGGGCTCGACGGTAACGCCGATTCTTATGGCGCAATATTGCGAATCGATGAAGAACAGGTGCAGCTCATGAAGCGGCGCGGAGGAGTGGGGCACGACTTGAGTCACATCCGACCGAAAGGCTCGCCAGTTAACAATTCGGCACTTACGTCGACTGGCCTGGTGCCGTTCATGGAACGATATTCCAACAGTACGCGCGAGGTTGCGCAGGATGGTAGGCGCGGGGCGCTCATGCTTTCGGTGAGCATCGACCATCCCGACTCGGAGGCTTTCATCGACGCAAAGATGGAGGAGGGAAAAGTAACTGGCGCAAACGTTTCGGTGAAGATAACCGACCGGTTCATGCAGGCCGCCATAGCCGACGAGAGCTATCGGCAAAAGTTCCCAATCGGAAGCGATAAGCCCGAAGTTGAGAAGGACATTTCGGCCCGCGGTCTGTGGGAAAAAATAGTTCACAATGCATGGAAAAGCGCTGAACCGGGCGTGCTGTTTTGGGACACCATTCTGCGCGAAAGCATTCCCGATTGCTATGCCGACCTGGGCTTCCAAACGGTTTCGACAAATCCGTGCGGCGAAATTCCACTCTGTCCCTACGATAGCTGTAGGCTCATCTCGATAAACCTATTCTCGTATGTCGAAAATCCATTCACGGATAAGGCCCGATTCGATTTTGACAAGTTTGCAAGGCATGTTGCGCTCGCGCAGCGTATCATGGACGATATCGTTGACCTCGAGATGGAAAAAATTGACCTCATAATGAACAAAGTCAAGCACGACCCGCAGAACGAGGAAGTAAAGAGTGCCGAGTTCCACCTCTGGGAGAAGATTAAACGCAAAAGCGGAATGGGCCGACGAACGGGCGTGGGAATAACCGCCGAGGGCGACATGATTGCCGCCATGGGGTTGCGATATGGCACTGCCGAGGCCACCGAGTTTACCGTGAGCGTTCATCGGGCACTTGCGCTGAATGCTTATCGGTCGTCGGTTGTGATGGCTAAAGAGCGTGGCGCATTCGAGATATACGACGCCGCTCGCGAGGCTAAGAATCCGTTCATTAACCGACTCTTTGCGGCCGACCCGCAACTCGCGGCCGACATGCAGAAGTTCGGTCGACGAAACATTGCTTGTCTCACCATTGCGCCAACCGGCACAACATCGCTCATGACTCAAACAACCTCCGGCATCGAACCGGTGTTCATGCCCGTTTACAAGCGGCGTCGCAAGGTTAATCCGAACGACTCCGATGTGCGCGTGGACTTTGTAGACGAAGTGGGCGATTCGTTCGAGGAATACATCGTTTACCATCGCAAATTCCTCGACTGGATGAAGATTAATGGCATCGATACCGAACGTAAATACACCCAGGACGAGATAGACGAACTCGTGAAACGCTCACCCTATTACAAGGCAACCGCCAACGATGTAGACTGGCTCATGAAGGTTCGCATGCAGGGTGAAATTCAGAAATGGGTAGACCATTCTATCTCCGTCACCGTGAATCTGCCCAACAATGTCGACGAAGCCCTTGTGGATAAACTCTACATCGAGGCCTGGCGAAGTGGATGTAAAGGCTGCACAATCTATCGCGACGGCTCGCGTTCGGGCGTCATGATTTCGGTTTCAAAGAAGAAAGAAAAGAAAGACCTTGCCCAAGCCGAAGAACATCATACCCCGCCGCCATTTCCGCAGGTGATTGACGAAAGGCCGCAGGTGCTGGATTGCGATGTGGTTAGATTCCAAAACAATAAAGAGAAATGGGTTGCCTTCGTTGGCTTGCTCGACGGACGGCCCTATGAAATCTTCACCGGTCTTCAAGACGACGATGAGGGTATAGCTCTTCCCAAGAGCGTTGTGAAAGGCAAGATAATCAAGCAAACCAATCTAGATGGCAGTCGTCGCTACGATTTCCAGTTTGAAAACAAACGAGGTTATAAAACCACAGTCGAAGGTCTATCCGAAAAGTTCAATCCCGAATATTGGAACTATGCTAAGCTAATCTCTGGCGTGTTGCGCTACAGAATGCCCATCGAGCATGTAATAAAGCTCGTCGGTTCGCTACAGCTCAAAAACGAAAGCATCAATACGTGGAAAAATGGTGTGGAGCGTGCACTGAAGAAATATGTCTCTGATGGCACACGCGTTTCCGGTCAGCAATGTCCTGTTTGCGGTCACGAATCGCTCGTTTATCAAGAAGGTTGCCTCATCTGCACCAGCTGTGGCGCCTCGAAATGTGGATGAAATTCCCATTCATATAAAATTCAAATCGATTGCATCTTCCCCCGATGCAGTCGATTTTTATAAACTGACAGATTATGAAACTCCAATCAACATACATTCACTTGCGTTCGGTTCGTTTCCATGCCTTTATCGGTGTGGGCGAACAAGAGCGCAAGGTGGGCAATGAATATCTTCTTGACCTCCGGCTGGGTTATCCCTTTACTCGCGCTATCGAAACCGACGATGTTGAAGACACGCTCAACTATGCTGATGTTTTTGAAACCGTAAGACAAACTATTGCTCGCCCAACAAGACTACTCGAACATGCAGCGGGTAACATCGTCCATGCGCTCGAAGAACAATATCCGAAGATAGAATCAATCGACTTGACACTAACAAAACTGAATCCGCCAATGGGGGCCGATTGTGCCGGGGCGAGCGTGGAATTGCATCTTAAAAGAACTCAACTAGAGCCTTATACTAACACCGAGACGGGAAAGTAGCGCCCCCCCTGGAGGGAAGAATGTAAAAACGGAAAGATATCCTCTGAAGGAGAGAAAAACGAAAAAGGTGATACTTCCGAGGTCTCGGAACAAGGAGGAGCTCGCCCTGTTTCCACAGCGTTACTTGTAAAAGTTCAAATTCGTTCGGTAGGCTACATGTAGGGACAGACCCCGTCTCTGTCCGACCTGTAATGATGTCCCAATGAGGAATGATTCGCTGTCCCGCCCGTTCCGTGACTATCCGAACCTGCTCATGGCGCAATAAATGAAACGGAGAGGCGTTATAGGGGGCATGGATTACAGAAATGCTTTAAGATTCATACTACTTTCTATCATATTCATTATTGTCGAGGAGGCCGGAGCACAGTCGTTCACTCTGCAAGGTAAGGTGACCGACAAAGACGGTAGCCCAATCGAATTGGCATCGGTCATGGTTGTGTCGCAGGGCAAGCTGGCTATGACCAGTCTGCAGGGCGAATTTAATATGCAGCTTGAAAGTGCCGACTCTGTCGTAGTGAGATTCTCCATGATTGGCTACAAAACCAAAACACGTGTACTGAGAAAACCACGCGGAAAACAAACCCTACTTATACAGCTTGCCGACGACAACGAACTCCAGGAAGTGGTAGTCGAAGGGAAAACACGTCGGCACGGAACAACTGAGAACCTCGATCTGAAAACCACTAAACAAGCACCATCTACATCGGGCAATGCCGTCGAAGAAATGATTCAAACGCAGGCTGGCGTGTCGACACACTCCGAACTGTCGTCGCAATACAACGTACGTGGCGGAACATTCGACGAGAACTCGGTCTATATAAACAATATCGAAGTGTTCCGCCCCTTCCTCGTGAGAAGCGGACAGCAAGAGGGACTATCTGTGATAAACCCCGACATGGTTGAGCAAGTGGGATTCTCAACCGGTGGATTCGAAGCGAAATATGGCGACAAAATGAGCTCGGCACTCGACATAACATACAAGCGCCCCAAACGTACCGAGGCGTCGATATCGGCATCGCTCCTCGGAGCAAGCGCATATCTAGGCTTGGCAGCAAAAACGCTCACGTGGACCAATGGCCTGCGCTATAAAACAAACCGCTATTTGCTGGGCTCGCTGCAAACACGTGGAGAATACAGACCGTCGTTCATCGACTATCAAACATATCTTTCCTGGAGTCCGAACAAACGGTGGCAGGTCGACATAATCGGAAACATATCCGATAACCGATATGAATTCGAACCGGAAGACCGCCAAACTAATTTCGGAACACTCTACAACGTGAAATCGTTCAAGGTTTATTTCGACGGAAAAGAAAAAGACCTCTTCAGAACCTATTTCGGCTCAATCGGAATAACGCGCCATATTACATCGAAAACCGACCTATCGCTCCTCGCGTCGGCGTTCTCGACAAAGGAGCAAGAACGATATGATATACAGGGGCAATACTGGCTCACGCAGACCGAAACATCCGAGAATCTTGGCGTGGGAACATACATGCAGCACTCGCGCGACTACCTTAGTGCCAACGTACGAAACCTGAAACTCATGATTAGACATCGAACTGCGAAACACGACATCGAGGCCGCGCTGGGCTATAAGTTCGAGCGGATTAAGGAGAGCGCAGCCGAATACGAACACCGCGATTCCGCTGGCTACACTATTCCCTACACGCCATCCAACCTCGAGCTAATATACTCGCTTAGGGCGCAGAACAGGCTCAACGCTAAAAGAATTGAATCATATCTGCAAGATACATGGAGATTCCAGTCGCGCGACTCGGTTCCTACGCTCTTCATCCTGAACTATGGTATCCGGGCATCGCATTGGGACTTCAACGGCGAAACACTCTTCTCGCCACGTGCATCGCTCACCATAACCCCCGGATGGAATCGCGACCTAACCTTCCGACTTGCCGCCGGACTCTATTATCAGGCCCCTTTCTACAAAGAATTGCGCGACACAACGGTTGTGAACGGGGTTACCTATGCCTTGCTCAACAAACGCATCCGTGCGCAACGTTCTTTGCACTTCATTGCGTCGATGGATTATCGATTCAGAATGGTTAACCGACCGTTCAAATTCTCGGCCGAGCTGTATTATAAGGCACTCGCACGCCTCATTCCTTACTCGGTGAACAATGTCAAGGTAACCTACTATGGCGACAATAAAGCTACCGGGCATGCTGCCGGACTGGATCTTAAACTTTATGGCGAATTTGTGCCAGGTGCCGACTCGTGGCTTACGTTCAGCATCATGAATACGCGAATGAAGCTGAACGGACGCTCGATTCCGCTACCAACCGACCAGCGATTTGCCGTGAACCTCTTCTTCACCGATTATTTCCCCGGTACAACCCGCTGGCGCATGTCGCTCAAGGTGGCCTATGCCGATGGCTTGCCTTTCTCGGCACCACATCGCGAACTCGAGCATAACTCGTTCCGCGCTCCGGTCTACAGACGGGTCGACATCGGCATGAGCTATCGGCTCATCGATAACACCGACAGTTCAAAGCCCTCGCTCATCCGCAATATGTGGTTAGGTCTCGACTGCCTCAACCTGCTCGGAATAAACAACGTGAACTCCTACTACTGGGTAACCGATGTAACCGGTCAACAGTTTGCCGTGCCGAACTATCTCACCGGCCGTCAGCTCAACGCCCGATTAACCATCGATTTCTAAATATCCACCTTTTCTAATTTTATCAGGCGGCAATAGTTCCGAAATAGGATGACATCGGGACTGATCCTACATCAGTCCCGATGTCATCCTACATCAGTCCCGGACTGATGTAGGATAGGTGTATATCTAGTCCTACTTCAGAGCTTGTCTAGTCCTACTTCGGAGCTTGTCTAGTCCTACTTCGGAGCTTGTCTAGTCCTACTTCGGAGCTTGTATAGTCCTACTTCGGAGCTTGTATAGTCCTACTTCGGAGCTTGTCTAGTCCTACTTCGGAGCTTGTCTAGTCCTACTTCAGAACTTGTCTAGTCTTACTTTGATGTAAGTTCGGTTTATTATCCATCGCTTTCTTTGAGGCTTAATCCTGCCTACCTCCCCTCTGCTCGGCAGATAGGGAACTCCTCTTAAACCGAACTCGCGTTGCTTTAGAGCTTACGTGGTCTATGATGAATGAACGTGAAAAAGTTTCCATCCCGCAGACAAATGTTTCTACGGGATGGAAATGGAGGATGGCCTAAAGAAAAGCGACGGTTAGCCCGGCCATGACAATGCTAACCATAGACATTAGTTTAATCAATATGTTCAGACTCGGCCCGGAGGTGTCCTTGAATGGGTCGCCAACCGTATCGCCCACGATGGTGGCACGATGACAGTCTGAACCTTTTCCGCCGAAGTTGCCTTCTTCGACGTGCTTCTTCGCATTGTCCCACGCACCACCGGCATTAGCCATGAACACGGCCAGAGTGAAGCCGGCAGCGAGTCCGCCAACAAGTAATCCTAACACACCGGCAACGCCCAGCACAAGCCCCGTAACGATGGGAATAACGATGGCCAACAAGCTTGGAACAATCATCTCGCGCTGTGCGCTACGGGTTGAAATCTCCACGCATCTGCCATAGTCGGGAGTTGCTTTGCCTTCGAGAATACCCTTTATTTCGCGGAATTGCCGACGTACTTCTTCGACCATCGACTGAGCTGCCCGACCAACGGCTCCCATCGTGAGTCCGCAGAACAGGAACGCTGCCATGGCGCCGATGAAGGCTCCAACGAGTACCTTAGGGTTCATCAGTGTTACCTGGAAGAATTGCATGAAATCGGGCATCGTGGCCTTCGATGGGTCGAACACATTACCGGCTGCATCGACAAACTGCCGTCCGCCGTCGACCATCCGAATCATCGCAATCTTGATTTCCTCAACATACGATGCCAGCAATGCCAAGGCTGTCAATGCTGCGCTTCCGATGGCGAATCCTTTTCCTGTGGCCGCGGTGGTATTGCCCAGTGCATCCAGTGCGTCGGTGCGCTGTCTTACTTCAGGTCCGAGCTCGCTCATTTCGGCGTTACCACCGGCGTTGTCGGCAATTGGTCCGTAGGCATCGGTAGCCAGCGTGATGCCCAGGGTTGAAAGCATTCCTACGGCTGCGATACCGATTCCGTAGAGTCCGTGGCTAATCGAGCTTGCATTCATTGACATGTCGAATCCGTTTGCGCATAGATAGCTTAGCATGATGGCCACCGAAATGGTGAGAACCGGTATGCAGGTTGAAATCATGCCCGTGCCGATGCCTTTGATGATAACCGTGGCCGAACCCGTTTCGCTGGCTTTGGCTATGCCATGCGTGGGGCGATAGGTTTGCGAGGTGTAGTATTCCGTGGCTTGTCCGATTATTACTCCGGCGGCCAGTCCGGTGACAACCGAGAACGATAGACCCAGCCAGTTTTCCATCTTCAGGAAATAGAGAATAGCGAACGAAGCCACACCGATGAGCACCGCACTAACGTTGGTACCCAAACCTAACGACCGGAGTAAATCGCGCATCGATGCGCCTTCCTTAGTTCGAACCATGAAGACGCCAATGAGCGACAGGAATATTCCTACGGCTGCAATAACCATCGGTGCAATTACGGCTCGCAGCTGCATGTCGGCATTCAGCGCAAAGGCAGTGGCTCCGAGAGCCGCAGTAGAAAGAATACTGCCGCAATAGCTCTCATACAAATCGGCGCCCATACCGGCTACATCGCCCACATTGTCGCCCACATTATCGGCAATCGTCGCTGGATTTCTCGGGTCGTCTTCCGGAATATTCGCTTCAACTTTTCCTACCAAATCAGCGCCCACATCGGCAGCCTTGGTATAGATTCCGCCGCCCACTCGGGCGAACAATGCTTGTGTCGAGGCACCCATTCCGAAGGTGAGCATTGTTGTCGTGATGGTAATCAAGCTCATATCCTGGTCGCCATAAACCGCGCTCAGCACCAAGAACCACAGCGCGATGTCGAGCAATCCGAGTCCAACGACTACCAGACCCATCACGGCTCCGCTGCGGAAAGCCACACGCAAACCCGCATCCAGTCCCTTTCGAGCCGCATTAGCCGTACGTGCCGAAGCATAGGTAGCCGTTTTCATTCCGAAAAAGCCTGATAGCCCCGAAAACAATCCGCCCGTAAGGAACGCAAACGGCACCCATGGATTTTGAACCTTCAGCACATAAGCCATAAAAGCAAACACAATCGCAAGCACTACGAACACGATGCCAACAACCTTGTACTGTTGCTTAAGATAGGCCATTGCGCCCTTGCGAACATGTGTCGCAATTTCAATCATTCTCTTTGTTCCCTCTTCTTCGCGCATCATCGCCGAGAAGAAGAACAACGCCATGCCCAGCGCCACTACCGATGCAATGGGCACAATCCAAAATACTTCTGGAATATTCATAGATTTAAATATTTAAATTGGTTAGTAACATAAGAATTATACCGCACAAACAACGTCTCCCGATTGAGATTATTATATTTCATCCCAGTAGAAGTTCACAAAATTCTTTTCCGGTCTCTTTTTCTCTTGGTTGATGATGAGCCACCGTTTATTTTGAGTCTTCATAACCTTGTGGAAACCGAGAGAACTTTATTTTTCATTTATCGTAGCACTATTTTGATGTAAAATAATTTTTGATGCATCAAAATAGCACTACGATGATGTATCTGATTTATTAATGCATCAAAATAGCACTACGATGATGCATCTAATTTATTTACGCATCAAAATAGCACTACGATGATGCATCTGATTTATTAATGCATCAAAATAGTGCTACGATGATGCATCTAATTTATTTACGCATCAAAATAGCGCTACGATGATGTAATAAATTTGTTTTTACACCATCGTAGTAATATGATAGATGAAATAATTTGTTTTTACATTATAATAGGACTATGATAATGCTATAGAATCTGCGGCTGGGTTTCAAATGGGTGTGGATTAGATGCTCGAGAAGTTGACTCGGTTTTATATACAGGAAATTGAAGGAAAGAATACTGGGGCTCGCTTTCGGAGAAAGTTTTTGTGGCGCTGAAAGTATTACGAGACCTTGGTTTAGGTTGGACTCCCGCTCGGCCGATAGGATGCATGTAGGGACAGACCCCGTGTCTGTCCGCCCATTCGAACAGTACAGAATTAATACCACGTCCGAACAAGACGAAGATATGTTATGCGGTCGATAGACCGAATTGGCAGGAGTATCGGACAGACACGGGGCTATCCCTGTATGCGGGCTGGCGCCCGAGTTGATTCTTTCGGGTTAGACGATTGACATAATCCTTTTGATGTGGGTTGTTTTGCGGTCGTTACGGGGGATGAGGGGCATGAAACCTTCTTCGAGAAGGAGTTCGCTGGCGAGGATACTGGTGATTCGTTGGGCGAACCGGAGAATCATCATTTTGGAGAGTGTTTTTTTGAGGCGGTACTCGTCGTAATCGAGATAGCGCACGGCTCTGTAAAGGTCGCAGAGGTGGCGTAGGGAGAATCGGCGTTTGCGGATGAGCCGTTTGGCGTTTATGAGCATTGTGGCTATGCTGTTTATGTTGGTTTCGTGGTCGAGGGTGATGTCTTCGAGGCGTTCTTTGATGAATGGATTTTCGATGTTTAGGCTTTCGTCGTTGAGCGAACCGCGTTGCTTGCTGTGGCGAAGGGGATAGCGGTTTACGCGGGTAATGTCGGGTGTCTGGAGGTGGAGGCGGTGGGCTCCGAGGGCGATGATGTCGGCAATTTCTTCGTCGGCTGCGAAGAGCATTATGCGTTTCCACTGGTCGGGTAGGAGGTTGCGGAGAGTTTTGAGTCGATTTTCGTCGAGTTTCATTTCCGATTCAATTATTCCGGCGTGTAGTAGACTGGTCACGGCTTGGAGTTCTTTGGGTGTCATGGATAACCGGTAGCGGGTGTCGCTGATTTTTTGTTGGAATGCGGCCAGTTGTTCGATGGTTTCTTTGTCGCTTATGTGGTGGTGGAAAACGGGGGCGGGGATGACGTCGATACGCTTGTTCCAGCCGAGTTTGTGGAGTTGGGTGCGTTCGTGTTCCGATGAGACGAGAAGGGCGTCGGCCTGCCGAATCATTCGGCGTTGATAGAGCTGTGTCTTGAAGAATTTGGATATGTAACGCTCGGTTGTTCGGCTAAGTTCGGATAGTTCCCAGTGGGGCGAAATAATCACGGCTGCTCCTTGGCTTCGGGCTCGATTTGCTCGTCGGGCGCTCGCGTGTTGCCAACAGGTGTGGATGTTCACGATGTCGGGCTGAAATTCTTTGAGAATCTTAGAGAATTTATCCTTCCGGCAGGCGATTTTCGAGTTGGCTATAGAGTTTTCTATTTCGACCTGGTGAAGCAGATGGTCGGAGAGTAAATTGCCGGGCTCGATTTTGTCGATGTAGTGAAGGATGCGCATGTTTTAGATTTTATGCGATATGAAGTCGTTCTTGTCGGCACGTCTGTATCTGACCATGCAGGCGATGTTGTGCCAGAGGATGCGCAATTCGTAGGGTACAATTTTTCCGGCTGGGATGCTTTCGTCGGCACGCTCGATTGCTTTGCGGGCAATGGTGGTTCTGATGATGAAGATGAGCAACATGATGATTCCGACTCCGGCAGCGAGTATCCATCGTTCTGTTAGGATGGCGAAAGCTAGGGCGGCCGAGACGGAGAGATAACCGAGGCGCATGGCTATTTGGTGGAAGTTGAATCGGATTCGATGGCGGAGACTGCGTTCGAGGTGTTTACGATTCTCCATGTAGAAAAGGTGTCGGTTGCGCCATTCTTTATCGGTTGGAGTTTCTTCGATGAGTGTTCCGTCGTCGGATGTGTCGATGGCGAGCGAGTGGCGTTTGGCGTATTTGTTGACCATGAAGTCGAACTCTCCTCGCAGATATTTTAGGTCTCCGCGGAATCCTTCTTCGTCTATGAATTCGTTTTTGCGGAACAGCAGGGCGCCGTCGGTGCATCGGTAGGGTCGTCCGGAACGATATTCGCGCTGAACGTAGAGGTCGGTGTATATGCGCTCGAAGCGACGGAAGTCGGGCGTGTCGTAGTCGTATTTCGTGTGGCTTACCACGAGGTTCTTCCCGTCGTGACAATGGGCGACGAGCGATGCGAGCCAGGCTGATGATTGCGGATGGCAGGCTATGTCGACCATCGCAACCCACTCGTGTTTTGCGGCTTTGACACCTAGTGTAATGGCGAGTTTCTTGCGACTCATGTAGCGCGACGATTGCGGTACGAATGTTGTGTAGAGCTTCGGATTCGAGGCATATCTTTTCAGGATGTCGGCCGTTTCCTTGTCTTCCTGCGGGGCTACAACAATCACTTCGTAAGGCTCGGGATAATCTTGCTCGAGATAGTGTTTCAGATTCTTCTCAAGCACGATGGCGTCGTTGATTGGCGTGAGAACAATCGACAATGGCCGGGCTGGGGCAGGAGTTTCTTCTTCGGCTCGGACTCCGGCTCGGAAGAATGGGTTGAGGAAACATGACAGTAGCGCAATCAAAAGTGTTACTGCCAGAATAAGAATGGTTAGGCCGTCCAGAACGGCGTTGCCCAGGGTTATGTTTTCGAATAGGAAATTATAAAGGTCTGTCATGATTCTTTGTTTTGGAACAATACTTTCGAAAGCGACCGCAGTGCTTCGGCCTTATCATCCTGGCTGATGAGGAACGAAATGGCGTAGTCGCTGCCGCCATAGCTAATCATTCGTACTGGTATTCTCTGTATCGCGGTTGTTATGAGGGCTATGTTTCCGAGGGTGTTTCGGTTTAGATCGCCCACCACGCAAACTATGCACATGTTTCTTTCGACACTTACGGAGCCATAGCTGCCTAGCTCGTCGAGTATATCGTTCAGTCGATTTGTGTTTTCGATAGTCATCGATACGCCCACTTCGCTGGTTGCAACCATGTCGACGGGTGTTTGATAGCTTTCGAACACCTCGAACACTTTGCGTAGGAAACTCGCCGAACCTAGTCGACGACTCGATTCCACCCTTATGGCAATGATGTTATCTTTCGCTGCTACGGCCTTGACCTTACCGTGCTCAAGATGATTGTTTATTATCGTTCCCGGAGCGTTGGGTTGCATGGTGTTTTTGAGCCTTATGGGAATGCCTGCCACGCTTGCCGGCTGAACGCAGGTTGGATGAAGAATCTTCGCTCCGAAGAAGGCCAGTTCGGAGGCTTCCTCGAAGTGTAACTGGCGAACGGGAGCGGTGTTTTCAACCACGCGAGGGTCGTTGTTGTGCATACCATCGATGTCGGTCCAAATCTGAATTTCGTCGGCAGGCAGAGCGGCTCCAACGAGCGATGCAGTGTAATCTGATCCGCCTCGCTGCAGATTGTCGACCTCGCCATAAGCGTTCAGACAGATGAATCCTTGTGTTATGTAAACTTGCTTGTCGTGCTGTCTGGTCATTATCGTCGCAAGTTTTTCTTTTATGTAGAACTGGTCGGGGGCTGCGTTCTTATCTGTTCGCATAAAATCGAGCGCAGGAATCAGCGCGGCCTTAATACCCTGTTCGCAAAGGAAATTTGTAATCATTGTGGTTGAAAGAATCTCGCCTTGCGCTACGATGTTTTTTTCTTCAAACGATGTGAAGAGGTCGTCAGTGAACGAGCGCAGATAGTTCATTCTTTCATTTAGAAACAGGCGCATAGCATGTCTGTATTCTTCCGTGGAATAGAGCTCGTTGATGTGGACAAGATATTTCTGTTCGAGATTATCGATTATTTCGTGGGCGCCTTCAGTGTTTTTCTTGTAGAGCCGATTCGACATTTCGACTAGCTCGTTTGTTGTGCCACTCATGGCCGAAAGCACCACAAAAACCGGCTCGCCACCTTGGGTCACGAGCCGGGCTACTTCTTTCATTCGTGCCGGAGAGCCAACTGAGGTGCCTCCGAACTTCATTACTTTCATTTATTTGACTGGTGTGTGCTTATTCGTTAATCGAATCGTTTTCAATCAGGTCATCGGTGTCATGGCTGCTAGTTACTCGATGGAATTCACCGTTCTTGCACCGATAAACTTCGCCGGGGAATTGTTTGAGCAGGTGAATATTGTGGGTCGACATGATGACGGCTGTTCCGTCGTTGCTTGCCGTTTTCAGAATCCGAACAATATTTGCTGCTGTTTCCGGGTCGAGATTTCCTGTCGGCTCGTCGGCTATAATCATCTTCGGTTTGTTGAGCAGTGCGCGTGCGATAGCAATGCGTTGTTGTTCGCCGCCCGAAAGTTCGCTGGGCATTTTGTGAGTCTTTTCAACCATTTCTACTTCATGCAGTACTTCGTCGATGCGTTGGTCCATTTCGGCTTTATTTTGCCACCCGGTTGCCTTGAGCACAAATTCTAGATTTTTCTGCACCGTGCGGTCGTGCAGTAGCTGGAAGTCTTGGAAGATTATGCCCATCTGCCTGCGCAGCGACGGAACATGACTTCGTTTTATAGGCGTGAGCGAATGTCCCAGCACTTCGGCTTTCTCGACATCATCCCGGTCAAGGTCAAGCTCACAATATATTGTTTTCAGCAGCGAACTCTTACCCGATCCCACTTTGCCGATGAGATATATAAACTCGCCGTTGTTCACTTGGAAATCTACGTCTTTCAATACCCTACGTTCGTCTTGGTATATGTTTACTTTTCTGTAGTCTACTAGCATTTTATTTTCTGTTTTATAGGATGGTGATTATGGTCTTAACGACCGCACGCAAAGTTACAGAATTACCGCGAACTCGATATAAAAACCTATCGTACATCCGGCTCCAACTGGAACTACGGTATGGTATGTAAATTTATTTTGCTTTTGCAGGTATCCTGCGAGGTCGATGCAAATTTGTTTTGCGACTTATTGGCTTAATTGGATATTCTTTCCATTAAATAATGCTTGTGCTTAGTTTACAAAAAAAGTGCTCGCGAAGTTTTTAGGCTTCGGAGCACCTGCTCACTTTGGAGCTGTGAGTCACCAAATGATTTTTTCAGCAGTTGGAGACAATTAGTATGTTTTTCCCGTTGTGGGCCCTGCTATTTAGGGAGCTGCGGGAGTAGTGACTTTTTTCATTGTTATACCTGCAGGCATGTCGTCTTCGTCGAACAAAAGCATGTAAAAATAATAGTCGGTCGACGGAGTAACATTCTGAAACTTCAGATACTGTCCGGAGGTAAACTCATTGTTATGTGCTTCGATGATATTTTTTCTGATTTCGGATTCGGTTCCGGTTAGTTCTTCGTTCGAAATTTTGAGATACCATTTTTTGCACTTTGCGGGCATTTGGAAGTCAATTATCATTTCCTTATCGGTGACAGTTTCTACATCAACTGTCATTTCGAGCTTTTCAATTTTCTCGAAGGTGATGTTACTGATTTGATTGAGGAGTACGCCTTTTTGCGTGTTGTCCTTTTTGTGTATGCGTATGATTTCATTGTTGTCTGTCTGGGCAAACGATACAGTTGAAACCAATGCAGCCATTGCTAAAACTATAATCTTTTTCATTTGTCTTTTCTTTTGAATTGTTTTCATCAATTACACGAGGGGTTAGTTTTTGGCAGGATGATGGAATTTTATAACGATAGGCGCGGTTGAGGGGGCGTTGTCATCCAGTCCGACGGCTATTGCATAATAATCTTGATCGGGTTTAAAGGGATTGAACTCGGTTTCGGTGTCGCCGTTGAAGTTCTGGTTTTCTACTGTCGACTCGTAGCAGAGGTGGTTTATCATTTCCTCGCGACTTGAGAATCTGTCGACATAGCTGGCCGGTTGCACACCGAGATAATAGCTATCGTTATTGGTAGTGGTGGCTTTGAGTATCACTTTGCGATAGGCCACTGATTTGATTTCAAGTTTAATCTGGTTGGTGGACGGCGTAGGAGCTTGTGTCTTGAAGTTCTTCGTGTAGACCGGAGTGCTCAGTGTGCCGTCTTCATTCATTCCGAATGCAACAATCATCTGGTCGTCATTCCAGCGCAAACGACCCTGTACATCTTGGAAAACGCCTGATTTGAGGTCGTTATTCATCAAACTTTGCCATGTTCCACCATACATGGAGGCGAAATAGGTCCACATGGCAATATAGTGCTTGACCACATCGCCATGGTTTTCGCGCTCGTCGCAATCTTTGTAATATTTATCAAGACCGGAGCAGAGAGTGTAGAACTTCGTGTTCGGATTTTTCGGCTTAACCGAGAAATCAACGGTTCTGCGTGTTACTGAGTTTACTTTTATAGTGAGCTCGTCGTCTTCTACCTTACCGGTTTTGAGTGTGATTTTACTAACCTCGCTCGGAACGTCGTTTATGTCGAAAGCCAATGCATAAACGGTGTATTCGGTTTCGGGTTGTAGCATGTCGAACGATTTTTTATAGGATGTTTCCTTTTCCACGGTTTTGTGGGCTAGGATATAATCCTTGAGCTGATTCTCGGGAATTTGCTGCGAAGCAGGGAGGCATAGCGCATAGAAACGCTTGCTGTTTTCTTGCAGTTCGATGTTCACTGCAACGGTTGAAGATGTAACGAAACGCTCTGAAAGATTAACCTTCACTTTGTCGTAGTCGGCAAAAGTGAGCGAATCGATGTCTTCGGTGAGCATCACAATTTTTTCTCCGGATTTCAATGTCACCTTCATCTTGTAGGATGTTGGTTGCTGTGCCATAACTGCCACTCCTTGGCAAACGGCAAGTAGGAGGAGTAGATATTTCTTCATGGTTTCTTACTTTCTGAATTTAAATGTCGTGTTATTAATCTTGAATACATAAACGCCTTTGGCCAAGCTACCGATGTTCACGGGTTCGCCTTTCCAGTTGCTGTTACGCAAAACGGTTTCGCCCGATGTGCTGAACACTGCAACTTCGTAACGTTTACCGGCTTCGTAGCCTTTAACATAGATAACATTGCTGTTAGCTGGCGAATAAATGCTCAGATTCGAGGCGGGTAGGGGAGTCTCTTCTATACCCGAAACAACGTTGAACGAAATGTCCTTGATGTCGTCGAAGCTGAAAGATTCTGCTGCCTTTCCTATTCGGTTGACTTTCAGTCCGCCGTTTTCGATAGCAATGTTTTTCAACTCACTAACCTTATAGGTCTTGTTGCCAGAATTACTTTTGATTGTAATTTCGGACGCACTCTGTGCAAAGCAGCCTGTTCCAATGAGCAGACCGATTGCGATGAATAATTTTCTTTTCTTCATCTTGGTTTGGATCTAAGTTTGGTTTGTTATTAAAAAAATATTATTCACGAAACTGTGCATATAAAAAAGCCTGGACAACGTTCCTCACAATTTCCCAACGGTATACAACTTACCCATTGGAATTCAATATAGTGATTTATGTTGTTTGTTGGCTTGCACTCGTTGTTTGTAGATGTCGCAAAGGTAAAGCATCATGAATAAAAACAGAAAACTTTATAAAATAGATTTTCTTATACCTTTTGATTTTAACAACTCCTTTTTGATTTCATAATGTGTTCCAGCGCCTTGTAATGTGCTACCTTTGCGCCGAAACAATCAGAAAATCATTAATTATTATGGACGAATATATTGTATCGGCGCGCAAATATCGCCCGATGACATTCAGCTCGGTTGTCGGTCAGGAAGCTCTCACTACAACTCTCCGTAACGCAGTTAAGAGCGGAAAACTGGCGCATGCCTATTTGTTTTGTGGTCCGCGGGGTGTGGGAAAAACCACATGCGCGCGAATTTTTGCCAAGACCATAAACTGTGAGAATCCAGATGCTGAAGGCGAAGCGTGCAACGAGTGTGAAAGCTGTAAAGCATTTAACGAAAATCGAAGTTATAACATCTTCGAACTTGACGCGGCAAGTAACAACTCTGTTGAAAACATAAAAACCCTCATGGAGCAAACGCGTATTCCGCCGCAGGTGGGGCATTACAAGGTTTTCATCATCGACGAGGTTCACATGCTATCTACAGCTGCTTTCAACGCCTTCCTGAAAACGCTCGAAGAGCCGCCTAAACACGTGATATTTATTCTTGCAACAACCGAGAAACACAAAATTCTGCCAACTATTCTTTCGCGATGTCAAATCTATGATTTCGAGCGAATGACGGTGCAGAATATAATCAACCACCTCAAAGAAGTGGCTCAGTGCGAAAATATTCAGTTCGAAGAACCGGCTCTGGCTATGATTGCCGAAAAAGCCGACGGAGGAATGCGCGACGCCCTCTCGATATTCGATCAGGCTGCGAGTTTTTCACAGGGCAACTTAACCTATCAAAAGGTTATGGAAGACTTGAACGTGCTCGATGCTGAGAATTATTTCCGGATTATCGACTTAGCGCTCGAGAATAAAGTGCCTGAAATAATGGTGCTCCTCAACGATATTATTGGAAAGGGATTCGACGGTGCACATCTCGTAAACGGATTGGCAGGACATGTGCGGAATGTTCTTATGGCGAAAGACCCCCAAACCATCTCGCTACTCGAAGTGAGCGCCCAGCAACAACAAAAATTCCAGCAGCAGGCTCAACACGCTCCGACACTTTTTCTATATAAAGCTCTGCAGATTATGAATCGTTGTGATGTGGAATACAGGCAGAGTTCGAATAAGCGACTTCTCGTTGAACTAACTCTAATCGAGATTGCTCAGATAACTCAGAAGGACGACGACCCTGTCGCGGGGCGTAGCCCTAGAAGATTGAAAATCCTGTTTAAGAATATAATTGAGAAGGTTCAGCCGAAACCGGTTCAGCAGGTAACCGGGGTGAGCCGTACTAAAACCCAAAAGACAGAGCAACTCGAACAGGCCCAACAAGTCCAGCCGAAACTCAGTTTGGGAACCATTGGCATGTCGTTCAAAAACGTGTTGAACGACAATAAACCCGCGCAACAACAAACTCTCGAACCCGAAATTATCAATAAAGACGAAGACAGCCACTTCACTCCACAAGACCTCGCCACCCAATGGCGTGCAATGTGCACCCGAATTGCTCGAACCAACGCCGGACTAGCTCAAAGGATGAAGAATCTAACACCTCGTATAACCGAATATCCGAACATCGAAGTGCTGGCCGAAAATAAGATTCTTCTAGAAGAAATTCTATCAATTAAAGGTCGTATACGCGCCACAATGGCCGAGTATCTGCACAACGGCAACATTAAGGTTGACTTCCGACTGGTTCTTCACGACGAAATAAAACCGATGCTCACACCTCATCAAGAACTCAAAAAACTAAAGCAAAACTACAAGTCCGTTCAAACTCTAATTGATTCTCTCGACCTTGACCTCGTTTAGAAGGATTATCATATATATATAAAAAGGTGGAATGCTGATACTCCAACTCTTCGTAACAGTTGTTGCAATGCTGAAATCTTTGATTCCGTGTATTACATAGTATGCAAGCAGGAGAAAATCAATGATTTCGGACGGTTGCATCAGATGTAACATCTAAAATAATCTCTGCCGAGTACTTGCACGCGGTGTAAGTCGAAAAAATAGTCTCTGCCGAGTACTTGCACGCAGTGTAAGTCGAAAAAATAGTCTCTGCCGGGTACTTGCACGCAGTGTAAGTCGAAAAAATAGTCTCTGCCGGGTACTTGCACGCGGTGTAAGTCGAAAAAATAGTCTCTGCCGGGTACTTGCACGCGATGTAAGTCGAAAAATAGTCTCTGCCGGCACTTACATCACGTGCAAGTCGAAAAAATAATCTCTGCCGGAAGTTACATGCAGTGCAAGACTCGAAATAATCTATATTCAGCCAGATGCCCTGATAACGAGCGGTGAAGTGTGGAATGAGATAACTAATAACTCTAACTCACGCATAAATACGTATCTTTGGAGTGCCTCTCTAAACCTCGCCCATTTACGTGTGAAGGAGGAGAGACGATAGCCGAAATAAATAAATCAAAAAACAAAGCTTATGAGTTACCTAAAATTCGAGAAGGCGATGATGACCAATCTACAGGACTCGCTGCCGAGAGAATTGCTCAGAACAAACAGGTCGGGAGCCTATTCGTGCTCCACAATTGTTGATTGTAACACTCGGAAATATCACGGTTTGCTGGTGGTGCCCGTACCAGGAATGGACGACGATAACCATGTGCTGCTTAGCTCGCTCGACCCAACGGTTATTCAGCATGGAGCGGCTTTCAACTTGGGATTACACAAATATCAGGGCGATAATTTCAGTCCGAAAGGACATAAATATATTCGCGAATTCGATTGCGACAAGGTTCCTACAACCGTCTATCGAGTAGGCGGAGTGGTGCTAAAGAAGGAAGTTGTTTTTCAACATTACGAAGACCGTATTCTTATTCGCTACACGCTTGTCGACGCAAATTCTCAAACCACGCTTCAGTTTCGCCCCTTCCTCGCTTTCAGAAGCGTTAGGCAGTTCACACACGAGAATTCGGTTGCAAGTCGCGACTACAAAGAGGTCGATAACGGAATAAGCACCTGCATGTATGAAGGCTATCCGCAGCTATTTATGCAGTTCTCGAAAAAAAACGAGTTCCGCTTCGAACCCTATTGGTATCGCGGTCTGGAATATCCCAAAGAACAAGAACGCGGTTATGCCTCGAACGAAGACCTCTACGTGCCGGGCTATTTCGAGATGACTATTCGTAAGGGCGAAAGCATTGTCTTTTCAGCCTCGACGTCCGAAACCTCCACTTCGAAGCTTAAGAAGATATTCGATAAGGAGATTGAAACACGCAGTCCGCGCGATAATTTCTTCCACTGTCTGGTTAATGCCGCCCACCAGTTTCATAATCGTGAAGCAAACGACGACCGATATATCTTCGCCGGCTATCCATGGTTTAAATGCCGAGCGCGCGACCAGTTCATTTCTCTGCCAGGGCTCACGTTGAGCATCGAAGAACAGAACTATTTCGAACTAGTTATGCAAACAGCCGAGCGCGGATTGCGAGAATTCATGGAAGGCCGGGAACTAACGGTGAAGATTTATGAAATCGAAAAACCCGATGTTCCGCTGTGGTGCATCTGGGCCATTCAACAATATGCCCGCGAAGTGGGTCGCGAACGCTGCGAAAAACTCTATGGCAAACTGCTCAATGACATCGTTAAGTTCATTGAATCAGGCTCGCATCCGAATCTGTCTCTAGAAAAGAACGGACTGCTTTATGCCGACGGAAAAAACGAAGCTATCACGTGGATGAACTCAACCGTGAACGGCCGACCGGTAGTACCACGCTCGGGATTCATTGTAGAATTCAACGCACTTTGGTTCAACGCACTGAAATTTGTTGCGTCGATGGCTACACTTCGAGGCGACGACAGTAAGGCCGAACACTACGAACAGCTGGCCGAGAAATGCAAGGCGTCGTTCGTCGAAACATTCCTGAACGACTATGGTTATCTCTACGATTATGTGGACGGAAATATGATTGACTGGAGCGTTCGGCCAAACATGATTATCGCCGTAGCACTCGATTATTCACCCCTCGACGAAAAGCAGAAGAAAGGTGTACTCGACGTTTGTACACGCGAACTTCTCACACCAAAAGGATTACGGTCGCTATCTCCCAAAAGCGGCGGCTATAACCCAATGTATGTTGGCGAACAAACGCAACGCGATTATGCCTATCACCAGGGAACAGCTTGGCCATGGCTCGGAGGATTCTATCTCGAAGCCTGTCTGAAACTATATAAACGCACACGGCTTAGCTTCGTCGAAAGACAAATGGTGGGCTATGAAGACGAAATGTATCAGCACTGCATAGGAACGTTGCCCGAACTCTTCGACGGTAATCCACCATTCCGTGGTCGAGGTGCCATCTCATTCGCAATGAATGTAGCCGAAGTTCTCAGAACGCTTGAACTCTTAGAAAAATATAAATACTAAACAGAGGAGGAAACAATAGATATGAAAGTTTTAATGTTCGGCTGGGAATATCCTCCACATGTCTATGGAGGACTCGCCACAGCCAATTTCGGAATCTCAGAAGGATTGCACGCTCAGGGTGACATCGAAACTACACTCTGTTTGCCGCATCCGTTCGGCGACGAAGACCACACATTTGCCAATATCGTCGCAATGAACTGTGTTCCGATTTCCTATCGTGATGTTAACGAAGAATACATCAGGAATCGTGTGGGAAACATCATGGAGCCGGAACTCTACTACAGATTGCGTGAACACATCTATGCCGACTTCAATTATATGAACGTGAACGACCTCGGTGCAATGGATTTTGCAGGAGGATATCCGGCCAATCTGCATGACGAGATAAATAACTACTCCATAATTGCCGGTGTAGTGGCTCGCACACTGGATTTCGATATAATCCATGCTCACGACTGGCTAACCTATCCAGCCGGACTGCACGCCAAAAGCGTCTCCGGTAGGCCGCTCTGCATACACGTGCACGCAACCGATTTCGATCGCTCACGAGGAAAAGTCAATCCAACCGTCTATTCTATCGAAAAAGACGGAATGGACAATGCCGATTGTATCATGTGCGTGTCCGAACTAACCCGGCAAACTGTAATAAATCAATATCATCAAGATCCACGTAAAGTTTTCACTGTCCACAACGCTGTCTATCCGCTTAAAGATGAAATAGCAGCCATTCCACGTCCTGATCATCGAGATAAGGAAAAGATAATTACCTTCCTGGGCCGGCTAACTATGCAGAAAGGACCGGAATATTTCGTCGAAGCCGCCAATATGGTATTGCATCGAACACGCAACGTGAGATTCTGTATGGCTGGCTCAGGCGACATGATAGACCAGATGATTTATCTTGCAGCCCAGAGAGATATAGCCGACCGATTCCACTTTCCCGGATTCATGCGAGGAAACGAAGTCTATGAATGCCTTAAAAGCTCCGATGTCTACGTCATGCCATCCGTAAGCGAACCCTTCGGTATCTCACCTCTTGAAGCGATGCAATGCGGTACTCCAACCATTATTTCAAAACAAAGCGGATGTGCCGAAATCCTCCAGAATTGCATTAAAACAGACTATTGGGATATACATGCAATGGCCGACGCAATGTATTCCATCTGTCATAACGAAAGCCTGTTCAGCTATCTCTCAACCGAAGGAAAACGCGAAGTAGACCAAATAACATGGGAGAAAGTAGGCGCATGGATAAAAGAACTCTATTTGCGCACTCTCGGATGGGTATAAAACACAAGGAAATAATAACACTCAAAAATAGAAAACAGCAATGAAGACAATATGCTTATATTTCGAAATACACCAGGTGATACACCTCCGTCGTTACCGATTCTTCGACATCGGAACCGACCATTATTACTATGACAACTACGAGAACGAACGCTCCATAGCAGACATCGTTGAACGTAGTTACATGCCCGCTCTAGACACACTGCACCAAATGATCCTCGACGGTGGAAAATATTTCAAATTGGCTTTCTCGCTTTCAGGTGTAGGCATCGAAAGCCTAGAACAATATGCTCCACAAGTACTGGAAAAGCTATCACAGCTAGCCGAAACTGGATGTGTTGAATTCCTCGCCGAACCATATTCGCATGGACTAGCATCACTCGCTAACGAAGAAAGCTTCAAGGACGAAGTGAAACGCCAATGTAAAAAGATTGAAGAATATTTCAACCAAACTCCCAAAGTGCTCCGTAACTCATCTCTCATCTACAGCAATGACATTGGTGTTCTGGCTACTCAGATGGGGTTCAAAGGTATGCTTACCGAAGGTGCTAAACATGTTCTAGGATGGAAAAGTCCGCACTATCTCTATCATTGCATAGATGCACCTAAGCTCAAACTCTTGTTGCGCGATATCACCATGAGTGACGATATATCGCTCCGATTCGCAAACACCGAATGGGAAGGCTATCCGCTTTTCGCTGATACTTTTGTCGACCGAATAGCCGCTCTCCCTGACGAAGAACAGTTCATCGGACTTTTCATGGACCTTACCGCACTTGGCATTTCGCAACCTCTTTCGAGTAATATCCTGGATTTCCTAAGAGCAATACCAGTATATGCTAAGCAAAGAGGTATAAACTTTTCTACACCCACAGAAGTGTGTATGAAAATGAAAAGTATCAGTCCGCTTGACGTACCAGACATTCTCAGCTGGATGGACGAGGAACGCGATGTGAGCACATGGCTTGGAAATCCCATGCAACGTGAGGCCTTTGAAAAACTATATAGCGTAGCCGACCGTGTACGTATTACCAATGACCCGCGCCTCAATCAGGATTGGGACTATCTACAGGCGAGCAACAACTTCCGATTCATGTCGACCAAATCCACAAATGTTGGCATCGACCGCGGAATCTACAGCAGTCCGTTCGATGCCTTCACAAACTACATGAACATCCTCGGTGATTTTATCAACCGCGTGAATAACCTATATCCAGAGGAGATAGACAACGATGAACTCAATAGTCTTCTCACCACAATCCGCAATCAAGGTGAAGAAATAGAGATGAAAGAAAAAGAAATCTCCCGCCTGCAAGCCAAGATAGAGGAATACGAAACTGAACAGATAGAATCTTCATCGAAGTCGATATCCCGTAAACCGTCAACTCGAAAGTCTGCTCCGAAGAAGAAATCTACCACGAAAGAATCCTCTTCTAAGAAATAGAGAACATCTTAACCTGATTCACAGGAGAGAGGACGTGCCTATTGACACATTCTCTCTCCTTTCATATATTACCTTTGTAGGCATGATTAATCCACATATTACACGGCAGACAATCCGAATAATCGTTATCTTGATATTGGTGATTTTAGCCGCATACATCATTTACAGAATAATACCACCGACTGAAAGGCATATCCAAGAATGTCAGGTGAACATAGAGCAACGGTCACACTACGAACTTGAAGTCGATAACAGGGCGGTGGCTTATTTCGCCGATTATGCTGACTCGACCTTCACTGGCGGAAGTACGAAGAAAGATTCAATCGTCTCCCGTCGCATTTACCTGAAAGGCTATTGGGTGAATCGGTTGAATTTCCTGCCGTCGTGCTTCGGCCGGATCGTTACGCAATGGCGGGGGCGCCCGTCGGGAATAGTGAATCTCAAAAGCGACAAACTGCACGGTATTCTGCGAAAAATATTTATCAAAATCGACAATGAACTGGGTGGACTCGAGGCGCAACACAATGAGTTGCGATATTATCTGAGGATTCACAACGTGCAAGATTATGGATACAACTCTATCGCTGCTTATGAGCAGACGGTTGTGCATAGAATGGATTCTCTTGCTAAACTAATAAAGGTACTTCGGGCGATAAAGCCCGGGAATAAACTCCGGGTAAGGCAGATAAATAATTATTTTGTGGGTAAAGAATCATGTAACCGATTGGCTATTTATCCCAGTGCCGGGGCGATTCTTTTGCAGACCCAGCATAAACGTACACCTCTGCGTATACACACCCGACTTACGCCGAGCGATGCGCTCGAATTGTTGAAAAAACTGAGTAGCACACCCGAAAGGTGTAGTATGTTGGCGGAGATGTCATTGAATGCGATTGCTGATTCGGCGGGATTCTACATCGGTGAAACGAAAGGAGGAAAGCCCGAAGGCTATGGACAACGCTACGGACGAAATGGCAGCTACTACGAAGGTCATTGGGTTAAAGGAATGCGTGACGGATTTGGATTCTATATCGCTCCGTATGAATATCTTCAGGCTGGTGAATGGAAAGCGAATGTTTTCAAAGGTGAACGTCTAACCTATACGGCCGAACGAATTTACGGCATTGACATCTCGCGGCATCAACACGAACAGAAAGGTAAACTCTACGATATCAACTGGGATAAGCTGCGAATAACTCATCTTGGAACGCTAAGCAATAAGAAAATAAAAGGACGGGTTGATTATCCAGTGTCCTTTATCTACATCAAATCTACTGAAGGCTGTACGGTGCTCAATGCCTACTATGCTACCGATTATAAGCAGGCCAGAGTACATGGAGTGCGTACCGGAACCTATCACTTCTTCTCTACAATATCGCCTGGTTCTGCACAAGCCGAATTTTTCTTGCGGAATAGCATGCTGAGCAAAGGTGACATGCCGCCTGTACTCGATGTGGAGCCCACCGATTGGCAAATCAAGCATATGGGAGGACCGGAGGTTTTGTTTAGAAGTGTCAGGGCATGGATGGAAAAGGTGACAAAGCGTACTGGATGTCGACCGGTGCTTTACATCAGTCAGAGTTTCACGAAGAAGTATCTTCCTTTAGCCCCCGACCTGGCCGACAACTATCTCGTTTGGATAGCACGATACGGTGAATATAAACCTGACATAAAACTGGCTTATTGGCAGCTAAGTCCAGACGGTAGAATAAGCGGTATTCATGGCGATGTAGACATCAACGTCTTCAACGGTTACGAAAACCAGTATCACAACTTCCTTAAAAAGCATTGTGTGAAATGAATCGAGGGAAACTAACTTTGCAAACAATAAAAAGGTAGAGTAAATGAATGACGATTTCGACATAAGAGAAAAACAACTCACAGCAGGAGAGAAAGAATTCGAAAATGCTCTGCGCCCGCCTAATTTCGACGACTTCAGGGGGCAGCAAAAGATTGTTGAAAACCTGCGTGTGTTTGTCGAGGCTGCAAAATATCGAGGCGAATCGCTCGACCACACCCTCCTGCATGGGCCGCCAGGATTGGGTAAAACAACCTTGAGTAATATCATTGCAAATGAACTCGGAGTGGGATTCAAAATCACTTCTGGCCCAGTACTTGACAAGCCGGGCGATTTAGCTGGCATACTCACCTCGCTCGAAACGAACGATGTTCTTTTCATTGACGAAATCCATCGTCTATCCCCTGTAGTCGAGGAGTATCTTTATTCTGCGATGGAGGATTATCGCATAGATATCATGATTGACAAAGGCCCATCTGCACGCTCAATCCAAATAGATCTCAATCCGTTTACTCTTGTTGGGGCAACAACGCGCAGCGGTTTGCTCACTGCCCCTCTCCGGGCGCGTTTTGGAATAAACCTTCATTTGGAATACTACGACCCCGAAACGCTTCAGCACATTGTCAACCGTTCAGCACGCTTACTTAGAGTCCCAATCGAATCTGAAGCCGCTGTTGAAATAGCTCGTCGTTCGCGTGGCACACCTCGAATATGCAACTCGCTCCTGCGGCGAGTGCGCGATTTCGCTCAAGTGAAGGGCAACGGCAAAATTACGTTTGAAATAGCACGGCTTTCACTGCAATCACTCAATATAGACCAATACGGACTTGACGAGATAGATAACAAGATTCTTCTCACCATAATCGATAAATTCCGCGGTGGTCCAGTTGGCATATCGACTATAGCTACAGCAATAGGTGAAGATTCTGGTACAGTTGAGGAGGTTTACGAACCCTTTCTCATTATGGAAGGATTCATTAAGCGTACTTCTCGCGGCCGTATGGTAACTCCGTTGGCCTATCGTCATTTGGGCAAAAATATCTACGACTCAGACATAATCCAACCCGGCTTGTTCAACTATTAACATATTCTATGTTCTTTGATTTGAGAGCACACGGACGAAAAAATCCATGTATCACTGCGAAAAAGCTCCCAGACAAATTATATAATTCATCATATCAAAAAATAAATCTGCGTTTTATGCTTTATCCTATTCCGTGTCTTATTCTAGTCCTAGTTTGTGAATTTTGCAGTTGTTGATTATCCGATTAATGTGGTTTATTAGGTCGGAGATGAGTTTTTTGTATGCCTGGGTAGTAAATGTTGTTTTATAAACGATTAACTTTTTAAAAATATATTTTTCCCACTGCGTCGCAAAATTGGGAGCTGTTGAAAATAGTGTAGGATAGGCTGCATGAATCTGGTGAGGAAACGGGCCTGAGGACGGTTGCCTTCAATACTGATTGAGGAATAGGTTATGTAGAGACGTTTGCGGGCGCGGGATAGACCTACATAGAATTTGCGACTGTCTTCTATTATGGCCATAGGGGTAGCAATGTGGGAACGGGTAGGGTAGCAACCATCAACAGCATTGACGACGATGACGTTGTGGAACTCCATACCCTTGGCCTTGTGGAGGGTAACTATGAAAAGGCGGTCGGTCATTGATGAACTACCGCAGATGTCGGATTCTCTAAGGCTGTTGATGTCGATTATATGGGCGGTGAATTGCTCATATAGCGAGGGGGTAGTGCAGGGGTCTATCATGTCGTGGTTGAGGTAGTTGATGATTCGTGGCAGATTGTCGAATTTTTCGATGTATTTTTCTGCGAGTAGGTATTCGTAGAACTCGTTGAGTTGGTTTGTTAGTGATGATTCGGCATTACGCAGATAGAGATTCCGACGGGTTTGGAGATAGCGGTTAGCATATCTTTTTCGTAAGATTGAGATGTGTTCCTGAACGCGTTTGTGACTAATGAATTGTTGTTGACTGTCGATAATTTTGGCTGCTTTGCGATGGCAATATACAACAAGACTACAAGTTGCATGTACGTCGGCATCGGCAAGATGTGAGTTCTCACCTTCTAGGTTTAGTATAGTTAGTAGAGTTTTGAGTTTATATTCGTGTAAGTGAGGTTCGAGAAGGCGGATGAGCTTGAGGGAATCGAAATATTTGGGGCATTGCTGGCGTAGGTCAATGTGTGGAAGATAGCGCTCTAGGTTGTGGATGAGTATGTTGTAGTCGTAGTCGGCGTTGTGTCCGATCAAGGGTCGGCGACCAACGTAGTTAATGAATTGTTGTAGGGCATCGGCATGGTCGTGTAGGGTGTTGTGTTTCATTTCCTCGATGATAGGATTTTCGATATCGCCTAGCTTTCGTGGTATTTTACGTTGGGTGGCAATGAATATATTGAATTCGGAGCCTTCGACTATTTGGCCATGACGTAAGGTTACGGCGGCGATTTGTAGAATATCATCCTCGAAGATGTTTAGGCCGGTTGTTTCGGTGTCGAATATAACAATTTCTCTATTCTCATATTCTTCGTAGAAATCTTGAACATAGGTACTGTTATCGTAGATCAGGAAGTCGGTTGGCAGTATGGCGCGATCGCTTAGTGCACGGATGAAGTTGCGTGATGCGGTGGTAGTTTCGAACACTTTTAGCCCCTTGAATAGCCTGACCCACGCAATAAGGTTATCTTCGTTAGCGAGCACGTTGAGGTGGGCTAAGAGAAGCTTTACTTCGTCGGACGAGAAGAGGTCGGTACCCGATACTTTGAAATGTGGTAGGTTATGACTGTCAAGTACTTTACTCATGGCGTCAGCTTCGCGATTTGAAGTTACAATTATGGCAGTGGTTTCTTTATCGTTTTGGGAGAATCTACTGGCCAGATTAGCTACTTCTTGCATTTCAGTTTCTATGGTGTCGCATTCAATCAATCGTAGCTCGTCGCCTGATTTTTTTGGCGCATAGGTAGTCGTGGGTAGCAGATTCCTGTCGATATTCAGTACTTTTTCAGCGTAGTGATTAAATACTTCGAGGAGATAGGCTGGGGAGCGGTGATTCACATTGAGGTAGTGCACGTGGCCGGCACAACGTTCTTTTAAGTCATTGAGCGTTTCGGTTTTGGCACCCATGAAAGAGTAGATGGCTTGCTGCTCGTCGCCTAAATAAACAGTCGTTGCACCTTCGGGAGCGGTGATAGCATCGATGATTGCGAGTTGTAAGGGATTCAAGTCTTGCACCTCATCCACCTGTACCCAGGGATAACGCTTATATTTCCCGATAGAGTCCGATCGCATAGCATCGTAGGTGAGAAGAAGCAGGTCTTCGAAATCGAGCAGGTTGTTTGCTCGTTTATCGCTTTTATAGCGATAGGCAAGTGACATCTTACGCAGGAAAAGCTCTATTATCTGTCGTGTCTTGAAATCGTAAACTCCCTCTTTAGCTGCATCCAGATAGAAATCGGTATTCTCGAAGATGTCTATCATAGCTTTTGCGTCGAACGTCATGCGGTGCGCCTTGCATATACTTCGCATGGCTAGGATATCGTTTGGCTTAACACATTCGGGATGTATACGCAAATGACGAGGATGTTTGTGGATTATTTGATGCATTAATCCCGCTAGTTGAATAATTTCGGCATACATTCTGCGCCGCCCCGGATTCGCGATAATAGCATGTTCGTCCTCGTTAGTGTATTGAGTAATGACTCCGATCGCATCGTTATCGTCAAGCATCGAGCTTCCTGCTGGTACGACTGCATGTTTATAAAGAAACCTGGAGCAATAGCGATGTACATTTCCAACATAAACCTCTTCTGCTCCTTTATCACCGAGGATTGACCGAATGCGTTCGCGAATCACTCGTGCTGCCCGGTTAGTGAATGTTACGCAGAACATGTCGGTGTACTTTATTCCTTTATCATGTGCGTAGCGTATCCGCTCTGTAAGAATCTGAGTTTTACCACATCCCGGAGGCGACATCACAAAATGATAACTATCTTGCGCTTCAATTGCTTCTATTTGGCTTGGGTCTGGTATCCATGATTTGTTGTAGTATCTGTCGTTGATTTTCATTGCAGTAGTTTATAGTTGACTTTCATTGAGTAGTATATAAATAAAAAAGGAATACCTCTTAAACGAAGCATTCCTTTTGCGGTCGTACGAGACTTGAACTTGATTCTGTAACACCTTGTATCACAACTATTTTTATCGGTCTCATTCATCTATGTAACCAAATTGTAGCCACTATAGAGTATTTTGAGAGTACTTAAATAATTAGCTCTACTGACATCACCTATGTCATTTCGGGTACAAAGGTACATAAAAAATGAACTGCCGCCAAATATTTGATTGAAAATCTTTTAGAAAGATTCCGGCTACAATTTCAGTGCACGGTGCAAGCCCTTATATATAAAAGGGACTTGCACCGTGCACTGACGGTCTATGCCGTGTGAAAAGCAACAAAAATTGCAAATGGTTTCATATTGCCAACATTGGCAATTTAATATTCTAAAAAAAGGTTTATTTCTTTAGAACTTTGCATTTGAAAATCAATTTAATACACAAAATGGATAAGAAGATGATACCTCAAGAGAGAGAGGGACGCTTGTTTATCGTGCTTCCCACTCTTGAAATCATGCTGTCTTCTTGCGATAACAGCAAGATGAGAGCCCAAGTTGCTGGTATGGAGTATTCCAATTTTAGGAAGCATTGCAAAATGCAGACAGATTTGAGAATTGACACCTATACCAAATGTGCCTCGGCATTCGATATGGATGTGCTTCTTTTGCATCTTCCCAAAGGAATGATAGAATCTTTGGTGCATACCACCGAAGACAAAGACCATCGTTTCTTTACAATTGAAAAAGAAGATCTCATCTTTTTGTTGAACAGGCTCTGTCAGGTAGATCACAAAAGAATGATTCAGCATATCATATTTCTTGCCAACCGTATAGTAAAAAAGCAAGACTGCATATATACATTTCATGATTTGATAGAAGCAATCGAGGAACTTATTCAAAAACTGATGCGTGATGACAGAGAATAACATGCTTCCTGCTACCCTTTTGGAGGAAATACATTCCTTGAAAGAGAGCATGGATCGAATTGCAAGCTTCATTCTTGAACTGAAACAGGACTATGCCGTGTTAGAAGAAAAGATTGAACTGAACTCTTCCGATGTCCTGCGGCTTCTAGGCATATCCAGAGCTTCACTGGCGCGATGGAGAGACAGCAAGGTTGTCCCTTATCGCTATGTTTCCTGCAATCATGTGGTTTATCCCTTCAAAGGACTGTACATTGCAATCAAGACGGGGCGTGCTTCCTTCAAAGGCTTTCGTAGAGTGGAAGCACTTCAAAGGCTCAATGCCTACAAGGACGGTATCCAGAAAGGATATATGGGAGATTCACAAATTTTGTTTGAGGAACTATGAACATTAAGGAAGAAATCTTGGAACACACAAACAGAGGACTGGAAGTCTTCAGTTTCTATATACCGATTGATTTTGTTCCCAAACGGAATTTTCGGAATCCGCTATATGAGGACAAACGGGCTTCCTGCAATATCTATTTTGACACGAGGTCGAAGTGCTATCGCATGAAAGACTTCGGTAACGAAATGTATTCCGGTGACTGTTTTTGGTTTGCAGCCGCAATACAAGGCTTGGATATACGGAGGGATTTTATGAAAGTGCTGAAGATGATTATCAATGACCTGCAACTGAACATTTCATTGCCGTACAATGATTGGGGCGAGAAAAGCAAGTCGAATGCCAATATTCTTCCCAAACCTCCCACATCCGTGGATGCCAATAAGCAGGTAGGCTCCAAGAAATGGTTCAGGATCGCAGAACAATCTTACAAGGATAACGAACTTGAATTTTGGAAACGATACGGTATCGGGACGAAAACCCTGCAGCGCTTTCAGGTCAAGTCCATAGCCCGTTTTGAGTCGGTTTCAAACCAAGGAAAGGCATATACCATTTATTCTTCTTCGGAAGAACCGATGTTCTGCTATGCTATGAGGAACTTTGTTAAAGTGTACCGTCCATTCAGTAAAATGCGGTTTTTGTATGGAGGAGAAAAAGTGGAAGATTATGTGTTCGGCTTTGAACAGCTGCCCAACAAGGGCGACATACTCTTCATCACGGGTGGAGAGAAGGATGTGCTTTCCCTCTCCGCCCATCATTTCAATGCCATCTGTTTCAACAGTGAGACTGCACAAATCCCTGAAAGCATAATCGAGAGCCTGCTGCTTCGTTTTCGCCACATCATTCTCTTATACGATACGGACGAGACCGGACTCAGGGAGGCTGAACGGCAAGCGGAAGTTCTGTCCGCTTATAAGGTCCTTACCCTGACGCTCCCCCTTCAAGGCATCAAAAGTGAGAAAGACATATCCGATTACTTTGCCTTAGGACATAATGAAAAAGAATTGAGAGGGTTGCTGTCAACCATGCTCTCCCAAATTTATACACAGACCATCATGATGCTACGTTCATGTGAAATAGACTATGACAATCCCCCCGATGCTTCAAAGTCCGTTGTGACAGTGAATGGCGTACCGTTGGGGACACAAGACAATCTGTTTTGTATTACGGGCGGCGAAGGTACGGGCAAAAGCAATTATGTGGCTGCCATTCTTGCTGGGACATTAGGAACAGAACGGTTACCTTCCGAGAGGACATTGGGATTGGAAATTACGCCCAACCCTAACGGCTTGGCGGTATTACACTACGACACGGAACAGTCCGAGGCACAACTGCACAAAAATTTGGGTAAGACCTTACAACGTGCTTCATTGAAAACTGTACCAGAGTTTTACCACTCCCTGTACCTTGCCTCGCTCTCCCGTAAGGACAGATTGAAACTTATCCGTGAGAGCATGGATTTGTTTCACCACAAGCATGGAGGCATCCATCTTGTGGTGATTGATGGTATAGCCGACTTGATACGCTCCGCCAACGATGAAACGGAAAGTATTGCCATTGTAGATGAGTTATACCGTTTAGCTGGCATATATAATACTTGCATCATCTGCGTGCTGCACTTTGTGCCGAATGGCATTAAGCTCCGTGGTCACATCGGTTCCGAGCTGCAACGCAAGGCAGCAGGTATCCTCTCTATAGAGAAAGATGACAATCCGGAATACTCGGTGGTAAAGGCACTGAAAGTCCGTGACGGAAGTCCGCTGGACGTTCCGATGATACTCTTCGGGTGGGACAAGGTGGGGGATATGCACGTCTATCGTGGAGAAAAATCGAAAGAGGATAAGGAGAAACGAAAGACCGATGAGCTTATTGCCGTTATTAAAGAGGCTTTCCGAAGTTCTCTCAAACTCTCATACCAAGAACTGTGTGAGGTTCTGATACGTGAAATGGAAATCAAGGACAGAACTGCGAAGAAATATATTGCCTATATGAAAGAGCAACGTATCTTGACACAAGATGTAAATGGAAACTATCAAAAAGGAGAACTATGCCATACTTAGACCATCAGCCTGAAGATACATGGCAGAAACGCCTGTTTGATAAACTGAAGAATGTGGAAGATAAGCTCGACCGTTTGCTCGTCCTGCGGGAACAGGAAATAGATACAACCGTTCACCCTCCATTGAAACCGGAATACTTGGACATCATCGATGTTTCCAAAATCTTGAAGGTGGAACAAAAAACTGTTTACAACTGGGTTTGGGCAGGAAAAATCCCCTATCTTAAGGCCAATGGACGTTTGTTGTTTTTACGCGAGGAGATAGATGAAATGGTACGAAAACGGGAGGAATGGTAGGTGTTTTGGATATACTGCTCCTCTTTTTGTTGTGTAAATACTTGCATTTACACAACAAAAAGAGTACCTTTGCACCAAAAACGGGCAAGTATGACAAGTAAGACAATAAGGCAAAAGGTTTTGGGCTTTGAGGAAGGTAAGGTCTTTCGTATGGAAGATTTGAAACTTTCGCGTGCAGAACAGAATGCAGCCGTAGTTGCCTTGGGACGGCTTGTTCAAGAAGGAACGATAGAGCGGTTGAATCCGGGTGTTTATTACAAGCCCAAGCAAACGAAGTTTGGAATTGTTGGTCCGGCGCTGGAAGAACGGTTCAAGGATTTACTTTACAAGAACAACATTCCGATTGGTTATTTGACAGGTCTCTATGCCTTTAACTTATTGGGATTGACAACACAACAGTCAACGATGATTGAAATTGGAACGAACTTCCTCAGCCGAAACCGAAGACGAGGGATATATGCCATACGATTCGTTTTGCAGAAAAATATGATTACCCGGGAAAATATTGAGCTATTACGATTGTTGGATTGCTTAAAGTGGATAAAAAAAATACCCGATACGGCTATTGACAAATCGTATTCACTCCTTAAAACCAAAGTGAATGGGTATAGCCAGAAGAGGAAAAAACTCTTGGTGGAGCTTGCTATGAGATATTCTCCGCTTACGCGAGCCTTATTAGGCTCTATGCTCGACGAGGAGCCTTTGGCTGCAGAACTGCATCGTACATTAAGTCCACTGACGCGATTTAGGATTGGACTCTCATCAAAATCAATTTCCAATCAATGGAACATAGAATGAAAGAATTACATTTAGAGCCGGAACTGTTTGTGGACCTTGTTCATGCAACTTCAGATGCTTTGGCCATCCCTGTCCAACTGATAGAGAAAGACTATTACATATCAGCGGTACTCCGATTATTATCCAAGAGTGCCTATGCCTCGCAAATAGTGTTTAAGGGTGGAACTTCATTGTCCAAGGCATATCAACTCATCAACCGATTTTCAGAGGATGTCGATTTCGCTGTCATCAGTGAGCAAATGAGCGGCAACCAAGTCAAAACGCTCCTGTCGCATCTCATGAAAGAAGTAACAGCAGGTTTGAGGGAAGACAAAGAATTTTCTGATATATCCAAAGGTTCGAAATACAGGAAACAGGCATTTCTCTATGATGCCAAAATAGAACTGGATGCAAGTACAAATCCAATTCCTGCCCGTATAATTGTGGAGATTAGTGCGTTTGCCAATCCGTTTCCAAATGAAAAACGGGTGATAGAACCCTTTGTAACTACATTTCTGAAGAATCAGGGTATGGATGATTTTATCACCCAATACCACCTTGAGCCATTTGAATTGAACGTATTGTCGCTTAAACAAACATTGTGTGAGAAAACCGTTTCTCTCATCCGCTTTTCAATGAGCAATAGCCCATTGGCCGCCTTATCGTCCAAAATACGCCATTTCTATGATTTGGATGCGTTATTGTCGATTGGGCAACTTCGGGACTATGTTCTTGACAAAGCGTTTGCAAGTGATGTGGAAAGCCTTATAAGACATGACCGTCAGGCTTTTGACGAGCCGAAAGGATGGGGTGAATTGGAAAGTTTAAGCGCATCTCCGTTGATGACAGACTTTGATGCGCTATGGACGTCTTTGTCTCCCATATACGAAAAGAATTTGTCTTTGATTGCTTATCGACCGATACCATCTCCGGAAGTAATAAAGTCATCATTTACTGTAATACTGAAGTCCTTGGAGAAGGTACATATTGAAAAAATAAGCGCTCAATAACACATATTCAAGTCTGCAAATCAGGGCATATATTTCCTCATTTGCAGACTTGACATACACAACATTACATTTTCCATTTGGGTTTGGCCACAACGGTATTACTCATCACGTCCTTTTTGTCCGTGATATTTTGCTGATTTTCATTTTGGGCAGACAGAGGATTGTCAGGGACAGTTGAGGTTGAAGCTGATGATGACAGTTCCGTCCGTCTTTCATAAGCAGTTATAGATGGCCGTAAATCTTCTTCTATACCAACTTTTTGCTCATCTTCTTTCTCTTCCTCCGGTGGTGCAAGTGTAAGTGCAATCTTTCTGTCCAGCTCCGCAGCTTCACTTTTAAGTGAGCGAAGCTCGTCCTCTTTTTTCCAAGAACAGTTAGCAATATTAGTATAAACTTCTTTATTTGCAACAACCTTTGCCATTTCCTTCTCATGCGACTCTATTACCTTTGGAATACGTTCCAAGGCATTAATGAAGTTCTGACACGCAAGTTTCGGGTCAGTTGCCAACTTACCGTTATTATAGGTATAGTAGATACTCTCCTGCCCTTTCACAAAGAAGCGATTCACTGAACAGTCGAACAAGTCCTTGGAAGTACTCTCTGTCTTGACCATAATGGAGAAACCATACACTTCACCGATTTTGTTGTACTCTCCTTTGGTGCGAGCTTTTTCGTCTATTTCTTGTAAACGTGCAGCAATGGCCTTGATATCGGTGCTGTCTTCCACACCTTTGATTGTCAGTTTATTTATAGGTGTACCTTCATCATCACGCTCCACACGCTTCTCAAAGAGAGCTAAGTCAGACTGTGCCTCCTTGATTTTATCCGTATGGAAGGACACGGAACTCTCAATCTCAGCCAACTTCCCCGTTGCAGCATCACGTTCCCTAAGGAAGTTCTTACGTTCTGATTCCAAGGTGGTAATCTTCTTATCCAATCTTGCTTTCTCTAAAAGGTCGGTGTTGCCTGAAAGTACAGCCACATACTCGGAAAAGTTCATTCCACTGTCCTCGTCAATTGAACCCTCGTCAATGGTACGACTACCCAGCGTGTTTGTCTTTAACTGATTGATGAAGAGCTGTTTATTGTGCAGCAGGTTGAACTTGTAGCTGTCCAAGGAACGCTCTACGGCATAGATGATGACATCTACCTTGTTGTCGGCAAACTCCTTGGCGACAAGATTTCCTTTTCGGATAGCACGCCCATTGCGTTGCTCAAGGTCTGACGGTCGCCACGGTGTATCGAGTTGATGGACTGCTACCGCCCGCTGTTGGGCATTCACGCCTGTTCCCAACATAGAAGTTGAGCCGAAAATGATGCGGATGTCGCCCCGATTCATGGCATCCACCATTGCTTTCTTTGCCTTCTCATTCTTGCATTCCTGAATGAAGCGTATCTCGTATGCTGGGATATGGTAGTCTTCCACCAACTTTCTTTTGATTTCCGAATAGATGTTGAAGTCTCCACCGGGCTTGTAAGTCCCCAAATCAGAGAAAACAAACTGCGTTCCTTTCTGTGCATCGTACTTCTGATAATAGTCATTCAAGAGTTTCGCACAATGACTTGCCTTGTTGTCAATATGATCTGAGTACGCATTTTCATCAATCATGCGTAAATCAAGGCTCATCTTGCGTGCGTAATCCGTTGCGATGAGCATCTTTGCTCTTTCCTCACTCTCACTCAGTGGTGCTCGTCCCAAGAGAGTGGCATCGCCACTCTTGGCAAACTCCATCAGTTTGCCGATAAAGACCTCCTGCTCGGGCGTAGGCCGTATGTTGTGCAGAATCTCATTCTTCTCAGGACGGTCAATACCGATGTCTTTGGCAGTGCGAAAATCGCATATCTCCGCATAGAACGCAGCCAGCTCAGGCACCTTAATGAATGTCCTAAACCGCTCTTTCTGAATGATGTCGTTTGTGATGGAGAACTCATAGTCTGTCGATTTCTTGGCAAAGACCGCCGCCCATGCATCAAAGCTGTTGATACCCTGCCGCTCCAATGCCTGTGGGCGCAGGTATTTGAAAAGCAGGTACAATTCTGTCAGTGAGTTGCTGATGGTCGTTCCCGAAAGGAAAGTCGCTCCTAAGTCCTTTCCGGACCGTTCTTGTATGGTACGAATGGCAAAGAGCATGTTTAAGGCACGCTGTGAACCATCAGGATTGCCCAAGCCCGACACACGGTCGTGGCGTGTGTTGAACATTAGGTTCTTGAATTGGTGGCTTTCATCGACAAAGAGGTGGTCAATACCCATCATCTTAAAATCTACGGCATCGTCCTTACGCTCTGCAATGCTGTCTTGAATCCCCTGCAATTTGGCTTCCAGTGTCTGCTTGCGATTCTCCGAGCCTTTGAGCATACCACGGGAAATCTCCGCCCCCTGCATGCGCAAGACTTCGAGGTTTTCCTCCACGGAGTCCATCTCCTTTTGCAAAATAGCCTCCTGTATCTCCAATGCTTGCGGTATCATTCCGAACTGCTCGTGCGTCAAGATAATACAGTCCCAGTCGTTGTTCTTGATGTCGTTGAAGATACGTTGTCTGTTCTGCTTGTTGAAATCATTCTTGCCGGGATAGAGTACCTTAGCATTGGGATAAGCTTTCCTAAAGGTATCGGCAATGCCCAACCGTCTGAGGTCAAGGTCGGGGAATGTCTGGTGCGTACCGTCAAAGTTGGGCCGCACAAAACAGTTGAAAAGACGATTGTAACGGTCGGAGAGCTGTTGCTTGAACGTGTCAGGTGTGCGTCCGAGCCAATCGACAAAGCCCTGTCTGATTTCCTCTATCTTGGCATTCGCCATCTGTATGGCATGTCCGTCCCTTACTTTAATGTTCTTGGTTTCTCCCGTAACCTTATCCGTCACCTCCTTGCTCTTGTTGATGTCGGTGTTCGCCTACTGTAGTCTTTTACGAGATCTTCCAAACATTTCCTTTCCTATTATTTGGCAGTTCGGAAAGATTGTGTTATCTTTGCCGCCGTGAAACGTAAGAGTGTTATCAATAGCAAGATGATACGAGGCACAATGAACAAAAGACAAGGTGCAATCACAATGAATAATAGACAGGGTGCAACGAACAATAGACAGGGCACAATGAACAATAGACAAGGTGCAATGAGCAATAGACATGGCGCAATGCCGAGGCAGAAAGGCGAGAACTTTTCTGTTATTTTTGTGCCCGATTATTTGGTGGTTCCAAATAATTTGCTAACACACACACACACACACACACACACACACACACACACACACACA
>NZ_JH594521.1:785123-829471 GCF_000243035.1 Prevotella micans F0438
ACACACACACACACACACACACACACACACACACACACACACACACACATTCGCACCTAGCGTCTAACTACACATTTTTCACTTTCGCTTACGCGCGCGTGAAGCGTGTCGTAACCCCCATCAGCAAAGGGCTCGTAAGAGTTCCCTTTGTTCGCTTTTTCGTACCCTTTTGCCAAGCCGCGCAAGAGGCAAATAACGATGATTTTTATGTATGTATTCAGTAAATAAAATAACAATCAGTATGAAAAGATTTCTATTACTCTTTGTTTGCTTTTTCACACTTGTGGCAAGTAAGGCACAGACTAAGTTCAGCGTTACCGGTGAACATAACGTTAAGCTTTGGTTCGAGATCTTAGAAGGCTCTTCCTCCTATCAAAAGTCCTATGATGCTTCTGTTGATGAAGTTGCATTTATTTATCCAGCAGACGGAATAAAGTACCCCTCTGACAAGCCTATCGTAATTCCCTCAGCCGTTGAATATGGTGGCAAGACCTATCAAGTAACTTTCTTGGGTAGTGCATTTAATAATACTCAAGTAGACTCGATTAACTTCCCCGCATCGATTAGGAAGTCTGAAGGAAATTTTATCTATGGCGGAACAGTAAGGCACCTTTGCACGCCAGAAAACTTAGAAGTTATCCCACAATCCTGGTTAAACCACGCTACAATAGAAGAAGTATGGATTTCGCCCAATGTAAAGGAGATTGAACGCCTCGGATTGTCAGGCGAAGCATTTACTCGAAAACGCATTCACGGTTTAGCACAGTCGAAGATTGAGGAGATTGGAAGTTGGTCGTTTATTGCGCACCAATATGCCACAGATCCCGTGAATTATATCAAAGAAGTGAGCGTTTTACCTCCGACGATACGCATCATCGGCGACGAGCCTTTCAGTATAAGAGAAGGTGGGCAAGGATTACCGCTTGATAATTTTAGCGTTCCGCCCACGATCGAGCAGATGGGTAAGGAAGTTTACGACATCAAGCAGCGAGTGGACGTTCTGCACACTACGCCTTTCATCCTCGGCGAGAACACGTTCGGCACCCAATCTACCCTCGAAATCTTTGTTCCCGTAGATTGTAGTACCGCATACAAGGCTGCCATCAATTGGTCGGCTTACAGCGACAAGTTCCGCGAGGAGGTTAAGGTCGGCTCTGCCGGCTACACATCCTATTACTTGGAGAACGAGAACTTTAAAGTACCCGCGGGCTGCACGGCGTATATCATCACGGGCATCAACCCAAGTGGAAGCAAGATAATTCCCGACCAAGCTGTGGTGAAAGCGTTCGGTGCAGGCAAGATAATCCCCAAGCAGACGGGCTTCATCCTGCAGGGCACGCCCAACACCACCGTTGAATATCAAGCTAACGTGACGGGAACAGAAGAAAGCGTCACGGGCAACCTGCTCATCGGCACCGCCACCGAGCAAGAGTTCAACGCAGCCGGTTACAAATATTATATCTTCTCCAATAACGGCGACGAGGGCCTCGGGTTCTATAAGCAGGGCACTCGGAATGGTGCTTCCATCAAGCTGGCGGCTCATCGCGCTGGTCTGCGTCTGCCATTAGCCATTGCGCCCGCCAAAGGATTTACAATCGACTTCGATGCCGCCCGCAAGGAGGCCGAAACGACCGGCATACGCGACGTTCGCCCGACAATGCAGCCACGCGAAAACGTCATCTATGACCTCCAAGGGCGGCGAGTTACAAATCCCGGCCGTGGCATCTACATCGTCAACGGCAAGAAAGTAGTGAGGGAGTAAGGAGAGAAAGTATTAAGTAATAAGTAGTAAACAATGAAATAAAGATATATCACCCCGCAGATTAAGGTTATCCAACTCTTGACCGACGATAATATCGCACAATTTGTTGTGAGTTCGCACTCCGTAGGCGAGAACGAAGGACTGGCCAAGCCCGGCATCTTCGACGAAGACGAGGAGGGCGGAGCAGGCGAACAAACGATGGCGGGCTACTCGCCTTGGGAGGACTAAGGGAGAGATATTGGAAGTGCCGGAGGACTGCTATTGGAGGTCGTGAGGGAGTCTCGGTATTACTCCTTGAGGATGTTAAGTATCACTCCTCATGGACTCTAAGTTAAAGTCCTCTGGGAGTCTAAGTTAAAGTCCTCGACGAGTTTAAGTATCAGTCCTCCGGTACCTTAAGTATACGTCCAAAAGGAGTTTAAGTATGGGTGCAAAACATGCGCAGAAACAGAACACGTTAACGGGGCAAAGCCCAACGGCAGAGCCCCACATTATTCATTTAATACATAAGAAAACATGATTAGTTTTAAAGTAGTTGAGAGTATTCTCAGAGTAGGCCCGCGCAAGGGGCAGAAGGGGTATGGAGCGGTGCAGAAGGCTCCGATGAAGTTCTCGCAGGAGTGGCTCATCAACCGCATCGTGCGCGAAACGTCGTTGAGCGAGGGCGATGTGAGGAACGTGTTTATCACGCTGCGCAACATCGTGGTGGAGGTGGTGACGATGGGCGGTTCGCTCGACTTGGGCGACATCTTTTCGCTTCGCACTACCATTCCCTCGCGGATGCTGGAGAAGGAGGAGGACGTGACGGTTGCCTCTGCGCTGAAACGCCCTCGCATCATCGTGACGTGGAAGGATGCTATCCGCAAGGCGCTCGGTAAAATCGAGGTGGAGGTGGATAACCCCAAACGGAAGGACTTGAATAAAAAGCCGAAAATGCCGAAGCCGTAGAAAGGTGAAGAATTGAAAAGGTGAAAGGGTGAAAAGATGCCGATGCGTCTTTTTACCCTTTTTTGTTTTACTATTTTTTAAAGTGATAGAGGGAGGCCGGCCGCGTGTGCTTGCATCCCTGCTTTGTGTACTAATACGGTTTGCCGAACGGCAGCGCGAGAAGATTTACGTATTGGACGGGGGCAAGAGCCTGATGCTCGCCCTCTCGCAGGACTTGTCGCAGAACTGCCCCGCCGAAGCGCGGGAGCATGTGCGTCGCTTCCACGAGCTGTTCTTCACCATTGCGCCCGACAAGGATGCCATCGAGAAGAATATGGAACGTGTCTTCGTGCTGTGCGACAAGTCGGCTTTCAACTATTACAAGGACTTGGCAGAGAAGGGCTATTATAACCGTGCCATATCGGGTAATGTCAATCAGCGCATAGAGGTGGACTCTATCCACTGCAACTTTAATACTTACCCTTATGCGGTAACGACCTATGCAAGGGAGTTTATCGTCCGCCAGAGTAATGTTACGGAGCGCAGTCTTGTTACGACCTGCACGCTGCAGAACTCAGTCCGTTCGGATAATAACCCACAAGGCTTCCTGATGGAGAACTTCCTCGTCAAGGAGAACAGGGACATACAGACTTATAAACGATAAGGCTATGGCAAGGAAAAGATACTTTTTACTCTCACGTCACTATCTGCGCTTTCACCTATGGCTTCGCCATCGGTGTGAAAGGCTCACGATAAGGCAGAGAAAGGAAATCGTCTATGGGCTGAGTTTCATCTATCTGCTGTGCTCGCTTTGGATGATAGCGCAGTTTTTCCTTCCTCCAAAGAAGGAAAAACTACCCATCCCCACGGGAAAGCTGATGGACAGTCCGATACGGACGGACAGTACTTTACATGAGTTACACGGCAATTTTTACGTACAACATCATCAAACAATCAAAGAAAATGGATAATAAACAGAAAGAACAAATGAAGAAAGGCTTGGTCTTCGGAGGTCTGGGAGTGCTGTTTGCCCTCTCGATGTGGTTTATCTTCGCACCGTCGGGCAAGGATAAGACCGCAGCGGAACAGGGACTCAATGACAGCATCCCGCAGGCAACGACAGAAAAGCTCACCGAAAACAAGCTCAAAGCCTACGAATTAGGCGACAAGGCACATGAGGAGGAACAGACCCGCGAGGAGATGGGCAGACTATCGGACTATTTCGCACAGAACACTGCTCCATCAGAGGAGCAGCGTGCAGAGACAGCTGCTTCTACGGCAAAGATAGAAAACTCCATGCATCGCTATGAGGAGAATAATCGGCTCTTGAACTCTTTTTACGCTCCCGACCCACACGAGCAGGAGCGTGAAGCCCTGCGCTCGGAGATTGATAATCTAAAGAAAGAACTATCTCAAAAGGATAGTAAGGAGGACAATGAAGAGAAACGGCAGCTTGCCTTGATGGAAAAGAGCTATCAGATGGCAGCGAAGTATCTTCCCAAGGCTTCTGCCGCTGCACCATCTTTGGGTAATGACTTTACCGAGGGTAAAGGGCAAATGGCTACGGACAAAGGTCAGAGTATGGGCAGTAATATAAGCGGAGGTTCGGCCGACTTGCCTGCAATGGAAATCTTGGCGGAACGCAAACAAGTAGTATCCTCACTGGGGCAGCCGATGAGCGATGCGGACTTCATCAAGGAGTATGGCACGAAAGCACGCAACTTGGGCTTTCACTCGCTCGCAAGCACGGTTGTACCTACGATGCGCAACACACTCAAAGTGGTGGTGGACAGGACAACGACGCTCAAAGAGGGAGATAATGTCATGCTCCGTCTGCTGGAAAGTGCCAAGGTACAGGGACTGCACATTCCACGGCAAAGCCGACTCATAGCCGTTGCCAAGATTGAGGGCAATCGTATGCACCTGCTTATCAAAAGCATTGAGGTAGACGGCCATATCATAGCTGTCAAGCTCTCGGCATACGATACGGACGGACAGGAGGGTGTGTATATACCAGGTTCGGAGGACATCAATGCGCTTAAGGAAGTCGGGGCGAACATCGGCGGTTCAATGGGTACATCCTTTACCTTCGCTTCCTCTGCCAAGGACCAGATTCTCTCCGAGGCTGCCCGTGGGGTGATGCAGGGTGCAAGTCAGCTGCTTCAGAAGAAACTGCGCACCGTCAAGGTAACGCTCAAGGGTGGCTACCGCCTTTTCTTGGTTCAGTCCAAATAAAACAATCGAAAATGATAAGTAAAAAATAACATCAAATAAAAAAGGAACAATGAAGAAAATTATTTTATCAATGGCTATGCTTGCCATGGTGGGAGCAACAGCCACAGCACAGGAAAACAATGATGGCCTGACACCAAGCCGACCGCTTACTTCAGGAGAGCTTTTTCAAGGTATGAGTCGTGCTATTCCAACAGGGCGTGTCGTACTGCCTTATGGTCTTGACGTTACCTTTGACAAGACCGTGCATCTTATCTTCCCTTCTGCCATCCGCTATGTAGACTTAGGTTCACAGAACATCATCGCGGGGAAGGCGGAGGATGCTGAGAACGTACTACGTGTAAAGGCTTCGGTGAAGGACTTTGAGACAGAGACTAACATGAGTGTCATCTGTGAGGACGGCTCTTTCTATGCTTTCAACGTGAAGTATGCTGATGAACCGGAGAAACTCAGCATTGAGATGAAAGACTTTCTCTCCACGACGGAAGGCAGGCTGCCAAGCAATCGCTCTGATATTTACTTTAAGGAACTTGGTAACGAGTCGCCCGTATTAGTAAAGCTGATGATGCAGACCATCTATCAGAATGACAGACGCTGCATTAAGCACATCGGTGCACAGCAGTTCGGTATGAAGTTCCTGCTTCGTGGCTTGTATGCCCATAACGGCTTGCTGTATTTCCACACTCGAATGGAAAACGGCACGAATATGCCGTACTCGGTGGACTTTATCACATTCAAGGTTGTAGATAAGAAGATGGCAAAGCGCACCGCTATACAAGAGCAGCTGTTGCAGCCGCTTCGTGCCTATCATCAGGTGATGCAGGTGCGTGGCATGGGTAGTGAACACGCTGTGTTTGCGCTCGAGCAGTTTTCTCTTGCAGAAGACAAGCAGCTTGAAGTGACGCTCTATGAGAGGAATGGCGGTCGTACGCTGACTTTTTATGTAACGGCAGAAGACCTGCAGCTGGCAAAGAAGATTGATAACCTCAAACTGAAATGGTGATGAAGAAGAGCAATATCATTCTGACAGTATGCATTGCGGTGGCTATGACTTTCAGTCTGCCATCGCAGGCACAGCGACTTATCCCCAAGCAAAGGGGCGTAGAGGTCGCAGGGAGTGTTCCGCTTATCAAGGGTGAAAAGTTCCTTGCAGCTGACAATTTCGGCATGGGAGCATCACTCACCCACTATCTGGGTCGTGAGAATTATACTTTTGTTATGGCAGAGTATGAACAGCAGAATATGCCGTACAGAAGTTATAACGTAAAACTCAAAGATGCACTCTTGCAGGTGGGCTATATGCACCCTGTTCTCTCCGACAGAGGTAAGAACGTGTTTCTTTATGGTGGCATATCCGCCTTGGGTGGCTATGAGCAGCTGAACGAGGACAAGAAGCTGCTGCCCGATGGGGCAACACTGCTCGACCGCTCCCGCTTTGTCTATGGCGGTGCCGTGCATGGCTCGGTGGAAGTGTTTCTAACAGATGGAGTCCTTTTTCTTGTAAAGGCGCAGGGACGGTTCCTCTTTGGAACGGACGTGCATCGTTTTCGTCCGGCTGTTTCAGCAGGACTAAGGTTTAACTTTTAAGTAGAAGAAAAGATGAAGAAGATATTGAATATGATTTGGGTAATGGGCGTGCTGACCCTTGCCGTGTTTTGCCTATCTGCTTGTGATAGGGATTTGGATGTTCAGCAGTCTTATCCGTTTACGGTGGAGACAATGCCGGTTCAGAAGGACATCATAAGGGGACAGACGGCAGAGATACGCTGCACGCTGAAGCGAGGCGGTGAGTTTGCAGACACTCGCTATACGATACGTTATTTCCAGTCTGACGGCAAGGGCTTGCTAAGAAATGATAACGGCACGGTCTTCAAGCCAAACGACCGCTATCCGCTAACGAAGGATGTGTTCCGCCTGTATTACACTTCGCTCTCATCTGACCGCCAGACGATAGATGTATATGTGGAGGATAGTTTTGGTAAGGTGCAGCAACTGACCTTTAGTTTTAACAACGAGCGAGAAGAGGGCAAGGATAAGCCTGCATCTTCTCGCCACTAAGACCATAATTGATGCGAACGATAAATTCTTTCATTTTACTTTGTGTATTCTGCCTGTTCTGTCAGCCGATCCTTGCTCAGCGCAGGGTGCGGCTGGCAGACTTGCCACCTTTTGAGCGTGCGGTAGTCGTAGTAAAATACTTTGAGGGCATGCACGGCTGGAAGAATTATCCGTATGTTGGATATGGGCATCAGCTGCAACGGGGAGAACGTTTCACGGCGGATATGACAGAACGGCAAGCGGACTCCCTGCTCCGTGCCGACCTTTGGAAATGCTTTGAACACTTCAAGGGCTATGGCAAGGATGCGCTGCTATTGACCTTGCTTGCCTACAATGTTGGTGTAGGGCGACTGCTTGGATATGGTAGGCATCCCAAAAGTAGGTTGCTGCGAAAAATTGAGGCAGGAAACAGAAATATCTATCGGGAGTATGTTTCGTTCTGCAGATACAAGGGAAAGGTTTTGAATGGGTTAGTCAAACGCCGAAAGGTTGAGTTTGCGTTGTTCTTTATCATCTGACTATATTAAACCAAGAATTATTCCTATGATGTTGTTTCTGTTTTGCTGAAAAATTGTAACTTTGTATTACGATTAAATAGGATAAGCAATGAATAAAGAAACAAAAAAGGTACTCTTCGTCTTATTGAATGAGTACACAGATTGGGAAGGTGCTTTTCTCTCTACAGCCCTTCATGTTGGCGTAATACCAGGTAGTGAAATCAAGTACAGAGTGCATACAGTTGCTCCGACATTAGATGCAGTCTGTTCCATTGGTGGATTCAAAACGTTGCCCGATTATTCTTTTGAGAATATGCCCAAAGACTATGCAGCCTTAGTCCTTATCGGTGGCAATCGATGGGATTCTCCTGAAGCAGAACTTGTTGCGCCACTGGTACAAGAAGCATTGGATAAGGGTAAAATAGTAGGAGCGATATGCAACGGAGCATCGTTTCTGTGTGCTCATGGCTTCTTGAACAACGTAAAACATACGGGTAATGGTCTCGACCAACTTAAACAATGGGGTGGTGAAAGATACACGAACGAAACAGGATATGTGAACGCACAGGCAGTGAGTGATAAAAATATTGTTACAGCAAATATTACTGGTCATTTGGAGTTCACTCGTGAAATGCTCTTACTTCTGAAAGCCAATACTCCTAAAAAGATTGCAGATTGGTATGACTTTTATAAGAATGGATTTGTAAAATAGTAGTCATACTACTAAATAAAATTGATGCGTGGAGACAATGTGCTCCACGCATCAATGTAAATATTAGAAAGTCTCGTTCGTCCCCCTTATGGCTCTGCAATCTCTGGTCCCGATTGAGAATGATTCTCAACTGGCTTCTTAGTTTCCTTGTCAGGTGCAGTAACACGCTCGTAGCTCACGCCAGTAAGTGTAAAATACTTCTTTGAGGGAGTGAGGTGTACCACAGGTTTCGTGATATGAACCTTTGGGTTGAACTCCGCTTTTCCTTTCTCAACCAATTTACTCTGGAAAGAAGGTGTAAGTGTCCCGATGTCTCCGAAGTCTACAATGTCTCCGTTCTCAACGTGCTTTTTTGCAATCTCGGCTGCAAGTCTGAGAACAGCCTCGACTTCTGCACCTGTGAACGTTGTTGCGTGTGCCACTTCGTCACAGAAACTACGATGATCAACTCTCTTTCGTCCTGTAGGATGTGCCTGCAGAACGATTTTCCCTTTCAAACTTCCAACTGTTCCTTTACGCTCCTTTAGCGTATAAGCAATGGGTCTGTTCGCCATAGTCATTAGTGTTGCCCCCGATTGTTAAGCCTTTGGAGGCTGGGGCTTTATCCTCCTCAACTTGTTAATAGATTTATATCACAAAGGTAAGAAATTTCTTGATTATCTCCAAGAAAAGCACATATTTCTTTTGACATTTATCAACCCTTTTTTGCAAAGAGGTTCACCTAAACGAGTAAAACCATCTACCTATTATCAGAAAAAGGTCTACCTATTTCGTCAAAAGGGTCTACCTTTTCAATTAAAAAGGTCTACCTTTTTTGCCGAAAAGGTAGACCCTTTTTGAAGAAACTGACAAACCTCTTCTGTAAATTTGGATATGGTTAATTAATAACCCTAATGAGAATATGCGGTATCTCATCCGTCCAATTGTAGATAATGTTTTCAATCTCTGTTTTCATATCTCTGATAATTTAATGGTTCATACTTTATGCTATTACTTTCATTCTTCGGCTTATAAGACCTCGATTAGCGTTGACAAGGTTTACTATCTGCTCGTGGTATTCAGTATTCTTGTTGCACACTCCACGACTTTGTACCACTTCCAAAGTTCGTAATGATACTTCAATGGTCTCTATTCGCTTGCCTTCAATGGTAGCCGAAAGGATAAGGGAGTCCTCCTTGAGGTAGTATGCATTAGAAAATACGCAATGGTGCATTGATACACCTTCTTCCAAATGTTCCTGCACACTCTCCAACACGTGGACTTGGATTGTGCCGTCCGTAAAACAGATACCGAAAAACTTGGATTTGAGTTCCTTGAAACGCTTTTCATCTTCCATTGCCTTCTTTTGCTTCTGTTCTATCTCCTCCCTTTCACGCAATCTGAGAAGTTCCTCGTGTCTGCGGTCGTGTTCGCCTTTAAGGTCTGTGGGGCATAAATATTTTGGATTATGAATATCTTTACCTAATCTTCTAAGTGTATCTACATAATCACTCCAAAGAGAAATGTCTGCTATCTCATAGCCATTACGGACTGCTATCTTGTAGGACTGCCATAGTTCCTCAAAAGTCCTCCTGTTGCCAAGAAAGTAACGTAAATGGTCTGTGCTACCTGCCTTTAGCAATGTTTCCACACGGCTGTCTGTAAGTAATGCAGGAATAAACTTAGTAGGCACGATGCCATAGAAATTATCCTTAAAACCATTTCTACGAAGTATGTCTGTAACCTTGAACTTCGGATATATGGGTGAGTAGGCAATATGTTGATAGGCTTCATTATCGTTACGGATTGCCATAGGACTATAATAGGAAAAGGTATCAACATAGTGTCCCAATACCCTCTGTATGGCAACCACAGCTTTTCGTCCCTGCATATTCCACCAATATTGCCCAATCTCAATTATAGAAGTCTGTGCTTTATAACCTTTCTCCGTACCCACAATAAGTAGGAACATACGCAATACTTGACACTCTCCACAAGTGGTAAGTAGGGTGAAATACTGCTTCTGCTGCAACTTGCGCTCATAGGTTTCCTTGACCTGCAACTTTGCCCTGCAATGAGGGCAAGTGCAAGTTTCTCTATGTTTGTTCATTACCCAACTATGCCCACAATCCATACAAGTGGTACGACCTTTTGGCAAGCGGTAGGCAAAGTGGTCTATGCACTCACGGAATGCCCACTTGTCTTGTGTCTTGGTTATTGGGCGAAGATGCTTGCTTTGTTCCAAAACTGCCTTTTCAAATTTGTTTCTCGGTTTCATAGGCTTAAAAATCGAATAGTGATGGTTGTACTTGGGATGCTACATTCTCGGTCTTTTTCACTCGTGCATTACGGCTCTGTAACTTGGCAAGTTCCTCACGCTGATATTGCTTAATGGCTTCCTGCCTTGCTTTGGCTTTTTCTTCCTCCGTGAGTTCTACAATGTGATTAACGGCTACTTGGCAAGAAACAGCCTTGCCGACTTCTATATCGTCCTCATCGTAGTAGTGAACAGCCATAGAGAAGATTTCATCGTCGTCGAAACCATTGCAACCGCTTTTCTTCACCTCGTTTAAGATGTAGGTTACACAATCTTCTATGTTCTTGTTAGGCTTCATCAAGTTGGGGGCAAACAAGGGGTCTGCCATAGCACGCTGATTGAGATACTCGGCTATTGTCCGTGTGAAATGTTCTGTTCCTTTCATAGTTCTTTAATATTTAGGAATTTCTACAATTTGATTGATACGTCCATATAGGTAGGCTCTTAGGCTTGTTCTGTCGGGTGCGTAATACTCTGTCCATTGTCCGTACTGATTGACAAGGTATTTCTTCAGTACATCAAAGAAGTCAAAGCGATAGCCTTGCAGTGGAACGGCTGTGCGGAAATAGGTGTTTGAGTTCACCGCTTCACATAGCCAATTCTTTTCCTCACGGCTCATACGCTCGCCACAATAGAGTTTCACACGTAGGAGATATACTTTGCTATTACAAAGGCTCTCCAAAGAGGGTACGTCCCATTGTACAAACTTAATTGCCAACACTTGCTCACTTTTTTCAGCCACAGGGTTAATGCGGTAATGAGAGGAGGAGCTATATCCTTTTCTGTTCATCGAAGATGTTGTATTTACTTTTTGCTTATCCATAGCGACATTTTTTTTATGCGTCCAAAGATCGGAGTATGCTGATTCCTTTTTGTAGCAAAATAGAGGTAGCGGGGCGGGCTTGCACAAGGTTTTGGCGGAAAATACAACCCGTAGGTGTGGAGATTTTCCAGACAAACCAAGCGGCACAGACCTTGAGAAAGCCACAAGCCCCGTACTACCTTTGCGGATAAAAAGGGAACAGCATCCGTTTCCTTGTCATCGCATATCGTGGAGCATTGGAAAAGAAGCAAAAGTGCAACGCTCGTAGTGGAAAATAGAAAAGGTGGCTATCTCAAAATGCGAGATAACCACCTAATGAAATAAAATGAGAGAGCTGTGCTTCTCAAAGCACGCATAGCAGGATGGCACAGAGTATCGCCAGCCAGAAGAGAATGCTCAGTAGCGTAAATGTCACTTTTAGTATTACCCTGACTATAAAGCGTAGTATCAGAAAACCTACAATGACAGAGATGGCAGTTACGACTTGCGGTGTTACTATCTTCGAGATAAGCCAAATGGCACCGATAACGATGGAAAGCAGGATGGCGAGTTCGATGAAGCGTATCCAAGAGAAGCGGCGGACTTACTTGGGAGAAGTCGGCTGCTGCTTGACATTATTGGTTTTGTTCGATGTGTCTGCCTTGATGAAGGCAGGTGTGTGAACGTCTTGATTCATGATGATTGTATTCATATCGGAGCTTTTAATAGTTCAAGAGCAATAACAAGATGCGCAGGCTACACAAAGACAAGTGTTGGTACAAACTCTTGGCGTGTGGAGCGGAGCGTTTATCTTGGCTCTTGACACTACAAAAACTCCCGATGGTGTTACATCAAGTCATGTTCTCACTATCGACTGTTGGCAGACCATTGATCTCGATAAGCAGAACTATTGTCCCTGTCAGTTCGGTGTAGAGTTTCTCATACTCTGGACTTGCACCAAAGTCGTCTGTCAGTTCGTACTTATTGAAAACGCTTTGCACAGCCTTATTCTTCAGAAGCATTGGTGTTAGTCTTTCAGGAAGAGGAGAAGGGAGTTCTTTCTCGAACTCATTCTCCAAGACAGACACAAGCGTGTCATACTTGGAAAAATGCAAATCTTGGTATAATACTTCGCTTGCCATTACCTCTGCTTCGGGATGCGAGAAGCCTTGTGCCACTGCATCACAATAGGTAGTAAGGGATTCATCAGCTCTTGTCGTTATGAATGAGTTGTCACTCATCATTTCTGGGAAATGCTCACCAAGATAAGTCTCTAACTTCAATCGGAAGTAGGACGGTTCTTTCTTTGTTTCCATAATCTTCTTTCTATTTTAGAGTTATTACATTATCATATTACATACCCATAGCCGTATTGAACTTGCCAAGCTTGCCAGCCAGTTCTTCCATATCATGCTCTATCTTCTTGTTCGTGATACGTGCGTAGATTTGGGTTGTTTTTAGGTTGGTGTGCCCCAGCATCTTCGACACACTTTCCATCGGAACGCCCTTGCTCAGTGACATTGTAGCAAATGTATGGCGAGCCATGTGGAAAATACCTACCATTTGAGAATTTGGAAGAATATAGAGAATAAACCGATAACGTGTTGTGAATTAGTCGATTTTCTATATTCTGCGAGTATGATAGGAAAGCAGTTCAACACGGAATATTGAATCCTTTCGGTTACCATACCGTTATCCGTTGGTTTCCCTAGTGTGGTGAGGTAACGGAAAAGGAAAGGTTTTTCTGACATGGGTTCTATCTCACTGTTACACAACGTTTTGCTTATCAAAGAACGCTTTAACAACGGGTAATTTTGCCCATAAAATTAAAGCGTATGAAAATAGAAAAATTCAAGGTGTTGCTCTACCTCAAAAAGAGCAGGTTGGACAAGTCGGGCAAAGCGCCCATTATGGGACGTATCACCGTCAATCGTTCGATGGTGCAATTCAGTTGCAAAATCTCCTGCACATCCGACCTGTGGAATCCTCGTGAAAGCCGTCTGAAAGGTAAGAGCCATGAAGCCGTGGAGACCAATGCGAAGCTGGACAAGCTGATGCTCTCCATCCATACGGCATTCGATACCTTGGTGGAACGTAAGGTCGATTTTGATGCAGAAGGCGTCAAGAATCTGTTTCAAGGAAGTCTCGGAACACAGATGACCCTGTTGGAGATGACGGACATTGTCTGCGAGGATTTGAGGAAGCGCATCGGGATAGACCGTGCAAAGGGAACTTATCCTGCCTATATCTATACCCGGAGAACCTTGGCAGAGTTCATCGAAAAGGAGTTTCGCACCAAAGATGTTGCTTTCGGTCAGATGACGGAGCAGTTTATCCACGATTACCAGAGTTTCATCTTGGACGAGAAAGGACTTGCCATAGATACCTGCCGGCACTATCTGGCTATCGTCAAGAAAGTATGCCGAAAAGCCTATAAGGACGGTTATGCCGACAGATGCTTCTTCGCCCACTTCAGTCTTCCCCAACCAAAGGAGAAAACGCCGAAAGCCCTAAGCCGAGAATCCGTCGAGAAAATCCGTGACTTAGTAATCCCCGAAAATCGCGCCTCCCATATCTTGGCAAGAGATCTCTTTCTCTTTGCCTGCTATACGGGAACAGCCTACGCCGATGCCGTTTCCGTTACACGTGACAATCTGTTCACGGATGAGAATGGCGGGCTGTGGCTTAAATACCGCCGCAAGAAAAACGAGCTTCGTGCCTGTGTCAAGCTGCTGCCCGAAGCCCTTGACCTGATAGAGAAGTACAGGGATGATGCTCGTCCGACACTCTTTCCCATGCTGTACCATCCCAATCTACGCCGTCTGATGAAAAGCCTTGCGGTTCTTGCGGGCATCAAGGAAGACCTGACCTACCATGCCGGCAGGCACTCGTTTGCATCGCTGATTACCTTGGAAGCCGGCGTTCCTATCGAGACCATCTGCAAGATGCTGGGGCATTCCAACCTGCAAACTACTCAGGTCTATGCGAAGGTTACGCCCAAGAAGCTTTTCGAGGATATGGACAAATACATCGAAGCGACAAAGGATTTGAAACTCATATTATAAACACCCCATAGATAACAAACGAATTATGCGTAGCACATTTTCTTTACTACTCTATATCAATCGCAACAAGGTACGTGTGGATGGTACAACTTCCGTACTTTGCCGAATCTCCATCGACGGGAAAAGCACGACGATAACCACGGGTATTACTTGCAATCCCAAACAATGGAATGCAAAAAAAGCAGAGACCGCGGACGTGCGGACGAACAACCGCCTGAAAGAGTTTCGAAAGTATGCGGAGCGGCTCTATGATGAAATGCTCAAAGAGCAGGGTGTGGTCAGTGCCGAACTATTGAAAAACAGGATAGCAGGTCAGGCGGTCATTCCTACCCATTTGCTCCAAATGGGAGAAAGGGAACGGGAACGCCTTGCCGTCCGTTCCAAGGAAATCGACTCCACTTCGACCTACAGGAGTTCTCGGTATTACCAGAGCTATATCCGTGAGTTCTTGGACTCGAAAGGCAAGGCGGACATTGCCTTTTCGGACATCACCGAGGAATTCGGACGGGAATATAAGGTATACCTGAAGCGGTACAAGAACTTCGGGGCATCGCAGACCAACCATTGCCTTTGTTGGCTGAACAGACTGATATATCTTGCCGTAGACCATGAGATTATCCGTGCCAATCCTTTGGAAGAGTTGGAGTATGAGAAGAAACCGCCCTCCAAACGAATGCACATCAGCAAAGCGGAACTCAAACAACTGCTAGAACTGAAACTGCCCGCCAATGACCCATTGAAGGAATTGGCTCGCAGGACTTTTATCTTCTCCTGTTTTACGGGACTTGCCTATGTCGATACACAATTGCTTTATCCGCACCATATCGGGCGGACTGCCGACGATAGAAGATACATTCGCATCAACCGTAAGAAGACGAAAGTAGAGTCATTCATTCCCCTGCATCCGATAGCGGAGCAGATACTTGATTTATACAATACGACTGATGACACGCAGCCGGTCTTTCCATTGCCGAGCAGAGATATGATGTGGTTTGAGATACACGAACTCGGTGTCATTATCGGACGGAAAGAGAATCTGTCCTACCATCAAGCCCGGCACAGCTTCGGATCGTTCTTGATTTCCGAGGGAGTTTGTACGGAGAGCATTGCCAAGATGATGGGACACGCATCCATTACCAGCACGCAGACCTATGCGAGGATTTCCGAGAAAAAGATTGCGGAGGATATGGATAGGTTAATCGAAAGAAGAAAAAGCAATGAATATTGAATTACTATGAAAAGAGAATTCATAACCATTGAGGAGAATGGGAACGTACACGTTCCTACGACTTCCATTTGGATGTCGGCTTGCGAAATAGCCGATTTATTCGGCGTATTCTCCGGCAAAGTAAACAGCCACATCAAGTCTATCTTCAAAGAAGGATTACTCAGAGAAGATGAGGTGATGCAAACGCTATTGTTTAAGGGTGGTGCAGTGGATTTATATAATATTGAAATGATAACGATGCTGTCATTTCGTTTTGCTTCTCCACAAGCCAAAAGTTTCCGTAAATGGATAATCAGAAGACTGACCGAAAAGAAGAGAACAAGTCCTCCGCTACTTGTGTGTTATGGCAAAGGTGGATGGTACAGTTGAATATGGATACTGTCCTAAAAAAGTGTGTAAGCCCCATAGCTCTTAACTTTGTGGTAACAAGAAAAACAAACTAAGAACAATGGAGCTTACAACATCACAAAAGTCGGCATTTATTTCGGAAATGCTATCATCGGAGTCAGGTATTAACGAACTTATTCGTATATTATTGAACACCTTCTCCAAGCAAGAACGTTCTCTTTTTGTCCAAGAGCATAAAGGAGAACAGTGCAATGGTTTCCGTCCCCGTCGATGGCGGGGCTATGGATGTAGCTTTGAGCTTCGCATTCCACGTACTCGTTCAGGGAGTTTCGAGCCCCTAATTTTGGGCATTCTTTCGCATCAAGAAAGCGAACGCGCCCTTCTCCTCCATGAACTTTATACGCGAGGACTTTCGTGCGAAGATATTGGCGCCGTGTGCGAACGCCTCTATGGTCATCACTATAGTAAACAGCAAGTTAGCTTCCTGTCCAACACGAGTAAGGCAGAGATCTACAAGTGGTTAGAACGCCAATTGTCTCCTCACTATTTGGCAGTGTACATTGATGCAACGTTTGCCTTTACTCGGCGAGAGGATAGTGTCTCTAAGGAGGCTTACTACACGATGCTCGGTCTACTTCCTGATGGTAGTCGCGAGGTGCTTTGTGTGGTGAATCATCCCACAGAGGGAGCGTTGAATTGGGAGATGGAGTTGAAAGCACTCAAAACTCGGGGCGTGGAACGGATAGATCTGATTATCTCAGATGCCTTACAGGGTATTGAACGCGCTATTTGCTCGGCTTTCCCTCAGTCAGCTCATCAGTTATGTGTTGTCCATTTCAAACGACAAGCCCTTAATGTTGTGTCTAAAAGGGATAAAGCTCAGATGACACAGGAGTTGGATGAGTTATTCCCTATTCGAGATATAGGACTTACTCCCATCAAGGCATTTGAGAAATTGTGTACATTTGCAGAGCGTTGGGGTAAGAGTTACAGGAGTTTCCTCTCTCTGTCTTCCCCTCGCAATATAGGCTACTTCACCTATCTGAGATTCCCAGAAGAAGTTCGTCGTATGATTTACTCCACGACCTGGGTGGAGCGCCTCAATCGCAGCTATAAGCGTACGTTACGTATGCGCGGAGCTTTACCCTCGGCTGGTGCCGTCGTATTCCTTTTAGGATCTGTTGCCCGAGAGATGACAGAAAGGACTTATGCTAGGAGGTTGCCCTACTTCCAAGAGCGGAGTATCAAATAAATGGATAATAACAAGAAAACCACAAAGTTTTTACCACAGGGGCATGCCCCTGTGGTAAAAAAGCAACAACTACGCTTACACACTTTTTCGGACACTACCTGAATATGAGAACAGGCAGTAAGATAAATGCGTCTTACTACCTGTTCTTTTTTAGCGATCTTACTGCATCGACAGCAGTTTGCAATACATTCCGCCTTTAGCTTCGAGTTCGGCGTGCATACCCTTCTCCATAAGCTGTCCCTTGTCCATCACGATAATCTGGTGGGCATTGCGGATGGTCTGCAAATGGTGGGCAATGACCAAGACCGTGCGCTTTCGGATAAGCACAGACATTGCTTGCTGTATTTTGTACTCATTGACGGGATCGACATTGCTCGTTATCTCGTCTAAAAGGAGGATCGGAGCATCTTTGAGGAAGGCGCGAGCGATGGAGAGGCGTTGCTTCTGTCCACCCGAGAGTCCCAAACCGTTCTCCCCAATTTTCGTTTCGTAACCATCGGGCAGACTGACGATGAAGTCGTGTATCATCGCCCGACGTGCGGCTTCCTCGATTTCCCCCTGTGTGGCATTGCGGTTGCCCACCTTGATATTGTTGGCAATGGTGTCGGAAAAGAGAATGACGTTCTGCATTACCACACTGATTTTGCCGAGTAGATAATCGTAGTCCATTTCCCGTATGTCCACTCCGCCGATACGGATACAGCCTGCCTGCGGTTCCCAGAAGCGGAGCAGCAGATTGGTGATGGTGGTTTTCCCCGACCCTGACGAGCCGACAAGAGCCGTTACCGTCCGTTCGGGTACGTTGAACGTGAGGTCTTTCATCTCGAACCCCTCTTTTTCATAGTGGAAACCGACACCATCAAACGAGAGGTCGAAGCGTTCCGCCGTTTTCGGTTGGTCGGGATCGACGATCACGGGAGCATCCAACAGACGGGAAATGCGTTCGTAGCTGTCCTTTACCTTGATGTAGTTCAGCCAATGGCTCTCCATATTGACAAAGGGCTTGTAGAACTCCTTCGATACGATGACGAACATCAGGTAAGCGAAAAGGGAAAGTTCGCCACGCCAAGTCCACCAAAGACCAAGCGTTGCCATCAGTGCAAAAGCCAATTCTATCAGAAAGGTGTATCTACCCACACTCACAGCTGCCAAACGAGAAGCATTCTTACTGCTTTCTCCAAATTCACTAACAGAGTGGTCGAGTCTGTCACGAAACATTCCTTTTCCTCCGAAGACTTTCAGCATAGGTATGCCCTTGACGTATTCAACGAAGAGACTGACCATATCCGTCAGACCGTCCTGCGCCTCCTGCTGTGCTTTCATTCCCGAACGGATGCCCCGATACAAGGAGAAGAGGGCAATAGGAAGGATGGCAATCATCGCCAACCCCATGTGCCAGTCCACCCAGAACAGCCCGATGCCGAGTATCAGCGCCACGATGAAATCAGCGGACATCCGTGTCCAAAGGTGCCCCACCACCATTTCCATATTGTCCACGTCTTTGTGAATGACAGTACTTATCTCGCCCAGCCGTTCATTGGTGTAGAAGCCAAGCGAGAACATTTTCAGTTTCAAGATGATCTTCTCACGGATGCGCTCCACGAGATCGAAGCCGGCAAAGTGCTTGCTCATATCGGCTACGGCATTGGATATGGTTTTCAAAATCAGCAGACCAACGAGTATCCACGCTGCCGAAATGAGCGAAACGCTTTCGCCCGATATATGGCGGTCGATAAGGAACAGGACAGTAAGCATTATTGCCGTTCCGCAAAGGGCATAAACCACGAAAAACAGTGCGGAGATTATCAGATGCCGCACTCCGCGAACGGTCAATTCATTCAATATATTGCGTATCATTGTTTATACCTCCTCCTCTTTCAGTTGCCATTTGCTTACCCGTTCCTGTGTTTCCGTCATATTGCGATATAGTGGGCAGTTGTCCATCAATTCTCCGTGTGTTCCCGTCGCCACAACCTTTCCCTTGTCCATCACGACAATACGTTCCATATCCTGAATGGTGTTGAGACGGTGGGCGATGGTGATGACGGTCTTGTTACGCTGCAATTCATCAAGAGCTTCTTGAATGAGTTTCTCGTTCTCCCCGTCCAAGGCAGCGGTGGCTTCGTCGAGGATGACAATCGGCGAGTCTTTGAGCAACATCCGTGCAATGGAAATGCGCTGTTTCTCTCCGCCGGAGAATTTTACGCCGGCTTCGCCTGCCAAAGTATCGTAACCATTGGGTAACCCCGTAATAAAATCGTGAATGCGTGCACGTCGTGCAGCTGTTTCCACCTCCTCTTGCGTAGCGGAGGGCTTGCCGATACGGATATTGTCCCGAATGCTCGTGTTGAAGAGGAATACCTCTTGTTGCACCATAGAAAAGAAATCGGCAATGTTGTGTTCGGAGAGTTCCGCAAGGTTCTCGCCGCCCAGTCGAACGGTTCCCGACTGCGGTTGCCAGAAACCCATCATCAGGCTTGCCAGTGTGCTTTTGCCTGACCCCGATTCGCCCACAATAGCCGTATGGCTACCCTTGGGAAATTGCAGATTGACATCACACAACGCACAGTCTTTCTTATTCGGGTAGGCAAATGTCACATGCTCGAAACAGACATCGGTCTGCATGGCATCCGTATCCCTGTCTGCCGTATCCTTTGCAGGTACTTCGGTAATCGACTGAACCTTCGCCAACGATTGACCATAGACAATCCTGAAATGCTGGAACGTAGCCAGTTTGGCAAAGGAATATGAGAACAGTCCACCCAATATCAGGGCGAGGATGAAACGTGCTACGGTCAGTTCGCCCGAACTCATCAACCTTAGCCCGACAAGGGTCATTACCACGATACCGCCCTCCAAGAACATCGTGATGAGCGTCATCGGAACAGTAACGCTGAACATGCTCCGCTTCACCCAATGGATATAATCGCGCATACCTCCGAGAACTCGCTCTGTCCGGGTCTCTTCGTGGCTGAATGCTTTAATGATTGGTATTGTAGCCACATATTCCAGAAGGTCTTCCGACATCTTCTGCGTATTTTCCATAAAGTGTCGGAAACTCTTGCCCCAAAACGTTTTAACTGCCATCTGCAAAAGAAATGCCAACGGTAGCAGCGAGATGAGCGACAGTCCCAGCCGCCAGTCCAATACCATAACAATTACCCAAAGCAAAGCAGGGAAAAGCGTTGCCGAGAGGATTTCGGGCAATCCGTGTGCCAGATAAATCTCGATTTGCTCCACGTCGTGGTTGATGATGTTCACCAAGTCACCCACCTTCCGCTCCTGAAAGAAGCCGAGCGGCAGCCGTTGCAAGTGGCTCACGATACGCAACCTCAACCGTGTGAGGGCGTTGTAAGCCGAGCGGTGCGCCCGCCAGATCGACGTTCCGTAAAACACGCCGCGAAGCAGGGCGAACAGCAGCATTGCCGCTCCAACCATCCATATCGCCGTAGAAGTGAGCGTGTCGCTCATCAGTCTGTCCACCGCCCACACCACGAGCAGCAGAGGCAGTGTGCCGAAAACGAGATGCAGTATGACCACCGCATTGGAGAGCAGGCTGCGGCTCTCCCGTTCCTCATCGAGAGGTTTGATTTTTTGTTTATTCATATGTATGTATCGTTTTGATTTTCTAAGATGCAAAAGTACGGAGACGCACAGGGGTAAAATAACCCGAATGAGCATTACACTGCCCGAAAACGATAACTTGACACATATAAAACTCAATAGGGGTATAAGTGTGAATAGTAGGGTTATTTATCTGTTTTATAGGTGGGTAATTTTGCACGGGTTTTCATAAACAGATAAGATATGTCAATCGACTCAATAGTTCATTTATACAAAAGAGTGCTCATCGTCAGCATCCTATTGCTGTGGGCTTATCCGATGTTCGCGCAACAGCATTCCATCGAAATAAAAGTTATTGATGCAGAGAATGGAAACAGTATAGAATTTGCCACTGTGCAATGGAAAGGTCTGAACGATTCTTCGTACAAGAACGGTACAACCACCAACAGAAAAGGAGTGGCGAGACTAAATATCCATGCCCATCAAAAACTTGTACTAAGAGTGAGTTATGTAGGTTATCAGACAATTACCGACACAATTACGGCAAATGAAAAGCGTCATACCCTGAAGTTACGTCCGGAATCGACAGAATTGGCAAATGTGGTCGTCTTTGGAAAAACAAAAGCACAGGTTATCAGAGAGTCGCCCGAAGCGGTTTCAGTGATAAATGCAAAGGAATTGCAAGGTCGTTCCGTTTCTTTAGAAACCATCTTGAACAAGACCATTGGTTTGAAGGTCGGGCAGACAGGTGGATTGGGAAGCAGTTCGAGGATTATCGTTCACGGATTGGAAGGAAACCGCATTCAGATTCTTTGGGATGGTATTCCGATGAATACGTCGGATGGAGCCTTTTCGCTTGATGAGATTCCGATAGATATTATCGAACGGATAGAGGTCTATAAAAGCATTATCCCTGCACGTTTCGGTTGCGATGGCTTGGGTGGTGCCGTCAATATCGTCACGAAGGAGTTCAGTACGGACTATTTGGATGCTTCGTACGAACTGGGTTCTTACCGGACACACAAGGGAAGTGTCTTCTCGCGCAAGAACTTTCCGAAGAGCGGTATTCTGCTCGGTGCGGGAGGTTATTATACATCGGCAAAGAATGATTACTCATTTAGAGTTCCTGAAAGAGAGAACCTATTGGTAAAGCGAGACCACGACCGTTTTCGTTCGTATATGCTGAAAGGAAAAGTCGCTTTCACAAAACTTTGGTTCGATGAGATTAGTACTGAGTTCGGGTATTACAACCGTTTCAATGAGATACAAGGAGTATTGAAGAATATCCAGCACGCCGAAAACAAATCAGGAATGTTTATGCTCGAAAACAAGCTGATGAAAAGCGGGGTACTGAACAACCGCCTTAACTTCGAGTCGCATTTCTCCCTATCACATACAACGAACAATTTTGTGGATACGGCACGGGTGAATCACGATTTCGAGGGAAACATATATCCGAGTCCGAACGGACAGGGAGAAACGGGAGATGTCCCTCACAACTCGAACGACAAAGGTTTGGAAATCAACGAACGCCTCAACCTTGATTACAGATTGTCCACCAATCATAGTCTGAACCTGAACACGCTTATCAACTATGCCCGAAGACAACCGAGCGATGACATTGCGAGTCAGCATGCTGGTTTTGTCATCGGAGGATTTCCAAGCAAAAAGACCAGTGTCGCTTCGGGACTGACTTGGGAGGCGAAACTCTTCGGCAGGAAACTGACGAATATGTTCTCTGCAAAGTATTTCCATCTCCACTCCGAGATAGAGGATTTGACGTCATACGAGATGATTGAGGCTCCGAAAAAAAAGAGCAATACGACATCGCAGATCGGCTGGATAGAGGCAATGAAGTACGAACCGTTCAGAGGCTTTCATCTGAAGGCATCTTACCAACGGGCAATACGCCTCCCCAATTCGCAAGAGTTGTTCGGCGACGGTATCATCACCTTTCCTGCTGCCGGACTGAAACCGGAGAAAAGCCACAACTTCAATCTGGGCTTCTTGATAGATAAAAACGGCGTACTCGGACTGTCGCGATTGCAATTTGAAGTAAATGGCTTTTATATGCAGGTGAGCGATATGATAAAACTGATGAAACAACATATGGCAGCCGGATATGTGAATGCGGAAAAGGTGCATATCAAGGGTATAGAGACCGAGTTGAAACTGGATATAACGCCGACGCTCTATGCCTACGGAAATCTGACTTATCAGGATGTGCGCGATGTCTTGGACTATTTGCCGGGCACTCAAGCCCTCAATCCGACAAAAGGCTTGCGATTGCCGAATATTCCCTACCTATTTGCCAACTTCGGAGCGGAATATCACAGCGACCGATTGTTCAAGAACTGGTATGTCAAGGCATTCTGGGACGGGAAGTTCACGGAAGAGTTCTTCTACTTTTGGGAACTTACCGAATTGCAGAAACGGCGCATTCCTCGCAGTTTCGTCTATGATATAGGTCTGTTACTGACTTATAAAAACAAATATTCCATCGCCTTGGAATGCCACAACCTGATGAACAAAGAAGTGTGGGATCAGTTCCGTCAGCCGTTGGCGGGACGGACGTTTCACCTTAAATTCAGATACGTCTTCTCGAAAGGTATTTTATAATTCTAAACATAAATAAGAATGAGAACAACAACATTGAAGAACATAGCTTTTTCTGCTATGCTGGTCGGCTCCATAGGGCTGACATCTTGCGACAAGAACGACGACCCAAAACCTACGCCCAACGATGTGCTACAGCATTTTGCCTTTGTACATTATGTGGACAAAAGTGCTTATGTCGGCACGTTCGGCGATTTGACTCCTCAAGCAACAGACAACAAGAAAGCATTCGAATTCGGCTTTGGGTGTTATCTATTCGCAAAAGGAAACACGGTACTTGTGCCCGAAGGGAAATTCGGAGATAAGGTACACAAGTTTACAAGAGGAGTGCACGGCGAGCTGCAGAAAGCAGGTACGATGACTTTTGAACAGATGGCGCAACCCGGAGAAATCAACTTCATCGACGAACAGCGGGCATACGTTGCTTTGCACGGAAGGGGCAAGATTGCACTAATCAATACCGCTACGTTGCAAAAGGAGGATGAAATCGACCTCTCGCCTTATGCCGTTCAGGACAATAATCCCGATCCCGGATGCAATGTCATTCGAGACGGAAAGATGTATGTAGCCCTCAACCAGCTCAATTCGCCCCACACCTCCGTACCGGGGACGGGGGCAGAGGTGGCTGTTGTTGACCTTAAAACGAAAAAGACCGAGGTCATCAAGGACAGCCGCACAAGTGTGGTCGGATTGTTTCGTCACTCCGATGCATTCATAGACGAGCGGGGCGACATCTACTTTTACAGTGCCGGCAACAACTTCAACGTTGCCGATAAGGAAGGATTCCTGCGTATCCGCAAGGGAAGCGACCAATGGGATGCTGACTACCTGTTCAACCTGTCGAAAACGACCATCAAGGGAATGGGCAAGACCGGGCAATATATGATAAAGTCTTACTATGCAGGTAACGGCATAGTATATAGTTGTCTGAAAGTAACGGACACTGAATTCGGAATACTCAAGAAAGACTTCCAGCCCGTGAAAATCGACATTTGGAACAAAACCATCGAAAAAATCGATTTGCCGATGACCGACAGTAACGGTTCTTTTGCCATAACCCGCTACAAAGATTTCATCGTCTTTGGTATGACGTGCAATAACGGAACGGGCTACTATACCTACAATACCAAGACGGGCGAATGCTCGCAAACACCCGTTGTTACTGCCGTGGGAGTACCTTCAAGTTTAGTCGCGTTTGAGTAAATCCCATATCGCAAGAGTATTCCCTCAAAAAGGAATACTCTTATTTTTTTATAGAGCATGTGATTCAACAAGGATAAAAGTATAAGGAAATCTTCTTTTTTATCCTTGTTTATTTATAAATTTGCAGAAAGGTATAATGATATGATCATAGAATTTTGTGCAATCAATAAGCCTGAAGATTGGATGGAGATGGTTGCCGAGCAATTTGGCACATCGGTAACGGATAACGGTTTTACCATTCCGCCTTCGGTGGGCAGCGGCTTTTTCAAGCAATACTACCCGTTGCCGTGGCTCACATTGACCTACATCAGTTTTATGGCATACGAACCGATGACAATGGTGCGTCGCTCGGTGGAAAACTCGAAATGGATTCCCGTGATGTTTTATATCAACGAGCATAAACACGAGCAGATTATCGGTACAAGCACGAAAACGGTTGGGGTGGATACACTTGACGGTATCTTTATGCCTTCGAGCAATATCCCTACGGAATGGACTTTCGCGCCTAAACGGCAGTATGAAAACATCACATTGACTTTCAACAAGGATTGGATAGAGCAAATGGATACGGCTCACGAAACCTATATCGGTCGGTTGCTCCTGTCGGACAAGTCTTTTTATCTCTTCGAGACTATCACACCTGCGATGCAACAAGTATTGGATGGCATCAAGGCGATAGCCAAAAGCAATGCGCCTTTCTCTCCCCTCCATCTGCACGGAAAGGCAATAGAACTGCTGACAATATTCCTTGAAAAACTCGAAAAGCGTTCGGAAGTAAAATCTCTTTCCAACTTGAATTTGAACGATGTGGAAGCAGTATTCCGTGTCCGTCGCCGGATTTTACAAAGTTTAAACAACGTACCGAGCATTCCCGAACTGGCACGTGAAGCAGCAATGAGCAGCTCCAAACTGCAAAAATGCTTCAAGCAGGTTATCGGCAAGGCGATTGCCGAGTATGCCCTATCCGAAAAGATGGAATGGGCAAAACGACTGCTTTCCACTCGTCTTTACTCTGTATCCGAAGTAGGCTATAAAATCGGATATGCCAATCTCAGCCACTTCACGGAGGCTTTCCGCAAATATCACAGAATAAAACCCAAGCAATATCTCGACTCTTTGTGAGTTTTATGCAATAGGGATATTACTTGCCGTTTGAGGGTTATTTTGCCCTGAACAATCTTCAGAACTTTGCCTGCAAAAACCATCAGGCAATATGAAAAGACTTATTAAAAACGCATCTTTTGAGATGCTATTCTCTAATAAAAGTACGGAAGCAACCGATGACCTTATCAGAGAAATCATAAAGTTGGGGAATAGTGAAGAAAATCTTGTTTCATTGTTTCGCACATTGAACTTTACTCGATTCCATTTAAGAGGTATGGTTGAAAAAATAGGTATAACAACCGAAATGGGGAAAAAATGTATCGGAACTGCTCTGTGTTATTGACACAGAGTTGCTATTGTTGAGGATGCGAATGCAGGGGCTTCTTCCTGCTTTGCCAGTCAGACCTGCGAAGAAACTCCGTTGGACAGGCAGGGCAACAGACTTGGTCGAACTACTCTATGCACTCGATACCTATGGCTGTATTAACGATGGTGAAATTGGTATAGAAGAATTGGCAGATGCCTTTTCTGAAATCTTGGGTGTAGAAATCAAGAACTGCTACAACGTCTATATGAACATGAAACACCGCAAGGATGACAGTCGCACCTATTTCCTTGATGACCTCCGAGAGAAAATGAACAAACGAATGGTTGAGAGTGACCTGAAAGGCGGAAAATACAAGAAACGATAAATGCATTCAAATGCTTAATCAGGCTTCCCAAAATGAGAGGGAAGCCTGATTTTTGTTCATTAAGGAATAATAATGCACAGTAAAAGGCTATTGCCGATGTTGCCATTTCTCCTGAAACTCACGGGTGAGTTGTACGATTTCACCTCCAATTATTGCCAATTCAAACGTCATTTTCTCCAACTTGGCAAGCATTGCAAAGGCTTTTTTCTCAGTAAAGTTGCTCTTCAAAGCGACAACTGTCTGGTTGTAATTCACTCCGACACTGCGAAATTGTCCGTACAAAGTCGTCAGTTTTTGATAATAGTCAAGCAAGGAACGATCCACTTTTATCACTCGGAAAGTCTCGTTAAAGACCCTTGCCTTGATGAATAGTGACAGACTTGGCACACCGCTTTCCTCTTTCATCGTGAGGAAATGAGCGTATTCCGTCGGCGTGAAATTGACCGAAACACGCTTTTCTGTCTTCTCTTTGGAGCGTGCGCTCCGAATTTTCTTCATTTTCATTTCTTACTTTGGATTTTAGTGTTTCACGGCGTAACCGGCATTCAGAATGTGGCATTCTCTCCTCCAAGAAAAAACGACTTCGGAGTTTTTTCAGCTCTCTGCAAGAGCAAGGGTTTTATGCTGCAAAAACGGAGTCGTGCTGCATAAAACATACCTTGCTATTTGCCCGATGCAAATAAGTCTGTCCATGAAGGACGAAAACGAATCACTCAAAAAAGAGCGCTTTATGTCTCGAAAGCTTCGGCTTACCGCTTGGGTGCAAAATTACTAAGCGTCATGTCTAACTCCATTACCTCATATGAAGCCATAACTATCCAAATTGACGCCACAAGTACGCACTAAAGGAAATCACACTGATTACAGCATCACCGAGCCATATATTTGCACTGTCGAATATGTCGGTGAGGGGGTGCGTCTTCGATAACATCACGTTTCGATGAACGATATAGGCGAGGGTATATACCAAAGAACATATCCTTGATTCTTTCACTCGAACGTGGGAATGTGCGAAAGCAGATACACTCGAACGATTGTATTGATGGACGCTAATTAACATCTCCACAGAAAGGGTATGAACAAAAGGATGTAGCCCTGCTGGTACAAGCCAATTATTGGATATATCTCCGATAACGGATGTATTCATCTCCATCGGTAAATATCTTGGCAACGTAATGAACAGTGAATTGTACGACAATAAAAATTAAGGAAGTATGACAGAGAACCAAAACGGCAAGGTAGATCCCGTTGCCATCCGAGAACTTATTTCACAGGGTATTCCCATGAAAAGAAAAGAGAGTGAGATAGAACACTCTCAATCTGAAGAGCAGAGTGTCGAATCGGAACGTCCAAATGACGAGCCAATGTTAAAGGATTTTTCAAGACACCAAAGAAGAGAAAGGCGAAAGTCCGACAAGGGGGATTATGAGTCGCTTTTCATCTGTCGCAACACTTTGAAAAATCGCAAGACCATCTATATTGCTAAAGAGTTGCAAGACATATTGGCGGAGATAGTCATGTCTATGAGGAATAAAGATATGACCATCGGCATCTATGTGGAGAACATCATCCTGCATCATCTTGAAACCTACAAAGATGAAATCAACAGATTGGCAGAGATGAAGTTCAGGAAGCTGTTGTGAGTCATTTAGTAGCGGCTTTTTGTTACTTTTGAGCCGTCTCAACTCACTGTCAAAAGTAACGAGATGCTTTTTCTTTAGGATTTTTTGGTCACTCAAAGTAAGTATAAGAAAGAAAAGGAACGTTCGGCAAATTTGCCGAACGCTTTACTCTGTCTGTTCTTCTTGAACGGTTATCTATCCCGTTCTTATGTCGGGATAAATCATCTTGTCTGATTTTATGCGGATTCCAGAGGTGAGGGAGTTTGAGTTTCAACTTTTTCTTTTTCCCTGCTTCTCGCATATCCGACATTTTTTTATGCGTCTTTCCGTCGGGTCGGTCGTTTTCGTTTCAGTGGCGTAAAAAGGTAGGGTTTAGGACAAACAAGGTTTTACGGCGAGAATACTACCTGCAATGAAATGGAAGTGTGGAGATTGTCGTCTAAACGGCTTACCGCTCCGACCTTTTTTGTCCGTAGAAGCCCAGAACTACCTTTGCCGCTGACAACGAACAACCGATCCCGACATGATACACGAGCATAAGTGGAGTATGTGCAGGGAGAGAAGCAGGGCGAAAACAAAAAACGCAGTCTCAGGGGACTGCATTTATCATAGAAACGGAATTATTGCTGTCCGGTAAAACTTTTTGGGGGCTATCTGTGTTAGTTAAAATAGACTTAAACTTATTATTTCTTAGAATTATCGGTTATTATAGGTCTTTTCTTGTCAAAATAAGTGCATTTTATAATGCTTACAGTTTGAAATTGAAAACCAAGCCCCTGGATGAGTAAAACGGCTGCAATACCGATGGATAAAGAGATACAGAGCTTTCAGTTTATTTTTACCGGACAGCAATAAAACGGAATACACAGAAAACAAAAAGCCGCCCAACGGACGGTTCATACGATCAAATTGAATATATTATGAGATGTTTGTGAAAAAGAAGAAATGTACAAAAAAGGTTATATATTTGCCTAGCATTCAGGGGCAATAGTCTTATCGTCATACCTTAGATGTGTTCGAAACCTTTGGATACTATGATACTTATCCATAGTATAGTTTAATAAAATTCTTTTTCTTCTCATCATCATATCCTTGTTCAATAAAGGCAGACGCATCTAACACCTTAAGTTCAAAATCTGTCCCTATCTTTATAATGTTTGCCTTTGTTATAGCTTTTCTTTTCGTCGCATTTTGTGTGCATTTAAATATTTCTGGTATTTTTCCTGTTCTATCTTCATATTCCTTTCGACACTCTGGTAATAAGGATGCTACTTCGTCATCTATTGCTAATGATGAAATCAATTCATTTGTATTAATTTCGGCACCATCATCTTGCAACATTTGTGTAATTCTTCGAGACACCTTCGCTAATTTCAAGGATTTTTCAGGATGTTCTTTACTTACCTTTTGCACTATAAAAGAGCAAAAGTTCGCTATGTTTTCTGTATATTGAAAATCGGTGATAATATCCTTAACATATAGGAAGTTATTCGACCAATATCTACCATCTTGACGAATAGTTGATGTTTCCACGATTGAAATCAAGTACCCTTCCTCTGATTTTGTATTAAAAATTAAGCAACCTTTATCCAAGTGTTTTGTACTCAAGCCTAACTGCGGTTTGATGGAATATTCTCCATTTTCATAGGATACGGTTAAAAAGCTATCTTTAGCTTCTGTTTTGAGAAGCATAAGTGCATCAACTGTTTCATTGTTAAGTATGCAACCATCAATGTAAATTACATAAAACTCACCATTAGCAATATTAGGGTGTATGCTTTGATCATAAAGGTGTCTAGCAAGATTGTTAGATTGTTTAACTATATCATCTTTGTCATCAAAAATCTTGTGTACAAATCTATATGACGGATTCATGTCTAAAGACTCTATAGAATCAAACTGACAGAAAATATCAAACTTGAATGTGTTTTTTACTAATGTTGAAATAAATTCAGAAGCAAACGACATATCATCTGCTTTAGAAGAAAATGCTACACCTTCTTCCTTTAACTTATTGCCTACTTTTTGTACTGTGGCTATTGTAGGGACTCCTAATTTTAAGTTTACCATTATTCGTAGATATATTTAGGAATTAAGCCTCCTTGATCAATTTTAGAGAACTTTGCTGTAGTATGGAAATACTCTAAATCCTTCCAATATGATTCATCCGCATGCTCAATTAATATCATCTGAAAACTCCTGTTTTGGTTTCCAATAATCTCTTCCATAAATTCATTGAGCAGACGGAAAGCCTTTATAAGTTGTTTCTTATCGTCATTATCAAGCGTACCCTTATCTGCATAATATGGCATACTTGGCTGATCAATAAATAGAAATGAGCCAACATGTTTGGACCGATGAAACATTATAGACTCATGTAGCCCCAAAAAGAAACACAAATGCAAGAACATATAGTTTGATTTACTTCCAATATTTCGAACAGGATAATCTTCTCCATTTTTTAGCAAAGAGATTCTTCTTTCATCATCATCATAACGCATTGTAGAATCTGGATAAGAATCTACTATGCCATTGCTTGAGTGAAAATATTTATTTATATAACCATTCAATTCCTCTTTTACATCATGGGGCAATAAAGACATATTCTTCAGCTCTATCTTCAAAGACTCAATTAAAGAAATCATATTTTGCTCTGTACTTACCTGATAAGTATCCTCTTTTGGTCTTTTCAAATTTTCTAATCGGTATTTAAGACCTATTGCCCGTTCTAGCCATTTGGGATTTGCTATGGTTTCACGAAGAATCGTTAATTCTTTCAATTTGCTCTCACATACCTTAAGCTTATCTTTTAATTCTTCGTACCTTAAAGCAAAATCATGAGGTAATTTGGGCTTCTCCTTTCTGGACTCCTTGATTTGTACTAGTTGCTTCTCTAACAAATTAAGAAGTTCGAAAGTTTCAGGAGATGTTATGACTTCATCTATGTGCTCCTTTATAAAAGTAATAGGACGCAAACTATCTTGAATCTTTTTTCCTGAGGACTTTTGCTTCTGCATTTCAGCTAGTAAAGAATTATAGATACTTAATTTATTATTTAATTCATACCTCTCTTTTTTAAGCAATTCCAATTTCTTTGTATCCTCATCATTTTTTATCAGCTTATTATAGGCAGCTAAAGTTTCTTTGATATAATGTAGCATTTCATGTGCATTCTCACGAACAAAAAAATTATCTGCAGGAATAAGGTTGAGACTTACAGCGTCATCATAAATAGAAGTGAGACTAGCTTTATATTTTGTCGCATTTTCTTGAGCTATTTGATGTTTTTTCTGATATTGCTCTAAATCCTTTATAGCTTTTTCAATTTTTGCTGTTATCGCCTTTGCATCATGATATTGAATACCATTAACAAGTTCTAATGCATAATCAAGGAAAGCATCATAACTACGATTAATAAAAAATGCCGTATCAAAATAAGTGTTTGCTGATGAAATAATATCCTCTGTTAGATAATTAAATGGCAAAAAATGCCTGAAGGTCATATTGCACTTCCGATTACCAACTTTAGTTTCATGCTGAGGAACATAAAACATCCTTGTCAGAATTGTTCTCATCTCACCCACAGAGTGAGTCTGTATGTATGGCATAGGATATTCCTCTTGCTCCTTCCAATACACATCTTGCGTACCTTGTCCTGAATGAGGTGCCTTCCTCATTAGGATGTAGCTTCTTTCTTCAAGAAATATATTCATTCCATAGAATTCAACATTTTCATTAATAATATTCTCAACTATAGTGGGATTATCTGATAACAGGAGGTAATCAATAATATCAAGTATAGAAGACTTACCTGTGGAAGAGTCTCCTGTAATAACATTAATTTTATTTGGTTCGAACGAGTAGGTTATCGATCTTTCTGTATTTTCTTTAAACCCCTTGAACCACAACTTTATGCTAGCAATATATAGATTCATAATTGTACATTCAATTTGTTATAAATTTCTTTGGAAGATAAGTTACTACACATATCCAATAAAACATGAGCATCTTTAATAATTCTGTCTAATCGCTTAGAACGTAAATTCTCATCAGGAAAAGAATAATCAATTAATTGCACAACATCGTCTGAGATATCAATAACCTTACTTTGCTTGAGAATTACCATAGCATTTATGAAATATGGTCCAAAAGAAGCTAATTTACGAGAAATTAATCCTTGGTTACTAATCAAATCAGAAAGGTCTTCAAAATTCTGGGACTTACGAATAATCGCCCCCAACTGATTATCTATTAGCAAAGTAACCATGATATAAGATATTGGCATATCCATATTCCTTCTTCTGAGAAGATGAACAATACATGCCATAATTATTGCTTCATTATTGTAAACTCTGTTCATTACTTCTTGAATTTATTTTTCCAATCACGATGCCAACCTATCAATGGTAAATCTGGAATTATTTCTGTTGCAGAATTGGAATAATAATAAATACACCCTTCACTTAAAAAATTTCCTAAGGGTGTATCTGCCAATAAAAATTCACACTGTCTCATTGAATCGACAGTATTGCATCCAGCCTCGCACAATTCATTACATGTTGCTTCTGATTTTATTCGACGATGGTTAGAATAGTAATAAGTACGCCATTTTGCATATACATCTTCTGTTAACCTTTTTACATCTTCATGTATTATATCATTATTATTCCAATGTTCTTGAAGATTATTGTTAAAAAATAACCAGTTTTTTGTCAGATCAGCTATTCTGTCTAAATCATCATCTTTTGTGTCGTCAATAGAAATCAGCTGCTTTATAAATAGAAAATCACGAAAGTCTCCACTTAAACTATCAAGACTATAGTCGAACCTAAAATTAAGCTTCTTACGACCAATATCAAGTATGGCATGATATCTATCTCTGAAAACTGAGCCATTATATATTACAGGCTTTCCACTTTCGATATTTTCGATAGAATCATCTCTTAATTTTGTCATAAGTGGTCCATATACCTCATTTATATGTTCAGGAATTATGCCAAAACGAAAACTTATCGTATTTTTGATCTTTTCTTTTAATATATCAGCTGTTCTTGATATTGTAATTCGCTTGCAAAATTCTCCCCAATAAGGCTTATCAAGTAGTTCTGTTATTATGTTTGAAACATCTAGGCCTTTCTTTTTAGAGGTATTAGGTGTTACTATTCCATTTTTCAATCTTTCACTTTCTTTGATAGCGTCAATAGCTGATTTTAGTTTATCATCAGAAAGGGTCTCCTTGTAAGCTTCAATTGCCTTTACAAATGCATTTTCAGAGATCTCTTTATTAGTTATCAATTGGAACGTTGAATTTTCTAAAATATCTGGTTGTTCTTCAATAAACTTCATCCAAATGGAAATAGTTTTCCACAAATCAGTATCTCGATTGCTTAAATTAATCGTTTTTCCTTTTGAACTTTTACGAACACTATGTTTTATTTGATATAGGGTTATACCCTCCTCCGTTTGTGTATCAATATCATCAAGCAACTCAAAGCTAACAGTTGCAGCATCATCGTTTTCTTTTAATAGCATTAACACAAAGTAATTCCACTGATATTCAAAGGCTGCAAAAATATCAGCAGCCGAACGTTTGCTTTGCTCTTTAGATGGTGTTATTACGCTCATATGAATTCAATTACAATAATATCATCTACTATCAGTTTTTAATCTTTGTTGCCACCGTTAATAAGTTGGCGAGGGTTTACGTTCAAAAGTTCTGCAATTCTAACAAGCATATCAAGCGAGGGTTGCATCTTGTTGGAGCACCATCGCGAAACGGTTGCTTCATTTTTACCAACTTGTTCCGCTAGCCATTTTCCTGTTTTACCATTCTCAGCTAACACAACTTTTATCCTGTTGATTTTTTGAAATTCCATACGTTTTAATTTGTCTTTCAATTACAATAACTTGACTTATTTTGCAAAGTTAGTGATAATATATGGAAATACCGCATTGATTCCCAGAAAAATACAGTATAGCATTTATTGTCCCAATGATTTCGCTCGCCCGGCTCCGAAACGACCTCTTCTGAAGCAAACAGCACCTAATTTCTATCTAAGGAAGGATGTGTAGGGAGAGAAACAGAACGAAAACAAAAAACGCAGTCTTCGGAGACTGCATTTCATCTAAAGAACAGAATACACAGAAAACAAAAAGCCACCAAACGGACGGCTTTACAAAAAATTCGTGAGAGAAAATTCTTTTTTCTCATGATATCCCTTTATCTTTGCAATAAATAAAGTGGTTCTTTGAAATGGCAAAATAAGGTGGAGTATAGAAGCTCGCTGGTTTCCTTATCGTTACCTACCTTCATTAATAAACAAGTTAATCTATTGGTTATTTGACGTTTATAAAACCCTCTATGGCGAGCCATATGGAAAGTAAGATTTTTGCCAATACCGCAAATGTCAGCTATTTCCTTTAGATAAGCATTCATTTTTTGATTACTTAATACAGGAAACAGTTTACCATCACGATAAGTCTTATGGCTATATTTAGCTATAATCTGCTTTGGAATATCAAGAAGCAAAATGTTAGATTCTACATTCGTTTTCTGTCTCTTCGTCATAATCCACTGTTTATCGTCCATATTAACTAAATGTTCCGGCGTGAGATTGGCAACATCTATGTATGATAGCCCTGTGAAACATGAGAAAATGAATATATCACGGACAAGAGATAAACGAGGTATCGTAAGTTTTTTATTCACAATTTTGAGAATTTCTTCATCAGCGAGAAATCCTCTGTCGACAAGCTCCAAGTGAAAATGGTAATTAGCAAACGGATCATGGTGCAGCACACCCAATTTCCGACCTAAAATGGTTATTGTCTTAAAAATCTTCATTGTCTTTGTTGCTGTGTTACGACATTGCCCGGCAACTGTTTGAAGATAAAGGTCAAAATCATAGATGACAGTATAAGTTAATTCACACAACTTTATATCTGTCCGACCATATTTCTGCTTCAGGAACTCTGCAAAGTGACGCTTGCATAATTCATACTTTCGCAAAGTAGTAGCAGATACAGAAACTCCTACTTGCTTTCGGAAGTCTTCATTATGCTTCTCGAAAAGAGCCATAAACGTATCTATGTCTCCTTTCTTTCCTAAAAACTCTTCTTTGATTCGTTCCAAACACAAATCATCTGAAAACTCCAAACGGCGGAAGATATTAAGCAACCCATTACTGATATTATCGAGTTGCAAATTCGTCCTCAGGACTTCAGTTGTTCGACCTTTGAGACGTTCTTTGTCAATATCCCAAAGAGACTTCAAAACAGAGATTCCCGTTGAGCCGATCGAGAGACGCTCATTGTTGAGATAGATTCTCAACATCACAGGATTCTTCCCTTCTTTGTTCACGTAATTACTTCTAAGATAGAAGGTTGACTTAAAAATTGACTTCATAAATACTTGTTTTTAATTGTAGCCATAGTATGGATTTTGTGTAGCCAAAACCAAAAAACAGTGTAGCCATTTGTATCCACTGCTATGCTGCAAAGTTCAACATAATTTCCAAATGATGAGCAATTCTTACGTACTCTTGATGTACTCTGTAGCCACTCTTGGCTACAATTTTTGAAATTCAAAAAATTCTGTAGCTGAATTGTAGCCGTTGTGGAGTATTTTGGGATATTTTTGTGTATCTACACATACTCCGAAAAGAAGAAGTGATACAAAACAAAAGTATCATAACTCCTTGAAGTTATGATACTTACGATTTTCTTTAGAAATCTCTGATGCTATTTTCAGAGTATTTAAAGCGGTGCGTACGAGATTCGAACTCGTGACCTCCTGCGTGACAGGCAGGCATTCTAACCAACTGAACTAACGCACCAGATTTTTGTTTAAGCGAAAAGACGTTTTGCGGTACGTACGAGATTCGAACTCGTGACCTCCTGCGTGACAGGCAGGCATTCTAACCAACTGAACTAACGCACCAGATCTTGTTTATGCCGTCTTTTCGGTTTTGCGAATGCAAAGATAAGATAAAATTTATTTCAGAAGAAAGGTCTCTTTAAAATTTTGAATGAAATTACCTTTAAGCAGAGGGGTTATTTAACTCGTTCACCTCGGAAATATGTGTTGAAAGAATCTTCGGCATAACCGTTTCCTAGGACTCTGAATGAAGAGGAAGTTGCGTCTTCAACTTTTCGTCCCATGTAGTAGACATTGAAGCTGTCGCGAGCGTATCCGTCAGTCAATTCTTTGAATGATGAAACATGAGCATCCTCTATGACTCGGCCATTGAAGAGTACTGTGTTCGATGTTTTCAAATAGCCTTCATATCTATCGTCGAAGAAATGATCGTCGAAATCATAAGACGGTTTGTGAGTTACATTGCCCTTCAGCTGAAAGGTGAAGGGGTCGACATAACGTAATATACAACCATCAAGATAAACGTTCCGTCTGTCTTTAGCGTAGCCGTAGCCCAGGATGATGAAGCTGCGTAAATCAACTCCCCGCATGGGTTGTCCGCGATAGAAAACGGTTCTACCATCAACGAAATAATCATCTCTATTTCCTTGTGCGTTTATCTGCGTCGCATAGAGCAGGAACAGAAACGCTGTTGTTATTCTTGCAAATATTTTTCTCTCCATCATGTTATCTGTATTGATTAAGACAATCAATCCAATGAGAAGAGCACATCCGTTTCCATTCGGATGTGCTCCTGGATTGGTAATAAAATTATTTTTCTACCGGAATCTTCTTTGTACGACGTTCGTGTCGGCCTCCTTCAAAGTTCGCTTTGAAGAATTCGTCCATGATTTTTGCCGCCATGTTGTTGTCAATGAATCGACCAGGCATTACAAGTACATTGGCGTCGTTATGTTGTCTTATGAGTTCGGCTATGTCTTTGTTCCAAGCCAATCCGGCACGCACTCCCTGGTGTTTGTTGAGCGTAATTGCCATGCCTTCGCCGCTTCCGCAGATTGCGATTCCTGGATAGACTTCACCTTTTTCGACAGCTTCGGCCAGCGAGTGTGCATAGTCGGGATAATCACAACTGAGGTCACTGTTGCATCCGAAATCTTTATACGGATACTTCTTTTCTTCCAAATATTGAACAACGAACTGTTTCAACGGAAAGCCTGCGTGGTCGCAAGCAATTCCTACTGTTTTTACTTCCATAAGCTTTTCTTGTTTTTGAGGAGTGCAGAACTGACATCTACACTCGGGTTAAACTTATTGTTCTAAAAAAATCTTCACTTGTTTATAAACATTTTCGGCGGTGAAACCCAGTTTCTCATCAAGAACTTTATATGGGGCGGAATAGCCGAATTTGGTCATGCCGTAGACTTTGCCTTTCGAACCTACAAGCCCTTCGAGAGTTACCGGTAGTCCAGCAGTCAACCCAAAGATACGTGTATTACTCGGCAGAACCTTTTCTTGATAATCCTGCGGCTGACAGCGGAACAATCCTTCAGACGGGGCACTAACAACACGAACTTTGATTCCATCTTTTCTTAGCAGTTCGGCTCCACCTATGCAGGTACTTACTTCCGATCCGCTGGCTACAAGAATAATATCGTGGGGTTCGTTCGAACCAGCTACGACATAGGCTCCGCGTCGTACTTGTTCAGCATTATTTTCTTCGGGCAAACTGTTTACATTTTGTCGTGAAAGGATGAGAGCTGTTGGAGTCGACATGTTTTCCATTGCCAATTGCCAGCAAACGGTGGTTTCGGAGCTATCGGCCGGCCGGAACACTCTAACAGAATCTTCGTCATTGTGATTTTTCAGTTTTTCCATTAGGCGTATCTGTGCTTCCTGCTCCACAGGTTCGTGAGTCGGACCGTCTTCGCCTACACGGAAGGCGTCGTGACTCCAAACGAATTTTACTGGAACTTTCATCAGTGCGGCCATTCTGATTGCGGGTTTCATGTAGTCGGAGAAAACGAAGAATGTTCCCATAGCAGAAATGACTCCGCCATGCAACATCATTCCGATGCACATGCAGCCCATTGCTAACTCGCTAACTCCGGCTTGGAAGAATGCTCCGCCGAAATCGTTTCGTGTCAACGAACGAGTGTGTTTCAAGAATCCGTCGGTTTTATCGGAGTTACTTAAATCGGCTGAAGATACTATCATATTCGGAACCTGTTCGGCAAGAAGTTCCAAGCAAGCGGCCGATGCGTTACGTGTTGCAATGTCGCGCTTCTGAACTAATCCACTCCAATCGATTTCGGGAGCTTCAGACGAGAACCATTTCTCGAACTTTTCATTCAGTTCAGGATTATTCTTTGCCCATTCGGCTTCTGCAGCATGCCGAGCAGCAACAATTTTGCGGAGTTCTTCTTTTCGGGTGTTATATAAATCTTGAACCTCCGGGAATATCTGGAAGGGATTATCAGCGTCGCCCCCGAGATTCCGAACCGAATTATTGTAGGCTTCGCCTCCGAGTGGTGCGCCGTGAGTTTTCATGGAGCCTTCGTACGACGAGCCATCGTCTTTCAAAGCTCCTTTCGCCATGATAGTTTTACCGATAATCAGTGTTGGCCTGTCTTTCTCTTTATTTGCATCTGAGAGTGCTTTTCGGATTTCGTCGACATCATTTCCGTTGATGGTTATTACGTTCCATCCCCAGGCACGATATTTCATTGCTGTGTCTTCTTGCATCACGGAATCGCACATTGTTGATAGTTGAACATCGTTAGAATCGTAGAACATTATTAGGTTGTTAAGTCCCAGTGTTCCGGCTAATCGACCAACTTCGGCGCTTATTCCTTCTTGTACGCCGCCATCTGAAATATATGCGTAAATTTTGTGCTGCATCATTGTATTGCCCAGGCGTGCTTCGAGAAATTTCTCGGCTACAGCGGCTCCGGCAGCATAGGCGTGTCCCTGTCCTAACGGTCCGGATGAGTTTTCGATTCCATGAATCAGGTCACGTTCGGGATGTCCTGGTGTTACTGAGCCCCATTGTCGAAATTGTTTGATGTCGTCCATAGAGAATCGCCCCTGTAAGGTCAATGCTGCATAGAGCATGGGTGACATATGTCCGGGGTCGAGATAGAAACGGTCTCTTCCGGCCCATTCCGGCTGGTCGGGGTCGTAGATTAAAAACTCGGAGAAGAGCACATTTATAAAATCGGCTCCTCCCATTGCGCCGCCAGGATGACCAGACTTGGCTTTCTCAACCATAGAGATTGCAAGGATTCTGATATTGTCTGCTGCACGGTTCATTAGATTTTTGTTATTCATACATTAGGTGTTTTTTCTTATTATGATTGCAAATGTACTAAAATTTATCGCCGGCCGGTTTTGTATAAGGTGCAAGATACCGAGTAGAGCGTTAGCTCGCATGTAGGGACAGACCCCGAGGGGTGATTTGCTGTCCGATACGTCTGTTCGCCTCGCCCGACAAGGGCAGGATAATTTCTCTTAAACCGAACACATGTATAAAAACGGTCGACCTGCACGCGTCGTCATGACGGATGCAGGTCTGAATGATTATATAAACGATTTTTTATTTGTTTCCTATGGGTATCGGACAGCAAATCACCCCTCGGGGTCTGTCCCTACATGCGGGCGTTCCGCCCGAGTGGGAGTGTCTGACACTTGTCCGACAAGGAGAGGATAATTTCTCTTAAACCGAACCCTTATACCTGGTCTTCGCCCGGGTCTTCTTCGCGACCGGGTTTCGGGGTGTCGCCGCCGGGCTTCTTGGGGTCTTCGGGTTTCTTGCCATCATCCGGCTTTTTACCATCATCGCCTGGCTTTTTAGGGTCGGAGGGTTTCTTAGGATTATCATCCTCGTTACCCTTTTTCTTTTTGGCTGCTGCTTTCTGCGCCTGACTTTGAGCGTGAGTATCGCGGAAATCAGACGAGATTTTGTTCATTGCATCAACCAGGTCAGAAATCATTCGACGGTCGGCCTCAACGTGCGAAATTAAATAGCTTGCCTGTATGCATTGACAAACAGCGTCGAAAGCGTTGTCGGTGGTCTGGCGAGCTTCTTTCGTGCTGGGCAACTTCAGGAGCAACGAATCGTCGCGCCGACTGCTGGCCAATTGTTCGTATTCCGTATTCAGGTTTATCAATTTGGTTATGGCCTCGTTAAGATTCAGAACTGCTATTTCGCCAGGGAACTTGTCAACATCCTTTTTCATACCAAGGATGTGCATGCTTTCAGACTCGTAGACCTCTGACTGAATGCCGAAATATTTCTTCAGTTTGGCGTAAAGTTTCTCGGCCGCATTGCGGGATACGTTGTTGGGTGCATACCTACTGATGCGAATAATGCCGAAGATGTAGGTAAGAATTTCGTCGCGTTCGCGGTCTTTGGCAATCATTTGTTTTGTGATTTCCGACGCCTGCGCCTCGTTGTTTAACTCGGTTTCCACGTCGATTGCATCCTTCCAGGCCTTGAGCATGTCGGCCGACACGTTTATTTTCAGGAGGTCGACCTTAGCCACCTGGTCGTACTGTGTTTTGTTAAACTTAGCGTGCGTAACATTATTAAACTGCGTTATGTAGTTCGTCTTGATTTTGAATGTTTTGTTCATCTTATTTTATGTTTAGAATTTGAATATCGGAGATTCTCTAGATGCCGTAATAATTTATTTTGTGGCATCCGGAGTCTTTTAGCCCTCGTAATAATTTATTTTGGGACGTCGAGAGTCTTTTAGCCCCCGTAATAATTTATTTTGGGACGTCCAGAGTCTTTTAGCTCTCGTAATAATTTATTTTGGTGCCTCCAGAGTCTTTTAGCTCTCGTAATAATTTATTTTGGTGCCTCCGGAGTCTTTTCGCCCTCGTAATAATTTATTTTGGTACATCCGGATACTTTTAGCTCTCGTAATAATTTATTTTGGGGTCTCCAGAGTCTTTTAGCTCTCATAATAATTTATTTTGGTGCCTCCAGAGTCTTTTAGTCCTCGTAATAATTTATTTTGGTACGTCTGGATACTTTTAGCTCTTGTAATAATTTATTTTGAGGTGCCGGGAGCTAAAAGACTCCCGGCATAAATTATTTTGTATCCACATCAGTTATTTCCTTGGGTAGTTTCCATAGGGACAAACAAATGTCTATCTATAGGTTCATAGTTTGTATTCATATACGAAATATGTTATGCGGACGTTAGCCAGAGTTTGTATGAATGCAGACAGACACTAGGTCTGTTCCTACACCAACTGCTCTAGTATAGAATGATAATTTCTTAATTGCCGGCTACAGGACGTACAGGCAATGCACAAGACCGAATGGTGCCGTTTACTGGACCAACAAATGACCAGGTGAAGACCAAATTGGTACCGGTGTATGGATTCGCCGGTATAGCCAACCAATAGTAACCGTAGTCTATGCTGTTCATTGAACCATTGACGTTAAAGCGGAATCCCGTAATTGGGAAAAATATGGAAGCATTCTTGCTGCTGTTTGTCCAGAAATTATAACCATTATCAAAAGCACCATCAACATTGAATTCTGCTTGCATAAGCGTATTGGTACCATATTTGGTTAAACCGGTAAAGGCATTTGAAGCTGGTATCTTAAAACCAGCGGGCGATGGGTCATAAATGGTTTTTACAACCACATTGTCATTATAACCAATCTCAGTATTGTTGGCAGACCAAGTGTTGTAATAAGTGGAATTATAATGGTCAGTAGAGGTATAATACATTGTACCTGGATTTTGAATAGTCGTGCCAATACTTTGTATACCACTGACTTTTACAAAATTTCCATCCTTGATTTCATCTGTGCTTGGTAATGCGTCTTTACGACCAAACTGGTATAAGGTTATATTCATTTTCTTTATGTTACCAGGATTTTGTGTAATGTTAATAACAGATTCTTTTGGACTTCCACCGTTACCGATTTCTTGTTTTATTTTGATACGGGCCTGTCGGGGTTTGTTATAATTACTGCCCTTCCATCTAAGTATAGCTGCACCCAATATGTTTTTTGAGAAAGCGTATTGTTTACCTTGTTTGTTGGTACAGGTAATGGTGTTGAGTGCATCATTCTGGTCGAACCACAAATGCCAAGACCACATCACAACATTTGAACTGTTCTTTACGGCAATGACGGCATTTCCGTTGCAAATATCGTCTTTGGTCACTTCGAACTGTACGAAACTATTAGCACCACTACCAATGACTGACAGAGAAGAAGATTTTATCAAGTTACTTCGATCCGTCCAAACGATAGATGCCTGTGTGGCAGGATTAGCTGAATTCTGTACATTGATATAAGGGGAGGTGATGGGTTGGTTGTTATGATCGAGAAAAGTATGGAGAATTACATCTTGATTTACACCATTTATCAATTCCATAGTTGCAGGAGCGGCGCTAATATAAGCACTTGTGTTATTGTTACCATTTCTTATGGCATTACCATATACCAATGGAATGCGGTAGTGACCGGGTGCAGAGATAAGATAAGAGTTTGCTGTATTCTCTATTACTGCTCCACCATTGGGATTGGAAAGGTTATAATAATTACCACTACTACCCTTAGGTGTGTTTTCTTTAAGCACCTTGTTATAAGCAGCAAGACGGTCGGAAACATCTTTTTTCAAAGTTACTGTACCAGTCTGGGCAGCTGTCCCTCCATCGCCATTCTCGATGCTGACATTCGTAAACCAAGCGGGTTTGGTTGTACCAAGGTCTACCCAACTGCTGGTTGTCTCGTCGTATTCCTCATAACCTACCACCTTCCATTTCACGGCCTCTTGTATGCCGTCGGGGGCGGTACGATAGCTTGTGATACCATAAGCACTGGTTATGATTTGATCATAGGCGGTTGCTGCGGGATTAGATGTTGTAAGGACATAAGTCCAATCACTGGTATTTTGGCTTAACTTATAGGTTTTGGTTGTACCGGGTTTCCAGCTTCCTTGTAAAGGAACACTGATTGTATTCGGGGCTGTACTACCTGCATGGGTACTTTCGAGAGTAATAACGACGGTTACTCCAGCAAGCTGTTGAGGAATCATATAGAAAGTGTAATTATCATTACCATTACCTGTTAACACTGTGTTGGGATTGCTATTGGTGTTGATTGGTGAAGAGGATAAATCAAGTGTGAAATCTTGGCGGGTAGACAAGCTGGAAGTTTCCCATCCGGCATTTAGTCCCGTACCGTTGAGTTCGCTGGGTAGAATAAACTTACCCTTGCTGTATGCATTCTTGATTTCTACTTTCTTTATTCGCTTGTTCCATGAAAGATTTTGTCCAACAGCAAATTTCACCGCAGTGAGTGCATGACGGAATTTGAGGTTTGTTTCGGGAGCAACTCCGCGGGTTTCATATTTCACTTCACCAGAGCAAGCAGTCATGAGGTCTTTTTGCTTCTTTACATCTTTCTCTACTTCAAATTCCACATAAGGTGTACCAGAGTAAGTAGCGGGTGAAAGAGTTATTTTATTTTCGGTTTTAGCCTCGGGATAAACTGCATAGAAGCGAGCAAAAGGCTTTATCCACGCCCATGGGCGAGGTGTTACTAATGTACCGTTAGGCTGTGTTGGCGCATTGTAAAACCAATCGGGGGTATCTGGAGTGAATCCTGAGACATCGCTGCGATAGCCTAGCGAACTGAAATTTGCATCAATGCTGGTTTTAATATTTGCTCGTGTACCTATAGTTGGCTGCACAGGATTTATTCCTTCTACAGTGGTCTCGATTAGGCAGGCATCTATTCCTCCCCCCTGTACCTCAAGCTTGCGTGTTTTCAAATCCTCCAAGGTTAGACCTTGTTCTTGTAAACGGTTGGATATAACTGCTCGTGTTGCCGACATGGATTGTTGTTGTCTGAGCATTTCTTCCTGCGAGCTAGTCACCTTGAAACTAACGGTAACTCCTTTATCGCCTATTTCTTGATTCTCGACGATATTTTCATCGGAGCACGAAAACATAGATAAGGTTATTGTTCCTACGATAGCTATCGAATGGAACATCTTCTTTAATATTTTTCTTTCCATAATTGACTTGTGTTGTTTATCGTGATTTTTATTATTCTTCTCCATTCCAAATATAATTCTCTTTGGCACCGGTTAGGTTATCATCATCATTATCCTCACTAGGCGGAATAACTTCTGTTCCGCCATGGTTGTCTGGATTCCCAGCAGGACTGCCGGCGAGAAGACTATATTCAATCTCTGTTTCTATTGCCATACACCAGGGTGCAGTGTAGGGGCGTTTCCTGAAATCTGTTTTGTTCATTTTTAATTATTTTTTGAGTAAATATTATTCCATTATTCCTTCCTTACACGGCTAGCAAAAGGGCACGACAAATTGAACAACAATTCTCGCCGGAGTATTGTTGTTTAAAGGATTCGCGTAACTTATACGCGCGCGTATAATAAAGGTAGAAACTAGGCTGTGTGTGTGTGTGTGTGTGTGTGTGTGTGTGTGTGTGTGTGTGT
>NZ_JH594521.1:830579-835137 GCF_000243035.1 Prevotella micans F0438
GTGTGTGTGTGTGTGTGTGTGTGTGTGTGTGTGTGTGTGTGTGTGTGTGTGTGTGTGTGTGTGTGTGTGTGTGTGTGTGTGTGTGTGTTAGCACTTTTTCCGAACCCACCAAATTATTGGACGAAAAAAATCACAGAGAAATCGAAATTTCTCTGCGTCATCGGGGCGATGGAATATGTTGCCATGTAACTCACGGTGGCAAAGGTATATTAATCAATTCTTTCTGACAAACTGGGAGTTATCTTTTTGATTTAGAGCATGAGTAGGGGGGCATAAGAATTGATATGCAATTGCCCGAGTTTCTCTGGTTTATAGCACATATTCTTTCTTATTGTAATGTGAGTTGTGGATTAATAAGCTGTGGAATTCTTCACAGCATGGAAAAAGCCATATCCGGTTCCTCCTTTCCGGGGGGGCAGATATGGCTTTATCGTTTGGTTGAATAAATTTTTATTGATGTTGCGGACGGAAGAGGTCGTTCACTGTCTTCACGGGATTGAATGTTTCGAGTGGAACCTCGATGAAGATGGTGTTCCAATTGCTCATGGCGCCGTTCCAAAGGCCGGGGAGTTCAAGGGCTAGGAGTTCGCGACCGTTGTTCGACTTTTTGCTGATGAAACCGGTAGAACTGTCGACATATCGCGGAAGATTGAACTGTTGTCCTTTGTAGTCGCGCAAACCGCAAACCAGGTCGACGGGGTTGAAATGGGTACCGCTTTTGAACATTGTTCTGTAGTTGGGATTGTCTTGATTGATTTGCGAACTTTCTAGAATTTGCAAACTAATCGTGTTGTCGGAGTTATAGGCTAGGAAGGGACCACCACCGGGCTCGCCGCTGTTTTTCACCATTCCGCAAACGCGTATCGGGCGATTTAGTTTGTTGCGTAGGTAGCAAATGAGTTCGGTTTTGCCGAGGGTGTCTATATCTTTTTTCAGGCAACACAGTTCTTTCTCGACGAACTGTATTATTTCTTTGAGTTCGGCTTCGGTAGTGTTGCCGGTTTCGAGTTTATGAAGATAGGTAAAGGTTTTCTCCTGTATGTCCACCAGTGCACCTGCTATAATCTTTTTCCATTTCACGGTGGGTTCTTTAAGTCTATCGGGCACTACGTTGTCGATGTTTTTGATGAAAATGATATCGGCATCGATGTCGTTCAGATTTTCGATGAGTGCTCCGTGTCCGCCGGGTCGGAATATAATCTCTCCGTTGTTGTTTCTAAATGGTGTGCCGTCGGGATTGGCGGCTACCGTGTCGGTGCATGGTTTTTGTTCGGAGAAGGTGATGTGGAATTTGATTCCGAACATCGTTTCATATTTCGCTCGTTTTTCTTCCACCTTTTGTTTGAAGAGTTGCAGATGCTCGTGTGAAACGGTGAAGTGTACATTGGCTTCACCTCCCACTGTGGCATACAGAGCGGCTTCAACGAGATGTTCTTCCATTGACGTGCGTGGGCCGTCGTCGTAGTTGTGGAAAAGCAGCAGACCTTTGGGCAAGCTGCCGTAGTTGAGTCCGTCGGGTTCAAGAAGGGTGCGTACGATGGCCTTGTAGTTTCCTTCTTCCAAGAGTCCGCAAACATTTGTTTGCATACTGCTTTTACAGATTTTGCACAGGTCTTTCCTGAAAGCGAACTTGCGGATGTGCTCGAAGAATTCTTTTTCGAATTCGGTTGTCGGAACGTCGTACTCGGCATTTAGGAAGGCGAACAAATCTTTGAACATTCTACTTGCTGCTCCCGATGCGGGCACGAATTTAACCACGCTGTGGCGGTTGTTTGTGTATTCCTCCCAAATACGTATGTAGCGTTGGCATTCGTCGTTGCTGGGTGCAATGATTCCGTTGCCTATTCCGGCAGCATTCGATAGTTTGAGGAAAGGAAATCCGGTTTTGAAAAGCTTTAATTGCTTGTTAAGTGTTTCGGGGCTGATGCCCTTTTCTGACAGTTGTTGTTGATCTTTCTGTGTTAGCATAATTATTAGTTTTTCTTGAATTGAATATGTGGCAAATGTAGGTACTTTCTAGGTAAGCGCGGAAGCAACTGTGCCTTTTGTGCTACCTTTGCGAACAACAAACTTCAATAGGATTTATGCAGACAGGATACATTTTCACCAAACCTGAAAAAGAACTCTCTCTATTATATTTCAACGAACTGAAGATACAACTTTCGCCAGACGATGAGTTGCATCTTCGCACCTTGTTAAGACGAGCCGTGGCCGAAGATAGAATTGAGCGGAACGTTTTCGGATTGAATCCCGTGCTCCTGGCTTTGCAAACGGCTCGGATTGCAGTTAATGAAATTGGATTGAAACGCGATTCGATTCTTGCAATATTGCTCTACGATGGTGTGCTTAACGGCTACAATTCGATAGAGACGGTTGAGGTTGAGTTTGGTGAAGGAACGGCTAAGATTATTCGTGGATTGGTGCGTGTGCAGAATCTCTATAAAAAGAATCCTGTTGTGGAGAGCGAAAACTTCCGTAATCTGCTCCTTTCTTTTGCTGAGGACATGCGCGTGATTCTCATCATGATTGCCGACCGCGTGAATCTGATGCGGCAGATTCGCAACACGTCTGATACCGATTCGCAGCATAAGGTTGCCGAAGAGGCCAGCTATCTTTACGCTCCGCTGGCTCATAAGCTTGGCCTTTATCAGCTCAAAAGCGAACTTGAAGACTTATCTCTGAAATATCTTGAGCACGATGCTTACTATATGATAAAGGATAAGCTCAACGAAACTAAATCGGCCCGCGAGGCCTATATTTCCCAGTTCATCGAGCCTGTGAAGCAACGTCTAGAAAGTGCCGGTTTGCGTTTCCACATCAAAGGTCGAACAAAGTCTATCCACTCCATATGGCAAAAGATGAAGAAGCAACGCTGCAACTTTGAAGGAATTTACGACCTCTTCGCTATTCGAATAATCATCGACTCGCCCGAAGAGAAAGAAAAGATGCAATGTTGGCAGGCCTATTCTATAGTGACCGACATGTATCAACCCAATCCGAAACGGTTGCGCGATTGGCTCTCCGTGCCGAAATCAAACGGATATGAAAGTCTGCACATAACCGTTCTCGGCCCAGAAGCAAAATGGGTTGAAGTGCAAATTAGAACCGAACGGATGGACGAGGTTGCCGAGCACGGACTTGCTGCCCATTGGCGATATAAAGGAATAAAGGCCGAAGACGGTATCGACAACTGGCTTGCAAACATTCGAGCAGCTCTTGAGGCTGGAGACAATCTTGAGGTTATGGACCAGTTCAAGCTCGACCTTTATGAAAAGGAAATATATGTGTTCACGCCAAAGGGCGACCTCCTTAAATTTCCCAAAGGAGCAACCGTGCTCGACTTTGCATATCACATCCACTCACAGGTGGGAAATCTTTGTGTTGGTGGAAAAATAAACGGCAAAAACGTTTCATTCAAAACCGAACTCCGCAGTGGCGACACGGTTGAAATCGTTACATCGACAACCCAAAGACCGCGCCGCGAATGGCTCTCGTTGGTTAAATCGGCCCGCGCCAAAGCAAAAATCAAACTGGCCCTTAAGGAGTCGCAAGCCCGCGAAGGAGCTTATGCCAAGGAGATGCTAGAACGCCGATTCAAGAATAGAAAAATAGAGCTCGATGATGCCGCGCTCTCGCAGCTCATTCGAAAAATGGGATTCAAAGAGGCATCCGATTTCTACAAACAAATAGCTGACGAAAAACTAGACCTCAACACACTTATCGACGAATATCAAAAGCTCTATGACAAGCTACACAACCTAAACCAACCGAAGGAAACACAGGGCGCTGATACTTTTGAATATGAAAATCCTGAAGAAGAATTAATCAAACAGAACGACGACGTGCTTGTAATCGACCAAAACCTTCACGGCGTCGACTTCACCCTGGCCCGTTGCTGTCATCCCATCTATGGTGACCCCATTTTCGGTTTTGTAGGAATAGGCGGCGGCATTAAAATCCATCGCAATAATTGTCCGAACGCCCCGGAATTGCGCCGTCGTTTCGGCTATCGCATCGTGAAAGCCCGATGGAGCGGCAAAGGTGCGTCGCATTACAGCATAACCCTGCGCATCATAGGCAATGACGATATCGGAATCGTCAGTAACATAACCAGTATTATCTCCAACGACGAGCGAATTGTGATGCGTTCCATAAATATTGATTCCAACGACGGTCTTTTCTCCGGGAATCTCGTTGTTTTCCTGGAAGATGTGTCGAAGCTCAACGGCCTTATAAAAAAACTCAAGGGCGTCAAAGGTGTCAAACAAGTCATTCGCGTATAACGGTCTCACATTGTGCTTCGTAACATCCCTGATAGAGGCTATGTTGTAATGAGAATTTGTGCCCGATATTGGGGAGAACTCGTCCAACTAGTTGGAACACTTCCCGCAGATGGATTTAGCTCTTCCAACTAGTTGGAACGCTTCCCGCAGACGGATTTAGCTCGTCCAACTAGTTGGAACACTTCCCGCAGACGGATTTAGCTCGTCCAACTAGTTGGAACGCTTCCCGCAGACGGATTTAGCTCTTCCAACTAGTTGGAACGCTTCCCGCAGAC
>NZ_JH594521.1:835463-870975 GCF_000243035.1 Prevotella micans F0438
TTCCCGCAGACGGATTTAGCTCGTCCAACTAGTTGGAACGCTTCCCGCAGACGGATTTAGCTCTTCCAACTAGTTGGAACGCTTCCCGCAGACGGATTTAGCTCTTCCAACTAGTTGGAACGCTTCCCGCAGATGGATTTAGCTCTTCCAACTAGTTTGAACGCTTCCCGCAGATGGATTTAGCTCTTCCAACTAGTTGGAACGCTTCCCGCAGATGGATTTAGCTCTTCCAACTAGTTTGAACGCTTCCCGCAGATGGATTTAGCTCTTCCAACTAGTTTGAACGCTTCCCGCAGATGGATTTAGCTCTTCCAACTAGTTGGAACGCTTCCCGCAGATGGATTTAGCTCTTCCAACTAGTTGGAACGCTTCCCGCAGATGGATTTAGCTCTTCCAACTAGTTGGAACGCTTCCCACAGACGGATTTGCCTCGTCCTCATTTGTAATTCTACTTGCTACGCGTGCCTAAGATGGAAAATAAGATTAGTTTTGCAACTCGTTCGTAGGTGGGCTCGAAAAAATAAACAAGCGAACAACGACACATTTATATATAAATAAGGATAATGTCACAAGACATAGAATTTCAATCGCCCGAGGCGATAAAGCTTTTCCAGGAAAATTTGTTGCGAAGACAGATGGTATATCTCCATGAACGCTCGAGATACTATCAACGCATGTTCGAGAAATATTCTATCGACATCCGAAAGGTGCAAACCATCGACGACTTGGTCAAGATTCCATTCACCGAAAAGAAAGACCTGCAGCTGTTCAACGAGGAGTTTCTTTGCGTAAAGAAAGACGAGATTATAGACTACATAACAACATCCGGAACGTTGGGCGACCCGGTTACGTTCGGCTGCACCGACGACGACCTAAACCGATTGGCATTCAACGAAGCTAAATCGTTCAGCTGCGCCGGACTGCGGAAAGGAAATGTCGTGCAGCTCATGACAACGCTCGACAAACGATTCATGGCCGGAATGGCCTACTTTCTCGGACTGCGCAAACTCGGAGCAGGAATTATACGCGTGGGCAACGGAATTCCCGAACTACAATGGGACACCGTGAAACGCATGCACCCTGACACGATTATGTGCGTGCCGTCGTTCATACTGCGACTCATTGAATATGCCGAGGAACACGGAATTGACTATCGCAGCTCGTCTATCAAACGAATAATCGGCATAGGCGAAGGACTTCGCGAGCAGGATTTCTCACTAAATCTGCTGGGGAGGAGGATACACGAAAAATGGCCCGAAGTGAAACTCTTCGCAACCTATTCGAGCACCGAAATGGGCGCAACTTTCTCGGAATGCGAATGCGGTTGCGGCGGTCATGTTCACCCAGAACTCATCATAGTTGAAATCATCGGCGAGGACGGACTACCAGTCCCCGACGGCGAAACGGGCGAGATAGTCGTAACCACTCTCGGCGTTCAGGCAATGCCACTGCTGCGATTCAGAACGGGCGACATCGCCGCCAAGTGCACCGCCAGATGCAAGTGCGGTCGATGGGCCTACAGACTCACTCCACTCGTGGGGAGAAAGAATAATCTCATCAAACTTAAAGGAACCACACTCTATCCACCCGCTGTGAACGATGTGCTCGATAACACACCCTACATCGAAAACTATGTGGTAGTGGTGCGCGAATCGGCCGCCGGAACCGACGAAGTAGTGGTGCGCGTGGGACTGAAAGAAAGCGCAACCGATAAATCAGACGAAGCCGTGGTGAAAAATCTAAAAGACCACTTCCGCTCACGCATCCGGGTAGCACCCATCATCGAAATATTACCCGCTGCAGAGATACAACGCATAAACTTCCCAGCAAAAAGCCGTAAACCGATTAAATTCATCGACGAACGAAAAAGTAAATGACTAACACAACCAACCAAACATTTCCCGCGGGATTCTTCGACGATATTCGTCCCTACGACGACAGCGAAATTCCCGCAGCCATGAAACGCATAGCTCAAAGCGAACTCTTTCATCAGCTGGCCGAATTTGTTTTCCCAGAGAAAACTATTGAAGAAGTTGCCAGCATACTGAATGAAATCAAAACTACCGACGAGTTCCAACATCGGGTGATGTATCACTTCAACCGCAGTGTGATTCGCCGAAGCATACGTCACTTTACCTGCAAGGGACTGGAACACATCTCGCCCGACAAAGCCTATATGTTCGTGAGCAATCATCGCGACATCGTGCTCGACGCCTCCCTGCTACAGAACGCACTCACCGACCACGGATTGCCAACAACCGAAATAACCTTCGGAGCCAATCTTATGTGCCATCCGCTGATTATAGACATCGGTAAAAGCAACAAAATGTTCAGAGTTGAACGGGGCGGAACTGCACGCGAGTTCTATCGCAGTTCACTGCATCTATCGCAATACATGCGTAACTCCATAACCCACAAAAAAGCCTCTGTGTGGATTGCCCAGCGCAATGGTCGAACCAAAAACGGAATCGATGCAACCGACCAGGGACTCATCAACATGTTCGCCATATCCGGTGGACGTAACAAAATCCATGCGATTGCCGAACTCAACATCGTGCCAGTGGCCGTAAGCTATGAATGGGAACCCTGCGACATACTCAAAGCGTGCGAAATCTATGAAACACGCAGAGCGAAATATGTGAAACGCCCCGGAGAAGACATCGAAAGCATCGTCACCGGGATTCTTCAACCAAAAGGAAACGTACACTTCCAGGTGTGTAATCCAATAGAGACCGACGAACTCGCCGAATTCGAATCATTGCCGCCACACGATGCCATCGCCGCCGTGGCCAAGCTTATAGACCGACGAATAATCAGCAACTATAAGCTCACCCGCAACAACCGCATTGCTCACGACCTGATGAAAAACGCATCCAAACCTTCGGCGCGATACACATTGCAGGAAAAGGCCGACTTTATCAAGCGCATGAATAGGCTATCAGAATCAGAACAGCGCGAAATATTCCTCGGAATATATGCTAACCCGGTAAATTCGAAACGCACCATAAAATAACTCATAAGAGAATGACAAGACTTGTTATCCGAATCTACGACTACCTTCAAAGTCGCCGCCTGCTGTGCTACATGTTCATGGCGATGATTGTTGCAGGCTCTATTCTGCTTACGCTAAGGCTCGACTTTAACGAAGATATTAGCGACTTCCTGCCGAACGACGAAACCTACTCGAAGTCGATGAACATTTACAAGAAAACCAATTCGGCCGACAGGATTTTTGTGGTGTTCCAGATGCGCGATACTTCTAAAACCGATGTCGACAGGCTCATTCGTGCCGTGGAAACATTCAACGCCAAAACCGCCGGCGAGAAATGGAAAACAACCGCACAAATCGACTACGATAAGATGTTTGCCGTGGCTGAGTTCGTATATCAGAACGCGCCGCTATTTCTCACCGAGGCCGATTATCGGCGAATGGAACATAAGATGAACGCCGACAGTATAGCCGCATCCATTGCCAACGATAAACAACAACTGTTGCTGCCAACCGGTTCACTGCTCTCTGCAAATATCGGTCGCGACCCGCTCGGACTCTTCACGCCTGTTATCGAGCGACTCCAATCGGCCAACACATCCCTGCACTACGAACTAAACGACGGCTACATCTTCACGCCCGACAACCGTCGGGCCATCATCATGATTGATTCGCCCTACGGTTCGAGCGAAACAAAGAAAAACGCCCTCTTACTCGACAAAATCACCCATGCCTCCGCTATCGTTGAGCGTGCTGTACCAGGCGTGCAAATCGTTGCAACCGGTGCACCTGTGATAGCCGTTCACAATGCCGAGCAAATCAAAACCGACAGTCTTTGGGCTGTGAGTATTGCCGTGGTACTCATCTTGGCGTTGCTACTCTATTCGTTGCGCAGTTTGCGGTCGATGCTCTTTATTGTCGTATCACTTGGTTTTGGTTGGATTGTCGCCATGGCCGGTATGTCAATCATTCACGAGCAGGTGTCGATAATCGTGCTCGGCATCGCCTCCATAATCATAGGCATTGCTGTGAACTACCCGCTGCATTTCGTATCGCATCTGGCCCACCAATCTTCGCCACGTGCCACGCTCAAAGACATTGCCGAGCCGCTCGTCATTGGCAACATCACTACCGTCGGGGCTTTTTGCGCGCTTATTCCACTCGACTCCACCGCCCTGCGCGACCTTGGAATATTCGCCGCTCTGATGCTCGTTGCAACAATATTCTTCGTGATGGTGTTTCTGCCACACTTCTACCCCCGCAACACGAAGCCTAAGACGGAGGTAGAAGAAGAATCGGTCGAAGAATATACGCCTGTCTATCCCCGCAACCGCATCCTCATCGCATCGCTCGTTATTCTCACACTTGTGCTGGGCTATTTCAGTTTGCACACGTCGTTCGACACGAATATGCAAAACATAAACTATCTCAAGCCCGAACAGCGCGAAGCATTGATGAATCTCAGTGCGATGCGAAACGAGCAGTCGGGCAAGACGCAACTCTATCTGGCCGCCGAGAGTTCAACTACCGACAGTGCGCTTCAGCTAAGCGAACTCCAGGGAGCTGACCCATTCATCGCCAGTCGTCGTGAACAGCAGCGACGCATCGACCGCTGGAACAGTTTCACCACCCGTTATCAAGCCATCTTCTGCGACACATTACCCGACATCGCCGCTCGAAACGGATTCTCGTATGAAGCTTTTACCGATTTCGACACCCTTCTAAACACTCGACTCACTCCGAAAAGCATCGACTTCTTCGCACCACTCACCGCCAACGGTATAGGCACGCGCATCGTTGGCAATACGGCCGTGAGAATTTTGAACGTGCCAACCGCCAGTGCCGACAGAATCATTGCCGCTCAGAACGAACTATCCGACGGGCGATGGGCCTTCGACGTCGGGTCGATGAACAGCTCCATAGCCACGTCGCTCTCCGCCAACTTCAACTACATTGGCTGGGCTTGCAGTCTTATCGTTTTCATCTTCCTCTGGCTATCGTTCCGAAAGTTCGAACATGCCTTCATCGCCTTCCTTCCCATGGCCATGTCGTGGTTGTGGATTCTGGGTACGATGCACCTGTTCGACATCAAATTCAACCTCGTCAACGTGATTCTCGCCACATTCATTTTCGGACAGGGCGATGATTACAGCATCTTCATCACCGAAGGCCTCATTTACGAACGCCAGCACCGCCGCCGAATCCTTGCCTCCTATAAGCGAAGCATTCTCCTTTCGGCCGCCATCATGTTCATCGGCATGGGCACCCTTATCGTGGCCCGCCATCCCGCGCTCCATTCTCTCGGTCAGATAACTATTCTCGGAATGGCTTCGGTGGTAGCGATGACCTATGTTGTGCCGCCAATTGTTTTCGGGTGGATATACACTCGTCGCGACGGTTCGCCCCGCCATTGGCCCATTAGTTTGGGGCGGATAATTCTGACTCTCTTCGGCGCTGCGGTTTATTTCGGGCAGATAGCCTACGGTTTATGCCTGAGCGTTTATCTCTTCAAAATTCGCCGCAAGACGCCCGAGCGTAAACTCTTTCTTCACCGGCAGATGTGTAGCTTTTTCCGTTTCGACATTCACCACATATCGGGCGTTAGCACCACGATTCTTAACCCCGAAAACGAAACTTTCAACCGTCCTGCCATCATAATAAGCAATCATCAATCGATACTCGACCCGCTGTGTCTCATGGCTCTTTCCCCGAAGATACTCATTGTTACTGGGCGTAAGGTTTGGCACAATCCGCTTGTACACCGCATTCTTTGTTTTGCCGATTTCGTGTCGATGGAGCAAGGTCCGGAGGCTCTTCTCAAAGCCTGTCGCGCCCGTATCGCCGAGGGCTATAGCATAGCCATCTTTCCAGAAGGTAAACGCGCCGAGACTGATGATATATCGCGCTTCCACAACGGCGCTTTCCTATTGTCGCAACAACTCGAAGCCGACATCGTTCCGCTCTATCTCCACGGTTTGCGTAACATTATGCCCAGCGGTTCTTTTATTTGCGGGCGGGGCGACGTGTTCATTCGCATCGGCCGGCGTATAACCTTTGCTGAGCAGCAATCTCTTGGCTCTTCGACATTAGAACTCAAAAAAAACATTTACCGCCGTTTCGTCGATGAATACGAAACAGTGAACACTTACGCAAGCTCGGTTTAATATAACGGTCGTCTCTACAAGGCTAGACGTATCGGACAGCAAATCACCCCTCGGGGTCTGTCCCTACATGTGGTCGGAACGTCCGAATTGTCATAAATACCCAGACAGGACATGTCGGGGAAAAGTTATGTGACTCGGCCTATCCAACCGGGCATAATCTTGTTGTTTTAGCCTTGATACGAGCTTGCGCGAACCTTGCCGACGAGGATTTTGTGTCGGTCTTATTATCGAAGTGCGCCTAAAATGTTTTTGTCGACTGGCCCCGAGGGCATTTTATCCGAAACAATGTCGTCGCTAACAGTATAAAAAGATTTTATGTTTCAGCGATATCGTCGCTATGACTTAAAACTTATTTTATCTACTGGCGACGCTGTCGCTATGATATAAAACTAATTTTATCTATCGGCGACATCATCACTAGCACTTAAAACTTATTTTTATTACTGGCTACATCGTCGCCGACACTTAAAATAAATTTTATATCATGGCGACATCGTCGCCAGTAGTGAAAATAAATTTTACGTCTTGGCGACGCCGTCGCCGCTAGTTAAAATAAAATATAAGTTAAGGCGACAGCATCGCTTTAACATAAAATATTTTTTAAGTGCCGGCGATATCGTCGCCTTAACATAAAATAATTTTTCACTGTCGGCGATGATGTCGCCTTAACATAAAATAATTTTTCACTGTCGGCGACGATGTCGCTTTAACATAAAATGTTTTTTAAGTGTCGGCGACGATGTCGCCGGTAGATAAAATTAGTTTTAAGTCATGGCGACGATATCGCCGAAGCATAAAATCTTTTTATACTGTTAGCGATGACATTGTTTCGGATAGAATGCCCTCGGGGCCAGTCGACAAAAACATTTTAGGCGCACTTCGATAATAAGACCGACGCAAAATCCTCGTCGGCAAGGTTCGCGCAAGCTCGTATCGAGGCTAAAACAACAAGATTATGCTCTGTCGGCCCCGTTTGCCCCGGCAAAAAGATGTTATATCTTCCTGTATTTATGGTGCTTGCCTTACCTTTGCATGCAAGCCAGAGTTTAAAGTCAAGGAGTATAAACAATAAAAACTTTTACATAACAATGAGAACAACTAAATCAGTTTATTTATTCGTTATTGCGTTCATCTTATCGCTCGTTCCTTTCGCTGAAATCCATTCGGCTGAGCCCGAAACCGCGGAGACGCAGGAAAATGAATCGGTTGAAGTACAAGCGCCCGCCTCACCGGTGGTGAGAAGAAGTTTCAGAAGTAGTGTGCCGTCGAACATCATAAAACTAAACTTCGGACCTACGTGGATGCTGTCGCGCGTGGAAACATCCCAGGGCGAATACACCGGAACATTAGCCGTGGCTCTGACCGCCGAATACACACACTATTGGCAAGGCGGAATCGGACTCGGAGTAACAATGGACTACTCGTATTTCTACTTCGACTACGACAACGAACTGTCGATGCTCTATGCCGCACCCACCTTTTCTTATAGCTGGCGCCCGGCACGGAAACTTCTGATGGAGCTGGGAGTTGGCTTGGGAGGAGTTTACTATACGGCTAACTCGTACTCACATGATAGGCATAGGACTGAGAATGACTTCGGCTTAGGACTCCATACGCGTTTCGGAGTCGAATATATGCTAAATAACCATTTCGGTCTTGGAGGCGAGGTAAACACGCTTATGTCGCTCTATCCCGACAACACGTATTGGTTGAAAAACAGGGCAAACGGATTCTTCAGAATGAATATTGTAACCGGCGTTCGATTCTATTTCTAAATCATCCCAATCAACATGGCTTTATTCGGACTATTCAACAAGAACAAGAAAGAAACTCTCGACAAAGGACTCGAGAAAACCAAACAAAGCGTTTTCTCGAAATTGGCACGCGCCGTAGCCGGTAAATCGAAGGTCGACGACGAAGTGCTCGATAATCTTGAAGAAATTCTCATAACATCGGATGTTGGCGTAGACACGACACTCAAAATCATCCGCCGAATCGAAGAACGCATAGCACGCGATAAATATGTTTCGACCGACGAACTGAACGAAGTCCTGCGCGAAGAGGTGGCTAATTTGCTCATCGAAAATCATTCTGAAAACACCGACAATTGGGAACTTCCCACCGACCACCGACCCTATGTTATTATGGTTGTGGGCGTGAACGGCGTTGGCAAAACAACAACTATCGGAAAGCTAGCCTATCAGTTCAAACAGGCCGGAAAGAAGGTTTATCTCGGAGCAGCCGACACGTTCCGTGCAGCTGCCATCGAACAAATTCAAATCTGGGGCGAAAGGGTAGGGGTGCCCGTTGTGAAACAACAAATGGGGTCAGACCCGGCCAGCGTTGCGTTCGATACCCTGCAAAGCGCAAAGGCTAACGATGCCGATGTGGTACTTATTGACACCGCCGGACGATTGCACAATAAAGTGGGCCTGATGAATGAACTTCGGAAAATTAAAGACGTGATGAAAAAGGTGCTTCCACAGGCACCCGACGAGGTTCTGCTGGTTCTCGACGGTAGCACCGGACAGAACGCTTTTGAGCAGGCTAAGCAGTTCGCATCGGTTACACAAATAACCTCGTTAGCCATCACCAAACTCGATGGCACAGCCAAGGGTGGTGTAGTTATCGGCATAAGCGACCAGCTGAAAGTACCCGTGAAATACATAGGTCTCGGTGAAGGAATGGAACACTTACAGCTCTTCAACAACGAGCAATTCGTGGATAGTTTGTTCAGAAACAATTGAGACCGGCGGCTCGTCGATGAAGAAAAACCAAATAGACATTGTAACCATGGGATGCTCGAAGAATCTGGTAGACTCCGAACTTCTGATGAAACAATTCGAGGCTAACGGATTCATCTGCACGCACGACTCCGAACGTCCGCAAGGTGAAATAGCCGTAATCAACACTTGCGGATTTATCGAGTCGGCAAAAGAAGAAAGCATCAATACTATTCTGGAATTTGCAGAACGGAAAAAGGACGGACAACTAAAGAAACTCTTCGTCATGGGATGTCTTTCACAACGCTACAAAGACGAACTTGAAAAAGAACTTCCGGAAGTTGATAGATTCTACGGTAAATTCAACTACAAACAATTGCTCACTGACCTCGGACAGGCCGAAATTCCATCGTGTGATGGCCGTAGACATCTCACAACTCCTCCACATTACGCCTACATCAAGATTGCCGAAGGATGTAACCGTCGTTGCGCCTATTGCGCCATTCCGCTCATAACCGGCAAGCACGTTTCGCGTCCCGTGGAAGATGTCTTGCAAGAGGTTCGCGAGCTTGTGCAGCAGGGTGTGAAGGAGTTTCAAATTATTGAGCAGGAACTCACATATTATGGAATCGACATCTACGGTGAATGTCGCATAAGCAACCTAATTGACGAAATGGCGAAAATTCCCGGTGTGGAATGGATAAGGCTTCACTATGCCTATCCGAACGACTTCCCAATGGAACTGCTCGACGTCATCAGGCGCAATAATAACGTTTGCAAATATCTAGATATAGCCCTGCAGCACATTTCGGATCGTATGCTTAATAGGATGCTCCGACATGTAACAAAGAAAGAAACCATTGATCTCATAACCGAAATACGTCGCCGAGTTCCCGGTATCCATCTGCGAACAACTCTGATGGTTGGCTTTCCCGGCGAAACCGAAGACGATTTTAACGAATTACTTGACTTTGTTCGCTGGGCGCGATTCGAACGGATGGGCGCTTTCGCCTATTCGCACGAGGACGGAACCTATAGCTACGAACACTATATCGATGACGTGCCCGAAGAAGTAAAACAAGAACGCCTTGACCGCCTGATGGCCTTACAGCAGGAAATATCTGCCGAAATAGAAGCCGAAAAGGTTGGGAAAACAATGAAAGCCGTAATCGACCGGAAGGAATCGGATTATTATGTGGCCCGAACCGAATTCAGTTCGCCCGAGGTAGACCCCGAAGTGATTATAAAAACGAGAAGAAAATTGCGCATCGGCGAGTTCTACAATGTTGAAATAACCGACTCTGAATACTTCGACATTCAAGGTCAAATCAAATAAAACCCACAGCATGAATAACAAAGAATTTATTGTAGCATTGGCAATGAAGAGCGGATTCTCGCAGGAAGAGAGTCGGAAACTAACCGTAACCATAGTCAAAGCAATGGCAAAGAATTTCGAGGCAGGCGATTCCGTTGCTGTGCCAGGTTTCGGAACATTCGAAGTGAAGAAACGTTTGGAACGTGTCATGGTTAATCCTGCTACAGGCCAGCGTATGCTAGTTCCGCCCAAGCTCTCACTGAACTTTCGGGCAGCTCTATCACTAAAGGAAAAGATTAATAAAGGAGGAACCGAATAATGGCAAACGAACTCACAAACTCGCTCTTCGAAGCATTGATGAAACAACACAAACTGCCTGCTGTCACGGCTGCAAAGTTTGTGGAGCAATTGTTTGAAACAATCGGAGAAGGACTCGATTCCGATCGTCAGGTGAAGGTACGAGGATTGGGCACGTTCAAAATCCAAACTGGCAAGTTGGGTGAAAACATTAGCTTCACTCCTGAAACATCGATGAAAGAATTAGTGAACAAACCGTTCTCACAGTTCGAATCAGTGGCTCTGAAAGATGGTGTCGAGTTTGAGGATGAACCCACCGAAGAAGAATCAGTACCCGAAGAACCGCGCAACAACGAACAGCCTACCGAAAAAACTCCCGAACCCGAGGAGGAATCCTCTGTAGATGAAGATATATATGAATACGACGACGAACCATCTCCACTTCGTCGCCGTTCTATTCTGGCTGCTGTAATGTGTGCCATCTTTGTAGCCGGATATTTCTTTGGCGGATATATGCACGATTCTAATTCAGCCACTCCAGCACCGAAGAAAAAAGTAACCACTCACTCAACCAAGAAAGAATCCGTTGACTCGGCAAAGACCGATACGACACTCCGCAAAACTGAATCAGTAGCCGAATCGACCGATACCTATGCTGCAATGAACGCCGACCCACGGATTCGTTACGGGGCATATAATATCGTCGGAGTGGAAAGAACCGTCGTACTGAAAAAGGGTGAAACCTTGGAATCACTTAGTAAACACACCCTCGGTGCCGACATGATTGGTTATTTCCAAGTACTCAATAATGCCACTTCTCTTTCGGCCGGCGACAACGTGAAGATTCCCAAAGTTGAACTCCGTCCAGAATATCGTAACCGAAAGAAATGAAGCATATTCTCGATTTGAAAGTTATAACGGTCGAACAAATCAGTGTGCGCTATGTTTTGCTGAAGCTCACCCATCCATCTCCTCTTCCTGAAATCTTTCCTGGACAGTTTGTTGAAGTTCGGGTTGACTCCTCACCCACAATATTTCTGCGTCGCCCTATTTCCGTAAATTTTCTAGACAGGGAGCGTAACGAACTTTGGTTGCTTGTGGCTAAAGTGGGAAGCGGTACACGTTCGTTGGCCAGTTTGAAACCGGGCGATACTCTGAACTGCATTCTACCGTTGGGAAAGGGGTTCACTATGCCGAGAGATTTCGAACGTATGCTACTTGTTGGCGGAGGTGTGGGGATAGCTCCTTTGTTGCTTTTCGGAAAGCTAATCAAAGAAACCGGTGCCACACCCACCTTTCTACTAGGGGCTAGAACAGCTGCCGATATTCCAGAACTCGATAATTTCAAAGCTCTGGGACGCGTCATGATAACAACCGAAGATGGTTCACTGGGCGAAAAAGGATTCGTCACCATGCACTCTTGTCTTAAAACTGAAAACTACGATCGGATTGCAACCTGTGGTCCGAAACCCATGATGATGGCTGTTGCAGACTTTGCCCGTAAGAATTCCATTGTTTGCGAAGTATCGCTCGAGAACCTCATGGCCTGCGGCCTTGGCGCTTGTCTTTGCTGTGTAGAAAAAACAACGCAAGGCAATCTCTGTGTATGTAAGGAAGGTCCTGTTTTCAACATCAACAGTCTGCTCTGGTAGGTGATAATCATAACCCGAAAAAGAATAAAACAATGGCGAACTTAACTGTAAAACTGCACAACCTTATACTCAAAAATCCCGTCATGACAGCCAGCGGAACCTTTGGCTACGGACTGGAATACGAAGATTTTGTGCCTCTTCACGCCCTTGGAGCCATTGTTGTGAAAGGCACAACTCTGCAGCCGCGCGAGGGCAATGACTATCCGCGTATGGCCGAGACCCCGTCGGGAATGCTCAACTGTGTGGGTCTACAAAATAAGGGTGTAAACCATTTCGTGACTCACATTTATCCTGAACTGATGAAGCACGACCGACGCGGTGATTCCTCAATAGATTCTCATATCATCGTGAACGTGAGCGGTAACTCGCCTCAAACATATGCCGAAACGGCCGAAAAAATCGACTCACTTTCCGGTATTCCCGCCATTGAGCTCAACATCTCTTGTCCGAATGTAAAGAAAGGCGGAATGGCTTTCGGAGTCACCCCCGAGGGTGCGGCAAGCGTAGTACGTGAAGTGCGCCGGCGATTCTCCAAAACTCTAATCGTGAAGCTGTCGCCGAATGTTACAGACATAACCTCCATAGCTAAAGCTTGCGAAGCTGAAGGAGCCGATGCTCTCTCGTTGATAAATACTATCATGGGAATGTCTATTGACATCGAACGTCGTCAGCCACGGTTGAGCATCCGTACGGGTGGCTTAAGCGGTCCGGCGATTAAACCCGTAGCTCTCCGCATGGTGTACGACGTTGCCCACGCTGTTAATCTTCCCGTCATCGGTCTCGGTGGAATCTCAACACCCGAAGACGCCATCGAATTCTTCATGGCCGGTGCTACTGCCATCCAAGTGGGCACGGCCAACTTCATCGACCCACAAGTATCTCTCAAAATTCGCGACGGCATCTCTCGCTGGCTCGACCAACACTCCTGCATATCTCTTCGCGACATCATAGGCTGTCTGGAATAGAAATTCTCTATGCCACACCCTAGCCATTTATATAAAACTCGCACTAAGTTTCCTTAGGTTTTTCTGTCCCCGTAATAATTTATTATCGTCCTATAGTCAAAAACGATAGTACTTTTTGCCAAAAACGATAGTACTTTTTATAGAAAACGATAGTACCTTTTTGCAAAAACGATAGTACCTTTCGTATTCCCAGTATCTATCCTCTTGTATAGATACTATCTCTCCTGTACACTTAAAATAACGTGAGTTCGGTTTTAAGAATTCGCTTAAGTCCAGGAGGGACGATGGATGACAGACATGGAGCCAACTCGGGCGGCACGCTCGCATGTAGGGACAGACCCCGTGTCTGTCCGGATTCTCATGACAATTCGGCCTATCTACTGCATGACATATCTCTCCCTATCGGACGGGCGGACAGGCACGAGGTCTCTCCCTACATACGACCTTATCGGGTCAAGGGGGAGTTTAAGAGAATGACCCCTAACAGCCACATATGGGCCGGCAGAACTTAGTCAAAAGGTTATTCTGAACTCACGGGATAGAACAAAAAAACTTCTATCAGAAGAAGTGAGTTTGCACTTTCTGATAGAAGTTCGAAGAAGATAGTATAAGGGAGGGGGCTATTCGATTATGACTTTCGTCCAGCCATGCTTGTCTTCCACGGTGCCGTATTGAATACCGCGAAGAGTTTCGTAGAGTTTGGTTGACCATGGACCGGGCTTGTCGCCGAAGCTGTATGTTTTACCGGTCTGAGCGTCGTCGAGCCGCGAAATGGGCGAGATGACAGCCGCAGTTCCGCATGCTCCGGCTTCTTCGAATGTTTCGAGTTCTTCAACCGGAATAGGACGGCGTTCAACCTTTAGTCCGAGGTCTTCAGCAATTTGCATTAGGCTCTTGTTGGTTATCGAAGGCAGGATTGACGACGATTGTGGAGTTACGTATGTGTTGTTCTTTATTCCGAAGAAGTTTGCAGCTCCGCATTCGTCGACATACTTCTTTTCTTTCGAGTCGAGATAGAACTCGGATGCATAACCCTTGGCGTGGGCTAGTTGGTTAGCTTTGAGAGATGCGGCATAGTTTCCGCCCACTTTGAAAGTTCCGGTTCCGAGAGGGGCAGCGCGGTCGAAATCGTGTACAATCACGTATGGATTGGTCGAAAATCCGCCTTTGAAATATGGTCCCACCGGGGTTACGAAAATGATGAAACAATATTCTTGTGCCGGATGTACACCTACTTGTGCAGATGTTCCGATGAGGAGCGGGCGAATGTATAGGGTTGCTCCGCTTTCGTAGGGCGGTACGTATTGCTGGTTGAGTCGCACTACTTTTTCCACCATTTCACTGAACAATTCAGTTGGCACTTCGGGCATAACTATGCCGCGGCAAGTGTTTTGTAGTCGAGCTGCATTTTCTTCCACCCTGAACACTCGAACTTTTCCGTCAGGACAGCGATATGCTTTCAAGCCTTCGAAAGCTTCTTGGCCGTAGTGTAGACAGGTTGCCGCCATGTGTAGGTTTAGGTACTCGTCGGAGCTGATTTCTATTTCGCCCCATTTTCCATCGCGATAATTACAGCGCACGTTGTAGTCGGTTCGCTGATAGCCAAAGGACAAACTTGCCCAATCAAAATCTTTCATAAATCTGAATGTATTAAAATGTTATTCATATATGGTTGTACGCAAAGTTAGTGAATCTTGCCCGACAATCCAGGGGGACAAGAATCACAATTTGCCTATCACTTTGAGAAGTTGTTCACCAAGTCCGATAGTGTAACCTTGGCTGATGAAGACTACTCTATTGAACGAGTCGGCAATAATGAAGATAGGCAGCGACGAGCTGGTGAGATGGAATTCGTTTCGGATTTCGTTGTAGATGTTGCCTTTGATGTCTGTGCCCCATACTACGGTCGACGGCATGTTTTCGAATTCACTTGCATTGAATCGGCTACGTGCTTCTTCGTTTTCGAAGAGGAAGAATATTTTTCGTCCCCACTTTTCAAATCCTTCCTTGCACAGAGCTATGTCGCGTAGAGTGTGATTGGATGGTTCGTGGTTGGGAGCGATGATTCCGATTACATAGTAGCCTCGACCAGCCGTTGCAAGTAGTGATGTAGTTGTACCGGTGGCAGTGTCGAAGTAGTTATTTTCGGCATTTAGCGAGCCTATGACTTGTACTTCGTCGTTAGATTCGCGTAGGCTTAGGCGTACATTGGTTGTTTTGCCCTTCTCAACGTTGAATGTTTCGCAATGAGCCAGCACACTGCCGTTTGCAAGGCGGGTTCCGGTGATTAGCATGTAGGTTCCGGTTTCGAGTTCAACGGGTTTATTGAATGTTGTTTGCCAGGTTGTTTCGTCGGGATAGGTGAGCAACTGCGTTTTGCCGTTAACAATCTTGCTTATTGAGAAATGGATGTAGTATTTCGGATCGTCGATGCCGGCCATTCGCGAATAATCGAGTTGTAGTTTACCGGTTGGCGTCACTTTAGCCTTTTCTGTATCGTTCCATCTGCCATCTGCCCAATATTGCAGTCGTCCATCGATTTCGTTCACACGTGCGGGAAAGCCCAGGCTTCGGGCGGCCGACACGAAGAATATTTTCCACGACCGATTATCTGTGCGCTTTGTTCGATAAACGCTCAGTGGAGACATACGCAGGTGTTGCGGATTCTGCGTGTTGTCTATCGTTATGTTTTTACGAGTCCATTCGAGTAGTTGCTGGGGCGATTTTATTGCTGCAAGTTCTTTCCGAAACACTGCTTTGTAGGGTACGAGCCATTCGTTTTCCACGCGCGGCGAGAGCACATATTTGCAATAGATTTCTGATGTATCGGTGCGTTCAGTTTCATTGTCTTTGAGCACGGCTAGCTGAATATCGCGCAGGTCTTTTTTCGAGATAACCTCCAGTAATTTTTTTGCCATAACTTGGTTTTTTGCCTCGGCAAGGAATCGGTTTATTACATCATAATTACCTCGTGATTCATCTTTCATTGTTGCCTCATAGGCCTGGCGGATGGAATCCTCGTGCATCTTCCGGAGGTCATTGTTTCGGCGTTGCTCGGCTGTTACGGGCGGAAGTGAACTAACCATAGCCGGCGGAATGATATCGAAATCGTTAACTCTTTGGGGGCGAACCGAGCTAAGAACAATAATGTTTGGTTGGGATTCGCGGAAGTTTATCTTCTTGAAGGCGTAGTTGCCGTCCTTTGACACCCACGCAATCATATCGCCCAAACCGGCTGTTATACTAACCTCTCCTCGGGCATCAGTTAATTTTGTGGCCACGGTGAAGAATTCGGCATAGTTGTAAATCTTGAACTCAACTCTTGCACCCGCAATTGGTCTATCTTGTGTGTCAACAATGCGCAAAGTTTTCTTTGTTGCTTTGGCATAGTTATCAACCACGTTAATCTCGGTGTAGAACGGCGTTGAGCTAATCACTTCTTCGTTTCCTTTATAATCGCCGAACACTTTTGTGTGCATCAGCAGTCCGCGTGATGCACTCTCGTTGAACCAGCCCAGATTTAGAACCGGTTCAGGTTCGCATGCGCCGAGAAACCACCACTGTCCGTCGGCCCAGGCCTCTACCCAGGCATGATTATCGTCAGTGTGAGCCCAGCGCGGAGTATAAACCTGCCGAGCTGGAATGCAAACCGAACGCAGGGCGGCAACAAGGAACGTACTCTCCTCACCACAACGTCCATAGGCTGTACGAACGGAAGCTAGCGGACTGCTTGTTCGAGCATCAGATGGCCGATAAGTAACCTTCTCGTGGCACCAATGATTAACTTCCAGAATAGCCTCTTTCATCGATAATCCTTTAAGTCGGGTTTTCAAGTCGGGAAAGAATACCGCTCTACTTTCGTCGAGGTTTTCGTTGTTTACTCTTACAGGCAGGACGAAATGTTGGAACAAATCCTCTGACACTTTTTCGCCCCATGGCATATCCTTCCTTGCCTGAAGTGCGAGGGCTATATTCTGCTTGTAGAACTCCCTGCTGTAGTCGGTTTTGTCGGGCTGTGGCATATATCGATAAAGGAAATCGAGATATGTTTCGACGGATGTCTGCTTGGCATTTCGCTTTACAGTTTTTGTTTTTTGTTCGATTTGCGTTTTGTTGGCCAACATAGCCATTGGGCATAATGCCAAAAGCGCTAATAAAAGAATGTGTTTCATAAATCCGGATATTGGAAATTAAAAAAATGTTTCTATTGATGTTATCTCCCTGCAAAAGTAAGCCATAAGTAGATGTTAACAATTGATAGTCCCGCTTAATAATAAAAAACCTCTTACTTTTGAATCGTATGAGAGATGAGGATATGCAGCTTCTGGACTATTGCCTCGGCTCATGCAAATTCGTTATAAAACAAAAAAAGAGATGATTATTCACACAGAGATTTATCATTCGCCTTGCGGAGATTTACTTCTGGGAGCTTGCGAAGAGAAGTTATGTTTATGCGATTGGACGAGCGAAAAACACAGGCCAAAGACCGACTGCAAATTGCGAAAACTTTTGAATGCGGAGTTCGTCGATACTCCATCGGAAATAACCCGACGAGCGGCATACGAACTCGAAGAGTATTTTGCCGGAAGGCGCAGAACGTTCAACATCCCGCTGCTTTTTGCAGGTACTGATTTTCAGAAAAAAGTTTGGTCGGCACTGCTTGATGTTCCATTTGGCGAAACGAAATCCTATGCATGGCTGGCCAAGAAAATCGGCAATCCAAAAGCTGTTCGCGCGGTAGGATTGGCTAACGGAGCCAACAATATTTCGATTTTCGCCCCCTGCCATCGCATCATTGGCAGCAACGGTTCACTGGTTGGCTACGGCGGAGGGCTCGAAATAAAACGTTTTCTATTGAACCTTGAAAACAAATGAAAAGGATTAAGATTAACAACGAGGCCACGATTTCGGTTTTGATTATGGTTAGTCTCGGCCATTTGCTCAATGACATGTTTCAATCGGTCATTCCGGCTATCTATCCCATGTTGAAGGAGGCTCTCGGGTTGAGTTTCCTACAAGTTGGAATAATTACACTCATCAATCAGCTCACGTCGTCGTTGCTCCAGCCGTTAGTTGGCTATTTCTCCGATAAGCATCCGCGTCCCTATGGTTTGGCGATGGGCATGTGCTTCACTCTCGGCGGACTAGTGTTGCTTTCGTTTGCCGATAGTTTCGCATTGATTCTTGCAGCAGTTGCTATGGTTGGAATCGGATCATCGGTTCTGCATCCCGAATCGTCGAAGGTTGCCCGACTGGCTTCTGGTGGTGCAAAAGGTATGGCGCAATCGGTTTTTCAGGTGGGCGGAAATGTGGGACGTGCGTTCGGTCCGGTAGTTGGTGCTCTTATGATTGTTCCCCACGGACAGGGCACCATTCGTTGGCTCGCTTTGCTTTCGATTGTTGCTATTGGATTGCTCGTGCGAATTGGAAAGTGGTATAAGAAGCAGATAGAACTTTACGGCAAGAGCCGTTCGCGATTCGATATTACTAACTCAACTCATCTTTCGCGTCGGCAGATTGTTGCAGCGCTTATCATTCTACTTGTTCTGATGTTTTCGAAAGATTTTTACATGGCCAACATCCAGAGCTATCTCACGTTTTACCTTATCGACCGATTCGGTCTAAGTATTGCGGCTTCGCAATATTGTTTGTTTGGCTTTTTCGTTTTTGCCGCGCTTGGATTGCTCGTTGGCGGAGTTGTGGGCGACCGTTATGGGCGGAAATATGTAATCTGGGGAAGTATTCTCGGCGCTGCACCTTTTGCATTATTGTTACCCTATTGTAATCTGTTTTGGACGGTTGCATTAGCCATGTTTGTGGGTATGATTATGTCGTCGGCAATGTCGGCAATCCTAGTTTATGCAACCGAATTGTTGCCAGGAAATGTGGGAATGATTTCGGGTGCTTTCTTTGGTTTGTCTTTTGGATTGGGTGGCATTGGCTCTGCATTTTTCGGTTGGTTGGCCGATGTCGAAAGCATACGATTTGTTTTCGAACTAACAGCTTTCCTTCCATTGATGGGCATAATTACTTATTTTCTTCCGAACATCAAGAGCTAACCCGATTGTGGAAGATTTGTTTTTATGCCACTAAAAAAGACCAAGGATTTATTCACCAAGGGAATCGGTCGTGGAAACCGTTGAGGAAAGAGTCGGCCATCATACGTTTCTTTCCGGAGAGTTGAATTTCCACCAGTTCGAGTTGGAAATCTTCGGTGTTTGCGTAGAGTCTGTTGCGCTCGACTACGAACGTACCGGGAGTGCCGGTCGAAGAGCGGGAGGTTTTAGCCGACTTATAGATTTTCAACGTCAACGAACCGGGAAGCGAAGTCCATGCGCCGGGCATTGGACTAAGTCCGCGGATGAAATTGTAGATTCGTTTAGCCGGTTGATTCCAATTGATTAGGCAATTTTCTTTGAAGAGTTTTGGCGCTGTGTGAAGATTACCATTGTTAATTTGCTGATAACTGATTTCTTCGAATGACTGTGCGGTGGCGATTAAATCAACCGTCTCCATGGCGACCTTAGCACCTAGATGCATCAGTCCGTTGTAAACATATTCCACATTGGCATCATCGGGAATCGGGAACTTTTTTTGTTGGATAATTCTGCCTGTGTCGATGTCTTCGTCAAGAAAGAAAGTGGTTACTCCGGTTTCAGTTTCGCCGTTTATCACGGCCCAGTTTATGGGAGCAGCGCCTCGATAATCGGGCAGAAGAGCAGCGTGAACATTGAATGTTTTGTACGTAGGCATACTCCAAACTTCGCGTGGCAACATTCGGAAAGCAACAACCACTTGCAAATCGGCTTTGAGAGCGCGTAACTGGGCAAGAAATGTTTCGTCCTTCATCCGCTCGGGTTGCAAAACGGGCAGTCCAACCTCTAGGGCATATTGCTTCACGGTCGATGCCTGTAGCGTTTCGTGATGCCTACCAACGGGTTTGTCGGGCTGCGTAACAACACCCACAACATTATAACCATTTTCTACTAGTGCCTTGAGCGATTCAACGGCAAATTCGGGAGTTCCCATAAAAACGATTCGCAAATCTTTCTTTTTCATATTCAATGTTTTTATTCCGCGCTGAAGTCGGCCACCAATTGTCGGTATAAATCGAAGAGTCTGATTCGTGAGATATACCCCACAAGCTGTCCATCGATGTCTACGACGGGAAGATATTGTGCGCCGGTTCGTTCAAAGGTTTTCATTACATCTTCCATTGGGTCGTTGGCGTTTAGTTCGGCTGCGGGAGGGCTCATGAGCTGGCTTACGCGGAAGCGATGATATAGTTCGGTTCGGAAGATGATGTGTCGAATTTTGTTTATGTCGATTTCGCCCAGCAGTCTGCCGCTGTCGTCGAGCACGGGAATGTAGTTGTCGCGACTTGAGCTGATGGCATGTACGAGGGTACCCATTTCCAAGTCGGGTTTAACTGACGTGAAATCTTTATCGATTATGTTTTTCATACTCATCATTGTGAGTATGGAATGGTCGGTATGATGAGTGAGCAGTTTGCCTTGTCGAGCCAGACGAACGGCGTAGATACTGTGGTGCTCGAAGATGTTTATTGTGAGATATGAGCAGATGGTAACGATTATCAACGGAATGAAAAGGTGATAACCGCCCGTGAGTTCGGCGATGAGAAAGATTCCTGTGAGCGGAGCATGCATCACGGCAGCCATCACGGCGGCCATACCGTAGAGGGTGAAATTCTTCTCCGGAATATACACTCCCAGATGATTTATGTTCCAAACCCGAGCGAAGAAGAATCCGCCGAATCCGCCGATAAACAGCGATGGTGCGAAAGTTCCGCCACATCCGCCGGCTCCGTTTGTTGCGCTGGTTGCAAACACTTTGGTTATCATTACCAAACCCACATAGAGCACGAGAAATTTTGTTTCTCCGGCAAACATTGACCCGCGCAACACGCTGTCCCAATCCAATTCAGTTTTGCCTTCGATGAAGATTCGCAGCGAACTGTAGCCCTCGCCATAGAGCGACGGGAAAAGGAAGATGAGCGACGAAAGAATCAGTCCGCCTACAATAAGTTTCATATACGGACGGCTCGACAGCTTCGCGAATCCGTTTTCGCACCACGACATAACTCGCATAAAATAGAGCGATAGAAAACCGCACATGATGCCAAGCAGAATAGTTGGCGGAACGCGGTCTAAACTCCAGAGATAATCTATATGGAAGTCGTACATCGCTGCACTGCCCGTGAAGAAATAAGAAAAACACGTAGCCGTGACCGACGAGATGAGAATCGGTAAGAGCGACGCCATCGTGAGGTCAACCATCAGCACCTCGAGCGTGAAAACCAGTCCGGCAATCGGAGCTTTGAATATTCCCGACACCGCCGCCGCTGCTCCGCATCCCACCAGTAACATAAGTTTCCGGTTGTCCATGTTGAATGCCTTGCCCAGATTACTACCTATGGCCGACCCCGTGAGTACAATCGGAGCTTCGGCTCCAACCGAACCGCCAAAACCGATGGTGATGGCCGAGGCTACGATGGACGACCAAGTGTTATGGAGCTTCAGTCGAGATTGCTTCGTTGAGATGGCGTAGAGAACACGCGTTATTCCGTGCGAAATATTATCGCGCACGATATATCGAATAAACAATCCAGTGAGCCAAATTCCAATTATCGGATAGAGCAAATAGAGCCAGTTTATCGTCATCATACGAAAACCCGAAGTGATGAGCGACTCAATTTGCCCGATGATGATATGCAGCACATAGGCCGCCACTGAGGCCAGAAAACCCACAATGAAAGCCAGCACAAGCATCAGCTCGCGGTTGGACACTCGTCGCTTTTGCCACGCAACAATTTTGCTTAACGTTTCTTCGAGGGGCATGAGTTTATTTCCTGATTATTTTGAATTCGCCGTTCATGGCAATCTTGATTATCGTTGACGGTTTATGCGGTTTATGCTCCTGTCGGCGGGCAAAACAAACATAATCCACCGCCGCAAGAATTTCCTCCGAAATATCGTCATAGTTCTGTGCCGTTGGCTGTCCGCTAACGTTGGCCGACGTGCTTACAACGGCTTTCTGAAATCTGTAGCACAACTCGTGCGAGAAAGGCTCTTTAGTTATCCGAATGCCAATCGTTCCATCGTCGGCAATCAGATTCGGCGCCAGATTAACCGCCCCGTCCAGAATTACGGTTGTAGGTTCGGTAACGGTATCGATGAGTTCCCAAGCCACGCCAGGCACCGTTTTGACATAGCGTTGCAGTCGGGCGTCGGAATCGACGAGACAGATGAGGGCCTTTGAATCGTTTCGCTTTTTTATACGATAAATTTTCTCCACAGCTTCGGCGTTCGTAGCGTCGCATCCCAGTCCCCAAACCGTGTCGGTTGGATATAGAATCACGCCTCCCCGCTTCATTGTTTCGATGGCATTTCTGATGTCTTCTTCTCGTTTCATTTATGCTCGTGTTTCAATTTTTGATGGACAAAGATAAGTAGATGGTCATAATTAATAGCCTCTGGAGATGAAGATAGGAACTGTAGCTACACCTCGTTGCAACTGCTACATCGAATCCGAAAATCAGAGAGATAATTTATCTCTCTCGCCCATCTTATGGAATTTTTTATGAGCACATATAATCCTCCATATCTTTCAATAAAATTTTTCATATCATATTCGGGAAGTTCCGAACTATATATTCGTTATTGTAAAATTATTCGGTAGTGTTCCGAATATAATAAACATTACTATTTCATAGTTTCGGAAAGTTCAGAGGTTACTTTATACTACTATTTTATAAGTACCGTAAACTCCGAAGTTTATATACACTATAATTTTATAATTTCGGAAAGTTCCGAGATTTATATTTCTTATTGTTTACTAATCTAGGAAAACTCCGAAGCTTATATACTTTATTGTTTTATAAGTTCGGTAACTCCCGAAATTAATATATATAATAATTTTATATTTCCGGTAAATTCCGTAGACATATTAAAGAAATGTTTTATATTTGCAGAAAGTACTTAAGATAGTTTATTTTAGTATTTATATCATCCGGAACTTTCCGAAGATAATAATCAAAATCAGATGGTAAGATATTGAATAATTTATCCTCGCAAGCGAAATCGGATAGCCGGAAAAAGAATAATTGATGGTTATAAGAAAATCGGATTCAAATGGAAACGAAGAAACTTTTTAATGAAATTCAGAAGATTGACCTGCAAAAGATGACGAACGCAGCACATGTGCAATTCATTCAGAATGTGTGTGCTCGAGTAGAGTCGGAAAACGCACTCCAGGCCAATAAACAGATAAAAAATGCAGCCAAAAAGTTAGTCGAGGCACTCAAAGAGGAGAGGAGATGTCTCAGTTTGTCGCGGAAGAGCTTGACTACCGATAATATCCGGGAATTCGACCACGAACGCGACTCGCTTTTCATCGGATTTAAAGGTGCTGTGCGCAATTTCCAAAAAATCTCGGTACCCGAAATGAAACAGGCTGCCATCGAACTCTATCAACGCATAAAAGAGTTCGGTATCAAGCCCCGAACGCATCTCGACCACGAAACAGCGCTCATCAGTAAGCTCGTTAAAGATTGCGAAACAGATTTCGCCGTGCATGTCGCCCGGCTCGGATTGCGACCCTACGTAGCGTCTCTGAAAGAGGCCAACTTGAAAGTAGAAAAGCTTATAAGGAGTAGAATAGAAGCAAATATAGGTCGTGTTAAGGGTGAGAGACGTTCGGCACGCCAGGCAAGCGATGAGGCTTATCTTGTGTTGATAAAGACGGTTAACTGTCTTTATTTTCTGGAACTCGTGCCTGGTATGGAGCCGTTCGTTAGCTACATGAATTTTATGGTGAAACGCTATAAGGAACAGGTTCTCACAAAACGGAAACACAAGGAAAAACCGGTCGACGAAGTTTTGGATGACAACTCCTCTGACGATAAAAATATTTTTAAAAACCTCCCCGAGGATAAAATCTCCCAGGAGGATAATATTTCATCCACGGATAATAAACCTACTGCCGATGTTATCCCTACGAATAACAATGTCCCGCCTGATGATAAAACCGTGTTTGTCGGTAGAGATAATTATAATCCGCTCAATGATAAAATACCAAAGTCTGACTTGGAGCACACACCATAATCCATAAACGCTTATCTTAAAATTGTACATTTACAACCAATGGATAAATGTTTATACATTATCAGTGGTTGTAACGGTACCGGAAAGGCAACGGATTCTTACATTGAAAGAGATAGTTGATTGTTAGTTCCCGAAACAGGCAAAAAATTCCCCGGCTGCTTGTTGGCAACCGGGGAATAATCGTCCTTGCGGACTTTAACCTATTGTTCGATTTAAAGCGTCTTGTTGGTTTAACCAACGGTTATTTGGCGGGCAACCTTCTGAACGGTTTGTTGCAGCTTGGGTAGCGAAACTTTCAGTACGCCATCCGACATGTGAGCACCAATCTTTTCTTTGTCGACGTCGTCGGGCAGAATGAGCGTTTGCTCGTACTTGCTGTAAGAAAACTCGCGACGCAGATAGTGGGCCGACTTGTCTTTCATTTCCTCTTTCTTTTCCATTTTGATGGTCAGGTCGCCGTCGTCGTTCACGTGCACTTCGAAATCTTCTTTGCGAAGACCGGGAGCTGCGAGTTCAACCGTATATTCGTCTGCCGATTCCAAAACGTTTATTGCAGGAGCCGTGGCGTTGGCCTTGGGCATGTTGCTGTTATAGAAGAAGTCGTTGAAGACTTCTGGAAGCCATGAATTTCTGTACATAATCTTTTTCTCCTTATTCTAATTTTAAATGTTTACACCGGTAATATTGCAAGCTATATACCAGGGAAAGATAAAGGACATAATGTCGCGCTCGGCAGACATTATGTCAGTCTTCGGGTGATAAATCCGGCCAATACCACGGCATTGTTGTGCTCGGCGTCGTGGGCTGAATAGAGTAGAGTTGTTAGCTCGTGCTGCTTTAGCATCTCAATAAACGACTGCACAGACGGATTGTTTTCCAGCTCTTTGCAATAACGCCGCTCGAATTCCTCGAACTTCTCAGGTTCATGCCCGAACCATTTACGCAATTCGTTGCTGGGAGCAATTTCTTTTTCCCAAACGTCTATTTGTGCTTTTTCCTTGCTCAATCCGCGAGGCCAAAGTCGGTCTATGAGTACTCTCTGTCCGTCGTCGGCTGTTGGCAATTCGTAGACTCTTTTGATTCTTATTTCCATACTTATTCTGATTATTTCTCTATGCGTGCAAAGTTATCTCAATACTTTTGCAGACATGGAGAAAAGAATCGTAGATGCGCTCCAAGTTTGCCCTTTGTTTGCAGACATGAGCCAATTTGAAATTGAAATGACTTTGGGAAATACCAGTCACAGAATCGTTGAAATGCCGGCGCACGAGGTGTATGCCTTAGCCGGAATGCCTTGCCGATATGTTGACATTGTGGTGGATGGCGGATTGATTTGCCGAATGGCGTCGCTATCGGGAAAACAGGTTGAAGTGAGTCGACTGCGAATGGGAAATTTGGTTGCGCCTGCTTTCATTTTCGCCAAGAAAAAAGAACTTCCTGTGAGCATCGAAACTGAAGGAAAAGTTACTTTGTTGCGTATTATGCCCGTCGACTTGAAACGGCTCATCGACAACGATGACAAACTGCGAATGAATTTCATCAGGATTCTTTCGAACATCGACGTTTTTCTGACCCATAAACTCAAAGTGCTAAGTCTGTTCACCATCCGCGAAAAGGTGGCCTACATGCTGTTAGAACTTTCGGGCGAACAGGGCGGAAATGAAATAATCCTGAAACGCTCCAGACAGGAAATTGCCGATTCGTTCGGTATACAGAAATTTTCACTTCTCCGGGTTCTTGCCGATTTCGAGCGTGACGGAATATTGAAAGTGAATGGCAAACAAATAACCATTATCGACCGGAAACGAATTCTTTTATAAATGCATGAAACACACAAAATACATTTCAGAATTAAGCCACAAAAGAATCAGTAAATGTTTGTCATCAAAAGGTATCGTCTCTCTGTTCAGATTACATTAGCAACAATTTGCTGTATTTATAGCTTTAGTTTTACTAGTAACATCATTTCGCGCCCACGAAGAGGAAGTTGAAGAGCGCGGCGAGTCATGCCGAAGAAAGAAACTTCTTCGTAGATGCGGCGGTCAAGAAGATTATGAAGCTGTAGGCCTAGTTCAAGGCGTCGGCTAACAGCGTATTGAACGGCAGCATCAATAAAAATGTTTGTGCGGAAACGGTTATTTTCAATCTCAAGCGTATTTTGTTCGGCCTGAAGGGTTAGATTCATTTTACTAAGCGGGGCCGAGTTTAGTGTGAGAATTTGGTAGAAACTGGTGAGCGGCTGCGAACGACTACCGAGATAATGGTCCTGCCAAGAAAGATTGAAGGTGAGGTCGTGCGAGAGGGTTATCCATTTTAGGTGGTCGTATCTAAAGAATAGAGTTGCAGTTGCGATGTTCGATTTGATGGTTTGCAGGCGCGCGTTCTGGGCTATGAGCATTTCGCGCCGGTTAAAGTTGAGGCCGCTTTTGATTTGCAGATCAGCACGTGGAAAACTCTTGTCGACAAGCAAACTGAGATAAATTATTTTCGATGTGTTGTCTTTCCAAATCTGGAGAATCTCAGTTGTTCGTTCGGTGTAGGCAAATTGTTCGTAGTGGTCGCTCTTGCTCCATGTCATAACTCCGGTGAAGCCCACGGTGAGCATGTTGATGAGGTTGGCATAGTAGACAGATGAAGCCAGCGATGAAGCTCGTGTCCAGCCGATGTCGCCAAGAGGAGTGAAACGCGTTCTGTAGGAGCGATAATATGTTTGGGGAGCTAACACATAGTTGTCGGTACTTTTCGAAAGTTTGCCGCTTAGAGTAAAATTCAAGAAAGGTGATAAGCGATGGGTAATATTTAGCGAGGGCGATAGGAAAAAATAAGTGTTCTGACTACCTTGGGGACGAGTGTCGATATGCAGGTTGAGTATTTCGGTGGGTAGAGCAATCAAGATTTGTCCACGTCGGTAGTTGATGTTGTAAGAAAGATTGAGCTGGTTTTTGAGCTGTGAGTTTATCGTGCAGCGCGGTGTGATTTGTAAGGTATCCACCGTGATTTTGTCGTGCTGATAGAAGATAGTGTAGCTTAAATCGAGCGCTTTTCCGAGGAAAATGAAACCGGTGTTCACGGTATTTCGAGTAGCAAATCGCGCAAGGTCGATATTCGTTTTGTGACCAATACTGGCGTCGAGCCATTCGTTTCGTTTGAAATATCGGGTAATGGAGTTTATTCCGTAGGTTCGGACGCCGGAGTTCACGATTAGCGACAGTTTGTTTTGTAGCATGTGCGGATGCCGGTCTACTCTTTCGATGAGCGTCTGTGCATTGCTTTGGAGTTCGCCTCGGTTTGTCGAACGGGATATATTGCCCGAGAGTTCATTGATGAGGTAAACTTTCGGAGCGTTGAGTTCGTAGTGCAGTTCGGTGTTGAGCGTGTGTTCGCTGACTTTTCGCCGATTTGCTTCGCAGAGATTAAACGAATAAGCCCCATCTATTTGGTTCGATGTTGAATCTAACGACCGGACAGAGTTGCCATAGTAGGTTATGTTTGTTCGGAAACTGCCATATTTCCCGAGTCTGAACAAATGGTTTAATCCTGCAGCTATATCTTTGTTTCTGAGATAGCGCGGTTCGCTTACAGGCGGCAATACGGCACTGGAGGCATAGAGCAGGTTGAAAGGATTGAACATGAAGTTCTCCAAGTCGCCCGAATTGATATGAGCCGTGTTGTTTTTGCTAAGGCTCATTCCGTTATTATTCATCGAAGCGTTGAGCAACATTTGTTGCTTACGTCCGATGTTGATGAGGGTAAGTTTATTTTGCCAAAGTGTGTGTTTGTCGTATCCCTTTCCGCCGCCGAAAATCGTTTCACCAAATGGCCGCAGCTTGTATGAACTTTTTAGTTTTATGTTGAGTGTTGCCTTCTTGCTGGGTGCACGTTTTTTGAGGGCGCGAATGGGCTGATCGTTTTCTACAATTTGTACTTGCGCTACGGCGTCGACGGGAAGGTTTCTGGTAGCTTGGTTGTATCGGTTGCCAAGAAGATTCTGTCCTTCTATGTTGAATTGGTTAATACTTTCGCCTTTATAGAGAATTTGACCGCTGGAATTAACCTCAATACCGGGCATTTTGCGCAGTACGTCTTCAATGTATTTGTCGTTGCGAGTTTTGAAGGCGCTCACGTTATATTTAATCGTATCCTTATTTATTTCAATCGGATTAACCGTTACTGGCACTTCTTTGAGTGAATAGGTTTCTGGGCGGAGCGATATATTTTTATGCTCTTTGATAGCTGATGCTTCGAATGATTGTTCTGTATAGCCCATGGCCGACACAATCATGCGTAGGGCTCCGTCGGTGATTCGCAGTTTATAGTTTCCTGTGCCGTCTGTCGTGGCATATGTTAAGATTTTCCCCTGCGCATTCACCACCTTGCATGTTGCACCAATCACAGCTTCGTGTGTTTCGGAATCAGTGATTTTTCCGCTAACGGTCCTTGTTGCCACCTGTGCGTGGATGGTGGTAACAAGGAATGAAAAAAAGATGATAAGAATATAGCGTGTCACTTTGATGCTATTCTTTCTCAATTGGATTATAAGGTAGTCTTATCTTCTTGCCTTTGAGTTCTTTCGGTAAATCTATTATTCCTGGATGTCCGGATAAAGCAGAAGTAGCATCTCCTTGTTCATTTTCAATACCTACTCTAGCCTTTTCTCTCGTTGTTTTGATAATTTCATCATCGGTGCGAATATAAATCGGTCGTCCCCAGGGCGAATCATCTAATCCATTGAGTTTAAAAAAGAAATTATTCTTAGTGTCTTTTAGGGCGAATATCAATCCTGGCAATCCATTGAAAAGATATGGTCCATATGGAGCTGGATAGGTGGTGGAGTACCATGCTTCCCAATCTCTACCACTCCAATGGCAAATGGCTTTGTCGCAAATCACTCCGCAAACCTCTTTTTTATCGCCCTCTAGCAGTTGCCAGTCCATATGCGGAAGCTGCTGACTATATTGATATTTGCTAAAGTTCTGAATTTGAATGATGCAATCCTTAGTTTGTTTGTTTATCACGAGAGAAGTCCAATAGGCTGGACTACAATTACCAATTATTCCTACCAGATTCCAAGGATTTTTTTTCTTTATAGCAAAATCATCGTTGATAGAATCAATTTGAAAAGTATTCCAATCCATAAATCCCAACCATTTGTCGCCCATCAATAGAATTGTCTGCCCTTCATTTTTACGTCCATGATTAGTTGAGTCAGGAACAAATGCAAACTTATAGAACACTGTTATAAACGCTGTGTCTTTCACATCACGCTCTATTAATGTCAGACCCGGAATTGTGCCCGGACTGATAATAGTAGGCTTATTTTGAGAATTAAGTTGGATAGCCATCAATGAAATTAATAATACAAATAGGAGCTTTTTCATAGCTGAAGTTCTAAAAAATAAGAATCATAAATAAAGGGGAGTGTGCTAACACTTAGCCCCTCCCCCTTATTCATTAAAATTAAAAATTAGATTTACCAAAATTCGGGCGTATAACTGATGTCCTTGTTTATAATGGACATATCAATATGGCCAAAAACATTTTCCAAACGCGCAACTTCTATAGCCATGTCTAACCCATTTTTAAACTTGCTAGATTCTAAAGTAAACTTCATTCCATTGGAAAGAGTTACAGTCACTGGGTGTGCAGAAATTGTTCCTACACCAGCTACTAGCATAAACGCTAGAGATAAAAAAACTTTCTTCATAAATCTTACATTTTTTATAAATAACTAAAAATCTACAATCTGGCTGGTATGCTAGATTGATGTCGCAAATATAGACTTTATATTGATACGCAGAAAGTGAGCCCAAATATTTTATATTTTTGTAACATTTTAGATGATGATTATTCTTTCTCGATAAAATTAATCTCCCAAGAAATCTTCATTGAGAGCAGCTCTTTTGGCGTTTTAGTTTTAGGAAATATAGACTGTATTGTGGCTATGGGTGTAGCATGATGCAAAACTGAAAATGTGACTCGGGGCGAGTTTAAGTGTGGAGAATTATGCTGGTGGCACCTATGGTGAAGAGGGTACCATTGTATATGACTCTGCGTTCGTTGATGCCGAGGAGTTCGTTGTCGACAAAGGTCCCTGTGTTTGAGGGGGCATCGCGGATGGTGTATTTGAGGCGATTATATCGGTCGCGAGTTACGTTTAGGATGCAGTGTGTCATGTCCATACTGGGGTCGACGGTTTCAATTGGGCAGTTGATATTGTTACCTTTCATGTAGTGGCCAATTATGTTGTCGCCCAGCTGTAGGGGTAGTATTTGCTTGTAGTGGAACACGTTTTCGATTACGTGTAGGTAGCCGCATGGATGTTCCTGTGTGGTGAGACTAATTGTAGCGTTTTCTTCCTTTTGGGTTTGACGTAGTTTAGAGATGCCGATGCGTATTCCGAATTGTTTTCTGCAATTGTTGCATTCGAATACTAGACGTTGCCCAGAGGTGTATTGGGTCTCATCGAAAGCAATGAATGTGTCGCATTTAGGACATCTCACTCGTTTCATATATAATATAATAGTGGAATTATTTTTCGAGTTCCATCACCCAAGCCGACTTAAATTCGGGATGACCTTGGAGACTGTGGAGGGTATTGAAGGCGTCGGCCGATGTTTTGAAGTGGCCGTAGAGCACTTTCACGGTGCCTTTGTTGTTGTATACGAATGTTTCTTCGAAACCTTTCTTTTGAAGTTGAGTTTTGAAGAGTTGCGCGTTGTTTTGGGGAATATGACTAGCCATGACGATAGTCCACGGTGCTGGGTTGACGTGGGGTTTTGAGATGATGGTGGGGGTAGCTGAGTCAAATATATTTGAAATTACGCTGCTCTTTACTTGTCCGCTGCTCAATCCGTTTTTACTTACTGAGAATATAATCAGTGTTATTGTTGCGAGGAACATGGCTGCAAGGGCTGCATGACGAATGGCTTTGAAACTGATGCTGATTTTTCGTTGACCGTAATTGTCGGTATTTATGCTAACGAGACGTGTATTTTCGTATTCGATCGGCATTTCTTCTTCGATATCGTTTTGCCTGAAGGCTTCGAAGCTACCGAGACCGTAGTATTCGGGGGTGATAATTCCGCTTTCATAGGGTTCGAAGATGAGTTTCTGTTCTTTGTCTTTGATGAGTGTTCCGAGTCCATTGAATTCAAACTGTCCTTGATTGTCGAGTTGTTTTTGGATGTTTTCGACTTCTTTTTCAATTCTGTTCATCGCCTCGGGATGACTTATGTCGAAGGTGTCAGTGTAAGCCTGTGCTAACAACGAATCGTTCATTGTTAGTAATGGGTTGAAGCCAAGTGTCCTGTAGGGTGGGAGAAACATGTTATCGTGTTTGTCGAATCGGGATTTGACGCGGTGTGCAACAAATCCACCTAATCCAGGAACAATAACGCAGTCATTGTCTAGGAGGAGATATTCAATATGTTTATCGATTGTCTTCATGCTTGCAAAAGTAAGGATTTTCTGTTTAAAGATTTGTGCATTGGGGTCAGTGGGTCAGTCTGTTGAGCTGGTGTGGGATAGTAGCTTCGCCCAGTTTTGGAAAAGCTATTCGGGAAGGTCCTGGCAGACTTCGGCGAGGTTTGGTGCCGGCTTGGAGTTCGCGTAAAAGTGCGGTTGCTTCGGTGAAGTTGGGCCATCTTCGAAGCATATAGTCGAGTTGTTCGCGTGCCAGTTTTACATTGTCAGTCATGTAGATACAATAGGCTCTGTTGAACCAATAGTCACGTTTATCAGAGGTGAGTTCGATAGCTTTTGTGTAGGCGATGATTGCGCTATCGAACTTTTCCTGTCGGATACAGGTCATGGCGTAGAGTTCGAAGATGTCGGGAATATAGGGTTGGAGTTTCAGAGCCTGCTGACAATCCTCATCGGCACCTTTATAGTCTTCGAGATGATATTTGGAGAGTGCCATGAGGTACCACGGCTCGTAGAGATTGGGTTTCAGCGCCGTGATTCGAGAAAAAATCTGCATCGAAGTGACATAATATCCCTGGTCGAGCGTGCGTTTGCCTTCTTCCATGAGCTTCTTGATGTTGTATTGCGCAGGAAGGGGTGAGGCCGCTAATATTAGTAGGAATATCATGAAGCTTCGCACGGTGGAATTATCTTTTAATGGGCTTGACTTTGTAGGCGCATTTGAAGCGTCCTTGCATGAAAGCTTTGAGCTTTCCTTGAATCATTTGTTTGCGAAAAGGTGAGATGTGGTCGATGAAGAGTTTGCCTTCGATATGATCGAACTCATGCTGCATCACGCGGGCGAGGTAACCGTCGACCCATTCGTCATGCTCTTGAAAATTTTCATCGAGATAGCGCACATGTATTCGTTTTGCGCGAGTAACATTTTCATGTAGACCAGGCAGAGAGAGGCAGCCTTCTTCCATGGTTTCAGTTTCCGAGTCGTCGGTTTCCAGGATGTGGGCGTTGATGAAAGCATGTCGGAACCCTTTGTATTCGGGCAGATGATCAGAGATTGCATCCAGGTCGATAATTACGACGCGGATAGATTTACCAATCTGTGGAGCAGCCAATCCTATTCCTTCACTGGCGGTGTTGGTTTCGAACATGTTTTTAATTAGTTCCTGGAGTTCGGGATAATCGATAGGGATATCTTGTGCCACTTTACGAAGCACGGGTTGTCCATAGGTGTAAACGGGTAGTATCATTTCTTTTTCTTTATTGTTTCGTTATTATAATCCCTTGGAGCGCATATAATCCTGCAATATGATTGTTGCCGAGATTTCGTCGACCATGCCTTTATCTTCTCTTCTGGTCTTCTTTTTGACGCCTCCGGAGAGAATTGTTTTCTGTGCAATGACCGAAGTGAAACGCTCGTCGAAATAGTCGACCGAGATATTTGGAAATTCTTTGTGCCAACGAACTACGAATTGCTCTACGCGAGTGAGATTTTCACTCGGTTGTCCGTTTAGTTGTATCGGACGACCGATGACTATTCTTTCAACCGTTTCTTTCTGCGTATAGTCTTTGAGAAAGTCGAAAAGTGTAGATGTAGGAACAGTCACCAATCCATTGGCTATTATCTTCAAAGGATCGGTGACTGCTATTCCTGTTCTTTTCTTTCCGTAGTCAATCGACAGGATTCTGCCCATCACTTAGCAAGCAGCCAAGCATCGGCATACTGCGAGCGCAATTGGTCACGACTTTGTGCGGCCGAAGCCTTGCTGTCGAATGTGCTTGCAATGACGCGATACATGTTATTACCGGCGTTGAAAGCAATTTGAGAATCGTAGCCAGCGTTTTTGAGACGTTGCTGCAAACCTTCGGCATTGGCTTTAACGCTGAACGAACCCACAACCACACTATAAGTCTTAAGCCCTGTACCGTTTACAACCGAAACGTTCTCACGACGCACTGGTACATTGTCATAATTGTCCACAACGCGCGTTTCGGTTGTCGATTGCCGTGTTTCTATCGGTGCAACAACAGGGATATCGCTAGATTCCGATGCATAGTTATCCTTTCCGTAATCATCATTCTGCGATTGTGCTTTTTCGTAAGCTTTCTTATAAGCTTTTTCACTTGATTTACAACTTGTAAAAGCCATAACGATGCACATTGCAGTGCCTAAAACAATCATTTTTTTCATAATTCTTTTTTAATTTAATCTTGTTTTTTGTCCGCGCGAAGATACGAATTAAAGGTAATATGGATAAAGGAGTCCGACTCTAAACTTTGTTAAATGCAGAACTCATAACTACTTAAAAATAGGCAGGGTGCGCAGCTTAAAAGAAAGAATCATTATTTTTGCGTTCGAATGTAAGTCACATTATTTCAAATTTAAATTATAAGTTTTATGAGAACATTAGGTTACATTGGCGCATTTATAGGCGGAGCAATCGCCGGCGCTGCATTGGGCTTGTTGTTAGCCCCTGAAAAAGGTAAGGAAACACGCACTAGAATCTCTGACGCAGTAGACGATTTTTGCAAACGTCATGATATTAAGCTTAGCAGAAAAGAAGCCGACGAATTTGTTGAAGATATAAAAGATGCAGCTTCTGACGTTATTTAATTTAGAATAGATGTTTTCTAACGATAACAACGTTGAGACAATAGCACAACTTGTTGAGGTGCTGAAACAATACATTGGGCTTCGGGCGGAATACCTGAAGCTCGATGTTATTGAGAAGGTTGTTAGACTCCTAACAGTTATAGCCATTGTAGTGACATTTACAACGGTTCTTCTCATTTCGCTCATCTATCTTTCATTCTCCGCCGTCTATGCACTACAGCCATTGGTTGAGTCACTCACCATTGCATTCTTAATAGTCGGAGGCGCATATTTGTTTCTACTCATTGTGTTCATTCTACTTCGTCATCAGCTCATTGAACGTCCACTTGTTCGATTCTTGGCGGGTATATTAATGTCGAAATAGTTTTACTTATGCAAAATAATCCTATAGAAAACGACTCGGTTTATCGGAGTTTAAACGAAATATGCCTGCGTAAATACGAACTTGATTCAGAGATTTCGAAAGCCGAGAATAAAATAAGTGTTTTGTGGGACGGACTATTCCACAAGCCAAAGGCAAACATCACACAAACACAGCGCATGTCAAACATTGTAAACAATGGAATAGGAATGCTCGACGGATTGATTCTTGGTTGGAAACTGTATAGGCGTTTTACCGGCGGCAATTGTTCAATCAGTAGCAACTGGCTCAATTTTTTTCTGAGGAAATAAGGCCTTTCCTTTTCCGTTCCGATATATAGCATCTAAACTCGGCAAGGATTCCTAAAGTTCGTCAAGATGAAATGGATGAAATCCAATCAATAACTCTTATTTGATTTATTCCTCTTCCAAAGCAACCTGGACGAATATTATTGCGTGCAGGTTGCTTTGATATTTTGATAATAATCCCAATTGAGATATTAGAGTCTTTGATAAGAAAATATAGTTTTGGGCTGGTGGGGTATATGCGTCCACTTTTACATAAAAACGATAGTACCTTTCGCCAAAAACGATAGTACCTTTCGCCAAAAACGATAGTACCTTTCGCCAAAAACGATAGTACCTTTCGCCAAAAACGATAGTACCTTTCGCCAAAAACGATAGTACCTTTCGCCAAAAACGATAGTACCTTTCGCCAAAAACGATAGTACCTTTCGCCAAAAAACGATAGTACCTTTCGCCAAAAAACGATAGTACCTTTCGCCAAAAAACGATAGTACCTTTCGCCAAAAAACGATAGTACCTTTCGCCAAAAAACGATAGTACCTTTCGCCAAAAAAACGATAGTACCTTTCGCCAAAAAAACGATAG
>NZ_JH594521.1:871274-889158 GCF_000243035.1 Prevotella micans F0438
CCTTTCGCCAAAAACGATAGTACCTTTCGCCAAAAACGATAGTACCTTTCGCCAAAAACGATAGTACCTTTCGCCAAAAACGATAGTACCTTTCGCCAAAAACGATAGTACCTTTCGCCAAAAACGATAGTACCTTTCGCCAAAAACGATAGTACCTTTCGCCAAAAACGATAGTACCTTTCGCCAAAAACGATAGTACCTTTCGCCAAAAACGATAGTACCTTTCGCCAAAAACGATAGTACTTTTCAACTAAAACGATAGTACTTTTCACCAAAAACGATAGTACTTTTTAGAAAGAAATATATCAACTACTGTTATTGTAGCAGATTATCTCGGGAGTTAATAGGTAGTGTTATCTTCCTTTGAAGTTTATTTTAGCACTTAACATTTACATTAACGAAAGTCATTGATTTATATACACCGTATTCACAAATACTTTTTTATTATCTCTTTCTCTCAGTAGTAGCATGTTATTGGGTTTTAACAGGGTGTATTCTATACAATATGCAATGTCGTCTCTTAAGTAGAACTTGTGTGGGACGATGCTTATGTTTTTAAAGAAACAATTTTGTAACTTTGCTTCCACTTTGATATACTGAGAGAAAAATTCATACACTTATGACCTACACCAGGGAAACCATTGCGAGTTTCGACCAATTATTGTCGCACCTCGTCGAGAGAAAAATCCAAAAATATGTCGCAGTTGTTTGGCCCGAAGACGAGCACACGCGAGAGGCCTTCGAAAAGGCTGCGGAGGAAGGCTTCATCGTTCCGATACTGTTTGCCTCGGAAAACACGTATAAACACTATGACGGACAGTTTGAAACGATACTGGCTGACTGTCCGGAAGACGCGTCAGCAAAGGCTGTAGCGTATGTTCGTGAGCATAAAGCCGACGTTATCATGAAAGGATTCGTGAACACTGATGTACTACTTCGTGCGGTGCTCAATAAGGAAACTGGAATCCTACCGAAAGGAAACGTGCTGACGCATATTGCATCGGCCAAGCTACCCGACTATCCGAAGCTGATTTTCTTCACAGATGCAGCCGTGATTCCGTTCCCAACTAACGAGCAACGAGAGGCACAAGTTGAATATATCGTGAGTTTCTGCCATACGTTTGGTATTGAAACCCCGAGAATATCACTCATACATTGCTCTGAAAAACCCGACGGACGCCATTTCCCCTATACCGAGCACTATTTACAGCTGAAAGAGCAGGCCAAGTCCGGGAAATTTGGTAAATGCGTTATTGATGGGCCACTCGACCTCAAAACATCGTGTTCGCCCGAAGCCTTACATACCAAAAAACTCGATTCACCCATCCACGGAGAGGCCGACGCCCTGATTATGCCCGACATCGAGGCCGGAAATCTATTCTATAAAGCCATAACACTTTTCGGACACGCCGAAACAGCCGCTGTGCTTCAGGGACCAAGCGTACCGGTAGTGCTCCCCAGTCGTGGTGACACGGTTGAATCGAAACTCTATAGTCTTGCGTTGGCTACACTCATATCAAATAGTCGAGGTGTAATCTAGAAAGCTATCTGACAATTTTCCAGAAACAATTTATATTTCACTACATGTACAAGATTTTAGCTATAAACCCCGGTTCAACATCTACGAAAATATCGCTTGCCAATGACGATCAACCCGTTTTCGTTGCCGATATTCCGCATTCAAGAGAAGAACTGAGTCAGTTCAAAAAAATTTCAGACCAATATAACTTTCGTAAACAACTTGTAATCGACGAATTCAAAAAACGTAATATTCCGCTTGAGTTTGATGCTGTGATTGGGCGTGGCGGACTGGCAAAACCTGTGCCTAGTGGTGTCTTTAAAGTGACTCCGCAAATGATGGAAGACCAGCGCCATGCAATTCACCAACACGCTTGCGACCTGGGATGTATGATAGCCTATGAAATTGCAGAAGAAATTCCGGGTGGTTGCCCGAGCTTCATAGCCGATCCGGGTGTTGTCGATGAAATGGCTCCAGAGGCTCACGTATCGGGCTCACCACTGATGCCGCGCGTTGCTATATGGCATGCACTGAACCAAAAGGCCATCGGGCGGCGATATGCCCGTGATATCGGTAAGAGATACGAACAGTTGAATCTCATCATCTGTCATCTTGGCGGCGGAATCTCTATTGCAGCTCATCAGAAGGGGCGCGCAATCGATGCCAATAATGCCCTTGATGGTGAAGGTCCATTCTCGCCCGAAAGAGCTGGTTCGCTGCCTGCATCAGATTTAATTCACCTGTGCTATAGTGGGAAGTTCACCGAAGAAGAACTCCTCAACAGAATAAGTGGACACGCCGGAATCAGTGCGCATCTTGGAACAAACGACATGCGCGAAATCGAAAACCGAATCCTTGAAGGTGACAAGCATGCCGAGGCAATCGTATCGGCAATGATTTGGCATATTGCGAAAAATATAGCCGCAGAAGGAGCCGTTCTCTACGGTAAAGTTGATGCCATCCTTCTTACTGGTGGATTGGCACGTAGCGAATACATCGTTAGTCGCATAGCCAAAAGAATTGGATTCATCGCACCGGTGAAAATCTATCCTGGACAAGATGAGATGCTCGCACTCACCGAGAATGCTCTTGCAGTACTACGAGGCGAACGCGAGGTGCAAGATTATTGATATAATATTTAATTCAGGGAAAAGAGCCGTATGAGAATAACCCGAAAGGAACAAAAATACGGCTCTTTCTTTATGCACTTTTTAATAGAAAGGTACCATCGCCTTTACAGAAAGGTACTATCGTTTTTGGAAAAAGGTACTATCGTTTTGGCTGAAAAGTACTATCGTTTTTGGCAAAAAGTACTATCGTTTTACTCAAAAAGTACTATCGTTTTACTCAAAAAGTACTATCGTTTTTGGTAAAAGGTACTATCGTTTTTCATTGCAAAATTGGCTAACTGCGTCCTCACTAATTCTGGATCAAATAAAATGGAATACTACATCATAATTGATAATCGAAAAAAAGGCCCCTACAACATTAACGAACTTTATGCTCGCGGAATTGATGCCACAACTCTGGTTATGCCCGAAGGTACGATGCAATGGACACCGGCCTGGAAAATAAACGAACTCCGCGAATTGCTAACTACCGAGGAATCTGTACAACCGACAGCTGAAAATATCGTGATGGGAGACCCGACACAGGAAATTCCTTTGGTCGAAGCCCATCCAATAAACTCGTCGCTTGTTCATCCTATTGACCGACCTCGTAAACATAGTCGGTCGGGTTGCCTCATCGTTAGTCTAATAATTCTTATATCCCTAACAGCAATACTTATTTTCTCGTGCCCTACAACAGCCGACCATAAGGAAGCGTTGGCTAACGTAGTGACTGCAACCGTTAACGATGCTGTGAATGATGCTGATTCAACTCGAAGCAACGACTGGATGTCGCATACTTTCCAATCGATAAACAAGGCTTTTGCCGGTAAAATGATTGCGGCTGCGGTAGATAATCTTATAACCGTCGACAACTATATAGTTTGTTCTGTCGGTAAGGTGCACTACGACAGAAAGGACTATATCGTTTCGCTTGGTTTGTTGGGACACGTTTTCACAATCAACAAGGATGACCTTCGCAAAGCATCTGAACTCTACTATGATAAAGCTGAATTAAAAGTGAAAGATGAAATAAAAAAGAAAATGAACCGTATGCTAAAAGAAGACATGATGAATCCGCTCACTGACATGGTAAACAGTCTTGTCGGTTCGTCAGTAGACGGTGTGATTAAGGATATGATTGACGGTAATACAAATGTTCCAGACCTAAATCTAGATATCGATTCTATCTAAAAACAAATCACAATTTCACGCTGCCGATGTCAACAAGACTATTGACGATGGCGTAGATGGTTAAGCCGGCCGGAGAGTGGATTTGCAGCTTGCGAGCAATATTTCGGCGATGGGTAATGACGGTATTGGTGGATATACAAAGATGTCCAGCGATTTCTTTATTGGTCATTCCTTGCACGACACAGATAATAACATCCTTCTCGCGGTCACTCAAAGTTTCATTCGAGGCCTGGTTTTTACTAATCATGCTGGAGATTTTTACGCTGACGTCGTTTTGTTTGCTTTTCTTTTCAAGGCGACGTATGGCAGGAATGAAAATTTCGTCTTCGACATTGGCATGCTGGTCGAGCCAGTTTTCGCAGTTGTATATGTCGTAGAGTGTTGCGGTTAATTGTCGGTTGTGTTGTGAGTCAGAGGGAAGATATTTGATGATGATGTTTTTGAGTTCTTTTAGTCGTTGGTCGGTTTGAGAATGGTGTTTAGAGAATGTGTTGATATCGTAATTGTCGTTAGCCTTTCCTTCTAGAAGTGTATTGACATAAGGGAATACGGTTTTCTCTTCATATCGCATGTGTTTCCTTATATCATGAGCATATTCGTCGTAGAGTTTCATGATGAGTCTAGCCAAGTTATCTTTCTCATCGAGCGCTTCTTCGAGTTTTTTTCTGATGAAGGGTAATTCGAAGTCGAGATAGTAGCTGTGACTTGCTTCAAGATATTGCAGCAGGGTTGGAATTGACAGGCGGTCAGCATCGTCGAATTCTTTATATCCATTTATGGTGAAGTTTACGATTGCTAGGAATGTATATGTGTCTACGTTTTGACTTTCGCATACCTCCCGAACGGTTTTATCTCCAAACCCAAGGTTTATTCCGAAGCTTCCGAGGCTTTGAAGGAGATCATAATTATCACCGATGAGCAATATCATTTTATCATCGGCTTCGTACATCTTTTGTCTTTTCATAATCCAGCTAACGGTAATGAATCATATATGTTTCAGTGCAAAATAACGGCTTTTGGCTAAATCACGCAATCATAAATACTAGGTATTTGGAGAGAATACTAATCTTTAAGTATTGTGAGAAATTGAACCGTCAGATACCTTTGCAAACGAGTGCAGGGATGATTGCCACTCTTGGATAACCGGTGGTTAGGATAAGTTATAACTTCAATTCCTAACATATTGAGCCTAACTACGGTGGCAAGAACGCAATTGGTCAGCTGCACTCTTTTTGTTTGGCAAAAGTAGTGAATAGGAAATGGTTGCTTGCGGGATTCCATAACTTTTTTAGATGTTGCGACTATTTATAGAACCTATATTTATGTATCAGATATATCAAATGATTGGTGTCAGGACTTATAGATAGAGTTCGGACTTATTGCTTGACCGTAATAAGTATATATGTTTATCGGTTGAATAACCATTATGAAAATGAAATGTATGTATGTTTTATAGTTAAACATATTGCAGAAATGGTATATATAGGTGTGTTTCATATTCAATCATAGTGCGGAAATATAAAACTCACCTACATCTATCATTTATGCAGTCTGCGTAAATGATAGATGTAGGTGAGTTTTTAGTTAAACATATTGCAGAAATAGAAAACATACATGTGTTTTCTATTTCTGCATATTGAATGAATGTAAAATATATGTGTGTTTTAATGTTAATCAGGCTGCGGAACATAAAACATAGATGTTTTTAATGATTAATCATATTGCGGAGTATAAAACGTAGGTGTATTTGATGATTAAGCAGTTTGCTGAATATAAAACATAGGTGTGTTTAGTGATTAAGCAGTTTGCATGGGTTAAAAATCATATGTGTTTTTAGATCATAACTATTGTTTGGGTGGAAAACATATATGTGTTTTATGATTAGAACTGTGTTTTGATATATATCTTAGTTGAATTTATGTGTTATAAAATGTTATAAGTTTGATGATTTGCTGGAAAATCGATTCGATGGCCAATTATGAATCATTTTTAATACTACTTTTGTAATCGTAAGGTTTAAGTGAGCCCCAACTTAGATAGATATAATAACCAATTTATAAACATAACTGAATATGAACCCAATTAAAAGAATTGAGCAGACAAGGAGCAATCGACTAACACTCGGGCTACATGTTGACATGCAATCGCGCTTATATGCGCTAGTAACGAAAGTTTCTCCGGAGAAGATTCTTCTTAAACCTGAAGACATTTCTGAATGGAAGAAAATCATTGACTTAGAACAAGACGTTGCGCGTGCCGTTTCGGACTCTGAAATGACAGACAGATTGAGGAAGAAAAACGTTGAACGAGGCAAATTGATTACTTCTTTGTTTTCAGAGATTAGAAGTGCAATGCTTTCGCCACTTACAAACAAGTCAGAAGCAGGTCGAAGACTCTATCCGATTGTAAGAGCCTACAGGAATTTACAGCGCGAGAATATGAGTGAGCAGACTTCGCACATCGATGGACTGATTGTAGACCTCACGAAGGACGAACCGCAGAATGATTCGGTAACCATAGGAGTTAATCTACAGATAAATTTGCTTAGGCAGGCAAACGATGAGTTCAAAAGGTTAAGAGTTGAACGTTCACACGCAATGATTTTAGAGAATTTGCCAAGTAGCAAGACGGTTCGCAAGCAGGCAGATGAGATAACCGCATCTATTTTGATACACATAGAGACTGCTTACATTGTTGCTACAGATGCAGATCGCAAAGAAATATCGTCTCTAATCAATGAAATCAATCAAGTGATTCATGAAACGGCAACCACGCATAAGCAGGGAGCCATTCAACGGAAGAATGCAAGAGATAAAAAGAAGGATGAAGACAAAAACAAAGGTGGAGGCGGTAATCAAAAGAAGCCTAAGGATGGCGACAAAGACAAAACTCCAAAGCCCGGAAGAGAAGAAGACCCTGGCGAGGATAAAGTTTAGAATCGTAGTTAATATTTAATTATAGTTTTCTGCGAAAAACAGATTCCAGAAATCCATTTAAGTAGTTTTTGTATTATGCCCGGTGGTTTAGTTAATCTAAATCACCGGCATTTGTATGTATTTACATAATTTATTTGCCATGAATAAGTATATTTATTTTCTATTATATCATTCAGACATAAAAAAGGAACTATCGGCTAACATATCATTATAATTCAGATTGAGTGAATGGCTAACTTTGCCAAGAACAAATCTATTTATAATCATGCATGGAATACGTTACGGACATTTCGACGATGACCAAAAAGAATATGTAATCACCAATCCTGAAACTCCTTGGCCTTGGATTAACTATTTGGGTAATGAAAACTTCTTCTCTTTAATATCAAACACTGCCGGAGGGTATTCTTTTTACAAGGATGCAAAGTTCAGAAGGATAACGCGATACAGATATAATAATGTGCCGATAGACAATGATGGTAGGGCATTCTATATCGTAGATGATGACACGATTTGGAGTCCATCATGGAAACCATGTCGCACCAAACTAGATGATTATGAGTGTCGGCATGGAATGAACTACACGTGCATAACAGGACTCAAAAATGGTGTTGAAGCGTCAGTTTTATTTTTTGTTCCACTTCATGCAAATTGCGAGATTCAAAAAATGCATCTCGTAAACCATTCAAATACTAAAAAGCATCTGAAACTCTTTTCATTCCATGAATGGTGCTTATGGAATGCTGCGACAGATATGGAGAATTTCCAACGCAATTTATCGATTGGAGAGGTAGAAGTATGTGGTAGTACTATTTATCACAAAACAGAGTATCGCGAACGCCGCAATCATTATGCTTTCTACCATGTTTGCGAATTAATAAAAGGCTTCGATACAGACCGCGAACAGTTTGTTGGACTATATTCAGAGAAGAGTTTACCAAACGCTGTTCGCGATGGACAGTCGAAGAACAGTATTGCCCATGGTTGGAGTCCTATCGCAAGTCATCAACTCGAGTTTGATTTAGATCCAGGCGAGTCGCGCGATATTATTTTTATACTTGGATATGTAGAGAACAAGCAAAATGAGAAGTTTATCGATGCCGACGGCAACCTTTCAGCAAACGATTCGCTCACTTCAAGCATCAATAAACAGAAGGCAAATGATATGATTGAATCATTCAATAATGTTGAAAAGGTTGACCGCGCATTTGCTGAACTGAAAGAATATTGGGACGAACTGCTTGGAAAATTCGTTTTGGATTCCGGAAACAAGAAACTCGACCGGATGATTAATATTTGGAATCAGTATCAGTGCATGATAACATTCTGCATGTCGCGTTCGGCATCGTTTTTTGAGAGCGGGATAGGACGCGGAATGGGTTTTCGAGACTCAAATCAGGATTTGTTAGGATTCGTTCATCAAATTCCACAGCGAGCACGGCAAAGAATACTAGACATCGCATCTACACAATTTGCCGACGGAGGTTGCTACCATCAGTATCAACCACTAACAAAGCGTGGAAACAACGACATTGGCGGTGGATTTAACGATGACCCATGCTGGCTGATATTCGGAACAGTGGCATACATAAAGGAGACAGGAGATTTTGACATACTTCATGAATCGGTTCCATTCGATAACAAGCCAGGAACAGAGTGCACGCTGTTGGAACACATGTCTGTATCGCTGAATCATGTAATTTCAAACCTAGGACCGCACGGGCTTCCATTAATTGGGCGAGCCGACTGGAACGATTGTTTGAATATGAACTGTTTTAGTAACGATCCGAATGAAAGCTTCCAAACAACTGAGAATAATTCTGTTGGCTCGAAAGCTGAATCATTGATGATTGCAGGCTTATTTGTAGTTACCGCTCAAAGCTATGTTTCGCTATGCGAAGAACTATCAGAACGGCACTTAGAACTACAAAATGAATGTAAAATAAACCTAAAGAAAGAAGTCGAGCGGATTGCACAAGCAGTTTCTGACATGAAGGAAGCTGTTATGCAGTACGGATGGGACGGAGAATGGTTTCTGCGAGCATTCGATTTTAATGGTCGAAAGGTTGGAAGCCATGAAAACGCCGAAGGAAAAATATTTATAGAGAGTCAAGGCTGGTGCACCATGGCTCAAATAGGCAGCTCGAATGGTTATTGCGACAAAGCTCTCGACTCCGTGGCAAGGTTGCTTGAATGCGAACATGGAATTGTACTTCAAAACCCAGCGTTCACACATTATTATATTGAATATGGCGAAATTTCATCCTATCCGGAAGGTTACAAAGAGAACGCCGGCATTTTCTGTCATAATAACCCATGGATAATTATAGGCGAAGCTATGTTGGGCAGAGGCGATGATGCATGGCGGCACTATACGAAGATACTCCCATCGTATGTTGAAGAGCAAAATCAGCATCTTCATCGTATCGAACCGTATGTTTGCTGTCAAATGCTTGCCGGGAAAGACTCCGCACGACCAGGAGAAGGCAAAAATAGCTGGCTAACAGGAACCGCTGCATTGATGTGGCATGCAGCAACAGAGCATATTTTGGGCATCAAACCCGATTTTAATGGTATTCGTATAGACCCCTGCCTACCGAAAACTATGCATGAATACACGATTCGGAGAAAATTCCGAGGCGCAACATATACTATTCATCTGCATAACCAGTCAGGACGTACTAAAGGCATTAATCGAATCGAAGTTGATGGTAAGCCGATTGTCGGGAACCTCATTCGATTCGAAAAAGGAACTCATGATGTCGAGGTTTTTATGTGATTAATCGGTGTCGATAGCTTTTTCTATCATTCAAGAAACTCTTTTACCATATCGGCACAACGTTCTCCATCAATTGCAGAGCTTATTATACCGCCGGCATAACCTGCTCCTTCTCCGCATGGAAAGAGTCCGGATATTTGATGCATCAAAGTTGATGTGTCACGAGGAATGCGAACCGGCGAACTCGTTCGAGTTTCGGCTGCAATTAGGGTTGCGTCGGCTGTCAGAAATCCATGAGCCTGTCGACCAAATGTTATGAATGCTTTTTGAAGTCGAGTCACAATGTGTTTTGGCATCCAGAAGTGTAGCGGACTCGAAATTAAGCCTGGAGCATAGCTTGTGGATGGTAGAGAATACGATAGCCGGTTATCGATAAAGTCTGTCATACGCTGTGCAGGGGCTGTTTGCTTTCTGTTACCCTGTTGCCAAGCATCGGCTTCAATTTGTTCCTGAAGCCTCATTAAACGTAGAGTATCTTCGCCAGGTACATCTTCATGGCTAATTTGCACTACGATTCCTGAATTCGACCATTTTGAGCCTCGATTGGCAGGACTCATTCCATTCGTCACTATTTGCTGCCTGTCGGTTGCTGCCGGGATAACAAATCCTCCTGGACACATGCAGAACGAATATACTCCGCGATTCTCAACTTGGGTTACGAAAGAATATTCAGCTGGTGGGAGATATTGTCCTCTACCTTTGTCATTATGGTATTGAATGCAATCGATTAGCTCCGATGGGTGTTCCAATCGAACGCCGATAGCTATTCCTTTGGCTTCGATGGCAAGATTAGCATTTGAAAAGTATCGATAAATGTCGCGCGCAGAGTGTCCGGTTGCTAAAATTACTGGGCCATAGAAGTTTTGATGTTTGCCCGATGGTTGTTCGGTCTCAATACCAATTATTTTGTTTTGTTCTATTATGCAGGCAGTCATTTTGGTTTGAAAATGTACCTCACCTCCAGATTCGATTATAGTTTTTCTTATGTTTTCAATGACTTTGGGAAGCTTGTCTGTGCCTATATGAGGATGAGCATCGGCAAGAATTGATGTCGATGCACCATGCTGACAGAAAATGTTGAGTATTCTGTCAACCGAACCGCGTTTTTTGCTCCTAGTATAAAGTTTTCCATCAGAGAAAGCGCCTGCTCCACCCTCTCCGAAACAGTAGTTCGATTCAGGATCAACCTGTTGGGTTTTCGGAATCATCGAAATATCCTTCTTACGGGCACGAACATCTTTCCCCTGCTCGATTACTATCGGTCGAAGACCATGCTCAATTAGTCGCAATGCCGCAAAAAGCCCTGCCGGACCAGCGCCTACAACCAAAACAGATGTACATTTACTAACCTCTGGATAAAAAGTTTTAGTAAACTGATCATCTTCCGGTATTTCATTTATATATACGCTTACAGAAAGGTTCAGAAAAATGTCCCTATGACGTGCATCAATAGATCTTTTCAATATTCGCACATGGTTGATTTCATTGCTTGATAATCCTTTTTCGCGAGAAAGATATTCCTTTATTGATTCTGAATTATGTCCCACATGCGGAGAGACTCTGATTTGATATTCCTTAATCATAATGAGCACAAAATTAGTTATGAACATCTGTTTTAAGAAATATTTCTATGTATATATAGTAGTCGAAAATACATTTTGATAGGTATAAGTAGTATTGTTTACGTTGTGAAAAGTTAAGTTGATTAGTGTCGTGGTTAAAGCTTGTTAGATATTTATTATGTTTCAATCGGAAATTTGTTTGAAATAGTATCCATTTATATCTTCGCATACATTTCCAAATGGAACAATATCATTCAATTATTAAAAATAAAAAGCAATGAAACTATATTATTTAATCGGATTTATAATTTGGGCGCTGACAGTTGGTAGTTGCTCTCATGCAAATAACAAAATAACTCATAAATCTAAAAACAACATCGATCAAAAGTCAGATCAGAAAGTCGTCGAAATGAACGCCGCAATGTTCAAAGAAAAAATAACTGACTACACTAAAAACTCTGGTAATTGGAACTACAAAGGAAATCGTCCCGTTGTAATAGATTTCTATGCCACATGGTGTGGGCCTTGCAGAATAACTGCGCCTATAATTGACGAGCTTGCACGAGAATATGATGGACAAATAGAGTTCTACAAAGTTGATGTTGACAAGAACGCTGAGCTGTCGTCGGCATTCAACATACAGTCGATACCTACATTTTTGTTCATTCCAACGGCCGGACAACCTCAGCAATCAGTAGGAGTGATGACAAAATCACAGTTTGAAGAAATTATAAAGCAAAATCTGCTGAAATAAGGAATCAAACAATATAAATGAAGATAGTATTTGTAGAATCCTCGAATTCTACATGTCAATTGTATCGTTCTAGCATCAAATAATTGAATCGTTCAATCTGAATACAAATGAATTAATACTGTTTTCCGCAGCGAAAGATAACGATAGTCGTCAGCTCGTCAGCAGATTGCTCTGCGAGCTGAATCAGACTCGCCCGAACACCTAAAAATTCCTTGCGTCACTTGAATGTAAGGAGTTAATCGAGCATAAGATACCTAATCACGATAATCGTTGTCAATCTTTCCGGATAATTTTGAAATGTTTTGAACAGTTGCAACACATAAACTGCGAAAGTTTCAGACTCCAATCTAACTTGGAATTACTCTTTGCATGAAGTTTCTGATTCATTCCTCCTCAACAGATATATAATATCGGTGGGCTTTTTTGAGTACAGTATTCGGAAATCCGGACTTTTAATTTATCTTTGCATAGTCTGAAATCTAGAAATACATAAAAACAATGTTTGAGAATTTAAGCGATCGTCTTGAACGCTCCTTTAAGATTCTAAAAGGAGAAGGAAAAATAACGGAGATAAACGTTGCTGAAACTTTGAAGGATGTGCGTAGGGCTTTGCTTGATGCCGACGTAAACTATAAGGTGGCTAAAACCTTTACCGATAATGTTAAGCAAAAAGCTCTTGGAATGGACGTTCTCACGGCAGTTAAGCCCGGACAACTAATGGTGAAAATTGTTCACGACGAATTGGCTGAGCTGATGGGAGGTGAAGCCGTTGGCCTTAAATTAGACGGGAAACCAGCAGTAATTCTGATGAGCGGACTGCAAGGGTCGGGTAAAACAACCTTTTCTGGTAAGCTGGCACAATTTCTGAAGAAGAAAGAACATAAGAATCCAATGCTCGTAGCATGCGATGTTTATCGTCCGGCCGCCATTGAACAGCTCAAAGTGGTTGGACAGCAAGTGAACGTATCGGTTTATAGTGAGCCCGAAAATAAAAAGGTGAATGAAATAGCTGAGAACGCCATTAAGGAAGCTAAAGTAAAAGGCAACGATTTGGTTATTATTGATACCGCCGGTCGATTGGCCGTAGACGAAGAAATGATGAATGAAATCGAGAGCTTGAAGAATCATATTCATCCTGATGAAACACTCTTCGTGGTTGATTCGATGACTGGCCAGGATGCAGTGAATACGGCTAAAGAATTCAATGATCGGTTGGATTTCGACGGTGTAGTTCTCACGAAACTAGACGGTGACACGCGTGGCGGTGCAGCCCTTTCAATCCGGACTGTTGTGACCAAACCTATAAAGTTTGTTGGAACCGGCGAAAAAATGGAGGCACTAGACACGTTCCATCCATCAAGAATGGCTGACCGAATATTGGGCATGGGTGATGTAGTTTCGCTTGTTGAGAGAGCGCAAGAACAGTTCGATGAAGAAGAAGCGAAGAAACTGCAAAAAAAGATTCAAAAGAATCAATTCGATTTCAACGACTTCTACAAACAGATTCAGCAGATCAAAAAGATGGGTAATCTAAAGGACCTAGCCTCTATGATCCCAGGAGTTGGTAAAGCTATTCGCGACGTAGACATTGATGACAATTCTTTTAAGTCGGTTGAGGCGATTATACAGAGTATGACTCCGAAAGAACGTACTAACCCTGAACTACTGAATACTTCGCGTAGGCAAAGAATAGCTAAAGGTTCAGGAACGAATATTCTTGAAGTGAATAGGCTAATAAAACAATTTGATCAAACCCGAAAGATGATGAAAATGGTCACCGGTTCAAGAATGTCGGGTATGGTGGGTAGAATGGGTGGAATGCCCAAGTTGTAAAAGCTTTGAAAAACAAATCATACAAGTTATGGAATATAATTTAATAGATGGTAAGGCAACCGCAACTGCCATTAAAAAAGAAATTGCGGAAGAGGTTAAGAAAATCGTTGCATCAGGAGGCAAGAAACCACATTTGGCTGCCGTTCTTGTTGGACACGACGGTGGTAGTGAAACCTATGTAAAAAATAAAGTGCTCTCTTGCGAGCAATGCGGGTTCAAATCCACACTTATTCGTTTCGAAGAGAATGTAACGGAGGAAGAGCTGTTGGCTTGTGTCTACAAGCTGAACGAGGAAGAAGATATTGATGGCTTCATTGTTCAGTTGCCACTTCCGAAGCACATTGATGAACAGAAGATTATTATGGCCGTAGACTATAAGAAAGATGTTGACGGATTCCATCCAATTAATGTCGGTCGTATGGCAATCGGTCTCCCCTGTTTTATCTCGGCTACCCCTTTGGGAATCCTGACTCTTTTGCAGCACTACAAAATTGAAACCTCGGGGAAGAAGTGTGTGATTCTCGGCAGAAGTAATATTGTAGGTAAACCCATGGCGCAGCTGATGATGCAGAAGCAATATGGCGATGCTACTGTGACAGTTTGCCATTCACATTCGGCTACGTTGAAAGAAGAATGCCGTGAAGCTGATATAATTATCGCAGCTATAGGACGTCCCGAGTTTGTTACTGCTGATATGGTAAAAGAAGGAGCCGTAGTAATTGATGTTGGCACGACTCGTGTTGAAGATGCAACCAGAAAACAAGGATTCCGTCTTTGTGGTGACGTTAAGTTTGATGAAGTGGCATCTAGGTGCAGTTATATAACTCCAGTTCCTGGAGGAGTCGGTCCGATGACCATCTGCTCACTTATGAAAAATACTCTCGCCGCAGGCAAAAAAGAATTCTATAAATAGGAAACATGAAATAATTTATTTAGCGAACAAGATTAATTTAAATAATGACGTCAGAAGAATATTTCCAACTTGGTAACGAGTATAGAAAAAAAGGCGATTGGCAGCATGCCTTGGATAATTATATGGAAGCCATTGCTCTCAATCCTGAATCACCAGCTGTCGAAGCTAAGAAATTACTGGAAGATATTCTGAACTTCTATAACAAAGACGCATATAACCCTTAAAATACAAAGACTATGAGCAAGATTAAGGGAGCCATAGTAGTAGACACCGATCGATGCAAAGGATGCCAATTATGTATCGTTGCATGTCCGAAAGATGTCATTGATTTGGCTCAAAAAAAAGTGAATGTCCATGGCTATCCGTATGTTGAAGCAGCTGATCCTGACAAGTGTATCGGTTGTACTGCATGTGCGGTAGTTTGTCCGGACGGGTGTATAACAGTTTATCGCATGAAAGTGGAGGAATAGTGAAATGGCAGAACATGAGATTACATTAATGAAAGGCAACGAAGCGATAGCACATGCTGCCATTCGATGTGGAGCTGATGCCTTTTTCGGCTATCCTATAACTCCGCAAAGTGAGATTATTGAAACGCTTTCACTTCTTAAACCTTGGGAAACAACCGGTATGGTTGTGTTGCAGGCCGAGAGCGAAGTGGCATCAATCAACATGGTTTATGGTGGAGCCGGCGCAGGTAAACGTGTGTTCACCACATCGTCGTCGCCCGGTGTAGCGCTTATGCAAGAAGGCATTAGCTATATGGCCGGAGCCGAACTTCCTGGAGTATTTGTTAACGTGCAACGTGGCGGCCCCGGATTAGGAACCATCCAGCCGAGCCAGAGCGACTACTTCCAGGCAACACGCGGAGGAGGCAATGGCGACTATAATGTCATCGTGTTAGCACCCAACTCGGTTCAGGAAATGGCCGACTTTGTTGATTTGGCCTTTGAATTGGCGTTCAAATATCGCAATCCGGCCATGATTCTTTCCGACGGAGTAATCGGTCAGATGATGGAAAAGGTTGTTCTTCCACCTCAAAAGCCCCGTCGAACAGAAGAAGAAGTTCTGAAGGAATGTCCGTGGGCAACTTTCGGCCGCAAAGGCGAACGAACTCCAAACATTATCACATCCCTTGAGTTAAAACCCGAGGTGATGGAGGTGCGCAACTTGCATTTGCAGAAGAAGTATAAAAAAATTAGAGAGACTGAAGTCAGATACGAAACCATGCAATGCGAGGATGCAGAATATATCATTGTGAGCTTCGGTAGTGCAGCCCGAATTGGTGAAAAAGCCATAGAGCAAGCGCGTGAAGAGGGTATAAAGGTTGGGTTGTTCCGTCCTATCACTCTATGGCCTTTCCCGAGCAAAGAGATAGTCGAGGTTGCGAAAAACACTAAAGGCATTTTGGTTTCCGAGATAAACGCTGGTCAGATGGTACAAGATGTTCGGTTAGCCATAAACGGTGCATTGCCCGTAGAGCATTTCGGTCGTCTTGGCGGAATTGTCCCTGAGCCTGAAGAAATCATCGGTGCTTTGAAGGAAAAATTAATGAAGTAGTTTAAGGAGGAATTCACAATGACAAATAGAATAATTGCACCAGAGAACTTGGTTTATGAAAAACCAAAGCTCATGAACGATACAGCCATGCACTATTGCCCTGGCTGTTCGCACGGAGTGGTTCATAAATTAGTGGCCGAGGTTGTGGCCGAAATGGGAATGGAAGATAAAACCGTAGGCGTGTGCCCTGTTGGATGTGCGGTGTTTGCTTATCGCTATCTCGATATTGACTGGCAGGAAGCAGCTCACGGGCGTGCTCCGGCTGTAGCTACTGGGGTTAAGCGTGTATGGCCCGACCGACTCGTATTTACCTATCAAGGCGATGGTGATTTGGCCTGTATCGGAGCAGCCGAAACCATACATGCCCTTAACAGAGGCGAAAATATTCCGATTATCTTCATAAATAATGCTATCTACGGGATGACCGGTGGACAGATGGCTCCTACAACCCTGCTTGGACAAAAAACAGCAACCTGTCCATTCGGCCGCGAACCTGATCTGCACGGTTATCCATTGAACATAACCGAGTTGGCCAGCCACTTGAAAGGTACCTGCTATGTGACCCGTCAGAGCGTCGACACCATGGCTTCTATAGCCAAGGCAAAGAAAGCCATCAGAAAAGCTTTCGATGCCAGCATGCAAGGTAAAGGAAGCTCATTGATAGAGATTGTTTCGACCTGTAATAGTGGTTGGAAAATGTCGCCTGTAAAAGCCAATGAATGGATGCGTGAAAACATGTTCAAGGAATATGTGAAAGGCGACCTCAAGGACACAACCGCTCTATAATCATTAATATTTGCAGAAACATGAAAACAGAAATAATAATTAGTGGTTTCGGTGGACAAGGAGTTCTTTCGATGGGAAAGATTCTCGCTTATTCCGGACTGATGGAAGATAAAGAGGTGACTTGGATGCCGGCTTACGGACCGGAACAACGCGGAGGTACGGCTAACGTAACAGTAATTGTGAGCGACACACGTGTGTCGTCGCCAATACTTAGTAAGTATGATGTGGCAATAGTGCTGAATCAACCCTCGCTCGATAAGTTCGAACCGAAAATAAAAGAAGGTGGAATTCTTATTTATGACGGTTTCGGAGTTATGAATCCACCAACACGGAAAGATATAATTGTCTATCGTATAGATGCGATGGACAAAGCTGCAGAGATGAAGAACTCTAAGGTGTTCAACATGATTGTTCTCGGAGGATTATTGAAAGTATGTCCTGTTGTAAGTACCGAAGGACTGAATAAAGCCCTGTTCAAGAGTCTTCCGGAACGCCATCATTCTATGATTCCGCTTAATATGGAAGCAGTGGAAGAAGGAATGAAAATTATAACCGAACAGCATTTATAGCCATAAATACTCTTCAGAGTAAAAGGTTCAGTAAATAAGCGGGCGGATGTATCGAAAGATATGTCCGCTCGTTCATTATTTACTCGGTATGAGAATAAGAATACAAGTGGGCCCTAATATTCCTTGTTTTATTACTAATCAAACAGATGGAAGAAGTATAATATTACTACTGTTTTTTGCAGTATGCTTGTCTGAATGAATTGAATAATATACCTTTGCCGCCATGAGTTTTGAATCTACCTTTTATTATAGCAACAGCACGGCGCGAGAGAATTTCACTTCTCCCGTGTTTTTTAACGCTATATTCTTGCAGGGTTCAGAAAAAGTGCTAACACACACACACACACACACACACACACACACACACACA
>NZ_JH594521.1:889677-891894 GCF_000243035.1 Prevotella micans F0438
GAGAAAAGTAGCTAACACACACACACACACACACACACACACACACACACACAGGCATCTAGCCTCACCTAACTTATTTTTACGCGCGCGTAGAAGTTACGTAAACCTAAGGAAACACAAGGGGTATAGCCATCTCTGGTGTTATGTTTTTCGTACCCTTTCGGCAACCGATATAAGAGAAAATAAGGAAAGATTTTACCGGCAAAACCCGCACGAAAATCGTGCGGCGAATACTCCCATTCCTGTAAACATAAACTCCCACTCGGCCGTTAGGCCGCATGTAGGGACAGACCCCGTGTCTGTCCGCTGGCCCCTAGGCCTAATACATGCACAATCGCTCGAGTCTTACTCGGATAATATGTTTGTCCCGTCCGTCAAAAGGACGGTGCGGACAGACACGGGGTCTGTCCCTACATGCGGGCTGGCGCAGTCACCCCTTGCCACGACGATAAATAAAGCAATAACGAAATAACAAGTATCATTATGAACAGAAAGCATTTCTATGAGCCTCCTAAGATTGAGGCAATCGAACTCGAGAACGAATTATTCTTTTGTACATCCGTAAGTCCCAACCCTGGCGGCTCGAACGAGAAAGACTACGACCCGGATGAGGACGTCGACGGCGGCGAATATGAATTCGAGTAAACAACATCCAAAAACAAAACGCAAAATGAAGACAAACTCAAAGATTATGATTCTCGCCGCGCTTGCCGGCTTTCTGGCCTCATCGTGCGGCAACGAGAACAACACGCCCGACCCCTCTCAAGAGCAGGGCATAACATTCAGCTTCGAAGAGCAGAACTACGAATCCGACCAGGACCTAACTCGTGCTGTACCCCGTACGGAAACAATAAATCTTGGCGATTGCGAGGCCGAAGTGAGCGTTGAAAACGACCCCGACACAACCGTGAATAAAACCCGCGCCATCACGAACAAGCACTACACCATCCGCGCCTATCAGGGCAGCGTGAAGAAAGGCGAGATAAAAGGCACGTTTAACGGCACGAAGTTCACTGCCGATTCCAATTCTCCTCAAGACCTAATATTGGAACAAGGTCAAACTTACGATTTCGTTGCTTTCAACGACGATGTAACTCCGTCCTCCTATGGCGAAGAACTCACCGTTTCAATAGACAATGTCGGCAATGCTTATATCGGTAGAACTACTGCGACAATCACTCAAGCAAAAAAGCAGCAAATCGCTTTCGAAATGAAGCACGTCGGCGCTCGTCTGCGTACACGATTTCTCTGTCAGAAACATATTCCGAATAATATCACTGCTACACTCTCACTAGTTGCTGCAAGCAGTATCCCCGTAAGCATGACAAATAATCCTGTAACTCAAACTCAAACCTATACACAAGGTACAATGACACCCCAGGTCAGCAACTCGCCGGCAAGTACGGAGGCCCCCTACACCGCTTCGAATGGTGGACAAACATTTGCCTATACCTCAACTTCCAACTATCATTACTTCCTGCCTTCAACCGAAGGTTCCAAGTTAAAGCTCACTTTCAATGCCGGCACCGTGTTTTGGAAGCCCATAACGGGCGATATTCCCAAACTGAATGCAACGCTATCAATGCAGCAGGGAAAATCGTATTTAGTCAAGATTAAGCTAAAACCCAAATTTAGCTATCTGTTCAGTGATGGCGCCTGGGGAACATTAAGTGCCAATCCCGGTAAAACACCCATTGGAGTAGTTGTAAAAGAAAACAACGGTACACCAAATTCAGGATTGGCCATGGCATTACATAATGCTAACAATGGGAATGGATGCGCCTGGGGGCCGACAAATATGGCTGGAAACAATTCTGTGAAGAATCATGGTCCATCATCATACGATTCCGGATACAACCTGACATGGAGAGCTGCATCCAGTTACTATAATATTGTAAAAGCAAATTCAGGTTCTTTTCCGGCTTTCTACTATGCAGCACAATACTATCCGGGAGTAACAGTGACTGGTACCAATATTGGCAAATGGTTTTTGCCAGGGGGAAGAGATATCGACCCCGTTATGCGTAATCTTTACTGGGGTGCAGGTACTCCTGGTGAATATGGCACACATGTTTGGGGATATGGAGTTCCTTTAGAATGACCGCTATAAAGCAAGTAGGTGGAACAGCTATTTGTGATAACAGCAAAGCACATTGGGTCGCAACAGAAGGAGCGAATGTTCATTGGGATCCAGCGCATCCAAGTGATTTTTGTAAT
>NZ_JH594521.1:892332-899953 GCF_000243035.1 Prevotella micans F0438
CTCGAGCCCCTCTTCGAAGCTCTGGAGAAAGAGCGCGGCCTCTCGAGCGGCTCGCTCTCATTCGCCCGCGAGTTCCGCGGAACCGGCAAGAAGCGCGCGTATCTACTGAACGTCGCCGGCAAGAGCTCCATCTGGGTCGTAATCTCTAAAGGCAAACTCGTCGTCGTTCCCGAGCCGAGCGGAAAATCAACCGGCTCCGGCTCAAAACACGGCGGCGGGAATGGTTCAGGCTCTGGTGGAAATGGTTCAGGCGGGAATGGTGGAAATAAACCCGGTGGCGGAACCGGCGGCGGCTCCCCCAAACCCGGTCGAGAAGAAGACCCCGGAGAAGATAAGGTATAGGGGAAATAATTCCCTCTCCCTCCCCGAATCCGGGGAAGAAAGATAAATCGTTTATATAATCATTAAGACCTGCATCCGTCGTGACGACGCGTGCAGGTCGACCGTTTTTATATATACATGTGTTCGGTTTAAGAGAAATTATCCTGCCTTTGTCGGACGGTGGCGGACAGACGTATCGGCATGGGTATCGGACAGACACACCCACCTGTCCATCCACCAAGACAGGATAAATATTCGTGCAGAACAGGGCAGAAAAAATCTCATGCGGTCGGCAGACCGAATTGGCATGGGTATCGGACAGACACGGGGTCTGTCCCTACATGCGGCCTGTCGGCCGAGTGCAGGGGGACGCTGACATTTTTAAATCAAACCAATCATATTCCTTATTCTTAACTCGCATTAAAAATCGATTCGTAATGCAATTGCGCCGTTTAGGCCGGGCATGGGATAGTTGAGAATCACATCATATTTTTGGTCGAACAGATTATTAACCTCTAAAATGGCCTTACATCTGGCATTTTTCAACCGAAAATCATATTGCAAAGACGCATCGTGGGTGTACCACGGTTGCATGTAATTATATTGGATATTCTCCTGCTCGTTATATCGCTCGCCGGTGTAAATAAAACTGTAGTTTAAATGCCAGCCGCAATAATCGAAATTCAGAACTAGCGAACCGCTGTGGCGCGGGATATAAGGAATTTGATGGTGATAGAAGGATGTCGACGAAGAGGTTACATCACGAGCCGACTGGAAAGTGTATTGCAATCGGCAATTCAACTCCGAATTTCGGAACGGAATGAATTTAAGGGCCGACGAAAAATCTAATCCGCGAATGTCGACTTTGCCGAGGTTCAACATCGTCCAACGAAACTGTTGTCCTTTGGGGTAGGCTATAATTTTATCATCAACCATGTTATAATACACATCCGTCTGAACAGAAATATTCTTCAGAAAACCTGCGAAACTGCGCTCGAAACTCGCTCCGATATCGAATTGCTTAGCCTTTTCAGGACGAAGGGCGGCATTACCCACATCAGTGTAATAAAGGTCGTTGAACGTTGGCATACGAAAACTTTGTTTCGCAAAAGCCCGAAACGATACGGTTTTTCCGGAAAACGGACGAATGTTGAGAAACAGAGCCGGAACAAAACGCGAAATGTTTTTCTGACTGCCCGCACGCAAACGGTCGTTCACGAATATTCCAAGAACCGATGCTTGAACACCGATTATCCAACGTTCGAGAGAGGTTGCAAAACTCGCAAAATGACTTTTTCGTTGTGGAAACACAAACCTATAAACGTCGGCATTTAGTTTGTTCCATTTGAAGTCGTAAGCCAATGAAGCGCTCCATCCTGGAAGAATTTCATAAGCATTGGTCGTTGAAATATAAGCCTCCTGCTGCCAAAAACGATTGTCTACTGGCAACTGTGTAGTGTCGCGATTGGCATAATGAGTCCTGTAGTAGGCATATTTGGTCATCCATCGAGTAGAAAATCGGCTGGTGATGTCGCGCTGGAATCTGCCCTGAAAAAAAACATTCAAATCGTTTTGTCGTTCCCCGCGTCGCCAAACATTATTCACAATTGCACCTGGAATTCCTCTTTCCGATTCGTAAGCATACAATTTAGCATTCCAAAATCCATGCTGAATTGTTCCATTTATATTCAACTCCGTTCGGAAAGCGCGAATGTCGCCGTTTTGTCTCACGGCGATGGTATCGTAGGCTATCCCGCCGTCGGGACGCACTCGTTTATAACGGAATCTGTAACGCCCGCTCGACGACAAAAAACATGCATTCAACGAGGTGCTGACGCGCGACGAAACTCGCTGTTCCCAAAGCGACGAAATGGAAAATAAATCGCTCGAACCATATTTCGCATTGAAACGAACATGGTAGCGCTCACCCGGAAAAAAAATCGGTCGCCGAGTACGGATATAAATATTTCCGGCGTTACCAAAATCGGCTGCCGATTGCAACAGTGCACTTTTCTGACCATTATAAAGTGAAATCTCCTCGACATTATCAAGCGCAAAATGTCCCAAATCAATCTGTCCGTTCTGTGCGTTCCCAAGCTCAATTCCATCATAGAAAATCCCCAAATGATGCGTTCCCATACTGCGAATATCTACAGTTTTCAATCCGCCCACGCCGCCATAATCTTTCAACTGCAAGCCTGCGAAATAACGCAATGCATCTGCAATCGAACCGCTACTCAACTGGTCTAGCGCATCGCCTTTCAATGTTCTGGGTGCAATAATCTCACGTTGTGAAGGACGACTACGCACAATAATCTCATCGATTGTGTGAGCTGTGTCTACAGGCAAAGTTTGCGCTCGCACAGTCATAGCATAAAAGGCAAATAGAATTGGAACGAAAAGGAATCGTAACATCGAAATCTTTTTGCCAACAACTAAACTGAAAGCTATGAATTTCATCAATCGAAAAAACAATCGTCACTTTTGCGGAACAAAAGTCTCCCAGGTTTGATCGTCGAAGAAAATACGAATCTCAGTTATATTTCGTTTAGGTGCATCGACAATCTGAACTTCCTTTATAATCTTATTTTCTATTGATGACTCATCCTTTGGCTTTGTAAAATCCCGTTCATTAGTTTGGTTTCGCAAATTTGTAGCTCCTGTAAACGAACGTACCGGGATATCGTTTTCAAAATTCAAAGTAGGTTCGTTGAATTTCGATTCCACTGGTTTATTTACCGGTTCCGCTCCGCCGTTTTGTTCTCTATTACTAAACATAGGCTCGATTCCATACATCAACCAATCCAAGCTAATCGACGGAAATTTACTCCTGATAGCTTCCACCGTATTTAGCGTCGGTTTCGTGCGCCCATTAAAAATACTGCTTAATGATGCCGACGAAATGCCGATAAAATCAGAAAATGTTTGCTGTGTCATGTGCTGGCTCTCCATGAGCTGTTTAATTCTATCCTTCATCCTGTTTTTTATCTGATTTATATTAAAAAATAGTTCTCTATAACGGTTTACAAAGATAAAGCCTTTGTTTTACGTATTCGAATTTGGGTTACCAAAACTGAAAACGTATGCCACCTTTACAATTACAAATCTAAAAAGAAAAGCGTTTAAAAAAAGTGTCGACGGTTTAAATATATAAACCCACATACACTTATACATAGCTTTACAAACCTTTAATTACACCAATTTATATATTGGTGTACAGTGCTTTTTATATCTCTATAAGAATCTATATTCATAAATACTCCCCACGTATTGCCTGCAAAGCTTATTGCCATATAATACTTCATTAATTATATCTTATATATCACTGGCGCTAAAAGAATTATAGATATTCGCATCCTTTGAATTTAGTACGCATTTAGATAGCTAAATGCTATACTGAAAAGGGTTATGATATGTAAATTACGACATCCCCACCCCCAGTCTTGGTTTCAGGAAACTAAATATTCACGCTTTGTACATACATAGTTGTAAATTTGTTTAGGATTACAAATGTGAAGGGCTGGCGCATTGCGTTTTCACTTTGTAAATAGAATCCTAAATGCGTACTTTTGGGCATGAAAAAACCATATCATAGAATACATGCAGACAGCTTTACTTTCTTCAGTCTACTTCGGTCCGGTACAATGGTTTCAAAAGTTAAATCGATTTGAAACGTGCATCATCGAGCAGTACGATAATTTTGTGAAGCAAACATACCGCAACCGTTGTGTCATTGCTACCGCAAATGGTATTCAGGTGTTATCGATTCCTGTTGAACGATTCGATGAACTAAAATGTCAAATGAAAGATGTACGAATTAGTGACCATGCAAATTGGCGACATGTTCATTGGCATGCAATCCTTTCGGCCTATGGAGAAAGTCCGTTTTTCGAGTTCTATCAGGATGAAATCCGGCCATTCTTCGAGCGCAGATGGAAATTTCTTCTAGATTTCAACCTCGACATAACACAGAAAATTTGTGAACTACTCGACATTCAGCCGAAAATGAGCCTCTCTTTGGAATATTTGAAGAATCATCCGAACGATTTTCGCGAAACGATTCGTCCGAAGCATCCATTGCCCGACCCTGATTTTGCGTCGAAAGAATATTATCAGGTTTACCGACAAAAAAATGGATTTCAACCTAACCTAAGCATTCTCGATCTTCTTTTCAATGAAGGGAACGAATCGATTTTCTATCTATGAAAGCTGCCACTGCCCTAAATCTGAATCCTCTTTTGAAAATTGCCGTCATGTTGATGATTGGTATTCTTATCGGTCGTTCACTATCGGCTTCTGTTGGTATTATTCCATGGATTTTTCTTACAATCGCTACTTTGCTGTCGGCACTATTCATTTGTAACAAAAGCCTAAAGAATTTGTCATTGCTCGCAAGCATTTTAGCTCTTGGCGGATTCCTCGCAACCACTAAGGAGAAATCATTGAAAACGCCCCTTCCAAAGGGTGAAACGTACTATGAAGCAATAATTTTGTCAGAACCTGTGGAGCATGGAAAAGTTATCATGATGGATTTGGGCGTTTTGGTTCCGGATGGTATTATGAAAATAAAAGCCTCACTACTACGCGACACGCTCACCAACCGATACTGTACTCTGCACGTTGGCGATGGTATTGAAGCCTTTTCCGAAATAACCGCTCCCTACGGCTTACCCAATTCCCGATTTAATTACGGCGAATGGTTACGCATGCACAATTTTGCTGGTCAAACATTCATATATTATAATGAATGGTGTAAGGCCGAGCTCGATTTAACCAACCTCAGCTATCTTGACCGAACGATAATTGCTTTGCGGCGCTATCGCCAAAAACTAATCCAACGCTATGAGCGTATGGGGCTTTCCGACCAGGAGCTGGCCATCGTCACCGCAATGACGCTGGGCGACAAACACCTCATCGACAAGGAAACAAAGGAAAACTTCTCCATTTCAGGTGCAAGCCATGTTCTGGCGCTTTCGGGTCTTCACCTTAGTATAGTCTATGGTATCCTTGCCTATCTTCTTTCGCTCATTGCCGGCATTCCATTTCTGGGATGGTTGCGCAGGAGCGGAATTTCTGAACTACTAGTTCTAGGTGCTGTTTGGAGTTATGTTTTTCTGGTGGGATTCTCACCGTCGGTTGTCCGTTCAGCCATTATGCTCACGATTTACTCTGCTATTTCGATGCTCGACAGAAACAAATTTTCATTGAACACTTTGGCTCTTTCGGCAATCGTGATGCTTGTTGTTAATCCCTTCATTCTATACGACGTTGGATTTCAACTTTCGTTTGCGGCCGTTACAAGTATATTGCTTTTCACCCCAATCTTTTTCAGTATGTTTTCAAGAATATGGCTACAGCGTCATCTATTTTTCCGCTCAATTTATGGTATGCTGGTCATCTCTTTGAGTGCGCAATTAGGCACAGCTCCGCTCATAGCCTATTATTTCGGCCGATTTTCATGCTATTCCCTTTTCACGAACATCATTGTTGTTCCCTGTGCGGCCTTGATTCTCTATTCATCGCTTGTACTCCTATTTTCCGAACCATTCTCGACGCTTCAATCCTATGTCGCCGAATTTCTAACCGCAATTTCCCGAACAATGAACAACGTAACCGCATTCGTGAGTCATCTTCCTGGGGCAAGTATAGAGCACATCAACATTTCCGTCGTGCAGACATCGTTGCTCTATGTACTACTTCTTTTTACCTATCTGATTATTTCTTTTTTCACCCGTCGAATCGATTTCCGATAGGGATTCTTACGGCTGACATTGGACTAGGGGCAACAACGGAAGGACACATACCATTTTCTAAAGTTCTGATGACCGAGATAGGAGATATTGAAGTGAGGGGTTTTATTGTACCTTTGCGCGGTCTTTTACTTTAAAAAACAAACAAGAATGAAAAAAATGGAAACCCACACCGATAAATCAGGCGGTGCAATGGGAAAGTTGAGAAAATTAATCCCATCGGGCATTACGTGTTTAATTATCATTGGCGTACTATTCGGTTATATAGGGTCTAAGATGGGGGCGGCCGAAATGCTAAACACCATCATGCACACAGCGCACGATTTGTTGCTCAACACTGTGTTCTATCTTATGGGAATATGTGTGATTACGGGTGCTATTGGTAAACTGTTCGTTGAATTCGGAGTGGTTGATTTGCTAGAAAAGATTCTTCGTCCGATGATGCGACCGCTATTCAATTTGCCCGGTGTTGCATCGTTGGGAGCTGTTATGACTTTTCTTTCAGACAATCCGGCCATTATTTCGCTGTCGCAAGACAAGCGTTTCAGCAGCTATTTCAAGAAGTTTCAGTTCATTTCGCTCACAAACTTCGGTACGGCTTTCGGAATGGGACTAATCGTGATTGTGTTCATGATTGGTCAGGGATTTTTCATCGAGCCGCTAATCGGATTGTTCGGAGCTTTCATTGGCTGCATTGTTTCAACTCGCACTATGCAGTATTTCATAGTGAAGAACTATCCGCAATACGCCGTTGAAAATGCATGCGATGAGGACTTCAATCACGAACATCAAGAGGTTGAACAAAAAGAGGAGAAATCTGTGTTCCTGCGTGTGCTCAATTCGTTACTCGATGGTGGGAAAACGGGTGTCGATGTGGGAATAGCCATCATACCGGGTGTGCTAATTATTTCGACCTTGGTTATGATTCTTACTTTCGGAGCGGGCGACGATGGGCATTACACCGGTGCAGCCTACGAGGGAATTGAACTGCTTCCGACTTTAGCCAATAAAATCGACTGGTTTTTCAGATTCATGTTCGGCTTCACCGATCCTCACCAAATAGCCTTTCCAATCACGGCTTTGGGAGCAGTGGGAGCAGCACTCAGTTTGGTTCCTAATTTCTTGCATCATGGCTGGATTGATGGTAATGCTATTGCTGTGTTCACAGCCATCGGTATGTGCTGGAGCGGATTCCTAAGCACTCACACAGCCATGCTCGACTCTCTGGGCTATCGTGAACTCACCTCGAAAGCTATTATCTCGCACACGATAGGCGGCATCATGGCCGCACTCGTTTCGCACTGGGTTTATTTGCTATACACTTTGATATAGGATAATCTTTTTGAGATTAATTTGTCAGAAAAGATTGAATAATATACCTTTGCGGCCATGAGTTTCGAACCCATTTTTAATAACAGCAACGCGACGCAGAGAAATTTCGATTTCTCTGTGATTTTTTCGTCCAATAATTTGGTAGGCTCGGAAAAAAGTGCTAACACACACACACACACACACACACACACACACACACACACACACACACACACACA
>NZ_JH594521.1:900226-909104 GCF_000243035.1 Prevotella micans F0438
TACACACACACACACACACACACACACACACACACACACACACACACACACACACACCAGACCTATTAATTAGCTTTTTCATACGCGCGCGCGAAGCGTGCCGTAAATCCATTATATACGGGAATTCCGGAAGGATTCTTCGTGCCGTTTTTCGTACCCTTTCCGCAACCGATATAAGAGAAAATAAGGAAAGATTTTATCCTCAAAACCCGCACGATTTTCGTGCGGCGAATACTCCCATTTCAGTAAACAAAAACTCCCGCTCGGCCGATAGGCCGCATGTAGGGACAGACCCCGTGTCTGTCCGCCTCACTTCGGTTCTGCGAACCGAAGCAATATATTGGTCGAAAGGTCCGAGCGATTGCGTATTTATCCCGTCCTTGTCCGACGGGTGCGGACAGACACGGGGTCTGTCCCTACATTCGGCCTATCGGCCGAATTGGCATCGGTTGGATGGCGAACCTATTGGCCCCACTTCCGCCCTTGCCATCCTCCTCATGACCCCTTTACCGATTAACGAAATAACAATGATTTTTTAATCACCAACACTTATTCATTATGAACAAAACATTCAAACGCGCCTACACCGCGCCATGGTGTAAGGCTATCGAAACAGAAATGGAACATGGCTTCCTCGCCGGCAGTCCGGCCGTTCAGCCCGGCGGTGGCGGAGGAGGCGGAATTGTTGTCATTCCCGGAGGGGAAGACGGCGACGACACCGAAATCTCCGGAGCCAAGCAATCACAATGGGGCAACCTATGGGAAGATTAATCCCCGGCTCGGCAAACTCTGAAGTTCTCGCTCATCCGACGAGCTCCGAAGCCCCCGAAACACAAAGAGCAAAGAAACAAGTAAACAACTCAAAGACTGAAAGAAAAGATGAAACAGAAACATATTTATAATCTCGCAGTACTCCTCCTGGCGAGCAGTGCAGCCTTTATTTCGTGCAGCGACAACGACCTCGACGGCCCCCAACCTGATGGCGACCGCGGCGCATCCGTAGTGTTCAACATTAAAGACATTCAGCAGGATAACATCGCCAAGGTCGACGCCGCCACCCGCGCCGGCATAGCCCCTACGCTTCTCTACACCCCCGGCTTAACACAAGAAGACCTGGCCCCGCGCCGATTGGAAGCTGTATCATCCGACGGTCTCGACGCCTGCTTAATCGAAACAACCGTTGAGGGCATCAACCCCACCAAGCCCGACCCGTCGACCCGCGCGAAGGTAGAAACGAGCATCGAGCACGATTTTACTTCCCTCGGCTACCGCGGCGAAACTGCCGGCACAATAAGCGACAAGCCCGAATGGTTCTACAGCAAGAAGACCAAGAAAACCGGCGAGCTCTACGAAACCCACTTCTGGAGCTGGGGCAAGCCCTACGGTCGCTTTTACGCTATCTATCCCGAAGCAACTGCAGCAAACAAAATCACCCTTTCGCCTGATTCTCATCAAGGCACTCCCTACCTCGACTTTGAAGTGGAAGAAGACGTAGCCGACCAAAAAGATCTTATGACCGCCTGCTCGGGTGTAGTTCATTACGACACCCAGAATACCGCCCCAACGACAAACCTCGAGTTCCGCCACGCCCTGACCGCAATAAAGTTTGCTGTGGGTAATAACCTTTCATGGGGCAAACAGATAAGCAATATCGAAATACGTAACGCTGTTTACAAGGGTCGTTATAATCTTTCTGATAAACTCGATGGCAATGGCGCCGGATGGGTTGCCAGCTCTCTAACCGCACGCAAAGACTTTAGTTTAACAGTTTCTCCCACTATTGATACTAAGAAGAATCCCGGTGCCATCATCACTGGTACGGCAACCGATAACTACACGTTCTACATGATTCCTCAAGAGTTAACCGGCAAGAATGTAGAAGCTGCAATTACATTCACTGATGCTTCGTCTATTCAAGTGACCCTGACCGGCACCTGGAAAGCTGGTACGACCAAGACCTATAAGATTTCGAACACCATCAGTAACTGGACATACGAGTTCAGTGTTTCCTCTCCTGCGCCAATGGACTACAATGCAACCAACTCCGAAGACTACAAGGTTACCAGTTTCCGTCAGGCTCCCGACGGTACGCAGCATCCCGTGAAGTGGGAAGTGGTGGGCTATGATGCCGATGGCGACAACGTTTTCAAAATGGAAGAAAAGCCAACCTGGCTCACAAGCCTAAGCAAGATAAATGGCGACGGCGGAACGACTGCAGAAACAGGTACGGCTACAGTTTCCACAAACGCACTTATCGATAAACTTACAGAACGGAATGACAAATTGAAGGAGGACGCAAAGGGCAGTTCGGGAGATTATTACGACCTCTCGACCCATGACATTAAAGGCAATACCACATCAATGAATACAGCCAATTGTTATGTCATCTCCCATCCCGGTTACTACAAAATTCCACTGGTCTACGGCAATGCCATTAAGAATGGAACCAAGAACGAAAGTGCTTATAAAACCTCCAACACCGGTACATATATCTTGCAGAACTTCAAAGACCATCTAGGTAACGACATTGATGATCCATGGATAGGGTTAACCAATGGTGGCGCCAATGTGCCGAAAAAAGTCAAATTGATTTGGGCTGATGAGCAAGGACTCATAACTACTCCTAAAGTAGTTGGCTCCGGTAGCAGTGCCTATCTTCAGTTCCGTGTTCCCACCTCATCCATTAAGAATGGCAATGCGGTACTTGCAGTTATGGACGATTCAGAAACAGTACTCTGGTCGTGGCACCTATGGTTTGCTCCGGATGATGTGCTCGATAAATTTGAAATGACAAACAAGCAAGGGCATAAATATAGTTTCTCCAGAGAAACACTTGGATGGAAATATATTCATTATGAAAAAACATCTTATGACGTACCTCGGAGTGTGAAAGTGAAAATCAGACAAATCGTGGGAAACAACAATTCCAAGAAAGAAGCAACAATAACGATTACTCAGAAAAACATCAGTAAGATCGAAGGTAATGCCACATTTTATCAATGGGGACGCAAAGACGCTTTCCCAGGAACAAATACTCTGGCGCCTGGGTCGAGTTTTGTAAATAAGGGAGGAGGAAATAGTGGAGAATTTATACGTGTGTATGAATTCATTAAGAATCCGAATACGTTCTATACTAATTATTTTGGCTGGATGAGTGCCTACATAAATTTATGGTCTGCCAATAGTACGGTTCTCGGCTACAATGACGACCCAGTTGTGAAAACAATTTATGACCCATGTCCAGCCGGATTCAAGATGCCCGCTCCTAATGCTTTTACAGGATTTACAACAACCGGCTATTCTAGCTCTCCCACTAAAGTTGTAGATAATTCTCCAACAACTTTCAATACCATTAAGGGATGGGAAATTTGGACAGACGATTCGCACACAACATCCTTCTATATGCCGGCAGCAGGCTATCGTGCATATGATAATGGTCTTGCAATGGCTACACTTGGCGTAAGAGGATATTATTGGACGTCCGCATTAGCTGACCATCAAAGAGCAATCCGCCTGCATTTCGAAGCCAGTGTAATAAATCCTGTTGACTATCGTAACAATGGATTTGGGCACTCCGTGCGCCCCGTGGCCGACAATTAAAACTAGCAATTAAAAGGAGCGAACCCGATGGCAGTATTGACACGAACCGGATTTGGGGAGATAAAAACGGTCATCGGGTTCGCTCAAAATTTCTTAGGGAGATGAAAACGGTCATCGAAAAATCGCGCCTGAAACTCAGGGAAGCAAAAACGGTGACAGGGAAAACGTGCCTGAGTTTCGGGGAACAAAAAACGATGACCGTATTGAATCAAAAAAATCGCAGGCGACAAAAAACGTACATCGGATTCGCACAAAAATTTTCCAGGCACGGTTTCCCGGTCACCGTTTTAATAAAAACTTGCCCGAGGCGGTGCAAAACGGTCATTGGGTTCTGAATATTTTTCTAACATCAATTTTTTTACTATGAAAGTGAAAGCTTTTTACAGAAGGGAGCTCCGACACATGGAGCATTTTCAGTTCGCCGGTAGAGTGCTGCAACTATGCAAGGAGGCGAACGTAGAGAAATTAACCGCGGTTCTCAAACCGCTAAGTGACGCAATCGCAGCTGAAGACGAAGCGCTCAATCAATCGAAAGTTCTTTTCGGAACCGAAGAACTCATGAAGCTCGACGAGGCGCGCGACAAGGCCTATCAGGCCCTACGACTATTGGTGAAGATGCATTTACAGTCGGACGACGAAGAAATCGTCAAAGCCGCCAAACGTCTCCGCGAGGTGATGTCGCGCTATCCGCATGCCGACGTGGAAAACTACGACCAAGAAACGGGTATGCTCAAAAATCTTGTGGCCGACACGAAGGAAGGCGATATGCCTGGCATACTAGCCCAACTAGGTGCAATGCCGGCCGTGACACGCTTGGACAATGCCAACAAGGCTTTCGACGCCGTGTTCCATAACCGTGTTCAGGTGAGTGAAGCATCGGGTAAATTCGACCTTCTTGCCCTTAGAAAGGCAGTTGATAAGGCTCTCGAGGCTATTCTCATACGAATAACTGCGCTGGCCGACCTTGACCCCACGCCACCCATCGAAAAACTGGTGAAGCAATACAACTTCCTGGTTGAGAGTAGGCAAACGGTTATAGCCGAGCGTCGAGCCGCTAACAAGGCCGCGCATGAGCGCGATATGGACAAATACGCCGCCCAGCTCGAACCCTTATTCACCGAACTAGAGAAAGAGCGTGGTCTGTCGAGTGGTTCGCTGTCGTTTGCACGCGAAACCCGTGGCTCGGGCAAGAAGCGCGCTTACTTGCTGAACGTCACCGGCAAGAGTGCCATCTGGGTCGTAATCTCTAAAGGCAAACTCGTCGTCGTTCCCGAACCGAGCGGAAAATCAATCGGTGGAGGCTCAAAACATGGCGGAAGCGGGAATGGTCCAGGCACTGGCTCTAAACCCGGTGGCTCCGGAGGTACTGGTGGTGGCTCTCCCAAACCCGGGCGAGAAGAAGACCCGGGAGAAGATAAAGTATAAGAGGACGATTTCCTCTCCCTCTCTCCTGAAATCGAATCCGGGAAGAAAAGAAAATATCGTTTATATAATCATTCAGACCTGCATCCGTCATGACGACGCGTGCAGGTCGACCGTTTTTATACATATGCTCGGTTTAAGAGAAATTATCCCGTCCCTTGACAGACGAGGGGCGGGTTATTATGTCATCCTTAATGGACGGTGGCGGACAGACGTATCGGACAGACACGGGGTCTGTCCCTACATACTTAGACACCCCCATCAACCCAATCGATGCCAATTCGGCCGGTAGGCCGCATGTAGGGACAGACCCCGTGTCTGTCCGATACCCATACCAATTCGGTCAGCAGACCGAATTGGTATTCCTCGGCAGGTAGGGTGGGGCGACTATACCGCAAACAGGTCGGGAGAATACACACAATTGGGTATTGTCTCGGGGAGGTATAGCGCCTAATTTTGCATCCGTTCATAAGACGAGCGAATAAAAACATTCAACGAATAATATTGTATGGAAACAACACTTCTTACGGGCGTTCCCGAAACCATGCTCATCACGCTGTGGGCCAAGGCAACCGAAACACAACAAAACGGCGGACTGATTGAAGACAACGATGCCGTGCGAATGATGAAACAGATAGATTATGACTTCTCGAAATTCAAAAAAGCAAAGATGTCGCAGGCGGGCTCCTGCGTTCGCGCATCGCTCATCGACAAAGAAACCAGAGAGTTCATTAAAAATAATCCCGACGCAGTGGTTATTCAGCTTGGCGCCGGAATCGATGCACGCTATCAGCGAATTGGGGCGCCGAAAGTTGAACATTGGTACGACCTCGACCTACCGGAAGCCATAGAAGTACGACGGAAACTTCTGCCCGAGTCGGAGCGGAACACATATATCGCTCAATCATTGTTCGATTATTCTTGGTGCGACACGGTAAAGGCTCACGGCAAACCGATTCTTGTTATAATCGAAGGCGTGCTGATGTATTTTGAGCCCGAAAAGGTAAGGGAGTTCTTCTGCGAGATGTGCAATCGTCTCGGTAAAGCTACCGTGTTGATGGATATACTGTTTTATTCCGGCGTGAAGCATGCCAGGCAGCACGATGCAATGAAAAAGATGGACAATGACGTGGAGTTCAAATGGTCGGTGTTGCATTCGGTTGAGATGGAATCGTGGCACGAACGGCTGCACTTGGGGCGCGAATATTTCATGAGCGACCACGACCAAGGCAGGCTTCCGTTAGTCTTCCGACTGTTATGCAAGATTCCCTATCTCCACACACGATTCAATCAGCGCATCGTGCGTTTTGAAATAAACTGAACCACGGTTTCCCGAAAACTGAAAAGGCTAGATACTCTCTTATTTGAAAGCATCTAGCCTTTTTTCTTAGCGACAGTTCTGAACCGCGCATGTTAATCACAGAGCAACACTGGGGCGAAGTCTTTTCAGTTCGCTTATTGTTTTAAGCGGGTCGGGCGATTTGAAAATATAACTTCCGCTAACCAGAACATTCACGCCAGCATTTACTAGCCGCGGAGCAGTTTCGGCCTGCACGCCGCCATCAACCTGTATGAGCGCCTTGCTTCCGGTTCGAGCGATAAGTTCACGAAGTCGGGCAACCTTTCTTATGCTTTCTTCAATGAAACTCTGCCCTCCGAATCCGGGATTAACGCTCATAAGCTGAACGATATCGATGTCGCAAATAACATCCTCGAGCATCGCAACCGGTGTAGACGGATTAAGGGTTACGCCGGCCTTCATTCCGGCTTTGTGAATTTCCTGAATGGTTCTGTGAAGATGTAAGCAGGCTTCGCTGTGTACGCTCATGATGGCAGCTCCCGAATCGGCCGTTTGCTGAATGTAGTTCTCCGGATGAACAATCATAAAATGCACATCCATCGGCTTCTTGCAAACCTTTCCGACAGCATTCATCACCGGGAATCCAAAAGAAATGTTCGGCACGAAAACTCCATCCATAACATCCATATGAATCCAATCGGCGTCGCTTTCGTTAATCATCTCGATTTCCCTGTCGAGATGCATAAAATCGGCCGAAAGCAAAGAAGGCGAAATAATTGTTTCCATGTTCAGTTCAAACAATAGGATTCTACTTTGCCGTTGAATTTCACTGTGCGATAAGTATGGGCAATTTGTCGGATTAAATTCAATGTCTTCTCCGAGGGAGACGACTCTTCTGGTGTAAATAACTTGATCATAGGCTTTGGTTGTTGTTACGCCACTAGAAACGCCACTATCGACCAATTATTATAATGCAAATAAGATTTTATCACAGTCTTTTTTCTTTTTCAGTACCTTTGCGTGCCTAGGAATAAGGCTGTAAGTCAATGATTATAAAGATATGCGGCATGCGTGAAGCCGATAATATTCACGACGTATCAGAGCTTGGAATTGATTGGGTAGGACTGGATTTTCGTCCCGACAGCCCAAGATTAGTTCTTCAAATTCCATCGAATGCAGGATTCATTCCCGACCGCGGAAGTTTCAAAACTAAAAGCCAGAGCAAACAGGTAAAGCTCTGCGGAGTATTCGCCAACGATATGCCACAAAACATCGTAACACGAGCTTTTAATTTCCATCTTGACCTGATTCAACTGAACGGAATAGAAAATGCTGTTATGATTGACAATCTGCGCCGAACACTCGTTCCCGACATCCGCCCGGAAATAAAAATCATTAAACAACTCGACATCAACCATAAAAACGATTTCGAAAAGTGCAAGCCCTATATAGGTTATGCCGACTATTTCCTTTTTAAACTCTTTGCCGACTCATCGACGCTCGATGCCTACACCGACGATATCCCTTTTCTGCTTGAAACAAATACCATCGAAGAGGTTGAACGAGTAAAACACATCAACCACCCAGCATTCATCGGGGTCGACATAAACGAAGGATTTGAAATCGCCCCTGCAAGGAAAGATATCGATAAGCTGCGCCGCACCATTGCCTCTGTACTTTGAAAAACACAAACAAACAATGAATGAAGAACAGAATATGGCAGCACCACTGCGTTGCGCCCTAATCGACAACTACGATTCTTTCACCTACAATCTGGTTCATCTTGTGCGCGAACTCGGTGCCGAAGTAACCGTTTTCAGCAACGATGGATTTACACTCGCCGAACTGGAACCATTCGACAAACTCATTCTTAGTCCCGGCCCCGGCTTGCCCTCCGAAGCAGGATTATTGTACGATGTAGTCCGCGAATATTCCGGTCGCAAGCCCATGCTCGGCGTATGCCTCGGACATCAAGCCATAGCCGAGGTGTTCGGCGCACATTTGGAACACCTTTCCGATGTTTTTCACGGCATAGCCACCGAAGGGAGTCAAGTTGCACACGACCCGATATTTGCCAATCTGCCTCCAAGATTCATGATGGGCCGATATCACAGTTGGACGGTCTCGCGCAACGATTTTCCCGCCTGTCTCGAAGTAACTGCCGAAACTCCCGACGGCCTAATCATGGCCATTCGACATCGTGAGTACGACATTCACGGCATTCAATTCCATCCCGAAAGCGTGCTCACTACTGTCGGAGCCGATATCATGCGCAACTGGCTGCAGCTCCCTCCCAACGCTTAATCTACATTATAATATCCCTCATCTCTCACTTGTTTTAAATCAAGAAGATAGGGTAAGTTTTGCGAGAAAGAATTGATTCATATACCTTTGCCGCCGTGAGATATATAATAGCACATTCCATCAGCATCGCGACGCAGAGAAACTTTGATTTCTCTGTGATTTTTTCGTCCAATAATTTGGTGGGCTCGGAAAAAGTGCTAACACACACACACACACACACACACACACACACACACACACACACACACACAC
>NZ_JH594521.1:909503-969031 GCF_000243035.1 Prevotella micans F0438
AAGGAGTTCCCTTTGTTCGCTTTTTCGTGCCCTTTTGCCAAGCCGCGCAAGAGGCAAATAACGACGATTATTCAGGTTAAACATTCAACGATAAAACAAGGAAACATGAAGAAACTTTTATCACTTATCTTTTGCATAGTGGCAACACTAACAAGTCATGCCCAGGCGGGATACGACTTCAGCGCAACTAATTCGAACGGGTACACACTGTATTACAAAATTCTCGATCCGATTCGTAAGCGGGTTGAGATTGTCAATGCTCCGGGAGCCATGGGCATGTGGGGCGGATATTCTTTCAACGGGCCGTTCGATGTTCCTGCAACAGTGGAAAATGGCGGAATAACCTACAATGTGGTTAGCATTGATGTGTTCTTTATGCTTGGTTCCGCGCATGGAGGTATCACAGAACTCACACTCCATGAAGGCTTAGAGAAAATCGGTTATACCACATTCTGGCAGGCTCCTTTGGGTAATAGTGAATTGGTCATTCCGTCAACAGTTACCAGTATGGGAGGGTCTTTCGCTCAACCATATTGGAAAGCATCCTCTGTCACTGTTCGTATGCTCAATCCCATTCCAACACAGGATGGAGGACCAGGTCTTAATGTTGATCTCCATGGCTATACATATGCTAAAAACCTTAAAATAATCGTACCAACAGATGTTACACATGCTTATTGCAATAATGTAACTCAATCTCCAGGTGCAGGTTGGCCCTGGAGTTACTATGCCAACTTCTATCGCGAAGAGGTGAAGTTCGGACCCACTGGCTACATCAGCTACTACCTCGGCACAGAGAATTTCCTCATCCCCGCGGGCTGCACGGCCTACATCATCACCGGCGTCACGCCCAGCGGCAGCATCACCACTCCCGACCAGGCCATCGTGAAAGCATTCACGGCAGGCAAAATCATCCCCAAGCAAACGGGATTTATTCTGCAAGGCACGCCTAACAGCACGGTGATTTATCAGGCCAACGTGACGGGAACAGAAGAAGACGTCACGGGCAACCTGCTCATCGGCACCGCCACCGAACAGGAGTTCAACGCAAGTGGTTACAAATATTATATCTTCTCCAATAACGGCGACGAGGGCCTGGGTTTCTATAAGCAGGGCACTCGAAATGGTGCTTCCATCAAGCTTAAACCTCATCGCGCCGGCCTCCGATTGCCCGTAGCCATAGCTCCCGCCAAAGGTTTTGTGGTCGACTTCGAAGCCGCCCGCCGGGAATCCGAAACAACCGGTATTCGCAACGGTCGCCCGACAACCGGGCCACGTCAAGACGTCATCTACGACCTCCAGGGCCGTCGCGTCACCAATCCGGGAAGAGGCATCTATATTGTCAACGGTAAGAAAGTAGTGAAATGGTAAGTAGTAAAGACAGCACAATGAAACAGAGATATATCACCCCCAGTATTAAGGTCATCCAGCTCGTAACCGACAATAACATCGCCCAATTTGTAATCAGTTCGCATTCCGTGCCCGAGAATGGCGGACTGGCCAAGGACAACTTCTTCGAGGAGGAGGACGACCAGGCGGCCGAGGAAACCAATAATGTGGGATATAACGTGTGGGAGGATTAAGACTGCGTTAACATGCCGGCGAGTGGCTCGCCGAGGCTGCGACAGGTGGATTAATCGCAGCGAGCCACTCGCCAAGGCTGCGACAGGTGGATTAATCGCAGCGAGCCACTCGCCAAGGCTGCGACAGGCGGATTAATCGCGGCGAGTCACTCGCCAGGGCTGCGACAGATGGATTAGTCGCGGCGAGTCACTCGCCAGGGCTGCGACAGGCGGATTACTCACGGCGAGCCACTCGCCGACATCATCAAAAAGAAAATTCATTAATTAACTCTACCATTTAATATCATACAAACGAAAATGAAAAATAAACGTCTTAAAATCGTCGGAAGCAACAGTGTGCGCTTCGACAATGCTCATCACACAGGGTATCACCGTGCGTTGTATGACATCGTGACGGCCGCAGACAAACAGAAACTGCACGTAACCGACGAGATGCTGAAAGAATGGAAGCAGTGCATCAGCCTGGAAGAGGACATCAGCCGCGAGACAGCCGCCTCTATCTACACACAGCAGCTCGTAGAGAAAGACAAGGAGCGCGACACCGTGCTCTCGTTCATCTTCGGCACCATCGACGTGAATCGCCATTCGGCCATCAAAGCCATGCAGGATGCCTCAAAGGTGCTGTCATTGACGCTGAAACCCTATCGGCAGATTCAGAAAGAGGGTTTCACTGAGGAGACGGCACTCGTGGTGGGCATGCTCCACGACCTGGATAAGTATTCGGCTGAGGTTATGCAACTCGGGCTCAACGCATCGATAGGGCAGCTGAGCACGCTGAACACTGAATACGAAAAACTGCTCGTCCAGCGTCGCACGAGTGAAACAGCCTCGGCACTGCCACCATCGAAAGTAGCTCGTCCGAAAACCGACGAGGCGTGGGACGCCGTAGCCGACCAAATCTACGCCTCCTATCTCTTCGCCGCCACGGATGCCGACCGCGATTTCATCGCGCACCTCATCACCGACATCAACAAAACCTCGTCGGACTTCAAAGAAATTCACAACATGACCACGGCACAACGCGCCGCGGCCAAGAAGAAGAAAGGAGGTAAGGATGGCAAGAAACCCTCCGACCCGAAGAAACCCGATAGTGGTAAGAAGCCCGACGGCGGTGGTGGTAAGAAACCGGATGGCGGCGGAGGTACTCCTAAGCCCGATCGCGAGGAAGACCCGGGCGAAGACCAAATGTAAAGGAGGAGTTCGTTTATATATCAATCATTTCAGACCAGCATCCGGCGAGCCGGATGCTGGTCGCTTGGTTTATATGTTTGATAGGGTAGGGGGAGTATTGTAAAAACCTTCTCCATGAAAGGAGGCATTACACCTGCAATCCTATTTTCAGCCTTTTATAATATCGGAAAAGAGAGGCATAATTTTTTTCCATACCTTTGCGCCGTTTAAATAGTATATACGCTTCAGATTTGAACACAAACAAATGAAAAAAATATTTGCAACAGGCCTGTCGATTGTTCTTTCTCTGCCTCTCTGGGCACAAGGTGGAACCAACTCGCCTTACAGTCAATTCGGACTGGGTATACTGGCCCGCCAGTCTGCCGGATTCAACAGAGGAATGAACGGTTTGGCATATGGCTTCCATGAAAACGACAAAGTTAATTTTCAAAATCCGGCCTCCTATTCGGCCATCGACTCTTTGACATTTATATTCGATGCCGGAGTGAGCCTTCAAATAACGAACTTCGAAGAAAAAGGACATCGAAAGAACGCCCGTAACTCGAGCATTGAATATGCAGTGGCCGCATTCAGAGCCTTTAAACACTTGGGCGTAAGCTTCGGATTCCTGCCTTACTCGAATGTGGGCTACAACTTCCAAAACACTGAAAACATAAATGCTTTCCCAAATCCCTCGTCGCAAAGCGCAACTTTCTCAAATACTTTTAGCGGGAGTGGCGGTCTGCATCAGGTGTATTTAGGAATCGGATGGGAACCTATTCGAAACCTCTCTATCGGTGCAAACGCGTCGTATCTCTGGGGCGAACTCAACAGAGATGTGGTGAACAGCTACAGCGACAAAAACATCAGCACGCTTTCTAAAAGCTACATAACCAGCGTGGCAAGCTATAAAGTTGACCTTGGATTGCAATACACGCAGAAAATCAACAGGAAGAATCAGGTTACACTTGGACTTATTTATTCCTTGGGAAACAAGTTGAACGCCAATCCGGAATGCCATGTGATTTCGAGAAACTCGCAGACTTTGATCTCAGACACTACAAGCTACGTTATACATAAGGCTCTGGAGTTGCCGCAAACATTCGGTGGGGGAGTGACGTGGAATTATTCTAACCAATTGAAACTGGGCTTCGATTATCAAATACAGAAATGGGCCAAAATCGCTATGCCGCAATTTACTGTAGTAAATGGTGTGGCCGACTATAAGCTAGTGGGAGGACAGTTTAACGACAGACAGCTCTTTACTTTAGGCGGAGAATTCACGAAAGGCGACCGGCATAGAAGCTTCCTAGGACGAATGCACTATCGCGCCGGAATTAGCTATGCAACACCTTATCTAAAGATTGAAGGACAAGATGGACCACGGGAAATCTCAGCCAGCGTAGGAGTTGGAATACCCATCATGAATAACTATAACAACCGTGGATTACTGAACATCAGTTGCGAATGGTTCAATCGACAAGCAAATAATTTCATTAAAGAAAATGTTTTCCGAATCAATATCGGACTAACATTCAATGAACGCTGGTTTGCCAAGTTTAAAGTTGAATAATTGCAGTTCCTGATGGGGGCGTCTAAATCATTTATATTTTTATTTCTTACGGCTTTCTTTGTTCTGCTAGAATCGTGTAGCGAAGAACATGAACATACTGCACCTGCAATTCACGACCGCGATTCGGTGGCAACAATGACAACCTATGGTGTGAATACGCTAATATCCGATTCGGGTATAATCAAATATCGAATCGTAGCCGAAGAATGGGAGGTGAACGAAAAGAAACGTCCATCACGCTGGACTTTCAATAAAGGAATCCTACTCACGCAGTTCGACCTCAAAAAACATGTGACAGGTTATATTCAATGCGATACTGCAACCTATTTCGACCAGGAACGCAAATGGGAAATGCGAGGTAGAGTTAGAATTCTCACCGCACAAGGACTGAATTTCCAAAGTAGCGAATTGTATTGGGACGAACAGAACCATGAGATTTGGTCGTATAAATATTCTCATCTTCGCACACCCGATAAGGAATTGGAGGGTAATTGGTTCAAGAGCGATGAACAGATGACACACTATGAAATCAGGCAAACTAAAGGATGGACTCTCTTCCAAAAGCACGATTTCTCACCTAATGCTGCTATGACTCCTCCACCAATGCCAATAGATTCAATGCCTACAGATAGACTGAACAGCACCATAACCAACCGATAAAAACAATAAGAAATTGGATATAAGTTTAATCATTGGTCTTCTTGTCACACTTATTCTTTCGGCATTCTTCTCCGGAATGGAAATAGCATTCGTGTCGAGCAATCGAATGCTAGCAGAAATGGATAAAGAACGGAATACACTGTCACAACGCTGTATTGACATCTTCTATCGCAATCCTAACGGCTTCGTGTCTACCATGCTCGTTGGAAATAATATTGTTCTAGTGTTGTATGGGATAATCTTTGCTGAAATATTCAATAAAACCATATTCAATGGCATAGACACAGCCACACAGGTGATTCTAGACACTATTCTCTCAACTATTATTGTGGTTTTCACAGGCGAATTTCTACCTAAAACATTCTTTAAACGAAATCCTAACCGACTGCTCACAATTTTCGCTCCTTTGGCTTATATATTCTTTATTATCCTCTGGCCAATAAGCCGGGTTTCAACCTTCTTTTCACGTATAATTCTTCGTATGATAGGCGTGAAGATGCAAGAAAAAGTAAACGATGGTACATTTACTAAAATAGACCTCGATTATCTTGTCCAGAGCTCAATCGACAACGCCCGAAATGAAGATGAAATCGACGAAGAAATAAAAATCTTTCAAAACGCCCTCGACTTTACAGATACAAAAGTACGCGACTGCGTTGTACCACGAACTGAAATAAACGCCGTGGAAATTAACTGCACCTTATCTGAATTGCAACAGAAATTTATAGAAAGCGGTAACTCTAAAATCATCGTCTACGAAGACGACATAGACCATATAAAAGGCTATATACATTCTTCCGAAATGTTCAAATCTCCCGAACAGTGGAGAACCCATATAAAACAAATGCCATTTATACCCGAAACCATGCCAGCTCAGAAACTCATGCAAATATTCCTTCAACAGAAGAAAAGCTTGGGCGTCGTTGTTGACGAATTCGGTGGCACCAGCGGCATAGTTTCTTTAGAAGACATTGTCGAAGAAATATTCGGAGATATCGAAGACGAGCACGACAACTCAAAATACATTGCAAAAAATATTGGTAAAAATAAATACATCCTTTCAGCCCGATTAGAAATCGACAAAGTGAATGAGATGTTTAGTTTAGACTTACCTGAGCACGACGACTATATGACTATTGGCGGTCTCATACTGCATAACTATCAAAGCTTCCCTAAACTGAATGAAATAATTCATATTGGTAAGTTTGAATTTAAAGTTATAAAAAACACTATGACAAAGATAGAGCTTGTTAAGTTAACAGTTCACGAAAACATATAGCTTAAACCTAACAATTATTTATCATAATTGTGTTTATATTGAAAGAATAATATGTTTGGTATTCTTTGTCTGGTATTCTCAAATATAGTACATTTGCCGTGACATTTTTTATAATACTATGGACTGGAACTCACATATTAATTGAGAAACAGGACCTAGTAATCTTAAACATCTAGACAACATGAGAAAAGATCAAGAGATTTTCGCTCTTATCGAGCAAGAGCATCAACGCCAATTAAAAGGCATGGAGCTCATCGCATCTGAAAATTTTGTCAGTGATGAGGTAATGGCAGCTATGGGCTCTTATCTCACCAACAAGTATGCTGAGGGCTATCCCGGTAAACGCTATTACGGAGGTTGCCAAGTTGTAGATCAAGTTGAGACATTGGCAATTGATCGCGTAAAACAAGTTTTCGGTGCTGAATTTGCTAATGTACAGCCACATTCCGGTGCACAAGCAAACCAAGCTGTATTGCTGGCTATTTTGAAACCTGGTGATACTTTTATGGGACTCGACCTAGATCAAGGTGGACACCTGTCACATGGTAGCGAAGTGAATACTTCGGGTATTCTTTATAACCATATTGGTTATACACTGAATCCTGAAACCGGACGCGTAGACTATGATGAAATGGAGCGTCTTGCACGCGAACACAAACCAAAACTCATCATTGGTGGAGGATCTGCCTATAGTCGCGAATGGGATTATGTACGTATGCGTAGAATTGCAGATGAAGTAGGTGCTTTGTTATTGGTTGATATGGCACATCCTGCAGGTTTGATAGCTGCAGGTCTATTAAATAATCCTATAGAGCATGCGCACATCGTCACAACGACAACACACAAAACATTGAGAGGTCCGCGTGGAGGTGTCATCATGATGGGTAAAGACTTTGATAATCCTTGGGGATTCACAACAAAGAAAGGCGAACTGAAAAAGATGTCTATGCTTCTCAATTCCGCTGTTTTCCCAGGCAACCAAGGTGGTCCACTAGAGCATGTAATTGCTGCTAAAGCCGTTGGATTTGGTGAGAACCTTCTGTCAAGTTGGAAAGAATATGCAACCCAGGTCAAGAAGAATGCAACAGTACTTGCACAATCACTGATAGACCATGGATTCAGTATTGTGAGCGGTGGAACAGATAACCATTCTATGTTGCTTGACTTACGCCAAAAATATCCAGATCTCACAGGAAAAGTTGCTGAGAATGCACTTGTTGCTGCCGATATAACAGCTAATAAGAATAAAGTTCCATACGATGGACGCTCTGCATTCCAGACAAGTGGACTTCGCCTAGGTACGGCTGCAATGACAACTCGTGGAGCTAAAGAGGACATGATGCATCTCATTGCCGATCTTATCGACGAAGTTCTTGCCGATCCTGAAAACGAGCAAGTGATTAAACGAGTTCGCGATAAAGTCAATGCAACGATGAAAGACTATCCGTTATTTGCTTATTAAGAGAATGTTTTTAGTGACTGACTCTCCATCTTTTCAAGCGAGAAAAGATTCGGTACCTATGAGAGAGCCATTACATTACAGAGATCTACTTCGCAAATAAGAAAAATAATAAACCCTAAGAGCTTGCCAAGCTCTTAGGGTTCTTCACTTTTAAATTGGAAATTTTTCTAATGCAAATGGTTCATAACGCGTTCAAAATAACGTTGGGTACTCCTTACTGTGTAAGCAAGTCCACCATTCCATAATCTGATGGCTCGTTCGACACTGTTCAGTGGATTATGAAAAGATTGGATAATCACAAACATTTCACGCGACTTATTAGCATCAAAGCGATCAGATAGTGAATAACGTTTCTTGCTACCGCGTCCACGAAGAATGTTATTACATTCTCTAACCAAAATCGGAGAAATTTGCAGGATACCTACAAATTGGCCATTTTTAGCCTTTGCATTATCCCTACTTTCCACCATCATGATTGCATCCATCACCGGTCGCCAATCGAAATTCTCTTTTTTAGAACTTATTTCGGCACTGATTGAACCCGAAAAAACCAAACACATTAGAATTGAAATACTCAATACTTTTAAAAATCTCATTACTATAAACTTTCCGAAACCTTAGAAGAATCTCCAAATGGAAATTCTATCCGCAACACGTACTTATATGAGAATGGACTAGTTCGTGTTTCAGTTCCATATTAACGTTTGCAAAGGTATTATCCTCATACTGAGTATCAGTCCTTTAGCAGTTAAAGAGGTCAAAAGCATGTTAAACTTGGAATCCTTGAGAGTCCCCTACCCTATTTTCTTATCTTAAATCAACTCTCAAACGTCTAAGTCTTTCGAAATGGCTTTTGAAAGTTCGACCATCTTCTGACGGCGTGATATTGAGAATGTTTTTCCGTGGGTCTCGATGTAGTTTAACAATAAATAAGCCTTTTCCATAAGCATGTCACGCATAGGACCAACCTTGAATGTGGCTTCGGCATATACGATCTCGGCTATCATACCAATACGGCCCATACATTCGTTGGCCGGCCATTCAGATGAAGCATAATCAAGAATTTCGCTCCAGGAAAGATTATGGAGCGTATCGTAGTCGCCGAGATATTTTTCATACATGAGGCGTATATCTTCATCGGAGCGCTCCCGTTCTTCCTTTTCCAGAAAAAGCGAGAGCGCTGCCATGAACTCTTCGATGAGTCGTAGGATATAATCTTGTCGTATCATGTTCGTTAACCGTAGATTATTTTCCCATTTTCGTCCCTATATTCGTCTAAACCGCGTTCATAGGTAGCCATTGCACGCAGGCTCATGCCCACGTTCGAGAATCCGCCATCATGGAAGAGATTCTGCATTGTCACTTTTCTAGTTAAGTCAGAGAACATTACGATACAATAGTCTGCACACTCCTCAGCCGAAGCATTTCCAAGCGGCGACATACGATTTGCGAAATCGTAGAGCTTATCCATACCCTTAACGCCCTCGCCGGCGGTTGTAATAGTAGGGGACTGAGAGATTGTATTAATTCTGACACTACTTTCGCGGCCATAGATGTAGCCGAAACTGCGTGCGATACTTTCCAGGAGAGCTTTTGCATCGGCCATGTCATTATATCCGTAAAAGGTACGTTGTGCAGCAACATAGGAAAGGGCAATAATAGAGCCGTTTTTATTGATAGCATCGAGCTTCTTAGCACTTTGAATCATTTTATGGAACGATATGGCTGAGATGTCGAGTGTTTTGTCGAGCATATTATAGTCAAGGTCGTCGTAGGTTTTACGTCTCCGAACGTTAGGCGACATTCCGATAGCATGCAGTATAAAGTCAATTTTCCCACCGAGTACATCGATTGATTTTCTGAACACGTTTTCGAGATCAGCTACGTTGGTTGCATCGGCTGAAACCACTTCACAGTTTAATTTATTTGCTAAAGCTTTTACAGCTCCCATTCTCACAGCTACAGGTGTATTTGAAAGGGTTATTTTAGCCCCTTCTTCAACTGCGCGTTCTGCAACTTTCCATGCAATGGACTTTTCGTTGAGTGCACCGAAAATGATACCTCTTTTGCCTTTCAATAAGTTATTACTCATAAAGTTTCTGTGTTATGAAATTAAAATTTTATCTATCCTGATAATGTAGGCAAAAGTAGCACATTCAATCCACAAGCTCCTAAAGCACCCTTATTTTTGTAATTTTGCGATGTATTTATGAACAGAATCTTCCCACATAAATCAGATACCAAGAGCTTGCCGAAATAATCATTTTCGCCGGTCTGCACATTGCGTACTCATTGAATATGGGCGGAAGAGTATAAGCATCATGCCAAAAAATTCGAATTATCTCATCAAAAACATATAGAATTACCTATGAAACCCAAACTCTTTGCCATTGTCATGATGGCAGTTCTTTTTTCGTTTCCGCTAAAAGCGCAGGTATACATCGACAGCATTGAGATTGCGCGTCTGCTCAATGAAAATCAGCAGGCAACAACCGTAATTCTTGAGGACGACAGTATTCTAGATAGTATTATTCCCACGTTCGACACCAACCCAGAGTTAAGCTGGCAGGAAAATATTCGGCTTAGACTCGACAATTTATTGACTGGCAAATTAAGTGAAACTATTCAAACAGGTTTGATGGTGTGGGATTTGACTGGTGACAGTTGCCTTTACAGTTATAATGCCCGACTCCACCTTCGTCCAGCATCGACTATGAAATGCGTAACTGCTATTGTGGCGCTCGACCGTCTCGGAAGTTATTATAAGTTCTCCACGCGACTCTATTTCACCGGGAGTATTGTTGATTCGACACGTGTGCTACAGGGCAATCTATATTGCGTAGGTGGGATGGACCCGATGTTCGACTCGTCGGATTTATCCTCGTTCGTAAGTGCAGTTAAAGAACTGGGTATCTCGGCTGTGGATGGAAATATATATGTCGACCTATCTTTCAAAGAACGCGAAAAGATGGGATGGGGCTGGTGCTGGGATGATGATAATCCTTCTTTGTCGCCAATCCTCGTTGGCCGACGTGATGATTTTGTCGAACGTTTCCAAAAGGCCTTACGCCAGGCAGGTATTGAGGTCTCAGGAATAGGAGAACAACAGTTGCCGTCTGCCGCTCAGCTTCTTGATACTCGATTTCACTCCATCGACCAGGTGATGCATCGAATGATGAAGCGAAGCGATAATCTTTTTGCCGAATCAATGTTCTATCAGATTGCTGCAGCCAGACGAGCTCGTTGGGCCAAGGCACAGCATGCACGGGCTGAAATCAAACAGCTAGTAAAACGTATTGGTATGAATCCATCGGACTGCATTATTGCTGACGGCTCCGGCCTTTCGCTCTACAATTATCTGAGCGCCGAACTCGAGGTTAAGCTTTTACGATATGCTTTTCTAAAGCCTGACATTTACAACACATTTTTGAATACACTCCCAATTGCCGGGGTCGACGGAACGCTTAGAAACCGAATGAAATCAACTCCTGCACAAGGAAATGTTCGGGCAAAAACCGGCACTGTACGTGGTGTTAGCTCTCTGGCGGGCTATCTCACGGCGTCGAACGGTAATAGGCTTTGTTTTGCTATTATAAGTAATGGTGGATTAACTCATAGTCCGATGCGCAATCTGCAAAACAAAATTTGCGTCGCCCTCTGTCAGTGAAAGTTTTGTAGAGCCGGTAGAGGTTTTGCCAGCTCTGCGTAGTCATGATTCCTGTCGGCAGAATTTTTGCCAGTGTATTCGCTTTTATTCTTAATCTCGGGGTTTAGAATTCGACGTAAGGTTTAAGGCGGTTTATTGCTTCGGGAGGAAATTCTTTGAGAATACTGAGTTGAGAAAGATTCGTGAGTGGCCCTTTCAAACGGCGATATTCACAGATTTGTTTGGCTTGATAGAAATTAATATAAGGATGGCGACGAAGTTGATTCAGTGTTAGGCGATTTAAGTTGATTTTGTCAATACGCGGATTGCGTATCTCGAAATAGGGCAACGATTCTTCGGGGAATCCATCTATTTCGCGTAGCTGTCCAACTGCAATATATCCGCCGAGACGCCTACCGTAGCTGATTATGGTACGAGCCCATCCGGAACCTATTCCTGGAACTTTTTTAAGTTGTGAAGTATCGGTCTGGGCAAGGTTAATGTGCAGTCCTGCCTTTATTTTAATCGGGAAGCGCACAGTGTCGCGGTCGTATTTTTTATAAGGCTCGTAGTTGTCTTCTTTCTTGAATTGCTCGTAAGCGCGACGAATCTCTTCAGCATGTTTTTCCCTATAGGATACAACCTGGGGTAAGGTGGAGGCAGGCATATAATCGGGACTTATTTTTATGTATGGTTCGAGTTGGCGGAATTGTTTCCGAGTGAGCCCATAGAGCCGTGCAAAGTCCATCGGCGAGCGATATACTCCTCCTTTTGCGCGGTATCTATAAATGTTTCTAATTTGGAATCTTGCTAGGCCAAGTCGTCGGAGTGCAGTACTGTCGGCGGTGTTGGGGTCAAAGGGGAAGAGTTCTATATGTCGGTTTTCGTAAGTGTATGGAGAATAGTTTGAATTAGCCGAGCGATGCTTAAGAATTGATTTCTCGGCAGAAAAGGGATCTGAATGGTCGGTTTTTATTTCTAATTTGCCAATAAAGAATATTCCGGCGACGATGAATGCGCAAAGTGCGAGAAGGAAGATAATTGCTTTTCGGTCGGATTTTTGAAGATAGAACAGATCTTTTAGTTTCATAATTCAAAGATTTTGATTCAAGCAACAAGACTGTTTGCCACTCCAATTGTAAATACGCTAATTTCTACATTTGGGGCTTTGAGGAGTTCGGTTGCTAGGGCAACTATGGTTGCTCCGGTTGTCACGATGTCGTCAATGATTAGGAGATGCTGCCCGTTTATCTTTTGTTGGTCAATAAGTTTGAAATCATTGGCCACATTCTCGTTTCGCTCTATTCTACTTTTCGAAGTTTGCGATGAACGGAATCTCCTTCTTTTTATGGCTCCGTCGATTATCGGTAGATTGGTTGCAGTATTTATTCCGCGAGCAATTTCGAGGCTTTGATTGTAGCCTCGTTGCATGAGTCGGCGACGCGACAATGGTACGGGAAACAGGGCGGTTATGCCGTTGAAGAATCCGGTTGGTAGATATTCTTCGGCTATTGCTTTGCCCAACGATAAGCCAATCTGAGGCTTATTACCATATTTAAGCTCATAGATTATTCTTGCACTTGCCGAGCTCGGAACGTGGAGAAGAAATGATGTGCCGGATGTGATGGGGAATCGTCCCCAAAATATTCTCACAAGTTCATTGTCTGTGGGTGAAAGGTGATAGTTTGTACGTGGCAAGTGCATGTTGCAGTCAGCGCAGAGCGTGTTTTCACTTATAGTGAGTCGTGAGCCGCACATAACACAGCTTCGTGGAGCTATTAAATTCAGCAGTCGTTCGGCAAGACTAAATGTTATTTTCTTCGATTTCATTGTCTATACATTTCCTAATTAGTTCCATTTCGAAGCCGCGCCCCATGGCAAACTTAATGAGCTTCATAGATCGTTCGTAATCGGTTTTAGCCTTTATAGTTTTGAATTTACTTTTGAGTAGTGGTGCAAGAATTTGGATATATTCTTGGTCGTCAACCTGGTCAAACACATCGTGGGCAATATCTTCCGATATTCTTTTCTGCCAAAGGGCCTGTTCGATTTTCCGTCGCCCCCATTTGTTGTAGCGAATCTTGTCGTGCACAAAGAATCGGGTGAATCGGGCGTCGTCGATGTAGTGCTGTTCTGTAAGTTCATTCAGTACACGCTGAATGGCCTCATCAGACAGATTCCAGTTGCGCATTTTTTCGCGAATCTCTCCTTCGGAATGCTCGCTACGGGCGCACAGGTCAGCCAGTTTGCGTAAAGCCTGCTGTTCGGTTATCTGTTTTTTCTGAATCATATTCTTATACTTTGAATGAGGTTTTTACACCATATTTCACATAGTCGATAGCAACCGAGATAGTATAAACTCGCAGAAATATAATCAAACTTCCTGCTGACGAACACCCATACGTGCCTCGACAACATTTACGATATAGTCGCCTAGCTTTTCGCACTCCTGAATTATATCCATATACATCGTGCCTATAGCATATGTATATTTATGGTCGTTTACATCGTTTATATTCTGACTTCTGAGCTGATTACGATAGTTATTGATTTCGTTCTCTATGTTGAATGAGAGATTAACGTTATTGTCCTGCTTATGACCAACAAGAATATTGTTCATTTCAGAGAGAGCGTTGTCCACAAGAGCGAACATTTGATTAATACGGCTGATTTGTTCGTCTGTGAAATCCTCCTTGCTAGTTATTCTACGGTTCTCCGTTCGAGCAATGTTGTAGCAGGCATCGCCAATGCTTTCGAGTTCGGATATTTCGCGAAGCATAGCCCGTACCTTATCCTTTGTTTCGTCGCTCAGATGGGCGTTGCTCACTCCGTCGAGATATTTGGCTATTTCGATTTCCATGTTGTCGGATATGCCTTCGTATTTTTCTATTCGCGAGAATAGTTTCACGAACGCGTTCTCATCTTTTGTTACGAGCAATTCGCGCACCATACCGAACATCCGCTGCATTCGTTCGGCAAAAGAGTGTATTTCCTTGCTGGCTTCGAGAACCGACAGTTCTGGAGTTTTCATTATGCCTGCCTGGATGAAACGTAATCGGAATTCTTCGTCCTCTTCCTTTTTCCGGGGTTTGATAATGAGGCAAACCATCCTTTCCAACTGTGGGATAAACCCCATAAGCATTGCAGTGTTTATCACATTGAAACTGGTGTGGAAAGCGGCGAGGATTATAGGTAGTTTTATCGCGAGTTGTTGGTGTGTAAGGTTATTTGTTTGCGGGTCATAGCCAACGAATCGGCAAACTGTATTGACGAATGGATAGAACAGACAAAGCACCCATATCACTCCGATGACATTGAACATCAAATGAGCCAGAGCAGCTCGTCGAGCCTGTGTATTGGCGGCTAAGGCAGCCAGATTAGCGGTGATTGTAGTACCGATATTTTCGCCCATAACGAGAGCTATGCCGAGATAGATTGGTAAAACTCCTGTAGAGCACATCATTATGGTTATAGCCATAACGGCGGCCGATGACTGTACGATGCAAGTTATCAATGTACCGATGGCAAGGAAAATAATGATTGTGAAATAGCTATTTACATCAAACGAACGGAAGAAATGGATTATGGCAACATTACTTTCAAGCCGAAGAGCACTACCAGCACTGCTGAGCAGAACTAAGCTGAAGAACATGAATGACAAACCGAACAGGAAGTCGCCTATGTAGCGCATCCGGCGTGTATAAATCAAAATTATTCCTACCAGGAACGCCGGAAACACAAAATTGCTAAGGTCTACCGAATAACCTAGCGACATTATCCACGCCGTCAGCGTTGTACCGATATTAGCGCCCATAATCACGGAGATAGCCTGTGCGAGCGTCAGAAGTCCGGCATTTACAAACGAGACCGTCATAACCGTGGTAGCCGACGACGACTGCACGGCACAGGTTATAAATGTTCCTGTGAGCATGCCAGTGAATCTGTTGGTTGTCATTGCTCCCAGAATATGGCGTAGCTGCGAACCGGCCATTTTTTGAAGGGCTTCGCTCATTGCCTTCATGCCGTAGATGAGTAAGGCCAGCGAGCCGATAATTTTAAATGTAATAGCTAAATAATCACTTGTTGTCATAAATCTATTATCCTTGATACAATATACATTTTCCGTTACGACAGGGGATTTCCTTACCTTTATGCACAATTAATTAAAAACCCGTAAACATGAAACAAATATTGAAAATACGTTGCAAAAATAATAAAAAGAACCTAGAAGTACCTTTGGGCTCAACCCTTTCTGAAATATTCAAAACGGCAAACATACACATGCAGCACGGCCCTGTGAGTGCCAAGGTAAACAACAAAGTCGAGGGCTTGCACTTCAGAGTTTTCCGCAACAAAGACATAGAATTTCTCGATCTCCGCTCGTCGTCAGGAATGCGAACCTACACCCGTTCGCTGTTCATGGTTCTTTGCAAGGCGGTGCACGACCTATATTCCGGAAGCAATGTTATAATCGACATTCCCGTATCCAACGGTTATTTCTGCAACCTCAAGCTGGGGCATCCCGTAACTTCAAGCGACGTGGAGAACATTCGTCGAAGGATGCAAGAGATAATCCAGGCCCAGATACCAATTATGCGATTCGAAGTGACAACCGAAGAAGCCGTAAAGCTATTCAACGACCTGGGCGACCGCTCGAAAGTAAAGCTCCTCAAAAACGTGGGTGCGCTCTACACAACCTACTATGTTCTCGACGACTACAAAGATTTCTACTACGGCTCGATGCTAACCAACACATCCCAGCTCAGTCTTTTCGGTCTTGAGCCGTTTTTCGACGGAGCTCTCCTCCGTCTTCCCTCACCTGCCGACCCTTCGCAGCTTGGACCGATGATTAAACAGCACAAAATGTTCGAAGTATTCAAAGAGCACCATCGCTGGCAGGGAATCCTCGGAATCTCAACCGTAGGCGATTTCAACGAAGCTGTGAAAAAAGGATTCGCAACCGATTTGATAAACGTAAACGAAGCCCTTCAGGAGAAAAAGATATCCCAAATTGCCGACACCATTGCAGCTCAACCCGAACTGAAGGCAGTATTCATTGCAGGCCCATCGTCTAGCGGAAAAACAACATTCAGCAAGCGACTTTCAGTGCAGCTGTTGGCAAGCGGAGTACGACCAGTGCAAATTTCATTGGACGATTATTTTGTTGACCGTGAAAAAACGCCACGAGACGAGCACGGCGAGTTCGACTACGAAAGTCTCTATTGCCTCGACATACCCCTCATCAACAAACAATTCAACGCCCTTTTTAACGGTGAGGAAGTAGAACTGCCCAAATATAATTTTCAATCCGGACAGAGCGAGAAGAGCGGTCGCAAGTTGCGCCTCAATTCAAACAATATTCTAATCGTTGAAGGAATCCACGCCCTCAACCCACTACTCACCGAAAAAGTACCCGCCGAGCGAATCTTCAAAATCTACGCCTCCGCCCTCACAACCATTCTTCTGGACGACCACAACTACATTCCCACAACCGACAACCGACTGCTCCGCCGAATAGTTCGTGACCATAAATACCGCGCATCATCGGCCATCGAAACCATCAAACGCTGGCCAAGCGTGCGCGCCGGCGAAAACAAATGGATATTCCCCTATCAGGAAAACGCCGATGTGATGTTCAACACCGCCATGCTATTCGAACTCGCCGTTATCAAGCCCCAAGCCGAAGCCATTCTCGAACAAGTACCCGAAAACTGCGAAGAATACGCCGAAGCCTATCGCCTCCGGAAATTCCTCAGTTATTTCAAGCCACTCCCCTTCAGACACTTGCCACCCACCTCCTTACTCCGCGAATTTCTAGGCGGGTCGTCTTTTAAATATTGATATTTCTTCAGCCCAGACCAAAAAATTCGGAATGATTGCAATCAATCCATATAAACATCGAACCAACTACCTTTGCAAACATAAAAACAGCAACACAAGAATGAAAAAAGCAAAACTCATCACATTACTATTAGGGACAATAATTATGGTTGGATGCACCGACCGAAAATTCCATATTACCGGAACACTCACAAACGCAAAAGACTCCACACTCTATTTCGAGCATAATACACTCGACGGAATCACAATTATAGACTCTCTCAAACTCGACCAAACAGGACAGTTCGAATTCGCAGCCGACACCGTATCAAACCCCGAGTTCTACAGACTCCGAATAGCCGACCAAATTATAAACCTAGCCATCGACTCAACCGAAACTCTACAAATAAAAGCATCATACCCCGGAATGGCAACAAACTATGAGGTGGCAAATTCACCTGAAAATCAAAAAATAAAAGAACTGGCCCTAAAACAAATAGCACTCCAAAACGAATGCCAAAACATCATGGCAAACAGACCCTACGGAGCTGACTCCATTATAAACCAGCTCATTGAAAACTACAAACAACACATAACCCGAAACTACATCTACCGCGAACCAATGAAAGCCTACAGCTACTTTGCACTCTTTCAATACATAATCATCGGCAATCAAGCACGCCTAATCTTCGACCCTTCAAACGAACCCAAAGACAACAAAGTATTCGGAGCTGTAGCAACCAGCTGGGATACATATTTTCCCGGAGCCGAACGCACCCAAAATCTCCACAACATAGCACTCCAAAGCATTGCAAATGCCCGAAAAACCAAACAAAAAGTGGTGGAAATGAATGCCGAAGAAGCCGGCGTGATAGACATTCCGCTACGCGATAATCTGGGACACCCCCGACATCTAACCGAACTCAAAGGCAAAGTAGTCCTGCTAAACTTTCATGTGTTTGCATCCGAAGGCTCAACAGCCTACATAATGCACCTGCGCGACATTTACAACAAATTCCACAACCGTGGATTCGAAATCTATATGGTGTCGCTCGACGACAACGCCCATTTCTGGAAAGAACAAGTCTCGTCGCTACCCTGGATAAATGTCTACGACAACACCGGTGTAAGTCAAGCCTACACAGCTCCCGCAACCGTTTCACCGATAATCTATCTAATCAATCGCAACAACGAAGTAGTTCGCAATCCATCTCAAATAACAAATCTCGAAGCCGAAATCGCCCGCCTACTATAAAGCAAGCGGGCGATTTCTACCATTACTACATTCTTTTAGCTGAACTTGAGCCAGTCAGACACCACAGCATCCGACGGCATGCGCCAATCACCCCGAGGAGAAAGGCTCACACTGCCCACTTTCGGACCATCAGGCAAGCACGAACGCTTAAACTGCTGGGCGAAGAAACGCCGAAGAAAAACAGTTAACCATCGTTTGATAATATCTTCAGAATAAATGTCGGCAAAAGCAATAGTCGCCAGATAAAAAATCTTTTCGGGACGAGAGCCGTGACGCAGAAAATGATATAGAAAGAAATCATGAAGCTCATAAGGCCCAACTATGTCTTCAGTTTTCTGTGCAATTTGCCCATCCTTTGCAGCCGGTGTGAGTTCTGGCGAGATGGGAGTATCGATAATATCGAGCAGAATCGAGGCTGTCGCAAGGGGCGATTCAGTAGCTGCAATATGGCGGACAAGGTGGCGAATGAGGGTTTTCGGAACACCGACATTGACAGCATACATACTCATATGGTCTCCGTTATAAGTGCACCATCCGAGGGCCAGTTCGCTCAAGTCGCCCGTGCCGATGACAAGTCCGCCGTACTGGTTGGCAACATCCATAAGTATCTGAGTTCGTTCGCGCGCCTGGGAGTTCTCGTAAGTTGTGTCATGCGTATGAGGATTGTGGTTGATGTCTTCGAAATGTTGCTTAACAGCTGGCGCAATGCTTATTTCTTTTACACTTATCCCAAGTTGTTTCATCAGAGTCACGGCGTTGTGATATGTTCGATCAGTGGTTCCGAGTCCGGGCATTGTTATACCGATGATATTTTTACGTTTGCGCTTTAGTTTATCGAAAGCTTTTACGCAAACAAGTAAAGCGAGAGTAGAATCGAGCCCGCCGCTGATGCCTATAACAGCCGTTCGTGCTTGCGTGTGAACGAGTCGTTTAGCTAGGGCACAAACTTGTATGTTCAGAATCTCGTTGCACGACAATTCCATATTGGCATCGGTTGGAATAAAAGGATGAGGATTAATTTTCCGTGTGAGTCTGAACTTGCGATTGCGATTATTTGGTGCGGCGCATTGAATGAGTCGCGCTTCGGTTGCTAATTTAATGGCAGATGAATATGTGCTATCGATACGCCGCTGAGTACGCAGTTTCTCCACATCGATTTCGGATATCGTTAGTTGCGGTTCGAGCGAGAATCGGTTGGCTTCTTCGAGCATTACTCCGTTTTCAAAGAGCATTGCGTTGCCGCCGTACACCACATCTTGGGTGCTTTCACCGAATCCGCATCCGCTGTAGACATATCCACTGATGGTTCTTGCACTTTGCTGTGCGAGCAATGATTTTAGATAGGCGTGCTTGCCAATGAGTTCGTTGCTTGCCGAGAGATTGAAGATTATTTCAGCTCCGGCCAGCGCGAGGTTATTGCTCGGAGGAGTAGGCGCCCATACATCTTCGCATATTTCGATGCCGAATCGCATACCTTCATCGGTTTGGAAAATCTGTGCGTCGGGCGTAAGGGTTATTTCCTGTCCGGCGTAGCAGATGTTTTGCTGGCGAATGTTCCGCGATGATGCGAACCAGCGTTTCTCGTAGAACTCGCCATAGTTCGGGAGATATGTTTTGGCGACCACGCCGAGGATTCGTCCTTGTTGCATCACGACAGCGCAGTTGAGCAGCATGGCGTTTATACTTATAGGGGCGCCGACGATTACAATTACATCAAGCTTATGAATGATTTCGAGCAGTTTGGAAATTGCGTGTTCGGCGTTGTCGAGCAATTGCTGCTGCCCGAACAAATCCTGACAGCTATAGCTTGTAATTGACAGTTCGGGAAACACAACAACTTCTACTCCCTGCTCTTCGGCGTGAATGATTTGGTTTTTGATTTCGGCCAGATTGAATTTTGTGTCGGCAACTCTCACCGACGGGATGGCCGCAGCAACTTTCACGAATCCGTGTTTCATAACTCTCTCTTCTAGTTTCTAATTGTTACTTGTGTGGCACCGTAGCCGTATTCGCGGAACGATGCGTCTTGGTATCTGAAGTGTTTGTATTTGTAGTTTAACTCGTGAATGAGCGCGTGCCGCAGTACTCCTTCGCCTTTCCCGTGGATGAAGATGAGTTTCTGCCCTGGCTTATTCTTGTATTGTTCGAGGGTGTTGCGGAACACGTCGAGCTGATATTCCAGTATATCGGTGGAGTTCATTCCGACGGTTGTTTCGAGGAGTTGTTCAATGTGGAGGTCGATTACCACCTTATCGTCTTTGAGAATCTGTTTCACCTTTGCGCTTTTGCTTTGTTCGGATGGGTAACGTTTCTCTTGTCGTGTGGTATTGGCTTTGCGAGCCGGTGCTGTTTGTGGTTTCGCCGGTTCGGGCTTTAGGGTTGTGAGCATACTTTCCTTGATTGCATCGGCATTGATTTCGAACTGGTGTATAATTTTATCGGCTTCCACGATGGGATATATAATTGCCGACTGTTCGAAGAAGTCGTTTTCGCGGAAAGAGTTTTGTTTATAGAATTTTGTTGCGTCGAGTTTGAATCGCGAGTCGATAGCCGGTTTGATTTTGAATGTTTTTTCGCGTTTGTAGGCAATGAGCTGAACGGCTATGTTGAGCATTGAGTTCAAGTCGGTATGCGAAAATTCATTCAGTAGGAATTTTGTATTCGGTTCTATTTCGCCTGACGATTCGGCTTGCCATTCTTCTCCGTTTTTGAACAGGTAGTTGTAGGCTATGAAGTAGTTCGAGTCGTTGATGAGATATGCTTCGAATTTTGTTTGTGTTATTTGCTTTTCGTCTATCGGAACGAAGCCTACATAGATAGAGAGCAGTTCGCCTTCTTCGCGTTCTTTCACGGGCGGGGTGAAGTTAACCGACGGGTCGTCGGGTGTATCGTCGTATTCATCGTTTTCGTTGTCGGCGAGTCGTTGTTTTATGGAGCGATTATCGGGTTGGCTGCTTGCCTGTTGTTGTTTTTCGGCTTTTGCTATTTGTTTTTCGGTTTCGCTACTGTCGGCAACGACAATTACTTCCGAGACGAGGGTTGGGATTTCGAATCCGTCTTCGTCTTCAACGAGCACTATATTTTTTCCTTGGAATCCTGAGATTCTTCCGCCTCCGGTTTCGCTCAGGAATCGAACTTTATCTCCGATTTTCATAATTCTATTGTTTTGAGATTAGATGATGTTATGGTATCAGCAAGCTACTGTCGCCATAGCTAAGGAAGCGGAAGTCGTGCCGGAGTGCGTAGTTGTAGATTTGCCGCCAATCTCCTTTCACGAATGCGCTCACGAGAAGCAACAGAGTTGATTTGGGCTGATGAAAATTGGTTACGAGCATGTCGACGATTTTATATCTGTACCCCGGCGCTATTATTATCTGCGTGCTTGAATGCAGGGCTTCCGAGCCATCGCGCTCGAGGCAGTTCAGCAGATTTCGGAGCGATTTTTCAACGCTCACCGCTCTATTCCTGACCACGACCAGGCCGGCTTCGTTGTGTTCGAGGTCGTATGGTTCCCATTGCGATACGTGCAGGTTGTGCTGGGTTGTGTCGGGGTTGATTTCGAGTTTTACGCCCATGTAGTAGAGGCTTTCGAGGGTGCGAACGCTGGTTGTGCCGACGGCTATGGCGTGCGACTGGTGGGCTATCAGGCGTTCGAGCGTGTGCCTGCGCACCACAACATATTCGGAATGCATTTGGTGACCGGCTATTTCGGCCGACTTGACCGGTTTGAACGTCCCCGCGCCTACGTGCAGCGTTAGTTCTTCGCGTTCGATTCCCCGACTGTCGAGTGCGTCGAGCACCTCGGAAGAGAAATGCAGTCCGGCGGTTGGAGCCGCAACCGAACCGTTGATTTTCGAATACACGGTTTGATAGTCGGTTTTATCGCTTTCCTGTGTTTCTCTGTTCAGATAGGGCGGAATCGGCAGTTCGCCCACGGCTTCCAGAACTTCGGCGAACGAGAACCGGCCATCCCATTCGAAATCGATACTCTGCATGCTGCCCGACGTGCCGTTAATCGACGCACTGAGAACGGCCGACGTGCCTTTTATGTCGACAATTCGCTTGAGCCTACCGTCCTTCCACTTCTTCAGATTCCCCACCATGCAAAGCCACGAGCATTGGCCATTCGATTGGAACACCCGCTCGTAGTCGGCCGGCCGAACGGGTTCCATGAGGAATATTTCGATTAGTGCTCCGGTTTCTTTCCTGAAGTGCATCCGCGCCTGAATAACTCGGGTGTTATTGAAAACCATGAGCGCACCTTTGGGCAGATATTTCGGCAGATTCCGAAACGAGTCGTGGGTTATTGTGCCTTTCCGATACACCAGCAGTTTACTGCGGTCGCGTTGCGCGATAGGGTGTTTCGCAATACGTTCTTCGGGCAAAGAATAGTCGTAATCGACAATCTTTATATGTTTCGAATCAGTCAACATTTTCGGTTTGTATTTATTCGCCAATGCCCTGTTATCCTTGTGTATTGGCGTGCGACAAAGGTACAATAAAAATCAGAGTGTGTTTTCGGTCGGTCGTAGTGCCCGTCGTCGTCGGTCTCGGGCGGAACGCCCGCACTTAGTGACAGACCCCGAGGGATGATTTGCCGCCCCACATTGATTCGCCCCACATTTCGCGCCAACTGATTTTGCGCCCCCAACTGAAAAATGTATTTTTGCCAGCGTAATCGTTTTAAAAACAACGATAACCACCCGGATGAACCGGACAAGAAACCTAGGCTGAATGAAAAATTCAATTAACATAAACAACTCCAGAACGAAACAAGCCGAATACAATAGTATTTTGCCCCGCGCCGTCGGGATTCCTCTCGGCAGAGGTTCTGCCAGCCCCGCGCAGTCAGGATTCCTCTCGGCAGAGATTCTGCCAGCCCCGCGCAGTCAGGATTCCTCTCGGCAGAGGTTCTGCCAGCCCCGCGCAGTCGGGATTCCTCTCGGCAGAGGTTCTGCCAGCTCCGCGCAGTCCGGATTCCTCTCGGCAGAGGTTCTGCCAGCTCCGCGCAGTCGGGATTCTTCCCGGCAGAGATTCTGCCAGCTCCGCGCAGTCGGGATTCCTCTCGGCAGAGATTCTGCCAGCTCCGCGCAGTCTGGGATTCTTCCCGGCAGAGATTCTGCCAGCCAGTATAATGTATTATCTCCCTTCGAAATAAAAAGTTTCCTATTTAGACCAATCGTTTTAATACTTAAATTTTATCCTCATGATTAAAAGCAAAGTTATCAGCGGCACATTGAGTTCTCTTTTCTCCCTCGGCCGCCACGCGAGTTTAATGATGCAACTGCACGAAACCATCTCGAAAGTTCCGGCAGCAAAAATGTTATTAACCGATGTCGACCTGACCAACTGGAAAAGAGACATCGAAACCGAAAGCGACGTCGCCAGAGCCATCGCATCCACCGAAGAAGCAATCTTGCTGAAGAGAAAAGATGCCGAGCGCGATAAACTCATCGCATCACTCTTCATAGAAATCCGCACAGCCGCCCGGTCACAATTCGCCGCCCGGTCGGAAGCCGGAACACGTCTGAAACTCATCGTCGACACCTACAAAGGCCTCACAAAAGAAGCCTACGACGAAGAAATGGCACACATACGCGGCCTGTTGGTTGACCTCACAAAACCCGCCGCCTTAGCCGATATGGCTACCCTCGGACTCCAACCGCTCGCCGACATGCTCAAAACAAGCAACGAAGAGTTCGCAAAGCTTTTCGCCCACCGGAACGATACAAAAGCAGCCGATTTGCTGCCCAACGGGAAAAAAATCAGACTGAAAAACGACGACACGATGACCGAAGTCTTCCGACACATCGAAGCAGCCTATCTCACAGCCTCGACCGACGAAGACCGCCAAATTATCTCCGACCTCATCGACCGCATCAACCAAATCAATTCCGACGCCAAGGCCCGTCATAAAGAAAGTAAGGCCCTGAAAAAGTTGGCCGCCGATAAGAAAAAACCCGACGGCGGAAAGAAACCATCCGACCCCCAAAAACCCGATGACTCCAAAAAGCCCGACGACGGCAAAACACCAAAACCCGGACGAGAAGAAGACCCCGGAGAAGATAAAGTGTAAAACCAAATTGGCAGCGGCCATGTTTCATATTTAATTTTTAAGTTCAAAGATTTCCTCGCCCCCCGTGACGGGTCGCGAGGTTTTTTCCGAAAAAACAAACAACACATTTTATTAATATAACTTAGATATGAATAGAAAAATTCAAAAAAGTCGCCCCTCGATTCACCCCTTCAGAATGATTGTTGCCCTCCTGGCAACGATGTCGCTAACCCTCATGACAGCCTGTTCCGGCTCGGACGAAAAAATCGACCCGAACCAAGTGGACCAAGATGCCGTACTCGTTCCCGTAGTGGAAGAGAAAAAAGCCATGGTCGAAGAAAACGAAATCGACATCGAAGGCTCGATGACAGAGGCTAAAGGTTACTATTTGGTAACAATCGTGCCGACAATCGAAACACTGCACGCCGAAACTATCGTGATTACAATCAGTGAAAGCCTGAACCATAAAACCGTCGACCTGACCAAGAAACAACTCACCCCCTCTCCGAGGTGGACCATCGTGAGCAACAAAATGAACACCCTGAAATTCACCGTCAGCGAACTCATGGGAACAGGCATATGCAAAAACGGACTAATGAGAATCGACGTCGACAAACCAAACAAAAAATTCAAACTCATCATCGACTATCTCCACGTGAAAGGCTCCAAACTGTTCGGCGACGGCGCCGACCACAAGCTAAGCGTAAACTTCAACGGAGTGATTCAATAAACTGCACTCTGAACAAATGAAAACATTCAATAAATCAATTAGAACCATCGCCGGCGGAATGCTGGCGATGGCTCTTTCTGTTATTCTGTGGAGCTGCTCGGGCAGCGAAAACGAGGAGAATATCGTTCCGGTGGCCAAACCGCAAACAGCCATTATTAATGGTAAGGAAATTCCGATACTTCATTTCTATGTCGATTATGATACAGACTACTTCATTACAGTCCTCTTCAAAGAAAACGAGGTGGGCGACCATATCAGAATCCTCATAGACTTGGACAGATTCCAAAAGAAAATAATCGACCTGACCGACAGACGAGAAGACGGCGACGATAGAGAGTGGTCGATACACTACAGAAAACTCTATAAAACCTACTTTGACCTTACAAGGCAAACCGTCGAAAAAGTTCATTGCTATGGCGGCCAAATGTGGGTCGAGAGAGATTTGAAGAACAATAAATACAAACTCATAATTAATAATCTTCGCGTAAAAGACGAGAACTACGGCGATAAAACAGAATACACCGTGAGCGTTAATGCGGAGAGAGATATCCCTAAATACGATTAGAAAATTATGAAGATTAAACTAACAATCCTGTCCCTACTACTGCTAAGCGCGGTTGCCTCGGCACAAACCACAACAGCCGTAGCGGTGATGGACAGAAAAGATATTCACATCCTGGCGGTGAACGACATGCACGCCAAGCTGGAAAACATGCCACGCCTGGCAGCCATCGTAGACAGTCTGCGAGCCATCGACCCGGAACTCCTCGTTCTCGCAGCCGGCGACAACCGAACAGGCAATCCCTACAACGACCAGTACGAACCCACCTCCTATCCGATGGTTTCACTGATGAATTTCATCGGATTCAGCGCATCGGCATTCGGCAACCATGAATTCGACTCGCGCGAAGCAGGACTCGCAAAGGTCACAGCACTGAGCAACTTCCCATATCTGGCAGCTAATGTTTATCCACCCTTAGACTCGAGAAAAACCTGGTTGTCTTTTAAGATTTTCAATATCGGCACAGTTTCGGTGGGCGTTCTTGGCGTGGTTCAGCTCGGCGCAAACGGTATTCCCGACACGCATCCCGACAATGTGAAAAGGTTTATGTTCGTACCCGTGAACGATGCAATCAGGAATTATAAATGGCTGCGGAAGAAATGCGATGTGAACATCTTGTTGTCGCACATCGGATATGAAGACGACGTGAAGGTGGCCGAGAGTAATCCCGACTTCGACCTCATCGTAGGCGGCCACTCGCACACACAGCTCAACGGCGGCGAAATTCACAACGGCGTACTCATCACGCAGAACGTCAACCGGCTTAAACGCGCCACACTCATCACCCTAACCGTCGACAATCACAAAGTGATAAATAAAAAAGCCGAGAACATCGATGTCGAAAACTATCCGCACGAAAATAAAATAGCCGCACAGATGGTTAAGATGTTCACGAGTGACGAATCGTTCAACCGACAGCTCGGAACGGCACGGACAGCGTTCGGTAATGCCGACGAACTAGGCATCTTCATGTGCGACGCCATCCGCCATCAAACTAATGCCGACATCGCGCTGTGGAATTTTGGCGGTGTAAGATTGGAAGAACTCCCCGCCGGTCCGATAACAGTTGCTACCGTTCTGACCCTCGACCCGTTCGGCAACAACTGTATCGAAATGAATCTCACCGGCAAAGAATTTCATGATTTGTTCCTATCGTGCTATAAACACGACGAAATGCGCGTGCCCTACACATCCGGTAACATCCACAGCACAGTGACATTCGACAAGAATAATCCAACCACCATAAAAAGCCTCGTGCTAACCGACGCAAACGGGCATAAACTCAACATGCGTAAAACTTATCGTGTAGTGATGAATAACTACGTGAGCTCAATCTGCGATTCGCCCCGCAAAGACCAAGGCCGCAACATGAATATCCCCACAGCCGAACTGATTATGAAATATCTCAAGCAGATGGGCGAGGTTTCCTATGCTGGGCAATCGAACCAAACCATAATCCGATAGCCGAAACCGCTCTCGAAACCTATCTTCATAACAGAAAGGGATACATCGTCGAAGCAGACAGTTATGTATCCCTTTACTTTTTTTCAGAAAATATGGATAATTCTATAAAGAACAAGTACATTTGTAAACCGAACATCATTAATACTTTTAGCTAGACACGCTTTTAACTAAGGGTGTACCAATAAAAGAACTAGTGAACGGAATTAACTTTAAAAATGAATATCAATACATTTCATTATGGGACTATTTAACAAATTACGAAACGAGTTCATTGATATAATCGAATGGACCGACAACACGAGTGACACGATGATTTGGCGTTTCCCGCGCTATCAGTCAGAAATAAAGAACGGAGCCCAGCTCACGGTTCGTGAAAGCCAGATTGCAGTACTGGTGAACGAAGGAAAGTTCGCCGATATCTATAAACCCGGTCGCCATGTACTCAATACCGAAAACATGCCTATTCTAACCACGCTTATGGGCTGGAAATATGGCTTCAACTCACCGTTCAAAGTTGATGTCTACTTCGTAAACACTAAACAATTCCTCAACATCCGCTGGGGAACCCAGAATCCAATTATGATGCGCGACCCCGAATTCGGACCTATCCGAATGCGCGCCTTCGGTTCCTACTGCTTCCGGGTGAACGAAGATCCAACGAAGTTCATCCTCAACGTAGCCGGTACCGATGGTAATTTCACAACCGAAAGCATCACAGAACAGCTGCGTAACTTTGTCATCACGAAATTCACCGACCATCTCGCCGAAAGTAAAATCGCCGCGCTTGATATGGCAGCTAATCTCAACGAATTCTCGGCTAGCCTAACCGAAGGACTGAAGGACGATTTCGCCGAATACGGTCTTGAATTAACCAAATTCCTAGTTGAAAACATTTCGCTGCCCGAAGCTGTGGAACAAGCGCTCGACAGACGTACCAGCATGGGCGTTATCGGCAACATGAACACCTACACTCAGATGCAGTTCGCCGATTCGCTTAAAGATTCGGCAGCCAACGGTGGCGGCAGTCCGGCAGGCGATGCAATGGGCATGGGCATGGGCTTCGCAATGGCCGGTCAGATGGCAAATCAGATGACCGCAAACCAGCAAGGAATGGGAATGCAACAAGGCACCAGTATGCAACAGCAAGGTGCGGGTATGCCTCCTCCACTGCCGCAAGCTGCAGTCTATCATCTATCTGTGAACGGTCAGCAACAAGGTCCCTACCCCATTCAGCAGTTGCAACAGATGGCTCAAAATGGTCAGCTAACCCCCGACACTTATGTGTGGACAAACGGAATGTCTGGTTGGGAAGCCGCTAAGAATATTCCTGCACTAGCATCACTATTCGGAACACCACCACCTCCTCCACCGACAATGTAAGAAAACATAAAACATAGGAGTTTCGATGGGCAAAGAATAAAAAGGCCTATCCGAAACTCCTGTTTCTATTAATACTCACCATATAACCAAAAAGAAAATGGAACAAGAAACACAAGTAATTAACGACGCTATACAAACCAAGTGCCCATCGTGCGGAGGCATGATGGAGTTTTCTCCAAAGAGCCATAAACTACAGTGCTTGTATTGCGGAAAAACTAAAGATTTAGACCTAACACCGGTCGAAGTACAAGAAAACGACTTCGAAGAATGGGCCGCAAAGAGCGACGACAATCTCAATGAAGAGACTGATACCGAATCTGCACAGATTAAATGTCATCAATGCGGCGCAACAACCACACTGCCACCTGCAAAATCATCGGCCAAATGTGCCTTCTGCGGTACACCGCTCATTTTGCAAGAAGCACAGATTAAACGCTTCTGGAAACCCAACTACATGCTGCCGTTTCAGATTAGCAAAGACGAATGCAACAGTAATTTTCAGAAATGGATAAAGGGTAAATGGTATGCCGTATCGGCTTTGAAAAAAGGCAATGTCCAAACAGAAAACTTCAAAGGAATATATATTCCTTTCTGGACTTACGACGCCGAAACCACAACCGAATACTCCGGAAGCCGAGGCGACAATAGAACCGTAAAAGAAAAAGACGATGACGGAAATTGGGTTACCACCACTATTACAGATTGGTCTCCTGCGAGCGGAACAGTTTCTCGTAGCTTCGATGACGTTATAGTCCCTGCAAGCACCAACGTACCCTTTGCCCGCGCTAACAGCAAAAACGAGAAATGGGATCTGGAAAATGTGGTTCCCTACAATCCCGAATTCCTCGCCGGATTCATGACCGAAATCTACAACATCGACTTTCGAGAAGCCATCGACTCTGCCAAAGGAAAGATGGAATGCGAAATAAAATATGACATCGAACAAGACATCGGTGGAGACAAGCAGGAAATAGATTATAGCCACACTGAATACTCCGACATTATGTTTAAACTGCTTATGCTGCCACTGTGGATTGGCGCATTCCAATACAATGGAAAAACGTTTAATATTTTCGTAAACGGACGAACAGGTGAAGTACTCGGCGACTATCCGATAAACAAGTTTAAAGTAGTTATAACCATCATATTTGGCATAATTCTGGGATGCCTGCTCATCTATCTCACAACTCTAAAAGATTAAGATCTCCTTATTCATAACTAAAATAAAACCAAAATGAAAAAGATTCTTTTCACGGCTATCATGGCCGCCGTAATTGGTCTCGGACTGACATGTTGCGGAAACAAAAACAAAGTAGAAAACTCCAACAAAGCCGACAGCACCGAAATATCTGCCGACTCTGGTACGGCTAGCAAGCTCGACCTCTTCCCATGGGATTTCCCGAAAGAATTCAAGCTCGAAGGTGTTGAACTCGGGCAAGAAGTTTTGGCACCATCAGGCTACAAGAATGCCATTGAGAAAAACAAAGACTTACTCGATAATAGTAACGTGTTCTACAACTTCACAGTAACACGTGTGCCTAACGACAAAACTCTATTCATCAAGATGTTCGGCGACGAGTTCGAGATTCCTAATCCACTAGTCATTCCAATTCCCAAGGGACAAAAGGCAAAGGTTGGAGACATCGTGCTCACCTGGTGGCAAAGCGGTTCGGGAATGCAGCGTGCCATAGTAACCGACGCCTCTGACCCCGAAATACCCAAGGTTTGCTATCTCGATCTGAATTATGAAGACGACGGCAAAGGATTTGCCAACGAACACGCTAACGAACAACTCAAGCCAAACTCTTTCCTAGTGATGAAAAACGGCGAATGGATGTCGGGAGCAACTGTAGCAGTTATGGATGACGGCGAATGGAAAAAGGCTACTATTCTCAATGTCACAGACGATAAGGTGCTGGTTATCGGGTTCATCGGCAAGATTAAAGCCTACAAGCGTTCAGACTGTAAACTTATTCCGCTCGTTCCCGAATATAAAGTGGGTGACCACGTAAAAGCTGTATTTGTAACCGGCTTTGCCGACGATTATAAAGTCACTAAAATAGACCAGAAAATCGGACGTGTATGGGTTGAGCACAGAGGCAAGATTGAACCGAAAAGCATCCTTGAAGTAGTAAAAGACTTATAAGTAACACTCATCAAGAGGCGACAATGATTAAGGGAATTTGTCGTCTCTTGATTTAAAACTCTCGAAATATGAAAAAGATACTAGCATCATTGTTTATTGCAAGCCTATTCATTGCATGCGGAAACAAAAATGAACCCGGCAAGGCAACCGATAGTATCGGTACGGCTGACAGCACACAAGCACTCTTGTCCGATAGCATCGACACGCAAGTAGCCGACCAACCTGACAAATCTTTCGGTAATCCAAAGAAAGACCCTTTCACAGCCATACTCCATGCCGATGGCAGCGTATCAATCAAAGCTAACAAAGAGCCCTTAGAAAAATTTATCGAGTCTAACGAAATCAGCAATAAATTCAAGCGCAATCAAGCCAAAATAAAAGGCCTCGGCGAGCGCTGCATTGATATTTCCATCATACAATTTGAAGACGATTGGCTCGTATGCATGCTAACTGACAAAGGACACATGGCAATGCTAAGCCTTAAAAAGGTGATTACCCAAGGCGATCTCACCTGCAGCGGTCCTATACCAACAATCAAGGGAATCAAGAAAATAAGCGTCGTAAGCCTAGAAGAAGGCTATGCTTTCAAAGCCCAAGGTGCAAAAGAGAACTCTATCATTATCAACACATCCGGCTATCAAACAAAGTTCGAATACGAAGGATTCAAAATGACACTCGCCTCCGACTACTCCATCCGAATGGAATACCCCACAAAAAAATGGCAGGCCCAAGGTGCATTCTTCGAAACCAAATTCGATAGTGGCGACGACTGGGGATATCACGAACTAACGGCAAAAATCAACGGATATAACTACACAATATCCATCACCAAAAGATATGACGACGATGATGATAACGACTGTGAAGTGTCTATCAACACCAAAGACCCATCGTTTAAATTCGATGACCTACGTGATGCTACACAAATGATCGAAGCTCAATTATATTAGACAACAAAACAAAATAGAAACATGAAAAAGCTTCTCCTCACAATATTGCTCATGATGACAGCGACAGTCATCATCGCCAAATCGAAAGAAATCAAAGTAAGTACTCCCGAAGAATTCATCAAAGCCATTGGCTCTAACCGAGTAATAACCGTTAGTGGAATAATCAACCTTTCCGATGTGCTCCAATCAAACGAAAAAAGCCAAAAGGCTGGTCTCACCACCATTAGCGAAGGCAGTGAAGCCACCCAACGCGCCTCGCGCGAAAACGTTTTCGACGGTTATCAACTCGTACTCAACCAGTGTGTCAACCTAACTATCAAAGGTACAAACGGCGCAGCTCTCATTGTTGCTCCACGATATGCCTATATTCTCAGCTTCCGCAATTGTCACGAAATCGAAATAAACAACCTAACCATCGGGCACACCGACGAAGGATATTGCCAAGGAGGAGTGCTCGAATTCAATAATTGCCAAGACATACAAATAGACCGATGCGATCTCTACGGATGCGGAATAGAAGGCATAACAGCAACTAACACAACCGATCTCGATTGCACAAAAACAATCATACGCGACTGTAGTTACAGCATCATGACAGCCACAGGATGTTTCAACCTCAAATTCACCGACTGCGACTTTTATCGCTGCAAAGAATACGGACTCGTGAACCTCCGAAACAACTCCAATACCTCTTTCGTGCGCTGCCGATTCTCGCAAAACAAAAGCACGCTCTTCGTCGTTGAAAATACAAATATCGATCTTCGTGAATGCGAAATACACCACACTGATCAGCTCGGAAACATCGACATAAACGATTATACAAGCACTATCTACAAGCGTGATAACAAGGAACTACCCGCCAGAAACATCGGCCCCTCTGACCGCGCAAATCTCACAGCCAGCGTCCGGCAATCAGTAGCTGTAAATATCCCCCAAACCGAAGAACCGGAAGACGATGAATCCGGTGAACCAGTCTGGAGTTCGACACTCGTAGAATCATGGAGTAATGGAGTGTTGCAACTCCCAGCAAAAGCCCCTGTCACCGTCAAAGAAATGACAACCCGATTCTGCAGATATTGGCCAGGACTCGATGGGTCGCCACAGAAAATAATGCTCGACTTCGTTAATAAGCCTCGACAATTCAAACAATGCGACCCCGAAGACATGACCAAGCCCGCTAACCCTAACAATCCACATAAAGTTTATACCAGCGGAGAAAAATACATCGAAATCGATACTCAAAACGGATATCTTCGCATCGCAGATGAACATTACACCCTCCAGGCAGGTGTATGGAACCGCTCAAACGGTCATAAACTATTTGTGGTAAACCTCAGTTGTTGCGTCGATATTGATATTAATCAATTCATTGCCTGCTACGACTACGACCCTGTAACTCGTAATCTCACCCCCGATACGAAACAAGCTAGTCGCTTCGAAGAAGACAATAATTACATACTCCATTTCCCTCGGAAAGGAAAAGACATAGTTAGCATTATTATCAAATCCGGAGAATCCACCTATAAACTCTACCGTTGGAATGGACAAGGCTTCAACTCACCCGTCAAAATATCCGAAGAACGAGGTCTGGACCTACTCAACCAATGAAAATAAAAGTAAACGGGCGATTGATTGAAATATTCAAAGGTGCAACGGCCAAAGACGCTGCACGTAGATTTCTCGTAACTCAAGGGCAGAGTCTTAATACACTCCACACCATTATTCTACACGATTCCTACGGGCACGAAATTGACCTTGATGCCCCACTCTACGAATCAACAGAAATAACAGTAATACCTCGCTCCATAAATGAATCTAAATTATAAATCGAATACATTTCATTCTCAACTCGAGGCTATAAACTAAGGCCTGTATGCATCCATATCGGATGCGCGTAGACCTTTATTACGTGAGTTCGACTAAAAAAAATAAGAGAATCTGCTTTAAGGTCTCGGCAGGGCTACAGAAACGGTATCTCACGGATATAATATCCGAATAAAATATGTCAATTCAGCCCACAGGCTGAATTGACATATTTTATTCGGGGGCAAGGAACCTCGAATTGGTGGGAAGATAAACACCAAACAGGCACCGTCCCTAAATTGCACCCTTTCGAGTTTTGCACCACAGATGTAAAAATGTACACATTGCTACTATAGTCGTAAAAACATCGATAGTACACATACAAGGACGGCCCCGTTGAACACTTCCGACACAGCTGAGCCTAATCATAACCCTACCGTTAAATTAACCTTATAAATTATAGGTGTGAACACTGACTCCTTTCACCGAAGGCAGATAGTTTATGCCCCACCAACACATTTGTAGAAGACAAAAACCAATGAGTAATGCCCAAAGAGCAGGACGATAGGCAGTAGGACGATAGCGGCGATAGTGAATATAAACAAGATAGAATAGCCAGGTTATGGCTGCCCAGGTTTCTTTCGGGTCCCAACTCCAATAATGTCCCCACGCTTCCTTGGCCCAAAGAGCACCCATGAGCATGCCGAGGGTTAGAAAGGCTAACCCCACGTAAACCAGGTCGTCGGTTATCTGGCACTCTTTCGGCGTTGGGTCAGTTTTACGGAACAGTAAAAGATACATCGCCATCACAAGCGCAGCCCCAAGAATAGCGTAAGCCATCATGTAGACTATTACATGCGGAGCAAACCATGGACTCTGCAGAGCAGGCATAAGAGTCTTGGAATGTGTTTCGGGCTTGAAAATGTTGAAGCAAACGAAAACAGTGGAGAGTGTCGTAGAGAATGCCAGAATCCATTTATATCGCCAACGACCGTAAACTATCACACCGGCAAAGGGAAGAAAGAGGCTATACCACAATCTTGTTTCGCCCATCGTTCGGAGCGGCGGACGTTCAAGGGTTATCCACATCATAACAATATAGGCGAAAAACACCATAAGACCGGCAACTGTGAATATTATTGCCACTTGGCGGCGTTCTTTCCATGCGGTAAAAGCACCGGCGGCCCATAATACTACAGCAGTGAGGGCGAAGAGAATGAAATAAGTCCAAATCATTGCTGGGTCTCCTTTCTTTTATTTGTACTTGCGGTGAGGAACATGCCGATGGCGCCGGCCAAGAGTAGGAATATTCCTGCATAGACAACCGACTGCCAGGGATCGGCAACGAGTTCGAACACGCTATATTCGCTCCACTTCCCCATTTGTTCGTTGAAGCTGAGTTGATAGATTTTCCATCCGTTAATGGCGAATGGTTTGTTCACTTCTATTTCGGTTTGCTCGGCTTTACCATCTTTCGTGTAGACATCAACGAGAGAGGCATATCTACGGGGTTCGGGATTGCTCATCGCGATGTTATAGTTATTGTCGAGATGAAGCATTTGCAGCGGAAATAGGAAACTGCCACATGTAACCCATCCGCTGCGTTTTTCTTTTCCATGGGTTGCTTCAATGAATGCAGCGTAAGCGGCTCCGCGGGTTTTACTGGGAATGTAGCCGGCTTTGTTACGGGACATTCCGAGAGAGTCCATGCGAATATTGGCCATCATTCCGGCGGGCATCCTACCAATCATCTTGGATAAAGCAACGGGCATAGCGTCGGGTATGTATTTCTTTATTCTGATTGTCCATCCTCCGAGCCGTCCACCGTTTGCATCGGCAATAATCATGTCCGGTTTTTTGGCTGGTTGAGGAGTTCCGCGTCGGTCGAGCATCATCAATTTCGGAGGATATTCGTCGATGGTAAATCGTTCGAGTTGCAGTGCTATGTCGAGTTCGTGCACATTATTCCATGCGTCGAGTCCACGCCATTCGGGCTTACCTATTTCGCAAAACATTTTGAGACGTTTCATGTCGGCGCTACCAAGGGTACTGCAAGTAAGAACTATAAAGAGTCCAAGGTGGCTAACGAACGACGGTATACGCCTACGCTTGAATTCCACAAGTTGATGAATGGTTACTTCGCCCACAATAACTGTCATCCAAACATATTCGAGTACGAACGGCCAAAAGCTGAGCATCTTTGTAATACCTATCGGGTCAGCGGGATTTTTGTCAGACGGTACCTGCTTTGTTAATCCCATCACGATGGTTAGCACAACGGCAAGAAGCATTGCCGGCACAGCCGCCTTCATGGTTGTGAGAAAGCTACAGAAATAGAATCGTTTTCTCATCAAATAAATCACAATCAACACGACAATCAATCCGAAGAGTACGGCGATGTTTCCCGGCCAGGCGAAGATGTCCCAGTCAAGTGGCCCTACCATCATTTGCAGTGCTAAACCCGTTAAAAGCAAACCGACGGCTATGGCGAATCCTTCCTTTAGCGTATAAGGTTTATTCCACATGTTTAAATCTTTTCGTAAGAAAATGGGAGCGTCGTCTCATTACGTTCGACGCTCCCATCGTTTATGATTTTATTGGGAGAAATTTTACATTGGTTTTGTTATAAACCGCTTGTTCTTGCGCGCCGTTTCAATCCACTTCGGCACAACGGTATCTATGAAATCCTTCTTCTGTGAGCGTAGTTTCTTCATGTCAAGACCGATGTAGGCAGCTGCTTTTTCACGGGTAGATATGTCGGGATGAGGAATCTCACCAGTGAATCCGTGCTTAGCTACCACGCGAGCAATGTTCAATCTGGCATCCTTTGCATATTCCATTGCGGCTGCCAGAAGTCTCATAACCTCTTGCGGAGCGTGGAAAGCAGCACCATGACTGGCCAGAGAATAATCCCAACGCCATTGACTCTTACGTATGTCATCGAGCACGGGTTTCATCTCGGCTTCGGTTGCGCCCTTATCCCAAGCAAACTTAGCTTCGATGTGAGCGTAAGCTAGCTCTTTGTTTACACGAACGGCGAAGTTATAAACTTTCTTCTGTCGTTCGTAGACATTCTGCCGGAGTGTTTCGGCATCCTGACGATGGCAGGTTTGACAAGTACGGTCGATATGAGCCAACGGACTCATAATGTGGTGGTCGGTGTACTTCACACCACCCTCCGAGATATAAGGCATATGACAGTCGGCACACGACACTCCGCGCTGAGCGTGTATTCCCTGGAGCGACATTTCATATCCTGGATGTTGGGCTTTGAGAATCTTAGTCTTCGAAAGCGGATGGATGTAGTCGTAGAACCCTATGCTGTCATAATATTGCTCTGCCGCCTCGCAAGTTAGTCCTTTCTCTTGCGGGAAATGCAGATAGTTACCGTTCTCTTTCTCGAAATAATATTCAGTATGACATTGCGCACACACAAGACTACGCATTTCCTGATGACTGGCCTTTCTTACATCCTTACCTACGCGAGCCCACGCTTCATAAAGTGCCGGACGAGCTGGACGCAATTCCATCGTACGTGCATCATGACAATCGGAGCAGCCAACGGAGTTCATCATCTGGTCGCCCCAGTCGCTCCATTTGGCAGCATAGAATGCGTTCGTTCCTTTTTCGCGCATCAGTCGTGGTACGTCGGGCCCTTTACAAGTCCAGCATGTTCCGGGTTGCATATCTGTTTGTCCGTCTACGCCTGGACTTCCCGTACGCAGAATCTTCCGCAAGTCTTCAATACAATGCCTGTGTCCGCGCGGCGTATTGTATTCGCGCGAGAAGGCATATCCGTCCCAAATAATTACTATTTCGGGGCACATTTCCAGTACATCTTTCTCTTGCGACCCGTTGTAGAGGCTTTTAAAAGTAGTGTCTTCCGTCATGGCCCACGTTTGATATTCCCGTGGGAAGTCTTCGGCGAACTTTTCGTTCTGCGCAACTATCGAGTCGTTCATCTGGACGCGTCGATTATTGAACACGCTTGCAACTTCGGCTCTGCGCTCAAGAAGTGATGAGCAAATCAAGCCTAACAGAAACACTGCTACCATGGCTCCTGCAAAGAGCAGCCAGCCTTGCCATTTTTTCAATTGCTTTGCCATAATATATTCTTTATTGATTGTTTGTTTTCTTATTCAAGGTTTGGGATAGCTTTATGCCCTAACAGATTCTGCAACCACTTTGGAACCGGACTCGATGGCATCGGTTCTGTAAACTCGGCACCGGGTGTCGACGAAAGTGAATTCATTCCGCCATGCGGCACATTGCGATGACAATCCCAGCAGGCATGTCCTTCGCCTCGTTTGGCCATCATGTAATCAATCCGTCCTGTGTTCACAAACTCCTGATTGAGTTGTTTATGGCAACGAATACAGTTGTCCATAATAACTTCGGCCGACGCTTCTTCGGCTTGAATGGTTTGGCGTTCGTTCTTGGTGACGAAATAGGCTACGTGTTTCATACCGTCCTTACCTTTAAAGAAATAGTGTGCTGCAATATTTCCGTTAGGCACATGACAGTCGTTGCAGGTTGCATTCCTGGCGTGCGACGAATGGCTCCATGTTGCATAATAGGGCGACATGATGTGGCAGTTTATGCATGCTTTCGGGTCGTCGCCCACGATATAGGTTTGCATTCGGAGCAAATAGAAAAACAGTCCACTCAGACCAACGATAATTCCTAAACCCAGTAGCATACTGATTTTCTGCCCGTAGCTCAATGATTTGAGAAGAGTTTTTCGCTTGTTTTCGAACCAAGCTATTATTTCGCGTATATTCATAAGAGGTTCCTGATTTACGACTCCCCAAAGATAGGTATTCGACTGTGAATAATATTCAAAAGCTGATGAATCTAGATTTTATATCAATATGGCAAATCATATTTTGTAAGCAATTATGATTATATGGCTCGGGGGCGACACTGTTCAAACAAAAAAATACCGGGTATTCAGCATTTGGTAAGACACACGAAAGAATACTATTAAACGCTTGATATACAATTAATTATAAAAAGGTTGTATCAGGGCTTGAAAAAGGTACTATCGTTTTGCCCAAAAAGTACTATCGTTTTAGGCAAAAAGTACTATCGTTTTTGGCAAAAGGTACTATCGTTTTTGGCGAAAGGTACTATCGTTTTCCACGAAAGATAATATCGGGCTGAAATGAAGGTGCTATCGTTTCCCACGAAAGATAATATCGGACTGAAACGAAAGCGCTATTCGTGGAGAATAGAAGTAGTATCGTGGGGGGCGGTTCCGGCCCACGTTTTCGTAGAAAGCTGTGGAGAAGTAAGAGGATTTCAAGCCTGCGGAGTGATGCTTATCTTCCTTGAGAGGATTCGCGGTTTCTGCCGACGAGGGAACGAAGGAAGAAATAAAGCTCTTCCTGAAGGCGGAAGAGGGGCCAAGAGGGCATGACGCGGTAGCCGAACTTGTGACGCAGTGAAGGGCGAAGACGGGATGTTTCAATGGTTAATCGGGTGTGGCGAAGGCGGAAAAGGGCCTGGCGACGGGCATCGAGCGAGAAATGGCGGCGGTGGAGATAGTAGAACATGTAGAGGTCGACGAGGTTCAGCCAGCGTACGTTTTCGTATATATCAAGTATCTCGCTGGAGGAGTTGAGCTGCAGAAGTTGGCGTTTCATACTTTCGTTAGCCAGCAGGTAGTCGAAGCGGCGAAGGCTTATGCTGTGGGTTACGGATTGGGGGTGCTGGCGATAGTAATATATCCCTCGGGAAAGACGCACGTGGCGGGAGTTGAGGTAGTGCAGTCGGGTTGTATTGTCGTCGCTGAAGGCTCGGGCGGTTTCGTCGTAGGGGAATTTGAGATGTATGCTTCGCCTAACAGCATAAACGCCGTGAATCTTCCACGTTAAACTGTCTACAAAGGCGTCGTAACCGTTCATTTGCTCGAACTCTGGCATGGGATAGGGCGTTTCATTTGCATCGGGGAATATGTTGATGACTTTGAAGAGTACGGCGTCGGTTGTGGGATGGCGGTCGAACGTACCGACTATTTGTTCGAGAGCGTCGGAGGCGAGATAATCGTCGCTGTCGAGGAAGGCAATGCATTCGCCGGTCGATATCTTGAGGGCCTGGTTGCGGGCGTGTGCTTGTCCGCGGTTTTCTTTTAGGGTTATGAGTTTAATCCTATTGTCGGCCGCGATATATTCTCGCAATATGTCGGGCGAAGAGTCGGTAGAGGCGTCGTCTACGCATATAATTTCTATATCGTCGAGGGTTTGACCGAGTAATGAATCGAGGCATTGACGAAGATATTTCTCGGTGTTGTAAACTGCAACGAGTACTGAAATCTTACTCATCACGACGGAACGCTTTGTTGAGTTTTCGCATCAGCGCGGCCCAAAGTCGGGTTTTCTTACGGAGAATGCTAAGCGAGGCTGTCATGCTGAGGATAGCAAGCAGCGCACCGATGCTCCAATAGAGGCGAGGGTCGGCAATCCATGTACTGGCATAGGCCAGTAAACCGATGGGCAGCTGGATTAGAGTGTATTTCACAATCCCGGCAGTGGGTTTGTATGCATATCGCAGTCGGGCGTAGATAAACACAACGATAAAGTCGATTATTCCGGCTAGCGTTACGGCAACTCCGGCTCCGGTGAGTCCGAATTTTCTGAAAAGGATAATCACGAGCACTACAAGCACGATGTCGTAGAATGCTTCGAGAAAAAGATAGGAAAGAGAATCGCCCTTGGCCAGCGGAATGTATTCAACAGGCAACTTTAAAGCGCGGAAATACATAGCCAACACGATTATCTGAATCATTCCCAGGGCGGGCAGGAATTTCCCGGTGTAAAGCAGCGGCAGCAATATGGGCAGCGTAAAGGTGAACACAACCAACAGCGGCGAAACCAAGAGAAGCATAACCTCAATTTGATTGCTCACCGTTCGGTTGAAAGTGAATCCCAGACTACTTACGCCCGAGAGACGGGGAAAGAAATCGGTTTCCATAGCCGAGAAAACGGTTCCTACGTAGGTCATCGTTAGCATATAGCCAGCGTTGAACAGGCCAACGGTATCTATTCCGGCCACATTGCTTATGTAGCTCCTGATGACGAAGTCGGCACCCGAACCAAGAATGCCCGCAAAGACAAAAGCAATCCCGAGCCTAATCATGCTGTAGCCCTGACGCAAAACACTCCGGCTTAGCGACAGTCGGAGTGGGAAAATCTTGTAGGAAACGGCAATCGTGAGCGCCATCTGAATGAAGGCCATTATAACGAGTGATGGTACGATTGCCCTCTCCTTATATATATAGTAAAGCGGGACGGAAACCAGCAGCGCACCAATAACACTGTAGACCGATATGCCTGCAAGCGCCTTTAGTCTTCTCACACCTTTGAGAACTGCCAGCTCGCCGCCTGTTATGGCCGTCATTGCCACGATGGGCGAAAGAAAAATAAAGTGAAGCGTGTGCCCATGCCACGAAAAGGTGAACGAGCTGAGTAGCGGACTGAACGCTATGCAAACAAACATTCCAAGCAATGCCGTTAGAAAGCTCCACGAACGCACGAGCGCCACGTCGGCCTCGAGTTTTTCAATATTCTGCCGGTCGAAATCCTCGGAAATGTTCCGAACTGCGCTCATCGAAATACCAAAGCTCGTAGAATCGCTCACAAGCTTGATGGTTGAATTGAAAAGAGAAATCAACCCCATACCATTCGGGCCGAGAATCATTGCCACAAGTTTATTGCGAACAATGCCGATAAGGATGTTCAATCCTTGTACACCACCGAAGAGCCCGGTGTAACGAAGTATGTGAGAGTAACGGTCTTTGCTGTCTTCTTTTTTCATCACATGCCTTAAAACGCCACCTAAAACTTTTTATTATTTTTGCATCAACATTTAATTCATGAATCTAAGCATCATCATTCCGGTTTACAATGTCGAGCAAACACTTCAAAGATGCGTGAAGAGCGTACTCGAGCAATCATTCACCAACTACGAAATAATCCTCATCGACGACGGCTCAACCGACAAGTCGGGCCAGATGATTGATTCCCTCGCTGAAACCGACAACAGATGCACAGCAATTCATCAACCGAACCGAGGACTATCGGCAGCCCGAAACACCGGTATTGAAATAGCCACGGGAAACTATATAACATTTATCGACTCCGACGACTTCATAGCACCCGAAACGCTCACTCCCCTGATGAATATTCTTGAGACACGAAAAGGAATTGACCTTTTGGAATATCCCGTGCTCGAGCATCATGGTTCGCCTAAGGAAAAGCTCCTCAATTTCCCGGAGGCAACCTACACCGACATGTCGGCTTACTGGCTCAAAGCGCAAACCTATCGGCACGCTTACGCTTGGAACAAAATCTATCGCCGCCGACTGTTCAATAATATACGCTATCCCGAAGGCAGAGTATTTGAAGACATCTTCACCTTACCCCAGCTGTTAAACGAAACTCGGATGGTGGTAACGACAAACAAGGGGCTCTACTACTATACGCACAACCCCAACGGAATAACCCAAACCGCAACCGGCAAGGAACTCACTCAGCTACTCGACTCGCATCTACGCTACCTCAATCAATGGCCCAACATTGACTCGGACTACTACGCAATGCTACTCAACATTCAGCTAGACGTATACAATGCAACGAAAGCTTCGCCTCGGCTACCCCGTATGCCATTCTTCAGCACCCCGAAACTCATATTACTCCAACTCTTAGGAATCAAACGCTTATGTCAGATCAATCATTTTACACACGCAAGACTGAAAAGAAACCCCTCGTGAGCTTCATCATCACCTGCTTCAACGAACCTCACGAAATGATTCGCGAATGCCTTGAAAGCATTCTCGCACTAACCCTGAGCAAAAGCGAACGAGAAATAATTATCGTCGACGACGGCTCCGAAACTTCACCACTCGAAAGTCTGATGGACCACGAAACAGATTTCATCTACCTCAGGCAAACAAACCGCGGACTTAGTCAGGCGCGTAACATTGGAATCGAACTCGCCACCGGAAACTACATTCAATTCGTCGACGGCGACGACGCACTTATCCCTAACACCTACGAGCAATGTCTCGACCTGGTGCGCTATAAAGCAGCCGACATCGTACTCTTCAATGAAACCAGAATACCCAAAGCACAAACACAACATCAGTACGAAGGACCGCTCACCGGAACCGAATACATGCGCCATAACAACCTTCGCGCAACAGCATGCGGATACATCTTCAAGCGCAGCTTGCTGCTGAACCTACGATTCACAAAAGAACTCCTCCACGAAGACGAAGAATTTACACCACAACTCGTTATTCGAGCCGAGAATCTCTACATAACGCCCGCGCAAGCCTACTTCTACAGAGAACGAAGCCAATCTATCACACACAAAACCGACAAACGATGGAAGGTGAAACGACTTGCCGACACTGAGAAAATAATCATCCGACTACAAGAAAAAGCCGACCTCATGCCAAGCAAAGAGCGAACAGCCATGCAACGACGAGTGGCTCAACTCACCATGGACTACATCTACAACATAATAACCATGACGCACGACGAGCAATATCTAAATCATGCACTCCGTCGACTTGAAAAGAGAGGACTCTTCCCGCTGCCCGACAAGAAATACACCCAGAAATACAAATACTTTCGATTCCTCACCAACAATAAGCTCGGACGGAAACTACTGCTCGCCGCGCTCCCCAAAGCAAAATGAGAATACTGCTCCTCGGGGAATACAGCAACGTTCACAACACCCTCGCCATTGGGCTTCGCGAACTCGGTCATACCGTAACCGTGGTATCGAACGGCGATTTCTGGAAAAACTATCCGCGCGATATTGATCTTGCGCGTCGCCCCGGACGTCTAGGAGGAATATGTCTCCTCCTAAAAGTTCTCCTACTCCTCCCCAGACTAAGAAACTACGATATAGTGCAATTCATCAACCCCATATTCTTTGAACTCAAAGCCCACCGACTTGTACCCATCTTCCGATACCTAAAAAAACACAACCGCCGACTCGTGCTCGGAGCCTATGGAATGGACCACTATTGGGTTAGCACCAACATAACCCAAATGCCCCTGCGATACAGCGACTTTAATATCGGCAAACAACTACGCAACAACCCCGAAGCCATCAAAGAACAACATGAATGGCTTGGAACCGACAAAGAATATCTCAATAAACTCATGGCTCGAGAATGTCACGGTATCATAGCCGGACTATATGAATATTTAGTGTCCTATACTCCACACTATCCCCAGAAAATAACCTTTATTCCCTACCCCATCATCATCCACTCCACCCACATAAACACTTTTTCATCTATCCCCTACCCCATTAATATATTTATCGGTATAAGTCGCAGCCGCTCGCACTATAAAGGCACCGACATCATGCTCCACGCTGCCCAAACCCTACGCGCCACATATCCCGATAAAGTGAAACTCACTATCGCCGAAGGTCTGCCCTTCGAGGAATACACAAAGAAGATGAACGGTGCCGACATCATCCTCGACCAGCTCTACAGCTATACACCATCCATGAATCCCCTAGAGGCAATGAGCCGCGGAATAATATGCGTAGGCGGAGGGGAACCAGAAAACTACCAAATACTCAATGAACCCACCTTGCGACCAATCATAAACGTAGAACCCACATATGAAAGTTGCCTCCATCAGCTCGAGCAACTCATAAACCACCCCGAACGTATCCCTAAACTAAAAAAACAAAGCATAGCCTATATTGTCAAGCATCACGACCATAAAAAAATAGCTCGTCAATACGAGCAATTCTATCTCCGCCTCCTACAAAATTGCTAGAATTGAAGCTTGTATAAAACGAGCGACCTGCACGCGTCGTCACGACGGATGCAGGTCTTAATGATTATATAAACGATTTATCTTTCTTCCCCGGATTCGGGGAGGGATGGAGAGAATTATTTCCCCTTATACTTTATCTTCTCCGGGGTCTTCTTCTCGTCCGGGTTTGGGGGAGCCGCCGCCGGTTCCGCCACCGGGTTTATTTCCACCATTCCCGCCGGAGCCATTTCCACCGGAGCCTGAACCATTCCCGCCGCCGTGTTTAGAGCCGGAGCCGGTTGATTTTCCGCTCGGCTCGGGAACGACGACGAGTTTGCCTTTAGAGATTACGACCCAGATGGGGCTCTTGCCGGCGACGTTCAGTAGATACGCGCGCTTCTTGCCTGTTCCGCGGAACTCGCGGGCGAACGAGAGGGCACCGCTCGAGAGGCCGCGTTCTTTCTCCAGAGCTTCGAAGAGGGGCTCGAGAAGGGCGGCGTATTTGTCCATGTCGCGCTCGTGGGCCGATTTGTTGGTGCCTTTGCGCTGGGCGAGCATGAACTTCCGACCGTCGATTACGGCATTGTATTCCGTTATCAGCGCGGCCAGTTTGGGTGTTTCGGGCTCGAGGTCGGCTAGCGATTCCATGCGGCGAACTACGGCGTTGAGGGCCTTGTCGACCGCCGTGCGAAGGGCTTTTATGTTGAACGTTCCTACTGGGATGACTTTCTTGTATCGGGCGCGAAATTCGGTGGCGAAGGCGAGGTTGGCCTGCTCGAGCCGTCCCATGGCAGCCGTCAGTCCGGTAAGCCCCATGGCGGCCATCGCGTCGGGCGTTTTGAGGTCGGCCACGAGATTGTCGATTAGCGAACTTTCTTTTGTGTAGTTCGCGGCGGCCAAACCCGGGTAGCGGTCGAGCACGTCCTGAATATCCTGCGCCGCCTTGGCCGTATCTTTATCGGCGTCGAGCAGCTTCGAATTGAGCATGAATTGCATGGCTCGATATGCGCGGTCGCGTTCCTCGTCGAGTGCGATAAGTTCCCGTGTTCCCTCGAGTTTTGTGGGCTGATTTAGTGCTTCTTCCTCGTCTTTGATAGCCTTTTCGAGTGGTGGAAGAAGTGGTTTGATTTTGTCGATATTCGCCTCCTTGTTCATTATCAACACGTGTTGGGCGAAGTTGAGGTGCTCCATGTTTTGGAGCAGTTGCTTGTGGATGCTTTTAACTGACATAAGAAATAAGTGTTTGATTATAATGTAAAAAGTTTGTCTGATAATGCTTTCCGAGGTTTCCCTCGCGGGGGAAGCATAGTTTTTTCAATTTTTTGTTCTTCCCTCCAGGGGGAAACGCTGCCAGGGCCATTTTTTAGGTTTCCCTCGTGGGGGAAACATAGTTTTTTTCGATTTTCTATTCTTCCCTCTAGGGGGAAACGCTGCCAGGGCCATTTTCCAGGTTTCCCTCGTGGGGGAAGCGTTATTTTTTCTGTTTTCTGATAGTTATTTATAGATAATAACACACCTTCCACTAAATATACCCTATCAATAAGCTACAAATGGAAGAATTTGATGTTGAGCATTACTTCCATCTTTGTATGCCGTTCCAAGATAGAATTTATTATCATACTTGAACCCTATGGCACTACCCAAAAATAGCAAAGGATAGGAGTAAGCCTTAGTATTACGAACCTCTGTACTTGTATAGAATATATTAAATGTATTCATAAATAAAGGACGGTACCCTACTTGCGCATAATCAGTAGCTAAGAATTAAGGGAAACAGAGGGAAAAGCAAGGAGTATAACTATTTGAAATAGTACTATTTAGCATTTTCCTGCTATTATAGTAGTAAGCGAAAACGAGCATCAAGCGGCAGGAGTTCCGTTACCAAATCGTAACCCATCAAGGGAAAAGCAAAAAGGGGTTACGAATTGAATGTAAACAACTGTGTCATAGGTTTTTATTCTTCATCTTTCATTTTTCTGCATCGCTCAGGAATACTTGTTCATCTGTACCTTTGCAAGCAAAGGAAATTTAGAAAAAACGACAGAAAAATGAAAGAAAACAAACTCAAAGTATCGTTCTTCGTTCAGGCGAAACGAACCGACAAGAAAGGACTTGTGCCTGTCATTGGGCGAATCTCCGTTGGCAGAACCCATTCGGGCTTCTCCACCAAGTGTAAGACTCCGCTCGCTCTTTGGGACAGCCGTAAGCAAAGGCTTATCGGCAAGAGTAGCATGGCTGTGTCAGTCAATCAGAAACTCGGTGAATGCACCGCACTTATTCACACACGCTTTCACGAACTCAGTGAAAGGAAAGAAACTTTCACAGCCACAGACGTGAGGGATGCCTATCAGGGGCAAATCCACTGTCAAGCCTTGCTCTTGGAGAGTTTCGGGGAGTATCTCACACAGACAAAGGAGCGCATAGGCATTGATAGAGCTTTAAAGACATTCAAACTCCGTACCTACCAGCTATCCCTGCTTCGTGAGTATGTGCAGAAGAAGCACAAGGTAAGCGACATTCCACTCTCACAGCTGGACAAAGCATTTATCGAGGGTTTTGAGTATTATCTTACCATCGACCGCAGACTGAAACGCAGCAGCATATCGAGTACCGTGTCTACTTTGCAGACCATCGTCCGCATGGCGGTGAAGAAAGGTGTGCTGGACTTCTATCCGTTCTTGGGCTACAGTTACGAGCGACCAAAAGGCGAACCGAGAAGCATTACGCAGGAAGAACTTGAGCACATCATCGACTTGGAGATTGAATGGGAAAACTACCGCATTGTCCGTGATTTGTTCGTCTTCTCCTGCTTTTCAGGGCTGGCTATCTCCGATGTCCGTAATCTTCGGGAGGAAAATATCGTCTTGGAAGAGGGCGAACTCTGCATCAAGGGCAGGCGAATGAAAACCAAAACTCCGTATCGTGTACAGGTGCTTCCCCCTGCGCAGACTATCATGAATCGTTATAGAGGGATAAGGGCAGGCTTTGTCTTTGACGTTCCAACCACCGACGTTATCCTCAATGGCATGCACTATATACAGCGAAATATCGGTATGGAAACTCCGCTGACCTTTCACATGGCAAGACACACCTTTGCATCGCTTATCACGCTTTCGGCAGGTGTACCTATTGAAACGGTGAGCCGTATGCTCGGACACACCAACCTGAGAACAACACAGGTATATGCAGCGGTTTCCTCCGAAAGAATACATAGGGATATGCAGATAGTGCAGCAGCGAATACAAGATACATTCACCCTAAAACTTTGACATCATGGCACGAAGTACATTCAAGACACTCTTTTATATCAACCGCTCCAAAGAGAAGAAGAACGGAAAATGCCCGATTATGGGGCGCATCACCATAGACGGAGAACAGGTACAATACAGCACGGGAAAGGAAATCGCTCCCGAACTTTGGGACAGTCGTAAGGGACGGTGCAAGGGTATAGGCGAAGAGACAAAGGAAATCAACCGCTATTTACAAACCAAAGAGGAACAAGCCAAAGGCAAATACCAAGAATTAGTTTGGCAACGTGGCTATATCACCGCCGAGTTACTGAAGCGTGAACTCATGGAAGAAGACAAGCCCAAAGGTTTTCTTTTGGAGGAAGCCCAACTATTTATTGAAGAAAAGCGTCCTTGTGTGGGAATAACGGTTGCCAAGCCGACCTTTGCCAACTACATCTATGCCACACAACTCATTGAGGCTTATTTGCGTGAACGCTTGGGGCTGGAGGATATTCGCTACTCATCGCTTGACTATGGTTTTATCGAAGGGATGGACTTCTACCTTAAATCAGAGCGCAACCTTTCTCTTGCCACTATTCAGGTAGCGGTCATCTTCCTTAGAAAACTCATCGGCATAGGTCAGCAGAAGAAGTATATCCGCATCGATCCGTTTGCAGACTACAAAGCAGAACTTCCACACCGCACAAGGCGTTATCTCACTACGGAGGAACTGCAACGGGTATTGCAAACACCTATCATTGACAGACAATTCGAGCGAGCAAGACAACTCTTCCTTTTCTGTTCCTTCACTGGTTTGGCTCGTGTGGACATGCAACGGCTCAAACCAAAACACATCATCCATAATGCAGACGGCACAGAGGAAATCCGCATCAAAAGGCAGAAAACAGACGTGGAAGCCATCATTCCGCTTCTGCCCATTGCCAAACAAATACTTTCGCTCTATATCAAGGACAAGAAAGCAGACGAATTGATATTTCCCAATCTTACAATAAGGAAAGCATCCTTTGCGTGTGTGAACATCGGGCAGATATGCCGGATAGATAAGGGCTTGACTTTTCACATGGCTCGCCACACATTCTCAACCACGATTTGCCTTTCCAATGGTATTTCGATGGAAACGCTCAGCAAGATGCTCGGACACAGCAATATAGGTACGACACAAATCTACGGAAAGATAACCGACCACAAGATACAGGAGGATATGACTGCACTCACTGACAGGGAGCATTCTGTATTTGAGGGTTATTGTGAGTCGATAGCACGGCAGAACGTTCCATTGCAACAAGCATAAAAAGGAAGTAATTACCAAACATTTATTATTCACGATTGAAAACCAAACGATTATGAAAGAGAACAACAAACAGGAACTTTCTTACTTTCGATTGAAATTAAGAAGTTATATGAGTGAGCATCACCCCGAAAAATTGCACGACACGGAGTTTATCACCACACGAGCAGACATGGCTCTCACTGCCTACTGCGATGCTGTGGCACAAGGTTTTTCGCACCTCGAAGCAGAGAACATAGCAAGTGAGGTGTTGTATCAAGGTTTGCACTTTTCCAAGTACGACACGCTTGTTTCTGTCTTAGAGAACGAGTTTGAGAGGGAACTGCCTGCACCACTCCCTGAGAAGCTTGCACCCATATTGTTGTCGAATGAGGCTGTTCAAGCCACATTCGACAAGTTCGGTTTGACGGACACATTTGCTTCTGACGAGCAATACGACCGTCTTTACACCGAACTCACAGGCACGATTGTGCTGCTCATCGAGAGCAATCATTTGCCAATAATCGGTCAGACGGAGGGGTAAGTCCAAAGGCGTTGTAAGCAAAGGCACACGCAAAGTCCCTGATGCCGTTTCTTATCGTGCAAAGGTACAACGGCAGCTAATCTGCCCTGACAAGGTCAAGTCCTGCGGATGGAGAGAAGAATCTCCACCGCAGGATTTTTCTTTTTCAAGGTGGTATTGCCATTTTCAATAGCCATGCGGTTGTATTCATCTCTCCCAACCTTGCAGAGCAGGGCTGCCGTAGAGAGTATAGGCACGACAAGAATACGGCATACTCAGGCTCTTTGGACGCAAGGCGTAACAACCAACAACAGATAGGACTGACGATAATACGGACAATCTGTTGTTTGTACAATTTGTTGTCATGACTATCTATTGTCAAAACTATATATCGTCAAAATAATCTATCGATAAAACTATCTATCGACACTTCGATATCTCGATTTGTCGAACTATCGAATTATCGATAAAACAACAAAATAATAAAAGGAAAGAGCCGGCACCTCATCTCATTACCGCAATAACACAGATGGATCTCCTTTGGTCTTTTCTCTTGTTTTCTCTCTATTTCCCTGCTTTTCCTCATTTCTTGCAGCGGTGCTTCCGAGGGTTTACTTTTGCACTCGATAAGTACGGCAATGGACTGCATAACAGTTTGTTTGCCGAGTAACAATAAAGTAATCAAAACAAAATCAAGGCAATGAAACTCATTATCATCGACCGCAAAGCGTGGGAGCGACACCACTCCGAATTTGCAGACTTTATCCACAGTATCGAACAACTCATCGGCAATCCGCCCGAAACGGACGAATGGCTTGACAACGAAGCCGTGTGCAAGCGTTTGGGCATCAGCAAACGTACCCTGCAATCATACAGAGATACGGGGAAAATCCCTTTCTCAATGATTGGACACAAGTGCTATTACAAGGAGAGCGACATCACGGAGTTACTGAACGCAAACAATGAATGAACTATGACAGAGAACGAAATCATTACACAGCAAGCCCCTCAGATGCAGATGTTTGCACAACTGATGGAGGGCATCTTAAAGAAACTGGAGCGTTATTGCGCTACCGCCCGTCCGATGCTGGGCGGAGAGGTTTACCTCACTGGCGAGGAGGTTTGCAGCCAATTACGGCTCAGCACACGCACGCTCCAAGAGTACAGAAACTTAGGAACACTTCCTTTCTACAAAATCGGAGGGAAGATACTTTACAAACAGAGCGACATACAAACAATGCTTGAAAGGCATTATAACGCAATACCCAAGAAATTATGGCAAGAATAGATGAACAAAGGAAACAGCGTCTGGAACAAGCCCTTCGAGATATGGGCAATTATGGCGTTAAGCTCCGCAAGCCAGAAGAGTTGCCCGATTTTGATCAGCCCATAGATTATGAAGAGGAAAAGAAAAGATTTGAGCCTGTTAAAGTTGAGGAACAAAATGACAAGGAGAGTCACAAGGACTATTCTCAACCGTCCAATCAAGAAACAGAGTTGTCACCAAAGGAAAGGGCTACTTCTACTGAAGAGAATCATCAACGAATGGGAAAAACAAGGGACAGGAAGCAATTATCCGAGTTTCAGGGGAAATATCTCCAGCCCTTTCGCAACAGCCACCGCAAAGCCGTGTATGTATCAGAGGAAACTCAACGAAAGTTGGACTTCGTGGTGAGGAAAATCGGTGAACAGGGAGCAAGCGTTTCAGGATATGTGGAGCAGGTGCTTCGAGAACATCTCGACCAATACAAAGATGATGTGGAAAGATGGCGGAAACTCTGAAGTACTGCATTCCTCGAATGCAAGCCTACGCTGAGTTACTGTATTCAGTGAATGCAGTAACACGGCATGGGCTTATAATCCCATTTTCTACATCAGCAAGGTGTGTCTTTGTCCGACAAACTACCGTTTGTCCCACAAAAACCCTTGCCCCGAAGGGGATTAAATCACTCCAAAGTCGTGATTAGACAACAAACAAAACAAGTTAAGATTATGCCTAAATTAGAAATAGCCAACAACAACCGCTACGGTCATCGTAGGATAGAAGAAGTGCCACGCTGGGACAGATGGGACACCCGTATGCCAGATGTGAAAGACCAACTGCGAGCCATCGACCTGTACAACAAGTCGGGGGCAGTGAGCAAGTCCGATTTCGTTCGTGCCCGTATCCTTGGAGAGAGATTCAAGGTGATAATGGTGGATAAGTCCGCAGTTGAGTATTACCGCAAGCTCTCTGAACTCACAGCCCAAGTACATAAGATTGGCATAAACTATAATCAAGTCGTCCGCTTGATGCACCTTTATACGGCAGAGAAAAGTGTAAAAGCTTTGTTGCAGGAACTTATCCAACTAACAAAAGAACTCACTACCTTCCAAGAGAAAGCAGTGAGTTTAACCATTGACTATCGGGAGAGATAAGGAATGTGCGATGGAATTATATTCCCCCAAGCATTTTTTGCAGCAGATTGCCCGATGTTCGTGTTATTTGGAAGTCTATGGTTTGGTTTTCTACTGTTTTTATGTCGGCTGGCTTGAAACGACAAAGGGCTTCCTGACGCTCCAATGTGTCACGGACGGAAGAAAGGTCCTGTATCTGCCCTGCAAACGTTCCATAGGGAGATTGCAGATAAATCATTTGTCTGTTTACATTGTCGGGGCGTTTATTCTCGAACTTTAATAAGATGGTTATATCTGTGCTGTCCGCTGGTGTTGCGGTTGTTGCTCCGTGTACGGTAGCCGTTCCCGAATACACTTGTTTATAAGGCAGGAAATAGGCTACGGCTAACAGACAAAGCAAAACAGCTCCTATGGCAGTAATACCATAACGAACGAGAGATGAGGGTATCTGCCCCACGATGCTGCGTACTTTCTCGCTGCGGAGCTCAAAACTCCGTTCCTGTTTCTTTTCCTGGTTTTCCATATCAGTTACCCAATTCTAATTGATTCTTCACTAAGGCAAAATATTTACCACGTTTAGCAGTCAGATCCTCGTGTGTACCTACCTCTACAATTTTACCTTCATCCAAAACTACAATTTGGTCGGCATCGCGAACAGTGGAAAGGCGGTGTGCCACTACTACAACTGTTTTTCCCTTGTAGAACTCCGAGAGGTTTTCTGTAATGGCTCGTTCATTGTTGGCATCGAGGGCATTGGTCGCTTCATCCAGAAAGACAAACATTGGATTCTTATAGACTACCCTTGCTATCAAAATGCGTTGTCGTTGTCCCTGACTGATGCCCTGTCCGTCCTGTCCTATCATCGTGTTGTAAGCCAAAGGCAGGGCTTCGATGTAGTCAGCGATGTTTGCCACACGGGCAGCATGGCGGATACGTTCGATGTCGGGTTCATCATCCGATATGGCAATATTCCTCGCAATGGTATCGGAGAAGAGATACCCCTCCTGCATTACCGCACCGCATTGGCTTCGCCACCAGCCGAGATTATATTCATTCAGATTGGCACTGCCGACTTGAACGCTTCCTTTCAGAGGTTCATAGAACCCCAACAAGAGTTTAACGAGTGTGGTCTTTCCGCTTCCACTCGCCCCCACGATTGCGGTTACTTTGCCGTTAGGTATGGAGAGATTGATGTCTGAGAGAATATCTTTTGGGCTGTAGATGTCGTATTTGAAAGAGAGGTCTTTTATCTTGAGGGAATGTCCCTCAAGTGTTTCGTCAATGTAGGCATTCCGTGTTCTTTTCGCATTCTCCTCGTTAGTCTCTGTATGAATTTCGTTCATACGGTCAAGGCTGATGCTCACGTCTTGCCAAGAATAGATAAACTGAATGAGCTGTTCCACGGGGCTGTTGAGCTGTCCAATGATGTACTGCACTGCCAGCATCATACCAAGCGTCATATTGCCTTGTATGACAGAAGTTGCAGCAAAAACGGTAATCAAGATATTTTTTATCTCGTTGATGGTGATGCTTCCTGCCTGTTGTATTTGCTGAAGATTAAGACTTTGCAGATTGACCTTGAAAAGGTCGGCTTGCACGTCCTCCCATTCCCAACGCTTGCGCTGCTCACATCCCTGCAACTTGATTTCCTGCATACCACCTATGAGTTGGTAGGTAACGTTGCGGTTTCGCCCTGCCTGCTCGAAATATTTGTAGTCCAACTGCCTGCGCTTTTTGAGAAAAAGGATAATCCATCCGGCATAAAGCGATGTCCCCGAGAGGAATACAAGGAAGATGCCAAGATTATAGACTGCAAGGACGACACCGAAGACAAGGAAGGTGAAGAACGAGAATAGCAGGCTCAGACTGCTTGAGGTGAGGAACTGCTCCACACGTCGGTGGTCTTCAATACGTTGCAAGAGGTCGCCCATCAGTTTGGTGTCGAAGAACTTCATCGGTAGTTTCATCAATTTGATGAAGAAATCCGAGATGAGCGAGATATTGATACGTGTGGAGATGTGCAGGAGTATTTTGGAGCGGATAAAGTCGATGGCGGTACGGCTGAAAAGTAGCATCATTTCTGCCAAGAGCACTAACCATACAAAGCCTATATCCTTTCCTCCTATACCTGTATCAACGATGGCTTGAGTGAGGAAGGGGAAAATGAGTTGCAGGAGCGAGCCGAGCAACAGACCGAGAATGAGTTGCGTAAAGAATCTCTTGTACTTTTTGAGATAGTTCCAAAGGAACTTCGCGCGGCTTTGAGTCGGTGCTGTTTCTGTATCGTTTTGAGCATAGAACTGTTCTGTCGGTTCAAGAAGAAGGGCGACACCTTTCTCCTCACCGTTGGTCTTAGTACTTACCCAATGCTCGCAGAACTCCTCTTGGGTATAGGAAACAAGTCCTTTGCCAGGGTCGGCAACATATACGGTATATTTTCCTTTTTTGTGCTTTTTTATTTTATAGACAACAACAAAATGATTTTGATTCCAATGAACAATGCAGGGCAAAGGAACTTCAAATGCAAGTGTATCAAAACTTAATCGACCTCCAACAGTCTTGAAACCGATAGTTTCTGCAGCCTTACTGATACCAAGCAAAGAAACTCCCTCTCGATTTAATGAACAAACTGTTCTAATTGAATCAATATTAAAATCGCGACCATAATGCTTAACTATCATTGCTAAGCAAGAAGGTCCACAATCTTTTGCGTCACGTTGTCTAACTAAGGTGTACATTTATGATATATAAAACTATACTAAAAATACTATACTAAAGTAAATATTAAATTTGCAAAAATATTATCACTGCAAATTCAATCGTTTCTGATTGCTTTCATTGGTGTTCAATCTTCTAAATGTATCCTTAAATCCATTGAATGTATATTTAATGGTCAGTAAAAGAAAGCGACTATCGAAATCAGGAGTTGTTTGTACTTTGATATTATCTATGAATACATTTGTTTTTGATATAGATTTATGTAATAAATCGTTACCTCTCAAGATAATTTGTAAACGATTATCTTTGAAGAAATTTTGCCGTATCCAAAAAGATAAACCATACTTAGGTGATTCCAATACTCCCAAGAAACCATTTTTTGAAGAGTAAGATAAATCTATAGACGCCATCATTTGCTTAGTAATGTCAAATTGATTGACCAAGGTAAATGCAATATTTGGATTTCTAGGTGCATAAGTATCTAAGTATTTAATTTTTGTTGGAATATAACGAAATGAAGCATTATAAGCAAATCTATATATACCGAATTTATCTGAATAACTTGCATTAAACAACCATGTATTGTAATCTACATTGACGGGAGAATTCAATAGAGCTCCATTTAATTCAGAATTTTCGGTGAACTTCCACAAAACAGCATTAGCGTCATGTATGTATCTTCCCTGTAAGACAAATTTATTCTTCCATACCATAGATAAGGAATAAATGTATCTATCATTAGATTTAAGAGATGAATTACCTTTTTCATATAAATAAGGATTTATATAATGCAAAAGAGGGGAAATATCCCTAAACATTGGTCGTGAATTCTGAGTAATAATACTTCCAATGAATAGCAAATCGGGATTTATCTGCCATTGGGCTGTTATACGAGGAAAGAGTTTAAAGTATGTATCAGTAATACTATTTGTTTTATTTTGCTCATATTCAGAATGAAAAATGCTTCCTCTAACCCCTGCGGTGATAAAGAGTTTATTCCATTTTTGATTTATAGTTGCAAATAAACTGAGTTCATCATCTTGAAGATTACTCGTTATATTATAGAATGGAGTCGTAGTATTCTCAAAAATGTAATTTGAATAGCCTTTGTTCAGAATAGAATTTCCTTGAAAGCCCATATTTAGAGAGAAACCCTTTTTCGAGTTGTAGTCGTACTCTATCTTTGTATTAAATGCGTTATAGTCATTTTTACCATTTATCCAAGAACGGTTTTTACTGTTTGATACTAAATCTATCTCTGATTTTGTTTTAGCGTAGAAATAACCGCCAGAAACAGATAGTTGTTGCTTATCTGTCATTGTATAATTTACCAACAAATCGGCATTGGCAGAAATATTACGACTTCTTTCATCTTGATGAGTGTTGGAATATAGTGTATTCAGACCATATTCATAGTTATACTCATCTCCTTGGGTATTCGCTTTCTTATTGGAGATATTTATATCACCCTGAAATGTTATATTAAATTTTTGATTGGGTCTGTAACTGAAACTTTCGACAATATGGTGAGCAGGCTTGGAAAGAATTTCATTATTGTAAGAGATGGAAGACCGTTCCGTTTTCCCTTTAGGGCTTAATACATCGTATTGATTGGTACCTGTGTTATCTTCATTGAGGTATGAAAAATTATAAGACAATAAATTATCCCATTTCTTTTTTGATAAAGAAATTCTCAATACATCCTCTTCTGTATACCGCCGTCCGAACAAAGAATTATGTTCCACCTGAGCAGAAAAGTAATCTGTTAATTGTTGGTTTGTTGTAATAGAAATAATACAACCATATTGAGCCGAATATTTAGCTGGTGGATAGTAATTAACATTTACCGTTTTTATTTGTTCAGGACGGAGCGTACCGATTCTATCGTATGATTTTTGTTCTACTCCATTCAATATATACAAAGGTGTGCCTCCTGATATAGGTACAACTCTTCCACCGGTCGCCAACATTCCTGGAAGAAAAGCAAGAACATCTGCAACTTCGGGTAATTTTTTTAACTCTGATTTTGAGACGTCTATTTCAAATGTTCCTTCTGAAACTTTATAGACTGCTCTTTTTCCTTTAACTATAACCTCTTGCAACGTGTTGGAATTCGGTTCTAACTGGATAACAGTTGGAAGAGGAATAGAGACTCGTGCTTGTTTATATCCCATAAATCTGACAGCAATAAATTTACCATCAGTTCCTTCTTTGCTTATATTGAACACCCCTTTTGAATCAGTTGTTGTACTTTTTAAAATTTCTCCTTCTTCTGTAATTAATAGTACGGTGGCATAGGGTAAAGGTTCTTGTACCTCATCAACTACGGTAGCTGATAACATCAATGTATCTTGAGGTACTATTGCTGCTTGAGATTGAAAACTGAAAACAGAAATTAAAATTAAAATTAAAACACGAAACATTACAACAAGAAAGTTATAGAGATATAAAGTTGTAAATAAAAATAAAATGTCTGACTATGAACGAAAGAGCATAGTCAGACACAGAAACTCTTAAGGCTTTGTTGTTACTCTGTCAATGATGACAGTCCCATCATCCTTAATCGTTGTTGTAATGGTGGTTGTTGAACCATCTGCATTGATAATGGTTTTAGTTGCAGTTACATCACCGCCACCATTGATAAAACCCATTTCGTCTTTTGAAAAGACTTCTAAAGCTAATGCTTTCATAACTAAATAGAATAAAGTTTATACTTGGCTCGGTATTCTCCGAACCGTTAATTAAAATTTGGATGTCAGAGTTTCGCACGATGTGCATATTAACAGACATTCAATTGCAATATTACGAAAAGAAAACGAGAAAAACAAATTTTTCGCCACGTTTTTTGCGATTTCCATTATTTTGTGTCGTTTTTCATAATGAAATGACTATCTTTGCAACTATAAATTAAGTGTTCATTGAAGCATTGCAAAATAAAGAAAGGGAAAGAAACTCGCTCGTTTCCATCTCGTAACCCATTTACCCTTTATTCATTCTTATTTTATTGATTATCTGAAAGATACAATATTCTTGAATCTTTTTCTGGCAAAGGCAGTATTTGCAAAACCTTTATTGAAATTGTATTCAGCATTAAACAGTTTGAGTTCTTGGTTTACTTTTCCCAATACTGCAACAGCTATTTTCCAATCACTTATTGAAGGCAAATACCATACTAAAGATTGCCCACCAGTATATGCTATACCTGGATTGTATTCTGCAGCGGCTTTGAAAGCTGGGAAATCAGGATTTCGACCTTTCACTTTGTCACCAACAACATTACCAGTTGAAAATCCTGGATCCCAAGTCTCATCTCTTCCACTTGTATTCACTTCATTAAATTCCATGTATGTGCCACCGACAAACCTGGTAATATCATAATAGTGTGTATTGGTTTGTACATTTTTTCTATTATCCATCCACCATCTGGTAGTCACATTGGGCCCATATAAATCTTTCAATGCTACTGCCATGCGTCTACTTTTACTTATAACTATAGCAATAGGCTTTTTCGTTCCGTCGTTATTGGGTATATCCTTAAGAGGAAGGACTTCGCCATTGCTCATCAGATAAACAAAATTATATTTCAAATCTACATTGAGTATATATGAGCCGTTTTCTTCAAACTTTAATGTCTGCGAGGGATTGAACTTAAAAGTAATATTATTAGCTATTGGTTGGCCATAAAACCTAGCGTTTGTAAAGGTTAGCTTTAATTTTGAGACGTCTATACCAGGAGTAAATATTATATCGGCGGTATTATGGTCTCCATTTTTATTCATGGTATAGTATTTCCAAGAGTCGGTCTCTGTACCTCCGAAAGAATAAGGTATATATTGTAGTGAGAGAGCCGAAGTTCTATCATCTCCCATACCCCATTCTCCAATAGACGCGTCGTAAATAGAACTACCTGGTAGGCCCGTTTCGTCGTCTAAATAAAATTTGGTTGTTATAGCAGCATGTTCAAGGCTCTCGTAAGATGATATCTTTATTCTAACCTTGGAAGCAGCACGTTTGAGAGTGAAGGATATTTTTTGATCATAAGGCGTTGATGAAATGGTCTTTCTTGTACGAGCAATCAATGCTCTATCAGTATTATTATCTCTTGTTACTTTGAGCTGATTTCCATTGCGTATCACAAAGTTGTTGAATAGCACAAAGTCATAGGTCTTTCCTGGTATGAGACGGATACTCTTACTATTTTTATATGAGGGGGTGAAAATGCTACCGTTCACTATTCCTGTTATCTCGCCTTTTAAAGAGTTATCAGATACATCATAAGCTAGCATTGTGTAAGTACCGTAGGGGATTGCACGTGTTGTTGATTTTGGTCGTTTGGTAGTGTCACGTTGCAGGGTACATTGAGCAAGGACACCATTTCCGAGGTCAACCATCTGTTGTTGGAGCTTTTCTTCTTTATTGCTTACACGTGTCACACCTACTTCTTGATCTTCGTTGTAGTCTGCGAAATCTACATTGAACTCTATAGCTTTTTCGATATTTACAGTTCCATCTTCGTTGAGATAGTCATTGTCCTTGTTACAAGCTGTGAACGAAAAAATTGCTATGCTAAATGCTCCTAATAAAATATTTTTCTTATTCATGTTGTTTTCTTTTTTAAGTTATTCATCTTCCCAATTTCCTATCTGCTGTTTAGCTGGTGCCATGGATGAAGGGTCGCCAAGATAAATGCTCCCCATATTGTGCTCGCCTTTATCATCATAATTATTTTGTACGTTTGAACCTATGCCATCAAGGCTTCCTGAAATACAGATAAAACTCTCACATTCGGTTTCTATAACCCTACACCATGGCACAATGTAGGCGCGTTTCTTTAAATCTCTTCTTTTCATTTTTCGATTATTTTGAGTGAATATTATTCCGTTATTTCTTCCTTACGCGGCTCGGAAAAGGACACGACAAATGGAACAATAAAACTCACCGGAGTTTCATTGTTTAAAGGATTTGCGTAATTTCTACGCGCGCGTAAAAATAAGTTAGGTGAGGCTAGATGCCTGTGTGTGTGTGTGTGTGTGTGTGTGTGTGTGTG
>NZ_JH594521.1:969368-1110592 GCF_000243035.1 Prevotella micans F0438
CGTGTGTGTGTGTGTGTGTGTGTGTGTGTGTGTGTGTGTGTGTGTGTGTGTGTGTGTGTGTGTGTGTGTGTGTGTGTGTGTGTGTGTGTGTGTGTGTGTGTGTGTGTGTGTGTGTGTTAGCACTTTTTCCGAACCCGCCAAATATTCAGACGAAAAAATCACAGAGAAATCGAAATTTCTCTGCGTCGCGGGGGCGATGGAATATGTTGCTATGTAACTCACGGCGGCAAAGGTATATTAATCAATTCATTCGGGCAAAATATGAGGCTGCTTTCTTGATTTAGAACAAGGTGGAGGAATTTAGATTAAATCGTGTGAGGCGCCTGCTGAAAGAGATTTTGGGGTTAAGACTTCTGCAAAAGACAGTGATTGCGAAATGTTCAATATTCATTAGAGACGAGTAGTTTGCGAGCAAACTCTATCATAGTGTCGCGGCCCAGGAGAAAGTCTTTTTGCAGAAGATTCAGTTTGTAGTCGGGGTCGATACCGAATTCGGTTAGAGCGCCGGTACGGTCGAACATCGGACAAGCAGAAAAACGAACGCCCCATCCATTAGGAAGCTCGCTAGAGAATGGCATACCCGAACCGCCGCCAGTGCGGTCGCCTACGACTCGAACATTTGGGAAACATTTCATGTATTTCACAAATTCGTTGGCAGCCGAGAATACGCTTCGATTCGTGAGCACCACTACTGGCTTTTGCCAACGAATTCCGCGGCCCGGATGAAGAATTTGTTGCTGCATGGGTGAAAAATCGTCATGTCCACGACCTGTTTTATGCTGCATGTAGCCCACAAGGAGAGATTCGTTGGTGAAGCGGGCTGCAAGTTCTTCGGCATTACTTATCGAGCCGCCGCCGTTGTTGCGAATGTCTACAATCAGACCACGGCAGGGTTGCAGATAGAGCATTATTTCGTTGAGATTGCTCGAACCGATTCCGCGCTGAAAACTGGCGCAGCGCAGATAGCCGATGTTGTCGTCTAAGATGGTGTAATCCATTCCGCTAGCCAGGAAATAATCGTTTTTGAGATATCGCCTCAGCAGTGAGTCTGAAAAGTTTTTAGGATAGTTTTCGTGCCACGCCCAATAGCGTGCAATGTCGAATGCCGTGTAAAGATTCACGTGTCCGTCGCGAAGTTCAGAAAGCATGTTAGCCATGATTTCGAATTGTTGTCGCTCGCTGAGAGAGTTGTTTATTTGTGCCGAATATTTCGCGTGGACAGCGTCCCAATCGATTCCTTTTTGCGAGAAGAAGCAATAATGCTCGTCCATTATTTTCCAGAGAGCTTCGAGATTGCCGCGCGGATTATTGTCGGGCGTTTCGTTTGTTATGCATGACGAGAAGACGATGCTCAATGCAAAAACGACTAGAAGAAGATTTTTCATGGGATTATGTGCGTGATTGAGAATTTTCGCACTATTCCAACGAGGAAGAGGTGGCTCCAGGCATGTTGTTTCAAACCATTCACGGATGACTGTCGGATGTCGTTCATATATCCGAGTCGTACGGTTGTTCGGGCTACCGTGAAATCGAGTGTGAGTTGTTGGCGGAGCGACGGAGTTGAAAAAACAGTCGTGGGAACGATATTACGGTCGTAATTTCCGCGCGAAAATATTTCGTAGTAGCTCTGGCCGTAGTTAGGTGAGAACATTAACCCTCCGAGTGGGAAATGGGCTTCCCATCTGGCTTCCATCGGCAGGTTAAGAAGTCGGAAAGGGTATGCAGCGATTATTCCGGCTTCAAGGTTTGCCGCGAGATAGGCTTGTGCGATATTGTTTGTATTTCGGGTATTGTAGAGGAAACCCAAGGAAGATTCGAGTCCGACGCCGGCTCTGATTTCAAGTTGGCGTCGTAGAAGAAGATAATTACAGTCGTAGGCAAAGGAATATAGTGCTCCGATTTCGTTTCCGTTGCCGGCGCTATTATTCATCTTTGCGATGTTTGCTTGATGATTCACAGCGCGTGAGATTCGGCTTCCATTTTCGCGAACGGTTTGCGAAACGAATCGTAGTTCGGAACCGGTGTATTCCTCGGCCGACAGATAGGTGTCGAGTCTGTTTGTAAAGCCTAATCCGAGCATTCGCGCGGTGGTTATTATTTTTTTGCTCTGTATTGTATCTTGCGCCGCAGCGGTTAGGGCGAAAAACAAGATAATGAGGAGAAGCGCACTATTCTTCATCGGTTTTTTCAGAGAAAAGATTCAGCTGACCGGTTATTTCGTCGATTACCTGTTGCTGACTCTTACCGGCATCCGGGTCGAGGTTTTCTTCGTTTATATCGTTTCGAGGCTCATCTTCAGTATCGGGCTCCGGTTTCCGAATTGGCTCCAACTCTTCTACTTTAGCCACGAGCCAGGTTGAAAGTCTGCGTCCTTTAGCTTTAAAGCTCTTTACGCCCACGAATTGTTCAGCGTCGACCTCTTCGGTTCCGCGCACGGCGTCGGCTCCTCCAAAGGTGATGCGAATCATTGGGTTTTGTTCGTCGGTGAGAAGCAGAAGTTTTGATTCCTGATTTTCGCCCATGAAATTTTGATGTCGGCGTGTGTTTTCCATTTGAAAACGTTTGAGATAGGCATATCCTTGGTTGTCGGCATCCAGCAAAACGGCTGTCCACACCTTGTCGTGGTCGAACTTTTCTATATAAAGAATGTTGTCTTCATAATGATTCGTGGGCTCGATGGAACTTGTGTAGAACGAGCCATCCTTGAGTACGACAAGAATATTATCGGTATCGAAGAACTCTCCGAGGAATTTTCCGTGTTCTTCATAATTTATTCGGTTTACATCGGGGTCGAACCACACCTTTCGTCCTCCAAGTGTGGAGTGTCCGTGGTTTTTGAGCGAGATTCGGTGAACGCTTCGTTTTGTGAGCAGGTTGCCTTTTGAATTACGCCCTTTGATGGCTAGTTTCGAGAAGTCGTAGTCGAGGAATATGTTTTGATTTCGAGCTCGCGGAATCGGGTCGAGAGTTATTTTGAGTGTTTCGGCCTCTCCGTTAGGATTGGCTGTGAAATACATTATTTTCGAGCCTTCGACGCCTTGCGTAATGTTGTATTCTTTATCGCGGGTGATTGACGTAACGTTGAACCTTTTTATATAGCATGGTCCGTCGCGTCCGTCGCGATAAACCACGTTATAAATTGTTCGTTTGTCGTTCTTTTTGAACACCTGCACGTGCAGAACTCCTTTTCCGATGAACACTTTATCGGCAATCTTAGTCACCTTATATTTTCCATCTTTATAGAAGATTATCACGTCGTCCAGGTCGGAGCAGTTCTGTACAAACTCGGCTTTCTTCAATCCTGTTCCGATAAATCCTTCCTGACGGTCGATGTAGAGTTTTTCGTTGGCGTCGACCACCTTTGCGGCTATTATTGTGTCGAAACTTTTTATTTCGGTGAGTCGCGGATGCTCGGAGCCATATTTTTCTTTCAGGTGCAGGAACCATTCGATTGTAACTCGCGTCATTTCCGACAAATCCTTGTCTATCGCGGCTATTTCGTCTTTTATTTTTTGAATTAGTTCATCGGCTTTGTCTTTATTGAATTTCAAGATTCGTTGCATCTTGATTTCGAGCAGCCGGAGTATATCTTCGCGTCCAACTTCACGTATGAAGTCTTTTTTGAATGGTTCGAGTTTCGAGTCGACAAATGCAACTACTCGGTCGATGTTTTTCGCCATTTCGAACTCTCTTTCCTTGTATATGCGTTCTTCGATGAAGATTCGTTCGAGGGAGTTGAAGAAGAGTTGTTCCAGAAGTTCGGTTCGATGAATCTCTAATTCTTTGCGGAGAAGGTTTTGGGTGTGGTCAACCGAATGTCTGAGTACGTCGCTCACCGAAAGGAAGACGGGTTTGTTGTCGGCAATGACGCAACAGTTGGGCGATATGCTGATTTCGCAATCGGAGAAGGCGTATAGCGCGTCGATTGTTTTGTCGCTCGACGTGCCGGGCGAGAGGTGGAGATGAATTTCGACCTCGGAGGCTGTCATGTCTTCAACTCGCCGAATTTTCAATTTCCCTTTCTCCACGGCTTTGGTTATCGATTCTTGCAGCGAGCTGGCGGTTTTGGTGAATGGAACTTCGCGAATTACGAGTGTTTTGCTATCCAGTTTTTCGATTTTCGCTCTCACTTTGAGTGTTCCGCCCCTTGCGCCGTCGTTATATCGGGAAACGTCGATGCTTCCGCCTGTGGCGAAGTCGGGAAAGATTTTGAACTCTTCGCCGCGAAGATATTTCACGGCCGAGTCGCAAATTTCGTTCAGATTGTGGGGTAGAATCTTCGACGACAGTCCGACGGCAATTCCTTCGGCGCCCTGGGCTAGTAGGAGTGGAAATTTTACGGGCAGCGTGATGGGTTCTTTGTTTCGGCCGTCGTACGACAGTTGCCAGTCGGTTGTTTTGGGGTTGAACACCGTTTCGAGGGCGAATTTCGACAGTCGCGACTCGATGTAGCGTGGTGCAGCGGCCCGGTCGCCGGTAAGAATGTTTCCCCAGTTGCCCTGTGTGTCGACAAGCAGATTCTTTTGTCCCATTTGCACCAGCGCGTCGCCGATTGAGGCATCTCCGTGCGGATGGAACTGCATTGTGTGTCCAACGATATTGGCCACTTTGTTGTATCTCCCGTCGTCCATTCGTTTCATGGAGTGCAGTATGCGACGTTGCACGGGTTTCAATCCGTCGTCGATGCTAGGCACGGCGCGCTCCAGGATAACGTAGCTTGCATAGTCGAGGAACCAATTCTTATACATTCCCGAGAGATGATGCACGGCCGAGGCATCGAATCTATCGGTTGGTTTATAGTCGGAATGTTCGGCGTCGGTTTGTTCGTCGAACGTGTTTTCCATGTCAACAATTTCTTCGTCCATCTAGTTTCGAATCTTATTTTTTCAGTTTCGCGGAGGCAAAATTACCCATTCTCCCCTCAAATCACAGTTTGAACCGTCCCAGGTCGCCCTTTTCGCGCACCCAATGGCGATAGCGCAGCGGCGAGGTCTTAGCTTCGCGTTGCATGAAATAAAACAGGTTACTGGTTGTGCCCATCGCGCTATAATTGGCTACTTCGGGCATGGCGAGGTCGGTATAGCGAAGCAAATCCATGGCCACTTTTACTCGCCATTTGTTCACAAACTGCACTCCCTGTATTCCGGTGAGAACAAACAAAATGTTGTGAATGTTGTGTGTACTGAAACCATATTTCTTATAAGTACCCATTTCGCCGCTACTCATACCAAGCAAAAACTCGTCGAGCACATCTATTCCCGTTGGATGAAGATTGCGCTCAATCGGAACATAACTTATATTGCCATCCGGGTCGTAGACGCGCTTCTGTTTGAAAGGCGTTACATAGAGGTCATCGAAAGTGTATTGCGAACCTTCACAATATTCGTTCTTGCGGGGCTTTGGGGTCTTGGTTAACTGATTTTCGAGAGCACTCGAATCGTTGAATTCCTTATTATCCATTTTTTTTAGACATTAAACGTTTACGGACAGCAAAACTAACCCATTTAAACGAGCTCGACAAGCGTAGAGAAACAAAAAATCAAAAAAACCACTCGATTATAAATTTATTTTCCATAAAAAACGCTTATAATTTACAGCAGACAAGTATTGCTATAGAAAAAACATTTTTTTCTGGCAAAACACATTTTCGGCTATAGAGAAAACTCTTTTTTCTCGTAAAACAAAAATACAGCTATAGAGAAAACATTTTTTTCATGTAAAGCAAATATGCAGCTATCGATACAAATGTTTTTTCTCGTAAAACAAATATTCGACTATAGAGAAAAATCTTTTTTCATACATAATAAACTCCTGGCTACGAAATAATCGAAATATTATCAAATAAAAACGATTATACTACCTAAAAACCACTCCTCCCCCACTCTACACACGTTTTATCTGTCATAAATCAATAAAATACGGCAATTCACAGATTCCTTCTCCCATAATTTGGTTCTCTCGCACAACCAATCTTAACTTTGCCACAGAAAAATTTAGGATAAACAATTTATAATATGAAGAAAAAGATTTTAGCAGCCATCACAGTTATGGCATTTATCACACCTTGTCACGCTCAATCAGACTCAACTATTTCTGCAATGAAGCAGCAAAAAAAAGTTCTGGAACTCAACACCGAACTCACAAAGACTGAAATCGAATATCAAAAAGCAGTCGACAAAACCATCGACCTCGAAAAAGAGGCAGCCGAAGCAAACGCCAATGCAAACGTAAGCAGGCCAGTTGGATATTCAACCCAAAACGCCGCCGAAACAGCCCAATACGCCAAAGAGCGAGTGAAAATGCTCAAAAAGGTGAAGAAAGCAAACGCAAAACTGGCATGCAGTAGGAAAAAGGTTCAGAAACTCGACAAAAAGAAAAAAGCCATCAAAGCAAAACTCGCAAAAATGGATCATCGAGTAGAAGTAGTAAACCAATAACTCATAAATAAAAAGGCTTCCAATCGCGGAAGCCTTTTTATTTGCCGTTTACACACGAATATTTAACTTTGCAAACACAACTTCACAACGATTCTGACTAAATAACTCTGCGGGCAAAATCAACATCACAAAAACCCTGAAGCGGAGGCTATTTTACCGGATGAAACAACCTCCGTTCGCAAAACAGAGGGAGAACGAATTGTTTCCCAACCAAGCCTCCATATTTTCTCAGACTCAACCAATCCCACCCCCTCGTAAAAAGAACGACACTCTACCCCACTCCATCCTCATTCAATGAATAATCCAAAATACGACTTCCTCATCGTTGGCGCCGGCCTCTATGGCGCAGTGTTCGCCTACCAAGCCAAAAAGGCAGGAAAAAACTCCCTGGTGATAGACAAACGCACACACACAGGAGGAAATCTTCATTGCCAAGAACTCGAAGGCATAAACGTACACAAATACGGCGCACACATCTTCCATACATCCAACCGAGAGATTTGGCAGTTCGTAAATTCGCTCGTGGAATTCAACCGATTCACAAACTCACCCGTAGCCAACTATCAGGGAAAACTATACAACCTGCCCTTCAATATGAACACATTCAACCAAATGTGGGGCACAAAAACACCCGAAGAAGCCGAAGCAAAAATCAACGAACAACGCAGCGAAGCACTCGAAAACATCAAAACACAAGGCATCGTCACACCACGCAATCTGGAAGAACAAGCACTCACGCTAGTTGGAAAAGACATCTACCAACGACTCGTAAAAGGATACACAGAAAAACAATGGGGACGAAAATGCAGCGAACTACCCGCGTTCATCATCAAACGACTCCCGGTTCGGTTCACCTTCGACAATAACTACTTCAACGACACCTTCCAAGGCATCCCAATCGGCGGATACAACCGATTAATCAACACAATGCTGGAAGGAATCGAAACACAACTCGAAACCAACTATTTTTCCGAACGAAACTACTTCAACTCCATCGCCAAAAAAATAATATTCACAGGACAAATAGACCAGTTCTACGATTATCGCTTCGGAAACCTGGAATATCGAACCGTACGCTTCGAACACAAAACACTACAAACACCAAACTTCCAAGGCAACGCCGTAGTAAACTATACCGAAGCATCCATACCCTACACACGAATAATCGAACACAAACACTTCGAAACATTCGGACAGGATGTCTATAAAAATCCCCATACCGTAGTATCACACGAATACCCACAAGAATGGAAACCCGGAATGGAACCCTACTATCCCGTGAACAACCAGCGAAACACAAAACTCTACGAACAATATCGTAGTCTTGCCGACAACGAAACAAATGTCATCTTCGGCGGTCGACTGGCCGAATACAAATACTACGACATGGCACCAATCATCGAAAGAGCCATTCAAACCTTTCAAAACACACAACGATGAATCAAGACATCATAACCGTCACCTCACCACTCTTGCCCAATCTCGATGAGTTCCAAAAACTCCTCGAACAAATCTGGGAAAGCAAATGGATAACCAATAACGGGTCGTTTCATCAACAACTCGAAGAAGCACTCTGCAAATATCTCGGTGTACCCTACATAAGCCTCTTCACCAACGGAACCCTGCCCCTAATCACAGCTCTGCAAGCCCTCCACATCACAGGCGAAGTAATAACAACACCCTACAGCTTCGTAGCAACAACCCACGCCCTTTGGTGGAACGGAATCAAACCCGTCTTCGTCGACATCGACCCAAAAACAGGCAATATCGACCCAAATAAGATAGAAGCCGCCATAACCCCACGCACAACAGCCATCATGCCCGTACACGTCTACGGAAAACCATGCGCCACCGACTCCATCCAGGAAATAGCCGATAAATACGGCCTAAAAGTCATCTACGATGCCGCCCACGCCTTTGGAGTCAAAGTGAACGACCAAAGCATCATAAATGCCGGCGATATGGCAACCCTCAGCTTCCACGCCACCAAAGTTTTCAATACCGTTGAAGGCGGAGCACTTGTGATGCACGACGAAAAAACAAAAAAACGCATCGACTACCTCAAAAACTTCGGATTCGCCGGTGAAACAGAAGTCGTCGCTCCAGGCATTAACAGTAAAATGGACGAAATTCGCTCAGCCTATGGGCTGTTGAACCTTCGACAAGTAGATGCCGCCATCGCCGCCCGCCGTCAGGTAGCCCAAACCTATCGCACAGCTTTACAGCATGTCGAAGGCATATCTTTCTGGAACGACATGCCCGGCGTTCGCCACAACTACAGTTATTTCCCCATTTTCGTCAACTCCGAAAAATACGGTCTCACCCGCGATGAACTTTACTTCAAAATGAAATCCCAAGGTATCTGGGGACGCCGTTATTTCTATCCCCTCATCAGCGAGTTCTCCACCTACCGTGGATTAGAAGGTGCCAATCCTTCCAATCTTCCGCAAGCCACAAAGATGGCAAACAGCGTAATCTGCCTGCCGATGCATCACGCGTTGAGTGAAGAAGACATCCAAAGAACCATTGATTGTGTCATAAAATGAAAAGGGAAACATCTTTTTATTCAGAAGAAGAACTATCTGTATTAGGACTCAAATCGTATGGAAACGATGTATTCATCAGTCGCTATAGTCGGATATATAACCCACAGAATGTCTCGATTGGAAATCATGTTAGGATAGATGACTTTTCCATCATATCTGCAGGTAAATCGATAGAAATTGGGAACTATGTACACATCGCTTGCTATGTATCATTAATAGGGAACGAAAAGATTGTGATCTCTGATTTCTGTGGAGTGTCTGGGAGGGTGAGTATCTATTCGAGCAGTGACGATTATTCAGGCAATGCGATGTCGAATCCCATGGTGCCGGATATTTATACTAATGTTCAAAACTCTCCAGTAATATTAGAGAAACATGTAATCATAGGGTGCGGCTCAGTCATATTACCTGGTGTTGTGATCAAAGAAGGAGCAGCAATTGGCGCATTATCTGTCGTCGTGTCCAATTGTAAGGCGAATACTATATATAGTGGAAATCCCTTAAAGGCTATTATCCCTAGAGCACAAAAATACAAAGAGTTAGAAAAGAATTTATTAAAGTGAATATAATGGAAGAAAAGGTATTAGAAATTATCAATGAAATACGAGCAGTAAAAGGGTTAGAACTGCTACAGGAAATTCACGAAGGAGATAATCTTCGCGATGACCTTGGCCTAACATCCTTCGACTTAGCAGAACTGACAGTGAAGATAGAAGATGCTTTCGATATCGACATCTTTGAAGACGGACTCGTGAACACAGTTTCAGAGATTTATGCTAAACTAAAGAAGTAATGGCGATATTCCTTTATGACAGAGACCGAGCGTATTCGTATGCTATGCTGCTGGAGGAGATTCAGCTGCACAAGGAATACTATCCCTATCATAAGGCCGATACGCTCTTCGCGTTCTTCGCAAATCTGGTAAAGGCAATTGCTACGAACCAGCCTTTGGTGCTGTTGGATTCCGATCTGTCGATTTCTGAAATGTCGGGCATAGACCCCATGCTTATCAACAAGCCGGTGGCACTGCCCAAATACTCTTTTAAGCATATCGACGAGCTTATAACGGCTATGCAGAAATCTACTTCCACGATTACGATTTTCACATCGGGGACAACCGGACAGCCGAAACAAGTAGTTCATTCCATCGACACGCTCACACGCTCTGTTCGTACAGGCGATAAATATCGGGATCAGGTGTGGGGCTATGCCTATAATCCCACTCACATGGCCGGCTTACAGGTGTTCTTTCAGGCTTTCGAGAATAAAAACACACTGGTTGATGTGTTCAACGACAGTCGGAAAGAAGTGTATCGCAAGATTGCCGAGTATGGTATTACCCACATCTCAGCCACCCCCACATTCTATCGTTTATTGCTGCCTGTTGAGAAGGAATATCCATCGGTTGTTCGTGTTACGCTGGGAGGCGAGAAGTCGGATACGCATTTGCACGAAGAGATACACAGGATATTCCCGCAAGCAAAGATTAACAACGTGTATGCTTCCACCGAAGCGGGCACGTTGTTCGCAGCTAAAGGCGAATATTTCCAGATACCGGAAAGGAATAGAAGCCTGTTCCGAGTGGTAGACGACGAGTTGTTGATTCATCGTTCCTTATTAGGCCAATCAAATAGTTTCGCTTTCGATGGCGACTATTATCATTCGGGCGACCTGATAGAATGGGTGGATGAAGCTGCCGGGCTATTCAAATTCAAAAGCCGAAAGAACGAACTCATCAACGTTGGAGGCTACAAGGTAAATCCGCAAGAGGTTGAAGAGGTTATCAACAGCATTCAAGGCGTGCGTCAATCCTTGGTATATGGTAAAGCCAACGCCATACTTGGCAACGTTCTTTGCGCAGAACTGCAATTGGATGAAGGGGCGCAACTCACGGAATTAGACGTAAGACAACAGCTGCAAAGCAGGTTGCAGGATTTCAAGATTCCCCGCAGAATAAAATTCGTAGAGGCCTTTTCACTAACGCGAACAGGCAAACTAAAACGATAAGTAATTGGGGAGTGCATCACATTCTAATACATTACCAAATGGAACAAGTCCTATACCCGTGCTCAACAAGTCCTATACTTGTGCTCGTCTACTCCTAGGACAGGCAGCATCTACTCCTAGGACAGATGACGTCTACTCCTAGGACAGACAAGATATAGAATTACTCATATTCCAGAATAGAATAAAAAAGATGAACTATTTAGTAACAGGTTGCTCCCGTGGCGTCGGACTCGAGATATGCAGAGTGCTTTTGCAACAAGGTCATACCGTTTACGGTATTGCCCGCAGTTTCAGCGAAGAGTTTCAAAAGCTGCAAGGAGAATACCAAGACCGTCTATATTTCAAAAGCGTAGACTTGTCGGACTCCGATAACGTCAGGCAATCTATTTTTAAAGACTTCGTATCGAACAAAGTACGCTTACACGGCTTCGTGAATAACGCCGCCATCGCTTACGACGACATTGTGACCAATCTGAACCTCGCAAAACTTCAAGCGATGTATGCCGTAAACGTGTTCACGCCGATGATGATAACCAAATATGCCATTCGCAATATGCTGCTGCATCACACCCGAGGCTGCATTGTTCACATCTCGTCCATCAGCGCCCACACCGGCTATAAAGGTCTGGCCATGTATGCCTCATCGAAGGGAGCTTTGGAGGCTTTCTCGAAAGATACTGCAAGAGAATGGGGCGAGCTCGGCATCAGAAGCAATATCGTGGTTCCCGGCTTCATGGAAACAAGCATGAGTTCCACACTAACCGAAGAGCAAAAAGACAGAATATACAAGCGCACTTCACTCAAAAAAGCAACTTCGATTAACTCCGTTGCCGAAACAGTGGCCTTTATCCTGAGCGATAAGGCACAGAGCATCACAGGACAAAATATACACGTAGATTCCGGAACAATATAGACATCGAGAAGATGAATCACGAAGCAACAAGAACAGAACCCATTGTTTCACCTACAGTTAGAAGTTCCAATTTAGAGCTGTTCCGCATCCTATTGATGCTAATGATTATTGCGCATCATTATGTGGTGAACAGTGAAATTGCAGATTTCTTCAATCCGACTCATCCCACAGCTAATATGTTGTTCATGACTTTATATGGATGGGGTGGAAAAACGGGTATAAACTGTTTTGTGCTAATAACCGGGTATTTCATGTGTCAGAAAAGTTTCTCGTGGCAGAAGTTTTTCAAGCTGGTTTTCGAAGTTCAGTTCTATACAACGGTTATATACCTGTTGTTTCTCCTTAGCGGGAGGAGTTTCTCATGGGGTGAACTCTATCAGATGCTCCTCGCTATTCCTTTGGGAGTTGGTCAATCTTTCGTCGGCTCGTTTCTATGCCTTTATCTGCTAATTCCCTTTGTGAATAAGTTGATACACTCGATGAACGAAAGAGAGTTCCGCTATCTTCTTATTCTCTTGGTTGGAATATATTCCGTTATTGGAACATTCATCCCGTTCGGGTTTTATGAGAATATCGCATGGTTCGTGGTGATATATTTAATTGGCTCCTACATACGCTTATATGGCATGCCTATATTCTCGAAACACAGCTTCCTATTCATGGCAACGAGTTTGATAACGGCAATGGCGAGTATTCTTTTGCTGTTCTACTTCTTCAAGTATAGAGGCATCAACACTAGTATTTGGGACACTTATTACTTTGTGAGTAACTCTAACAAGATAATGGCCTTGTTGTGTTCGGTTTCCATGTTCTTGTTCTTTAAAGATTTGAAGATGAAAAACAATCGTTGGATTAACAAGATTGCAACAGCCACTTTTGGAGTCCTTTTAATACATGGCAACAGCGATGCCATGCGCGAGTGGTTGTGGGGTGATGTGTTGAAGAATGCGTCTTTCTATAATTCGTCTTACATGTGGCTTCATGCCTTGCTATCCGTTCTGCTTGTATATCTTGTTTGTGTAGTCATTGATTTATTGAGAATCCGGTTTGTAGAGAAGCCCATATTTAAAGCATTCGATTCTCGTAAGAGTCTATCGTTGGGGGAATGAATAAAACCTACGTTGTTATTTGCGGATTTGCAGATGTCGTTGCCGGCGGACCGATATACTATCGCAACAAGATAATATATATGGAAGCGCAGGGATGGAATGTTGTTGTGATTCCAACCAGCGGCGGCAAGAAGGTTCTTATTCAAGGAATGGAGAGGTTCCTTGGGCCATACATTCCTTTTATACTCGACATGCCGAGCGAGTATAGCAAAAAGCAACGGCGTAAACTTGTCGATATCTTTGAAAGGTTCATTCCTCAAAATCAAGACGAAGTAGTTATTGAAACCGGAACAGACTACACCTGCTATTGGGGAGAAGCGCTTGCAGAGCGTATCGGAGCAAAGCATATCGTTATTTTTCTTGATGAACAAAACGAGCGGGTAGACGAGAAAGTAATCGAGTTCTATGAGTTTAAATATGCTCGCAGAGAGATGGCTTGCATCACCAATGAGGTGATGCAGCATTTCTTTAAGGGATATATGGACTTGCAACTCGATGAATGTCGCAGTTTGGCATGCTGTTGCCATAATTCGATAGAGGATTATGAACATCCGCTAATTAAGCAAATAGAGCGGAGTGAATACAATATCGGATACATCGGACGACTCGAAAAACCTTTCATTCCGCCAATAATTCAAGGGTTCATCAACTTTGCAGAAAAGCATTCAGACAGTGCAATAACCGTCGTCTTCTTTGGAGGGGCATTCGAACAAAAGACAATCGACCGGATAAAAGCTCAATTCGAGCCACTTCAAAATGTGCGATTAATCATCACCGGCTATCTGTTTCCGCTGCCACTGAAGGCTTTAAAGAAGATTGATGTATTCGTTTCGGGGGCCGGAAGTTCATTAACTGCCGCAAAAGCTGGTGTACGTTCAGTGATGATAGACATGCTAAGCTACGAGACTTTAGGATTAATGCTCGACTACGAGTTCAAAGAATACGCCAAATGTCCACTTGGAAACACCGTGTCCGATTATCTGGAATGGATTCTAGTAAAACAAAATGCCCCCGCCCCTTTACCCCAAAACTACGAGAACGACTGGCTATTCATTAAAGAGAAGTTTGCGGAGCACATTCAATTCATGGAAAATTCTGTCCCGACAAAAGAGTATTACGACATGGAGAAGCTCGGAGTTTCGAAGAAAAGAAGATGGAAACGCTTCTTCAGAACTCTCTTAGGACTCAAAATCTATAACGGATTACACAACGCAGAAGCCAGGTTCTTGCTTTGGAAAGCAGGTCTTTCGCACGCTTAAACATCATCGATGGAGAAAGGAAATATCCGAAATAAAACAATCTCCGGAGTTCTTTGGGGCTTTATAGAGAAGTTTTCCATCCAGGCATTCGGGTTTATTCAAGGAGTAATCTTGGCCCGTTTGCTATCGCCTTCCGACTATGGACTAATAGCTATGGTCGGAATTTTCATGATGTTAGCCTATGCGTTGATTGATTCCGGCTTTGGTACGGCGTTAATCCAAAAGAAGAACCGAACCGAAAAAGACTATTCTACGGTCTTTCTAGTCAATGTCGGCATGTCATCCCTTATAAGTCTCATACTGTTTTTATGCAGTTCGCTTATTGCCGACTTCTACCACGAGCCCATCTTGCAAAAGATAGTCAGTGTTTATGCGCTCCTCATCTTTCTCACATCTTTTGTAAGCATTCAGGATGTAAGGCTTTCCATCCATCTGGAATTCCGCAAGAAGAGTATCATCAACGTAATAACCACCGTTGTTTCAGGCTTATTCGCCATCGCGTTAGCTTTTATGGACTTCGGCGTTTGGTCGTTGGTTTATCCTCTATTCCTCACCCTTTTGCTGAAATACATTCTTTATTGGTACTATCAGCATTGGATTCCCAAGCTGCAATTCTCCAAGAAATCATTTAAAGCCCTATTCGGGTTCGGCTCCAAAATACTCGCATCTTCCATCCTGGCAACCATCTTCGAGAACCTATATTCAATCATCATCGGAAGAGCATTCTCGGCTAAAGACCTCGGATATTATTCCCGAAGCGATGGATATGCAAACCTTCCAACCAAGACCATAACCGGAGTTGTTGAGAGCGTGGCCTATCCTGTACTTAGCGAACTTCAGGACGACGACGAAGCTCTGCTATCATCTTTCCGCCGAATGCTCCGTACTTCGGCATTCGTAATCTTCCCTATAATGATATGGTTGGCAACACTCGCCAAGCCGCTCATCGTTGTTCTCGTTACAGAGAAATGGCTTCCGTGCGTGATATATCTTCAAATACTCTGTCTCGACCGAATGTGGTGGCACGTACATGTACTCAATTTAAGTCTATTAAAAGCCAAAGGACGCTCCGACCTCTTCTTCAAACTCGAAGTAATAAAGAAGATACTCACCATAGTAATTCTCATTTTGACAGTCCCGATGGGTATAGTCTACATGTGTATCGGCTCAGTTGTGGGTGCGATTCTTAGTATGATTATCAATTCTTATTACACGGGGCGCCTCATGAACTTTGGAATCATAAAGCAATTCCGCGATATGCTCCCCTCAATTCTTTACGCTTTCTCGACAGGAGCAGTAATATTTTTTGCAACAATATGGACTGAAAATCAATTTATAAGACTTGGTTTCGGTACCTGTCTCGGAGCTATTTTCTTTTTCACTGTAGCCTATTTAACCCGATCCAGAGAATTAAGGTATATAGTGGAAATCATCAAAAACAGAACATCAGCTATAACAAAGCATGAATAAGAGAATCGAGTACATTGACAGAGCAAAAGGAATAGCCATTCAATTGGTAGTGATAGGGTACCTAATGGCATTTCATTTCGCAGTCCGGAGACTGTTTTCTAAGGTTCTGAAAATAGTCGGAACGCCTTGCTTCAGGGAGCTTCTCGTTTTCTCTGGAAAATGCATACGGTTGCGCATAAATTTCTATACGTATGCCCGCAAATTTCTTCCCGTATCCCCGTAAATTTCTTCCCGTATAAAAATTTATCGGGATACGTATAGAAATTTATGCGCAACCGTATGTAATTTCAAAAGCACGCAGAAAGCCCATTATGAGACCTAAAGTTTCCGTCATTATACCATTATATAATGTACAGGATTTCATCGTGAGATGTGCTGAAAGTCTGTTCAAGCAAACATTAGATGAAACCGAATTCATTTTCGTGGACGACGCATCGACCGATAAAACCATAGAAATCCTAAAGCAATGTGCCGCAAAGCACCCTGTAAGGAACATTAAAATCATCCGCCATCAAATAAACTCCGGCTCGGCAACCGCCCGTAATAGCGGATTGGATGCTGCCCGCGGAGAGTACATAACATTTGCCGACGGTGACGATTGGTTAGAACCGAACGCTCTGCAGGAGTTATACGACAAAGCAATAGCTGATGATCTGGATATTGTTTATTGCAATTACTACGAAGACCGCGGACAATCCGTGAAGTTAATAGAGCAATATCGTGGTACAACCGGCAAAGAATGCGTCCTTGCAATGATAGGAATGCGCATGCACGGCTCATCCTGGAACAAGCTTATTAAGAGAGAGTTCATTCTGAACAGCGGGCAGAGATACATCGACGGATTAGACCTTTACGAAGATGTCGGCCTGAACGTACGCCTATTTGCCCTCACTAACCGAATCGGTTTTATCAATAAGGCCTACTATCACTACATGCAAACCAACCCCAACTCCATCATCAGCACAATGAAAGGTAAACAACGCAAACGCGCCATGGAGCGGATTGGCAATATAACAATGGCCTGCGATTTCCTCAAAACTATCGGATGGATGCAAGGCGACATAGAACGCGCCGCCAATGAATGGAAACTGATTGCCAAAAACGAACTGATTGAAAACAATAAAGTGTCCCTCCTCCGCTGGATTCTCACCTTCCCCGAAGCCGACCGTGCCATTTGGAAGAGTAAACAAATAACATTCAATCTGAAATTGCTGTTGTATCACTTACACAACAAACAGATTTGTCTGTATCGTGCACAAAAAAGATTAATAGGATGGCTATGAATAAAAAGGTGATTTTCCTCATGCCACGAGCTTGTATGGAGCCTGCAGGCGGGTTCAAGGTAGTTTTTGAATATGCCAACAGGCTCGTTAAGGATGGCGTGGAGGTTGAAATTGTTTATCCAATGGTACAGAAAGATGCCCAGTACGACTTGCTTCATGCTGTAGCCTACAGATTAATTTTCATCTACAGATGGCTCACTGGAGCTTATAAACCTAGATGGTTCAGCCTTCACTCACAAATCAAACAACGATGGGTTTGGTGTCTTGATAGTTGTAACATCGACTGTAATGCCGTTGTGATTGCAACCGCAATTGAAACAGCATTTTCTCTCCAAAGGAATAAACATTCAGAAGATATTAAGAGACAAGTCTATTTCATCCAAGATTATGAGAATTGGAGATACACTGATGAAGAAGTGAATGCCAGTTATAGGTTTCCGATGGAGAAAATCGTGATTTCCAATTGGCTCAAAAACATAGTAAACAGAGAAGGAGAAGAGGCTTTTCTTATACCTAATGGATTCGATTTCAACAATTTCAAACTAGAAAGGGAAATCGAAACAAGAAATAAACACTCCGTGATTTGCATGTATCATCAAGACGAAAGAAAAGATTTACCAACAGCATTCAAGGCTTTCGAGATAGTGAAACGGAAGCATCCCGAACTACATGTAACCATGTTCGGAACCTTTCCAAAGCCTGATTTACCAAACTGGTATAGCTATATTCAGCGTCCCGACCATGAACAATTCAATCAACTCTATAACAATGCTGCTATTTATGTTGGCTCCAGTAAAGTTGAAGGTTGGGGACTCACTGTTGGAGAAGCAATGCAATGTGGTTGTGCTGTAGCATGCACGGACAATAAAGGCTATCTTGAAATGGCCTGTAACGAGAAGACGGCACTAGTTGCTCATGTAGGAGATACTACTGAATTAGCAAATAATATTATCAGATTTATAGAGAAAGACTCTTTACGGTATGATATAGCTAAGAGAGGAAATGAATTTATTCAAAGTTTGGATATAAATAAGTCTTACCAGATGTTCCGTGATTTTCTAATCAAATGAGCATGTAAAAAATTAAAGAAAGACTATTTATTATATATTGATGCTATATTCGTACCGTCATATGTTAGGTATGTACAAAGAACTATCTGGAACACCATGTTCTATCAAAGACAAATTCAGATACACCTAGTAGAATTATTATTGTGCCAACAACTTCAAAATATGATCAATAAACTAAAGAATATATGGCATGCCTTTAAGCAGATCAGATATGATGTTTTCCATATAGAGCGTAAACTTATTCGGACGAAATATCATTTCAGCTTGTCTCCATCAAAGAATCGTTATATTCTTAAGTGTGACGGATATATGAATCATGGAGGATTCTTCGATAGAATGAAAGGTGCCATATCCATCTTCGCTTTGAGCAAAGTACATGGCAAAGACTTTAAACTTTCCTTCACTCATCCTTTCGATTTGCGCAATTATCTCGAACCTAACCGATACGACTGGACGATAGATGAAAGCCAAATCGATTATAACTATCCAGCAACGAAACCGATTATCGGATACTTCGAATTCATGTATCCTTGGCGAATAATGCTGAAACGACTGGGCGAAGTACATTATTATTTCGGCTATAACATACTGGATAGAATAAACAAGAAATACGGAACATCTTTCGACTGGAAAGAATTATATGATGAACTCTTCAAGCCTAGATATCGTCTTCAGCAGTTAATCAATCTCTATCAAATAAAAACTACCAGGGAGGATGACAACAAAATGCCATACTATGCCATACATATAAGGTTTTTAAACCTATTGGGAGATGACAATGAAAACAATCCGGCATATAAAAAACTAGATAAGGAATCTGCTGACGAACTTATGGAATGCTGTATAAAGAAAATCGAAGAATTAAGACAATGTAATGGTAATTCGAAGCGCTATCTACTATCGACAGACAGCAATGTTTTCATGGAGAAAGCTAAGATCAGGCTTCCTTATATATAGTATCCCAGGGCAAATAAGACACATCGATAATGTCGCAGATGATAATGACGATGGAAATATCAAACTCTTCCTTGATTATTATATGCTCTCAGAAGCCGAAGAGATATACAGCTTTATTGGAAGTGGATTGTATAAGAGCGATTTCCCGAACTATGCCGCGATAATAGGTGGTAAGGTTCTAAAGCGGATAAACATATAAGTACCCTAATGGATGTCTCAATAATTATCGTGAACTATAATACACTTCGATTGACAAGGGATTGTATCGAAAGTATTAAGGAGAAAACGCATGGTGTGGATTATGAGATAATAGTTGTGGATAATGGCTCAACCGACGGCTCAAGGGAGCTGTTCGAGAATAATCGGGATATCGTTTACATATACAGCGCAAAGAACGGCGGCTTCGGCTACGGCAATAACATCGGGATTAATCATGCAAAGGGTAAGTATTTACTGTTCCTTAACTCAGACACTCTGTTGCTTAACAATGCAATCAAGGAGTTTTACGATTATGCCGAAACGCATGCTCTGAAAGCGATATATGGATGCTACCTTCAAAAGGATGACGGGAGTTATAGCGGGTCGTTCCATTATTTCCCATCGTTCACGGTCGGCGATTTCATCAAAGACAAGTTCTATAAGAAGAGTTACGCTCCCGACTACACCAACAAAGAAGTTGAGTGCATTTGCGGGGCCGATATGTTTGTTCCTCGCGAGGCGATTGCAGAAGCCGGAATGTTCGACGAGAACATTTTCCTGTATGGTGAAGAAGGTGAGTTGCAGCGTAGAATGATGAAGAAAGGCTACAAGCGAATGCTTATCAATACTCCGAAAATTGTTCATCTGGAAGGTCAGAGCATGGGCGAATCATACAAGAAGCTGACCATAAAGATGGAAAGTCATTTCTACATTCTTCGTAAACACGCAACATTCGCGAACTACTTTCTCCTTAGAATGTTCTACACTCTGCTATACACTGTTATTTGCCTGCCGCATTTAGGAAATCAGGACGCCCGAACATTTCTCAAATCTTTATATCTAAGATGACACTATCTTTTATCATCCCGCTATACAATTGCGAAGCCTATGTTGCCGACTGTCTGAACGGCATATACGGCTCGGAGGTCGACGAGCGCGACTTCGAAGTAATCATCGTTAACGATGGGAGCAAAGACAATGGGCCGATGGTTTGTCAAGCATTTGCAAACGAGCATTCAAATCTTCATCTGATAAGTCAGGAAAACCAAGGAGCGTCTGCCGCAAGAAACGCTGGCTTAAACGTGGCTAAAGGCGAGTTCGTTTGGTTTGTCGATGCCGACGACAAATTGGTTCCCCACTTTTTCATAAAGATGGTCGATGTAATGAAACACGACAGCACAACAGAACTGTTCTGCTTCAATCATTATCGGGTTTTCAAAGACCGAACAGACACTTGTATAGATTATGCCGAAGAGAAGACTATCGATGGCATCCAATTCTATTCGGGTAACGCATCGGGCTTCCTTTGGAACAAAATCTACCGGAGAGAACTGATAAGTTCAACCCGTTTCCTCGCCGGAACGAAGAACCTGGAAGATGCCTATTTCAACCTAAAGGTTATTCCGAAGGCCATTAATATCAGATGCCTTACCGACATCGGATATTACTATAACAACACAAACCAGGCATCAACATCGAAAGACCAGAGCCTGCGCAACCTCGTTAAGTTAAATCAGGACAGTCTGACCATACACTGGGCCATAGCCAAGGACATTGCGCAGTGCAACGACAAGCAACGAGCAAGCATCTATAAAGAAATGCTCAACAAAAGCATAGCCGGTCATCTCTACAGTTTGATGCGCTTCTATTCGCCCGGATATTTAAGAAGAAACATAAACAAATATCGTACAGCCGGTTTCTATCCCGTACCAAAGACGAGCCACCAGAGAACAAACAAGTTCCTGCTGCTGGCCAACCGCAAAACACTATTCGTTCTTTTCACCAGGCTTTATAAGCTCCTAACATAACCCACGCATGATTCCATATCTAATCGGTTTCTTATTCATCTTTCTTTTGCTGCTCTACTCCTCTCCCGAAAAGCAAAAAGAACATCGCAAGCTGCTATACGTATGGTGGATATACGTGATGCTGCTTTGCGCATTGCGCGACATGTTGGGCGGCTTCGACGGATATATCTACGGCGAAATATTCGACCTCACCGCGGAAGACCTTCGAAAAGGCATTCCTTTCAATCATACCTACACGTTCACCTACAACCCCACTGAGTTGGGATATGCACTCTATAACGTGCTCATCGGCATCGTAGTGGAGAACAGATATATATTCCTCTTCGTTACATCGATAATAATATATGCCATCTTGGGGCGCCATATCATCAAGTACAGCAACTACCCCACATACGCCTCTTTCATCATCTTCTGTTTGTTCTACTTTTTCACCTTCACCTATCTGCGCCAAGTCATGGCCGCATTGATAGCCTGGTATGCAATTCCATTCGCAATCAAGCGGAAGCCCGTACAGTTCTTTGCCATCGTGGCATTGGCAACTTCGTTCCATAACAGCGCACTGTTTTTCAGCGTAACCTATTTCGTCGTAAACCGACAATTCACGCGCAGGCAGGTTGTAACCTATTTTGTCATCGGTTTGCTTTTAGGATTAACTCCTCTCGGCTCATTTCTGATGCAATTCGTAGGTGAAAACATCAACAGTCAGAAAACAGAACAATCGCTCTCCGGAATAGGTTCGGCGCGTATTGAATACATCATCGAGGCCGTGTTCTTCCTGTGGATTCTTCTGTCGCAATATCGAAAGCTGCAAGAAAACAAGCAAACCATCGCCTTCCTCAACATCGCCCTGCTGTTCGTGTTCACGCTGATATTTCTTGTGCGATTTTCAGACGGTGGGCGGTTCAGCTGGTATTTCCTGATAGGCATAGCCGTTTCGGTGGCTAACATCTATGCGAAATCTCCCAAAAGAGGTTTGGTTCGCATTCTCACCTTCTGCGTTATGGGGCTTCTTTACTTCCGAATATTATTGAGCTGGGGCCTCCTACTCAGTCCATACAAAACATTCCTTACCAACGGCGTCAGAGAAGACGACTTCATATGGGAGGAAAACGAATACGACCACCGTTACGACGAAGACAAACTCTATAAGATATGGTAACCGTTTTTACGCCGGTTTATAATCGAGCCAACACGCTGGAGCGACTTTACTCGAGTCTGTGCAGCCAAACCTACAAAGACTTTGAATGGCTGATTGTCAACGACGGCAGCACCGACTCTACCGATGAGGTTCTTGCAAACATCAAAAGCAAAGACCATTTCTTTAACATCGTCGTAATCGACAAAGAGAACGGCGGAAAGCACACCGCCATCAACCGAGGCATTAAAGAAGCAAAGGGAGAACTGTTCTTCATTGCCGACAGCGACGACCTGCTGCCCTACGACTCTCTGCAAATCATCACCCAAGAGTTTGAAAAGATAAGAAACGACGACTCCTTCTCCGGCATTTGCGGATTAGACCAGGATTTCTCTGGAAAGATAATCGGTACCGGGTTGCCTGAAGACATTATAAACTGCCATCCAACAGAGATAAGCCACAAATATCATGTCTGTGGAGATTTGAAAGAAGTATTCCGAACCGGAGTCCTAAAGCAATATCCATTCCCGGAGGTAGAAGGAGAGAAGTTCTGTCCGGAGGTGCTGGTGTGGTTCCGCATTTCCAGGAAATATAAAATGCGCTTCCTGAACCGGGCAGTCTATACGGCCGATTATCAGCCCACCGGAATAACGGCCAACATAACGGCCAACAGAATGCAAAGTCCAACGCTCAGCATGATGACCTACTCGGAGATGCTCACACACAACCTTCCGCTACGTATCAAAACGAGAGCCGCCATCAATTATTGGCGATTTAGGCTCTGCAGCACGCCGAGCAAAAGCAAGCCCAGCGTGTCGCCCCTTTGGTGGTGGGCATTCCCGTTAGGATTGCTTCTGCATTTGAACGACATCCGAATTCTAAATAATAATGGTTCGTAAACCTTCCAAGAGGGCTCCGAAATAAATTATGACGGCGCTATCCAAAGGTTCGTTCCCCCAATAAATTATTATGTAATGACCAATCAACACTTACATGTAGCATTAGCATCCGATGATAATTATGCGAAGTTCGTTTCTATTCTCATCGTTTCGTTGTTCGACAATAACCCGGACTTCAAAGACATAACCGTGCATTTATTGTCGAACGGAATTGATGATGAAACCCTGAACGAAATAAAAAAACATATCCCTCAAAACAGAGGCTATTTAGAGATCTACGATATAAGCGATATTCAAAAGAGACTCGGGGTGTCGGTCCCTCCAACCATTTCCATTAGTGCATACTCTCGATTGTTCTTAGAGACAATAGTCTCGAATGATATAGATAAGATTCTTTATCTTGACACCGATGCCGTCGTAAATGGAAGTCTTTCCCATCTATGGACTATGGATTTAAGAGACTATCATGTAGCAGGCGTACTTGATGATGTTCTTCCCTATGCAAAATCTGCTATTGGATTGAAAAAGAATGATATCTATCTGAATTCGGGCTTCCTTTTAATCAATCTGGCTCTTTGGCGACAAGAGGGTATGGAACGGAAAATACTGGATTATCTTTTGGCGCACAATGGGAAAGTCTATCATCACGACCAAGGATTAATAAACGCCGTTTGCAATAAGAAATACGTTCTCCCGGTAAACTACAATATGGTTACCAACTTCTTTGTATTTCCATACTCTAGCTTCAAGCAGACCCCTTTCTATACCGAAGAGGAAATGGAAGACGGCAAAAAGAACCCGGTATTTATTCATTTCACCGCAGGCGTAGCCAATCGCCCTTGGATGGAGAATTGCAAACATCCATTAAAACAAATCTTTCTGAAATACAAAAGCCTCTCTTCGTATAAAAACGAACCGCTTGCGAAAGATAATCGCCCCGCAAAACTAAAACTGTTGGCCTTCTTATATTACAATATCAGGCCACTCTACTACCTAACTTTAAGAATTAGAGACGGAGTTAAAAAGTGAGAGTAATTATCGCTTCGACGAGTGGGCAGTCGCCGCCCCCGAGTGGAGGATAACAGCCGACCCCAGCGAGCCCCGACGGGGCAACAGACCACAGGCAGGTGGTGGAGCGATAGCGCAACCCCTGTAAACGGAAACGCCCCAATCAAATGGAGCCCTGAAAGGGCGACGGAATGTGGTCAGATAGCGCAACCCCGAACGGCGGGGCAACAGAGGAGCGCGGGGAAATGGAGAGAAATGGAGAGAAATGGAGAGTGCATGCGACGGGCGGAACGTGACGGGCGATTGATGGTGTCCGTCACCCCTCCGGGGTTCCCCGTTTCGGGTGGTTCCGTTTACAGGGGTTCCGCTATCGCTCCACCACCTGCCTGTGGTCTTGCCACCCCTACGGGGTTCCCCATCCGCGATGGTTCCGTTTACAGGGGTTCCGCTATCGCTCCACCGCCTGCCTGTGGTCTTGCCACCCCTACGGGGTTCCCCATTTCGGGTGGTTCCGTTTACAGGGGTTCCGCTGTCGCTCCACCACCTGCCTGTGGTCTTGCCACCCCTACGGGGTTCTGCCGCTCAATTTAAGCGTCAATCGTCGTCTAACTTGAACGGCAACCGTCGTCTAACTTAAGTGATAAATGTCGTTCAACCTAAATGATAAATGTCAACCCAACGAGCGGGCAATCATCGTTTCGACGAGTGGGCAATCGTCGTTCCTAGCGAAGAGCAAGTGCCGTTCCTAGCGAAGAGCAAGTGCCGTTCCTAGCGGAGAGCAAGTGTCGTTCCTAGCGGAGATAACAGCCGACCCCGGTGAGCCCCGACGGGGCGACAGACCGCAGGCAGGCGGTGGAACCCGACAAGGCGGAACCCCTGTAAACGGAAACGCCCCAATCAAATGGAGCCCCAAAGGGGCGACGGAATGTAATCAGACCGTACAATCCAGGGCCACAATGGCGCAGGCTGACCGTACAATCCAGAGACGCAATGGGGCGACGGAACGCAGGCAGGGGCGCAACTCCCCGACCGACGGGGCGGCAGAACTTTCACCTCAAATATTAAAGACTAAAAATGAGAATCATCATCGACCCCCGAGTGGAATACCGGTATTCGTCTTTCTACAGACTGGGCCTGTATCGACTCTTCGGCAGCAGAAACATAAGCTACAGCGTCGGCCCGTTCTTAGACTTGGAATGCAACACAAACGAGCAGTTCGGCGCCGGTATGCAATTCATTCTTGTTGAAGACAACGGAACTGAACACAAAGTCTTCCTCGACATAAAAGACGTTGCAACCATCGAGGCCGACAAATACGAATGGGCCGACGTTTATGGCAAAGTGAACGTGGCTCCGGGAGAGACCTCGAAATATCCGAAGCTGATTGTCACAGGACCGGAGTTCGGATTGAGAAACAGAAGCGCAATCGGCCTGGGTTGGTTCGGCCTGAAAAACTATCTGAAAGGTTGCAGACGCTCCAACGTTCCGCTTAGCAGATACGTGCAAACCTACGTTTACCCATACATCAGACGGCGTTCATTGAAGGCCTACGAAAGGGCGGCTGCCGTTCGTCCGAATTACGTCTTTCATGCCTCCACGCTATGGTATAATGAGTTCGCCTCGACCGACACGAACATGTATCGGGGCGAGTTCCTGAAAGCTTGTAAGCAGGCCGGACTGGAGATTGAAGGCGGACTGTTCTATGTCGAAGGAGAGGCGCCGCTCAAGGAAATGCCAACCTATCCGAAGTACAAGGAGCTCTACAAGGATTTTATCTATAACCATCGCCTGTCGATGGATGCCTACATTGAGAAAACAAAACAAAGCGTCGTGGTGTTCAACACGCCATCTGTTTGCGAGTGCCACGGCTGGAAGTTAGCGGAATATCTGTGCATGGGCAAAGCGATAATCTCCACTCCACTAAAGCGCGAAATGCCCGGCGAAGGATTAATTCATGGCAAGAACGTGCATTTCATTTCCTCTCCCGAAGAAATCTATCAGGCCGTGGTCGAGATAAACCAGAACAGAGCATATAGAGAACAGTTGGAACAGGGCGCCCGAGCATACTACGAACAATGGCTCGCTCCAACCAAGGTTATAACACGTATTATTGAATTTATCAGAATAGAAAAGAATGGAAAAGGCACTTATAAATTTTAGCTTTGATGATGGGAGGTTAAACAATTACACAATAGCATACCCGATATTGAAGAGATTTAAATGTCCTGCAACTTTCAATATAACAACAGGATTTGTGAAAGGAGAATTTAAGCCCGGAGAGCTTACTTATGGCCCTCCAATGACCATGGATATGGTAAAAGAAGTATTTCAAGATCCTACAATAGAAATAGCTGGACATGGATATTGGCATAATAATTCTCTTAAAGATATTATAGAAGGAATAGTTACTCTTAAGGGAGAACTTGGAGTAGAAAAATTGACATCTTATGGAAATGGTTTTGCTAGTCCCGGTACCGGTTTGAATAAAGATACCTACAAAAAAGACATGGAAATAGAACTGGAACATATTGACCTAACTTATATTCGACTTTCCCTCAGAAATATGTCAATGAAGAGAATCAGAAGTTTAGCAAGAAAAGCCAGTAGAATTTTACATTGGCCTTTCCTCTATAGATTAGCTTATAAGGACACACTGATGGATGAACATGATGATAAATTTCTATACTCAATACCTGTACTAAGTTCCATTACTGTTAAAGAAATAATGGCAATAATAAACCAGGCAGTTATGGATAAGAAAGCATGTGTTCTGATGTTACACAGTATAGTAGAAAAGAATGCAGTATGTGATCCTTGGGATTACGAAGTAGATAAATTCATAAAACTACTTCAAGAACTTACTATGCTACAAGATAAAGGCTTATTGCGACTAACGACATCTATGGATATCTTTAAGAATTTAAGATAAAAATAATACTTATGTTCGAATACATTCATTCTAAAAAACGAGTAAAGAAGATATACCGGCTCATCGATAAAGAGTATAAAAAAGAGAAACAAATTATTCCTCTTTTTTGGACAGAGCATTGTATTGAGTGCGCTGCTCCATTGTGTTACACTACTTGTCCTAGATACAAACAAAGAGAAGATGGAGAATGTATTAGAATCGTGAATGGAATAACTCCAATCGACTATAATAGTCAATTAGGTGCACTTCTTGAATTTAGGACATGGGGGAAAATAGAATCACAACTTAAAATTCGTCCACTATCCGGTAAGACATATGCAACAGTTTATAGTGTTATAACCAGATTGGGGTATCTTGTAAAACTTTTCAACTCTATCATACCAATAAAATCAATATGCCGTTTTATTAACCTTGGGTGGTTTAGCTATAGGCAAAAGTATATAAATTATAAGATTAGAAAGAGGCAAAGTATTACCCATCTTGAATTACAAGTAGACTTAAAAAATAACGACAAACCAACAAAGCTACTTATTGATATTAAAACGGTAGATAAACTTCTTTTTAGAGAAAGTATTTCTGTCCCTTTAGACTCCTCTCATTTTGAAATTGCCATACCGCCTTACGAGGATTCTAAAGAACAATATTTCATAAATATTCATCCTGCCAATGCCGAAGAACATATAACTATAAATTTCCAAAGATTAGAATTACTTCCAAGAACTATAACAATAGGGAAGAAAATAAAATGTGTTATTTGGGATTTAGACAATACTCTTTGGGATGGTGTTCTTATCGAAGACGAGAACATAAAAGTTAGATACACTTTCATAGAGCTAATAAAAAAAATAGATAGTTGTGGTATCGTAAACTCCATTGCTTCAAAGAATGATTACGATAAGGTTATTGGAAAGTTAAGAGAAATGGGTATTGAAGAATATTTTGTTTTTGTAAAAATCAACTGGAATCCTAAAAGTATAAATGTTTCGAAGATTATAAAGGAAATGAACATCAACGCAAATACAATTGTATTTGTTGATGATAATCCATTTGAAAGGCTTGAGGTAATTCAGCAACATCCTAATATAACATGTATAGATCCTTCAGAGCTTATTGAGTTTTCAAAGTCAGAACGTTTTAGAATGACTGTAACAGAAGATTCTAAAAAGCGAAGAGACACGTATAAAATGCTTGAGGCATTAAAGAATGAAGAAGAAGAATGGAAAGGTAACATAGATGACTTTTTAATAAACTGTCACATCGAGGTAGAGATAATACCGCCCACTAAAAATATGATACCTCGTTGTTTTGAACTTTTACAGCGAACCAATCAGCTTAATTCTTCGGGAAGAAGATTGACAATGGAACAAGTTGTAGAAATAGTAAATAGTTCCAATTACGATTCTTATGCTTTGAGATCATCTGATAAATTTGGAGATTACGGGATTATCGGTTTCCTAATTGTTGATAGAAAAGACTCAATACCAACAATTACAGACTTTGTTATTTCATGTCGTGTTGCAAATAAGAAAATAGAACCGACTATAATAAATAAACTGGCGGAGAAATACGGAAACCAGATCTTATTCAACTATAAAAAAACATCTCGAAATGGCCCGATGTTTAATGTTATAGAGGAATTAGGTATGAAAAAAGAAAAAGAGACGAAGGAATTAGACCAATATATGTGCGTGTTTAATGCAGAATACCCGAAAGTAGTTTCCTTGAAAGAAACGTTATGAGAATCCTGCAAGTAATTACGTCATTAATGACCGGCGGAGCAGAGCGACTCATCGTCGACATAACAAAAAGGCTCAGGGAATATGGGCACGTGGTCGACGTGGTTGTTTTTAACGGGGTGGAGACGCCGTTCATGCGACAATTGGAAAGAACCGGGTGCAGAATCTATCTGCTTTCCATCGGCGGGTCGGTTTATAACCCCAGATACATACTCGACCTACGGAAAATTATGCGTGATTACGACATCGTGCATACGCACAACACCTCTCCGCAATTTTTTACGGCCATAGCGAGTGTGTTCACGAGTAAAATTGCGGCCGTAACTACCGAGCACAACACGTCTAACCGCCGTAGAAACAATAAATTGTGGAGACCGATAGACCGCTGGATGTATAATCGATACAGACATGTGATATGCATATCCGACCAGGCCGAAAAAAATCTCCGCACACACCTCGGCAGCAAGCATCACACGCCCATAACGACAATTTACAACGGTATCGATGTCGACGCATGCCATTCGGCTGAACCGATTGCAGGCATGCACCCCGCAAACAAGTTCGTTGTGGTGATGGTGGCAGCCTTTCGGAAGCAGAAAGACCAAAAAACGCTCATCGAAGCAATCGCGCAGCTTCCACAACAGGAATTTGAACTCTGGCTTGCGGGCGATGGAGACACACGAGCCGAAATTGAGCAATTTGTTGTGGATAAGAACCTTGCACAACAGGTTAAATTTCTTGGAAACCGAACCGATGTGCCCAATCTTCTGCATACGGCCGACGCGATTTGCATGTCGTCGCATTACGAAGGCCTTTCGCTCTCCAATCTTGAGGGCATGTCGGCCGGTCGACCCTTTATTGCGACCGATGTTGATGGGTTGCGCGAAGTGACGGCAGGATATGGAATTCTTTTTCCGCACGAGGACGCTGCAGCTCTCGCAAAAATCATCAAGAAACTGCGCGATGACAAAGCATACTACCAAAAAACGGCCGAAGATTGCTATCGCCGCGCCTGCATGTTCGACATCAAGCGAATGATTGACGCTTACGAAGCAATCTACAGGCAAATTCTCAACCAAGAATGAAGAAGAAACTCCTGCGGCTCACCACTTCCGACATCAGTTTGGACTCGCTCATCAAGGGGCAGCTCCATTTCATGAGCCAATTTTATGAGGTTGTGGGTGTATCGAACAATACCGGCAAGCTCGAAGCGGTTGCGCAGCGCGAGAGAGTGCGAACGGTGGAAATTCCCATGCACAGGGAGATTGCACCACTCGCCGACCTGAAATGTTTATGGCTCTTGTACAGACTGTTTCTCCGCGAACGACCGTATATTCTGCACGCCAACACTCCGAAAGGCAGTTTATTGGCCATGATTGCAGGCATGTTCGCCCGCGTTCCGCACAGAATTTATACGGTTACGGGGTTGCGCTATCAGGGAGCCCGCGGAATGCTCAGAAAAGTACTCATGACGATGGAACGACTCACATGTTTATGCGCGAACAAGGTTATTCCCGAAGGAGCAGGCGTAAAAAAGGCCTTGGAAGCCGACCATATAACCCGCAAGCCCCTGAAAATTGTGTTAAACGGCAATATCAACGGCATCGACACCGCTTTTTTCGCCCCAAAAGGCACTCGTGCGGAGCGCAGAACCGCCCTAAACCTCGCAGAAACCGATTTCGCGTTCATCTTCATCGGCCGAATCGTTGCCGACAAGGGAATGAACGAGCTCGCAACTTGCATGCGACGTCTGGAGAGCACTCATCCGCACTGCAAGCTTATTCTCGTTGGAAATTTCGAGACAGACCTCGACCCCCTCTCCGACGACAACGAGCAATTTTTCAAAACCGCCCCGAACATCCGCTTCGTAGGATTCCAAAACGACGTTCGTCCCTACCTCGAGGCTGCCGACGCGCTTGTTTTTCCCAGTTATAGAGAGGGCTTCCCGAACGTCGTGATGCAAGCAGGCGCAATGTCGCTCCCCGCAATCGTAACCGACATAAACGGTTGCAATGAAATCATCGTCGAAAGTCGGAACGGACGGATAATTCCCCCTCGCGATGCCGACGCGCTTCATAAAATGATGCAATTTTTCGTTGACAATCCGCGCGAGATTCAAAAAATGGCCACCCAGGCCAGAGAAATGATATGCACCCGTTACGAACAACACGACGTTTGGCAGGCGTTGCTAGAGGAGTATCGCAATTTGGAATGAAAATCCCGCTGTTGCAATCTCCGGCTTTCCAAAAACGCTTCCCCACCCCACTCTTGCCGGCTGCCCGAACCGAAAAAATTGCCCAGCAAGCACTCATGCTAAAACAAAGAACGAAAAACAACCCACTAAAAGCAATCTCCCACACTCATGTACAAACATTTTTTCAAAAGATTCATCGACTTCACCGTCTCCCTCACCGTTTTAATTCTCATTAGTCCTTTTCTCGCACTCATCACCCTCTGGCTACACTTCGCAAACCGCGGAGCGGGTGTGTTCTTCACCCAAAAACGACCAGGATTGCACGGCCGCATATTCCACGTTATCAAATTCAAGACCATGACCGACGAGTGCGATGCGAACGGTTGCCTTCTGCCCGACGAAAAGCGGTTAACCACAGTCGGCAAGTTCGTTCGGTCGACTTCAATCGACGAGCTCCCACAGCTCATCAACGTTTTGAAGGGAGAAATGTCCCTTCTCGGTCCGCGGCCCCTCCTTCCGGAGTATTTATCGCTCTATTCCCCTCATCAGGCCCGCCGTCATGAAGTTCGACCGGGCATATCCGGTTGGGCCCAGTGCCATGGGCGAAACGCAATCAGCTGGTCGGAGAAGTTCGACTATGATGTATGGTATGTCGACCACTTATGCTTTGCGGTCGACCTCAAAATAATTCTCAAAACCCTCCGTTCCGTCATCCGGCGGGACGGAATATCAAAAAAAGGGCACGCAACCATGGAGCCCTTCAACGGAAAAAATTAAAATGAACAGACTCGCAATCTACGGCGCAGGCGGAATGGGGCGCGAAACCGCTTGTGTAGTAAGCAGGATTAACAAAAAAGCCCCAGACACCTGGCACTTAGTAGGCTTTTTCGACGACGGAATCCCAGCAGGCACAGCCACCGCCTTCGGCCCCGTTCTCGGAGGCATAGACCAGATAAATGCAGAGCGCAGCCCCCTTGCCGTGGCCATCGCAATCGGGAATCCGCAAATCATCTCCCGAATCGTACAAGAAATTACCAATCCCAACATCAGCTTCCCCAACATAATCGACCCCACGACCGATTTCATGCACCCCGAGAGTCTGAAAATGGGTCACGGAAACATTCTCTGTCCCGGCTGCCGAATCTCGTGCAACGTAGAAATCGGTCATTTCAACATCCTCAACGGCGACGTAAGTCTAAGACACGATGTCACACTCGGCAGCTGCAATTCCCTCATGCCAGGCGTCAAAGTTTCGGGCGGCACAACCCTTGGCAATCGAAATTTTTTCGGTCTTGCATCCTCCGCCACACAATATCTCACCATAGCCAACGATGTTAGAGTGGGCGCAGGTGCAATCGTGATGCAAAACATCACATCAGCAGGCCTCTACACCGGAATCCCCGCACAAAAAAAGAAGTAATATTATAAGGAGAATAAAATATGCAAAAAAGAATCCACCTCTGCTTAGCTCACATGAGCGGAAACGAAATGAAATTCATCCAAGACGCATTCAACACCAACTGGGTGGTGCCTCTCGGACCGAACGTGAACGGTTTTGAACAGGATTTAGACCGATTTTTACAAGACTCGCACCCAGAACTTGCCCAAAAACGAACCGTGGCACTATCCTCCGGCACTGCAGCAATCCATCTTGCGCTCGTTGCACTAGGCGTGCAGCCAGGAGACGAGGTTTTATGCCAAAGTTTTACATTCTGTGCCAGTGCACACCCGGTAACTTACGTCGGCGCGACACCCGTGTTCATTGATTCAGAGCAAAACAGCTGGAACATTGACCCTCTCTTACTCGACGAGGCTATAAAAAAACGAACAGAAACCACAGGACGAAAGCCCAAGGCTGTAATCGCAGTCCACCTTTACGGCATGCCCGCACAGCTCGACCGCATTCTGGAAGTCACAAAACGACACAAGATACCTCTGATTGAGGATGCCGCCGAAGGATTTGGCACTCGTTACGACGGCAAGCAAGCCGGAACGTTCGGAGATTTCGGAGTCCTAAGCTTCAACGGAAACAAAATGATAACAACATCCGGAGGCGGAGCACTCATCTGTCCCGACGAAGAAACAAAACAGAGAGTCATGTACTACGCAACTCAAGCACGAGAAGCCTATCCATACTATCAACACGAACACATAGGCTTTAATTACCGTTTAAGCAACATATGCGCCGGAATAGGACGCGGACAAATGACCGTTATCGACTCTCACATCGCACACCATCGCCATCTTGCACATCTTTATGCACAGGCATTTGCCGCAACTCCCGGAATCGAATTCCACGATAACCCATCCGCACACTCCGACTCCAATTTCTGGCTCAACACAATCACACTCTCACCCTCACTCCGCGTAAAAAATCAAGAAAAAGCCTATTCCGAAACCATCACAACCGCCGTAGGAGGAGCAGCAGGCACAGTACACAAGGCCACGAGCGCACACACCGACTGCGAACCCAATCCCAACGTCGAAGCAATGCGAAAAGCACTCGACGAAGCCGGAGTTGAAAGCCGCCCACTATGGAAACCAATGCACAAACAACCAGTCTACGCCTCCAACCCCGCATTCACAAACGGCGTAAGCGAACAATTATTCAAAACAGGTCTCTGCCTGCCATCAGGACCCATGGTAACAGAAAGCGACGCACAATTCATCGTCCAAAAAATCAAAGAAAATATCATCTAGACCGATGACCATAAAACAAAAACCAATCGTGAAGCCACAACAACAGCTCGTCCTCCAAACAATTCGGCACGCACTCTTCGCCTCCCAGCTATCAATCGATTCGCTCCCGGAGGCGAAGTTCGCATCAGCACTAAAATGCGCCAAAGAACAAACAGTCCAAGGCCTCTTCTGTGCATCCCTAGACAACAAAAACGTATCTCTCACACAGCACGACGCCATTCAAACATTCCTAACACTAGAGAGCGTGAGAAAAACTAACGAAAAAATCAATTTTTACACACTCCAGCTCACCGCACTTCTCAAAAAAAACAACATAAAATTCTTCATCGTCAAAGGACAAACCCTCGCCGCACTCTATCCACGCCCAGATGCACGCCTCGCAGGCGACATCGACTTCTATTGCTACCCGGAAGACGTCGACAAGACCATAAAAATACTAACCGACGAGTGGCATGTCAACATCAACCGCGGAGAATCCAACCAACATTACGCATTCACACACAACGGAATCCCATTCGAACTCCATTTTTGCCTGTTCCACTTCGTCGCAAGTCAAAACTCAACCTACTTCAACCACCTCCTACGCACGCAACCCCTCTCCCAAATCCAAATAAACCACTCATGCATACCCACCCTCAACCCAACAATGAATTTAATCTTCACCTTCCTGCATCTCTTCCACCATTTAATAGAACTGGGAATAGGTCTGCGGCAATTTTGCGACGTCGCCGTGCTCTGCCATCGCACTCATGCACAAATCAACAGCGCCCTCCTCACCGAAATTCTCGATCGTTTAGACTTCACCTCCGCATTCAAAGCCATCGGAACCCTGTTAGTCGACCATCTAGACCTCCCCGCCAACGAATTTCCACTACCTCTCACCAAGCACGACCGACGTAAAACACCCTACATCCTCAGAATCGTATTCAAACGGGGCAATTTCGGACAATACGGACGCACAACCGCCGTGCGCTCCGGACTCGGCTACTACATCGAGCAATCATTCATCAAACTCTCCCACTATTTCCACCTATATTCCCTCGCCCCCACCGAAAACAAAGCCGTCCTAACCAAAGAAATCCCCTCGAAAATACTCCGCCTCCTCCGTCCTACGAAATAAACCCACTCGAAAACACTCCACCTCCACCATCATACGAAATAAACCCACTCCACCACACCACACCTAACGAGGAGTGTTGAGATTTACCACATCTCAACACTCCTCGTTCCATTTTATCCCTCCCTACTCCACACTCACACCACGCACGATTCATTTCATTCCTCCCGTTCTCACTCTCCCACCACACACGACTCATTTCATTCCTCCCGTTCTCACTCTCCCACACACCTCAAGTCAAAAAAAATAGCATATCAGTATAGCCAACAGCCCATCGAGTTCCCAAAAAACAGTAAAACCCGAACATTGGCATCAAGATTCTGCATTTTTTCAAAACAATACCACTTATGCGCACTACACAAGTCGAAAATAAGACCTCAAAACCACTCATGCACACTGCACAAGTCGAAAATAAGACCTCGAAACCACTCATGCGCACTGCACAAGTCGAAAACAAGACCTCGAAATCACTCATGCGCACTGCACAAGTCGAAAACAAGACCTCGAAACAACTCATGCACACTGCACAAGTGCTTTTTGTGAATCAGATTTAACACATGCAGACTGCACAAGTGCTATATGTGAACTAGATTTAACATATACAGACTGCACAAGTCGATTATGTTAACCAAATTAACCATCTGCACACTGCACAAGTCAAATCTAGATCCAATTTTCCATTTCTGCAGCCCGCATGAGTAAAATCAGAATCCATAATCTCATTTACCCAGTCTACACAAATCGAATTCACCATTAATTTTCCATTCAAGGAGTCATCATAAGTATAATTTAGTCCGAATTTTCCATTCAAGGAGTCATCATAAGTATAATTTAGCCTTAATTTCCCATTCAAGGAGTCATCATAAGTATAATTTAGCCTTAATTTCCCATTCAAGGAGTCTGCATAAGTATAATTTAGTCTGAATTTTCCATTCAAGGAGTCATCATAATCACCTCTTCACCCCAGAATTCCATTCTTGTAAACACCATACCCCAAAAATAAAGCTCCGGAACCGCACGCTTGCGATTCCGGAGCAAAAAAGACTTTTTGTTATTAATATAAACTCTGTAAGAGAGCATTACAAAAGTATAAAAATAAACTCGTTTATACTTAGCATTCTTAATATTATAATTTTATTTAACTCTCACACCCTGCACAAGTGCGAAAAATCCTCATGAAACCACTAAAACTCAGCCGTCTTGGGCGTGCGGGGGAAAGGAATCACATCGCGGATATTCTGCATCCCGGTTACGAACAAAATGAGCCGCTCAAACCCTAAGCCGAAGCCCCCGTGAGGACACGTACCGTACTTGCGCGTATCGAGATACCACCACATATCCTTCATAGGGATATGCCGCCGCTCGATCTCGCCCATTAATTTGTCATAATTCTCCTCACGCACCGAGCCGCCGATGATTTCGCCTATCTGTGGGAAAAGTACGTCGGTTCCCTGAACGGTTTTATCGTCGTCGTTTATCTTCATGTAGAACGCTTTAATGTCTTTTGGATAGTCAGACATGATAACCGGACGGCGGAAGTGTTCTTCCACAAGGAACCTTTCGTGTTCGCTCGCAAGATCCATCCCCCAACTAACCTCATTTTCGAACTTGTGCCCACTGCACGAGGCCTCTTCGAGAATTTTTATCCCCTCGGTATAGGTCAGTCTCACGAATTTTTCGTTCAGAATCCCCTTCAGCCGCTCAATCAAGCCCTTATCAATCATCGAATTTAGGAACTCGAGGTCATCATGACAGTTATCCAGCGCCCATTTCACGCAGAATTTAATAAAGTCTTCCTCCAAATCCATCAAATCCTCTTTGTCGACGAAAGCAACTTCGGGTTCAATCATCCAGAACTCAGCCAAGTGCCTCGGAGTATTCGAATTTTCGGCGCGGAAAGTAGGGCCGAAGGTGTAGATTGCACCTAACGAAGTTGCGCCGAGCTCTCCTTCGAGCTGACCTGAGACTGTAAGATTTGTTTTTCGTCCGAAGAAGTCATCATCATACTCAACTTTTCCCTCTTTTGCAATCCTGCCGGGGTCAAGAGTCGTTACTTGAAACATATTTCCAGCCCCTTCCGCATCACTTCCGGTAATTATCGGCGTGTGGAAATAGTAGAACCCGTGAGAGTGGAAATATTCGTGAATAGCGATGGCCATATTGTGGCGAATACGGAAAACCGCCCCGAAAGTGTTAGTCCTGAGACGTAAATGACCGTATTTTCGCATGTATTCGAACGTTTGTCCCTTCTTCTGCATCGGATAATCGGTCGGCGAAAGCCCATATACTTCAATCGACTCTGCTTTTATCTCCGACGTTTGTCCTTTACCCTGACTCTCCACAAGCAATCCTGTCACATTTAGGCATGCTCCCGTTGTGATACTCTTGATTATTTCGGCGTCAAAGCTGTTGGGCTCAACCACTATCTGAATATTTTTTATCGTAGAGCCATCGTTCAGTGCGATAAAGTCCACCGCCTTACTACTACGGTGCGAGCGCACCCATCCTTTCACGTTTATTTCCTTTCCGAAATCTGTGCTGCTCAGTGCATCTATGATTTTTGTTCTTTTCATTGTTCTTGATTTATCAACATAATAATGGCGGGCGATCAGGGTTTCAATTATGCCCTGGTTTCGCTCGCCATCCTTACTTGTTTTTTCTATCTATTCGAAAGCACCCATGCGAAGCATGTCAACTTCCTGTTCTGTGAGGAATCTCCAATCGCCTCGACGTACGTTTTTCTTTGTCAATCCCGCAAACTGAACCCTGTCGAGCTTCGTTACGCGATAGCCTAAGCTCTCAAAAATCCTGCGTACAATACGATTCTTTCCGCTGTGGATTTCAATTCCCACTTGCTTCTGATCTTTATCGCTTGCGTACTCAACAGCATCAGCTTTTACCTCGCCGTCTTCAAGTATTATTCCTTCAGAAATCTGTTGCAGATGCTGCGCAGTAACCGGTTTATCGAGGAACACGTGATAAACTTTTTTCTTCAGGAACTTTGGATGAGTTAGCTTGCTGGCAAGATTGCCGTCATTTGTCAGCAAGAGCACACCAGTAGTATTTCTGTCCAATCTACCAACCGGATAGATTCTCTCAGGGCATGCACCTTTGACAAGATCCATAACTGTTTTGCGCTGCTGTGGGTCATCGCTCGTAGTTACGTAATCCTTTGGCTTGTTAAGTAGCACATAAACTTTCTTTTCCAATGAAACAATCTTATCACGGAACTTCACTTCATCAGAACGCAGAATCTTCGTTCCGAGTTCCGTTACAACTTCCCCATTCACGGTTATGCCTCCAGCCTGAATAAATTCATCGGCTTCTCTACGGGAGCAAACTCCTGCATTTGCCAAATATTTATTTAGGCGTATGGGCTCATTCGGGTCAATATTTTCTTCTTTGTATTCTATGCGCTTCTTGAGAGAGTACTTTGCATTAGAATCGTAACCGGGAGCATGCTGTAAGCGATTGTTCGACTGCTGATAGCCCTGACGAGGATTGTAACGATTCTGATAACTCGGATAGTTGTTATAACCTTGGCGGTTGTTACCATTGTAACGCTGCTGATATCCTTGTGGCTGACGCGGTTGCTGATAACCTTGACGCATTTGCTGATATCCTCCCTGACGCGGTTGCTGATAACCTCCGTCATCGCCATAACGCTGACGATATCCTTGTGGCTGACGCGGTTGCTGATAACCTTGACGCATTTGTTGATATCCTCCCTGACGCGGTTGCTGATAACCTCCGTCATCGCCATAACGCTGACGATATCCTTGTGGCTGACGCGGTTGCTGATAACCTTGACGCGGTTGCTGATAACCACCACCATAGTTATTACGTTGCTGGCGATAACCTCCGCGTTGTTGTGTATTGGGATTTTGGAGACCAGCTCCAAATCCTTCCGGACGGAATGCTCCATCTTCGCTACTACCATAAGCGCGTTGGGAATGAATGCGGGGACGCTGTGGACGTACCGGCTCACGATAATCTTCTTGACTTTCATTTGAGTTAACTCCATCACGGTTAATCTCACCTTGTTCTGTTCTGATTTCTTTCTTTTCTAATTCTTCTTCCATAGTTTTTTCCTTAATTGAATTATTCCAACCCTCCCGGTCGGAATTGAAAAACACTAATAATAAAAATTCACCTTATATGATAATTAAATATTGAATAGAGATGGGAGAATCACACGCCTGTATAGTTTTGGGGTGTGATTGTCATCAATTCTTCTCTCACCTCGTTACTAACGTTGAGGGTGGTAATAAAATTGTGTATGACTTCTTTCGTCATCTTTTCATTCGTTCTTGTTAAAGCTTTCAATGCTTCGTAAGGATTGGGATAGGCCTCACGTCTAAGAATTGTTTGAATTGCCTCGGCTACTACCGACCAAGAATTATCGAGGTCCTGCCTAAGTCTATCTTCGTTGAGAATAAGTTTGTGTAATCCTTTCAGGGTGCTCTGAATGGCGATTATAGAATGTCCGAACGGCACTCCAATGTTACGCAAAACCGTTGAGTCGGTCAGGTCGCGCTGTAGTCGACTAACAGGCAGTTTCCTTGAGAGAAACTGAAGAATTGCGTTGGCTATTCCCAGATTACCTTCACTGTTTTCGAAATCTATCGGATTCACCTTGTGAGGCATTGCACTCGACCCTACTTCGCCAGCTTTTATTTTCTGCTTGAAATAGTCCATCGAAATATACATCCACACATCTCTGTCAAGATCTATTATAATGGTATTTATTCTTCGGATAGCATCGAATATACTTCCAAGATGATCGTAATTGCTAATCTGTGTTGTTTGCTGTTCACGTTGCAATCCGAGTTTTTCGCTTACGAAAGAGTTTGCAATCTCTTTCCAATCGTAGTGGGGATAAGCTACATGATGAGCATTGAAATTTCCGGTTGCTCCACCAAATTTTGCTGTGAGTTTGCATTGTTTCAGCAATGCAAACTGCTCTTCTAACCTGTAAACAAATACTCCGATTTCTTTTCCCAAGCGAGTTGGCGATGCCGGTTGTCCATGTGTGCGAGCTAACATTGGAACATCTTTCCACTGCTCAGAATATTGTTTCAGAAGTGTAATGAGTTCGTCGATTTGTGGATAGTAAACATTCTTCAAAGCCTCGAGCAACGACAACGGCACACTAGTATTGTTTATGTCCTGCGAGGTGAGTCCGAAATGTATAAACTCCTTATAGGGTTCCAATCCATCGATTTTATCGAATTGTTCTTTAATGAAATATTCAACAGCTTTAACGTCGTGGTTCGTCACCTTTTCAATATCCTTCACCCGTTCGGCATCTTTCTCATTCATCTCGAGATATATTTTTCGCAACTCATCAAGCTGATTATGATTAATCTTTGCCAGTTGTGGCAAAGGTATTTCGCATAGAGTGATGAAATATTCAATCTCAACTCGAACACGATAACGAATAAGTGCAAATTCTGAAAAATAGTCGGCTAGACTTTCTGTTTTATTTCTATATCGGCCGTCAACTGGTGAAACGGCTGTCAGCGTATCAAGGTACATATTGTGTGATATTGTGTGATGCAAAAGTAAGAATAAATCCCATAAAGGTACAGATCTAGCTATATCAAAAAATAGTTTACAACTTCTGTACAAGTACGTGTAACAAAGTCAAGGAGGGACGGATAGGTCAAAAGAGGTTTATGCCGAATTTTTGTAAATTTGCGGCAGAAAAACAGAGTCAGATACATGAAACATATACGTAATTTCTGCATCATCGCCCATATCGACCATGGTAAATCAACCCTGGCCGACAGACTCCTGGAGTATACCAATACCATCCAGATAACTGGTGGACAAATGCTAGACGACATGGAGCTCGAACGCGAAAGAGGAATAACCATCAAGAGTCACGCCATACAAATGGAGTACGTACTCGAGGGTGAACAGTATGTTTTGAATCTCATCGACACACCGGGACATGTCGATTTCTCGTATGAAGTATCGAGAAGCATTGCCGCATGTGAAGGAGCTTTATTAGTAGTCGACGCAACACAAGGCGTGCAAGCACAAACAATTTCAAACCTCTATATGGCTATCGACCATAACCTGGAAATAATTCCAGTGATTAACAAAATTGACATGCCCAACGCCATGCCTGAAGAGGTGGAAGACGAAATTGTGGAGTTATTAGGTTGTAAAACCGAAGAGATTATCCGAGCCAGCGGAAAAACGGGCGAAGGAGTTAAGGAAATTCTCGAAGCAATTATTAGACGCATTCCCTGTCCGACTGGAAGTCCGGCTGAACCACTGCAGGCCCTGATATTCGACTCGATTTTCAACTCGTTCCGCGGAATCATAACCCTTTGTAAGGTTGAAAATGGTTGCATCAGGAAAGGTGACAAAGTGAAGTTCGTTCAAACCGGAATGGAATATACAGCCGACGAGGTTGGGGTTTTGAAAATGGAGATGAAACCAACCAAAGAACTCGCAACCGGCGAAGTGGGATACATCATTTCGGGAATCAAAACAGCAACCGAGGTGAAAGTAGGCGACACGGTAACTCATGTGAACAAGCCTTGTTCGAATGCCATCGAAGGTTTCCAAGTAGTGAAGCCGATGGTGTTTGCCGGAGTCTACCCTATTGACCCGAACGACTATGAAAACTTGCGAGCATCGCTCGAAAAACTGCAACTCAACGATGCATCACTAACCTTTCAACCGGAAAGTTCGCAGGCACTGGGATTCGGTTTCAGATGCGGATTTCTGGGGCTGTTGCATATGGAGATAATACAGGAGCGGCTCGACCGGGAATTCAATATGGACGTGATTACAACTGTGCCGAACGTGAGCTACATGGTGTACGACAAGCTCGGGAACAGTAAGGAAGTTCATAACCCGTCGGGGCTACCCGACCCCACGATGATTGAACATATTGAGGAGCCTTATATCAAAGCATCCATAATCACACTGAGCGATTATATCGGGCCGATTATGACTCTCTGTCTTGACAAACGTGGCGAACTGGTTAGTCAGAACTATGTTAGCGGAAATCGATTGGAACTGATATTCATGATTCCACTCGGAGAAATAGTAATCGATTTCTATGACAAGCTGAAGAGCATATCAAAAGGCTATGCATCGTTCGATTATCACATCGACTCTTTCCGCCCATCGAAACTCGCAAAGCTCGACATCCTTCTGAACGGCGAACCGGTTGATGCTTTGTCGACTCTTACGCACGACAGCAATGCCGTGAACTTTGGTAGACGGATGTGTGAGAAACTAAAAGACCTTATCCCGCGTCAACAGTTCGACATAGCCATACAGGCTGCAATCGGAGCAAAAATCATAGCGCGCGAGACGGTTAAACAAGTCAGAAAAGACGTAACGGCAAAATGCTACGGCGGCGACGTGAGCCGAAAACGCAAATTGCTCGAGAAGCAAAAGAAAGGCAAGAAGAGAATGAAGCAAATCGGCAATGTGCAAGTGCCGCAAAAGGCCTTCCTGGCAGTACTCAAATTAGATTAAAGAAGATAAGAAGCTATATAGTTAAAATTTAAATCGAAGAACAATGAAGAGACCTACAATTGACACCAGAGATATTGCTCGCGAACTGGCGAGAAAATACAGCACGATGACTCACGATGAGCTCGATGCGCTTGAGAGCATACTCGTTCCTCAGAAGTATGCAAAAGGGCAAATGATTATAAACGAAGGACAGGTGTGCGACAGCATATACTACATTGAGCGCGGGCTCATCAGACAGTTCTATTTCAAGAACGGCAAGCAGATAACCGAACATCTTGGCGAAGACCATACAATCTTCATGTGTATTGAAAGTTTGTTTCGCGAAGAGCCCACTAAACTCCAGGTCGAAGCTATTGAGCCCACAATCGTCTACGCCATTCCCAAACAGAAACTCGAACAGGTGGCGCTCCACAATGTGAATATTCAGATTCTATATAGAAAAATATTGGAAGAGAGCTTGATTATATCGCAGGTGCACGCCGACCTTGTTAGATTTGAAACTGCACAGGCTAGGTATAAACGTATGTGTAAACTCAATCCGCAGGTAATTCTGAGAGCGCCGCTGGTCTACATTGCCAGCTATCTGCAAATGACACCCGAAACACTGAGTCGCGTACGCGCAGCAATGTTGCTCGACTAATCGATTTCAAGTACTACTCTATATTTATTAACTGTCGGACTTACACGTCGTTGGGATAAACAAAAGCCTGACGACGATTTTTTTATAACCTCAACTACTTCTTAATACTCATCTCTTGCGTGAGTTCGGTTTAAGAATCTGCTTAAGCCTCCGCGGAGCCAATGGGTAATAAACAACGGATGCCAATTCGGCCGGTAGGCCGCATGTAGGGACAGACCCCGTGTCTGTCCGACAAAGGCACCCGCACCCCGATAGGTATTTCCAACGGCGAGAACGCTTCGCCAAAGGGCGACGAGTTAAATCCAACGGCGAGAACGCTTCGCCAAAGGGCGACGAGTTAAATCCAACGGCGGCAACGTTTCGCCAAAGGGCGACGAATCAAATCCAACGGCGGCAACGTTTCGCCAAAGGGCGACGAGCTAAATCCAATGGCGAGAACGCTTCGCCAAAGGGCGACGAGCTAAATCCAATGGCGAGAACGCTTCGCCAAAGGGCGACGAGTTAAATCCAACGGCGGGAACGTTTCGCCAAAGGGCGACGAGCCGAATCCAACGGCGGGAACGTTTCGCCAAAAGGCGACGAGTTAAATCCAACGGCGGCAAAGCTTCGCCAAAGGGCGAACGTGAGATACTCTTAAACCGAACCCACACATCCTTCGATATGGGGTGTAACCTAAACAAAGTCTGCCCGTTTTATTTGTTAGACCAAGTCTTATAAATCGGTTCAATTCGAACAAATCGTGAGATTGGAGGGTGGAAAACATATCGTTATGTTTTTCGTACTTTTGCGGTGAACTAAAATAAGGAATCGAATCATGATATTATCGATGACAGGCTACGGTAAATCTGTCGTGGCCTATAAGGAGAAGAAAATTCACGTAGAAATTAAATCGCTCAACAGTAAGGCGCTCGACCTTTCTGTGCGTATCACGCCAATATATCGAGAAAAAGAAATGGAAATTAGGCATCATCTGGCTAAAGAGCTCGAACGGGGGAAGGTCGACTTTTATATCTGGGTAGAGAAAGATGTCGCGAACGATGCTACACCAATAAATGCCGCACTGGTGGAAAATTATTATAACCAGATTAAAGAGATTTCGGCTAAGACGGGTATCGCTGAACCTGCAGATTGGTTCGGACTGTTGGTTAGAATGCCCGATGTGATGACACAACCCGAAATTGAAGAACTCAACGAAGACGAATGGCACATGGCTCAACAGGCTATAGATGAAGCGCTCGGACTGCTGAATGATTTCAGAAAACAAGAGGGCGAAGCATTGTTCAATAAGTTCAATGAGAAGATTAATAATATCGAGAATCTGCTGGCTTCAATTGCACCGTTTGAAGAACATCGCGTCGAGAAAATAAAAGAGCGAATCGAAGAGGGATTAAAACAACTCACTAGTGTTGATTACGACAGAAATCGTTTGGAACAGGAACTTATATACTATATCGAGAAGCTCGATATAAGCGAGGAAAAACAACGTCTGCTGAATCATCTGAAATATTTCCGCGAAACAATGCAGGAGGGAGCCCATGGAGTGGGCAAAAAACTCGGATTCATTGCCCAGGAAATGGGTCGGGAAATAAACACGACCGGTGCAAAAAGTAATCAGGCCGAGATGCAGAATATCGTTATCCGGATGAAAGACGAGCTTGAACAAATCAAGGAACAAGTGTTGAACGTAATGTGATTATGCAGCAGGGTAAATTGATTGTTTTTTCGGCGCCATCAGGTTCGGGTAAGAGTACACTCGTTGGTTGGTTGATGGCTGAACATCCGGAACTCAAACTAACATTCTCGGTGAGTTGCACAACTCGCGAACCACGAGGCAATGAAAAGAATGGAGTAGAATATATCTTCCTTTCTACCGAAGAATTCAAGGAGCGTATCGCGTCTGATGAATTCATAGAATACGAGGAGGTTTATGCCGGTCGTTTCTATGGAACATTGAAGACGCAGGTTGAGCGACAATTGTCGGCCGGTCAGAACGTGATATTCGATGTAGACGTTAAGGGCGGTTGTAACATCAAGAAGTTCTATGGTAACAGGGCACTCAGCATATTCATTCAACCGCCGTCGGTAAACGAACTCCGGCGCCGACTTGAACAGCGCGGAACCGATTCTGCAGAAGCAATTCAAAGTAGAATTGCAAAAGCAGAATACGAAATGACCTTTGCCGACCGGTTCGACACAGTGATAGTGAACGACGAACTTACGTTAGCTCAAGAAAAAGTCTATAAAACAGTGGTTAACTTCTTGAATCGTTGAAGCAGAATTCTATGGAAATCGGCATCTTCGGTGGCTCGTTCAATCCAATCCACAATGGCCATATCATCCTGGCCGAAACATTCTTGGAACAATGCTCGTTAGACGAAGTTTGGTTGATGGTAACACCTCAAAACCCATTCAAAACAAAAGCAGAACTACTCGACGACGACAAGCGTCTCGAACTCGGAAAGCAAGCCGTTGCCAATTACCCGAAGCTGAAAGTTTCTGATTATGAATTCCATCTTCCCAAACCATCTTACACATGGAACACACTGCAATCACTGAAAAAAGATTATCCACAAACAAATTTCACACTCTTGATTGGCGGCGACAACTGGGCGGCTTTTAATCGCTGGTCTCATGCAGCCGATATCCTTGCAAATTATCCCATAGCAATCTTTCCGCGACGAGGATATCCGTTAGATAAACAACTACTAAAAGCAGGACAACAAATTCTTCAAACACCACTACTGGACATCAGCAGTTCTGATATACGCAGACGAATCAAGCAAGGTGAATCCATCGACAAAATGATACCAGCCTGCATTCTGCAACAAGTAAGAAATCTCTATCTTTAGGTGATTCCCAAAGGCACTTAGGGAATCACCTTTCTGAAGGACCTCCCTTTTACCTTTCCTTTGCCAACGTTACATCGCACAAACATAATTTCTAACAACGCAAAAAGCAAACGATTATGAAACAGTTAATATTTACAATCGTTGCGTTCCTAACGTTTTCAATCTCGAGCAACGCAATGGGCTATCAGCAAGCACGCCTTCAAGCATTGTTTCTAACAGACAAAATGGCCTACGAGCTCAACCTAACTGAAGAGCAATATGAGGCTGCCTATGAAATCAACATGGATTATTTGATGAGTCTGAACACGGTCGATGATTTATACGGTGCCTATTGGACTTATCGGAATCTTGATTTTAGTTATATCCTTTTTGACTGGCAATATCGTGCATTTGTAAATACTTCATATTTCTATCGTCCCGTATGGATGAATAGAGGATATTGGAGTTTCGGAATATATGCCCGCTATCCACGTCGCGATTATTTCTACTTCGGCGAACCACGATTCTACACCGTCTATCGAGGTGGACACAGTTGGCAAATGAATGGTGGCAGAAGCTGGTATTATGAGCGTGATTTTGTAAGTCCACGCCAAGGCCGTGATTTCGGAATGCGCGACCAATTCGACCGTGGATACTATGGAGATGAATACCGTTTCAGTGGAGTTCGTGCACCACGCCGAGATTTCCAGAATGATCGTACCCGTTCTTTCGGCTCAACACCTAATCGTTATTATGGAGGAGGATATGCCCCTTCACGAGAAAGTTCCACACGCACCACGGTTGGACGTTATCCCGGAGTAATGCGTAATAATTCGTTTGAAGGTAGTCGCAGCTTTGGAAACGGAACTCCAAGTCGTTCATTCAACGAACCAAATCGTTCGTTCTCACCCTCACAAACACCTCGTTCGTCGTCTCAACTTCCGAGTCGTTCGTTCTCGCCCTCACAAGGAAGTAATTCTTTAAGCACTCCAAGTAGAACGTTCGGCAGCAGTCCAAGTCGTTCTTTCGGTAGTGGGACATTTAGCGGTCACAGATAAAAAGATATAATTGCAAACCTGAGATTTTTAAGACACGCCACACTATACTCGAAGTTCTTCATAAAGCATAAGATAATAAAAGGAATAAGATTGATTATTAGTACAAACTGAATCTACAATTTTAAAGAGTTAATAGATTTAGAGAGCGGAATTGCACGTGATGTGTAGTTCCGTTTCTTGTTATAGAGTATGGAGTTAAGGTGCTTATAGTTGCACATCTTTTTTTGATTTGTGCAGACAAATCAATACCTTTGCGCGTAGATAATTTAATTCACAATATGGAAAATATCCCAAGTTTTAATGAGTTGATTGAACGAAGCATTATAGAGCATTGGGATCTTGATGCTCTCACGGATTATAAAGGTAGAACGCTACAATATCATGACGTGGCACGAAAGATCGAAAAATTACATATTATGTTCGAGGCTAGTGGAGTGAAACAAGGTGACAAAATTGCCATTTGCGGGAGAAACTCTTCGATGTGGGCCGCAACATTCCTTGCGATATTGACTTATGGAGCTATTGCCGTGCCGATTCTTCATGAATTCACCGCTGAGCAAATACATAATATCGTTAATCATTCCGATGCGAAGCTGCTTTTCGCAGGCGATGTTGTAAGTACACAAATCGATGCAGCTCAAATGCCGAATATTGAAGGAATTATTTATCTGCCTGACCTATCACTCATCCTTAGCCGAACCGAAAAACTCACCTATACACGCGAACATCTCAACGAAATGTTCGGTCAAAAATACCCTAAGTATTTCCGAGCTGAACACGTACATTATTATCGCGAAAAAAATCCTGATGAACTCGCGCTCATCAACTACACCAGCGGCACAACTGGACATTCGAAAGGGGTTATGATTCCCTATCGTGCAATGTGGAGTAATGCCGATTTTGCGATGAACGTATTGGGCGACAAACTAAAGCCAGGCGACAATATTATCAGTATTCTCCCCATGGCCCACATGTATGGAATGGCATTCGAATTTATTTTCGAGTTCATCTGCGGTTTGCACATTTTCTATCTAACCCGAATTCCTTCACCGGCAATCATTGCACAAGCTCTGCAAGACGTGAAGCCTGCCATAATGATTGCTGTTCCACTGGTGATAGAGAAGATTATCCGAAAAAAAGTATTCCCTAAAATTCAGAATAATAAAATGAAGATTCTCCTCAACACCCCCGTAATCAACAAAAAAGTGCGCGAGAAGATTAAGGAACAGGTTTATGAAGCGTTCGGAGGTAATCTCTACGAAATCATAATTGGTGGTGCAGCCTTGAATGGTGAGGTTGAACATTTCCTAAAACAAATAGAATTTCCTTTCACCGTGGGTTATGGAGCCACCGAATGCGCGCCAATAATTTGCTATCGCGATTGGAAAACTTTCGTTCCAGGTTCTTGTGGACAAGCCGCATTACATCAAGAAGTTCGTATAGACAGTACCGACCCCGAGAACACTCCGGGTGAGATTCTCACCAAAGGACCTAATGTTTTGTTAGGATATTACAAAAATGATGAAGCCACCCAAACAGCCATTGACAGTAATGGATGGTTCCATACCGGTGACCTCGCAACTATGGATTCTGACGGTAATGTTTTCATTAAAGGTCGTTCAAAGAATATGCTTCTTGGTAGCAACGGACAGAACATTTATCCTGAGGAAATTGAAGACAAACTAAATTCGCTCACTCTAGTCTCTGAAGGATTAGTGATTCAGGAAGGTGAGAAACTCGTTGCCCTTGTTCATCCAGACTACGACGAAGCTAACATACTTGGGCTTAACACCGGCGACATTAGCGAGATTATGGAGCATAACCGCCAACAACTCAATGAAGAAATGCCTATTTATTCTAAAATTTCCGTTATCAGAATTCAGGAAGAAGAATTTGAAAAGACTCCGAAAAAATCAATCAAACGTTATTTGTATCAGAAGTAACTAGGCATCGAACTGAATATAAAGAGCGAGGAGTTATCAAAGTGATAACTCCTCGCTCTTTTGTAACTTTGCCAACAAATTTTCAAGGTTAGAATGACACAAGAACAAATACAGATTCAAACGCAAAAACAACAGCAATTACAACGACTCTCGCAACAACAATTACAAGTGGTTAGACTGCTGGAAATGCCACTTACCGAACTCGAAGAAAATGTGAATGCCGAACTTGATGACAATCCGGCTCTCGAAATTGGAATTGAAGATGAAAAAAACGGCTCCCAAGATTTTGAAACTGAAGAACACGAAGATTTCGACACACAACATGAACGCGAAGAAAGGCAAGATGCACTAGATACGGCATTGGAGAGAATGCGGTCGGACGATGATTTACCGGTTTATGACACTAGGCAGCACGACAATAATGCGGATTATGAAGAAATTGTGTACGGAGATACCACTTCATTCATAGACAAACTAAATGAACAGATAGGCGAACACCGCCTAACCAACCATCAAAGAAAAATAATGGAATATCTAATAGGAAGTCTTGACGATGACGGATTGCTCAGGAAGAAACTTGATGTCATAAGCGATGAACTCGCAATATATCACGGTATCGAGGCTTCCCCGAAGGAAATTGAGAACGTGTTGAAGATTCTTCAGGAGTTCGACCCTCCCGGAATCGGCGCACGATCGTTGCAGGAGTGTTTGCTGCTGCAAATTGAACGTAGAGTGCAAAATGGTGAATGGAAAGAGAATGATGAGATGTATAAGAATATTCGTCGCACCATTTCATCGTATTTCGAACTGTTCACAAGGAAACGTTGGGATAAGATAGGCTCTCTCCTCGGACTCTCTAACGATGGAACAGCCCGGCTAGAAACCGAAATCAGAAAACTGAATCCGAAGCCGGGCTCATCGATGGGCGAAACGCAGGGACGTAATGTTCAGCAAATAACTCCCGACTTCATTGTTGAGACCGACGACAACGGTAACATAACATTCACACTCAATAATGGAAATCTGCCTGAATTACATGTGTCGACAGCTTTTGCCGAGATGCTTACAGCTTATCGCGATAACAAGCAAAGTATGAGTCGGCAGGCGAAGGAGGCATTGCTCTATATAAAGGAAAAGGTCGATAAGGCACAAGGATTTATCGATGCAGTAAAGCAACGTCGCGAAACACTTCGTATAACTATGCAGGCCATCATCGAAATTCAGCGAAAATTTTTCCAGGATGGTGATGAGGCCGATCTCAAACCTATGATTTTGAAAGATATTGCTGATATTACTGGGCTTGATATATCAACCATTTCGCGAGTGAGCAATATCAAATATGCTCAAACACGCTGGGGAACTTTTCCGCTTAGATTTTTCTTTACCGACAGCTATACAACCGACGAAGGCGAGGAAATGTCGACTCGTAAAATTAAGATGACGCTCAAAGAAGTAATTACCCTAGAAGATAAAAGCAATCCGCTAAGCGACGAAGCACTAGCAAAAATCATGAAACAAAAAGGTTTTCCAATTGCCCGTAGAACAGTAGCCAAATATCGTGAACAACTCGGATTGCCTATTGCTAGACTACGCCGTTAAAAAAGCCATCATAAAGAAATAATGACCGAAAAGAATATCATTCTCGCAGCCCGAGTGGCTAGTATGCTTATCACACCTTTTTACTTACCAGTTATGGGTGTGATTGCTGTTTTTATATTCAGTTATCTGAATATGTTTCCGTGGCAAACCAAACTGTCGCTCGTTTTGATGGTTTACCTTTTTACGGTTCTCATTCCTACACTTCTCATCCATATTTATAGGACATACCATGGCTGGACTCTCATTCAACTCGGACAACGTGAACGACGAATGGTGCCCTATGTGATGTCGATTATGTGTTATCTGACGTGTTTCTATATAATGAACAGACTGCACCTACCCCATCTTCTTACTTCGATTCTAATGGTAGCCCTCGTGATTCAAATTCTGTGTGCGGTGATAAATGTGTGGTGGAAAATTTCGACTCACACGGCGGCTGTCGGCGGTGTAGTGGGTTCCTTACTAGCTTTTTCGATACTGCTGAATTTTAATCCAATTTGGTGGCTATGCCTAACCATTGTGGTATCGGGAGTGGTTGGGTCGAGCAGAATAATTTTACGTCAGCACAGTCAAACACAGGTCACATGCGGCTTATTACTAGGACTGGTTAGTTCTTTTATTACGATTATTCTCATTTAAAATATCAATATCAATGAAACCTTTAGTTAGTATAATCATGGGGTCGACAAGCGACTTACCCGTGATGGAAAAAGCCTGTAAATGGCTAGAAGAACAAGAAATCCCGTTCGAAATGAATGCTCTCTCTGCGCACCGTACTCCAGAGGCTGTGGAGCAATTCGCTCACGAAGCCGAACACCGCGGAGTTAAAGTGATTATTGCCGGTGCCGGAATGGCTGCTGCTCTGCCAGGAGTGATAGCCGCATCTACATCGTTGCCGGTTATCGGAGTACCAATAAAAGGAATGCTCGACGGCTTGGACTCTCTGCTATCGATTGTTCAGATGCCACCCGGAATTCCGGTGGCCACGGTTGGTGTGAACGGTGCACAAAATGCTGCCATACTGGCTGCCGAGATGATATCTTTAGGTGATGAACAGATTACCCAGAAGGTGAAGATTTGGAAATCGTCTCTCGGTTTGAAAATAGAACAAGCAAATAAGGAACTTGCCGGAATAAGCGACTATAAATTCAAATGTTGAGCTTTATTGGTGTCGGGTTTGCAAAATGCATCGTTCCGGAAAAAGCAAGGTTTAGGTTATGCAAGTTTACTGCTAAGAAATGAATGATTTTATGAACGTAATTGCTGGAACACAGCGTTCCGAGGTTTCCAAAAACAGCATTCGAACTACCAAACTGACAGCCAACATAAGTTCTCTTATCCAAAACCAGTATATAAGAACAGACTTCAATGACCCGTAATAATAATAAACAGGCACCCAATTAAAATTCTAGAAAAGATTAGTGCAAGTAGAAAGTTTAGCTACTTTTGCGCCCTTAAGAAATGTTATACTGATTGTTATGCAAGAAAATTTAGTGATTGTCGAGAGTCCGGCGAAAGCCAAAACCATCGAAAAATTCCTGGGAAAAGATTATAAAGTGATGTCGTCATACGGACACATTCGCGACTTGAAAAAAAAAGAACTTAGCATAGATGTCGACACCCTAATGCCCGACTACGAGGTGCCTGACGAAAAGAAAAAAGTCGTCAGCGAACTGAAGAAAAATGCAAAAACCGCAAAAAAAGTCTGGCTCGCATCCGATGAAGACCGCGAAGGAGAAGCCATAAGCTGGCATTTGTGCGAAGTACTCGAACTCGACGAAAAAAACACAAATCGTATAGTCTTTCACGAAATAACCAAACCTGCAATCCTCGAAGCCATCGAACACCCACGCCACCTAAACATGAATCTTGTCAACGCACAACAAGCACGCCGGGTTCTCGATCGCTTGGTAGGTTTCAAACTCTCGCCGGTACTATGGCGTAAAGTCAAACCAGCCCTCAGTGCAGGTCGTGTGCAAAGCGTAGCCGTAAGACTAATCGTTGAACGCGAGCGCGAAATACAAAACTTTAAATCAGAGGCATATTACAGGGTTAATGCAGTGTTCGTAATTGAAAATCAAGATAGTACAAAGAGTGAAATACATGCAGAACTGAACAAACGCTTCTCAAATAATGAAGAAGCATTGGCATTTTTGGAACAATGCAAAAACGGGCATTTCATCGTTTCGTCAATTACCAAAAAACCGTTGAAACGCACCCCTGCTCCACCATTCACAACCTCAACCCTGCAACAGGAAGCAGCTCGTAAACTGGGATTTACCGTAGCCCAAACCATGATGGTTGCCCAACGCCTCTACGAAGCCGGTCGAATAACCTATATGCGAACAGATAGTGTGAATCTTTCAGGCTTAGCCATAAACACGAGCAAGGAAGAAATTACCCGACTCTATGGAGAGAATTATAGTAAAGTACGACAATATCATACCAATAGTAAAGGTGCTCAGGAAGCACACGAAGCCATTCGTCCCACCTATATGAAAACAACCGCGATAGAAGGAACCAATCAGGAAAAACGTCTCTATGACTTGATTTGGAAACGCACAGCCGCATCGCAGATGGTTGACGCACAGATTGAAAAAACAACCGTTAGCATCAGCATAACTCCCGAATCAGAGAAGAACGCCCTAAAAGATTTGCAGTTCATCGTCGTAGGTGAAACGATGGTTTTCGACGGATTCCTAAAAGTCTATCGCGAATCGAAAGACGACGACGAACAGGACGAAGAAGAATCGCACATCCTACCCTCGATGCACGAAGGAGAAGAACTAGAACGTCACAAAATCGTTTCGACTGAACGCCATTCAATGGGACCAAACCGATACACAGAAGCTAGCTTGGTACATAAGCTAGAAGAATTGGGAATCGGACGCCCATCGACCTATGCTCCTACCATATCGACAATTCAACAACGGGGATATGTTCAGAAAGGCGATAAAGAAGGAACGAAACGGGAGTATGTTGTAGACACGCTTCAAGATTCACAAATCAATTCATGCATCAAAACAGAAATGGCTGGGGCCGATAAAGGCAAACTAATCCCCACTGATATCGGAATAGTCGTAACTGATTTCCTACTCGGGCACTTCCCAAATATTATGGACTATAATTTCACGGCGAAAATAGAGCAGGATTTCGATAAGATTTCTGAAGGTAAGGCCGAATGGCATAAAGAAATGCTGAGTTTCTATAAAAACTTCGCACCCGAAGTTGATTCGGTTATGAATACCCGTTCAGAACATAAGGCAGGCGAGCGTCAATTAGGAATAGATCCTAAAACAAATAAACCAGTGTTCGTGAAAATAGGTCGCTATGGTCCTGTTATTCAAATAGGCACAGCTGACGACGAGGAAAAGCCCCGCTTTTCGCAAATTCCTTCAAGCAAAAGCATGGAAACCATAACATTAGAAGAAGCCCTCGAGCTTTTCAAACTACCCAGAACAGTTGGACAGTTTGAAGGAGCAGATATAATTATTGGAACCGGTCGTTTCGGTCCTTATGTGTTGCACGACAAAAAATATGTTTCGATTCCTAAAGAAGAAGACCCGTTCACAATTTCGCTAAACACAGCTATTCATTTAATCCAGAATAAACGTGCTCTGGAGGCTCAACGTCACATCAAAAAATTCGAAGAAGATGAAAATATGGAGGTGATGAACGGCAAATATGGACCATATATTTTACACAACGGTAAGAACTATCGCATCCCAAAGAATTTTCATGAAAAAGCATCCGAACTCACCTACGAACAATGCGTGGATATCGTAAAGAATGCCCCCGAACCTAAGCCAAGAAGAGGAAAGAAACAATAAACATAAATATTCCAAACATCATGATAAAAGCCACAGAAACCGAAGTAACTAGAGTAATCATCATCGGCTATATGGGTTCCGGAAAAACAACTGTAGGAATAGAACTGGCAAAACGGGTAGGTTTTGCATTCTACGATTTAGATTGGTATATCGAAAGTCGTATGCGAAAAACTGTCAAACAACTGTTCGACGAACGAGGCGAAGAAGGATTTCGCACCATAGAACACAATATGCTACACGAAGTTGCAGAGTTCGAGAACGTGGTTGTTTCATGCGGTGGTGGAACACCTTGCTTTTATGATAATATGGATTATCTCAACAATCAGGGCAAAACAGTTTATCTGAAAGCTGAGCCTAAAGTCCTTCTCAGACATCTCAAAATGGGTAAGAGTATAAGACCATTGATCTTAGATAAGAGCGAGCAAGAAATGAAAGAATTTATCGTTGAACAACTCACAAATCGTACACCTTTCTATGAAAAGGCACAGTACATTCTTGACGTAAGCCTATTGGACAACTACGAAAAAATTCAAACTTCGGTTGAGCAGATACATAGCTTGCTTTTCTGTAAAGCCGACAAACACGACAATTAAATAAAACACTCGTATCTAATGAAGAAATGGACAATAGAAGATTCGAAAGAACTATATAATATAAGCGGCTGGGGAACATCCTATTTCGGAATCAATTCGAAAGGTGATATCTATGTCACACCATGCAAAAACAACACTGAAATTGATCTCCGCGATATCATGGATGAACTTATCCTCCGCGACGTAACTCCTCCAGTATTGTTGCGTTTCCCGGACATTCTAGACAGTCGCATTGAAAAAACATCATATTGTTTTGAGAAGGCCAAACAGAAGTATGATTATAAAGGTGAGAACTTCATCATCTATCCCATAAAGGTGAACCAGATGCAACCGGTCGTGGAGGAGATTATTTCGCACGGTCGCAAATTCAACCTCGGATTGGAGGCCGGTTCAAAGCCAGAACTTCACGCCGTCATTGCTGTGCAGTGTCAAAGCGATTCTCTAATAATCTGCAATGGATATAAAGACCAAAGCTATATTGAGCTTGCTTTGTTGGCCCAAAAGATGGGGAAACGCATCTTTATTGTCGTTGAAAAGCTCAACGAAATAGATATCATAGCGCAAGCTGCAAAAAAGCTCAACGTCAAGCCGAATCTCGGAATCAGAATCAAACTCGCTTCAAGTGGCTCGGGTAAATGGGCTGAAAGTGGAGGTGATGCTTCGAAATTCGGACTAACCTCCTCAGAACTTCTGCAAGCCTTGACCACTCTCGACGAAAAAGGTTTGCACGATAGTCTGCGACTTATTCATTTCCATATTGGCTCACAAATAACCAAGATACGTCGCATTCAAACTGCGCTTACAGAAGCAGCACAATATTATGTCAATCTCCGAAAAATGGGATATAATGTTGATTTCGTTGATTGTGGTGGTGGATTAGGAGTCGACTATGACGGGACACGCTCATCAAACAGTGGAAGCTCTGTAAACTATAGTATCCAGGAGTATGTGAACGATTGTGTATATGCATTCGTCGATGCTGCAAATAAAAGTGAAATAGAACATCCAAATATCATCACCGAAAGCGGAAGAAGCTTAGCTGCACACCATTCAGTGCTTATCATAGACGTGTTGGAAACAGCCTCTCTACCCGAAATGCCTGAAGAATTTGAAGCAAAAGAATCCGACCATCAATTAGTACGTGACCTATACGATATTTGGGACAATATTGACTCACGAAACATGCTTGAAGATTGGCACGATGCAGAACAGATCCGTGAAGAAGCACTCGAACTTTTCTCACATGGAATGGTAGACCTTAAAACTAGGGCCGAAATAGAAGCGATGTACTGGAGCGTTTGTCATGAAATCAATAACATCGCAAAGAACATGAAACATGTCCCAGAAGAGCTTCGTAATCTCGATAAACTATTAGCAGATAAATATTTCTGTAACTTCTCGCTCTTCCAATCTCTGCCCGACAGTTGGGCTATAGACCAACTGTTTCCTGTTATGCCAATCCAAAGACTAAACGAATGCCCTTCGAGAAATGCAACCCTACAAGACATTACCTGCGATAGTGACGGGAAAATAACCAACTTTGTTACCGGTAATCGTATTGGACACGTCTTACCCGTACATCCACTAAAACGCACGGAACCATATTACCTCGGAGTATTCCTCATCGGAGCCTACCAGGAAATACTCGGCGACATGCATAATCTTTTCGGCGACACAAATGCAGTACATGTTTCTGTGAAAGATGGTTCTTATCACATAGATCAAATATTCGATGGTGAAACTGTAGAAGAAGTGTTGGAATACGTACAGTATAACCCCAAAAAACTAGTTCGCCAACTAGAAATATGGGTTACAAAAAGCGTCAAACAGGGCAGAATATCACTCGAAGAAGGAAAAGAATTCCTCAGCAACTATCGTAGCGGATTATACGGATATACCTACCTCGAATAATATACAACATTCTAAAATAAAGTTAAAACACATCTTGCTTGTAACAATATCCCTATCAAAATCGTCATTGAAATAGAGAGAATGAACAAGATAAGTTTCCGAAACGATATACTGCCAATGAAGAATCAGCTCTTTAGATTGGCTTTCCGTATAACTCTCGATAGTGCAGAAGCAGAAGACATCGTGCAAGATACACTGATAAAGGTTTGGAATAAACACACCGACTGGGAAACAATAGAATCGATCGAAGCATTCAGTTTGAAAATATGCCATAATCTAGCACTCGATCGAAGCAAACTCAGAGACAACAACAATAACTCCCTTGAGGATGTGAACATAGATGAACCGCAAACCTCATATACTCCGCAAGACAGAATGATTCAGCGGGATAAAGTTCGGCTCATAAAAGAAATCGTCGACTCACTTCCAGAAAAACAACGTAGTTGCATGCAACTACGCGATTTTGAGGGGAAACAATATAAAGAAATCGCTGCTATTCTTGATATAACGGAAGAACAAGTCAAAGTGAATATATTCCGAGCACGTCAAACTGTAAAGCAGAAATACAAGAAAATAGAAGATTATGGATTATAAGTATATAGAGCAATTGCTGGAGCGTTATTGGCACTGCGAAACCTCACTTCAAGAAGAGAAAATCCTACGTACATTCTTCTCACAAAAGAATGTTCCTGTAGGTTTGGTATCTTATAAAGATTTATTCATTTACGAACATTCCGAGAAAGATACTGTCAAATTAAACGACGATTTTGACAAAAAAATCCTGTCCATTATTAATGAAAAACCGGTCAAAGCATGCATTATCACAATACACCAACGCTTCATGCCCCTCTTTAAAGCCGCAGCTATTGTAGCAATAATACTGACACTCGGCAACGCAATACAGAATGCATTCACAGAAAACACAACACAGAACGTTTCAAACACAGCTAGAATAAATAAAACTCAAGAAGGCCCATCGGTTGCAAAGGCCGACTCTACAAAAACCGACTCTCTGCAACACAATACTCCGGCAGAGGCTCCAATCATCAAATAGAAATTTTATGCTTTCTCTATAAACAATTCGTGTTTAATAAAACAACCAGAACCGACATCCTTAAAAAAGATGTCGGTTCTTATTTTAAGACGACTACTAATGCGAATATTTATATGTAATAAATGACTAAACTTTAGAAAAAAGGTACCGTCGGATTTCTAAACTTAAAATAAGGAGATACAACGAGAACATAATATGCTTACAGGCACTTATTGTTACTTTTGCATGCAATATTTTACTCAATAACATAATATGAAACGATTCATCATTGTAACTATGACTTTATTGACTACAAGCAGTGCCGTATTATCAGCACATAAGGGCTCAGAAACAACCATAAAATTGATAGCAACATCGGATGTTCATGGCGCTTTCTTTGCATATGATTTCCTGGCTAAACAACCAGCAAAAGGTTCGATGGCCAGAGTGATGACATTTGTAAACAACGTAAGAAATAAGATTGGCAACGATGCAGTATGCCTACTCGATAATGGAGACATTCTTCAGGGACAACCCATATCATATTATTATAACTATGTACAAACCAACCGAGATAATATCGCAGCTGAAGTACTGAATTTCATGAAGTACGACGCTGCAACCATCGGTAATCACGACCTTGAAACGGGGCATGCTGTCTATGATAAATGGAAAAATGAACTTACCTGCCCGTTGCTCGGAGCTAACGTTATCAACACAAGAAGCGGTCGGCCCTATTTTCTTCCCTATACAACGATTGTGAAGAGAAATGGCGTGCGCATAAGCATCATCGGAATGCTCACACCCGCAATTCCTAATTGGCTTGAGGAAGAACTTTGGAGCGGTATAAGCTTCGAGGAAATCGTGTCGTGTGCACAACGAACAATTGATGAGGTAAAGAAAAAAGAGCACCCCGATATAATCGTAGGACTCTTTCATTCGGGATGGAACGGAGGAATCAAAACTGAAACCTACGACGAGGATGCAGCTGAACAGGTGGCGAAACAAGTACAGGGATTCGACGTAATTTTCTTCGGGCACGACCACACAATACACAACTCAGTAGTGAAACACGAAGACGGGCGAACGGTATTGTGTCTCAATCCGGCTAATAATGCTATGCGAGTTGCGCTGGCAACAGTTAGATTGGTGAAACGAAAAGGGAGGTTTGAGATAAAGGAAAAGTCTGGCGAACTAGTTGATGTTCGGAAACTGGAACCCGACAGTGTGTTCGAAGAACATTTCAAAAACGAAATCAACGAGGTAAAAGCATGGTCTGCCGAGGAAATCGGTCGTTTCAAAGAAACAATATCAAGCAAAGATTGCTATTTCGGCAGTTCGGCTTTCAACGACCTTATTCTTCAACTCGAGCTCGACATCACACATTCCGATATTGCTTTCAATGCGCCGTTGCAGTTCAATACGGAAATAAAAGCCGGTCCGATAACGATTGCCGACATGTTCAAGCTCTACAAATATGAAAACGGACTCTATGTGATGCGGCTAACTGGACGCGAAATAAAGCAATATCTCGAAATGAGCTATGCTCTGTGGACTAACACTATGCGTAGCGCCGACGACCACTTATTGCTTCTGGCTAATACAAAGAACGATTCACAACGAGCCGGATTCAAGAATCTGGCATTCAACTTCGACTCGGCTGCCGGAATAGATTATGAAGTCGATGTAACCAAACCCAACGGCAAGAAGGTAAGAATAATACGAATGAGCAGCGGCGAACCGTTCGACGAAAATAAGTTCTACAATGTCGCTATAAACAGCTATCGCGGTAACGGTGGTGGCGAACTCCTAACTAAAGGAGCCGGTATTGCTCACGATGCACTCAAAGGACGAATAGTTTGGAAAAGTGAGCGCGACCAGCGGTACTATCTAATCGAAGAAATCAAGAAAGCCGGCGAGATGAATCCGAAACCGCTAGGCAACTGGAAATTCGTACCCGAGAAGTGGACAATTCCGGCTGCACTTCGCGACCGTAAACTGCTTTTCGGCGACAACGATAGTACCTTTCAGAAAAACGATAGTACCTTTCACCAAAAACGATAGTACCTTTTACCAAAAACGATAGTACTTTTTGCCCAAAACGATAGTACTTTTTGCCCAAAACGATAGTACCTTTTTCTGAAAACGATAGTACCTTTCATCAGAAACGATATTACCTTTCATCGAAAACGAAATAACAAACCCTTATACAACACATAATGAGACTCTTAGAAAAAGCTTTAGGATTCGACCCTAAAAGCATGAAACTACGCACCGAACTTATTGCGGGCGCAACAACCTTTCTAACCATGAGCTACATTCTAGCCGTGAATCCTTCAATCTTATCGTTTACCGGAATGGACAAAGGCGCGCTATTCACAGCCACAGCTCTATCTGCAGCAATTGCAACTCTACTACTGGCTTTCATGGCCAAACTTCCTTTTGCGCAGGCACCGTCAATGGGATTGAACGCATTCTTCGCATACACGCTTTGTCAGGCAATGGGCTTCACGTGGCAACATTCGCTCGCTATAATGTTCATCGAGGGAGTTGTGTTCATCATCATAACCTTCTTCAACGTCAGGGAAATAATTCTCGACTCCATCCCAGCCAATCTACGCTATGCCATATCGGCCGGAATAGGAATGTTCATCGCTTTCATCGGACTGAAGAATGCCGGTATAATCGTAGCTAATGAAGGAACGTTCGTTGGTCTTGGTGCGTTCACAGGCCCATGTCTGCTTGGTATACTGGCAATATTGCTCAGCGGAATCCTCATGGCACATAACGTTAAGGGCGCACTTTTCTGGAGCATAATCGTAGCCACGCTTGCAGGTATACCAATGGGCGTAACACAGCTCCCTAACTCGTGGATACCGGTTTCGATTCCGCAAAACTTGTCGCCCATATTCGCCAAGTTCGATTTCAGCGGACTGCTTAATCTCAAAACCGTTCTGGTAGTGTTTTCGCTGCTAATCATCAATATTTTCGATACCATTGGTACACTTATGGGATTGGCCGACAAAACCGGTATCGTGCAACCTGATGGAACCATCCCGCGAGTGAAAGAAGCCATGATGAGCGATGCCATAGGAACAACCTGTGGTGCGGTGCTGGGCAGCTCAACCCTGACAACCTATGTTGAAAGCGCTAGCGGAATAGCCGAAGGTGGACGGTCGGGCGTAACGGCATTCGTTGTCGGTGTGTTTTTCATCATTTCGCTATTTCTATCGCCCATCTTCCTTCTTATTCCAAGTTCGGCAACAAGCGGAGCACTAGTGATGGTTGGTGTGCTGATGCTTGACTCGGTAAAGAAACTCGACCTGGAAAATATCACCGAATCGTTCCCAGCGTTCATAACCATGATAACTATGGTGCTATGCTATTCGATAGCTGACGGAATATGCCTAGGTATCCTCTCCTATGTAATAATGAAGCTCTGTACCGGAAAAATTAAAAGCCTCAATTGGACACTCTGTATACTATCCATACTTTTCATTCTGAACTTCATCTTCGGCTAAAAATTCTATGAATATTCAAGACATAAAGAATCGCTATGCAACGTCGGCCGAAGCAATGGCCTTGCAAACGATGCTGGCAAAAAACTCTAAGGAAACACTCTATCTCAGAGGACTTGTAGCCTCATCGGCCCCAATGCTATTCGCAACAATTGCCGGGAAGATTAACCGAACGATTCTTTTTGTCTTGAATGACAACGACGAGGCTGGATATTTTTATAACGACCTCAAAACAATAATCGCCTCTGAAAGCGACGACTCTATCGCAAGAGTACTTTGTTTGCCTTCATCCTACAAACGTTCGGTAAAATATGGACAACGCGACTCAGCAAACGAAATTCTCCGAACAGAGGTTATGGCCGCACTTGGTGCATTCAATAACAAAAGCAGAACGTCTCTTTTCATCGTCACAGAACCATCGGCTATAGCCGAACTTGTTGTTTCGAAGAAGCGAATCGACGAGCAAACAATATCGCTACGCAAAGGTGGCAGAAAAGACATCGTTGACCTAGAGAAACAACTACTCAAATTAGGTTTCAGACGCGTTGACTATGTTTACGAACCCGGTCATTTTGCTCTTCGCGGAAGTATTCTCGACGTTTATTCGTTCTCTAGCGAACTACCTTTTCGCATAGATTTCTTTGGTGATGAAATAGACAGTATTCGAACCTTCGAAATTGAAAATCAACTCTCACTCGAACAACGTGAACGGATTGAAATTCTACCAGAGCTCTCGTCAACTCCTAGCGGGAAAGTACCTTTCTTCGAACTCTTGCCGAAGGATGCTCTACTCGTAACGAAAGATTTTAAATACATGTGTCAGGCAGTCGGCCGAATCTACGAAGAAGGATTCTCTGCTAAAGCTCTTGACGAACAGCTTGCAAACCACACCGAAACTGAACAGCAAGAAATCAGGAAAGAACTGCAACGAGAACTGCAATTGGTCTCGCCTACTTGGTTTACCGAACTGGCCGAACACTTCAGGCGCGTGGAATTCGGAGCCAGCAGTACAATCGAAGCATCTAAACGCGAAGAAAACAACGCCGTTCTAACATTTGATATAATGGCTCAACCACTATTCCACAAGAACTTCGAACTGCTTGCACGAACGCTGCGTGACTACATTGCCAAAGGCTACAAACTCTACATCCTTGCCGACAGTAAGAAACAAACCGACCGATTACATGACATCTTCGATACGATGGACAGTTCGCACCGAGCAACACCCATCCCTTTCACCCCAATAAACCAAACCCTACACGAAGGATTCATCAATAACACACAAAAAGAATGCTTCTTCACCGACCATCAAATCTTCGACAGATTCCATAAATACAATCTGAAATCAGACAAAGCACGACTCGGGAAAGCCGCCCTCACGATGAAAGAACTTCAGGAAATGGACCCAGGCGATTTCCTTGTACATATCGATTTCGGAATCGGAAAATTTGCTGGACTGGTACGTGTACCTTCGGGTGAATCCTATCAAGAAGTTATACGTCTAGTTTATCAGCGAGGTGATATTGTTGACGTTTCCATACATTCGCTCTACAAAATCAGTAAATATCGTCGTGCCGAAAGCAATGAGCCGCCTCAGCTTTCCGTGCTCGGTTCCGGAGCATGGGAACGACTCAAAGAGAAAGCTAAAAAGAATATAAAGAATATTGCACGCGACCTGATTAAACTCTATGCTCGGCGTCAACACGAAAAGGGTTTCGCATTCTCGCCCGATTCTTTTATGCAACACGAACTCGAAGCATCGTTTTTCTATGAAGATACCCCAGATCAATTGAAAGCAACCAACGAAATAAAACAAGATATGGAAAGCTCGCGACCAATGGACCGATTAGTGTGTGGCGACGTAGGATTCGGAAAAACAGAGGTTGCCATTCGGGCTGCTTTCAAAGCCGCAGCCGATAACAAACAAGTGGCCGTACTAGTACCCACAACCGTGCTCGCTTTCCAACACTACAGAACTTTTACCTACCGACTAGAAAACATGCCCGTAAGAGTAGATTATTTCTCGAGAGCTCGAACAGCTAGGCAAACAAAACAAGTGCTTACCGATCTTGCTGAAGGAAAAATCGACATCCTCATAGGAACGCATAAACTAATCAGTAAAAATATAGTCTGGAAAGATCTCGGTCTTCTTATCATTGACGAAGAACAAAAATTCGGAGTCACAACAAAAGAAAAACTCCGCCAGCTACGTACTAACATCGACACCCTCACCCTCTCCGCAACTCCTATTCCGCGTACACTTCAATTCTCTCTCATGGGAGCACGTGACATGAGCATCATGCGCATTCCACCACCCAATCGTCACCCAGTATGGACGGAAATAAGTACCTTCTCGCACGAAGTCATAGCCGATGCCATAAACTTCGAAATGAGCCGGAACGGACAAACATTCATCGTTAACCGGCGAATATCGCAACTGCCACAACTAGCCTCCATGATAAAGAAATACGTTCCCGACTGCCGCGTGGCAATAGGACACGGCCAGATGAAACCCGAAGAACTCGAAGATATCGTCATGGGATTCATAAACCACGATTACGATGTGCTCGTTTCGACAACCATCGTTGAAAGCGGAGTCGACATTCCCAATGCAAACACAATTATCATCAACGACGCCCATCAATTCGGTCTATCCGATCTCCATCAGATGCGTGGACGAGTAGGTAGAGCAAACAAAAAGGCTTTCTGCTATCTCATAGCACCGCCACTCGCAGCCCTAAGCGTTGATGCCCGACGTCGACTCGAAGCGCTCGAAACATTCTCTGAACTCGGAAGTGGATTCAGCATAGCCATGCAAGATCTTGACATTCGTGGAGCCGGAAATCTCCTCGGGACCGAGCAAAGCGGATTCATGCAAGAACTCGGATATGAAACCTATCAAAAAATACTCCGCCAGGCTGTGAACGAACTCCGGAACGACGAATTTCAAGATCTCATCGAAAGCAATGCATCCGGGAACTCAACTACCGACTTCGTGGACGATTGCGCAATTGAAAGCGATCTTGAAATGTATTTTCCTGAAACCTACGTACCAGGAAGCAGCGAACGAATGTTACTCTATCGAGAACTCGACACCATCGAATGCGACGATGACCTTCTTCAATACCGTAAACGAATGGAAGACCGTTTCGGCCCCATACCTAAGCAAGGCGAAGAGCTTCTCCAGGTAGTACTCCTCCGTAGGATAGGCAAAAAGCTCGGCTGTGAAAAAATCATCCTCAAGCAAAACTTCATGCAACTTCAATTCGTGTCTATTCCCACGAGTTTCTACTACCGCAGTAAGGCATTCGGCAAGATTCTCACTTTCATCACCTCCCAGCCCCGTCGTTGTAATCTGAAAGAAAAAAACAACAAGCGTTCCATGCTCATAACCGAAGTTCCCACCGTTACTGCCGCAGTCGAGATTCTCAAAGAAATAGAAAGCCTAGATTAGTTCATCCCCCACTCTCACCCATCATCTTCCGGAATTCACTCGCAAAGGCATTCTCAGATACCAATCAATATCAACACAATTACATACCCATTGGGAATACCTGACTATTCCCAATGGGAATCCTCGACCTTTCCCAATGGGAATCCTTGACCTTCCCCAGTGGGAATCCTTAACCTTCCCCAATGGGAATCCTCGACCTTTCCCAATGGGAATCCTTGACCTTCCCCAGTGGGAATCCTTAACCTTCCCCAGTGGGAATCCTCGACAACTCCTATAAGGACTCCTCATCGACTCCTTATATCGGTCATACAGGACAGACACTATCTCTCCCGAACGGCTTAAAATAACATGAGTTAGATTTAAGAACCTGCATAAGCCTCGGAGGAGATGGTGGATGACGGACATGGGGCTAACTCGGGCGCTCGCCCGTATGTAGGGACATCCCCCGTGTCTGTCCGGATTCCCATACCGATTCAGTCTACTGCCGCGTGACGCATCTCATACTACCGGATCGGGCGGACAGAGAAATACAATACATCCTTTTACCCGTCATCATCACACCGCCAACACTCCGGGAGGTTTGACAAATGGAAATATCTCTTTCTTTTTACGTACTTTTGCATTCACTCCAACCAATACGACCTTTATTTATCCCTTACCTGCCGATGACGTACCCAAAGGTCAACAATACCACCCATCGTCGTAAAACCAGATATTTACTTTGAAGATGAGTCACGAATACAAGACAATGAAGCAGGAAATCATGAGCGATGTAGAATCCTCCAACCGAATCAATTCCTATAAAAAGGAAATCATAGTACCCAGAAAGAAAAACAAAAGAAGACTATCAGCGACCTGATATACCAATTGGAGAACGAACGTAGACGAAATAAGAATAAAACAGATATAGAACAAAATGGAATATAACTTCAGAGACATTGAGAAGAAATGGCAACAACGCTGGAACAAAGACAAAATATATCGCGTCGCCGAGCAAGCCGACAAAAAGAAATTCTATGTACTCAACATGTTCCCCTACCCCTCAGGAGCAGGACTACACGTTGGACATCCGCTAGGCTACATCGCCAGTGACATATATGCTCGTTATAAGCATATGTGCGGTTATAACGTACTTAACCCCATGGGATATGACGCTTATGGATTACCTGCTGAGCAATATGCCATCCAAACCGGACAGCATCCGGCCCTAACAACCGAAGAGAATATCGCACGCTATCGCAGTCAGCTCGACCGCATAGGCTTCTCATTCGACTGGAGCAGAGAAGTGCGCACATGCGACCCAAAGTATTATCGCTGGACACAGTGGGCCTTCCAGAAAATGTTCAATTCGTTCTATGACTACAGACAACAGAAAGCCCGTCCGATTGCCGAACTCATTCGCCACTTCGAAGAAGAGGGTACGCTCAACATGAACGTTGCACAGAGCGAGGAAAAGATATTTTCAGCTCGTGACTGGCTAAGTATGAACAACGACGAACAGCAACGGGTTCTGATGAACTATCGCATTGCCTATCTCGGCGAAACGATGGTGAACTGGTGCGCCGAACTAGGTACCGTTCTGGCTAACGACGAAGTGGTGAATGGAGTGAGCGAACGAGGCGGATTCCCCGTTGTACAAATGAAGATGAAGCAATGGTGCCTGCGCGTGTCGGCCTATGCCGAACGACTCCTCAACGGACTGGAAACGGTGAACTGGACCGATTCTCTAAAGGAAACGCAACGCAATTGGATTGGCCGATCGGAGGGTGCGGAAGTAAACTTCAAAACCATAACACCCACAGCCGATGGCGAACAAAAAGGCCATATGACCGTGTTCACAACTCGTGCCGACACAATGTTCGGAGTAACATTCATCGTTCTCGCACCAGAGTCCGAGCTCATCGACAAACTAACCACAATCGAGCAGCAAAATGCCGTAAAGGAATATCTCGCCTACGTTGAGAAGCGCACCGAGCTCGAGCGCATGAGCGACCGCAAGGTTACGGGCGTGTTCACGGGTTCGTTTGCCGTAAATCCATTCACAGGTGAGCAGATTCCTATTTGGATTTCAGAATACGTTCTTGCCGGCTATGGCACCGGCGCAATTATGGCCGTACCTGGGCACGACAGTCGCGACCATGCCTTCGCCCGCCATTTCAACCTGCCGATAGTTCCGCTCATTGAGGGCGCCGACGTAACGGAAGAGAGCTTCGACGCTAAGGAAGGTATCATGATGAACAGTCCGCGCAACCCAAAGGAAGGTGATTTCACTCTCAACGGGCTCACGGTGAAGGAAGCCATCTCTCGCACCAAAGAGTATCTCGAGCAAACTGGCATAGGGCGTATCAAGACCAACTACCGTTTGCGCGACGCCACCTTCTCACGGCAACGCTATTGGGGCGAACCATTCCCAGTTTACTATAAAAATAACCTGCCCTACATGATTCCCGAGAAATGCCTGCCGCTCGAACTCCCAGAGATTGACAAATACGAGCCAACTGAATCGGGCGAGCCACCACTCGGGCGGGCCGCCAAATGGGCCTGGAACGAAGCCGAGCAGAAAGTCGTCGATAAGAGTCTCATCGATGGAACGAATATCTTCCCCCTTGAGCTGTGCACCATGCCGGGCTTTGCTGGCAGTTCGGCTTACTATCTGCGCTACATGGACCCGCACAACGACAAAGAGCTCGTTTCCAAGGAGGCCGATGAGTATTGGCAGAATGTTGACCTTTATGTTGGCGGAACCGAGCATGCTACTGGCCACCTTATATATTCGCGTTTTTGGAATAAGTTCCTCTTCGACTATGGTTACAGCTGTAAGGAGGAACCTTACGATAAACTCATCAATCAGGGAATGATCCAAGGTCGGTCGAGCTTCGTTTATCGCTTAGCTAATACTAAGAATATAGATAGAAGAATAAAACGGAAGTTTTACAAAGCCTTTAATGGGATTAATAACTGCTTTGTTGACCATAAGAATAAGTATATATATGCTTCTAGAAAAATACGAAGGCCAATTAATAAAGGTGTACCTGAAGGCTATACTGTCATTCACTTAAGGAAAAAGGCTATAAGTTTTTCTACAGAATATCCGACATTCATTTGTGAAAGGCTTTTAAATTCATTAATTGCTAATAGTAAAAAGACCATATCATACACCCCGATCCACGTTGACGTAAACTTCGTGAAGAATGATGTGCTCAACCTCAACGCTTTCAAAAAGTGGCGACCGGAATACAGCAACGCCGAGTTCATTCTCGAGGACGGGAAATATATTTGCGGATGGGCTGTAGAAAAGATGTCCAAATCGATGTTCAACGTTGTTAATCCAGACGACATCATTGAGCAATATGGTGCAGATACGCTTCGCCTCTACGAAATGTTTCTAGGGCCGGTAGAAGCTAGTAAGCCGTGGGACACGAACGGTATTGACGGCTGTTTCCGCTTCCTCAAAAAGTTCTGGAAGCTCTGTCAGCAGCCACTCACCAACGACGCCCCATCAGCCGATATGCTCAAAAGCATCAATAAACTCACCAAGAAAATCACTGCAGATATCGAGCAGTTTTCCTACAACACCGCCGTGTCGGCCTTCATGATTTGCGTGAACGAACTCTCTGCCCAGAGTTGCACCAACCGTGACATACTTCGGCAGCTCGTTTTACTCATCGCCCCGTTCACTCCCCATATTGCCGAAGAGCTATGGGGCCGGCTCGGCGGCGAAACAACCGTTTACAACGCTCCATGGCCCGAATATAACGAGGTCTATCTGGTGGAAAACGAGATGAATCTCACCGTTTCGTTTAACGGTAAGGCGCGCTACCAAATAACTCTCCCCACCGATGCCGGCAAGGAAGCCATCGAGAAAGCAGCAATAAACGACGAACGTTCAGGTCGCTATCTCGAGGGAAAAAGCATTGTGAAGGTCATCATTGTGCCTGGAAAAATCATCAATATAGTTTTGAAATAAGCTTATGAATGCTCTGAAGATAGACAAGGCGATATTCTACGCCGAGGCAAAGGACTACATTTTCCTCACGCTCGGTTTGTTGGTCTATGCCGCCAGTTGGACAGTTTTTCTGTTGCCCTATGAAATAGTAACGGGCGGCGTCACCGGTATGTCGGCCATCATCTACTACGCCACCGGTTTCAAAATCGAGAACAGCTATCTCATAATCAATCTCACCCTACTGGTTGTAGCGCTGAAAATACTCGGTTTCAAGTTCATGGTGAAAACCATCTACGCCATTGTTGCACTCTACTTTATGCTTAAGTTTGCGCAAGAGCTCATGCCGGTTGATGGTTCCGGTCATTTTGTCAAGATTCTTGGCGAAGGTCAGGAGTTCATGTCGCTCATCGTGGGTTGCTGTCTCACCGGAACCGGACTCGCAATAGTGTTCCTCAACAACAGCAGTACTGGCGGAACGGACATCATCGCGGCCTGCGTCAACAAGTACTACGACATATCGCTCGGCCAGGTACTCATGCTCGTCGACATCATGGTTATCGGTAGCTGCCTGCTCTTCCCCCAATTCGGCACCTACGTTGAGCGAATCCATAAGATGGTGTTTGGCTATTGCACCATGTTCATCGAGTGTTTCATGCTGGATTATGTGATGAATATGCGGCGCCAATCTGTTCAATTCATGATATACTCGCGCGAACACGAACGTATCGCCAGAGCAATTACTCGTGAAACTGACCGCGGTTTGACAATTCTCGACGGTCATGGATGGTACACCGGCGAAGACATCAAGGTTATTTGCCTCCTAGCCCGACGCAACGAAAGTCAAACCATCTTTCGACTGATAAAAATGATCGACCCCCGTGCCTTTGTGAGTCAAAGCTCGGTTATCGGTGTGTTCGGTGAAGGATTCGACAATATCAAAGTAAAAACCAAGAAGCGTTATCAGATACCCGAAGATGTATTGGATGACGAATCAGCCCCCAGGTCCTAAATAACTTCCGTTATGGCCCTCGGACACTCCTCACCATAAAATTGCATAACGAAACAATGAAAATAGTATTCGTAACCAACAACCAACACAAACTCGATGAGATAAAGAATATCCTCGGCCAGGAATTCAACATCGTGTCGCTCAACGACATCGGATGCCACGACGACATTCCAGAAACCGGCGACACGCTCGAAGAAAATGCCAGTCAGAAATCAAACTACATCGCCAGTCGATACGCTCTCGACTGCTTCGCCGACGACACCGGACTCGAAGTTGACGCCCTCGGCGGGCAACCTGGCGTACACTCGGCCCGATACGCCAAAGAAACCGACCACGATAGCCAAGCCAACATGGCCAAACTACTTGATAAATTAGGAAACAATAACAACCGCAAAGCACGATTCAGAACCGTTATTTCGTTAATAGTCCACGGCAAAGAACATCGCTTTGAAGGAATTGTCGAAGGGCGTATAGCCCACCAGCCAAGCGGCGTGAGAGGATTTGGCTACGACCCAGTGTTCATTCCTGATGGCTACGACAAAAGCTTCGCCGAACTGGGCGACGAGGTAAAAAATCAAATATCGCACAGAGCACGCGCAGTCAGAAAACTTGCCGAACACATAAAGCAGCAACACGTATGAAAAGAAAAATCCTGCTAAGCCTGGCGTCGATAATCCTCATCGCAACCAACGCCACCGCACAGGCCATCGGCTCATGGAAAGCCCACATGGCCTATAGCGATGTAACGTGGATAGAGCCCACCGCACACAAGCTCTATGTACTTGCGTCGGGAAATCTCTACGCCTACAACCGTAACGACCAAAGCATCGAAACGTTCGATAAAACAAACGTTCTCAACGATTGTGGAATCCACATGATAGCATGGAACAGTAGCGTGCGCAAGCTTGTTATCGTCTACGACAACTATAATATCGATTTGCTCGACGACCGGGGCGAAGTGGTCAACATATCCGACTATCAAAACAAATCGATGCCCGAAGACAAAACCGTTAACCATCTCTACATGAGCGGCCCGTACTGCTACATCTCTACCGGATTCGGAATTATGAAACTCAACATAGCCCAAGCTGAAATAAGCGACACCTATAAGCTGGGATTCAAAGTGGATTATTGCTACACTGACCGCGACGCCGTTTATGCAGCCTGCCGAACCAAAGGTCTGTTCAGGGGATGGAACACCTCGAACCTACTAGATAAAAGCAACTGGCAATTCATCGACAACTACAAAGCCCAACCACGAACCATACCCGCCGAACTGCTCGACATCGTGAAAACTCTCCAACCCGGCGGTCCTAAATACAACCACTTTGCCTTTATGCGCTTCACATCTGGCGCACTCTACACCGTGGGCGGCCTATACCAGTCGGGTAAATCGCAGCTCAACCTACCCGGAATCGTTCAAGTACTGCGCAATGGCGAGTGGAACATCTTCCAGGAAAATGTATCTTCAACAACCGGCTACGCATATGAAGACAACAATACCATAGCCGTGGACCCGCGCAACCCCAATCGCGTGTTCGTGGGCGGGCGAACCGGCTTATACGAATTCAATAACGGCCAGTTGGCCAAGTTCTACAATCGCGATAACAGTTTGCTAGGCGGGGCTATCGACAACAAAAACAAGGAACTCGGCAACGACTATGTGCTTATCAACGGACTAACCTTTGCACCTAATGGCACGCTTTGGATTCTAAACAGTCAGGCCCGCAATCAGAACATTCTAAGCATTCCATTCGGCGGCGAAATGACCTCGCACTCGCAACGAACAATCATCGAAGACGGCCGAAGTCTAACCGTTCTTTCATCACCCCTTGTAGACAGTCGCGGCCTACTTTGGTTTTGTAACGATTATTACGACGACAAGGGCCTGTTTTGCTACAATATCGCTCGCGACACCCTCTTCTCAGTAAGGCGATTCTATAATCAAGACAGCCGCGAAGTGCAGGCCAGCATATCGCACTGCGTAGCCGAAGACCATCAGGGCAACATCTGGCTAGGTACCAACGTGGGCCCAATCGTGCTCGAAACATCGCAGTTTTCCAACCTCGACAACCCCATATTTACGCAAGTAAAAATTCCGCGCAACGACGGTACCAACCTGGCCGACTACCTGCTATCGGGAGTAGACATAACCTGCATTGCCATTGATGCCGGCGGTCGTAAATGGTTCGGCACAAACGATAACGGAGTCTATCTCATCAGCTCCGACAACATGACCCAGTTGCAGCATTTCCTCTCGACAAACAGTCCGCTCCTATCGAATAACATCCAGTCTATCGCCATAAACCACGCAACGGGCGAGGTGTTCTTCGGTACCGACAAGGGCCTCTGCTCATACGCATCCGATGCCACCGAATCGCCCGACAATCCGGGTTCTGCAACCGCCTATGCCTATCCTAATCCGGTTAAGCCAGGTTACAAAGGCCTGATAACCGTAGGAGGTCTTGTCCACAACGCCACCGTAAAGATTGTCACTTCTACCGGAGCTCTCGTAGCCGAAGGCATGGCAAACGGCGGCACATTCACATGGAACGGTAACGATAGGCATGGCAAGCGTGTTAGTTCAGGTGTCTATATGGTTCTCTCGGCCGACCAGAACGGGAAACAAGGTACCGTTTGCAAGATAGCCGTAGTGAATTAACCACACATATGACAATCTCCGAAGAATTATTCTCACAGATAAATGAAATCCTTTCGACCGAGCCCGAAATACAAAATCGGCTAATGTACCAAACGCTTGCAACAGCTTGCAGAGAAGCATTAAAAGATTCAAAATACGGGTTTGGTAATCTGGCATCTCAAGTGGATAGACTTTGTCGCGATCAAAAAATAAATCCAAAAGATACCGCAGCGATAAATACTATGCAACGACACAGCTATTCAATGGCCCGAATATTGCCCGACGATTTGTTGTTCGATTGTCGAGCGTTAGCCATATTCATTTCTGCCATATTCAACGAAGACATCCCGGCAGACTTATTGCAAAAGATTCCAGCAGTTGGCAGACAAACTACAGCCAGACAAACAATCGACCATAAATATATTCGTTGTGTGGTACGCTCATGGGATAACCACACCATTCATGTAGCCGTGATTAGTAATGACTACAGAAACCAATTGCTAACAGTATACTATTCGGACACGCCGGATTATATCGACCATTCGTATCTACGCCGGATTCTATGCGAGGGCATGCAACTCAATCTACTGGATTGTCGAATAAAGAGACGGCGGATTATTCCTGGAATGATTGTGGTTGAACCTGATTATCTGCTAGACATCTCTGCCATCGCGAACTGTTTCGAAGAGTATGGTCATCATCCGCTGTTATTCACCGTAAAACGGTTTTCAGAAAGGCCTAACAACAAGTACACTTTACTGGGAAACTTTGCCGGCGCGGCGCTCGACGACATCATTAACCATCCCAACAACTATGACATTACAAATACTTTTCGAGCTAACTTCCGCAAAAAGGCACTCGACTTTGCAGCCTGCACTGATTTCTCGAGCGAAGAATTCAAGCAGGAATGCGTCCGTCAAGCCAGAAATATCGAAGCCATAACCGAAGAACTATTCAGCGAATTCAGTAGAGAAAAAGCTTTACTCGAACCTTCGTTTGTATGCGAAAAGCTGGGTATCCAGGGGAGGGTCGACCTCATGACGACCGACTTTAAACTATTAGTTGAGCAAAAGTCGGGCAAAAATCTGTTCATCGAGCGCAAGCAGGGCAACCATTACGGCTCGCTGCACATCGAAAAGCATTACGTTCAGCTGCTACTTTACTTCGGCATACTGCAATACAACTTCGGCGTGAGCGCAAAGAAGGCTCACATTAGCCTGCTTTACTCAAAATATCCTCTGCCGAGCGGATTACTCGACGTATCGCCGCTACGAAAACTGCTGGCCGAGGCCATTAAATTTCGCAATACAACCGTAGCTACCGAATATTGGATTGCACAAAACGGATTCGAAGGTGTGATTGACCGCCTTACACCAGAAAATCTAAATGTCAATGGTTTAAATTCAACATTCTATCATCGTTATCTACTTCCGCAGCTCAATAAAATTCTAAATCCGCTTCACCAAATGCCCGAAACCGAACGGGCTTACCTTTCGCGCATGATAACTTTCGTAATGAAAGAGCAACTTATTTCAAAAGTCGGCGCACGCGAAGGGGTATCGAGCTGCCACGCCGACCTTTGGAACATGCCGCTGAGCGAAAAGATTGAAACCGGCAACATCTTTACCGACTTAACCATTGCCGACAAGCAAGCTAGCACAGAGTTCAGCGGATTCGACATTATAACATTGGATATTCAGCCGCAGCAAACTCAAAACTTCTTACCCAACTTTCGTCGCGGCGACATGATTTACCTGTATGCCTACGAACCGAAAAACGAACCAGACGTGCGGAAAAGCATTCTTTTCAAAGGAACGTTGCAGGAAATTATGCCCGAACGAATAATTATTAAACTGAACGACGGGCAACAAAACGCCGACCTCATCTCCGACGATTGCTTCGCCATAGAGCATGCCTCAAGCGACATAAGCGGCACCACCGCTCTGCGCGGACTATACACCTTTATAACTACGCCCGCTGAACGTAGGAAATTGCTTTTCGGAATGCGCGAACCACAGGCCGACAACAATGTGCAGCTATCGAAAACATACAGCGCCGACTACGATAACATAATTCTACGCGCCCGCCAATCCAAAGATTATTTCCTGCTCATCGGCCCTCCCGGAACCGGCAAAACATCGCAGGCGCTGCAGTTTCTCGTTAGCGAACATCTCGACGGAAACATCCTCCTTATGGCTTATACCAATCGCGCCGTCGACGAAATTTGCGTCATGCTCTCTACCTCAGGTTTCGACTATATCCGCTTGGGCAATCCACTGAGCTGCGATCCGCAATTCGCCCCGCATTTAATCTCTGAAATTGTTGAAAAGCAGCCCAACCTTTCGGCCATCAAACAGCTCATTGCCGACACGCGCATCATCGTAGGAACGACATCCACCGTCGGCGCGCGCGATTATCTTTTCAAGATTAAGCATTTCGACCTGGCCATAGTCGACGAAGCGAGTCAGATTCTCGAGCCGAACATCATTGGCCTACTCGCCGCCCATCAAGACGGCGAGTGCCAAATTAGAAAATTCATCCTCATAGGCGACTACAAACAGCTGCCCGCCGTAGTGCAGCAAAGCACAGCCGAGGCACAAGTAAATAACTCGTTGCTAAACGGCATCCATTTAACAAACTGCGCCGATTCGCTTTTCGAACGATTAATAAGAATTGAGCGTGCCGCCAATCGAGAGCAATTCATCGGCACGCTGCGTAAGCAAGGGCGCATGCACCCCGACATAGCCCAATTTCCGTCAGCCCATTTCTATGCCAACGAACAACTAAGGCCCGTTCCACTGGCACATCAAACCGAGAGCAACATCTCTCACATGCAACCGGCAACGAGTGAGTTCGACAGATTCTTAACTGCCCACCGAATGATTTTCATTCCCTCAAGAAACTGCCGTCAGCCAAATCTTTCAGACAAGGTAAACGTTCACGAAGCCGATATAACCGCCCTCGTGCTTAGTAGGGTACATCGCATGCTCGGAGCCGATTTTTCCCCACAGTCGGTGGGCGTAATCGTGCCATATCGAAACCAAATAGCCATGATTCGCAAGGCCATTCATAAACTGCAAATACCCAAACTGCTCGACATAACCATCGACACCGTGGAGCGATACCAAGGCAGTCAGCGCGACATCATAATCTACTCGTTCACCGTTCAGCGGACCTACCAACTCGACTTCCTCACGGCCAATACATTTGTAGAAAACGGGCAGATAATAGATCGCAAACTCAACGTGGCCATAACCCGAGCACGAAAGCAACTCATAATGACTGGCAACGAACAAATCCTTCAGCAATCTGAAATATTCGCCAAGCTAATAGACAGTACGCGCCAAAGCGGCGGTTATCTCGACGCTGAAGCACTACCTTTGCCGCCAAAATATTTTAATTCTGAAAAGAAATGATGAAAGTTTCAGTCCTCGTTCCCGTATATGGCGTAGAAAAATACATCGAACAATGCGTCGAAAGTTTATTCGTGCAAACCTATAACAACCTTGAATACATATTTGTAGACGATTGCTCGCCCGACCGCAGCATCGACATTCTTAAAACCTGCATAGAAAGGCATCCCAACCGACAAGCGCAAGTACGCATCATTCATAACGAGTACAATTGCGGCATCGGAATTGTACGACAAAAGGGCATCGATGCAGCCACGGGAGAATACATAACCTTTGTAGATAGCGACGATTTCATACCCCCAACCGCCATTCAAAGTCTAGTAGCTAAAGCCGAATCGGGCAACTTCGACATTATCGAAGGAGCCTATCGTAAAATAGGTTGCAAGCACGAAAAGAACGTCCTACCACAACACGTGTCTTCCAAAAAGCGGCTGCGAATGCTGCTTTGCCACAAGGGCAACGGATTCATTTGGGCGAAACTGTTCCGTCGCAGTTTGTTTACAGACAATTCCATTGGGTTCAGCGACCAAATAAGCTTTTCGGAAGACTATTCGGTTCTGCCATGCTTGTTATTTAAAGGCCGGCGAACATGGACAGACGATGTTGTCTACAACTATCGCTGCAACAACTTCGAATCGTACACCCATCGCATCAACTTAAAATCGATTCTCTCGGGAGCTCGCGCCAACGTAGTTGTGAATCGTTATTTCATCAAGCACGACAAGCGCAGATACTATCGTAATGCTATCAACCTTGGCATGCTAACTGTTTATCGCGACGCTCACCGTCATCGCATTCCACTTAGTTTATTCTCTGAAATCGACAAAATTCTCAACTACCATTCAAAGAATCCCATAGATAAACTCTTCTTCCGCATGTTCCATTCCCCCACTCTCTCATTCTCCATCCCCGACAAACTCTTCTCTTTATATCGCAAGTTCTATATTTACTCTCGTTTCTAGAGACAAGATAACTTGAGAACAAACAATTACAAAAAAAACAAGTCTCTTCAAAAAAGAAGAGACTCGGAGAATTTAAGTATAACAAAAACTTTCTTAGAAAGGGAGGTCATCGGTTGAACTACTTTCCGTTGTCGGCGGGAAAGGGGCTTGTGTACCTCCTACTGGGGCTGCAGGTTGAGGAGTACTTGTTGGAATTGCACCCACGGGAGCAGCGGCAGCTTGTGCGGCAGCCGAATCTAAACGCTGAATATTCCAAGCTCTAATGCTGTTAAACCAACGACCATTATATTCGTGGGCGTCAATATCGAAACTAACTATGATTTCTTCTCCAGCCCTAATTTTGAACTGCTCTATGCGGTCAGCGCCAAAGATTGAGAAAACCATCTTCTTTGGATATGAATCATGGGTTTCTATAACATAATCTTGACTCTTCCATGGGCCACGAGCTGATGTACCCTCGCGAGGCTCCATAACTGCAATAACTTTTCCTTGTAAATCCATTAGAACGTGTATTAAAGTATATTTTTATGTGTTCGCGAAATTACTAAAATAGAGCCTAGTAGGGGAATCTTTCACTATTATTTTTTGTGCCTCACCCGTTTTTCGTATTTTTGTGAACAGAAAAAACGTGGTATAAGAACCATTTGTTTCACACACATTCCCCACACGAAATAATAACTAAAATAAGTATACTGATGAGATTTACTATTTCGAGCACTGCACTCAATAGCAGATTGCTTTCTCTTTCGCGAGTTATAAACAGCAAAAACACACTCCCCATTCTTGATTGCTTCCTTTTCGAAGTTCGCGACGGGCAATTAATTGTTACGGCATCCGACAGCGAGAATGTGATGCAGTCAACAATGCCTCTTGAAAGTTTCGAAGGCGAAGGGATGTTTGCGGTTAATAGTCAGACTATCATTGATGCGGTGAAGGAACTGCCTGAGCAACCACTTAACATAGACATCAATCTGGGAGAACTGAAAATTTATGTAACCTACCAAAATGGTTACTACGATTTTCCGATACAAAATGCAGAGGAATATCCTCAGGTACAGGCTGTAGACGAGGGGGCAATTTCTATGACCATCGACTCGGGTGTGCTAGCCGACAATATTTCGCGTTCACTCTTTGCAACCGCTCAGGATGAGCTGCGACCAGTGATGAATGGTATTTATTTCGACCTTACAGCCGACTATCTAGCCATCGTTGCAAGTGACGGACACAAGTTGGTGCGCAACAAGAATCTGAACATTAAAAGTGATGCTCCATCCGCTTTCATTCTTCCCAGGAAACCTGCAACGCTGTTAAAGAATGTGCTTGTGAAAGATGGTAGCAACGTAATGATTCGCTTCGACCAACATTCAGCCGAGATAACATTCACTGATGGAAAGCTAAATTGCCGTTTGATAGAAGGGCGTTATCCGAACTACGATAGCGTTATTCCGAAAGATAATCCTAATCACATCGTGATTGACCGCAAGTCGTTCATTGGTGCATTACGTCGTGTACTTCCATTTTCGAGCGACTCGTCACAGCTCATTCGCTACAAAGTTGGTAATGGGCAGCTTGAACTTAGCGCAGAAGATGTTGACTTCTCGACACGTGCGAAAGAAAGTATCACATGCGAATATGAAGGCACTCCGATGCAGATTGGTTTCAAAGGTTCGAGCATGTTAGAAATTCTGAATAACCTACAGAGCGAGAATGTTGCCGTTCGGTTAGCCGACCCATCGCGAGCTGGTGTTATTGAGCCCGACGGGCAGGAAGAAAACCAAGAGATTCTGATGCTCATAATGCCCATGCTGCTCAACGATTAAAAGGTATTTAAACCTTATACCTTATGAAATTGAATCTGACTAAGCCCCTGATTGTTTTCGACCTCGAAGCAACGGGGCTTGATCTTGTTAGGGACAGAATAATCCAAATTTCTTTCATCAAAATATACCCCGACGGAAAGGAAGAGCGCGATAATCTTTTCATCAATCCCGAATGCCCGATTCCAAAAATCGTTACCGAATTGACAGGGATTAATGATGAAGATGTTAAGGATGCTCCGACATTTAAGGAGAAAGCCAAAGAATTGGCCGATCGATTCACGGGATGCGATTTTGCAGGCTACAACTCCAACAGATTCGACCTGCCGCTCCTAGCCGAAGAGTTTTTGCGTGCTGAAATAGATTTCGATTTCTCTAAATGCCGGCAAATTGACGCAATGAATATTTTCCAGAAGATGGAACGACGCAACCTAGCTGCCGCATATAAATTCTATTGTAACCGAAACATGGACGATGACTTCAAAGCCCATCGCGCCGACCAGGACACTGAGGCCACATGGCGCGTATTGCAAGGACAACTCGACATGTATTCGCCCGACAAGCAAGACGACCCAGAGCGTATTCTACGAAACGACATGGACGAACTCGATGCCTTTTCGCGAATGAACGATTTTGTTGATTTCGCTGGAAGAATAGTGTGGAAAGAGCTAACAGATGGAAATGGTAAAGTGCTCTTCGACAAACAAAATAAACCACGAAAGCACGAAGTTTTCAACTTCGGGAAATACAAAGGAATGGACGTCTCTGAAGTACTTAGAAAAGACCCCGGATACTACAGTTGGATTCTCTCCAGCGATTTCACCTACGACACAAAACAGGTACTCACCCGAATCCGCCTTCGTGAATTCAACAATAAATAAAAACTCGGTCATGCTTCAAGGAAAGAAGATTGTTTTAGGAATAACCGGTTCCATAGCCGCATACAAAAGCTGTATTATCATTCGCGAGTTCATCAAGCGTGGCGCCGATGTTCAGGTAGTCATCACCCCAGCCGGGAAAGAATTCATTACCCCCGTGACTCTTTCGGCGCTAACCTCCAAACCCGTGATTAGCGATTTCTTTGCACAGCGCGACGGAACATGGCATTCGCACGTAGACCTTGGACTGTGGGCCGATGCCATGCTCATTGCCCCATGCACTGCCGCAACGCTCGGGAAAATGGCAAATGCAGTAGCCGACAATATGCTCATCACAACCTATCTATCGATGAAAGCGCCCGTGTTCATTGCCCCGGCAATGGATCTAGACATGTTCAGCCATCCTGCAACCCAAGCAAACATCCGTATGCTTCGTTCTTACGGCACTACCATCATTGAGCCTGGAACAGGATTCCTTGCAAGTGGACTCGAAGGAAAAGGACGAATGGAAGAACCCATGGCTATCGTGAAAATCCTGGACGAAAGAATTGGTAGAGCTCACGACCTTGAAGGAAAAAATATCCTAATAACAGCCGGACCGACATACGAAAAAATAGACCCTGTACGCTTCATCGGCAATTATTCTTCCGGTAAGATGGGCTTTGCGCTAGCCGAAGAATGCAGAAAACGCGGAGCCAGAGTTACGCTCATCACCGGTCCGGTGAATCTCGAATGTTCATCGGAAATCAACCGAATAAACGTAGAAAGCTGTCAAGAAATGCTATCCGAAGTAACAAAGAACTATCCTATAGCCGACGCCGCGATTCTTTGTGCAGCCGTTTCCGATTTCACTCCCGAAGAAGTTGCCGCGCAAAAAATCAAGCGCACCGACGTGCAACTCGAACTCCGTCTCAAACCCACCAGCGACATTGCGTCAACCCTAGGCCGAACCAAGCGTACCGACCAGCGATTGATAATCTTTGCACTCGAAACCGAGAACGAAGAAGCAAATGCCCTGCGCAAACTCGAAAAGAAAAACGCCGATTTTGTGGTGCTGAACTCAACACAAAATCCAGGCACAACATTCAAATCGGACGACAATCAAATAACCATCATCTCAAAAAAAGGAAAGAAAAGCTATGAGAAAAAATCCAAAAACGAGGTGGCTAGCGATATCATCGATGAGCTTGCTCTTATTCTTTAGTCAGCCCCTGAAAGCACAGGAATTGCAAGCCAAAGTAACCATAAACCGCAATCAAATTCAAGGTACCGACGCTTCCTTATTCGAAAATCTGCAACAAACCCTCGAACAATTCATAAACGAACGACAGTGGACGGCCCTCAAATTCCAAAAGAAAGAACGCATCGTTTGCAACTTCAACATAACCGTTACGAAATACGACCCCAGTTCAAACACCTTCACCTGCACAGCCCTCATTCAGGCCAACCGCCCCGTGTTCAACTCCGCCTACACAACAATGCTCTACAACAACCAGGACGGAGATTTCAACTTCGAGTTCGCACAATTCGACCAGCTCATCTTCAACGAAGAAAACATCGACAACCAGCTAACAGCTCTCATAGCCTATTACGCCTATCTCATAATAGGCCTCGACCTCGACTCATTCTCACCGATGGGCGGCGAAGACATTCTTCAACGTTGCATGAATCTCACCAACAACGCGCAGAATCTGAACTTTACAGGATGGAAAGCATTCGATAACTCCAAAAACCGATTTGCAATCATAAACGATTACCTCGACGGAGCAATGCGCCCATTCCGGCAACTTCAATACGAATACTACAGAAACGGGCTCGACGAAATGGCTAACAACGCCGAACGCGGACGTAACAACATAACCGCCGCACTCGAGAAAAACCTCAAAAAGGCCCACGAAGACCGTCCACTCAGCATGCTACCGCAAATTTGGACCGACTTCAAGAAAGATGAACTCGCCAACATCTACAAAGGAAAAGGCACCCAAAAAGAAAAAGAAACCGTTTACAGCATACTTTTCAGCATCAACGCCAGCCAAAACAACACCTGGGAAAAAATAAAACAGTGATAAGCTCGCCGCCATCTGCTAAAAGTAAAAAACACGAACACCCTTTGCGCATTTAAACAAAAAGACTCTACCTTTGCCGATGCAATCACAGAGGTGAAACACATAAAAAATTTTTTGGGATATGGTGTAATGGTAACACTACAGATTCTGGTCCTGTCATTCCTGGTTCGAATCCGGGTATCCCAACAACAAGAGAAAAAGAAACAAAAGAGAGCTTCGAGAAAATCGGAGCTCTCTTTTTGTATATAGGCCTGTGCAAAATTTATATACCGCTAAAAAAATCATATACAGACAAGAATCAAGTTTCATCTGTTTGTTATTCAAAGTAAACAGACCATATTCTTCTTTAGGAAACTATTTTTCAGATCAAAACAATATCTTGAAAAGTTCGGATATTTAATTTCGAGGAAGAAATACATCAAACGGAAATCCGGCAGATATAATTCTTTAAAGAAATACGACTGCCGAATATTCGGCAGATTAAATTCTTTTTGGAAATACATTTGCCGAAATATCGTGTGATGTAATTCCATTAATAAATACTATTACCGAAATTGCGGATGATGTATTTTAATAAAGAAATTAAAAATCCGCAATCTTATGCCGAATGTAAAATAAGAATAATATATCTTTGAAAAAGATTTCAAGCCTGTAACATAATTGCAAAATGAGAAAGATTAAAAACATCGACCTACATTCAGTCAGTAATGGTCTGCATCTCATGTTCATGACACAAGTTCTGCAGCAAATCAATGCTTCGAAGAGCCTCAATAAGCACTTAAAAACCGATTTAGAGGAATTTAAGGCCGCCGTAGACGAGGAGCAAGAAGCGATGAGAGTATCGAGAAAAAGTTTGATAACCGACAGCATCAACAAGGCCGAAAAACGACGCGGAGAACTCTATAGCATATTTCGGGTTACGGTGAGAACCTGGCTCAAACACCCCATGGAAAATGTGAGAAGCTCGGCGAAAAAGCTCAATCAGTTGCTTAAAAATTATGGAATCAGTTTGAAAATGCAGCGCGACCGGAAAAGCGGTCTATTGATGCATATGCTAGCTAAACTGAAAAACATCTATAAAGACGACATAGCCGCGCTCTCGCTCGAAACTGTTATCGAAGAGCTTCAGAAGCAAAACGAGCTGCTCATTTCGCTGATGGATAGCCGAAATCAGGAGCGGGCAGGGAAAGTTGCAGGTAGAGTTCGGAAAGCACGCGTCGAGACTGAAAGAATCTACCGAGAACTGGTTGAAAAAATAAACGCGCTCTTCGTCATCGAAAGCTCCGAAACCCTTGAGCTGCTGATTAAATGGTTCAACGTGAAGATTAAATCTGTCGGCACGAGGAAGAAACGGAAAAGGGCCAAAAAAATCCCGAAAAATCAGTCAGAACAGAATGATGATGAATTCAATGAAAAAGAAATCGAGTTGCAGGTAGATGCCCCCCCGTCTAGCCCATTATAACAAACTGAAAATGTATATATACGTTTAATTGTGAACATCTGCCTACATTTGCATCTCAGCATTTAATAACATATTAACATTTTAGATTATGACGCTAACTAACAACCATCTTGTGATTATGGCCGGAGGAGTCGGAAGCCGATTCTGGCCGATGAGTACACACGAATGTCCGAAACAATTTATCGACGTGCTGGGCGTAGGACGCTCGCTGTTGCAACTAACCTACGACAGATTCAAAACCATCGTGCCACCAGAGAATGTATGGATTGTCACAAATGCGAACTACACCGAACTGGTGGAAAAACAACTGCCAGAGGTTCCGAAAGAAAACGTGCTCAGCGAACCGTGCCGACGAAATACTGCTCCATGCATTGCCTATGTGAGCTGGAGAATTAAAAAATTGAACGCAAAGGCGAATATCGTTGTAACACCGAGCGACCATATTGTAACCAATCCCGAGGAATTTCGTCGGATAGTTGTGAATTGCCTACAATTCACTGCGGAAACAGATGCCATTGTGACACTGGGAATAAAGCCTAACAGACCAGAAACAGGCTACGGATATATCCAAGCCGATTTAACAACCTCATCGGCTCGCAATCGCGAAATATTCAGAGTCGACCAGTTCCGTGAAAAGCCAAATCTCGAAACGGCCGAACGCTACATAAAACAGAGCAACTTCTTTTGGAATGCAGGTATATTCGTGTGGAGCGTATCGACAATCGTGAATGCCTTCAGAATCTACGAGCCAGGTATTGCACGGATTTTTGAACGAATAATCGACCAACTTGGAACAGCCTCCGAACAACAAATAATCAACGAAGTCTATGGCGAATGTGAGAACATTTCGGTTGACTATGCCATTATGGAAAAAGCCGAGGAAATCTTTGTTTGTCCGGCCGACTTCGGATGGAGCGACCTTGGTACATGGGGGTCGCTATTGTTGCAATCAAAGCGCGACCTTTACGGCAACGCTGCCATCGGACAAAATATTCATCTATACGATACGAAAAATACCATCGTGCACGCCACCGAAGAAAAAATGGTTGTGGTACAGGGGCTGGACGGCTACATCGTGGCCGAAAAAGACAACGTGTTGCTGGTTTGCCGAATGAGCGAGGAGCAACGGATAAAACAATTCTCGGAAGAATCATAAGATTAATAATAAAACATAACATCAGAATGGAAAGAAAAGTAGCACTCATCACAGGTATCACCGGGCAGGACGGAAGCTATCTGGCCGAGTTTTTAATCGACAAAGGTTATGAGGTCCACGGCCTATTGCGCCGCAGTTCGTCGTTCAATACCGGGCGTATTGAACACCTCTATCTCGACGAATGGGTGCGCGATATGAAGAAACAAAGGCTCGTGAATCTGCATTGGGCCGATATGACCGACTCTTCGTCGCTCATCCGGATTATCGCCGAAGTTAAACCCACCGAGATTTATAATCTAGCCGCACAGAGCCACGTAAAAGTGAGTTTCGATGTGCCAGAATACACCGCCGACACCGATGCTGTGGGTGTGCTACGTTTGCTCGAAGCCGTTCGGATCTGTGGGCTCGACAAGACCTGCAGAATCTATCAAGCATCGACATCCGAACTCTACGGAAAAGTGCAAGAAGTTCCGCAACGCGAAACAACTCCTTTCTATCCACGCTCTCCCTATGCTGTGGCCAAGCTCTATGGATTCTGGATTGTGAAAAACTATCGCGAATCCTACAATATGTACTGCTGCAACGGAATACTCTTCAATCACGAAAGCGAACGACGCGGCGAAAACTTCGTCACCCGCAAAATAACCCTCGCAGCAGCACGAATCGCACAAGGACATCAGGATAAACTCTATCTCGGAAACCTCGACGCCCGGCGCGACTGGGGATATGCGCGCGATTACATAGAGTGCATGTGGCTCATTCTGCAACAAAAACAACCCGACGATTTCGTAATCGCAACCGGCGAAATGCACACCGTTCGTGAGTTCTGCACCATGGCATTCGCCGAGACCGGAATCGAACTCCAATGGGAAGGTCAAGGCGTGAACGAAAAGGGAATCGACCGTAAAACAGGTAAAACACTAGTTGAAGTAGACCCGAAATATTTCCGCCCGGCCGAAGTAGAACAACTACTCGGCGACCCCACAAAAGCTCGCGAAAAATTGGGATGGAATCCTCGCAAAACCAGCTTCAAAGAACTCGTGCAAATCATGGTTGAACACGACATGAAGTTTGTTCGCAAACTGCACCTTAAAACACAGATGGAAGACTAAAGATTATGCTAAAAAAAGATTGCAAGATTTATGTTGCGGGTCATCGCGGCCTTGTTGGTTCTGCCATCTGGAACAACCTTCAGGCGCGGGGCTACACTAATCTAATTGGTAGAACTCATACCGAGCTCGACCTAACCGATCAGGCCTCCGTTGAGCATTTCTTTGCCCTCGAACGTCCCGACGCCGTTGTACTTGCCGCTGCTTTTGTGGGCGGAATAATGGCTAATCAACTCTATCGAGCCGATTTCATCATGCAGAACATGAAAATGCAGTGTAATGTTATATCGTCGGCCTACAAATATGGAGTCAAAAAGCTGCTATTTCTCGGCTCCACCTGCATCTATCCCAAAGACGCCCCGCAACCCATGCGTGAGGATGCCTTGCTCACTTCGCCACTTGAATACACGAATGAGGAATATGCCATTGCAAAAATTGCCGGCTTGAAAATGTGCGAAAGCTATAATCTTCAATACGGAACAAACTATATCGCCGTAATGCCCACCAATCTTTACGGTCCGAACGATAATTTCCATCTTGAAAACTCGCACGTTCTACCAGCCATGATGCGCAAAATCTATCTCGCAAAGCTCATTCACGACAATGATTGGAATAGTCTGAGAAAAGATATGAATCGCCGACCGATAAACCCTCCAGCTAAACTGCAGGCTCTCGTCGGAACGGGCAATATCAGTGGTGCCGACAGCGATGAACGAATATTGAGCGCACTACATTTCTACGGAATCTCGGACAATGAAGTGAATCTCTGGGGAGACGGTACGCCTCTGCGCGAATTTCTTTGGAGCGAAGATATGGCCGACGCCAGCGTATACATTCTCCTTAACATCGACTTCAAGGATATTATTGGCATAGAGAAATACAGCTCGGTGTTCTATGGAACAAAGGCTGATGGCGAGGTAGACCGCAATAACTCCGATGCTCGCGGAGGAGCTCTCCCCTCGTTGGGTGAGATTCGCAACTGCCACATCAACGTCGGAACCGGCTGTGAGCATACCATTGCTCATCTCGCTGAAATGGTTGCCGAAACCATCGGTTTCGACGGTCGAATACTGTGGGATTCCACTAAACCCAACGGTACACCTCGCAAGCTTATCGACGTTTCTAAGCTCCACAACCTGGGTTGGCATCATAAAGTTGAAATTGCCGATGGCATCCGCCGCCTCTATGAATGGTATCGCAGTACGCTATAATAATCTAATTTTACAACCAGTTACAAACAAGTAGGAGGAAAACTAAATAGTTTTCCTCCTACTTGTTTTTGAATATAAGCTGCCCAATATAAAAAGCTGGTTTTCGTTCGCCGACTAAATATCGCACGAGAGAAGAGCAGCTCGTTATTTTTTATATGGAAGGCGATTATTTTTTGCTAACAAACGCGTCGCTTACTTTCTCAGTGTACTTTTCTAGGTTAAGAGTTGCCGAGCCGTTTATGTTTTCGACATTCGAACCGACCATAAAGGTATAGGAACCCGCATCAGCTACCCATTGGTTATCTTTTTCGGAGAAGCTGGCGAGGTCACGAACGTTAAGCGTCATCTTAAGCGTTTCGCTTTGTCCGGGAGCAAGCAGACGGGTTTTTCCAAAAGCTTTCAGTTCCTTAGCCGGCTTTTCATAAGCTGCTTTCGGGGCCGACACATAGACTTGAGCCACTTCTTTGCCAGCCATTTTACCGGTGTTACGAATCGTTATACTAACCGTTATCTGGTTCCCCGATCGTTTAACAGCAGGCTTACCATATTCGAAGGTTGTATAAGACAGTCCGAACCCGAACGGATAGGCAACGGGCTTGTTATTCGTGTCGAAATGCCGATAGCCCACCCATATATCTTCTGAGTGCATAGTGTAGTCGCGGTTAGGGATATCATATCCCGAGCTCTTCAAAGTCTCGTAGTCGTAAATTTCCACCTTGTCTTGCGGGAAGTTAGCCGTCGATGGATGGTCGTAGACCGATAGAGGCCAGGTCATGGGCAGACGTCCCGACGGATTAACTTTTCCCGTAAGAATATCGGCCACTGAATTGCCACCTTCTTCACCGGGCTGCCAAGCCACTAGGATAGCGTCAGGCAGATGGCGCCAACTGGCTGTTTCGAGTACGCTTCCGGAGTTGATGATAACAATCACTGGCTTACCTACCTGGTGATATATAGCACAAACATCGCTCACCAAGTTCTTCTCGTCGGTTGTCAAACCGAACTCTTCGTCGATTATACGGTCTACTCCTTCACCCGCCTGCCTGCTTATGGTTATTATAGCAGCGTCGGCTTTGCTCACTTCGCTTATAATGCTGCGTTGACTTATTGCAATTTCGGGATATTTCTGGTCACCCATATTGGAGTTTTCGAACCAGCGCATGGGATTGCGGTCGGCCTCGAATTTCAGTTTGGCATAGTCGATATACTTGCGATATATATCTGTCAAGAGCGGTGTAGAAGATATTCCGGCGTTCTTCAGTCCTTCAACCATATCGACAATATAAGGCGTGTGCACGCAGCCCGAACCGACACCGCCCGAGAGGAAATGATAGGAACCAGTGCCGAACAGTGCAACGGTTTTGATGTTCTTCATCGGCAAAGTTGCGTTTTGATTCTTAAGCAGCACCATACCCTCAGTTGCACTTTGGCGAGTTATCTGAGCATGTATTTTCAGGTCGGGCGATTCGTTACCCGTAGTTTTGTTGAATGACGGGGTCTTGACGATATATTCGAGCATATAGCGCACATTGCGATCGACATCCTTGATATTGAGCGTACCGTTGTTAACCGCGTCGACAATATCTTTCGACTGCTCCGGCTGCCCGGGCATGAACAAATCGTTTCCAGCCCAAACACACTGCTTCACTGGCAAGGCTGTACGACGACCAATCCAGTCGGTCATCACAATTCCACGGAATCCCCATTCCTCACGCAGAGTCTTTGTGAGAAGGTCGTAATTTCCCTGTGCGAAGACTCCATTAATCCGATTATACGAACTCATAACTGTCCACGGGTTAGCCTCGCGTACTACCATTTCAAAGCCGCGTAAATAAATCTCCCGCAATGCCCGAACACTGAGTCGCTCGTCGACCACAACACGTTGCGTTTCCTGAGAATTAACAGCAAAATGCTTAAGACTCACGCCCACGCCTTCACTCTGAACACCTTGTACGTAAGCCGTACCGATTCGTCCAGTGAGTATAGGGTCTTCACTATAATATTCGAAATTTCGTCCACAAAGCGGATTGCGATGAATGTTCATTCCCGGTCCTAAGATAACATCGCATTTGTAGGCCTTGGTTTCATTACCGATTGCCCGCCCTACATCTTTCACGAGCTCGGTATTCCAGGTAGATGCCAAACAAGTTCCGATAGGGAATCCTGTGGCATAGAAAGTTTTCGATGTTCCGGGCCGAGTTCCGTCAATGTGCACTCCCGCGGGACCGTCGGTAACGATAGTTTCCGGAATTCCCAACCTTTCGATAGTAGCTGTTGTACCGGCAGCTCCCGGCACCGTTTGAGCGAAGTTGCCCATCACAGCTGTTTGACTGAAAAAGTTGTTAGCTCCACCTACCAGCAGTTGTGCTTTTTCTTCGAGCGTCATAGCCGCGAGAACCTCATCGATGTTCCCAGCATTGAGTTTTGGATTCTTCTGCGCCATCATTGAAATTGATAAAAAACCTGCAGCAAGTGCAGTCATAAATAATCGTTTCATTGTTATCTTGAATTGAATACTGTGGCAAAGATAGCCAAAAGAACATCCAAACATCTGTGTGAAAAAAGGCCCTCTAAGAGCTAGTTAAACATATCTCTGTTTGGAAATCCGCGCTGCACCTGGCAAATCTCGATTATATTCGAAAAGACAGCCCATCTCAACAGAGCAAAATACAATCGTATTTGGAGGTTTTTCCACCATGAGAACAAATATTTAAATAACACGCTTCCGCCAAAGGAGTATTAAACACTTTATATGGATTGATTGCGATCATTCCGGTTTTTTTTGTCTGGTCTGGAGAAATATCAGCTACCGACCGCATAACATATTCGGACCTATAATTCCGGATATCCATCCCGTCCTATCGGATGGGCGCGCGGACAGATACTACCGAACTATCACAGAAAAATCAAAATCTCTATGCATATACGCGCGAGGGATATTATAATAAGAGGTAAAGGATAAAGAGAGGAATTGAGCTTATATTCTCGGTGGGACGAACGATAATGTTGTAAGTTTGCAAACACTCAAAGAAAGAGAAAACACACCAATGGAATTAGATTTGCAACCTCTCGAACTTCAAACGCCTTCCTTCCATCCTATTGTTATTGCAGGCCCTTGTTCAGCCGAAACCGAAGAGCAGGTACTCCAAACGGCATTGGCACTAGCAGAACAGGGATATCGGCTTTTTCGAGCAGGAATTTGGAAACCACGCACCAAACCAGGCGGATTCGAAGGCAATGGCGAAATGGCGTTACCGTGGATGAAAAACGTGAAAAACGAAACTGGAATGCTCGTTTCAACCGAGGTAGCAACACCACAACATGTTGAACTGGCGTTGAAACATGAGTTGGATTTTCTTTGGATAGGTGCCAGAACAACAACTAATCCGTTTGCCATGCAGGCACTGGCCGATGTATTACGCGGGGTGGACATTCCGGTACTGATAAAAAATCCCATGAACCCCGACATCGAACTTTGGATTGGCGCGCTACAACGAATCAATCAGGCTGGCGTGAAAAAGATCGGCGTGATTCACCGTGGATTTTCGAGCTACGACAAGAAAATTTATCGCAACCAACCAATGTGGCAAATACCAATAGAACTGCGGCGACGAATTCCGAATCTGCCGATAATTTGCGACCCTAGTCATATTGGTGGCCGTCGCGACTTCATCGCCCCGCTCTCACAACAGGCCATGGATTTGGGCTTCGACGGATTGATAATAGAATCGCATATCGCACCCGATAAAGCCTGGAGCGACTCCCAACAACAGATTACACCGGAGCAACTTGGCAACGTAATCGAACAACTGATTATACGCGACAAAACCGTGAGCACAGAAGATTTGCGACAACTACGCTCTGAAATCGATGAGATAGATGACATACTGATGGACCTTCTCACTAAAAGATTCCGTATCTGCCGCGAAATCGGAACATTCAAAAAGGAGCATAACATGACCGTTCTGCAGGCCACACGCTATAACGAACTCCTAGAAAGTCGGGGAGCCCAGGCCGAGAAATGTGGAATGAGCCCTGAATTTGCAGCTAGTGTGTTCGAACATATACACGAAGAAAGCATACGACAACAGCTCGCCGTGATAAACAAATGAAAAATATTTTCCTGCTTGTCATCCTCATAATATATATACCGGTATGTGCGCAAACACGCTTAATCGCCGTAGAGCTCAACACTGAGAATCTATATGACACGATACACGACTCTCTGAAAAACGACCAAGAGTTTCTGCCCGACTCGCCGCGACATTGGAACAGTCTGAAATATTGGCAGAAAATCAATCGAATTGGGAAAGAAATAATCTCATGCAGCGAATATTTTCCGGGCCGACCTCTGCCCGATATAGTAGCGCTTTGCGAAGTGGAAAACGACAGTGTTTTGTTCGACCTCACACGCCGTTCGCTACTGAGGAAAGCCCGTTACGAATATGTTGTTACGTCGTCTCCCGACCTGCGCGGAATAAATGTGGCCTTGCTTTATTCGCCTTTCACTTTTCAATGTCTCCGGGTGGACACTATGCGCATAACCCCACTCAAGAATATGCGCCCTACGCGCGATATCCTGCACGTCACAGGTCGAACTGTAGACAACGACACCTTGCATGTTTTCGTCCTTCATTCACCCAGTCGATGGGGCGGTGAGATAGTATCACGTCCCTACCGAGTGCATGTAATTAACCGATTGTGCGTTGCTACAGACTCGTTACTTGTCGCAAATCCAAAAGCGAACATCATCGTTATGGGAGATTTCAACGACTATACCGACAGCAAAGCTCTACAAATTGCTTATTCACACAATCTCTTCAATGTATCACATGATGCCAAGGGTAGTAATGGCGCACAGGGCACATATAGATATAAAGGAATTTGGCACAGTTTGGATCACATTCTAGTTAGCCCGAATCTGGCCCACCGCGTCAATAATTGCACAATCAACGACCAACCGTTTCTCACCGAGCCAGATGAGCAATATGGTGGCATAAAACCTCGCCGAAATTATCTCGGCATGCGTTTCAACAACGGTTTCAGCGACCATCTTCCCTTGGTTCTTGAAATAATCTTTTAGTAGTTTCCTTCCCCTTGTCCCATTTATACAGGAAGATTAAAGATTGCACGAACGTAGATGGTTAAGAAAATTATTCATCTCTCATACGAGATATATAGATGTAGTTTCCGTCCATTATTATTTCTTCTTCGGCTAGCATAGATTGCAATACTGGCGAAATTACTTCTTTCTCAAGTTCGGGTGTTTTAGAACGGAATTGCAATAGCTCGGTTACGAGATGTTTCTTGCCATCGGAAAGCATACCGAGAATGAGTTCTTTCATTTTCACCAGTTTTGCCTCCGGTTGTCTTTCGCTGGAGAGGCACACATCGCATATACAACAATCGTTCGATTTTATTTCGCCGAAATATCGCAACAGCTGCCGGCTCCGACAGATATAATCCTTCTCGGCATATTCCATGATAGCCGATATTTGGTTTTCATATTGTTCTTTGATTTGCTCGTAGACCTCTTTTGTGAATACAATTCGGGAGGTTTCCTCACGATCACGGGTATAGGTTATGAGGGGAATATTTTTTCGCGGGATAAAGTCGATGATGCGTTTCTTAGCCAGACCTTTTAGAATCATATAGGCCTCGTTACGGTCGATACAGGCTTCGTGAGCCAATAAACTTTCGTCGATATATCTAAACTCAGAAAAAAGACCGCCATAGTTTCTGAGTAGCGAGGTAATGACTTCATTTTCTTTTTCGGATAGAGCGTCGAGCCTGTAGAGTTCGTCGCGCTCGAGAAGGAAATGCACGCGAGCTCGGGTGTCAGGGTCCTCCTCGTAAAATATATAGCCGGCGCGATGAAGAATGTGCAGAGCAGAGTTCACCTGAATAGGGAAATGCTTGAATATACCACAGAATTTATCTATCGGGAACTCCATCCTTGCACCGTAACCACTGCCCACACCGATTTGATAGAAATAGGCTAGATGATTGTAGACAGTGCGGATATAATCTTTTGGTGGAAAGGTATCGGTACCGCGTTTTTTCAGCTGACGTTCGTCGGCTCCGGGTGAATATAGCAACACTGCATAGCCTTTCTTTCCGTCGCGCCCTACCCTACCGGCTTCTTGGAAATAAGCTTCGAGCGAACTGGGAAAATCGGCATGCACAACAAGTCTCACGTCAGGTTTATCAATTCCCATTCCAAAAGCGTTTGTGGCGACAATGACTCTGATTTTATTGCCTTGCCAATCGTTTTGCCTTTGTTCTTTTTCGGCACGCTCTAGTCCAGCATGAAACCATGTCGCACTAATTCCAAATCTTTCAATGTTCTGTGCAATCTGTTTAGTTCGGTCTCGGCTTCGACAATAAACAATGGCTGTACCAGGAACCGACTGGAGAATATGGAGCAGTTCGGAAATTTTATTATCGGTTTTTCGTACAACGTAGGCTACGTTTTTCCGTTCAAAACTCATTTTGAAGACGTTTTTTACACGGAAATGCAACTGATTCTGAATGTCGTCTATAACCATCGGCGTGGCCGTGGCGGTGAGCGCTAGAATAGGTACTTGCGGAACGAGCTTACGAATATTTGCTATTTGGAGATAAGCCGGGCGAAAGTCATAGCCCCATTGGCTGATACAATGGGCTTCGTCGACGGTGATGAAGCTCACGTTCATGTGTTTCAGTTTTGCTTGGAAGAGTTCGGAGCCGAGTCGTTCTGGTGATACGTAAAGGAGTTTGATTGCTCCGAAGACGCAGTTTTCGAGAATTGTTATCATTTCGCTGTGCAACATGCCAGAATATATTGCGGCAGCTCTGATATGTTGGTTCTGCAGGCGGTCAACCTGGTCTTTCATGAGCGAAATGAGTGGAGTTACAACCAAGCAAACTCCTTCCATGGCTAATGCCGGAACTTGGAAGGCTATCGATTTGCCACCGCCTGTGGGCATAAGTCCCATTGTGTCTTTCCCGGCGCCGATGCTTTCGATTAACTCTTTCTGGATTCCGCGGAAGTGGGTATAGCCCCAGTATTTTCTAAGTATTTCCTCGTATTTCATGATTCGCTTTCAGAAGGCCGGATGTCTTCTATCTGCAATTGTATTGTACCTCGTTTGAATACGTTGTCTTCCACAGTATATGCGATGTCGAACGAGCGTTTTGATTTGATGTAGCGTACGGATGCGCTTTGTCCGAAGGCTATTCCGTTCATAACGCTGTTTGATTTCGAATCAACCAGCTCGAGTTTTATGTGTTCCTGTTCGCGCCCGACAACTTTACTTGTTCCGAAGTCGAACACGTTCTTCGTGCAAAAAAACGGCTTTGGATTTTCCGGGCCAAACGGTGCGAATCGAGCCAAATCGTTGTGGAATTTCTTGGTGATATCCTTGAAGTCAATAATGGAATCAATGTCAAGAACATGTTCCATCTGCTCGGGGCGGATGTGCTTGTCAACATATTCCTGAAATCTGCGGCGGAACTCTTTAACGTTCTCCCATTTCATAGTGAGACCGGCTGCATAGGTGTGTCCTCCAAAGTTCATCATCAGGTCGCTGCAACTTTTTATTGCTTCATAGAGATCGAAGTCGGCTACGCTGCGCGCCGAGCCGGTTGCGAAGTCTTCGTCGCGGGTGAGTACAACGGTGGGCCGATAATAAATTTCTGTTAGCCTCGAAGCCACAATACCAATAACGCCTTTATTCCAATTTTCGTCGTAGAGCACGATGCTCGACTGGTGTTTCTGGCTTTCCAAACGTGCTACTATTTGGTTAGCTTCGTCGGTCATTTGTCTGTCTACGTCTTTTCGTTTGTCGTTGTATTGGTCTATGTGTTTTGCTTTCTTAAGTGCCTCGTTCAGGTCGCGTTCCACAAGTAAATCGACGCTTTCACGCCCACTTTCCATCCGTCCGCTGGCATTTATTCGTGGGCCAATCTTGAACATTATGTCTGTCATCGAAAGTTCTCGGTTGTTGAGTCCGCACACGTCGATTATGGCTTTAAGTCCGATATTGGGGTTTTGATTCAGCTGCTTCAATCCGTGGAAAGCGAGTATTCGATTCTCGTTGACAACCGGCACAAGGTCGGCTGCGATACTCACCGCGCAGAAATCGAGCAGTGGAATAAGTCGCGTGAATGGAATACTATTGTTTTTTGCGAATGCCTGCATGAATTTAAATCCCACACAACATCCACAAAGTTCTTTGAATGGGAATGAATCGTCTTCTCGTTTAGGATTCAATATTGCCACGGCTGGCGGTAGGATTTCGTCGGGCATATGATGGTCGCAAATAATGAAGTCGATTCCATATTTTTTTGCATAGACTATTTCTTCGGTAGCTTTTATGCCACAATCGAGTATTATGATGAGTTTCACGTCGGTTTCTCGGGCGAAGTCTATACTTTTCTTGCTCAATCCGTATCCTTCGTCATATCGGTCGGGTATATAATAATCTATATTCGAGTAGAACTGTCTCAAGAATTTATACACCAATGCAACGGCCGTACATCCGTCCACGTCGTAGTCGCCATACACCATAATACGTTCTTTTCGTCCCATCGCGTCGTTGAGTCTGTCAACAGCGGCATCCATATCTTTCATAAGGAAAGGGTTGATGAGGTCAGACAGTTGTGGACGGAAGAATCTTTTGGCTGCGCTCTCCGTTTTTATTCCTCTTCGGATGAGCAATGTTGCAAGAATCGTGCTGATATTTATTTTTTCTCCGAGCTCTTTGGCTTCGATTTCCTGTTCGTTAGTCTGTCGGAGATAATTCCATTTAGATTGCATTTTGATTTCTTTTTTCTGCCCGTAAAGGTAAGAAGAAAAGGCCTAATACATTTCTACCGTCGGCTTACCGGGCCATGCAGCGGCCGGCGACGATGTTGTTGTCGGCGGTTTTTAATAGCGCGGAACAAAATACGACCGTATTTGGCCGTCCTTTTATCAGGAGAATAGAAACCCCAAGGGGTTCGGCTTGTCCTTTCACCAGGAGAACGAAAATACAACCGTATTTGACTTGTCCAACCGCCTTGAAGAATTGAATTTCGTTTGTCGCGACTCGCCCCGTACCAACTCGGGTGGAACGGCCACATGTAGGGACAGTCCCCGTATCTGTCCCTATATGCGGCCTAACGGCCGAATCAATGTAGATTCGGATAGAATTCGGGCGTTTCCTGACGTCGCAGAGCAGACTACGACCCGTATTTTGCTCCACTTAACCTCGAACACGAGGAAACTAACGGCGTTTAATGATGAAAAAGCTGAGGCGATGACTAACATCGCGTTTGGATGAGTGGGCACGCAAAACATAGGCGCCATTCTTTAGTGAAGAAACGTTGAGCTCGTTAGGCTTATGCTTGGGTGTACGTATGCGCCTAACAAACCGGCCAACGGTTGTTTCAACAATATAATAATCTATGTCCATAGGCTGCAAACGGTTCGGAATAATGAGCAGTTTACCGTTGTTGGGCATGAAACGATTCTTGATTTTAGCAGGCTCCGAACTCTGGAGCGGCGCACTCTCATTACCGTAAACATCCATTGCCGTGACTGCGAAATGACGCTCGGCAGTACTCGGCGCGAGGATGAACGATGTGCCGGTGAAGCGAGCCATAACAAGGTTTCGGGCGTCGGATATGTCGACGGGCGAAGTGGAACTCATATAGATGTTAAAATATGGCGCATTGCTCTGCCAACTTAAACTTGTCCGACCGATTTCGTCGATGCTTATCAGAGAGCGTGCAGCCGGACGGGGAACCGATGGTTGGGGAATGTTCTTCACCCAGGTCATAGCCGGAAGAATGGCCTGCGAGGTGTTGAAAATCCTTTCGAAATCGTAGATTCCTTGTCGGTTGTCGAGCAGGAATTTTCCTCGGAAGTGAGCGTGCCCCATTCCGAGCTGCCGACTGACGTACATCTGTCGCTGAAGCTCTTCGGCAGTCCAATTTCCCTCGCGCGGGTCGAGAAAATAAGTTCCAAGTCCGGTTGCGACATCTTTGTTGTCCGAGTTTTCCATCCAGTCGGCGCAGAAAGGATAGTAGTTATCGCCCCTGAAATACTGCATCGGGTAGAGCTGGTCCATTAATCCGTCCTTGAGCCACTGCTGCGCCTCCTGGAAAACTCGGTCGCGAGCGTTATACCCTCTTGATGAGTAGCGGCTCAGGTCAGAATATTTTCCGATCGGCGAACACGACATCTTCACCCACGGTTTAAGAGCTTTCACCTCGCGATGGATTGCGGTAACGATTCGTGTTATGTCGGCGCGTCGCTTGGCCGGCGTATCGTTGTTTTTGTAGTTCGGCTGGGGCCATCCGTCGGGGTATCGAATATAATCGAGGTTTATTCCGTCGACATCGTATTTGCGCACAATCTCGGCACAAATGGAGGCAATGTATTCGGCCATCTGCTCTTCTCCCGGATCCATGTAGGCGCCAGTGGAATATCGGCGAATTCGGAATCCTTTTGCAACCAAACTGCGGCAGCCTAGCGAATTCCAGGCGCCAACGGGGATGGTTGCAATCCACGCGTGCAGTTCCATTCCGCGTTTGTGGCACTCGTCGATTGCAAACCGGAGGGGATCGTAGTCGTCGGCCGGCGCCTGTCCTTCACGTCCAGTTATACATCTATCCCACGGCTCAATGTCAGATGGATATATCGTTGCCGCCCGCACCCGAGTCTGGAGTAATACCGTATTTATGTTTGCAGCCGATAGTTGGTCTAGAATACCAATTAGTTCAGCCTTCTGGCGCTGAATTCCTTCTGGCGAATTGGCATAAGTTTTCGGCCAATCCATATTCGAGAGAGTTGTAATCCAAACAGCCCGTACCTCGCGTTTCGGTGCACTCTGCAAATTGAAATTTTGCTGTGGATTCTTGTTCTGTTGAGCCTCGCAAAAAGTGGATGCTAAACAGCATGTAAGTGATAAAATTAACGACTTGTTCATGTGATGAAAAAAGATTGAAAAAGGCTCTAAAAGTGCCTGAAACAAGGGTTCGCAAAGGTATGCAATATTTTTATAATCCGATTTTAACCGATACCTTTGCCTCCGTGTTACATACATTCTTATAAAGAGTATACAATTATTATTTCCGTTTCTTCCTACCTAATCTCATCCGGCGGAAGGAGCAACAAAACAAAAATCAACAATGAATAAAAAAATCATTCTACTCGTAACAGCACTCATGATCACCCTAGGAGCAAACGCACAGTTTCAAGAAGGAAAAGGCTATCTCGGAGCGTCGTTAACCGGCCTCGACCTACACTACAATGCAGCAGATGGACTCAATATCGGTCTAGAACTCAAAGCTGGATATTTTGCCCTCGACAACTTCATGCTTCTCGGAACATTAAGTGCTGAACACAACGGCTCTGAAGCTGTTGCCGACCATATCGCAGTAGGAGGCGGAGCACGCTACTACATAATGCAGAACGGACTCTACCTCGGGCTCAATGGAAAGTTCATACACGCGAATCACAACTACAACGATCTCATGCCCGGAATCGAAATAGGCTACGCGTTCTTCATCAATCGCTCCGTTACCATCGAGCCATCACTCTACTACGACCATTCCTTCAAAGGCAGTAACTATTCAACTGTCGGATTGAAGCTCGGACTAGGCATATATCTCTTCGATGATTAATCTCCTTCTCCCTACCCTAGAGACATGCAGCAACTCCCTTCGCAATTACTCGAAAAAGCTGTAAACGAATTTGCAGGACTACCTGGAATCGGTCGGAAAACAGCTCTCCGACTGGTTCTGCACCTGCTTCGCAACACACCCGAACAAGTCGACTCGTTCGCCGAAGCCCTTTCAAGAGCAAAACACGAAATCAAACACTGTAAAACATGTCACAATATCTCAGACACAGAAATCTGCCCGATATGCTCCAATCCGAAACGCGACACAACAACTATCTGTGTCGTTGAAAACATCCAGGATGTCATGGCCATTGAAAACACCCAACAATATGCCGGTCTATATCACGTACTCGGAGGAATAATCTCGCCCATGAACGGAATTGGGCCCAATGATATCGAAATAGATTCGCTCATTAAAAGAGTGGCCTGCGATGGAATCAGCGAAGTTATTCTCGCTCTGGCCAGTACTATGGAAGGTGATACAACAAACTTCTATATCTCCCGCAAGCTCAAGGATTCAAATGTTCGCTTAAGCGTAATTGCACGCGGAATATCAGTGGGCGACGAACTCGAATACACTGATGAAGTGACTCTTGGACGAAGCATTATCAACAGAACCCCGCTCGAAACCATATGAAAAAAACACAACGAATACTGCAAATCCAACTCTTTGTAGCCGCCCTGCTCTCGATAGTAATAATCATTCTCTACGAAACTCAACTCATCCTGCCGGGTACGCTCTTCAGCAACGACGAGTCAGCCAAACTTACCATCGTGCAATTCATAATGCAATTTGTCACTCTCGCGGCGTGCCCCATCGCCCTCTATCTTTTTAAAATCGCCCCTATCAGGAGAAATCTCACATCTCCTAAAGCACTCTCCATCTGGGGGACACTGCGCATACAAATGCTATGTGTACCTATGGTGACAAATATATGGCTCTACTATTCCACGGGATTCTCAACGGGCCATTTTTATATGTTCCTAATTCTGGGCATTTGTCTCTTCCTTGTCTATCCCTCCGAAACACGTTGCAAAAAAGAATTACAATGACACTAACGGTTATCATCGTAAACTACAACGTAAAATACTATCTCGAGCAATGCCTTCACAGTCTTGTTCCAGCGCTCGAATGCGTAGATGCACAAGTATATGTCGTCGATAATAACTCAACCGACGGTTCCATCGAATATCTCGAACCACTATTCCCTGGTGTTCACTTCATTTCGTCGCTTCACAACATAGGATTCGCAAAGGCTAACAATCTTGCTATCCGCCAAACTGAAAGTGACTATGTACTCTTGCTCAACCCCGATACGCTCGTGGCCGAAAATACCATTCGCGAATCTATAGAATTCATGAACCGTCATCCCGATGCCGGCGGATTAGGAGTGCAAATGCTAAACGCCGACGGAACAAAAGCTCTAGAAAGTCGACGCGGATTACCATCACCCATGGTTGCATTTTACAAAATGACCGGTCTGTGCCGCCGATTTCCCAAACACCCAAAGTTCGGGCACTACTACATGAGTAACCTCCCCTGGAATGAACCCGCACAAATAGAAATCATAAGTGGAGCCTACTGTATGCTACGCCGCACCGCGCTCGACAAAATCGGACTCCTCGACGAAAGCTTCTTCATGTATGCTGAAGATATCGACCTCAGTTGCCGACTACTCAAAGGAGGCTACACAAACTGGTATATCCCACAACGAATCCTGCACTACAAAGGCGAAAGCACCCAGAAATCAAGTTTCCGCTACGTGCATGTATTCTACGGTGCAATGCTAACCTTCCTCAAGAAACACTATTCCCGCAAAAACTTCCTCTTCACCATCCCTATCAAAACCGCCATTTACTTCAAGGCTATCGTCTCACTATTCCAAATGCTCAATAGACGAGTAATGATTTCACTCGGATTTTTCCGCCCATCCAGACACACTGCAACAACCTACCACTTCATAGGCGAACAAAGCACCATTGACCACTGTCGTATCATCGCTCGAAATCACGGACTCACCGCACATTTCATCAAAGGCAACAATCGCTCTATGCCTAACGGTCACCAAGACTTTGCCGACCAAATAGATACTAGTCAACCGCAATGCGTGGTTTACGATAACGATGCCTATACCAACCAACAAATACTTGACATATTCGCCCGAAATCCAATTGATAACCTAACAATGGGAATATACAACCGACAAACAAAACGAATCATAACCATAAACGAAACCATGAACTAATCTCTTCTCATGCAAACTGCCGATCTAAGCATAACCCTACGAGCAATGGAGCCAGAAGACCTCGACGAGCTCTATGAAATCGAAAACGACTCCGATACATGGAATGCCGGCACAACCAACGTACCTTACAGCCGATTCGTACTCCGGAACTACATTGCCAACTCAACTAACGACATATACACCGACCGTCAACTACGCCTCATCATTGAGCATAACCACTCGCAAACTATCGGTCTCATCGACCTAACCGACTTTGACCCCCGTCATCATCGTGCTCAAATTGGAATAATCATTAAACCAGCCTATCGCCATAACGGATACGCCCATGCAGCCATAAAAAAATTACTCGACTACTCGCATACCAACATTGGTTTGAACCAAATATATGCTTGCGTTGATTCTCTCAACCTCCCTTCTGTGCGCTGCTTTCAATCAGCCGGATTTCGCACCACAGCTCTCCTTCCCCAATGGCTTTTCGATGGCGAAATATATCGTGATGCACTCTTCATGCAATATTTCCTATAATCAACGAAGAATACAAATCAAAAGCCTAAACGCAACATTACATCTTACACACATAAAACTTAGGAACTGTACGTATTCAACTAGGGTAGAAAGTTGATGTGTATTTTTTTCACGTCTGACGTAGAAAGAGACAATATATATCTGGAAGATATTCAGATCTAGGGTGTTTTTATAGTGGTATAGGCCACAAGTTGGTCAGTACGGGCGGCAGAAGAACGATAGTAAACAAAGGCTTGATAGGTATTTTCGGTTTGCCAGAAACTGCCGTCTGTTTCAAGTGGGCGTGCATTATTTCGGGAGTCAAGTTGGATGAATCGGTAGTTGTAGTAACCCATTTTCAGGAGGATGGCAGTTTTATATTGCCGAGCTTCTGCATCGTAGGAGAGTCGATATTCAGGCATGAGGCGGTCATATGTCCAATCGGCATTCAAATAAATTTCTTCTTTTAAAGGTTGAGGGCTGTCAAATCGAAAATTCACTATGAGATAGTCGCTTGCCGTGTTATTATTCCAATTGTCAGAGTTACGGATACAGAAAGCTCCATCGGCATCGCGTTCGGAGAGATAATTAGGTTGTTCGGTGGCTATGAATGGAAAAGCATTATAGTTCTGGCCATCCCATGCGACACGTTCGATTCCCATGGAAGCCACTTTTGTGGATAGAATTTCAAATTTGCGATATTCGTTTCCGGCCAGAAAGATATGGTCTTTGCAATGACTCCAGCGCATTCCGTCAACGGTTGAGAATTGCGGTTTGATATTGATTCGAGCATCGCTCCATCTCTTGTTTTGCAACAGAACGGTTTTGATTTGTTTTGCTGGGTCGGTGACACGATATGAGCCGTAGGCCAGTGTCATTTCGACTTGCTGATGAGCACGGTTCACGGTTGCGTCGGTATTAGAAGTGGCCGCGAGACCTAGGTGCATCATTCTGTCCTTGGGTTCAGTGAGCATGAAACAGGCTTTGAGCACGGGTTCATCGTTGTCATCGAGAACGGTGAGAATATAATTGCCAGATATTCGAGGCTTACAGCGTTCGTTGGGAATTGTGATTCGATAGTGGGTGTAGAGAGTGTTGGTGAATTCGGACTGCTGGAAGTTGTCGATAGTATTTCCGCTTGCGAATCCATCCACGAAATCGGCTTCGAAGAGAGCGACAGATGGTTGCCAGTCGGCTTCACAATGCTGGAGGGTGTAGGTGTAGCGGTTGTATTCGTGTGTTAGATCGTCGAAATCTATCGTTATTTCGCCTCGTCCGAGTTCAGTCACCGGAAGTTGAAGCCAGTCGCCATCGGCCACTACTTGTAGAGTTTTGATTCGCTGTGAGATTATTTCATGGCGTTGTGCCTCGATGCTCACGGGAGTGAGTATCGAGAGTATATACAATATAAGGTTAAGATGTTTTTTCATTATTCTTTTTTAAGCAGGTCTTCGAGGAAGGTATTGAGATCATCTTCGAGGCTGCTCATCAGTTCGTTTCCCACAATCATTATATCGTCGTCGACGAGAAAGAGTTCTGCCACATTTTCTTTTTCGTCGTCTTCAAGCACGAAGCTAAAAGGCTTCATTATTCCCATGTTTTCGATTTCGCCGCTAAGTTTATGCAAGATGGTCTGCAGTTGGACGGAGGCCTCGTTGTTAAAATTATCCGACTTATTTTCAATCCACTCATCTACGACACATCGGGTTATTTCCTCATCATCGTCGTCGAACGCCATGAGGTCTCCGCTTTCCTGCGAGGCTCTGATGTGAATGTCGGTCATTGTGCAGAGGTCATCGGTTTGCGGAAACTTCTGAATTATTTTACGCACGAAACGTTCGATTTGCAATTGTGTTTGTTCTGCCTGTTTCATTCGATTGTGTGTTTGTTTTTTGTGTCCGCGCAAAGGTAATCTTTTCCACGAGAAAACATCGGCGGTCATCAAACGTCGGCAATTATGAGTTTTAAGAGAGCGATGCTTATAGATAATTATCGATGCCTGATTACCTTTGCATGGCATAAATCCAGTGATAACAACATCAAAAATCAATAAGAATTATGAAACCAACATTATTGCTCCTCGCTGCAGGAATGGGTAGCCGCTACGGTGGTTTAAAGCAGCTCGACGGTCTCGGCCCGAACGGTGAAACCATTATGGATTATTCTATCTTCGACGCTATTCGTGCCGGATTCGGAAAGATTGTGTTCGTCATCAGGAAAGATTTCGAAGAACAGTTTCGCCGGCAAATTCTAACGAAATATGAGAACCATATTCCCACCGAACTGGTGTTTCAAAGCGTTAACTCGCTGCCCGAAGGATTCGCTCTGCCCGAAGGGCGCGAAAAGCCTTGGGGCACGAACCATGCCGTGCTCATGGCAAAAGATGTTATAAACGAACCCTTCTGTGCAATTAACTGCGATGATTTCTACAACCGCGACAGCTTTGAAGTGATTTCCAGATTTCTCACCAACCTACCCAAGGATTCAAAAAACAAATATGCCATGGTGGGTTTCAGAATAAGCAACACGCTAAGCGAAAACGGAACCGTTACACGCGGTATCTGCACCAAGAATGGGCAGGGACATCTCACTTCGGTTGTAGAGCGTCAAGATATTGAACGGCGCAACGGACAAGTGATGTTCAAAGACGAAGAAGGCCTATGGGTGCCTGTACCCGACGACACGCCCGTTTCAATGAATGTATGGGGATTCACGCCCGAATATTTCGACCACAGTGAGGAGTATTTCAAACAATTCCTCTCCGACCCGAAGAACATCAGTAATCTGAAATCGGAGTTTTATATTCCTACAATGGTCAACAAGCTTGTTACCGACGGCACTGCTACAGTCGACGTGCTCGACACCACAAGTAAATGGTTCGGCGTTACTTATTCGGCCGACCGCCAAGGAGTGGTCGAGAGAATCAAAGCCCTCGTCGACGACGGAACCTATCCCTCAAAACTCTTCTAACCCTCCAAAACGCAGGCCGGTACAAGAAAAATAAACCGGCCTGCCTTATTTCACTTTTCAATCTCAAAACACAAGATGAACATATCGCTACTAAACCCGCAGCAACTAGATATTTTGAAAAACACCATATCACAGGCACAGCACATAGTGATTTGCGCGCATAAATCGCCCGATGGCGACGCAGTTGGCTCTGCGCTGGCCTGGAAAAATTATCTTGAAAATACGGGGAAAACCGAAGTCCAGATTTGTTTGCCCGACCAAACGCCCGACTTCTTGCATTGGCTGCCCAATCACCGGCAAATTCTACGCTACGACAGGGGGCCTGACAAGGTTAAAGAAGTGTTCCATAAGGCCGACCTCGTGTTCTGTCTCGACTTCAACCAATCATCCCGGCTCGACGATATGCAAGCGGCACTCGAACTTTCGCAAGCCCCACGCATACTTATCGACCACCATCTCGACCCCGACACCAATTGCGCACTCACCATTTCGCACCCCGAAATGTCGAGCACCAGCGAAATAATATTCGACCTCATTTGGCAGCTGGGCGCCTACGACAGCATGAGTTGCGATTGCGCCGCCTGCATCTACTGCGGAATGATGACCGACACGGGCGGATTCACCTACAATTCCACCCGGCCCGAAATCTATTTCATAATCTCAAAACTCCTCGAAAAAGGCATCAATAAAGATGAAATCTACAACCTCGTCTATCACAACTTCTCGGCCAACGCCATCAAACTCCGGGCCCACATAATACTAAACAAGCTCAACGTAATCGAAGAACTCCACGCCGCCTATTTCACCGTTACCAAAGACGAAATGCGAAAATTTCATTTCATCAAGGGCGACATGGAAGGTTTGGTGAACATTCCGCAAAAAATTCGCGGCCTGAAACTCAGCATATCGTTGCGCGAAGATACCGAACGACCGAACCTAATCCTGGTTAGTCTTCGTTCGAGCAACGGATTCCACTGCCAACCCATGGCCACACGCTTTTTCAACGGCGGCGGGCATGCCGATGCATCGGGCGGCAAACTGTTTTGCACCATCGAAGAAGCCGAACAAATAACCCTCCGCGCCCTCCTGGCCTATAAAAACGAATTGCAGCAAAAGTCGGCTAGATAATCTCGCGCCGACTCCCAAAACATAATTCAAATTAACCCGCTTAAAGCCTCTGCAGAAAGAAACCGTTTGGTTTGATGCTCGCGGAACTCCCGCAACGATAAAACTATTTGGTTTGATGCTCGCGGAACTTCCGCAACGATAAAACTATTTGGTTTGATGCTCGCGGAACTTCCGCAACGATAAAACTATTTGGTTTGATGCCCGCGGAACTCCCGCAACGATAAAACTATTTGGTTTGATGCTCGCGGAACTTCCGCAACGATGAAACCATTTGGTTTGATGCTCGCGGAACTTCCGCAACGATGAAACCGTTTGGTTTGACTCTCGCGGAACTCCCGCAACGATGAAACCGTTTGGTTTGGGCCTTGCAACACCATTGCAAGCGAGAAACTAAAAGGTTTGAGCCTTACAACACTGTTGCAAACAAGAAACCAAAAAGTTTGGGCCTTGCAACAACGTTGCAAACGAGAAACCAAAAAGTTTGGCCCCTGCAACAACGTTGCAAACAAGAAACCAAAAAGTTTGGGCCTTGCAACAACGTTGCAAACGAGAAACCAAAAAGTTTGCCCCTTGCAACAATGTTGCAAGCAAGAAACCAAACAGTTTGGGCCTTGCAACACCATTGCAAACAAGAAACCAAAAAGTTTGGGCCTTGCAACACCATTGCAAACAAGAAACCAAACAGTTTGGGCCTTGCAACACCATTGCAAACAAGAAACCAAACAGTTTGGGCCTTGCAACAATGTTGCAAGCAAGAAACCAAACAGTTTGGAATCTGAATGTCGTAATAATCTTCTCACGTAGAATTCGATATCTATAAAGAGCTATAACGCAGATTAAATTCATCTTAGATTATCTTACCTTTGCTCACCTAAAAAGGCAGACAATTAGGTATATAACCGAATTTCGGCCATCACAAAATGAAACGCAAAACAATGAACGAAGAACTACAAAACTCAACGGCACGACGACCAAACAGACGACGTGAACCGATGAAAAACGACCGTTTCCTGAAACTTAGACAATGGCTCAACGCAATTTTTATGCTCGGAGCCATTGTCGGAGTAATTATATATCTAAGTCCCGAAACAAGAACCGTCGGCACCATTATCATTCTTGTCGCTATAGTTTTCAAACTCGCCGAAGCCGCACTCCGAATTATCCGTTGATGAATCGAACACTTTTCTCATTTATTCTTTTGTTGATAGCTGCATCAGTAGTCAAAGCACAAGATGTGAATAATCGTAACGACGATTCGTTCGCAGCCGACGGATATAGAAACGACCGAAATTTCGGCCGCTCGGATTCCATTCAGAATAATCACAAAATAATTCCGCGAGGACTTAGAGTGTGGACAATCGACGAGAGATTCGGCGATAAACACTCCGCCGTACCCGACACAATGTCGTACATGTACATGAACAGCATCTTCACCACCGGACTGCGGAGCGAATTCAACGCCCTGGGTAATCTGGGTGCACCGCGGCAAAACAGGATATTCATAGACCGGTCGAGCGTATCGGAATTTCTTTTCACCGACCCATACAACTTCATCGTAAAACGCCCTAGCGAAGTACTGTTCACCTCAACCCTGTCGCCAATCACGGTAGCATCCTACAACACAGCCGGCAACCGTACCAACGGCGAAGACCATTTTAATGTACTCTTTGCCGTAAACGCCGGACGCAAACTGGGCGCAGGTTTTCAATTAGACTATCTCTACGGACGCGGATACTATGCCAATCAAAGCACCTCACACATCAATTACTCCATGTGGGCAGCCTATCAGGGCGAGCGTTATCAATCCAATTTGTTACTCTCGCTTAATCATCAAAAAGTAGCCGAAAACGGTGGAATTGCAAGCGATGCCTATATAACTCATCCCGAATCGTTCAGCGACTCGTATAGCGAGGACGAAATTCCAACCATATTGAAACAAAACTGGAATCGCAACGATAATCAGCACATATTCTACAATCATCGCTACAGCTTGGGATTCTTCCGTAAAGTTCCAATGACTAAAGAAGAAATCGAAGCCCGGAAATTTGCCATCAAATCACAGCAAGCCCAAGCAAAACAAAAAGCTAAAGAAAAAGCACGCAAAGAAGCCGAAAAAAACGGCGAAGAATTCGACGAAGAAGAATTCGAACGGCAAAACACTTCGAGTGGAAGGCCCGACGACGCCCGTATTGCAGGCGATGCACCGGTAGCAAAGCCCAAAGCAAACGACGACCGACTCACAGTTAGCCTACAGGATTCAGCACAGATGGCCGAGTTGGCCAAGATTCCAACAACAAAAAAAGATACCGCCTCGCAGTGGATGAAAGACGAATATGTACCCGTAACCAGCTTTATTCATACGGCGCGATTCGACAATTTCCGAAGACTGTACCAGGCATATCAGTCACCTGCCAATTTCTATGCGAACAATTATTACGCATCGAACACCTTTTCCGGCGACTCCATTTATGACCGCACCCGCCATTGGTCGCTCAAAAATACGGTTGCCGTAGCCCTGCTCGAGGGATTTAATAAATGGGCAAAGGCCGGAGTGAAAATATTTGCATCGCATGAGCTGCGTCACTACGAACTACCCACAACCGACGTACCTATAGGTTCGCCGTCAGTTAAATTCAACGGTTACGAAAGCTGGAACAAACACGACATTTCAATAGGCGGACAGCTACTGAAATCCGAAGGAAAAGCTCTGCACTACGACATCGCCGCCGAAGCATGGCTAGCCGGCGACCGAGCCGGACAATTGCATATCGACGGGCACGCCGACCTCAACTTCTCATTACTGGGCGATACCGTAAGACTAGCAGCCACAGCCTTTTTACATCGCTCGGCCGCATCCTTTTATATGAATACCTTCCGCTCGCGACACTTCTGGTGGGACAATAATCTGGAGCAAATGATACATTCGCGCGTCATGGGCGAATTTGCACTGAAAAAGATAGGAACGAAAGTGCGCGTGGGATACGACCTGCTGAAAAACTACACCTACTTCGGCCTACAAAACAACCGACGTGCAAACGGCGACAATTTTCTCATCGAGAATCTTCAAACGAATGTTCGACAGGAATCGTCGGCCATAAGCCTGCTCACACTGCAACTGCAACAAAACTTCAGCATCGGTCCGCTAAACTGGGAAAACGTACTCACACTACAGAAATCCAGTAAGAAAGATGTTCTGCCAGTCCCATTGTTCAATGCTTACACCAACCTTTACCTGCGGTTCAAGATAGCCAAGGTGCTGCATTGCGATCTCGGTGCCGACCTGCGATATTTCACCGAATACTACGCTCCGGAATATATTCCCGGCATCGGAGCTTTCGGAATTCAAGAAACCGCCGCCAGTCGCACCAAGATTGGCAACTACCCAGTTGTGAACGTCTACGCAAACTTCCTGCTTCAACACACACGTTTCTTCATCATGATGTCGCATGTTAACAACTACAGCGGCGGCGAATATTTCTTTACGCCCCACTATCCTCTAAACGGTCGGATATTCCGCGTCGGTCTAAGCTGGAATTTCTTTAACTAATCTGCCATCGAATGACAAATGTCAAGACAAACTCGCCTAGGGCATGGATTCTTGCAGCCCGCCCGAAAACCCTCACCGGAGCCGCCGTGCCTGTGATGATTGGTGCCAGCTATGCCTTGAAAACTAGCGGATGGCACGAGTTTCGTGCTCTGCCCGCATTGCTTTGTATGCTATTTGCTTTCATGATGCAAATCGACGCGAATCTGGTAAACGATTATTTCGATTTCCTCAAAGGCAACGACGACACAACCACCCGAATCGGTCCACGCCGAGCCTGTAGCGAAGGATGGATAACCGTACGAGCCATGCGCCTGGGCATAATCATCACAAGTATTGTTTCGGCCCTACTCGGCTTGCCGCTCATCCTTTTCGGCGGATGGGAAATGATTCCTGTAGGCGCATTGTGCCTACTGTTCTGCTTCCTCTACACCACAAAACTTTCCTATCTCGGACTGGGCGATGTGCTCGTGCTCATATTCTTCGGTATCGTTCCCGTTTGTCTCACGGCCTATGTAAGCTCGCGTATCCTTTCGATGGAAATATTATTATCCTCGATTGCTTGCGGAATAGTTATCGACACTCTGCTCGTTGTGAATAACTATCGCGACCGTGACAACGACCGACGCGACGGAAAGAAAACTCTGGTTGTACGAATCGGCAGTCGACTGGCCGAACAGCTTTACCTGTGGCTCGGCCTAGTGGCCAGTATAATTCAAGCCATAATAATTGCAGATATCAAAGCCACGGCACTCGTGGTCTACGCAACTCTACACATCGCTACCTACAGGCAAATGTGTGCCACGAATCACGGAAAACAACTCAACCGAATCCTCGGCATAACCGCCCGTAACATGTTTATCTACGGCATAATCGTCTCGGCAATCATAATCCTCACATAAAAACTCTCATGATACAAAACGCAAACCTCGACCTAGTAGCTTTCGTAGAGCAGCAAATTCTGCCACGCTATGCCACATTCGACAAAGCCCACGGACTGATACACGTTCAGCGCGTCATCAACAACTCACTCGAACTGGCACAGATAACCGGCGCCAACCGCAACATGGTTTATATCGTGGCAGCCTATCACGACCTCGGAATGGAAGGTCCGCGTGCAATTCATCATCTCACCGGAGGAAAAATTCTCCAAAACGACGCCCGATTGCGCAAATGGTTCTCGGCCGAACAGATTCGCATCATGCGCGAAGCCGTTGAAGACCATCGGGCCAGCAGTTCGCGAACACCGAGAAGCATATACGGAAAAATTATTGCGGAGGCCGACCGTGACCTGGAGCCCGAAATAGTATTCACCAGAGCCATACAGTTCGCCATTGAGAACTCGCCAAATGCTCCGGTCGACAAATTATGGCAACAGTTCAAACGACACATCCACGAAAAATATGGTCGAAACGGCTACATAAGTCTCTGGATTCCCAATTCGCCCAACGCCCGAAAACTCGAAAATATTCGCTTCTCAATTGACAATGAAGAAACCCTCAAAAGCATCTTCGACAGAATCTATCTGCAAGAAACATCCCACCTGATGAACAACGAACAACTAATGCAGCGCGCCATCGAACTCTCAATTGAGAGTGTGGCTAATGGTGGCGGACCGTTCGGCGCCCTCATCGCACGCAACGGCGAAATCATAGCCGAAGCAAGCAACAGTGTAACTCTAAGCAACGACCCCACAGCCCACGCCGAAGTGTCGGCCATCCGTAAAGCCTGCCAAAACCTGGGCACGTTCAACCTGTCGGGTTGCGTAATCTTCACCTCATGCGAACCATGTCCAATGTGCCTCGGTGCAATCTACTGGGCCCGGCTCGACAAAATACTCTATGCCAACACTCGCAAAGACGCCGCTGCTATCGGGTTCGACGACGAATTCCTCTACAAAGAATTAGCCCTCCAACCGCAATATCGCAGTAAACCATCCGAAACCATCATGCGTTCTGCCGCCCTCGTAGCCTTTGAACAGTGGCAGAAGAAAAGCGACAAGACCGAATACTAATCCCTCCTTTTTAATAAACCGTCCTCACTTATATATCTTATACCCGAGTTCGGTTTAAGAACCAGCTTAAGCCTCCGATGAGCCAATGTGTAACAACGGATGCCTATTCGGGCGCTAGCCCGCATATGTAGGGACAGACCCCGTGTCTGTCCGAGCCCCACATCAATTCGGTTTACCGACCGCATAACAATATTTAGTCCTGTAGCGTCCGGATGCGGACAGACACGGGGTCTGTCCCTACATGCGGTCGTTCCGACCGAGTGGGAGCCTCTATCAAACTGAGCTCGCATATTTTTTGTTTTTTCATCACAGAGTGTCTGCGGTCGAAAATCATTTTTGTTTTTCCGTCACAGAGTGTCTACGGACGAAAATCATTTTTGTTTTTTCGTCACAGAGTGTCTGCGGTCGAAAATCATTTTTGTTTTTCCGTCACAGAGTGCCAGCGGTCGAAAATCATTTTTGTTTTTCCGTCACAGAGTGCCAAACAACGGATGCCAATTCGGGCGGAAGACCCGCATGTAGGGACAGACCCCGTGTCTGTCCGCCTCCACGCCAACTCGGTCTACCGACCGCATAACATATTTCCCCATCGTCCGGGTGCGGACAGACACGGGGTCTGTCCCTACATGCGGGCTAGCGCCCGAGTGGGAGACTCTATTAAACCGAATTCACATATATCTATCATGCCATCGGGTTAAAATAAAGCTAACCCGGTGACCGATTTTCGCCCCCCGAGTTTCAGGGACGCCAACTCGGTGACCGTTTTTTGCTCCCCGAGTTTCAAAGACGCCAACTCGGTGACCGTTTTTTGCTCCCCGAGTTTCAAAGACGCCAACTCGGTGACCGTTTTTTGCTCCCCGAGTTTCAAAGACGCCAACTCGGTGACCGTTTTTTGTTCCTCGAGTTTCAAAGACGCCAACTCGGTGACCGTTTTTTGTTCCCCGAGTTTCAAAGACGCCAACTCGGTGGCAGGTTTTTGCTCCCCGAGTTTCAGGGACGCCAACCCGGTGACCGGTTTGAACCGTTTTAATTCTCAAGAGCTTGAACATACTTAAGGGAATAATCTCCTGAAATTATGTGATATAAAACATTTTACCTAAATTTGTGAACAAAGGTTCCGACCGACTATTCCATTCCGAATCATAACTCAATAAACAATTCACGCGATATGCAAGAAACCCCATCATTCATCCTGAAAGTTTACCTCCACAAGCAGGGCACAAACCCTAGTATTAATTAATTTATAAGAAAGGAACTTGATTATGAAAAAACATTTATTCCTTGGTTTTATCGGACTATTAATGTTCGTAACACCCTCTTATGCCAACGGTGATGAAACGCTCATCCCAAACCGATGCAACATTGAAAACAGCCTCGTGTACGAACCTATAAACGAGGTTAGCATTGCATTCATTGGCAGCATTGCTGTTGCCAAAGACGCAAAAGCAATCATTACGTGCGGCGACAAAACAATGGCAACCGGTGCAATTACATCCTACGACTATCATACGAAAGATAGTACGGAAGGCTTCGCCATCATAACCTTCGACAATATTGCTCTTCCCAAAGGCAAATCCTACAAATTGGAAATCCCATCGGGAGCAATTTATCTGAAAGAAAATCCAGCCGTTAAAACAGGAAATCTCAAAATCGATTTCAAAGTTCCGGAAAAGATTACAGGCGCCGAATGTTCGGTTAAGAACGGTTCCTATGTAAACTCTGAACAGATGATTTGGTTCTACTACAGAACGGAGACCGAACCGATTGGAAAACCAACCATGACACTGTATCGTGAGGGAGTTCCCGTGAGAACCTTCGAGGCTCATGTGGGCTGGGATTGGAACTTGGGACAGGCGTATGTCGACTTCGGAACTCCAATTAACTTCGAAAGAGACGTTCACTACTCTGTCGTGATGCCCGAAGGAAGCCTGAGCCCCAGATTCCGAACAGACATAACCAACGAAGAAGCAAGAGTTGATTTCATCGGAGGATATACCGAGCCGGCCGACTCGATAACCTATGTATGGTGCAGCCTCTACGACCAGCGCGACAGCACCGACGTGCTCGGAGAGGTTCGTTTCTTCTACGACCGACCCATCATGCTTTCGCCCAACCCGAAGATCCAACTGTTCGACACAGACGACAATCTGATTAAAGAAGTTACCCCAACACTAACCGAAGAAAACGGGAAATGGGTTGTTTTCTGCGATTTCGGCGGCGTGAAAATTCCGAATAGAGGCTGCAACATAGTCATTCCCGAGGGAACCATCATCTCGGCAAACGGCAATGTGGCAGTAAATTCCAAGAACAAACTGGGTGTGAATATATTCACCGAGGTTGACAAGGTATCTACCAACGACATCAAAGTCAAGGTATCCAATCTTAGAGTCATCATCGACAATGCCCCAATAAACGAAATGCTGACCGTGTATTCTACCGATGGAAAGAAAGTAGTCAATCACCTTATATCCTCTCCGTACTTCACATTTGAATTGCCTTCAAAGGGTGTCTATATCATTTCCATTAACGGAAAATCACTCAAAGTTGCTACCCAACGCTAGTTTGTTTTGAACAATCATCATCCATCTCCTATTTGTGGAGTAAACATAAACACAGGGCCGGTTCTCTTATTGAGAACCGGCCCCAATTTTTTTATTTCAGGGGCTAAAAAGGTTTATCGGAACGTCGCATTCCGGTAATATTACGTACATAACCCCATTCAACATTCCTCCCGAACTCACGTAATAATTGTTATTGATGCCAGGCCGATGAAATGCTACCCGCCAAACATCCCTAATACATAGGCTGCCTAAGGGCTAGCATGGAGTTATTCGACTTTATTATTTACTTTTGCAACTCTTCAAACCAAATGAGAAATAAGACAATCATATTCTTTCTACTCTCAGCCGTGATGTTTGCTGTAGCCAGTCGCGAGGTGTCAAGTTCAAGGACGACGCCCCGACGAATGGTTAACGACAGCATCGAAGTGGCAGTCGATTCTCTCATTCGGAACATCAAACCAACAACCGCTCCCCAATCAATTACCCTAGACACCATCGGAATGGACTCACTCGCACGAGCCATATACATGCACAATAAATCGGTCGACGATTCAATTCGAGCCGACAGTCTACAACGCATGAAATCGAATGGAATAGAATCGCCGGTAACCTATTCGGCCAACGACTCGCTGGTCTACGACGCCGAAAGCGGTATGGCCTATCTATACGGCTCTTCGAAGGTCGACTATCAAGCCATGAAACTCACTAGCGACAAAGTGAGTATCGATATGGCCAAGAATACCGTAACCGCAATCGGAACACCCGACTCGACAGCCGACGACGGACAAAAAGGGAGACCACTCTTCTCCATGGGAAAAGACGAATACAAAAGCGACACGATGGCCTTCAACTTCAAATCGAAAAAAGGACTCATCAGTGGAGTATACACCAAACAAGAAGATGGATTCCTAACCGGCGAACGAGCCAAACGTGACTCATCGGGAGTTATATACATACAGCGCGGACGCTATACAACCTGCGACGCTCCGCATCCCGACTTCTACATAGCGCTCTCCAGAGCCAAAGTAAGACCAAACAAAGACGTGGTATTCGGACCAGCCTATCTTGTGGTGGCCGACGTTCCGCTGCCACTCGCTATACCATACGGTTTCTTCCCATTCTCAAAGAAATATTCCAGCGGATTCATCATGCCAAGCTATGGCGACGAAAGTACGCTGGGATTCTATCTTCGCGATGGCGGCTACTATTTCGCCATAAACGACAAATGGGACCTGAAACTCCTCGGCGAAATCTATACCCTCGGCTCATGGGGCGCGAGTGCAGCCAGCAACTACCGTAAACGCTACAAATACTCTGGTTCGCTCCTGGTGAGTTATCAAGATACAAAGACAGGCGACAAAGGATTACCCGACTTCACCGAACAAGAAAGCTTCAAAATACAATGGAGCCACAGACAAGATCCGAAAGCCAACCCATTCTCGTCGCTTTCGGCAAGCGTGAACTTCGCAACATCAAGCTACGAACGAAATAATCTCAACAGTATGTATAACCCACAGCTCATGACACAATCCACTCGAACATCGTCGGTGAGCTGGAGTACTAACTTCTCGAGCATCGGCCTCTCACTTAGCACTACAATGAATCTGTCGCAAAACACACGCGACTCAACCATACAACTCACACTTCCCGACCTGAACATAAACCTGAGCCGATTCTATCCCTTCAAACGCAAGAAAGCCGTTGGAAAAGAACGCTGGTATGAGAAAATTTCAATGAGTTACACCGGGCAAATCTCAAACTCCATATCAACAAAAGAAAATCGGATCCTACACAGTAATCTCCTTAAAGATTGGAAGAACGGCATGCAACACAGCATACCAATCCAAGGCACATTCACACTCTTCAAGTATATAAACATGTCGCTCTCGATGAATCTCAACGACCGCATGTACACCCGGAAAGTAATGCGCTCGTGGGACAACACCCGACAAACCGAAGTACGCGACACAACCTTCGGATTTCACAACATCTACGACTGGCGAATGAGCGTCTCGGCCAGTACTAAGAGATATGGTTTCTGGACACCGAACAGAAAAATATTCGGCGACAAAATCCAAGTAATTCGCCACGTCTACACACCGCAAGTAAGTTTCACCTATTCACCCGATTTCAGTACGCCTTTTTACGGCTACTACTCCAGCTACCAATACACCGACGCCAACGGACAGGTTAAACTAATAGACTACTCCCCCTATCAAGACGAAATCTACAGCGTGCCCGGACGTGGTAAAACAGGCATGGTTACCTGGGATATAAGCAACAATATCGAAATGAAAATCAAGAGCGACAAAGACTCCACCGGCTTCCGAAAAATAAGTATCATTGACGAGCTCGGCGCAAGCATGTCCTATAACGCCGCAACCGACTTCCACAAATGGAGCGACCTTAGCATGCGCCTACGACTCAAATGGTGGAAAAACTATACATTCTCGCTCAACGCCCAATTCGCAACCTACGCCTACGAACTCGATGCCAACGGCAAACCCTTCGTAGGTAATCACACCGAATGGGGATTTGGCAGGCTACCCCGATTCCAAGGTATGTCGCAGAACTTCTCGTTCACCCTCAACCCCGAGAAACTCAAGAAATGGTTCGGCCCTAAAGAAGACCGGGATAATAAGGAAACCGACTACGACGACGGACCCGACACCAAAATTGAATCAAACATGGACGACGACATGGAACGAGGAAAACATGCCGCCAAGAAAAACAATCTTGCCGCAACCGACGACGACGGCTACATGAACTTCTCCATGCCATGGTCTATAACCTTTGGCTACGGAATAACCATGCGTGAAAACACCTACGGAAAGTTCAACACTGCCACAATGCGCTACCCATACAAATTCACGCAAACCCTTAACGTGAGCGGCAATATCAGAATAAGCGACGGCTGGAACATAAACTTCTCAACCGGCTACGACTTCGAAAACCATGCCCTGAGTATGACTACCGCCAGCCTCTCGCGCGACCTCCACTGCTTCAATATGAGTGCATCAGTGGTTCTGGCCCCCTACACATCCTACAACTTCACATTCCGTTGTAATGCCGCAACCCTTACTGACGCCCTGAAATACGACAAACACAGTGGCATCACCAATGCAGTGCAATGGTATTAATCTCACCAACCATAAAAGCCTATGTGCAAAGACGCGCTTTTGCATTATTGGCCTAATCTGCTACCTTTGCAAGCGAGTTTTTATATATTATTAAAGAAAAACAGAATGATAACACTTTCCAATCTTGCCATACAATTCGGCAAGAGAGTTCTTTACAAGGACGTAAATATCAAATTCACACAAGGAAACATATATGGAGTCATCGGAGCAAACGGAGCAGGGAAATCAACTCTGCTACGCGCAATCTCGGGAGAACTCGAACCGAATAAAGGAACGGTTGAACTAGGCCCGGGCGAACGCCTCTCCGTCTTGGAGCAAGACCATTTCAAATACGACGAGTTTGCCGTGATGGATACCGTGCTTATGGGGCACGAACCGCTTTGGAAAAACATGAAAGAGCGCGAAGCTCTTTACTCTAAGCCCGAAATGACGGAAGAAGACGGTAATAAAGCCGCCGAACTAGAACTGCGTTTCTCAGAGATGAACGGATGGGAAGCCGAGAGCGATGCTGCTCAGCTGCTGCAGCATCTGGGAATAGGCGAAGCCATGCACAGCAAGCAGATGTCTGAACTATCGAACAGCGAGAAAGTACGCGTGATGCTTGCAAAAGCTCTGTTCGGAAAACCGGAAAATCTGCTTCTCGATGAGCCCACCAACGACCTAGACCTCGAAACTGTGGAATGGCTCGAGGATTATTTGGGCGAAATCGACGAGAATCAAACTGTGCTGGTTGTTTCGCACGACAGACACTTCCTTGATTCAGTTAGCACTCAAACCATCGATATAGACTTCGGAAAGGTGACGGTATTTGCCGGAAACTATTCGTTCTGGTACGAAAGCTCGCAGCTTGCTCTCCGTCAAGCACAGAACCAGAAACTCAAAGCCGAGGAAAAGAAAAAACAACTCGAAGAGTTCATTCGTCGTTTTTCGGCCAATGTTGCCAAGAGTAAGCAAACAACGTCGCGTAAGAAGATGCTCGAAAAGCTCAATGTGGAAGAAATTCGTCCATCGAGCCGCAAATATCCCGGAATAATCTTCTCCATGGAGCGCGAACCTGGTAATCAGATTCTTGAGGTGCAAGACCTTAAAGCAGTCGATACCGATGGAACCGTTCTGTTTGACAAGGTGAATTTCAACATCGAGAAAGGGCAAAAAACTGTATTTCTTTCCCGTAATCCGAAGGCAATGACAGCCCTATTCGAAATCATAAATGGAAATCGGTCAGCCGAAGCAGGAACCTACAACTGGGGTATAACCATCACTACAGCCTATTTGCCACTCGACAATACTGCATTTTTCGACAGCGAACTCAATCTGGTTGATTGGCTTTCGCAATATGGCCCCGGAAATGAGGTCGCAATGAAAGGCTTCCTGGGACGGATGCTTTTTAAACAGGAAGAGGTCGAAAAGAAAGTAAACGTGCTTTCCGGAGGAGAAAAAATGCGTTGTATGATTGCCCGAATGCAACTGCAAAATGCTAATTGCCTCATTCTCGATACGCCCACGAATCATCTCGACCTCGAAAGTATACAGGCGTTCAATAATAATCTCGTGGCATTCAAGGGAAACATAATCTTCAGTTCGCACGACCACGAATTCATCGAAACCGTAGCCAACCGTATAATCGAATTAACTCCCAACGGAACTATAGACAAGCTCATGAACTACGACGAATATATTCATGATGAACAAATAAAGGCGCACCGCGAACGAATGTACAGCTAATTGGCATGGCATTTGAGAAGCCATATACCTATCAAACAAACAAAACAATTATGAGCGACAACACAGACAAAAAAATCAATATTGAAGCCGAAGAACAGTCGGTTAATACTCACGAAGAGAAAGAAATAGAACAAAGTCAGCCGGAAGAAACAACCAATGAGGGAACCGAATCTACCGATGAGGAAACCGATTGGAAAGACAAATACATTCGACTCTTCGCCGAATTCGAGAACTACAAAAAGCGAACACTCAAAGAAAAAGCCGAACTTCTGCTCAACGGAAGCGAAAAAACTATTGCCATCATCCTTCCTGTACTTGATGATTTCGAGCGTGCACTGGCCGACAATACCGACGACCCAAAAGCCATCAAAGAAGGCTTCGACCTCATATTCAAGAAATTCGTAAAGACTTTAGAAGGCATAGGCGTCGAGAAAATCAAAACTGAAGACCAGGATTTCAACGTCAACTTTCACGAGGCCATTGCAATGGTGCCAGGAGTGGACGACGATAAGAAAGGAAAGGTTATAGACTGTGTACAAACCGGCTACATGTTGAACGATAAGGTTATTCGCCATGCCAAAGTGGCGGTTGGACAATAATATCCGAAAACTGCAATGGCAAAGAGAGATTACTACGAGGTGCTAGGCGTTGATAAAAACGCATCTGAAGACCAAATTAAAAAGGCTTATCGAAAGCTGGCTATCAAATATCATCCCGACCGTAACCCGGACGACATCAAGGCCGAAGAGAAGTTCAAAGAGGCCGCCGAAGCATATGATGTTCTGCACGACGCTCGCAAACGTGAACAGTACGACCAGTTCGGATTCAACGCCCCGGGAGGATTCGGTGATGGATTCAGCGGCGAAGGATTCTCAATGGACGACATATTCTCCATGTTTGGCGAAGTGTTCGGCGGGCATGGTGGCGGAGGTAGAGCTCAACAGCAAAAGTTTCGCGGAGCCGACCTGCGTTTACGAGTTCGCCTGTCACTGCAAGAAATTTCAACAGGCGTCACAAAGCGTTTCAAACTACGAAAGGATATAACCTGCGAGCACTGTCACGGCACAGGGGCAGAAAGTAATGACGGTATCAAAACCTGTCCAAATTGTAACGGTTCGGGCGTGGAAATAAGAACTCGCGAAAGCATTTTCGGTCTTATGCAAACCCAGGGACCATGCCACATTTGTCGTGGCGAAGGCAAAATAATAGTTAATAAGTGCCAACATTGTGGAGGCGAAGGCATCGTAAAAGGCGAGAAGGTTGTCGAGGTGAAAATTCCAGCTGGTGTGTCAGAAGGTATGGTTATAAACGTTCCGGGCAAAGGCAACGACGCTCGTCACAACGGTATCCCTGGGAATATCCAGATTTATGTCGAGGAAGAAGAAAACGACACTTTCGTGCGCGACGGACAAAATGTCATCTACAACCTTCTGCTCGATTTCCCTACCGCAACACTCGGCGGCCAAGTTGAAGTTCCAACCATCGACGGCACTCGTGTGAAAATCAGAATTGAACCCGGCACACAGCCCGGCAAAACGCTCCGCTTACGAGGAAAAGGACTTCCGGCAGTCGAAGGATATGGCAACGACACAGGCGACCTGATTGTTCAACTAAGCGTTTTCGTTCCGAAAGAACTCACAGCCAGTGAGAGACAGGCCGTGGAAAGCATGAGTAATAGCGAGAATTTCAAAGGCGACCAGGAAACCAAGGCCACCATATTCCGAAACTTCAGAATGCTGTTCAACTAATCAGTAAACTAATTCAAAACGTCGATGCACGCTGCATAAGGCTTTCACATAATTTTTTCGAGCCTATGCAGCGTGCATATTATCCGTAGGTTCGAGGGGCTAAAACATCTGCACAATTTGGCGATATGCCGGCAATTTCTACCCAACGACCACTCGGATGGAACGACCACACGTAGGGACAGACCTCGTGTCTGTCCGATCCCATCCGTCAAGGGACAGGATAAATATATAATCCGACAAAAACACGAGCGATTGTACATGTATCCGGCATAAAGGTCGAGCGGGAGTTTCTCTTAAACCGAACCTTGCGCATATTATATAAAAGGTGATATCGTAGCCATGCGCATTGCGCATAAGGCGTTTTATGATGTCCGATTTCTCCATGCATATGGCATTGACAAAAAATAATAATGATGAACTATCAGGAAACTGTAACATACCTTTTCAATAGCACCCCAGTATTCGAGCATATCGGTGCAGCGGCCTATAAAGAGGGATTGCACAACACCCAGGCCCTCGACCAATATTTCGGCCATCCACACACCCAATTTCGCACTATTCACATCGCCGGAACAAACGGAAAAGGCTCGTGTTCGCACACGATAGCCTCAATTCTGCAAGCCGATGGATGGAGGGTGGGGCTCTACACCAGTCCGCATCTCGTAGACTTCCGCGAGCGCATCCGCGTAAACGGTGAAATGATATCTGAACAATATGTCGTGAACTTCGTCGAAAAACATCGCAACTTTTTCGAGCCCCTGCACCCATCGTTCTTCGAACTAACCACGGCTCTGGCATTCAAGTATTTCGCCGAGCAAAAGGTCGACATCGCCGTGATTGAAGTAGGCCTCGGCGGCCGTCTGGATTGCACGAATATCATCACCCCAGAACTGTCTGTAATAACTAATATTTCGCTCGACCACACCCAATTCCTCGGCTCCACACTCGGCCAGATAGCCACCGAAAAGGCAGGCATCATCAAAGCCGCAGTACCAGTGGTGGTTGGCGAAACACTTCCTGAAACTAGACAGGTATTCGAAAATACAGCACATCGACTTAAAGCCCCGATAATTTTTGCCGACGACGAGCCAGAAGTTATCAAAGTTCACGATGGGCCAACCTATCTCACACAGCACTTCGGCCAAATTAAAGGCCAGCTTCAGGGCACATATCAAACCCGTAACATCAACACCATTCTCACATCTGCGCAAGTATTGTCCCGGTATAACATAATCCGTCGCCCGGATAGCATCCGTCTCGGCCTCCGATCCGTATGCGAGTCAACCGGACTGATGGGCCGATGGCAAAAGCTCGGCAACAATCCAACAATTGTATGCGACACCGGACATAACCTGGCCGGATGGCAGTTTCTCGCCCCACAAATCGAATCACAACCAGGCCAGACGAAACGCATCATCTTCGGAATGGTCGACGACAAAGACCTCGAAAGCGTCATGGCAATCCTGCCACGCAATGCCAAATATTATTGGACTCAACCATCGACCCATCGCGCAATTCCGGTCAGAACCATAGAAACAAGCGGCAGAAAGCATCACCTCGTCGGAAAACAATTCAGCACAGTACTCGAAGCCTACGAAACCGCGCTGACCGACGCCTCGAAAACCGACTTCATATTCATAGGCGGCTCAAGCTACTTAGTGGCCGATTTGCTGAGCGCAAAACCATTTAAAGTTTGAAGAAATGATAGACTATCAGACAATCATCCAAAAATATTATCCCACCAATAATCGGCTGCGCCACATTCTGCTGGAACACAGTCGCAGCGTAACCCAAAAAGCCCTTCGCATAACCCAACTCCACCCCGAACTCAAAGCTAATGAAACCTTCATCGAAGAAGCCGCCATGCTGCACGACATCGGCATATACCTTTGCAACGCCCCCGGAATAGAATGTTTAGGTAACGAGCCCTATATATGCCACGGCATTCTGGGCGCCAACCTAATGCGCCACGAAGGCCTTCCAGAACACGCCCGAGTGTGCGAACGTCACACCGGTGCCGGCCTAACCCGTACAAGCATAATCGAACAGAACCTCCCCCTACCCCATCGCAATTTCCTCCCTGAAACCATCGAGGAAAAAATTATCTGCTATGCCGATAAGTTCTTCTCCAAAACTCATCTCGACCACGAGAAAACCATCGAGGAAGCCGAACAAAGTATCTCGAAATTCGGTGCCGAAGAACTTGCTCGCTTCCAAATCTGGCACTCCCTCTTCGCCGAAAAAACCTTGTAAAACACAAGGCAATAACACTACCGGCCAACCACCCGACACATTTTGCCGTTACAGGGCTTTTTACCTATCTTTGCGAGCCATATAAGGCAACGTAAATACAATGAAAATCAATCATTCAATATAATCCTATGGAAATAGCAGAAAGATTTATTAATTACACAAAGTTCGACACCCAGTCAGCCGAAGACTCAGAAACCGTGCCGAGCACATTGAAACAACTAACCTTCGCAAAATATCTCAAAGAAGAACTCGAACGCGAAGGACTCAAAGATGTAGAAATGGACGAGATGGGCTACATTTATGCCACTCTCCCAGCCAACACAAAGAAAAAAATCCCAACCATCGGATTCATCTCACACTACGACACAGCCCTTGACGCAAGCGGAGCCAACGTAAAAGCACGAATCGTGGAAAACTACGACGGAAACGACATACAACTCAACCCAAATATGATTTCGTCGCCAAAAATGTTCCCCGAACTACTCGCTCACAAAGGCGAAGATATAATCGTAACCGACGGCACAACACTTCTCGGTGCTGACGATAAAGCCGGAATAGCCGAAATCGTTCAGGCAATGTGCTTCCTGCGCGACCATCCGGAAATCGAACATGGAGACATAAGAGTAGGCTTCAACCCCGACGAAGAAATAGGACTCGGAGCACGCCATTTCAACGTAGAAAAGTTCGGATGCGAATGGGGATACACCATCGACGGCGGTGACCTGGGCGAACTCGAATACGAAAACTTCAACGGCGCAGCAGCAAAGGTGCTCATCCACGGAGTAAGTGTTCACACAGGTTACGCCAAAGGCAAAATGATAAACGCCGGACGACTGGCCTGCGAATTCAATAATATGATTCCCGAAACCGATATTCCCGAAACCACCGAAGCCTATCAAGGATTTTATCATCTCACCGGAATCGAAGGACGATGCGAGGAAGCCAAACTAAACTACATCATCCGCGACCACGACCGCGAAAAATTTGAAGCCCGTAAACGATTCATGGAAGAGTGCGCCAAACAAATGAATGCCAAATACGGCAAAGGCACCGTAGAACTCAAGCTCAGCGACCAATACTATAACATGAAGGAAAAAATAGACCCGAACATGCACGTCATTGACCTTGTTCTGAAAGCAATGGAACAAAGCGGCGTTGCTCCCAAGGTACAGCCCATACGTGGAGGAACCGACGGCGCCCAACTAAGCTTCAAAGGGCTACCATGCCCGAACATCTTCGCCGGAGGAGTAAATTTCCACGGTCCGCACGAATTCGTTTCTATTCAGGTGATGGAGAAAGCCATGCAGGTAATCATAAACATCTGCCGCCTCACAGCCGAATTCAACGACTAAGTAATACCCTCTTTTTTCATTCGCCCGCCCGCCTCGAAACACAGACGAGCGGGCGAAAAGCTTAACTAAATCGCCCTTAATAAAGGAAGAAAGCATTTATAAAATAAATTCAGGATAAGTAAACACAATATATGTCGGAACTCCCCTCCCTTGTCAAAGATCTCGCATTGATTCTTGCCGTTGCAAGTATCGTTACGCTTCTATTCAAAAAACTCAAACAACCCCTCGTACTGGGATACATCGTGGCCGGATTTCTAGTTTCGCCACATATGCCCTACACCATGAGCGTAATGGACAAAACCGACATTCAAACCTGGGCCGACATTGGAGTGATTTTCCTTCTTTTCGCGATGGGACTTGACTTCTCGTTTAAGAAGATTCTGAAACTCGGTACATCGCCATTCATTGCCGTAAGCACTATATTCTTCTCGATGCTCGGACTGGGATATATGGCAGGTCACATCTTCGGATGGACTCACATGGAATGCATCTTCCTGGCCTCTATATTCGGAGTATGCAGTAGCACCACCATCATCTACAAAACCTTCACCGACCTGAAACTCAAACAGCAAAAGTTCACCACGCTAGTGCTAAGCGTTCTGGTATTAGAAGATGTAATCTCTATAATCATAATGGTGATGCTCTCTGCAATAGCCGAAGGAAACAGCGTTGACGGCGGACAGTTTGTGGGCATTCTCTTCAAAATCGGATTCTTCATCGTTCTGTGGTTCGTCGTTGGAATCTTCTTCGTCCCTATGCTACTGCGCAAGGTTAGGAAGTTACTTACAAACGAAATCCTCGTTATTGTTTCGCTCGGCCTATGCTTTGTCATGGCAATCGTCTCGTCGATGGTGGGATTCAGCAGCGCTTTCGGAGCATTCGTCATCGGCTCCATTCTGGCCGAAACTGTCGAAGGCACTAAGATAGCCAAGGTTGTCGACCCTATAAAAGACCTCTTCGGCGCAGTGTTCTTCGTATCAGTTGGAATGCTCGTCAACCCCGACGTACTAGTAGCTTACGCCATACCGATTCTTGTAATCGTAGGCGCTATTATTCTCGGACAAGCCATCTTCGGAACAATGGGATTCGTACTTAGTGGACAATCACTCAAAACAGCCATGCGATGCAGCTTCTCAATGGCACAGATAGGCGAATTTCCATTTATCATCGCATCGCTCGGTCTGTCGCTTGGCGTGATAGGTAATTTCCTCTATCCCGTTATCGTAGCCGGCTCCGCAATCACAACCTTCCTCACACCCTACACCATCAGAGCATCCGTGCCGTGTCACAACTTCATAGAAAGACATCTGCCAACCAAATGGCTCAAAGCCCTAGACAGAATGACAACCGGCGAAGAACGACTCGCATCCGACAGCAAATGGCGTTCATTAATCACAGCCATGCTTCGCAACACGCTCATATACTCCATTCTCACCATAGCCGCAATTGTACTCATGCTCACCTTATTCCTCCCCTTCGCGCAACACCTGATGCCACAAGGATGGTGGGCCAATATTGTGTGCGGAGTTCTCACATTCATCATCATTGCCCCATTCCTTCGCGCAATCATCGCTAAGAAAAACCACAGTGAGGAATTCACTTATCTTTGGAACGCTCAACGTCGAAACCGACTACCGTTACTCTTCACCATCCTCGTGAGAGTGATGATTGTCGTAGGCTTTGTGTTCTACATCTTCAACCGACTCAGCCACTTCTCCATGGCCCTCATTGCAAGCATAGCCATGGCTTCGATAATCCCAATGTGGCTATCACGAGGGCTCAAAAAGCGAAGCATACGCATGGAACGACTCTTTGTGCAGAACCTTCGTTCAAAGGATATAGAAGCCGTAGTACTGGGATATAACAAACCTAATTTCGCACGAAACCTGCGCGATCGTGACGTACACATCTCCGACATCGAATTGCCCGAAAACAGCATCTGGGCAGGCAAAACGCTCAAAGAACTCAATCTCGGCCGTCGGTTCGGTATCCACGTTAGCAGTATTCTACGCGGCAAACAGCGCATCAACATTCCCAACGGACGAACGCACCTTTTCCCTTTCGACAAGATTCAAGCCATCGGAAGCGACGAACAGCTCACAGCCTTCGACACCGCAGTGAACGATAATCTCATTTCCGGCGACCCCGACATTGAGAAGCGCGAAATGGACTTGCACCAACTCATGATTCATTCTGGCGACCCATTCGTTGGCAAAACCCTTCAAGAAAGTGGCATTCGCGACAAATACAACTGTATGATTGTTGGCGTAGACGAAGGCCAAAAGAATCTCTCACCCATCAAACCATCGCACATCCTCACCGCCGGTGACATTCTCTGGATAGTCGGCGAAAAAACAGACATCGACCGTCTCCTATCCCTCCAACAAGCATAAAACCCTGCGATTGGCAGAACCTAAATACGAGTCTCAAGAAAATTTCAAGCTTTGAAACTGTGCGTTTCGACTTGAAAAATGGTGATTAGAAACATCTGCTACGTTTATAAAGGCAATTCAGGGGTTAATATTATAGACTTTTGTCTCGTCACAACTCTTATCTCATAACTATTTGCCTTTTTTATTACACTATCTCCGACTTGTACTGTACGTAGATTCCACTTTGGAGATATAACTAATTCAATAAGATATCCATTTGTGTCAATACCGCTAATATAATATTCACGTGTCTTCTTTATACTTATAACTTTCACACTATAAGATTGCCTTTTAACATCCTCATTATACGAATGATTTGACAACTTCCCTTGTTTAATAAAAATGAGAAAAAGAATTACACAAAGGACTGGCCATAAAGCATATTTTCTTAAAAAAATGGTATCCATGTACGTCCTCCTCCTTTTGATAAATCAAAACGTACAGGGTTGACATTTAGGCTCACCCCAAACGATCTTGATAGATTAGTCTCATAATATCCATTTTTCCCCTGTTCCGCACTTGTCCCATATAAAAATCCCAAATTTCCTACAGATAAGCCATTTAATATCTCGAGCCCTCTATAACTATCAAATGAATTTAAATCATTTTTGTTTAGGTTCTCATACATAATGAAGTTTCCATATGCGTTTACACTCCTCAGCAGAATTAACCCTTTCATCCCAATAAGCTTTCTTGTCTTCGGTTTCAACCCATCCCATTCCATTTGGGTCAATTATTCTAATAGGATTTCCACCACCATATATATAAACACTGGTCTGAATATATTTCTCTGCCAATGGGTCTACTCCATACCAAATATTTGCAATAGGATTCATATAACTCGCTCCGTAATAGTATAATCCCGTCTCTTGGTCGAATTCCTTACCATTGAACTTATACGGTATATCCTCTGAAGATGTATGTTCATCCACAAGGAGTTCGCCATACGGTAGGTAAACATCAAACTGGGTGATGTTGGCCTTGGCATCGGTAATATAAGATGTACTGCCGAGATGGTCACTATGGTAGAAGAAGATATCCTCGATGTTGGTTGTGTCAGCAGGGACATAACCATAACCCGGCTGCGCATTGTCGGGGTCTTCGGGTGCTCCCCATTGGATGGGTGGCCCCGGAGGTGTACCCGGTGTGGTATTTATCTTCGGTCGCTGCACCCAACCTTCAGGCACGGAATGGTCGCCCAAATCCCCAATAATGTCGTTATAACCACGGTGGGTGTTGTCAGGATCTGCCGTTGCGCCCTTCATCGTAGGAACACCCGGAGGTGTACCGAGCGATTTATAATACTCCTCGCGCTGTTTCTCTATTTCCAGCATACGGGCGGCATAGTCTTTCTGACCGGCCGTGACATTATTGCCACTGATGCCATAGACGTTGTTGAACTTGCCCATACCGAACTTACTTGCTATGCGTTTATCACTGATAAGTGAGTGATTTGTCAAATACTGGCATCCGTAGAGTTTCAAGCACTGAAACGGTGCGTTCCATAGGATGAAACTGTAGGTTTCATAGGATGGAATCATGCGTTTCATAGGATGAAACTGTGCGTTCCAATGCTTGGAATTTTTCTGAGACTCTATTTTATTCATATGAGTAACGGTCGATGTAGTTATCGAAGTCCAATTCTTCGGTATAGCCATATGAGCGGAAGATATTTATAATACCCTTTTGCTGCTTGGGTGTTAGGGTGAGCTGTCCGTTCATGTAACGGTAGTAGGTGGGGCGACTACTGAGGTATTGCTGGATTTCTCTGCGTATCGGTGTGTCGTCCACGTGCTTTACGTTGAGAAACAGTTTGCGAAATCCCCACGTTGCGCGTATCATCCGCTTTTCTATGTAGAACCGGTACTTCTCGTTCTGCAAGGTATTGGGATAGATGGCAAAGCCCATCATCTTGTCGGCAGGCAGATGCTGACCGGCAAAATAGTGCATGCAAGTGTCCTTGTGCGTGCAATCTTTGTTGAAACAGAGTTCCCATGTGGATGGGACAGAAGTGAAGTTGAATGGCAATTTATCCTCACTTTCTTCCTCAGAAAAACCTTCAGCACAATTTTTGGAATGCATTAAAACACGTAAGTTTTCTTGGAAAAGAATTTCTTGACGGCTCATTTGGGAACCAAAATATTTTGGAGAATAAAAACGGTCAATTTCGGTCTGCTTCAGGTTTTTATACCCAAGAGCCATTGCCATCTCAGAAAGCAAATCAAGTCGAAACGAATTGCTACTCTCAAAATGTGGCGATTTGTCATTCAGGCTATCAAGATACTCTCTCCAAGCATGTCTTACTTTATTATTATCTTGAAAGACGACATCAATAGTATTTAGAGCATCCACCCATTCTTTTGTTATTGGATTAGATTTTCTGTCAGCCATTAACGTTAGAAAAAGTCGTAATTGAGCATCTTTCTTGGCTTTTCTATCTTGGTATTCAGGGAAGATACTCTATAAGGCTTTGGATTTGGAAAGGTTGTTGGATAAATATAAGAGCATTGAGAAGTAATACAGAATAGGGAAAATAAGAATATTGATGTATGAATTGAGGTGAGCTTCAATGTAGAATCATTCCTATGTGCTTCTGGATTTCTCTTATAAGATTTGCTTTGTAACGACATCATCAAAGTGTAGGTTTGCCCAGTCTATAAGGGAACTGATGGCAGGCATGAGCGACTTGCCCGTGTCTGTGAGGGAGTATTCCACACGTGGCGGAACGACAGGATAAACCTCGCGATGTATTAAGTTATATTGTTCTAAATTCTTCAACGTTGAAGAAAGCATTTTCTGCGAGCAATCGGTCATGTGCTTATGCAACTCGCTAAAACGTAACACGCCAGTCTCACTGTTATGAAGCGAATAGAGGACAAGCATCGACCATTTGTCACCAAAGCGGCTGATGACTTGTCGGATTGGGCAGGCTAAATAAGCAGGGTCAACATTTTTGTTTGTCATTGCTTCAATGTCTTTACCAAACAAAGGTATGAAAAGAATGCCAGTTACGTATTCTTCATAACTTAATATTTATTAATGCCGTTTTCAGAAAGTTTCCATATATTACTATTTCCTACTTTTTGGTAAGTATATCACCATTTTGTGCCTTCTTGTAAGCAGTGATTGTTTGTGCTAACTTCGCATCGTCAAAAGTAATAACAAACAATAATTTAAAATATAAATGACAATGGAAAAGAAAACATTTATGGCAGAGAACGAGAATGTTCAGAAGGTAGTAGCACTCCTTAAAGCAATCGAAACTGGCGACACGGTTGCTGTGGGATATGTAGACGCAGATAACTACAAACAGCATAACCTGACCGTGGGCGATGGTCTGGCAGGTTTCGGAGTAGCTTTGGCAGGGTTGGCAGACTACCCGGAGAAGGCAAGGGTGAATACTGTACGTGCCTTTGGTGATGGCGACTTTGTTGTTGCGCAGACTGATTACAACTTCTATGGTCCAAAAGCAGGTTTTGACATCTTCCGTTTTGAAGATGGAAAGATTGTGGAACATTGGGACAACCTCATGCCTTATGATGGTAGTAAGAATCCCTCTGGCCATACTCCATTTGATGGTACAACAGAGTTTGCAGACTTCGACAAGACAGAAGAGAACAAGGCGTTGGTGAAGAACTTTGTCATTGACGTACTGAAAGGTGAGCACCCAGAGCGTCTTACTTCTTACTTCAACGGGAACAGCTACATCCAGCACAATATATCTATTGCAGACGGACTGGACGGACTTGGCAGTGCATTGGAAACATTGGCAAAGCAGAACATCAAGATGGAGTATTTCAGGTTGCACAAGGTTCTTGGTTGCGGTAATTTCGTTCTTGCTGTCAGTGAGGGAGCATTTGCAGGTAAGCCCACCAGCTATTATGATTTGTTCCGTGTGGAGGATGGAAAGATAGCCGAACATTGGGATGTAATGGAAACCATTGCGCCTGAAAGCGAATGGAAGCATCAGAATGGAAAGTTTAATGGACTGAATTAAGCTACGCCATGCAAATAGCACTCCACTTTTTAAGTCTGCATAAGGAAGTTGCCCTCGCCACGAGCGAGGGCAACCTGCCCAAAATACGTATCTTTCAGATTATGCGGCAAGAAACAACTACGCTTTACTTTGCCACATCATCGCAAAAAGCCGTTTACCAACAGTTGAAACAGAATCCGCACATAGAGATTCTCGCCATGCACGGACAGGTTTCGGTGCGTTGCGCAGGGAAAGCCAATTTCAATGTAGACGATGAATGTAAGCGTTGGATTTACGAGCATAATCCTGTTCTGCAGCGGCTTTACAGCGGTTACGACAAACTGGCTTACTTCTCTTTCAATATAGAGGAAATGGATTATTATGACCTTCGACCTACTCCTCCGGTCTTCCGTCATTTCAATCTTTTGGAAGGAACAGAAGGCGCAGGATTTGTTGGAGAGCGGTTTACAAAGAAATAAAACATAAATGGATAGACTAGAGAATATAGACCATGCACTTAAAATACTATTGAAGGAAACGGGAGAACAAATAGATATTCCGAGAACCCTTCCACTTAAACAACAGCTGATGAGGGCTTTGATGAACGTATGGCAACCGTCTCTGCCATCCAGCGAATTGCTCCATGCGCAAGACGAAGAGCTAAGCAGGCAGCGTGAAGAGAAAGGAATCGTTGAAATAGCTGAGGAAGGCATACAACTATGGAAAGGGGATATAACCCGACTCAAAGTAGATGCCATCGTCAATGCAGCAAACAGTCAGATGCTTGGCTGTTTCATTCCTCTTCATTCATGTATTGACAATGCTATTCACTCTGCTGCCGGCATACAATTGCGCTGTGCCTGTAATGAGATGATGCAGACGCAGGGACATGAAGAACCTACCGGACAGGCCAAGATAACGCCAGGCTTTAATCTCCCCGCACGGTATGTCATTCACACCGTTGGTCCGATTATTCCCAATGGTATACCAACAAAAGAACAAGAGGAACAGCTCGCTTCCTGCTATCGTTCCTGTCTTCGGATAGCCGAAGAGCATGGATTGAAGAGTATTGCTTTCTGCTGTATTTCAACGGGAGTATTTCGTTTTCCACAGAAATTGGCAGCGGAGATAGCCGTAAAAACCATAAAGAAATTTTCAAGGAAACACATAAAGACTATCGTATTCAACGTTTTCACCGATACTGATTATGACATTTACCAACAGCTTATCTGAAAGAATAGCCCATGTAGGCAGGCTTATTGCCGATGCTGATTATATATTGATTGGAGCAGGGGCAGGCCTGTCGGCTGCGGCTGGATTGGATTACGCCGGAAAGGAATTTGAAAGGGAATTTCAACCTTGGATAGACCGATATGGCATCACTGATCTTTATTCCTCATCCTTTTATCCGTTCAAGACCGAAGAAGAACGATGGGCATATTGGGCAAAGCACATCTGGTTCTCCCGTTTTCGTACGGGTGGAACGGAACTGTATCATAACATTCTGCAACTTATCAAGGGAAAAGAGTATTTCGTGATAACAACAAATGTTGATGCACAGTTTGAAAAATCTGGATTTGCAAAGGAAAAGATATTTGCGACACAAGGAGACTATGCCTATTTGCAGGCAAGAAACGGAAGTACGAAGACGCTTGTCTATAATGAATCTTGGGTAAAGCAGGCCTTAGCAGCAACCATAGACTGTAGAGTTCCCACAGAACTGATCCCTCATCACCCTCTTACAGGAGAACTGATGAGTCCCAACCTGCGCTGTGATGATACTTTTGTTGAGGATGAACGATGGCACCGCCAAAAAGAAGCATATCATGAGTTTGTAGGAAAGGCATGGGGACATAAACTTCTTTTACTTGAGTTTGGTGTCGGTTTCAACACGCCATCCATCATTCGTTTCCCCTTTGAGCAAATGGCTGCAAGTAATTCAAATATCTCACTCGTGCGCTTTAACCGCGACTATCCGCAATTGATGCAGGAGAATGTATTTAACTTCACCTGCTTTACAGAAGAACTGGGTGATGTGGTAAAACGCTTATTCAATCTAAGAAGTATGTAGTTGGGGGTAGTAATGAAAACTCCATCCCATAACTCCATTCTAATCCTTTTTCTTTCACTGAATTACCTCTATTGTAGTTAACGTGAATTCGACGAATTATAAGTGTCTATAAATTTAGTGGAGGTATCATCGTGATTCTACGATGTCAAAGGTAGAAGTTATGCTGACAAAGGCTACATCGGCAAGAACCTCTTTTCAAAGGCTTTTTGTTGATGGAATACAGCTTATTACCAAATTAAAGGGTAACATGAAAGGAGCGTTAATGAGTGTTTCAGACAGGCTTTTACTCAGAAAAAGAGCCATTATAGAGACGGTGAATGATGAACTTAAGAACATTGCGCAGGTGGAACACTCCAGAAATAGATGCTTAGAAAATTTCATCGTCAACTTATTCGGGGCAATTGCTGCCTATTATCTGTTCCCAAAGAAGCCGTGCATCAATGTACAAAGGACGATTGATACACTGCTTACATTGTTCTGAATTCGTCGAACTCACGTTTTTAATACTTAAAAATATTCCCTCACTTACGGATAATCAATACTTCTAAGTTTCTTTTTCCATTTTTTCTCAGAGAAATATGCTTCTGGCATGTTAGGTAGGAAAACGAGATAATTGTTTATGTAGTCTATAAGGCTATAGACAAGGAAAAGAATAGTGCAGATTATGGTCACGATAATACTTGAGATTTTCCTCATATATTAGAACTTCCTATGTTATATTATTTGTCATTCAACCGTAATATAAGATATTCTAACTTGGAATTGAAAGAGACACCTTTGTAACCGTGTGTCTTATAATATTCATAATGGGTGAATAATTCTCCAGGGAAACCCACTACGATATATTTCCCTTTCCGAAAGTCATCCTTAGCTATTTGTAACCTCTTTCGTATGAGACGTTACTTAAGTCGATAGAATAACAAATTCTCATTTGTATTTTATGCTTCTCAAAATATCGTTTAAGCTTCTTCTCAACATTCTTGTCCAAAGCGATTTGAGTTCTTATCCTTTTTTGGGGGGGGAACGCACAGTTTCAAAGCTTGAAATTTTCTTGAGACTCGTATCCTATAAAACATTCATATACTAAAAGGTGAAATTGAACCCGAAGCGGATTCCGTTTATCGAAATATTGGGATAGGCGGTGTAGGTTAGGCGTCGGACGTAATCTACTTCAAGAACTTTCAGGATGTTATGTATGCCGAATACAGCTTCAAGATAGGGTTCTTTGTTCATTATGTGTGTGTCTCCAGGGAATCGGTACAGTTGTTTATCAGCTGAATTCTGCGGTAGATATGGGTTATTTTTGTCGGTGAGTTTTCCCCACATGCCCTTGAAGGCCACATATTCTCTCCATTTGAGTCGTTTGAGAAGCGGTATGCGATTGAATATTTTTCCTTCGAGATTCCATGCGATGTTGAATTGCAGATAGCGGTCGTTGACGAATTCTACGTTTTCCATGAGGTTGAACGAACCTTGATGCTCGAAGAACGAGGTGTTCACTGGGGGCATTATTAGTAGTGGGAAGGGCACTTTGCTCCATTGTGCACCGGCCATAAGGCGTATGTCAAAACTGCCCCAGCTGCCTAGCCATATTCGTTTGTAGAACGAAGCTTCGGTTTGATTGAAGTTGAATTCCGAGCCGAAGACATTACGTAAACCTAGGGTGTGGGTTAGTTTGTAAATGGGTGCATCTAGATTCACAGTGAGACGTTTCTGCTTCGAGTTAATATAGCTCTGTCCTGGTCGATATTCTAGTGAGAGTCGCAACTCGGTCATGCGGAGTTTTTGTACTGGCGAGCCATCCATTCGTAGATAAACTAGGTCGCCGGTGGGTCGGTTGTTTTCTGTTGTGAAGTCGAATCCGGTAGCGAGTCCGTAATTCGATTCCCACATGAAACTTAGTCTCTGCCTGTTGTAGAAATACATTTTCTGAACCTTAACAGGGCGTATGGTCATGAAGATGTTGTCTTTATTGTGAACGAGATATTTATCGGATGGCGATTCAACGTCGCTATTTGATTCGAATGATAGGGTTCTGATTGGGAACTCGATGGGTTGGTATTCGGGCTTATTGAACGAATAAGTGAGTTTTGCATCATAGTAGTTCCTGTGAGTTTTGGTTCCATAGGCATAATATCCCTCGAAAAACCAGTGTGGATTGAGTTTGGCTGTTGTTCGAGCCGATGCTCGGAATCGGATGCCGTCTACATAGTTCTTTGAAACGATGGTATTGAGGGGGCCAATGTCGATTTTGCTGGGCGTTGTTTCGGTTCCTGTTTCTAGGAAGTTTTCAATTAGAACTTTTGTGCCTATGAGAAGCCATTTGAAATTCCTGGTTTGCGACATCTGATGGATGAAATTGTCCATCTCACTTTCGCTTTTAGTTAACTGGGTGATTCGGTGTTGTTTCCAGAAGTCGTCGTCGCGCATTTTTGCATTGACATCATATGTTAGCTTGGAGCGACCTTTGAATATTTTCTCGGGAATAGGGTCGAAGGAGTAGTCGGTAAGACCGGTGGTGCGTATGACTATAGCCTTTTGAAGGAAATCGGTTAGCATAAGTTCGGCCACCATATTATCGGTTGTGAGCACCCAATCTCCGCTAGGTAGCTTTGAAAACTCCTGCTCGAATTTCATTGTTTCTACGAAGTTCACACCTGTTCCGGCAGGGAGCTGCATGTCGCATTTCCTTACATGCAGAGAGCTGTCGGCAAGTACATAGAGTTCGCCACGAAATCCGAAGTCTTGCTGATTGGCTGGCATGAACTGAAGGCGTATACATTTGTCTCCAGCCACGTAAACGGTGTCATCTATGTAGAAATGATAGAATGATATGGCTGTTGAGCCGATCGGTGAAGGGAACCGGCTTTCGAGTAGGGCTATTTGGTCGTCGTAAAGGTTTATATCCTTGAAGATGTCTTTCACGACAGTATTGAGGGCTCCGCCCGTTTGGATGAGATTGGAGATTCCTTTTGTTGACTGCCCTTTTACAATGCTTTTTTCGTCGCGCGGACGTTTGCGATAGACATATTGCGTAAGGGTCTCGTCGACCGAGAAAGGCAGAATTAATTTATTGTTATAGGGGCACATCTCTACCTGGTTGAGCAACCATGGGGTTCGTTTAAAGATGGTGCTTTCGAGGTCGTCAGGGGTTATGTTGTTGATGGCCATCGTGACCTTCTGATATTTATCGAACTGATAGTAGTCATGATTTTCGAGGTCTGTACGTTTCTTAGCAGCTATAACTCGTCGCATTAACTCCACGGCAGGATTATCCTTTCTGGAATATCTGCGTCTGCGCTTGGCCTGCACTACAATTCCGTCGAGTTGCTTGGAATCGGCAATAAGGGTTATTTTAAGTAATTCCGGAGTGTCGGCAGATATTTTCACCCGTCGTGTCTTATAGCCCACGGCCGTAACGGTAAGTGTTTGTCCTTCGTGGCGTTCGATATCCAGAGTTCCAGAAGCGTCAGCCGAATATGTTAGTTTGAGACTCTTGTATATGGCATTGGCGTATGGAATACTGTCGCCTGTTTGTGAGTCGACAATATAGCAATGCATGTTTTTAGGCGCAGAAGCATCTAAAAATAAAGTCTGGGCACCAACAGTATTTGTTAGTGTCCAGAACAATATGAAAGAGAATGTTATTTTAATCGATTTCTTCATCGGCTTCATATCCGCCTATTTCGCGGATTGCATTCTTTAGCATTGTGTATTGCTCAAAAAGATTGTTGACTGCTTCCTCACCGCATGTGTAATCGTGCATCGGACTCTTCATGAAGAAACTCAAGAAACGTTGCGTGCCATATCGGCCGGCGCGTGCGGCAAGATCGCTGAGCAGTGCAAGATCTAGCAGTAATGGCGCGGCTAGAATTGAATCGCGGCAGAGAAAGTTGATTTTTATTTGCATCGGATATCCCATCCATCCAAAAATATCAATATTGTCCCATCCCTCCTTGTTATCGTTGCGTGGGGGGTAGTAGTTGATGCGTACCTTATGATAGATATCTCCGTATAGATCAGGCTGTTCATCGGCCTTGCAAATTGTTTCGAGCGTTGAAAGTTTGCTAACTTCCTTGGTATGAAAGTTAGCTGGTTCGTCTAGCACAAGACCATCACGATTACCCAGAATATTTGTAGAGAACCATCCGGCCAACCCCAGATTACGAGTTTTAATGATTGGTGCGAAGCCCGATTTGACAAGCGTTTGACCAGTTTTGAAATCTTTTCCGGCTATAGGCATACGCATCTTTTCGGCAAACTCCCACATCGCAGGAATATCGACAGTGGTGTTCGGTGCACCCATTATGAAAGGGCAACTTTCGGCTAAGGCTGCATAGGCATAGCACATCGAAGGGGCAATTTGCTCGCGCACATCGTCTTTCATTGCCTGTTCAAGTTGAGCAAGCGTCTTGTGATATTGCTTGTTGTAGGGCACATAAATCTCGGTAGATGCAGCCCAGAGAACCACAACTCTACTGCACCTTGTTTGTTGCTTAAAATTGCGAATGTCTTGGCGCAGCTCCTCAACCATCTCCCAGCGTGTTAGACATGTTTTTACGTTGTCGCCGTCAATCCGTTTAGCGTAGTTCTTGTCGAAAGCAGCTTTAAGTGGACGTATTGCTTCGAGTTCATCACGCACAGGTTCAATATCCTTTGGCTGCAAAACTTCAGCATAGATTGTGGCCTGATATGCATTCTGCGGATAAACATCCCATGTCGCGAAGACTATGTCTTTGAGCTCGGCAAGCGGTACGATGTCTTTGTAGTGCAGATACTTCTTCTCTGCATTCTTTCCGACACGAATTTTGTCGTACTGGGTCATTGCACCAATTGGCTTTGCAAGTCCCTTACGAGCCATTAACACACCGGTTATAAAGGTGGTGGAAACTGCTCCGCAACCTACAACCATGATTCCTAGTTTACCCGTTGCCGGGGCTACTTCTGATTGTTTCATTTTTGCGTATTTTATAATTTAAACAGGTTAGTTACTCTATTGTTTATTACAACCGAAGCTGTCGTTCATTCACTTGTTAAATCATTGAGCGACGATATAATCAGGTCGGCAGCCGAGGGGTCGTCCTTTTCATTTTTCCACGTTTCGCCTTTTAACCAAATAGTGCGGCAACCCAGCTGGTGCCCGGGAAGAATATCGTTTGAATAACTGTCGCCAACCACTGTGATATTTTCGGATTTAAGAGCCAGAGCGTCAATTCCAAGTTGGAATATACGTAGATCAGGCTTACGAATTCCTACCACAGCACTTTCAACTACTCTATCGAAGAGATTATCGAGTTCAAACTCGACCAGCACTGTGTTCATGTTGCCATAGAAGTTACTCACGAGCACGAGTGGATATTTTTCTTTCAAACTTAGCAATACTGTACGACTCTCAGCGGTGATTAGTTTCACCTTCCTATATAAATCGTTCAACATCGCTGTTTGCATACTCACCAGACTGAAACCAGTTTGCTCCAACAAACCTTGTTCGGAGAGATATTCGAATTCCAGCTCAATCTTCGCTTCGAGTGTTTCGCGGAAGCTACTTTCAGGCCGTATGATAGCCTTTCTTTCCAACTCTCGCTCGGCATAGACATAGGTATTACGAAAATCTTCTTCCTCTATCGGAATATTCTGTCGTTCATAGGCATGCCAAAGCATTTTTCCCCAGTGTGTGCCAGCGGTATCAAGCGTACCACCAAAGTCGAAGATGTATCCTTTCATATTCGGTTAAGAGTTCTGTATTTCAGCCGATAGACGCTCGCAAAGAGCCTCGTGGCGTTTGTGCATATATATATATATAAGGTTGTATATCGTTATTTCCACCAACAGATAAACCCACGGACAATTCAATAAACACGTTATGTATATAATTATAAGACGCGAATTGAGCGTAAGCAGATTGGTTAGCGGAATGAGCGGCCTACTGTTCCTCAGAAACTCTTCGCGAATTGTTAGCGGAAGAGCCTCAATACTGCCGTATCTATTCTTTATTTTGGCATGAAGGCGTTGAAAAGCAGGTGTACGATGCTCTTGACTCTTACAATAGTTTCGATAGTTTATGTGAAATGCCCAATCCCAGAAAACATCTTTCTTCTCTCTCAGTTCCTCTACAATTCTGCGTTCTTCGGCATAAGAATCGAGCTCTGAACCGTCTTTTCCTTTGAGGAAATAAAGATGTATCTGCCTATAGTAGTCGCTCAACGATGTCTGCGGAGAATGGCTCAACAACGATGCTAATGCGGCAAGCGCCAATCCCCAAATGCCCCATTGCTCTATCATTCCTGGTACAGGCTGATTCCAGAGGCGCAATGCGATAGCCAAATATATGGCGAAGAACCACACGTTACCGGCAAATCCATCAAGACAACGTCCTTTCATCGAGCGTTGATTGGTGAGTCGTGCCAATTGCCCGTCGGTTGAATCACAGAAATCGGCCATCATCATGAGAAATATTCCGAAGAGATTGTGCGTCAGGTCTGTGAAGTAGAACATATAGCCAGCACCTATACCCAGGAATATTGACATGATGGTTATAGCGTTAGGCTTTACGCCCAGTCTGTGCCACATAAGAGCAAAGAACAGTCCAACCGGTCGGTTGAAATGTATATCGAGCCATTCTTCGGTTTCATCCGATTTTAACGAGGCTCTCAACAGTTCTTTGAAACTCTTGTTTTCTATATTCGTATCTGTCATTATTGTTCTCAATATTTAACCAGCTTTGCTATGGCATTGGCTGCTTCGTTTCTGCAGCGCGAAAAGCTGGGCCAGTCATTGAAGTCGATAAGGAAGAAATCGCCTGCCGGAGTCACTATTGCATCTCCCCCGAACACCGGAGTGTTGAGCTTACGCGACAATAATTCGGCAGTTACTCTTAACTTCTCGACGTCGTAGACATAATGGTGCGGCCGACCATTAACTATTTCATTGCCGAACTTTGTTATTCCGTCATCGCCAGGATAGAATGTGCGAAAGAACCCTGTGTCCTCAACTCCGTAGAATTTAATCAAGTCGCCCTGCACATGTGCCTGTACAACGAAATTGTTTATTCCACGGGCTACGAAATCTTTCTTTGCTTTCTCTAGTTCAATCTTGTTCGCACAATATTTCACATCTTCGGCTTGTTGTGTTGCAGCATCTCCTCGCTTTATCCAATATCCGTCGTTGCCCTTTTCCGAAGGAGTGGGAATAGCGCATGCTTTCATTATTTCAGCCATTTTACTTCGCCGGCATGCCTCCACGCCTCGTGCCGAATTTACAACTCTTGCACCATTATCTTCTTGTTGTTTCAACCAAGACATTGTACTCGGCAAACGTCCCATGTTGAGAATCAGGTCGAATTGTTCAACAATTGTTATTGCTTCCTCTTCGCTAGTCGTTCGGCTTTCAGACAATCTGCTTAGCACATCAAGCATGATATCCCGGTCTTTCTGCACAGAGTTAGGCGAAAAGCGTTCATCACGAAATATTCCGAGAATTCTCATTCTATACCTCCTTCACGAACAAACTCTTCGGCTCTCAAAATATCTTTAGTATGGTCTATGTCGAACGCCTTAGAGAAGGGATAGGCTTTCACGCAAAGCCCGTCTGTAATCAACGCCCGTTGGAAATTACGCATTCTGCTTTCGCCTCTTTCAATACATTTCCGGAGAGTTTCCAGTGTACGAGTCGTCAAACCATATATCCCGGCCGAAACATATTTGCATCCTCCGAGGGGCACAGTGTCATAAAAGCCGTTAACCGTCATATTGTCACCCGTGCCCACGTAAAGCGGACTTTCGTCGTCTACAAATTCCGTTACTCCCATCAATGCATCTACTCCGTTTGAAGCAGATTTAATAAAAGTATCTGCATAATCGGCAAACTCATCTTCACGAAACACAGTATCAACAGTTGTCAGAACAAAGGGCTCACCCGTCATATTCTTACTTAGTTCGTAAAGGCTATGCATCGAGCTGTGAGTCGACTTCACGATTGTTCGCACCATTGTCGACGATTCTTTTAAAAGATATTGATGTACCGACCTCATTTGTTCGTTACAGATAACAAGAATTTCGGTTGCATTGTTCTGCTTAAAAATCCTTATTAGTCTGCCGAGCAATGCTTCTCCGCCAATCTTCACAAGCGGTTTCGGCTCCACGACGCCTTCGTATATTAGGCGCGAACCCTCGCCCGCTGCTATGATTGCATATTTCATTCCCAGTTCGATTATGTAATAGAGGAGACTCTTTTTCCGGTAGTAGACCAACTCCTTTCAGCAGTGGCAAAGGTACGTAATTCTATAAGACTCTGAAATCATCATCTCTAAAGGTTCTCTTTTTCACGGTATTTGGTAGTTAGTAAGTATAAACCTCCACAACTCTAGGAATCAACTCTAAATAGAACCAATATACATCTCTAAGCGTACAGAAGTGTATCTCCATACGTATCAAACGGCAATTACTCCCGTACTCCATTCTATTTATATACATACTCCCTTCTATTTACATTAGGGAGTTGTATCATAGACATACCGGAGAAATTGAATTATCATCGTGATGACACAAATTTATCATCACGATGAAACGTTTGTATCATCATGATGAAACTAATTTTTCATCGTGATGATAATTCAATTTCTCGGTTAAGAAAACAATGAGAGTACATATATAAATAGAAGGAGATCCGGGAGTAAATAGAATGGTCTCCGTATATAAATAGAATGGAATACAAATGTAATTGGAAAGAGCTCCGTATGTAATCTCTCTGGGATATGTATGTAATCGCACGCTAATACGGAAGTAATTTCCAGGAGTCTGGGAGTAGAGAGAATGGATTCCGTATGGGATTGCGCGGTAGATTTATATATAAAGAACTCCTTACGGTATATCCGGGCGATTATTCTAGGAGTACTGGAGTAGATGTTCTTCTTATATGTATATTCCAGGGGGGTCTTTCCAGTAGTCTTCCAGTGGTTTCTGGTATTAGGGACAATGTGTTTTGTTTTTATAGTGTATATATACGAAGAATCCCTCGGGAGCTGTGCTTCCGAGGGATTTGGTTTTAAAGGGGGCAGCCTCCTACTCTCCCGCATTGCATTGCAGTACCATCGGCGCAATCGGGCTTAACTTCTCTGTTCGGAATGGGAAGAGGTGGAACACCGACGCAATAGCCACCCAAAGGGGGTTGACATTATTGACAGGCAAGATGTAATAAATAGTTCCCGCTTGAGGATGATTCTCTTTCAGGTCGGCTGCGAGATTGGCTTTACCTTGCTGGCTTGGCTTCTCGTATGACTTGTGATATTACTGAAAGTTCGAGGTTCTTTATATGAAAGTTTTTGGGCAATTAGTAGTGCTTGGCTTTGACGTCGCCGTCTTTACACCTGCACCCTATCAACGTCCTGGTCTAGGACGACCCTTATAAGGAGTTCTCATCTTGCGGCCGGCTTCGCGCTTAGATGCTTTCAGCGCTTATCCGAACCAGACTCAGCTACCGGCGGTGCACCTGCGGCACAACGTAACCGGAGGTCTGTCCATCACGGTCCTCTCGTACTAGTGACAGGCCCACTC
>NZ_JH594522.1:0-77651 GCF_000243035.1 Prevotella micans F0438
AAATATCTAAATGAATAAAGTACATAATATATATATAATCATGTACCCTAAAATCTGCCTGTCTTAGAACGAATATCCAAAAATATTAGAAGTATAAAAAACTCATATCTATAAAAATATAGATAAATCAACGGTTTGACTCTTTTTATACACCTGGCAATAATGCCAAATGTAACTTGTACTACTTCTCTGTCTATATCTTAAAAACTAATCAAAGAACACTGCTCTGTCTCAAAAAAAAACACCGCCGTTAAGCGGAAAAGCGAGTGCAAAGATAAAAACGCAAAAAGAAATAAACAAAAAAATAAAACAAAAAAATGAACCTGATAAAGATTACAAAATAGAATATTGATATAAATCAAGAAAAAGAAAAACTGAAAAAAGGTTGAAGTATTACCATCTGATAGAACTTTAAAGTACCCTCTCATATTTCTTCTAGTTTTTACCCTTATCTCGTGAAAAGTTTTTCTCTTAATCCAGAATCCGTCTGAAGTCGTTTGCTGCTGATAACGATTTCAGGCGGATTGAAAAACTTGCACAAGATATGCATAGCAGTCAGACAGCAAGATTGGGCAAGTCTGAAGGATATAATGTATTAATAAGAGTTGAACATTTTATAGATTATAGAGCCCACTTTAATAATGTAGAATCCCTTAGTCGGTAGAGGGATGTTGTCCATACCTTTGGCTATTAATATTCCAGAGGCATTGTAGACCATAACGGGCTCTGAAGATTTATTGACATGCAAAACACCTTGCTGGATGAATATTCCAGAATTAGTGACTGAACGATTCACTGATGTAGGAGTTTCATCCAAATGAACTCTTCTAGATTCGTTACTGATTTTCCCGTCGGCATAGCTCGATACGGTGAAAGCGTATCTCTCCTTCGGAGCAAGGTCAGTTGTAGAGATATAGCAAGTGGTTGCCGTTGGATCTTTCACGAAATTATTGTCGGAATAGTTCACAGCAACTTCCTGTCCGACCTTGGGTTGCTGCCACACGCGCAAATCATCGAAGAAGTAATAGAGTGCTTGTTGATTACCTGCGTCCAATCCCATGAATAATATGTCGCTGTGTCGCATTCCACCTTCAAGCGTAAACTCGTGTTCCGTCCACTGGGTTGTCACATCTATAGTGTCAGCGTCTAGAACTTCGTTTGGTATCACGTCAATATTTCTGAGCTGCACGGTTAGTTTTTTGGCTCGTGCATCGCCTTTAATTTTAAATTTGATATGCACCTTTCCATCACCGTTTCGCAAATCAAGTACCGGCGAGATGATGCTCCCATTAGCCATTATCTTATACCATGCATTATTTATTCCCAAAACACCCTTTGCAAACACACCATTCATTGTTTTCCATCCGCATCGATTGGGTATTTTGAGCTCATTGAATACAAATCCGCCTTGGGTTGTTCCGTTATCATCGGGGTCGTCTACAGTGTTTTCCGATTCGATGAAGCTAAAGTCTGTGTTGAGTAAATCGAAAGTTTCCTCCTCTGTTTCTGCCGTTAAAGTTACGTAGGCTTTCACGAGATATCCTTCAACGTCAGAAACAGTTTGCCAATTGGCGTTGAATCCGTATTCGCTCACGCTACTTGCGGCTTGTGGTACTGGCACCGGGAGGGTAGGATCGATTATGTATTGGGCTGCAATATTTGTTGAAAACAGTCCGACGGCTATTGCCATGAATAGTTTAAGCTTTCTCATACTTCGTAAGTTTTAAAGAGTTAAGAGATGCGCGCAGCAGCAACGAGCATCCAGATTTATTTTATAATTATTTTCCCTGAGGATGATGTATTGTCTTCATAGACAGCTTTGACTACATATAACCCTTTTTTCAGATGACCGATATTAATAATTCTAGCACCATATTTAATATCTAGCATCGCGCCACTCATGGAGAATAGAGCAATGTAGCTAACAGCTTTATCGGTAAGTGTTTCCAATCGTTCTGAAGATGTTATTCTGAATATTGGTTCAGAAATACCTTCAAGCAGAGAAATTCCTGTCGGGTCGATAGAATTGAGAAATACAGGAATTTTGAGGAGTGAAACCAGTGGATCGTTGGAGGTTACTTTAAGACGAGCCTCGTAGAAGTTATTTTGCAGTCCGTTCGTGGCAAGGTGCAATTTGATGTTTTTTGATTGTCTAGGGGCGATAACAAATTCGTCATCATCTATGCTTAGCCAGCTTAAGGCAGATGTTCGTCGACCGGTAATATTACCTCGAATAAGCAGATTTCCATTTGTCCCAAGATCGGCCAACGACCACCAATAAGGACTTTTCTCAACGCTTATTTTGTCACCGAAGCCTATCGTTGCTGGACCTCTATCTATCCCTATCAGATAATTTATTCCTTTACAGCCTTCGAAAGCTACGCCAATCCACATATCTTCACCTGAAATATGCACGGGATTATCGAGCACAATATGATTCCACGAATTAGCTTTTGGCGTGAATTGCTGTCTTAGCAACTCCTCACCGCTGATATTTTGCGTTTGTCCTTTCCATACCACAACGAACGATTTCCGTGCAGGCGACGCAATATAAACATCGATGCTAGAAAGCATCATTCCGTCAATTCCGGCCAACATTCTACCAGGGAACGATTGTGCAAAGGAAACATAGACATTGTCGGAACCCACATTACTATTATAAGTACCGGCATAAGTTAGAGTAAAATCATTAGATTGCGGTGACCCCGGAGTTTTGAACAAGTTTTCAGATACTTGAATCCTAGGTTTTGCTGACGATAAATTCACAATAGCAGGAGCTTTATAGACAGGCTTGATGTCAGGCGAGAGAGGCAGATGAAAATCTAGAGTTATTTTACCGCAAAGTTCTTCTTCTCCATCGTTTCTGATGGTGAGAGTTTGATCGGTGCTTTCATTCACGTTCATAGAGAGACTAAATTCTTTGCTTCCAACCACCATTACAGGTGACTTTGATAGTCGTGCAACGGTTAGAGTGTAATCTTCTGTCTCACCATAGGTATAGGCGCCGAACGATGGTACATCCTGATTACTCAGAATAATTCTCATGCATTTATCGCCAGGTTCAGTGCAGATGTTTTCGGGAATCTTTATATCGATAGTATTCTTAGAAACATATCCAATAAATTCTCCTTCATCGTCGAAGAGCCCGTTGTTGTTCCAATCCACCCACAGTTTCATGAAGTCGCCCTTACGTGTAACACGTTCTACGGTCATAGTGAGAGTTTCACCTGGCTTGATTTCGGTTTTCATTCCAGTGAAGTCGGAATATTTGGACCAACCCGATTCATTGTCTATCGTTCCGACCTTTACCTTCTTTATATATTTAGACGAGCCTTCGAAATTGCTGTGCGAATCGCATACACCGGTGAAATTGTTGGTAAAGAACGAAATAGTTTGTTGAGCCAGCTGCTCATCGCCTGGCGTGATGTTTTTGAGCATGAAGTTATGCACGCCGTTAGTTGAACAATTCACTCTGTTTTTGAAAGTGTATTTGTATGTATCTCCGCTAAATATTGTTGCATCAACATGCTCGGTGTAAAGCAAGCGGTCGTTTTCATAGAGTTCGAGCATTGCATCTGAGATATTGCTTGTACCATAGTTCCGCAATTCCACCTGAACCTTTGCGAACTTACCACGTTCAGTTGGCGAAGGGCCCAGCATTCTGGAAAACTTCAATCCTTTCTGAGCTAGCGGTTCATTTTGATCGCCTAGGAAACAATAGTTGAATCCACCATTATACCATCTCGTTTGCTGTCCTTCTTTATCAAACGAGATAAGTCCGGGATTCTGAACTTCAGAATCGTGAATCAAGGCGAAAGAACTTTTAGGATTATTGCCCATGTCGACAGCACAAACGCTTACGAAGCCACTTTCCATTCTCACTTTTTCCTTCAAATCTATTTTGAAGGCATAGATAAAGCCTTCGTCAGCGGCTCCTTTGGTTCCCCAGGTGGCTGCGGTTTTCTGACCGATGATGTCTACTTCCTCACTGTAGACCTTCTCATCGGGATAGCCCGTTGGACCAATCTTCCAGAAGGCAACTTCTAGACGTACAGGCACCGTCATATTTCCATCCTCGTCGGCATGAAGTCTTTCTGTTTCGGCTCTGAATTGTTCGTTTGCAAAGAGACCGAACACCTGAATACCACGAACGACATAGGAGTTATCCGAGAACATCTGATAGCATCTGGTTTTTCCTCCTACATATCCGAGGTCGGAGCGATTGATACCTTTCATTCGGGCTTTTGGATTGTAGGTTTCGGAGTGAACCGTATTTGGTGGGCAAGGGAGGTCGCCCGTCACCGACGATTGTGAGACGCCCGACATTTCTATATTGATTCTATGCGATACAGGATTATCGCCGGCAATTGCGCTGTCGGGGCATAGGAACGCAATTGCTGTGATGAATATAACTAGTTTCTTCATACTGATAATTTCTATAGGAATTATAGTTTCAAGAAAACATACAACGCTGTGTAGCCGAAATTAATCGGCCACACAACGTATTGAATGGGCGAAGGCTCTGTTGCCCATCGCCTTTAGGGTTAGGAATTTTGTTCGGGTTTGATAAGCGAGCCTGTAAGCCATCGGAGAATTATCCAGTCCGAACATTATATCAGTGACATATTCTGCAGTAGAAGACCATACGAAAATACCTCCACCAAAACCGATGATATTACAGCCCGAATCAAATTCTCGTCCACTGCCCGAAGCTGGCCACCATGCCGTGTTTCCTTCAAACGTATAAGTGGCACCACTCCAATCGTCTCTAGGAACGAAATTGGCAAGTGGTTCCTCCCAGTCGGAGGTTTGCGGAATATGGAACCCAGCTGGACTGGGGTCGTAGTCGGTCTTAACGCCGCCCCACAGTTTAAGGTTAATGGTGTTGTTCCAGTCGCACGATTTCTTATCACAGAAGAATACTGTTGGGCGTGCGATAGCTTCGTCTATCTCTACAGCATGATATTCGAATTTCCATTCCAATCCATATGTCGGATTCATTATTGTCCATTTGCGCGACTCAGTGAAGGCATCTTCTTTTTGCCATTCCGTTTCCTCGTATCCGCTGAAGAACGGAACAATTCGGCCCCATTGCCATAACAGGCCCCACGTCTTTTTTCCGTCGGCTTCGTTAGCGCTAAGTGCTCCTAGATTACGATCCATAAATACTTTGCCATTCGAATATTTCATTGTCTTAGGTACTTCCGTGCACCAGATGTGCCACACCCAGACAATTTTTCCAGCGTTATCAAAAGCAGCCAGAACAATACTGCCTCGCTCACCGGTAGCATCGATTTGTACGCGCTTGCCATCATACTTCACATACGTAATCAATTTCTGTTCGTTACTTTCGCCCACTTTCGTTGCCCATATCCAGTCGACCTTGGCAATATTTTCAATTGGCTTTCCACTCACGTGCAGCGGAACGAAGCTATATTTCCCTGCTTCGGGTATGATATAACAGTTAGCTCCCTCGCCCAGGTCTTTATAAGCTGATTTGAGAGTCTTGAAATCTGTCCGATATACTTTATCTGCTATGAGATTTTTGTAGTAGACAACAACAGCCGTATACTCAGTGTTATCCACAAGCGTATCGGGCGAGAATGTTTTCGACCCCGTAATGAGCTTCTCGCTTATTTTCGTATTGTCGGGCACAATCAGCTTTGTAATCTGATCGTCGTTCAGCCCCTGCAACGAAGCCGAGCGGAACAGCCCATAGCTATAGGTTGCCTTTTCGTTTGACGGAACGACAGTAACATCGGCGCTGTTTTGTGTGATATTAGATACGTTGATTTTTAAACTAACCGGAACTTCCGGCTCAACTTCGGGCGAATTATTTTCGCCACAACTCACAACAACCAGTCCTAGAGCTAAACCTAGGACATGGAAGAAAAAGTTTTTGTAATTCTTCATAAAGCTAAATCTATTTGATCAGTTAGTAGACCTTATCACTTGCAAGTAGATTGTTATGGTCTGATGTTTCGTTTCACAATGAAAACGCCGCAAAAATAGGCGATACTTCCTTTAGTTCCAAATCGACAACACTCGAAAAACAGTTTTTTCTTACATTATTTCGCCCTCGAACTTCGCGTATAAGTGCAGAAACAGTGCAAAGAAGAACAAAAATATTTTTTTGATTTTTTTATATTCTTGTCTACTCCCGGATTATCCCTCGGTCATATGTCCCTACATTAGGGCTAACACCCTTACATAAGAGTATAGTACACCTTTGACGAAGAGTATTTAATACCCTTGGTGAAAAATATTCATTTGTAATACTTTGCTTGTAAAATCTCTAATGACCGATTTGGGTTAAACCTAACTCATGTAAGACACTTGATAAAAACAGGCCTCCCCACATAATGATTTCGTAAACAAAAAAAGGCTGACCCTTTTAACAAGAGCCAGCCCTAAAATCTTTTCTGAATTTAATCTCTAATTGAGCTTTTCTTTAGAAGAACAGATAGCGATGGTCAACAACGTTAGCCTTCAGCACTAAATCCTGCATAAAATTGCCCACATATTGCATGTTCTGTTGAGCACATTGTTGCATCTGCTGCACCTCGTTATACTTCGAGCCGGCGCGCATATTCTTCTTCGTTACCTGGAACATATAAACTCCAGCATTGCCTTTCACCGGATGCTTCGAGAAAGCTCCAACAGATGTTGCAGCAACGGCTCCCGAAAGAGCGGGCTCCACGGCTCCTGTAGCCTGAATAAAGGCGGGCGACGAGAAAGTTATCTGGCCAACGGTGCTCACCCGAGCGCCTTTCGCCGTTGCAGCCGAAATACTGCTAACTCCTTTGAATTTAGCCATGAGGCGGTCGGCCTTTTTATCTTTCATAACTTCGCGTTTCAAGATATCCTTAACCTCGGGGTCGTTCCAGTCGCGGAAACCTTGCGGATGAATGCCCGTAAGTGCAATAACCATCAAATGGTCGTTATCGCCACACTCCCAAAGTTGTGACACATCGCCTTGCTTAGCATCGAATATCCATTTCAAAGCATCGCGAGTTGCATGAACATCGGCAACATAATGTGCGGAGGTTACAACGTTTTTGAGTTCCTGAACCTTGTAGCCATATTTTGTACTGTTGCGTTCGATGTCGGCAAGCGATGGACTCTTTGCAACAAACTCGGCGAACTTGTTGTATGCTGCACTTCGGGTGTCTTTCGAGAAATCGATGGTTTTCTTTATGATTGCTGCCGTTGTCTTGGTTGTCATTGCCTTGCGGTCAAGAACCTGCAGAATCACATTCCCTTGGGTTAGAGCAATATTTTGGGTTGCGTTAACTGCTCCGTTGAGAACTGCTTCGATGTACTGACGATTGTCCTGACTCATGCTTGGGGCCTGTTCGTACTGCTGACCAGTGAACCATATTTTTTCGCCCGTCTGGCCATATCGTTTAGCTATATCCTCGAATGCAGCTCCGCCATCGAGTGCCTTCTGAATCGAATCGGCCTTGGCACGAGCCGCATCGGTAGTGTTGGCAACAACCTGTATTTGTCTGAACTGAACTGAATCTGGGAGCTCGGCTTTTGCCATGATACGTATAATATTCAGCGTGTTGTCTTGTGTATTTTCAACAACTCCGGTGGTACCAACGGGCAGAGAATCTATCTTCGATGAAATGTCTGAATAAGCCTGATAGGCCTTGCTACTAACCGGCAAGCCTAGATAAGGAATAATACTTCCGCTCTTGCTTACAACCTGTGCAGGGTCGGTAGCCGTAGCCAATTGCTGCTGAAGGGTGTTCATTTCCTTAGAAATAGCGTTGCGGTCGGTTTTGCTGGCTTTGATTTGGAAGTCTACATATTTGATGTCGCGTGTTTCGGCCGACTGGCGGAAAGCTAATTTCATTTCATCGTATTTAGCTTTGAGCTCTTCGTCGGTAATCTTCACCTCATCGTCTTTTATGGAGTTATATGCCAAAGAAGCAAGCTGAATCTGTGCTTCTTCGTTCTCATCCTTAAAGGCCATCTTAGCTTCGGCTTTATTCGAGAGAACGCAGCTAGCCAACAATGCCTGATATTTCTGTCCGAGCAACTGCGAACGCAAGTTCTTTTCCACAAAAAGCCAATAGTTGTAAAGCGGTTGCATCTGCTCGGCCTGTTGTGGATTAGCGGTTTGGGCTTTTTTATAAGCATCGAGGAACTGCTTCAATGAGTTCACGTCAAAGCGTCGTGTTTGCTGATTCACAAAAGGTGTCTGGGCCAACAACTGACTAGTTCCTTCGTTCAGCACCGTTTGCAACTCTTGTTCTGTAACTGTAAGTCCCACTTTCTTGGCGTCATTTTCGAGAACTTTGCTACTTATGAGTTGCTGCCAAACCTGGTCTTTCACCTGGTTGAGTTCTTCCTCCGAAAGATTATCGCGTTGCATGGTAAACTTGATTGCATCTTGATATTCAGTTACCAGTTTCTGAAAATCCTGCACATTGATTTTTTCGCCCAGAACCTCGCCCACCTGCTGTCTGGCCTCACCTTTGATGCCATTACATGAGCGGAAAGCTTCTTCGGCAATAAAAGCAAACAGGGCCAAACCGATAATAATAATCAGTATGAGCCCTCTGCTTCTGATTTTTCCTAATACTGCCATTTTGTTGTTTTTTATTTATGTTTTATGTGTTTCTTATGCGTCTAAAAAATTGCGCACAAAAATAATAAGAAAAAGATAACCGCCGTAACATTCCTTTGATAAATCGCCCAGCACAAGCCTGTTTCAGGCACACTTACAGCTCTTCCATGTAATAGACTAGACCTCCGTTTTTAATGAAATATTAAAACCAAACAGTTTCAACGCTGCGGAACTTCCGCGAGAGTAAAACCAAACAGTTTCAACGTTGCGGAACTTCCGCGAGGGCAAAACCAAACAGTTTCAACGTTGCGGGACTTCCGCGAGGGTAAAACCAAACAGTTTCAGCGCTGCGGAACTTCCGCAAGAGCAAAACCAAATAGTTTCGACGTTGCGGGACTTCCGCGAGAGCAAAACCAAATAGTTTCAACGCTGCGGAACTTCCGCGAGAGCAAAACCAAATAGTTTCAGCGTTACATCGAATTACTCTAGATTTAATACGACACAACATCTCCTCACCATTATATTATATCTTATTTTATTGCAGACAACCTATAGTAAACTTCACATTGTCTTGCCTCGTATACAAATAAGGTATTGGGTATAGTTATCTCGGGGGGCAGAAGGATAATTTTTGTATACTCTATTTTTTATATACTTTTGCGCAATTAATTTTAATTCAAAAGAAATTATGTATAGACTAAAAACGCCCCCTACTTCTAAGAGGCAACATGTAAAAGGAAAGAGATTTAGATTAGTTGATTTCATCTTGGCGATAGTATTATTAGCAGCAGCTACTCTATACTCGTGTGGTGGAAATCAAAACAATGGGCTACCTACCCCTGGCAATTCCGGTGATGCTACATTCTCAGTTTCTATAAAGGAGAACTTCTCAAAGAACCCTTTAAAGAATCTAAATAACATTCAGGTCAGAGATACCTTGCGATATGATATAGATTTAAAAGACTTAAATAATGAATCCAATATCCATTACTCTATTGATTTACATAGTAAAGATGGAGAATTTCATAGACGTATAGGAAAAGATTATCGTGTGTTCATTTTCAGACGAGACTCTTTGGATAAACATCTCTCTGCTAATCCTAATTTCCTTAAGGAGAATGAGGAATGGATGAAAGATGGAGAAATTCGACAATCTCTAGTAGATCTTCCTGGAAATAAAGAATATGTATTACTTATTATACCAATTCAACCTGGGACTTTCCAGCTCTCTTATACTTTTCTGAAGCTGAGAGGTAAAGAAAAGCCTACGGAAACCGTTAACAAACAAATAAACTTCAATTGTGTTCATTTATCTGCATGGTATAAATCTATAAAAACAAGAGATGGAAGTGGAGGCTTTATAGGGATTGGAAGCCACGCTTCTGAACATCATAATGAATTCTATTTTAAAATAGATGATGGAAGCAATGAGAAAGATAAATTTCTAGCGTCTATACCTAATAGAAGTCAAAAATATACGTTGATGTATAATGGAAAACGGTATGACGGCAACGACTTTTTCGAAGGACAGGAGATACGCTTCTTAAAAGGGGAAACGACGGAAAAGCATGCCCCAGAAGTAACAGTAAGAGTAATAGAGGAAATAACTATACGACAAAAAGATGAAGGGCGAGACGAGGTAGTACTTGAATTCTACAACATTCCTTTAGAACAAAAATAAATCATTTGAGATATGAATAAGATATTTAAATTTATACCGGTATTAACGGTCATAGTAGTGTTAATAAGTAGTTGTAAAAGTGATGAAGATGCAACATCAAAGCAACTAAATAACTTGAAACCAGTAATATTTAAAGTTGCCCAACCAGAAGTAATATCTTCAGAACCTACAGGTAATGTTATTGATGGTAATAAAAGAGAATTATTGCAAGTTGTGAGAAGGCAGATGACCCTAGCTCCAGTAGAACTTGTTGATGAAACTCTCTCTGAGATTATTTTCCCAGGAAGTATACTTCGCGGAGATGCCTTTATGGAAGGAGAATATGCTCCGGTAGTTGTTAAGAATCCACAAGAAATAAAGTTATCGGCATCTTTGAGAGGAAAAGACTTGGTAGTCTCTGAATCATCATTCCCCATCTTGAGTAATGTTCGACAATCCATTAATAACTTATTAAATCCACATGTTGGAGAAATAGATTATAATAACGCTCCAGCGTATATTACATACCGAAGTAATGAAGTTACAACAGAAGAAAGTTTCTTAAAGACATTTGGAATACATGTTAAAGCCAGCGTCCTAGGAGGAATGGTCAAGGCGAAATTTAATTATGAGCATAAAAAATATTCTTCGAATAAAACACATTATGTATTGGTAAAAGTCAGACAGCAATTCTTTAATATCTCAGTAGATCCGAAGTCAGCTGATGACTGGGGAGAACTGACAAATCTTGGAGAATATGAACCAGTTTATGTTAGCAGTGTTGACTATGGTCGAGTTCTTCATATTCTTGTTGAGACTACAGAAAGTGCAGACTCTATCAGTAAGATGATTAAAGGAGGTATTGAGGCTAATTTCGGAAAATATAGTGGAGAAGTTAAAACAGAACTATCCCAGAAATGGAATAAATATTTCAAAAATCAGAAAATCAAAATTATGATAGCGGGTGGCCCACTAACAACTGCTAGTAAGGTAAGAGATTATGAGACTTTTATGGAGTTCATTAAAGTACCAGAATCAACATCGATTATAGGAGCCTCAGTGCCCATCTCTTATAGAGTGCGTTCTTTGCGTAATAATAGAGAGGTTGAAATCCGCATATCATATACAGACGAAGAATTAGTACCAGAACAGTAGCAAGTCAGACATCGCTCTCCGTCTTTTTAGATTTTAAATAAGTAAAAGCTCAATCAATTTTGATTGAGCTTTTACTGTTTTTTGAAAACTCTACCTAGAATCTTATATATGGAATATAGTAACTTTGCGCGGGTTAAATCATACTAGGTAACAGTGACTAAAGAAGATGTTAAACTGAAAGTTCGGGATATTCTGACGGGCTATTTGGAAATTTATAATCATAGAAAGACAAGCGAGCGATTTGCCATCCTTGATGCCGTTTACGACATGAAAGGGCATTTCTCCATTGACGAGTTGAAAGACAAACTTGAGGGAGAAAACTTCCATGTTTCGCGCGCAACTCTCTACAACACGATGCGCCTCTTTATTGAAATGCGACTGGTGGTGAGACACAGATTCATCGGGCAAACAAAATATGAAGGGAGCTACAACAACGACATGCACGTGCACCAAATTTGCACCATGTGCGGAAAGGTGGTAGACATCGATTCGCCCGAGATAGCCGGTGTCATCAACGAGGCTAAATTGTCTAAGTTCAGAAAGGATGGATTCTCATTATATATATATGGAATCTGCGCACGCTGCCAAGCCAACTTATCGAGGCAACGTAACAAGATTAAACAACAGAAACAAAAAAAAGCAAATGGAAAAAGGAAAAGTTGATGTATTGCTAGGTCTCCAATGGGGCGACGAAGGAAAAGGAAAAGTGGTCGACGTGCTCACACCAGCCTACGACGCTGTAGCACGGTTTCAGGGCGGTCCGAACGCCGGTCACACACTTGAATTCGAGGGACAGAAATATGTTCTGCGCTCCATTCCTTCAGGCATATTTCAGGGAGGAAAAACAAACATCATCGGCAATGGCGTTGTGCTGGCGCCCGATTTGTTCATGAATGAAGCCCGCGAGCTCGAGAAAAGCGGTCATCCACTCAAGCAGCGGCTCAAAATATCGAAGAAAGCTCATCTCATCATGCCCACCCATAGGCTTCTCGACCACGCCAACGAAGCGGCAAAAGGAAAAAATAAGGTGGGAACGACGGGAAAAGGAATCGGTCCAACTTACACAGACAAAATCAGTAGGAATGGCCTACGAGTGGGCGATATTCTGGAGAATTTCGACTGCAAATACGCAGCTTGTAAAGCTCGCCATATGAATATGCTCAAAGCCTTAGGTTGGAACGATTTCAGCTCGCTCGAAGAATCCGAACGCATTTGGATGGAAGGCGTGGAATACATGAAAGAGTTTGAGTTCGTTGACTCCGAGCACGAAATAAACCACCTCATCGTCCAGCAAAAAAGTATCCTTTGCGAAGGCGCACAAGGCACTATGCTCGACGTCGATTTCGGCTCATATCCATTCGTAACCTCATCGAACACCGTGAGTGCCGGAGCCTGCACCGGTCTGGGTATCGCCCCGAACAGAATAAGCAACGTGCTCGGAATAATGAAAGCCTATTGTACACGCGTAGGTGCCGGTCCGTTTCCCACCGAACTGTTCGACGAAACAGGCAACAAGCTGCGCAATCTCGGGCACGAATATGGCGCCGTAACCGGACGCGAACGCCGATGCGGATGGCTCGACCTTGTTCAGCTGAAATATTCGGTAATGATTAACGGCGTGACTAGCCTCATCATGATGAAAAGTGACGTGCTCGACGGCTTCGACATCGTAAAAGCATGCATAGCTTATCGCCTACCGAATGGCGATACCACCGACCATCTGCCATATTCAATAGACAACGTGGAGCCCATCTACAAAGAGTTCCCCGGCTGGCTCACCGATATGACCGACTTCACCAACGAAGAACAATTCCCACAAGCATTTGCGAATTATGTTGAGTTCATCGAGCAATTCCTCGGTGTGCGAATAAAGATAATATCCTTCGGCCCAGACCGCCAGCAAACCATCATCAGAAAATAAAACACAATGGCAAACAAACCATCCATACCCAAAGGCACGCGCGATTTCGGACCAACCGAAATGGCCAAACGCAACTACATCTTCGAAACAATCAGAAGCGTCTATGCCCTCTACGGCTATCAGCAAATAGAAACCCCAGCAATGGAAACCCTCCAAACACTTATGGGAAAATATGGCGAGGAGGGCGACCGACTGCTATTCAAAATCCTTAACTCGGGCGACTACTTCAAATCCATAACCGACCAGGAACTCACCGAGCGCAATACGCTGAAACTCCAAACAAAACTCTGCGAAAAAGGTTTGCGATACGACCTCACCGTGCCATTCGCACGCTACGTAGTAATGCACCGCGACGAACTGCAACTACCCTTTAAACGCTATCAAATTCAGCCCGTATGGCGGGCCGACCGTCCGCAAAAAGGCCGCTACCGTGAGTTCTATCAGTGCGACGCCGATGTGATAGGCTCAGAATCCTTACTCAACGAAGTGGAATTGATGCAAATAATCGATACCGTATTCACACGATTCGGAATCAGAGTCGTAATCAAGATTAACAACCGGAAAATCCTCACCGGAATAGCCGAAACCATTGGCGAAGCCGATAAAATAATAACCATCACAACCGCAATCGACAAGCTCGAAAAAATCGGGAAAGAAAAGGTAAACGAAGAACTTGCGCAAAACGGACTCTCCAACGAAGCTATCAACCGCCTTCAACCAATCATCGAACTCCAAGGCTCGAACAACCAAAAGCTCGATACCATCGCCAGCGTACTAGCCGAAAGCGAAACCGGCAAAAAAGGCGTAGACGAAACACAATTCATACTCCACACGCTAGAAAACACCGGTTTGAAGAACGAAATCCAACTCGACCTCACCCTAGCCCGCGGACTGAACTACTACACCGGCGCCATCTTTGAAGTAAAAGCCATCGACACCGAAATAGGCTCCATAACCGGCGGCGGACGATATGACAACCTCACCGGAATCTTTGGAATGCCCGGGATATCAGGCGTCGGAATAAGTTTCGGAGCCGACAGAATCTACGACGTTCTGAACACCCTCAACCTCTATCCCAACGACAGCGTGAGCGGCACCCAGATACTCTTCACCAACTTCGGAACCGACGAAACACGCTACATCATGCCCATCATCGCCACCCTCCGTCAAGCCGGTATACGCACAGAACTCTATCCCGACGCATCGAAAATGAAAAAGCAAATGACCTATGCCAACGCCAAACAAATTCCATTCGTAGCCATAGCCGGAGCCGACGAGATAAAAAACGGCGAAATAACCTTGAAAAACATGCTCACCGGAGAGCAAACAACACTCTCCCCCACCCTATTGCTCTCAACTTTGCAAAAAACACCTATCTAGTTCGGCGTATCTTACAGGTAGTCGGCACATCGTAGCAAACATAAAACCATCCCCCACTCCAAATCAATAAAACGTAAGGGCCTGCACGCATCCATCTATGGGCGTGCAGGCCTTTTTTAGATTAATTACCATCGTCGCAGGCGTTTTGCAAATTGCAAAAGGACTTTTATCGTTGTCGCGAACGATTTGTAATCTTACAAAATCAACATTACCATCGTCGCGGACGTTTTGCAAATTGCAAAAGGGCTTTTACCGTTGTCGCGAACGTTTTGTAATCTTACAAAAGCGATATTACCATCGTCGCGGACGTTTTGCAAATTGCAAAAGGGCTTTTACCGTCGTCGGGAACGTTTTGTAATCTTACAAAAGCGATATTACAATTGTCGCGGACGTTTTGCAAATTGCAAAAGGGCTTTTACCGGCGTCGCGGACGTTTTGCAAATTGCAAAACGGCTTTTACCGCCGTCGCGAACGATTTGTAATCTTACAAAAGCGATATTTGTCAGATAGTAGAGCATTCCGGCATGAGAGTACTCTTGAACCAGGAGGCGATTAGGTCAATTACCGGGCGTTGAAACCAGTAATCATCGCCATGGCCGGCGTCGGCAATCTCAATGAATTCAACAGGAGTATTGAGTTTCATAAGAGCTTCGTATAGATGAACACTTTGGAAACGTGACACCATCATATCGTGAGTACCGTGCATGATGAGGAATGGGGGTAAACCAGATTTTAGATGCCCCATAGGACTGGCCCAACGGGCACGCTCAAGGTCGTCGTGGATATCGTAACTGGGACTTCGGCCGTAGGTGACACCATTAAGCAACAGAGCCTCGGCAGCACTGGGTGAGCGATGAAAAGCTTGTATTTCGGGTGGAAAGCCCTCATCGACCGATGCTAGGTCAGATGGGCCAAATATATCGCAACAGGCTTGCGTTGCTGATGATTCTTCGAGAAAATCGCCTTCATCAAATTCTTTTTCGTCTGCAGTCATTGTGACTAATTGTGCAAGATAACCTCCGGCCGAGTTACCCATCACCCCGATGCGTTCTTTATCTATTCCGAATTGCTTAGCATGTGCGCGAAGGTAGCGCACGGCTGTCTTTCCATCAATTAGGATGGCGGGGAATGGGTGAGGAATAGTACGATATTCAACAGCGGCAACAACAAACCCTTCTAGGGCTAATCGCATTCTAAGTCGACCCCATTTTCCGTAGTCGGATGTTGTGAATCCTCCTCCAGGAAAATATATAACACATGGTTTCGGTTCCGACGTGTTGGGTACAAATAATGTCATGTGCAGGGAGTGTGTACCATTGTGGAAGTGTTGCGAATAGACTACTTCAGTAATGGTATCGATTCGTGGATCGGTTATTTCGATCTTTACAAGTCGACGTCCGGCTTGTGGTGTAACAAGGTCGGCTACGGGTTTTATCCTTGGATTTGATTTGTTCATTTTATTGAGAAGATTTAATCACGGAAAAAAATATCACGTGTGTATACTTTTTCCTTCACGTCGTCGAGCAAAGAGTCGTATCTGTTCGCAATAATAGCTTGGCATTTCTGCTTGAAAATGTCGAGGTTATTTGTTACTCGGCTACCAAAGAATGTAGAGTTGTCGGGAAGCGTCGGTTCGTAGATGACAACTTGCGCACCTTTAGCCTTAATGCGTTTCATTACCCCTTGAATGGAACTTTGTCTGAAATTATCACTATTCGATTTCATAGTGAGACGATAGACTCCGATGACACATTCTTTTTCCTCATCAGGATTATAGTCGCCCCGATCGAAGTAATCATAGTAGCCTGCTTTGTGTAGAACCTGATCGGCTATGAAATCCTTACGTGTTCTGTTGCTCTCAACTATGGCCTGAATTAGGTTTTCTGGCACATCAGCATAGTTTGCTAGGAGTTGCTTAGTATCTTTCGGTAAACAATAACCACCATAACCGAACGATGGATTATTATAGAACGCCCCCACTCTCGGGTCGAGACATACACCACGGATTATGTTTGCTGTGTCTAGGCCTTTCACTTCTGCATAGGTGTCAAGTTCGTTGAAATAGCTCACACGCAGGGCAAGATAGGTATTGGCAAACAACTTCACAGCTTCGGCTTCGGTTAGTCCCATAAAAAGTGTTGGTATATCGCGATCGATAGCGCCTTGCTTGAGTAGACTGGCAAAATGACTGGCGGCTTGCTGAAGTCTGGTGTCGTTGTCTGGCCTACCTATTATTATCCTACTCGGGTGTAAATTATCATAGAGCGCCTTGCTTTCACGCAGGAATTCAGGGGCAAATATTATATTGGGATTATTATATTTCCGGCGAACACTCTCGGTATAGCCCACCGGAACTGTAGATTTGATGACCATTATTGCATCGGGATTCACTCGCTGTACCATTTCTATTACTTCCTCGACGTGCGAAGTATCAAAATAGTTTCTAGCCGTATCGTAATTAGTAGGTGTTGCGATAACCACAAAGTCAGCGTAGCGATAGGCACATTCTGCATCAATAGTTGCAGTGAGTTGAAGCGGTTTATTTGCGATATATTCCTCAATATAATCATCCTGGATTGGCGAGCATCGATTGTTTATGAGTTCCACCTTTTCAGGAATCACATCGACAGCTGTCACAGGGTTATGCTGGCTAAGCAAGGTTGCTATGCTGAGGCCCACATAGCCTGTTCCGGCAACTGCAATCTTTGTTTCGTTTTCCATAATTATTTCTTTTTTAGAGTATCTTTCGCAGCTACTTTAGCTTCAGCTTCTTGTGCTTTTCTGTTGGCTTCGATGGCATTGGCCTTGCGATGATATTGCATTACTTTCTTTCCGAATTTAGCTGCCATAGAATCAGCAGATAGAAACACCATCGTTCCGTCGTCGTGCCCAACCTGGTCGTCGGGGATTCTGTTTCCTTGTTCATCAATAGTGTCTTTGTAAATATAGAGCCAACCATTATATATATGCCAACCCGTGTAAACAGTTACTTTGGGATATTCCACTGGACTTTCGTCTTCCAGCGTGTTCGACTTAACAATGTAACCAACTGGAGAGGCTTGATGATAGCTCTTAAGGGTAAATCCATATTCACGCGGCACGAAGAGCGCTTCTTTCATCGAATCAGTCATACTGGCCATTATCTCTTCTTCCGTTTTTGTTGCACTGGGTTTAAGCTTCGGAATCACCTGAAAAGTCCACGTGCCTTTCATCTGCTCGAGGTCTATCACCATCGTTGCCTCATTTTTATTGTGAGGGTTTATGAGCAGTGCCAGTTCATCGCCAATCTCAATATCGCCAAAAACCTGATGATTTTTCTGTGCATTGACAATATTATATCTCACCGGATCACCCCCTTCGTTGGGTAAGAAAACAATTACAGAATCCGAACACCCATCGCATGCCAAACCATAGATAGTTCGGTCGCCTTTAAGCTTTGTTTCCTTATCGATAGCTCCTCGGTCGCCGCTCGAAACGCGGTCATAACAAGCCATAAAAATAAAGGTTGAAAGCAAAAGCGTAATTATGAAAAACTTCTTCATTTTCTTTGATTTATTATGCGTGCAAAGGTAGCCCAATAATCGAGAACAAAGGGCGTCACAAGAGTTTTGAAAAATTTCTCTACTTTTGCACGCCAGGTTATATACAACATAATCCGGTTATTTTTAGAACAAGAATTATTTAATAATATGGGAAAAAAAATTCAGTTCAGTCTCATCTATCGAGACATGTGGCAGAGCTCTGGAAAGTTTCAGCCACGCAAGGACCAATTGGTGCGCATAGCTCCTATTTTCATTGAAATGGGTTGTTTCGCACGTGTTGAGACCAATGGTGGAGCTTTCGAACAGGTTAACCTGCTCGCAGGAGAGAATCCAAACGATTCAGTTCGCGCTTATTGTGAAATTCTGCACAAAGCCGGAATAAAAACTCACATGCTCGACCGCGGGTTGAACGCTTTGCGAATGTATCCCGTGCCTGACGATGTTCGCGCAATGATGTATCGCGTGAAGCATGCACAAGGAGTCGACATTCCACGCATTTTCGACGGACTGAATGACATCCGTAACATTGCCCCCTCTATCAAATGGGCAAAAGAAGCAGGAATGACTCCACAAGGAACACTTTGCATAACAACCTCACCCGTTCATACACTGGAATATTACAGTAAATTAGCTGATGAAGAAATCGCAGCCGGAGCAGAAGAAATTTGCTTAAAGGATATGGCTGGAATCGGCCAGCCGGCATTTCTTGGCCAGTTAACTAAAATGATAAAAGATAAACATCCCGATATCATCCTCGAATATCACGGCCATTCCGGTCCAGGTCTGTCAATGGCATCAATGCTCGAGGTTGCCAAAAACGGAATCGACATCCTCGACGTGGCCATCGAACCGCTGTCATGGGGAAAGGTTCATCCCGACGTAATCTCCGTGCAAAGCATGCTCAAAAACGCCGGCTTCGACGTGCCTGAAATAAATATGGACGCCTATATGAAGGCCCGCGCACTTACACAAGAATTCATAGACGAATGGTTGGGGTATTTCATCAATCCGCAAAACAAAATCATGAGTTCGCTATTACTTGACTGTGGACTTCCAGGTGGAATGATGGGCTCAATGATGGCCGACCTAGGTGGTATTCGAGCCTCTATTAACAACCTTCGTAAAAAGAAAGGCGAAGAAGAACTCAGCGTAGACGACATGCTCGTAAAACTATTCGACGAGGTAGCATATGTTTGGCCGCGCATAGGTTATCCACCACTCGTGACCCCATTCTCGCAATACACCAAGAATATCGCCCTGATGAACCTTCTCACTATAGAACAGGGCAAAGGACGATTCGTTATGATGGACGACTCTATGTGGGGAATGATTCTCGGACGAAGTGGAAAAGTACCCGGAGAAATATGCCAAGAGCTCAAAGAGCTGGCTGCACAGAAAGGACTACAATTCACCGACGCTGACCCGCATACACTCCTTCCCAATGCCCTCGACGACTTCCGTAAGGAGATGGACGAAAATAGATGGGAATACGGGCAGGATGAAGAAGAACTCTTCGAACTCGCAATGCATCCCGAGCAATATCGCAACTACAAGAGTGGCCAAGCTAAGAAAAACTTCCTGGCCGACCTCCAGGCAGCCAAAGACGCCAAGCTCGGCGCCAAGATAAGTCCCGAAGAAGCAACCGCTTTCAAACACGCCAAGGCCGATGCTATCGTAGCCCCTGTAAAAGGACAAATATTTTGGGAATTCCAAGGCGACGGAGAAATCTCCCCAGCCATCGAGCCATACATTGGCAAGGAATATAAAGAATCTGACACCTTCTGCTACATTCTCTCACCCTGGGGTGAATTTGTCGACATTCCTGCCAACCTAGGTGGTAAACTTGTTGAAATAAACGCCAAACAAGGTTCGAAAATCAATAAGGGCGACGTGATAGCTTACATTGAGCGTCCACACGAAGCATAAACAAGTCTGTTCAGTTAATCTTCTCTATATGCACGATTCATTCCTTTTCGGAATGAATCGTGTTTTTTTATGCTTAAATGAGAATCCAACAATATAAATCAAAAATGTAAAGTCCCTTGTAAATCGTTGTATTTACAAGGGACTTATAGTACCCAGAGCTGGTACAAAGCAGGTAAAACAAGAGAAACGAAAATAATATATTATACTGACAATCAACTATTTATATTTGGCAATTTTACCCGTTCTTGCCTGTTTTTAGTTAGATACTACACTTTGACATTCGGAACTTTTTAGTATCTCATGCAAAATAAGAAAATATCTGAAAATAAATGAGTTAATGATTTTACTCGGTTCTATACTCATTCAGGTACATAACTATCAATTATGGCAAAATTAGAAAATAAAGCAAAGGAAAATCCGAAATTGGAGCAAAATGTGCTTTCTGATGGTCGAATAAGTCTTTATCTGGAGTATTATCTCGGTAGAGAAGAAACGCCAGTGTTGGACGAAAACGGTAATCCTGTTTTGTACGAAACAGGAAAGATGGCTGGTAAGCCCAAAGTACATATTAAGCATAACAGGCGAAAAGAGAATTTGCAGTTGTACTTGATAGCTAAGCCCCGTACTCCTGCGGAAAGGCAACAGAACAAGGAAACTCTTGAATTGGCTGCCAAAATTCGTGCGGAGCGTGAACAGGAATTTAAGGAGAGTATGCTCGGTTACCGTTTGAAGAAAGATAGAAATATCAACTTCCTAGACTACTATCAGGCTTACATAGATACTTACTCGAAGAAAGACCTGCGAATGATTAAGATTGCCTTGAACCGTTTTAATGACTTTTTGAAAGAGCAATATCCTGTTTATGAATTTAGTATTAAGCCCGAACTAATAACCAAAGATATGATGGAACACTTTGTTGAATATTTGCAATCACGAAGTGTTGTTGAAGGAGCAAAAAGTATCTATCAGCGTTTCAAGAAAGTTATACATTATGCCATTGACCATGAAGTAATGCAGAAAGATCCCTGCAAAGGTGTTGTGTGCAAGGTAGATGACCAAGTGTTGCGCAAAGATGTACTCTCAATGGACGAAATACAGGCATTGATTCAATGTCATTATGAGAATGAGAATCCTAATGTTAGACGTGCTTTTATTCTCTGTCTCTATTGTGGCCTACGCTTCTGTGATGTAAAAGACCTTACCTATAAGAATGTAGATTATACCAATCGCCTGCTGAAGTTTGAACAGAATAAGACCAAAGGACATTCTGCACATAGTGGTGTAGTTATTCCTCTGAACAACGGATTGCTTTCATTGATAGGTGAAGCACCTGAGGATTTAAGTTCCTCTATCTTCAACCTCCCTTCATATGAGAGCTGCAGCAAATCTGTTAAACGATGGGTGAAACGTGCTAGCATTAACAAACACATCAGTTGGCATTGTGCTCGCCATAGCTTTGCAGTGAATATCCTCAACAATGGGGCTAACATCAAAACCGTCGCCAGTTTATTAGGACATAGCGGATTGAAACACACCGAGAAATATACTCGTGCTGTGGATAAATTGAAGCCGGAGGCAATCAATAGTTTGCCTGAATTGAAGATTTAAGATGAAAAACGAATTGAAAAACATTTTTTTGATTCAACAGAACTGTATTTTTGCATGAAAAGCATGTGCTTTAAGAAATAATGAGTAATTTTATGGCGTAATCAAGTTACATAAGTATGGAACGTAAGAAAATCAATCGCCTAAAGGTGGTACTCGCCGAGAAAGGAATGACAAATAAACAACTGGCAGAAATCTTGGATAAAGACCCTGCGGTTATATCAAAGTGGGTTACGAATGTAGCCCAACCCAATGTTGAAATGTTCATTCAGTTGGCAAAGATATTGGGAGTGAGAGTTGATGATTTGTTGTGGACAGATGATTTGTAGTTGGCTATTGAAGGAATTGTATTATGGCACGAATTTATGATAATATAGAAAGCAAGTTTGCCGAAGGGCTGCAAGGAATTATTACCAATACGGGTGTAAAGCGCGTGGACTTCTGCGTTGGTTATTTTAATCTGCGTGGATGGAATATTGTTGTTGACCAAATTGATTCGCTTACTGGCGATTATATCTATGAAAACGATGAACGCGTATTTCGCAAATGTAGATTGCTCATTGGTATGCATCGCCCAGCCGAAGAGATAATACGGCAGCTTTACACAGAACAGCCATTGCCTGATACCAATTATGTAAGCCAGTGCAAACTGGCGATAAGTCGTGAGTTCAGACGCCAGCTGCAATTAGGTTTCCCTACAAAACAGGATGAGTTCACGCTTCGTCGCCTTTCCAAACAGATGAAAGACGAAAAGGTATGCGTGAAGTTATATCTTCGTGAACCACTTCATGCAAAACTCTATCTTGCCTATCGTCCTGATGATAATTTCAATAAGATTCAAGCCATCATGGGTAGTAGCAATCTTACCTATTCGGGACTTACAAGGCAAGGAGAGTTGAACGCTGAATTTGGAGATAGTGATAGTGCTGAAAAATTAGCTTGTTGGTTTGATGAACGTTGGGAAGATAAGTTTTGTCTTGATATAACTAAAGAGTTAATAGAAATTATCGATAATAGCTGGGCTGGCGATAAAGACATTCCTCCTTACTACATCTATCTCAAAACTGCATATCACTTAAGTGAAGAAGCACGCTCTGGAATTAAAGAGTTTACGATTCCTGCAGAATTTAAGAATAGTCTTTTTGACTTTCAACAGACAGCTGTAAAGATTGCTGCCCGTCATCTTAACAATGAGAAACGTGGTGGAGCAATGATTGGAGACGTTGTTGGATTGGGAAAAACCATAACAGCTTGTGCTATTGCGAAAATGTATGAAAACACCTTTGGCAGCAACACGCTGATAATCTGTCCTGCCAACTTGCAGGATATGTGGGCAAAGTATCGTAAACAGTATGACCTGAAGGCAGATATTATATCGATGGCAAAACCTATCGATGTAGACAATGCACGCTACTACAAGCTCATCATCGTAGACGAGAGCCACAACTTGCGCAACAGTCAAGGTATGCGCTATCGCAATATCAGAGATTTGATACAGAAACAGGATTGCAAAGTATTGTTGCTTACAGCTACACCCTATAACAAACAATACAAAGATTTGAGCAGTCAGTTGCGTTTGTTTATAGATGATGACACCGACTTGGGTATTCGTCCGGAGGCCTATATCCGTGAGATTGGTGGTGAAAGGAAGTTTGCCGAGAAGCACGAGGACTTTATACGCAGCATCAAGGCGTTTGAACGAAGTGATTGTCAGGAAGACTGGCAAGAACTGATGAAACTCTTCCTGATTCGACGTACACGCACCTTCATTAAAGATAATTATGCTAAGACCGACCCCACGAATGGGCGAAAGTATTTGGAGTTCAAGGATGGGCATAAGTCGTATTTCCCTGATCGGGTGCCCAAAGCCGTCAAATTCAAAACAGCTGATGGTGACCAATATAGCAGGCTTTATTCAGAACAAATGATTGGACTGATGGAGAGCTTGAATCTTCCTCGTTACGGTCTGATACATTACTTAGACAAGAAGAAAGCAGAAGATGCATCGAAGTATGAGAAGAACCTGATAGAAAACCTATCACGTGCAGGAGCACGTATGATGGGATTTTGTAAGAGCACCTTCTTCAAACGTATCGACAGTAGCGGTTTCTCGTTCCTGATTACCCTGTTCCGCCACATACTGCGTAATGCCGTATATCTCTATGCTATCGACAATAAATTGAAGTTGCCCGTCAGTGATGAAAATACGTTCCCTGAGGATTTCATAGATGATGCAGATATCAACGATGTATTTACAAACGACGACGAGCATGAAGAGTATTCCTCCGGCGACAACCTAATAACCGTTCCCAACGACATGCAGGTCTACATGGATAAAGCTAAGGAGTATTACAATGGCTTGATTGGCAAGAACAATGTGCAATGGATAGATTCCAAGTACTTTAAGCGCACGCTCAAGCAGCAATTGAAAAAAGATTGCGAGCAACTGATTGCCATGATTAACCTATGTGACGCATGGAATCCACAGACCGATCAAAAGCTCAATGAGTTGGAAGGCTTATTGAACGATAAGCATCAGAAGGATAAGATTGTGGTCTTTACGCAATATTCAGATACGGCAAACTACGTATATTATCAACTCAAGAAGCGTGGTTTCAAGCACATAGAGAAAGTGACGGGAGGCACAAAGAATCCAACGGATGTTGTTGACAGATTTTCGCCCATTAGTAACAAGGCTGATGTTTCCACAGAGAATGAATTGCGTGTGCTGATAGCAACTGATGTGCTGAGTGAAGGGCAAAACCTGCAAGATTCACATGTCATCGTGAACTACGATCTGCCGTGGGCTATTATCCGACTTATTCAGCGTGCAGGACGTGTGGATCGTATCGATCAGAGTTCTGAGCAAATCTATTGTTATTCTTTCTTCCCTGCTGACAAAGTAGAGGAGATTATTCGCTTACGCACACGCCTTAACGAACGAATTAATGAAAATGCTGGTATTGTGGGGAGTGATGAGGTGTTCTTTGAGGGCAACGAACAGAACCTACGTGATATGTATAATGAGAATAGTAGTAGCTTAGACGAGGATGAAGATGATATAGAAGTCGACCTTGGGTCACAAGCTTACCAGATATGGAAGAATGCAACAGATGCCAATCCAGACTTAAAACGTATTATCCCAGCAATACCAAACATCGCTTATTCTACAAAGGCAGCAAATGACATTAGTGAGGATGGCGTTATTACCTACGCACGCACTTATAATGACTTCGACGTACTTTCGTGGTATAATTCTAAAGGAGATATTGTTAGTCAGTCGCAAAAGCGTATCCTGCAAACAATGGCATGCACCATTAAAGAACCTTGTCTACCTGCACAGGATAATCATCTGTCATTGGTTGAGAAAGCGGTAAAAAGTATTAAGAACGAGAACACTAATGTTGGAGGTATCCTTGGTAGTCGATTCAGTACTAAACGTAAAATCTATGAGTTGCTGAATCACTATTATGAGCAACCTTTAAATCTTTTTAATACGCAAGCAAAGAAAGATATATTAAAGTTTGCTATCGACCAAGTATACAACTATCCGTTATTGGAAAACTCTAAATTTATCCTTGGTAGAATGATGCGTACAGGCAATACACATGACGATATTGTCGACACTGTCATTGAAATGTATGAGAATGCAAATCTTTGTCGTATAGACGAAGACAAAATTAAACATAAAGACCCTGTGATTATCTGTTCTATGGGATTAAAAAAATAAAATAATGAAAAGGAATATATTCAACCAGTATATATCAGCATCCGATTTTAAGGGACTGTTCGTAAGTGAAATGCTATGGAACAACCCTTTAGGAGCTACACAACTACCCGAAATAACAATAGAAGACAAAACGTTTCACATAAAGGAGATTGCCGAACGAAATGGATTTCAAATTCTGCAATGCCATGTCGAAGATATTCCTTCGTCGGCCATGTGCAAGAAGATTGACCATAAGATTCGGAAGAATGCCGAAAACTATATTTGCATCTTTATGGTTTCGAGTACGGTGCACCATCTTTGGGTGGCTCCTGTGAAAAAGGTAGAGAAGCGGGATATCGTGTTGGTTGAATATGATTCGCTTGACAAAGCAGGGTTCTTGTTTGAGAAAATGGAGGCTCTGTCGTTCACCCTGGAAGATAATCCCACCATTCTCGACATCATAGCGAAGGTGCAGGCGGCATTTCTCATCAATTCAGAGAAAATCACCAAAGACTTCTATGCCGGGTTCAAGAAAGAGCATAGCAACTTCGCTAAATTCATCTCTGGCATTGACGACCATATCGATGACAAGCAGAATAAGAACAAGCAGTGGTACACCTCGGTGATGCTCAATAGGCTGATGTTCTGTTATTTCATTCAGAAGAAAGAGTTTCTCGATGGAGACGTGGATTACCTGCGACACAAATTAGAGTGGACACGTCAGCAGGATGGCGAAAACCGCTTTTTCAACAAGTTCTATAAAGGCTTTCTTGTCAACCTGTTCCATGATGGACTCAATGCGCCCAAACACAGCCATGAGTTTGAAAAGATTTATGGGCGCATTCCTTATCTGAATGGTGGCATGTTCGATGTGCACCAAATAGAAAGGGAATATGCTAATTTGGATATTGCTGATGAGGCTTTTATTAGTCTCTTCGACTTCTTCGATAAATGGCATTGGCATTTAGACGACCGTATGACTGCTTCTGGACGTGATATCAATCCTGATGTCTTAGGATATATATTTGAGCAATATATCAACGACCGAGCCCAAATGGGAGCTTATTACACAAAGGAGGATATTACTGAATATATCGGGCGTAACACGATTGTCCCTTATTTAATGTCTACTGTTAAGCGTAAAGATGAAAAGCATTTCCACGCAAACAGCGAACTATGGCAGTATCTGAAAGAGAGTGGTGATAAGTACATCTTCGATGCTATGAAGAAAGGAGTTGACCAAACTATTCCTGAGGAAATAGCAATAGGACTTGACACCACAAAGCCCAACCTTTTGGAACGTCGTTGCCATTGGAACGAGCGCACACCTGAAGCATTAGCTCTACCTACAGAGATTTGGCGTGAGACCATTGAACGACTACAACGTTACAACAACATTAAAGAGAAAATTGTAAAAGGAGAAATCACTGACGTCAATGATTTCATCACTTACAACCTCAACATACGCCAGTTTGTAACTGATTATCTTGCACACACACAAGACCATCTGTTTGTAAAGCATTTCTACCATGCATTGCAGCATGTCACAATACTCGACCCTACCTGTGGTTCGGGGGCTTTCCTCTTTGCTGCACTCAATATCCTTGAGCCGCTCTACGAGGTATGCATCAACCGTATGCAGGAATTCAATGCAAAGAATTCTCAACTCTTCAAACAAGAGCTACAGGAGATTGAACATAAATATCGTTCTAACATACAATACTTCATCTATAAGAGCATCATTCTCCGCAATCTCTATGGTGTCGACATTATGGTCGAAGCTACAGAAATAGCCAAACTACGTTTGTTCCTAAAGATGGTGGCAGTAGTTGAAGTAGACAAACGTGACCCGAACTTAGGACTTGACCCTTTGCCCGACATCGATTTCAACATCCGTTGTGGCAACACGCTTGTGGGCTATGCTACACAGAAAGAACTGGAACGGGACTTGGTGCAAGGCGATATGTTTGCCATTGAAGAATTTAAGGCAAAAGTGAATGATGAGATGGATAAGGTAGCCCGCACTTACGACATATTCAAGAACATACAACTGAAGCAAACAGAGGATATGGCAGCTTTCAAGCATGCCAAACATGAGCTGAAAGAACGGCTCACACAGCTTAACGACCTGTTGAATCATAAAATGTTTGGTGCTGTGGGCACTGCCGCTGATTACGAGGCCTGGTATCAGTTGCACCAACCCTTTCATTGGCTTGCTGAATTCTACGATATTATCAATGATCACGGAGGATTCGATGTGATTATTGGGAATCCACCGTATGTGGAGAATAGACCATCTAATATACGATACAGGATTTTACATTATGAGACAATAGCGTGTGGAAACCTATATGCTTTTACGTTAGAAAGGGAATACTCTCTAATTAATGAAAAAGGACTGATGGGAAACATCGTTCCTGTCTCAATTATGTCTACTCCTGGTTATGTAAATTTGCGGAAGTTTATCCATAAAAAAGGGACAAGCTATTTTTCATCATACAACATCCATCCGTGTTGTCTTTTTGAGGGTGTGCATCCACGACTTGCTATTGTTATAAATACTCTTGACAGCATAAACAATGATGTTTATGTATCTCAATACTACAAATGGACAGTATCAGAAAGATCTATTCTTTTTAGGAAATGTTGCTATATAAAACTTGCATTAGAATTAGTAGACAGTTCTATAAATCGCTCCTTCCCGAAAATATCAAATAACATCCAAAACCAGATTCTTTTAAAAATTAAGCGAGAAAAGAAACCAATTGGTTATTATCAGATGAAACAGGGTGTTTCCTTTTGGTACAGACGGGCATTCGGTGCATTCATCTTGTTCTACGATAAAAAACCATTAATGTTTGATGAATATGGGCATCAAATAGTTCCAACCGAATTAAAGGAACTTGTTTTCGACGAAAAATACCAAGATATAATTTTAGCTGTTTATCACTCATCCTTATTCTATTGGTTTACGTATTCATTTAGTGATTGTAGAAATATCAATAAACCTGAGGTCGAGGATTTTCAGATTAACTTGGATACATGTAAACAAAACTATAGTCGTTTATTGGGCAGCCTTTCTTTAAAACTATCTAAAGATTTGCAAGCTAATTCTCAGTTCTTAGAATATAATTATTCTTCAGGTTGGAGACGGTTTCAAGCATTCTATCCACGGAAGTCTAAGCCCATTATTGACGAGATAGACAAGCTCCTTGCTCGTCACTATGGCTTTACCGAAGAAGAGTTAGATTTCATTATCAACTACGACATTAAATATCGTATGGGTGATGAATTAAACGAGGAATAATCAATAAAGTTAAGTTTTATGTCACGTTTTATATTATACACTTTTCAATGTGCTCCTTTGCAGAACAGAGAAAAACATCTGTTTGAGAATTTACCTTCTATCCAAGAACGGATGGATAATAAATTAGAGTATATCCGTAATATCATTACAAGTCCTGGGTTTAAATTTAAGAGTAAGAAAGATGGAGAGTTTAACTTCAAACTTTTCTACGATCACGAAGGCCTTCTAGTTTTTAGGATTGCTAATAATAAAGCATTAAACCTTGAAGAAAACTTTAAAAATACCCAACATCATTATTCTCCTAGTTGCTTTGTTATCTTAGACAATAGAGAAAATATACAGCAAGTTGCAATTGAAGAAGATAAAAAGTCTTTTTCAAGTACAGATGTTGTTAGAAACATATTAGAATATACTCTAAAAAAGAGGCTCCTTAATAATGGTCTTACCATTGAAATAAAAAAAGAATACGAACAAAAAGAGTTTTGGGAGCTTGTTGGCAAGCAAACTAAAGGTGTATCAATGGTACGATTCACATTATCTTATCCAAATCTTGGAAGAGTACATGATAGTATAGAAAAATTTCTTAATTCTGAAAGTAAAGCTGTAAATAGTAAAAAGACAGAGTTGGAGTTTTGTTCAGATAACTCTGAACAATTAGAATTACATGAAAGCAATACTCAATTGGCAGGATTAGTTGAAGCATCAGCAAAGAGCGGTAATCCAATAACTATAAAGGCTCGTGGAATAAAAAAATTTATTCGGACTGGAGAAACTATAAAAAGTTTTGAAATAGATGATTTAGAAGCAAAGATGGCATCATCAGATTTGTTTCAAAATCTATCAGGGTGGTTAAAGCATCAGTACGATAATGAAAATGCTTAATACATTATTTAGATATATTGGATATGCTACAGTTTCTGTGTCTATTGGATACGTGTCATATCTTGGTGGGCAAGAGTATGATTATCTTTTTAAAATAAGTGGAAATTTAGTACCTATATTGATATCTCTTCTCGTATTTTACGTGACAATATTTGGAAGTATTTTAAAGGAACTAATTTGCTATAAAAATAGAACGAATGCAGATACAAGTGACGTTTTGAAAAATATAAAATTAGAAATTATAATAGAGATGATACTGATTATATTTTCTCTACTCTGTTTTATTGCACGAGGAGCTTGTGAAACTTTAGCCCCTAACACTATAAAGCCGTTTATAGCTACAGTTTCTAATTCAATAACAGTTTTTTCAATCATCTATTTTTTATTAGCTATATATGATTCAATATTGGGTTTATGGGACTTAATAGAAGCGAATAATAAAAAATGAATGAAGCTTAATTATATCTTTTGTAAAAATAATGAAAATAAATAACAACGACAATATGCTTATCTACCAGTCGGCAGATGGGAAGATAAAGATAGATGTTCGATTTGAGAGGGAAACCGTGTGGCTGTCGTTAGACCAGATGGCAACACTCTTCGGGCGTGATAAATCTACTATCTCACGACATGTTAAGAATGTGTTTGAAGAGGGAGAATTACCTCCAGTATCAACTGTTGCAAATTTTGCAACAGTTCAGTTGGAAGGGAATAGAGAGGTTTCTAGAAATATAGATTATTACAACCTTGATGTAATAATATCTGTAGGTTATCGGGTGAAATCACAGCAGGGCACACAGTTCCGCATTTGGGCTACACAGCGGCTCAGAGATTATATCATCAAGGGCTTTACATTGAATGATGAGCGGTTTAAGACAGGTTCTTCCTACAACTACTTCAAAGAACTCTTAGATCGTATTCGCGAGATACGCCTTTCTGAGAAAGTGTTTTATCAGCAAATAAAGGACATCTATGCAACAAGCATCGACTATAATCCATCGGCTGAAATGACATTGGCTTTCTTCAAAGAGGTACAGAACAAGTTACTTTGGGCTGTCAGCGGAAAGACAGCTGCTGAACTTATGTTTTATCGTGCCAATGCTTCACTGCCAATGATGGGACTTACTTCTACGGAAAAAGAAGAAAAAGTTACCAAGAATGATGTCTTGATTGGTAAGAACTACCTGAATGAGAAGGAGATTGGTCAACTAAAACTTATCGTAGAACAGTTCCTTGCCTATGCTGAGGCGCAGGCTTTGGCTGAGAAACCGATGTATATGCGTGATTGGGTGCAGAAACTACGCCTTGTACTTACCATGAACGAAAAGAATATCCTTGAACATGCTGGCACAATTTCTCACAAGCTGGCAGTAGCCAAAGCAACGAAGGAATATGTTGCTTACAAAGAACAGCAACGGCAAATAGAACACTTTGATAGTATCCGACAACTCGATCAAGATCTAAAGCGTATTGCACCACGAAAGAGCAATAAAACGAAAAAAGACAACGGAGAGAATAATCAATGATAGTCACCACAGAATATCTTGGCAATCAGGAACTGCTGAAATTACAAAAGACAGCCTTCCTCGCATCAAGCAATATTGCTTCCGAAACGGTGTTGCGGGTATATGATTGGGCTACTGATATGCGTAGTCGGAGAGACTGTATCATCAGCGGATTTAATAGTAAATTGGAACAAGATGTACTTCACTTTCTGTTGAAAGGTAAGCAGCCTGTTATTCTTGTTCTTGCCCGGCGAATGTATAAAGTTATCCCTAAGGAATTACAAGAAGCGTTAACTCAAAATAGACTATTGATAGTTTCTGTAAGTAATGCTGCACGTCAGTCAAAGAACACAGCAATGATGAGGAATAAGTGGCTTTGCGAAATGGCTGACAGGATATTATTCGTAGGTGTGACCGAGCAAAGCAGCCTCTACGCGCTTAAGGCCGCCTTTAATAATAAACAAAAAATGATAACATTATAATTCCCACTATGACTATACAAGACACAATAGCCCGCAAGGAAGGTCAGACATTTGATTGCAAGAGCATTTAAATTGTTCCCAAGACTTTGGCTGTACCCATCGTTGCGTTTGCCAACGCTGATGGTGGAGTGATTGCTATTGACGTATATGACAAGACTCGGAGGATAGAGGGTGTGGATCAATATACAGAGATGCTAAATGAGTTGCTGCGTGTTCCTTAGGATTTCTGTAATCTTTCCGTGCCTATTACCACCGATTTGGTCCCTTGTACTGATAAGGATGGGAACGACAACCATATTTTGTTAATGTATATCCCTGCAAGTTCGGAACTACACGCTAATCAGGTAGACGAAGCCTATATGCGTGTTGGCGATAAGAGTAGAAAGTTGACTTTTGAAGAACGCATACAGCTGATGTATGATAAGGGTGAACGCTACTACGAGGATACGGCTGTGTATGGTGCTATGGTTGATGACATTGATATGACCGCTGTCGAAAGATATACAGAATTAATTGGTTATACCAAATCAGCAAAGCAATATTACAATAAAATAATGGCTTCTTGACTACCAATGCAAAGGGAGAGGAGCAAGTTAGTGTGGCTTGTATTCTGTTGTTTGGTAAATATCCTCAAAAGTTCTTTCCTCGTGGGCGCACTCGCTTTATCCGTTATAAAGGTACAGAAGAGAGAGTGGGCGCAGAGATGAACGTGATTAAGGACGTAACTTTTGAAGGAACGATACTTGATCAGGTGAAAGCCACGATAGCTTATCTTGAAACCCAAGTAGAGGAGCATACGTTCCTTGGGCAACATGGACAGTTCGTAACCCATAGAGATTACCCAAAGTTTGTGATACAAGAAATGGTAGTTAATGCTTGTTGCCACCGTGCCTATAATATAAAGGGTACGGAAATCCAAATTAAGATGCTTGACAATCGACTTGTATTCGAGTCGCCCGGTAGGTTACCTGCAATGGTCAAGCCCTCTAATATCCGTCATACGCATTTCTCTCGCAATCCGAAAATTGCTCAATTCCTTAAGGCATACAGCTTTGTAAAGGAATTTGGTGAAGGTGTAGACCGTGTATGTAGAGAGTTGGAAGCTAATGGTACACCATGTTTATCTTTCCATCTTGATGATTTTATTCTGAAGATTACAGTGCCGAAGGTGACAGAAAGGATAATAGAAAAGGATGTCAACGTGACAGAAAAGGTGATAAAAACTCATCAAGAGGTGATAGAAAAGGTGATAGAAAAAGCGGTGGCTCTCAATGAAAAATTAACAGAAAATCGTATTTCTATCATCAAGCTAATAATAGAGAATCCATATATTTCTAAATCGGAACTTTCCAAACATGTGGGAATCAGTGAAAATTCTATATCTCGTAACATAGAAGCTATGCGTGATAAATACCTTCGCCGTGTCGGTCCCAATAAAGGCGGCTTTTGGGAAATCATAGAATAATATGCAGCGCACAAGCCCAACCAAACGAGAACTTAGGTTGGGCTTGCTTCATATAGGATTATTTCAATTTCTTTGCAACCCATACAACCCATGTGTCAATATGATCTTTGAGAGAGGCGGGAAGTGGTAGTGGAATCTTTATATCTGGCTTGATTCCTATTTCTTTTGTTTTTATTTGTAAAGCGAAGTCTTCGTCGACGCAAACTGGATAATAGCAAGTAATCCCACTATGTGGCAGTTGAAATGGAGCGATGTTACCCGATAGGTTTGCTCCGCTGGTAGGGTCTTGTCCATATATTTTTCCACGATGGCAATAGTCTTTTACAAAACGAGCTAAGGTTTCTCCAGAACTTGCTGTTCTGCTATCAACGAGAATTGCCGCCTTTTTTAAATGGCTTGCAATGAAAGGCATTTCCTCGTTATTGTTCTCTTCTGACAATGGCACAAACTGTGCTTTCGATTGACGGGCTTTCTCTACGATATTTGTATCACCTTGTTTCATGAGTACTTCCCTATTCATGGGGGTGTTTCTGAATAGGACTCTCCAAGGTTTCTTTGGTTGATGGTCTGCGAGTATCTCAAGAAAAGGTTCCCAAATGGCATCATTTCCCCCAGAATTACCTCGAATATCTAAAATGAGATAGGGACAATTCGTTCTTTTATAGGCTTGGGCAACACTATCGACCCATGCGTAAGTGGGATTCTGTCCGCTGCAAGAGGGTATTCTTACCAGATAGGTATCCGTATCGAGCATACACGCAAGGGGTTGAGGGTCATACTCCATCTTCTCGTTATACTTGGGATGAACTCTTCGGTCATACTCTTGCCAGAATCGATGTCGGTCAACTATAAAATGGGTGTCGAATTGAGAGAAAAACCAAAAGACATAGTCACAAGTTGCGGTTTCTATATCTTGACCTTTCAGTAAATGTCGCTTGATCGACTTTTTAAGCTTGGCGTATTCCTTACCATACATTTTGTGAATATATGGGTAAGTAGCAAGATTGGCTTCAGTAAATCTTGTTAGATATTGATAATCTTTTAGATGATGATTGATGCTGTCGGGATGTATTGCAAATGAGGTGGAAGTCCAACATAAAGCAACAGAAATACAGAGCTGTCTTAAGTTCATCATATATTGTCTTTCAGGTGAATTATATTTTAATCATATCTTTGTCAGTGGTCACTTCTTGTTTAGTATTCGATCTTGGTTTGCAAATTTATATATTTTATTCCGTACTTCTTCTTTTTCATGTTTTTGCATCTTTCCATGGTCCTGCCCTACCCGTAATGTTTCTTTATTTCATATAATTCTTTATGTGCCATAAGTTACTTCTTGTATTAAAAGTTTGCTTTCCATTATGTATCTTTAATCTTCTTAATTTATCTGTGCAGAAATTTTAATCGGTTTTATATTGACCAAAGCTTCAATCTCTGCTTTCTCAAAGTAAAGTATTCTACCCCGTGGCTTGTAATGAGATATAAGAGTACCCCAATGTGAGTTTGTAGAGATAACTCTTCGATAAATTTAAGAACCTGCATGACTAACTATCGTGCTTTATTGCCCTTAATCTAGCCATTTCAGAAAGGCCATATGGTGTCAATACCCAATAAGTATATGCAGAACCGTCATAATCTTTACCCACATCTGTACTAATCAATTTTAGTGCCATTAGTTGTACAAGTATTGTTTGGAAATCTGACTCTTTTATACTAGAATATCTTGGTATAAAAGCCTCTTCAAGTCTATCTTTTATTTGTCTCTCAGAGACTGGCTTAAGTAATAAAGTACAGACTGATAGGAATATGTCATTCCATGAGGCAGCTTTCTCTTCATCATGAAAGTTATCCTCAGAAAACAAAGTAGTTCTATAATGTATCGTAAAAAGTTCTTCTCCTTGCTTATACTGTTCAGTACCTTGCAGGCGACTTTGAACTTAGAAAATCGACTTGTTGAGTAAGCTTCTTATTTTCCTCTTGAAGTTCTAATATCTTAGTATTCGCCTCATCTGAGGTTATTTTATCAGCTCTAACCCATCCTGGGCGTGGATGATGCTTTATTTGATAGTCTAAGCTCGTTGAAACATAGCCAGCTAAGTTGTCTTTATTAGTCCATGATTTACACATCCTATTAATCTTTACAATACTCTCAAATTGTTTTAATTTCTCTTTTAGCAGACCGAGACGAAATCTCCTTCTTTGCCAAGTTCGTACTGTGTTCCAATAACGAGTTATTCCCAGTCATCATAGATGTGGTAGAAACCCGATATTGGGTCAGGAAGATAGAGCGTCTTAAAAGTGATGATACCTACTTTCTGCAAAAGCTGAAAGCCGAAATACCCGCCTTTCTCTATTTTCTGCAGCACTGCCCCTTTTCTACCCAAAAGGAGAGTCGCATGTGGTTTGCGCCACAACTGACCTTTACGCCAGCCCTGTAGCGTATTATCCGCAGTAATCCTAATAAGTTGGAGCTTGAGTTTGCTGAAGTTTAAGGTAAACACAGAACTTAATCTATAGTACGACTTCGACATTGGTAGAGGTGGCAACATCATCGACCTTACAGCCTTGCTCTACAACTCTTCGGACGTGTCGTATCTCATTCATCAGATAGAACACAATGCGCCAAGCAGTGTGTCGGTTAGACAGCCCACAGCCAAGCCGACCACACCGCAGAACTCCTTTGGGCACCTGCAAGTGCTCCCTCTCATGCATCCAGACCTTATCCAATAACCTTGAGAAAAGATGTATCAACATTGAAATGGCCAGAAAGGTGTGAAAGGAACTGCACTTTGATACAAGGGGGTAAACATTACTTTGCTATTGGTTTGCCCAACATCTCTGGTGGCTATGAGTTGCGTAATCCATTCTTCAAGGGAGATATCACGCCAAAGAATATCGGTCATTTCATGGAAGAGCAGAACAATGTATGTTTTCTTTTCGAGGGCCTCATGGACTTCCTCTCATTCCTTACGATTCGAAGAAAGGAGAACAACGGACTGATACGCCAGGATTATATGGTACTCAATTCTGTGACGAATGTCCGTAAGTCATTAGAACGTTTGTCGCGTTATGACAAAGTACAATGCTTATTGGATAATGATGATGCAGGACGGAAGGCATACCAAGAGTTACTCTCGGAACTAAAAATACCCGTCATTGACTCTTCAGGCCTATACGCTGACTGCAAGGATCTCAACGAGTTCCTCTGCCGTCAGAATATTCTCCTGCAGAAGCCTGTTAGGTAACAACGAAGATGGTTAAAGCCTTGAGGCTTTCGTTCCTCTTGCCTACGGAGTTTTTATGGCAATAAAATGCTATAGCTCATTAGGGAATTTTTCGAGCCGCAATACAAGTAATGCAAAAAATTCCCAATGAGCCAAGGACGTTACACCCCTCTGAACTCCCTGTTTCAAAAATAGGTACTTGCATCATCTTATCAAGCGGATGATGAAAGTACCTATACAACGAACTAAAAATTTTCATGATATGGCAAATTTTGTAGTTCTCCATCTGGAGAAAGCAAAGAGGGCAAATTCCAAGATGTCTGCCCATATTGAACACACTTTCATTGCAGGCAACGTGGATGAAAGTCGCATACACCTCGACCGAGAATTGATTGCTTTTCCCGAAGGTGTGAAATCACGGTCGGCAGCTATTGAGCATCGAATATAGAATGCGCATCTCAAGCGTAAGGTGGGAAAGAATCAAGTGCATGCCATCCGTGTGATGCTTTCAGCGAGTCCTGAAGCAATGGAAAGGATACAGCACGAAGGAAGGCTTGACGATTGGTGTGAGCAGTCAGTGAAGTGGATGCAGGATACCTTTGGAATAGAGAATCTTGTCTCTGCTGTTCTGCACATTGACGAACAGACGACTCATATCCATGCGACAGTAGTTCCCATCGTCACCGCTACACGTAGAAAGAAGAAATCAGAGGACAGCGTGAAGAAGCACTATTGTAAGAAAGCCGAAGGCTCCCGCCTGTGTGCCGATGATATATACAGAGCAATACTGCAAGGCAGAGAATCTCAAAGAGGATATTGTTCTTTTGGCAGAGCAAAAGGAGAAGGTATCAGAAGATTTATTAAAGGTAAAATCAGAACTGAAACAGACCACGCTGAAAAAGGGTATCAGTAATGCCTGCTCTGATATGGCTAGCGCCATTGGCTCTTTATTTTCAACGAAAGACCAACAAACCATAGCAATGCTAAACCAACAAATTATCGAAAAAAGATAAGATGATTGCTACTTTAAATAAGATTATTCGTGAAAAGGAAAATCTCATTCAAACGGAGAAAGATAATGTTGGATATGCCCAAAAGAAGTTGCAGCGTTTCAAAAGAAACATAGAAGAGTGGTATCCTGATATATGCGCCAATGTGGACTTTGCCAATACATGCTCTAATGCTTATCGGATTAGCGATGAGATTGTTAAACAATTATTGAATGGGAAAAGAGCTGTATGTTCAGGAAAGTTCCTGCCTAAGGGCGAGAAAGTTCCGTTTGAACTTAATAACGCTGTGTTCTCGTCTAAAATGACAAAGTCAAGACCATCGTACGCTGTTGATTAATGGTGAGTTAGTGGCAGATATGATTAAGAACAGGCGACAGCAATGGTATCTTGAAAGGAAACAGAAGGAAGCAATGGAAAGGGCACAGAGAGTTTCGAAAGGTCGAGCTATATATGAAAATGGGGAGAAATATTTGCACAAACTGCCTATTTGATATATGTTAACTAATGGCATTGCATTTTTTCTTAAATATCTTTATCTAAAAGGTGCGGAGGATTTTTTTATTTTAATCCAATTCATGCCAATACTATCCAACCAAGAATTTAGGGAATCTTTAGCAAGATTAGATTCATTAGTGGGACCTATCCAAATTTCTCTAATAGCCTCTAAAGGGATAAAAATGTCAACAAATGGCGAAATCACCCCTCTTTTTATGTCGTACTTTATAGGAAAGAACTGATCTCGTTTTGTAATACAGCATTTCCCATAATGTTCTCTAAGGGGAATTCTGCATTCTTTCTCATATTCAAAATGAGGATTCTTCGCAATAGTATTTAACTCAATAGTTTGATATGTTGTTTCAGGTTTGTCATGGATAGAGTTATATATATACTCTGCTAATTTATTTGATAGTTCATTATCATAAATACACTCAACCAAATTATATCCTTGGTTAACAATAGCTTTTGCATCAAATCCAATGGATAAACCATGCCCATTATGCCCATAATTATTCCACATAGGTAGCGAGTCTGAGACTTTAGAGAAAGAAACAGAGAAATAGTGTTGTTTAGCTTGATGAGCGCTACGTTCAAAAAGGTTCTTCCTGAATGCACTCCTTGTGGCTGGAACTTTTATCTTCTCACCTTCTTTTGTTTCTATTATTTGATAATATTTTTCTGCTATTTTCCTTTCTTCAAAATCTGATAATCCTCTTGGAATGATTAAACCTTCAGAAACATCATTCATATAATTTACACTATAAGCTCGTAAGACGGCTTTTCTATTATTTAAATTCTCAGAAGATAGAATACCTTTAAAAAGTGTCTCCCAAGTTGTATAATGATATACAAGACCTTCATTAATTAACCTTACTATATTCTTACTATCTGGATATTTTTCAAATAAGTGTTTGAGTCTAGTATCTTCAGGAATAGGGTCATTGTCATTGTACAATGATGGTGGAGGTGGAACAAATTTTATCCAACCATCTTCATTCAGCATTTCCTCTGTTGGGTTTATTATTTGTTGATCTTTAACATTAATAAATCCTGCGTAGAAAATTCTACCTTGAGGAGTATCTTTGTAATAGTGATTCATAGGAATATATCATTTGAGTGAATAACATGTGTATTGCTTTTTTGAGATTTAGTATTTTTGTTTTTGGATAAACGCCCTACATCCTGTTAATATTATATCTTTTGTATTAAGATTGATTGGGAACAAAATGGGAATAATTTCTAAAAGAAGAAGGGCTAAGTGTTAAAAAACAAACAACTTAGCTCTTCTCATAGTACCCAGAGCCGGGGTCGAACCGGCACGGATTGCTCCACTGGTGTTTGAGACCAGCGCGTCTACCGATTCCGCCATCTGGGCTTATTTGAAATTTATGATGCAAAGGTATGTATAAAAAAGGAAAAGTAGGTATTGTAATATGAACCGTTTTTACTTCGCTTTACTTTCTATCTTCATTTATCTCTTTTCTACCTTCATAGTTTTCTATCGTTTCTTTGTAATGTTTCATCATTCTTGTAGCTCGTATATTTATTCTTAAATCCTGAAGAGGGTAAAGGCTAGCGATTATTAATTATGAATATCTGACTATAAGATTATTTCCGAAAGCGGGATGTATCAACTTCTTTATGTTTCTTTTCCTGATAAGCTCCGAACTTTATGGTGAGGGACAGACCAAGTTGACGATAGCAGGAAAAATGCATATTCAGATTCTGCCCCTTGAAGTCTATCTCGGGCGATATCGAGGAGGTCTCAAAGATGTCGTTACAGAAAACATGCAGGATGGCTTGCTTCTTCCAGAATTGCCAGCGTAGGCCGAGGTTGAGATTGCCTGAACCGGGGAGATCATAGATGGCTTGTTTTGCCTTGCTACGTATCATTCCGTCGACTGTGAGCGACAGGTTCGACTTCTTGCTTAGCATTGCAACATTGTTTATCTGTGCCATTCCGTAGAAGATGGCGCGATTGAACGGAATGTCGTAGAACTCATCGTTTTTCTCGTGCATCCACACGCCTGTCAGGGTTAAACGGGAATCGAGCCAGGAGCCGAATTTATGTGGCAGCACGGCCTGTACACCTGCTTGTTGCTGAAAGTTGGAGTTAAGGGTTCGGAACATTATTGCCAACCGGTCTGGACGTTGATATGGAGTTTGCATAAAATAGTTGTCGATGTAGTTGAACCATGCAACGAATTGATATTTGTTTTTCAGTACCCAAGCCAGTTGTGTTTGGTAAGAGTTGGCAGGTTTTAGATATGGATTGCCCACAATTTCGTCGTATCCGCCATTGCCATACACTGTGAAATCGTTCATTGCCCAGTATTCCGGATAGGCACGGTCGGTTGAAAAATTAATCAGCCATATATTGTTCGGGTTATGAACATAAGTTATGTTCAACGTGGGATAAATGTTCCATTTGTGCCATTGTGGCGAATGATAATATTCGGCGGATAGCGATGCGTCAAGAATCAGTTTATTTGTCCAGTTCTTTCCAAAACCTACGTAGGCATTAACCACATCTTCTTTCTGTCGGAGATAACTCACAGGGGTAACATTTTGATTAAGATAAGCCTGCCGACTATGGTTGACCGATTGTTTATGCCATGCGCCGTAGTTCAGGCTCCAGTTGTTTTTCAATTGATGTTCTTGCGACAAATAATATCGCCAAACATTTATCCGCTGGTCGTTATCTGCCAGGAGATTAAGATTTCCCGTAGGTGTCACACTATTAAGATTCTGCTTCATCGGATTGTGATAATAAGTGGCCTCGGCGCCAATTTTAATTCCGAAGGGAATCTGATAATCCAGTCTTATGTTATGAAGCCAATTATGATATATGGTCAGCGTATTTCCGACGATGTTGCCGGTGTAATCATTCGTTACGTCGCGATGATTATAGGCTCCCTGATAGGCGAATAAGAGTTTATGCTTTTCGGTAAAATCAAATTCTGCTCCGAGACGATAATTATGCCCGAACGACTTTGAAAGCTGAGTTTGATGATTCTTGATGTCGTGCACCGTTCCGTTGTTGAGCGAGTGGTGAGAGTCTTCGTCGGTTACGCCATATTCTTTGCCATGACCATGTAGATACATCGCATCCAGCGAGAACTTACCTTTATGATAATACATCGCCCCCCGTTCGCCAAACATGGCATTGTGCTTTTGATTGTAGGCAAGATTGATTTCTCCGTTAAGAAGAGATTCTTTTGAAGTTTCTTTCTTCAACCGGATGTTTATGAGAGCTCCGCGAACCTGCGTTTTTGCCGGAGCGGAATACATTACATCAGCCTTATCCAGCCGGCTAACGGGAAGACTCTTCAACAGCGAGAGCATCTGGTCGGGCGTCAACGTCATCACTTGTCCGTTGAGCGATATAGTTACTTTCCTACCGGCCAATTGATATTGTCCTTCATTCTCAACAACTCCTGGAAGCTCTTTAATAGCATCATAAATATTGTCGACAACTTTATTTTCAAGCAGTCGCGGCAAGTCGTAAGTTATTACGCTACCGTTGACAACAGCTATCGGTCGTTCGCCTTTGACCAACACTTCCGGAATTTCGTACATAATACTGTCCTTGGGTAAGGAGTCTGATTCGTCTTGCGAAAAAACCGTCAGATGCGACAATAGAGCAATTGCGAGAAAAACAAGTTTAAGCATAATGCTAAACCTTAAAGGCTGTTTCACGGAAGTTGCATGGATTGTTATCTTCATAATCTAATAAAATGATTTTATTGTTTTTGTCATCGCCTGCAAAACTAGGGCATCTTTAGCTAACCTACGAGAGGTTATCGCGACTTTAAAAAGAGATTAAATATTCCTACAAGCCCCTATTCCATTAGCGAACATATGCTTTTCGGCACTATTAAGGCTACTCGGATTATTCTTCCGACATTATAATCTCCTTGAAGATGCTATGTTTTCATGATTTATATCTCCGGGAAGTTACGAAGATATAAAATACTAATATAATCAATGTTCGGAAAGTTACGGATATATAAAACACTAATATAAATAATCTTCGGAAAGTTCCGAAGATATAAAACACTAGTTTAATTAATGTTCGGGAAATTCCGGAGATATAAAATACTAATGTAAATAATATTAGGGAGATTCTGAAGATATAAAACACTAGTGTAAATAATATTCGGGAAGTTCCGGAGATATAAAATACTAGTTTAATTAATGTTCGGGAAGTCCCGGATATATAAAATATTAGTGTAATTAATATTCGGGAAATTCCGGAGATATAAAATACTAGTGTAAATAATATTAGGAAAGTTCCGGAGATAATATACTTTTCTCGGGATTATATGAATTATACAACGAATGAATGTTGCTTTTTCTGTTAGCCTAGAAAAAGTTGCGTTATGTAGAGTCTCAATTTTGAGAAAGAAAAACGGGAATAAATCTTAAGTCGATTCATTCCCGTTTAGTGTTTCGTGTGCGTAAATCTTACGTCTGTGCAAGGAAAGCGGCATTTATTTTCGCAGCAATGTCTTTCTGCTCTTCGGCAGTGATACTGATATGTTTACCGAAGTTTATATCAGCCTCGCTGTTGATTGGGATGAGGTGAATATGGGCATGAGCAACTTCGAGGCCGAGCACAATTTGGGCAACCTTCTTGCAGGGGAAAGCGGTTTTGATGGCACGGGCCACTTTCTTGGCAAAGATTTGGAAGGCAGCCAGTTCGTCGTCGGGCATATCGAAGATGTAGTCTGTTTCTTGTCGCGGAATGACTAGGGTGTGAGCTTTCCCAACTGGGTTGATGTCGAGAAAAGCGTAGAACTTATCGTTTTCTGCACATTTGTAGCTCGGAATTTCTCCGGCTGCAATCTTTGAGAATATAGTCATGGCTGTTTTTGTTTAAACGTCGATGCTGATGTTGTCGATTCTCAGTTGGATTGTTCCGCGTGGGATTTCGATTTCGACTACGTCGCCAACCTTTTTGTTCAATAGGCCTTGTGCGATGGGTGTTTTGATGGATATTTTTCCTTGTTTGAGGTTAGCCTCTGTTTCGCTGACGATAGTGTATTTCATCTTCGATTTGTCTTTGAGGTTAGTCATCTCGACGGTCGACATGATTTGTACCGCTTCGTTGCTGAGGCGTGATGTGTCGACGATTTTTGCATGTGCAATAGTCATCTTCATTTCGTTGATTTTTGCCTCCAGGTGCCGTTGTGCTTCCTTGGCGGCATCGTACTCTGAGTTTTCGCTGAGGTCGCCTTTGTCGACTGCTTCAGCGATTGCGGCTGATGCTCTTGGGCGTTCAACCGATTCTAAGTGCTGCAATTCGGCCACGAGTTTTTCGTAGCCCTCTTGTGACATGTAGGACATCTTTATTTTCTTTTAAAAGTTATGTGTTTGATGAAGGATATAAAAAGATAGAATTCCGACATGTGTTTCGATGTCGGAATTCCATTCCTTTTTTAATCCTATCGTTGTGATGCAAAGGTAGGCCTTTATCGCGAGCATCCGGATGATGCCGGGTTAAAATTTGCTTTACCTTTTTGGGGAGGATAACGATTGGTTGCGTTTTTCTTATTTCTTGAGCCTTGCTGCGAGAAGTTCGGGGATTTCGCTTGTTTCGCGTGCCACTGGAACTCCGGCTGCTTCGAATGCTGCGATTTTCTCGGCTGCTGTGCCCGAGCCGCTGGAAATGATTGCACCTGCATGTCCCATTTGCTTTCCTTTAGGAGCTTCGCGGCCTGAAATAAAGGCAACGACGGGTTTGGTCATGTGGTCGCGTATGTATTCTGCTGCACGTTCTTCAGCATCACCCCCGATTTCACCAATTATGGCTACGCTGTCGGTTTCTGGGTCGTTTTCGAACATTTCGAGCAGGTCTTGGAAGTATAATCCAACGATTGGGTCGCCCCCTACACCTACGGCTGTGGTTTGTCCCATTCCGTTTTCGGTTAGGTTGGCCACTACTTGATAGGTAAGTGTTCCGCTTCGGCTTATCACTCCGGTGTGTCCTTTCTTGAAAATGTTTGTCGGCATGATGCCTACCATACTCTCGTCGGGCGAGATGAGACCGGGACAGTTTGGACCGATTAGGTTGGCACCCTTGTCGCGAATGTAGCGATAGGCTTCAACAACATCAAGAGTTGGCACGCCTTCGGTTATACAGATGATTAGCTTGATGCCGGCGTCGGCTGCTTCGAGCATTGCGTCTTTGGCAAAGGCTGCGGGCACGAAGATTACGGAAGTGTTGGCATTGGTTGCTTCAACAGCGTCCTTAACGGTGTTGAACACTGGGATGCCTTCAACATTCTGTCCGGCTTTACCGGGTGATGTTCCGCCTACTACGTTCGTGCCGTAGGCTTTCATTTTTGTTGCGTGGAAACTTCCGTCACGGCCGGTTATGCCTTGTACTATCAGTCGTGTATTCTTGTTGATAAGTATACTCATTGTCTTTGTGTTTTTTTGTTTGTGTCTGATTGTTCAGTTACTTTCTCTTAGCATTTAGATGCTAGTTCGACAGCCATTTTCCCGGCTTCGCCCATAGTGTGGGCAACGTTGAACTTGGTGCCTTTGAGCAGTTCTCGTCCTTCGGTCTCGTTGGTTCCGGTTAATCGGATAACGATTGGCATGTTGATATCAATCATCTTGAAGGCTTCGATGAGTCCTTTGGCAACATCGTCGCATCGAGTAATTCCACCGAAGATGTTTATGAGCACAACCTTCACATGTTTGTCGGAAAGGAGGAGTTTCATTGCTTCGACAATCTTCGTTGGATTGGAACTTCCGCCGATATCGAGGAAATTGGCCGGGTTGCCACCGTAGAGTTTAATCATGTCCATGGTTGCCATTGCGAGACCAGCTCCATTGACCATGCAGCCTATTTCACCACCAAGATTCACGTAGCTGAAGCCTTTTTCTTTAGCTGCTTGTTCTTTCTTCTCATCTTCCGTTGGTTCGAACATCTCGAAAATATCGGGATGGCGGAATAGTGCGTTATTGTCAAAAGTCATTTTTGCATCGATAGCTTTCAGATTACCCTCACCAGTAACAACAAGCGGGTTGATTTCGGCTAGCGATGCATCTTTTTCAACAAACAGGCGATAGAGATTCTGCAACACCGGGATGGCCTGCTTAACGAGGGCCATGTCATCGAAAAGTTTGAAAGCAGCTTCACGCGCCTTGAAAGTTGGTAGGCCAATTAGTGGGTCGATTGGGATTTTTACAATCTTCTCCGGAGTGTTTTTGGCAACGGCTTCGATGTCCATACCGCCTTCACGACTAAGCATCAGGATTGCCGACTTAGATTTGCGGTCGATTACGATACTCACATAATATTCCGAAGCGATGTTGATTGCTTCGCCAACGAGCACTCGGTCAACGGTGAATCCTTTGATGTCCATTCCCAGAATTTGGGTAGCATACTGCTTTACTTCAGCTTCGCCGTTTGCAACCTTCACACCGCCGGCTTTTCCCCGACCTCCGGTGTGCACTTGTGCCTTGACAACCGCGCGTTCACCACCTAGCTTTTTGTAGGCTTCCACAGCTTCGTCGACCGTGCGACAAAGAATGCTGTTGTCTACAGGCAAGCCATAGTTTGCAAAGAGAGCCTTTGCTTGATACTCATAGACTTTCATAGTAAAAACAAATTAGTTTATAAAAATTATGATGATTATTGTTGTTCAAAAATTAGCATGTGCAAATGTATTGCTTTTTTCCGATGGGGTGATTAATATTCGCCCCAAGCTTTGATGTCGATTTCGTCAAGCTTCACATTGCAAAACGCATGGATAAAAGCGCTAGCCAGACGACTGTTCGTAATAAGCGGCACATTAAGATCGGTTGCAGCTCTACGTATCTTATAACCATTTGTAAGTTCGCGCGGCGTGAGGTCTTTCGGGATATTGACAATCATGTCAAGCTTTTTTTGATGAAGCAAGTCGAGTGCCTGAGGCTGTTTGTCTTCGTCGGAGGGCCAGTAGACCAGTGTATTTTCGATACCGTTTTCGGTTAAATATTTCGACGTACCGCTAGTTGCAAACAAATTATAGCCATGATTGCGGAGTATGCGTGCGGCTTCGAGCATTTCGGCTTTCTGTTTTGCACCGCCGGTCGACAAAAGAATGTTTTTTTCAGGAATGCGATGACCGACAGATAGCATGCTTTTCAGTAGGGCTGTCGAAGTGTCGTCGCCTAAGCAACCAACCTCGCCAGTTGAACTCATATCGACCCCGAGCACAGGATCGGCCTTCTGCAGACGATTGAAAGAGAACTGACTAGCTTTGATTCCCACATAGTCGAGATCAAAGAGATTTTTCTCGGGCTTCTCTACCGGAAGACCAAGCATAACTTTCGTTGCAAGGTCAATGAAATTCAGCTTCAGAACCTTACTCACAAATGGGAATGAGCGGCTTGCACGCAGATTGCACTCTATTACGAGAATATCGTTGTCGCGGGCCATGTACTGAATATTGAATGGACCGTTGATGTGGAGAGCCTTCGCAATTTGTTTACTAATTCGTTTTATCCGGCGAACAGTTTCAACATAAAGTTTCTGGGGTGGAAACTGAATGGTTGCGTCGCCAGAGTGAACTCCAGCAAACTCGATGTGCTCAGAGATTGCATAAGCCAGAATTTCTCCATCGCGGGCAACAGCATCCATCTCTATTTCCTTTGCGTTTTCGATGAATTTGCTAACCACTACAGGATGGTCTTCGCTCACATTTGCAGCAAGACGTAAGAATCGCGTGAGTTCGTCTTTATTAGAGCAGATGTTCATTGCTGCGCCCGAAAGGACATAAGAAGGGCGAACGAGAACCGGGAAACCCACTCGATTCACAAACTCATCGATGTCATCCATACTCGTAAGCGCGCGCCATTCGGGTTGGTTAACTCCGATTTCGTTGAGCATCGACGAGAATTTAGCACGGTCTTCTGCGCCGTCTATGTCCTTAGCTGATGTTCCAAGAATAGGCACGTTTTCGGCATCGAGGAACATGGCAAGATTATTCGGAATCTGGCCGCCAGTCGACACAATCACTCCATACGGCATTTCGAGATCGATGATATCCATAACTCGTTCGAAAGTGAGTTCATCGAAGTAGAGGCGGTCGCACATGTCGTAATCGGTAGAAACGGTTTCGGGGTTATAATTTATCATTATCGAACGATGCCCTTGTTTTCTGATTGTGTTGAGGGCCTGCACACCACACCAGTCGAATTCCACGGAGCTGCCGATACGATAGGCTCCTGACCCAAGTACGATGACACTGTTTCGGTCATTAGCAAATGATATGTCAGACGCTACGCCTGAATATGTCACGTAGAGATAGTTAGTTTGTGCGGGATATTCTGCCGCGAGTGTATCTATTTGCTTAACCATTGGCAGGATATCATGGCTTTTGCGAAGCCGGCGCACTGTAAGCATGGCTTCGTGCATATTACGCGATTCTTCTTCTAGTCCAACAGCACGGGCTATTTGGAAATCGGTGAAGCCATAGACCTTCGCCTCGCGTAGGAGTTCTTTACCGAGGGTATTTATATTGCGTTTTTTGAGTTGTTCGTCGATATCAATGATATGTTTCAATTTATACAAGAACCATCGGTCGATTTTCGTTAGTTGGTGAATCTGATCTACGTTGTAGCCCTTGTGCATAGCCTTCGAGATAACGAAGATGCGTTTATCGGTTGGCTCACGCAAAGCGGCGTCGATATCGTCTATTCGGAGTTCTTTGTTTTCAACGAAACCGTGCATACCTTGGCCTATCATACGGAGACCTTTTTGGATAGCTTCCTCGAAGTTTCGGCCGATTGCCATGACTTCTCCGACAGATTTCATGCTCGAACCGAGTTCTTTGTCGACACCGCGGAACTTACTGAGATCCCAACGTGGAATTTTACACACGACATAATCGAGTGCTGGTTCGAAGAATGCAGATGTCGTACGGGTTACGGAGTTTTTGAGTTCGAACAGACCATAGCCCATGCCGAGTTTGGCAGCTACAAAAGCAAGCGGATAACCGGTAGCTTTGCTGGCCAGGGCTGATGAGCGCGAAAGACGGGCATTGACCTCGATGACGCGATAGTCCTCACTTTGCGGGTCGAAAGCATACTGCACATTACATTCGCCCACAATTCCGATGTGGCGGACTATCTTGATGGCTAGTGCACGCAACTTGTGATACTCGCTATTAGTGAGGGTTTGGGAGGGTGCAATTACAATTGACTCGCCAGTGTGAATGCCGAGCGGGTCGAAGTTCTCCATGTTACAAACAGTGATACAGTTGTCGTAGCGGTCGCGTACTACCTCGTATTCTATTTCTTTCCAGCCTTTCAAGCTCTTTTCAACTAACACTTGAGGCGAGAAAGCGAAAGCTTTTTCACATAGCCGGTCAAGCTCTTTTTCGTTATCAGCAAAACCGCTGCCGAGTCCACCCAGAGCATAGGCGGCGCGAATAATTACCGGATAGCCCAGTTCGCTAGCTGCACGGCGAGCATGCTCTGTATTTTCGCAGGCTTCGCTTTTGATAGTCTTAACGTCTATTTGGTCGAGTTGTTCAACGAAAAGCTCGCGGTCTTCGGTGTTCATAATTGCCTTTACCGGGGTGCCGAGTACGCGTACTCCATATTTCCGTAGTATCCCATGGCGGTCAAGTTCCACACCGCAATTCAGCGCAGTTTGTCCTCCGAAGGAAAGGAGTATTCCGTCGGGACGTTCTTTTTGTATAACTCTTTCAACGAAGTAGGGTTGAACCGGTAAGAAATAAATTTGGTCGGCCACACCTTCGGATGTTTGTACCGTGGCAATGTTTGGGTTTATGAGCACGGTTTTTACTCCCTCTTCACGCAGTGCTTTAAGGGCTTGTGAGCCGGAATAATCGAATTCACCTGCCTCGCCTATTTTGAGTGCACCTGAACCTAGTATCAGGACTTTCTTTATGCTTTCGTCTTTCATTTTTGGAGTATTTCTACAAATTTATCGAACATGAAATATGTATCCACTGGGCCTGAGCACGCTTCGGGATGGAATTGCGAGCTGAACCATGGATTTGTTTTATGACGAATACCTTCATTACTGCCATCATTCATATTGACGAACAGTTCTTCCCAATCGGCTCCCAACGATGCAGCGTCTACGGCATAACCATGATTTTGAGATGTAACGTAGCATCGCTCTGTACCTACCATTCTCACAGGTTGGTTATGTCCACGGTGTCCGTATTTGAGTTTGTATATCGATGCTCCAGCGGCTTTAGCCAGAAGTTGGTTGCCCATGCAGATGCCGCAAATGGGCTTTATACTTTGGTTCATTTGTTTACGGATGATGTCGACGGCGACCTGGCACGTGTCTGGGTCGCCTGGGCCGTTAGCAAGGAATAAACCATCGAAGTCGAGCGAGATATAATCGTAGTTCCAAGGCACACGTATTACTTCGACACCTCTTTTAACAAGACTGCGAATGATATTGGCCTTCACGCCGCAATCTACGAGAACAACCTTTTTTCCGGCGCCTTCGTTGTAGCGGATTATTTCTTTAGTCGACACGCTATCTACGAAGTTCACACCTTCATAGTCGGCTTCCGGAATATTGTTAGGTTCGTCGTCTAAAATGATTTTCCCCATCATCACACCGTGTTCGCGCAGTACTTTGGTTAGTTCGCGTGTGTCTATGTCGGTTATTCCGGGTACTTGTTCGTTTTTGAGCCACTGGGCGAGACTCATTGCAGCATTCCAATGTGAGTGATGCTCGCTATAGTGGGCCACAATGAGTGCAGAGGCGTGAATGCGGTTGCTTTCCATGAAAAGGGGTATACCGTCGGAGCCGATTGTAAGTGGCGGTACACCGTAGTTTCCAACCAGAGGGAAGGTTGTTACAATCATTTGACCGGCGTACGATGGATCGGTCAAACTCTCCGGATAGCCCATCATGGCAGTGTTGAAAACTACTTCGCCGGCCACAGGCTTTTCGTAGCCGAACGATTTGCCGTGAAATCGGGTTCCGTCGTTCAATATTAATGTTACGTTCCTCATTTTCTTATGTCGATTTCTTTATCGTTGTTCTTGTTTTGTTCTGTCGTAATCTAAAAGAATGTGGGGCGGTATAAGATTTTTGTCACACACCCATTGTGAACTCGGGTGATGAACCAAATAACCCTACGAATTGGCGTGAGGGATAACGCGACTATCATTTTATATCTAACTCACATTAATCTTAAAACGTCATTGGCTTTGCATGCTGTGCTCCCTCACGCACTCTGTATATCTATTTTGAAGAATTGAAAACCTTCCTGCAATCTGCGCATAAACCTTTTAGATACACAAAAACATCCCTGCAGCGTGCATGGAGCAAAATTGACCACAAATACCTAATGACCGATTTGTGGTAAAGCCTCTTTACGCTCCTCATAGAAGTTTACGAATGCCTGATTAACCAATCTCATACCGCCTGGAGTGGGGTATTTGCCTGTGAAATACCAATCACCCCGATGGTGAGGTATCGCCTCGTGCAAACCTTCGATACTTTGGAATACAAGTTCAACGGGCGTTGTCATGCCCTCAGGGCGTAGCATATCTACAATACGGCGGTTGATTTCGTTAACCGTGAACGGCTCGTAAACGGCACACACGGCATTTTCTATTGTCTCTCCCTTGGGCTTGGCTAGTTCTGCAAGACATCGGGAGTATATCTCGTTTAGCAAACTTTCCATCCCACGCTCTTCAATGAGACTGATGGTTGCGCGGAATACGCAGAACTCTTCAAGCCGAGGCATGTCGATACCGTAATAGTCGGGATAACGAATCTGTGGTGCACTCGATACCACGATTATTCGGCGCGGATGAAGCCGGTCGAGAATCCTGAGGATACTCTCGCGCAGAGTAGTTCCGCGAACAATGGAGTCGTCGATGATAACGAGATTATCCCGGTCTGGGCGGATACTCTCGTAGGTGATGTCGTAAACATGAGATGCGAGGTCGTTGCGCGAATTTCCTTCGGTGATGAAGGTGCGCAGTTTTATATCTTTCCAAGCCACTTTTTCAGAGCGCACTTGGCGGCTTATAATTTTCTCGATTTCATTTCGGTCGGGATTCGGTCCGAGGGCTGCAATCTGCTCGGATTTCCAGGAGTCGATGCGTTTTCTGAATCCATGCAGCAAACCGTAGAAGGCCACTTCGGCCGTATTGGGAATGAACGAGAGTACGGTATGGTCGGTGTCATTGTCTATGGCATGCATAACGGGTTCGGTGAGCTGTTCGCCGAGTTTTTCGCGCTCCTTGTATATATCTCTGTCTGACCCACGAGAGAAGTATATCCTTTCGAAGGAGCAGGCAGCATCGGCACGTTGCGGAATAATCTGTTTGAGCGAGCATTCGCCTCTTCGGTTAACGATGAGAGCCTCACCGGGTCGGAGTTCTGTAATGTCTTCGCATTCCAGATCAAAAGTTGTTTGAAGCACGGGTCGCTCGCTGGCCAGAGCTACAATTTCGTCGCTGCGATAGTAGAATGCCGGACGAATAGCCCAGGGGTCGCGTATGGCGAAGCTCTCTCCCGAGCCTGTGATTCCACAGATAACATATCCACCATCGAAATCCTGCATAGTTGTTTTGAGAACGTTGCTCATTTCGACATGCTCTTCGATGTATCGGGTTATGGCCTGTTTCTCGAGACCTTGTTTTTGGGCATCTACAAAGTTGCGCTCTACCTCGCGGTCGAGCCTGTGTCCCATGAGCTCAAGAAGCAGATAGGTGTCGCTGTATTTGCGTGGGCATTGACCTTGTTCGGTTAGCTTTTCGAAAATATCACCGATGTTGGTCATATTGAAATTGCCGCACATACACAGGTTTTTAGCTTTCCAATTGTTGCGCCTAAGAAATGGATGGACGTATGAGAGTCCGCTCTTGCCCGTCGTTGAATATCTCAAGTGGCCCATATAGAGTTCGCCTGCAAACGGCAGATGTTCCTTGGCGAATTGCACGTCGGAAAGCTGATTTGTAGAGTAAGGTTTAAAGTGTTTGTGCACATTGCCGAAGATTTCCGTAACGGCATTTTTTCCCTCGGCTCGTTCGCGAAACATATATTCGTTACCGGGGCGTGTATCCATTTTCACGGTCGCCATTCCTGCGCCTTCCTGTCCTCGGTTGTGCTGTTTCTCCATCATCAGATAGAGTTTGTTAAGAGCATACATCCATGTGCCATGTTTTTCTTGATAATATTCCAAGGGTTTGAGTAGCCTTATCATCGCCACTCCACAATCTTCATGTATGTTTTTTTCCATTTGTATTCGATTTTATTCAACTGTTACTGATTTAGCCAAATTGCGAGGTTGGTCTACATTCTTTCCCTTACAAACGGCGATATGATAGGCCAGAAGTTGCAATGGAACAGTGGCCACCAACGGTTCGAGACATTCCATCGTTTCGGGTAGTTCGATAACGGCGTCGGCGAGTCGCGAAACCATCGTGTCGCCCTTGCTCACTAGGGCAATCACTCGTCCTTGACGCGCTTTTATCTCCTGCATATTGCTAAGCACTTTTTCGTACATGGCATTGTGGGTGGCGATAACAACCACGGGCATGTCGGAATCGATGAGTGCAATCGGACCATGCTTCATCTCGGCTGCGGGATATCCTTCGGCATGGATATAGGATATTTCCTTGAGTTTAAGCGCCCCCTCAAGGGCAACGGGATAGCTGAATCCACGCCCGAGATAGATGAAATTATGGGCGTAGGTAAATGTGCGAGCCAAATCGCGTACCGTATCGTTTGTTTTGAGCACCTCGCGAATCTTATCGGGAATAGTGGCGAGTTGTTCAACTATCTTAACATAGTCTTTATTCGCGACAGTTCCTTTTGCTTCGGCCAAAGTGAGGGCAAACATTGTGAGTACGGTTACCTGACCTGTGAAAGCCTTTGTAGATGCAACGCCAATTTCGGGACCCACATGGATGTAAGTACCCGTATCGGTAGCGCGTGGAATGCTTGAACCGATGGCATTACAAATTCCATAGATAAAAGCGCCTTTCTCCTTTGCCAGTTCAACGGCTGCGAGTGTATCGGCGGTTTCGCCACTCTGCGAAATGGCAATTACAACGTCGCAGCTGCGCACAACCGGGTTGCGATAGCGAAATTCGCTGGCATACTCAACATTAACCGGAATACGACAAAGATTCTCGATGATTTGCTTACCTATCAACGCGGCGTGCCAGCTGGTTCCACAAGCAACAATAATGATGCGTTTGGCGTCGATAAGTTTGCTACGATGGTCGATGAGTGCGCTCAATGTAACGTGGTTGTGCTCTACGTTTATTCTACCGCGCATGCAATTAGTGAGACATTCGGGCTGCTCAAAAATCTCCTTGAGCATGAAGTGGGGATAGCCACCTTTCTCGATTTGGCCAAGGTTGAGGTCGACCGTATGAATAGCGGGTGACAATTCCTCGTTGAGGATGTTCACAACCTTAAGTTCCTCGCCGAGTTTCATCACGGCAATATTCCCATCCTCAAGATAAACCATCTTGTCGGTGTATTCAATAATCGGACTGGCATCCGAACCCAAGAAAAACTCGCCGTCGCCTATCCCGACAACTAGTGGACTTTGTTTCCTGGCTGCAATGATGGTGTCTGGATTATTCTTGTCGAGCAACGCGATTGCGTAGGCGCCAATCACCTGGTGAAGTGCAACCTGAACGGCGGTGAGGAGGTCGAGCCGTTTTCTTTCCTGGATGTATTCCACAAGCTGAACGAGCACCTCGGTATCGGTGTCAGACCGGAATTCTATGCCCTTCCCTTCAAGATTCCTCTTTATCTCGGCAAAGTTCTCTATTATCCCATTGTGAATTATGGCCAGGTTCTTCGATTCCGAATAATGCGGATGAGCGTTTGTTGCCGACGGTTCACCATGTGTAGCCCAGCGCGTGTGAGCAATTCCAACGGTGCCCGATGTATCCTTATCTTGACAATAGTCCTGCAAATCGGCCACTTTACCTTTGGCCTTGTAGATATTGAGTCCTTTTTTGTTAAGCAAAGCAACGCCGGCGCTGTCGTAGCCCCTATATTCGAGTCGCTGAAGTCCTTTTATGAGTATGGGATAGGCCTCGCGGTTTGTCCCGATGTATCCAACTATTCCGCACATAATTGATTTCTTTAAATATAAATGAAAAATGAAAATACTCTCTTACATCGTTCGGCTGTCTGTAGGAATTCGTAAGCCGGAGTGTAATAGAATATTTTCATTTCTTTTTCTAAACAAAAGCTCTGTATGAGGTCTGCGTATGTGATGGTTGTTTTTCCTATTTCAATACGGTTACTAACATTGAGGCTACTGACGTTACGATTCCGACGAACGAAAACCACATCGTTGTAGATTGCCCGATGTTTGCACTCTTTGCTTTTGCACTGTTCGGCTCGACATAGAGAATGTCGTTTTGTTGCAAATAGTAGTAGGGCGAGTTTATTAGATTAGCATCGTTCAGGTTCAGCCTCGTTTCGTGCTTCTGCCCGTTGGCATCTTCTCTGATGAGCATGATGTTGTTTCGTTTACCGAAAATGGTGAGGTCGCCCGACTGTGCCAGAGCTTCTACCACGCTAATCTTTTCTGTTGAAACCGGAATAACTCCAGGGTTGGCCACCTCGCCTATAACCGTGATACGATAGCTGCTCATGCGAACCATAACGACAGGATTTTCGGTAGCTGCGAGATAGGGTTTAATCTTACTTTTTATCATCGCTTCGCACTCTGTCTTGGTTAATCCTGCAACGTGTACTCGACCGATTAAGGGGAAGCTGATGAATCCGTCATTATCAACCAGATAGCCTTTCGAAGCTCCCGAAGTACCCGACGAAGTTTCTATATTAAAAGGTGAAGCTGCAGCCGGATCGGTTGTGTGCACGCTTATTGTTAGCTCGTCTTTCGGCATTATTTTAGCATCGTAGAGACCGCGTGAAGCGGCTAAACTTGTTGAGTCGATATTGGTAAAATAAGCAACGCCCTTACTCGAGCCGCAACCAGACATCACCACAATTGTGGCAAGTGCGATGATGGGAAAAAGTAATCTCTTCATAATTATTTTGCGCTATTTCTTTGATTAGTGCGTTGCAAAAATACGCACTAATTTCCAAACTGAACCGCTATAGAAACGCTGTTTCTAGCAACTTCTCAAACGGAAACATACAGAAGTACCACGCTCTAACGATTTTCCAAACGAAAACAGAAAGGAGCGTCACGATCTAGCTATTTTTCAAACGTAAACAGACAGAAGCGTGACGCTCTAGTGATTTTCCAAACAGAAACAGACAAGAGCGCCACGATCTAGCGATTTTCCGAATGGAAACAAACAGAAGCGTGACGCTCTAATGATTTTCCAAACAGAAACAGACAAGAGCGCCACGATCTAGCGATTTTCCGAATGGAAACAAACAGAAGCGTGACGCTCTAATGATTTTCCAAACAGAAATAGACAGAAGCGCCACGATCTAGCGATTTTCCGAATGGAAACAGCCAAAAGCGTGACGCTCCTGCAATGTTCAAAATTATTTCTTTGTAAGTCCTAGCCAGCGTAGGGGCTTTTTGATAAGTTTCTTCAATCCGCTTTCGCGCTGCTTCTTGGGCCGTGAAAATTCTTCGCGTATATCGTATTTCGTACTGCGCGGTTGCTGTTGCTTTTGAGGTGCTTTGCGACGGCTACTGCTTGAGGAACGACGCCTTTTATTACGCGATTCGGTTTTTTCTTCGGCTTGTTGCGGGATTTGATTAGATGGTTGCCTTTGGGGTTGTTGCTTTTCGTTACGTGCGGGGCGTTTTCTCGAATTGCGAGTTTCGGATTTCTTTTCTTCAGTCTGTTTATCCGACTTATGCGAATCCTGGGGCCTATTTCGTCGCGAGCGTTGCTTAGTGTCCTTATGACTTTGTTGTTCGCGAGCTTTACGACGGCGTGAACGAGCATCTCCACTTCGTTTTGGTTTTGTTGCCTGCTGAGTGTAATCGGGGCCTTTACCTAGAGATTCTGGAAGAGGCATTTTTTCTACTTCACGGCCGAGGAATTTTTCGATTTGCTGAAAGAAATATATGTCGTCATCGTTGACGAAAGTTATTGCTACTCCGTCGCGGTCGGCACGTGCTGTTCGGCCGATTCTGTGAACATAATCTTCGGCATCGTGTGGCCCGTCGTAGTTTATAACCATTGCTATATCGTCGATGTCGATTCCTCGAGCCAGAATGTCAGTCGCGACAAGCACGTCAATCTGTCCGCTTTTGAAGCGGAACATCATTTCATCACGTTCAGCCTGCTCTAGGTCAGAGTGCATCTGCCCGCAATTTATTTGTTTCTGATTGAGCGATTGGGCTATTTGCTTCACTTTTTGTTTTGAACCGGAGAAGATAATTACTCGTTTTAGGTCGCCCGCCTTAAAAATATCCTTGATGATTCCCATCTTTTGCGTTTCGTGACAAACATAGGCCTGTTGACGTATTTTCTCGGCCGGTTTGCTCACCGCAAGTTTAATTGTGACGGGGTCTTTGAGGAGTGTTTTTGCTAGATCTTCGATTTTAGCAGGCATGGTTGCCGAGAACATTATTGTTTGGCAGGTTTGGGGTAGTTTCTTGGCAATAGTCATGATATCGTCAGAGAATCCCATGTCGAGCATTCTGTCAGCTTCGTCGAGGATAAAGAAACTAACTCTCGATAGGTCTACATTGCCGAGCGAGATGTGCGATATGAATCGTCCTGGAGTTGCAATGACGAGGTCGGCTCCGAGGCTTAGGCTTTTTAGTTCCTGGTCGTAGCGATTGCCATCGTTTCCGCCGTAAACAGCCACACAGGAAACTTTGTCGAGATAGTAAGAGAAGCCTTGTATGGCCTGGTCGATTTGTTGTGCAAGCTCTCTTGTGGGCGACATGATGAGGCAGTTTATAGCATCTTCGGGATAACCTCCACTTGCCAGTTTCGAGAGCACAGGCAGAAGATAGGCTGCTGTTTTTCCGGTTCCGGTTTGAGCCACTCCGAGCACATCTTTTCCTTTGAGAATCTCTGGGATACATTTTTCTTGTACCGGTGTGCATTTTTCGAAGTGCATGTCGTAAAGTGCGTCTAACACATTATCGTTTAATTCTAATTCTTCAAATACCATTTTCTTGTTTTGTTTTTTCCCGTCCTCATTCCGGGCGTGTTTGTTAGTTGGGTGCTTGTTTGTAGCAAAAATATGCTATGACTGCGAAGACGATGTTCGGAATCCATGCCGCGAGCATGGCAGGTGTGTTGGCATTGATAGCGAATGTCGACGAAATGGTTTGCAGGAGGATGTAACCGAAGCTCAATGCCAAGCCGATACCGAGATATAATCCCATTCCGCCTTTTCGTTTACGTGCCGAGAGCGACAATCCTATCACTGTGAGGATGAACGACGAAAACGACATTGCGATTCGTTTGTGATATTCAACCTCGTATTGCACGACGTTCCCCGAACCTCGACTGGTTTGTTTCGAGATGTAGGCGAGTAGTTCGGGCGATGTGAATGTTTCTTGCAGTCCTTTTGAGTAGACAAGGTCGGTTGGCTCCATGAGGATGAGCGTGTCGAGATTGTCTCCGCTGGTTATGTGTTCTTTTAGTCCTTTTAGCTTTCGTATTTTCCAGTTGCTGGCTTTCCAATGAAACTTCGCGTCGGCCACGGTGTCGTATTGAATCTCGGTTGCCGTCATGTGCTCAACGAGCTTTTTGTTTTCAAACTTGTCGAGCGAGAATCCGTAGCCTCGTTTGTATGTATTATCGTAGTTTTGAATGTATGCCACGGTGTTTTTGCCTACTTGCAGTTGTACGTTTTCGGCCGTGTTGTTTTTCTTCGAATTTCGGTATAGCGATTCGAAGTTTTGCCTGATTACGGTTCCGTGGGGAATCACAAAACTGTTGAGATAATAGGTTAGGCCGGCAATAAGCACGCACGAAATCATGTAGGGTCGCATTAATCGATTAAACGACACCCCGGCAGCAAGCATAGAAATGATTTCGGAGTTGCCTGCCAGTTTCGAGGTGAAGAAAATCACGGCGATGAAGACGAAAAGCGGCGAAAAGAGATTGGAATAGTAGGGGACGAAGTTTGCATAGTAGTCGAACACAATGGCACGCCACGGTGCATGATATTGCGTGAACTTCGATAGGTTTTCGTTGAAATCGAACACGATGGCAATCGAGATGATAAGTAGGATTGCAAATACGTAGGTTCCAATGAACTTCTTGACGATATACCAATCGAGTAGTCCGAGAACGCGTTTCGGACTGAACTTTCCGATTATTTTTCTGAGCTGCGCGAGGTTGTGTCTGGTACGAGGCGATGTTGCTCGAGCTTTCAGACTTTGGAATAGTTCGGCTGGCTTGTTCATATCACGTTCGATTATATTCTTCGTCCTAGTTTTTCAACCGCTTGCGATTTCCACACTGTGAAATCACCTTGCGCTATGTGCGAGCGAGCCTCTTTTACCAAGCGCAGATAAAATGCCAGGTTGTGGATGCTGGCTATTTGCATGGCCAGAAGTTCGCCGGCTTTGAAAAGGTGGTGCAGATATGCTTTGGTGGTTATGCGGTCTATGGTGCATCCTTCGGGGTCGAGGGGCGAAAAATCGTTCTCCCATTTTTTGTTTCGCATGTTCATCGTGCCTTCGCTGTTGAAGAGCATTGCATTCCGACCGTTGCGGGTGGGCATCACGCAATCGAACATGTCTACTCCGCGTGCGATAGCCTCAAGAAGATTTTGCGGGGTGCCGACACCCATAAGATAGCGAGGTTTGTCTTTGGGGAGAATGTCGTTCACCACTTCAATCATTTCATACATCACTTCGGTTGGTTCGCCCACGGCTAGTCCGCCAATCGCATTGCCGTCAGCTTCCTTATCGGCTACGAATTTCGCTGCCTCAACGCGCAAGTCTTTGTATGTACAACCTTGTACGATTGGGAAGAGACTTTGTTTGTGCCCATAAAGTGGTTCGGTTTCTCGGAAGCGTTTCAAACAGCGGTCGAGCCATCTTTGTGTGAGGGCAAGACTTTTTTTTGCGTATTCATAGTCGCTTTTCCCAGGCGGACATTCGTCGAATGCCATCATTATGTCAGCTCCGATGATTCGTTGGGTGTCCATCACGTTTTCGGGCGTGAAGAAATGTTTCGAACCGTCGATATGACTTCTAAATTCGCATCCTTCTTCCGACAATTTCCGGATGCCTGTCAACGAGAATACTTGGAAGCCTCCCGAGTCGGTGAGGATGGGTCGTTGCCATCCGTTGAAGTTGTGTAATCCACCGGCTTTTTTGAGCGTTTCGATTCCGGGTCGTAGATAGAGGTGATAGGTATTTCCGAGAATGATTTGTGCTTTCACTTGTTCGATGAGCTCGGCAAAGTGTACTCCTTTCACTGCGCCGGCTGTTCCGACGGGCATGAAGATTGGGGTTTCTATTTGTCCGTGGTCGGTTTTGATTAAACCGGTTCGGGCGTTGCTTGCCGAGTCTGCGAATTGGAGTTCGAAAGTCATTTCGGAGGTTTATTTGTTGTTGGTTTCGCTAATCGTGAGATTTACCGGATTGGCAACGATTTGGTTTGTGAGTGCGATGTCCCATACCTGCTGAATATTCTCCACGTAATGGAACTGAACTCCTTTTCGATATTTCTCGGGAATATCTTCGATGTCTTTCCTATTTTCTCGACACATTACGATGTCGGTTATGCCGGCGCGTTTTGCGGCTAGAATTTTTTCTTTGATTCCGCCCACGGGGAGGACTTTTCCGCGGAGGGTGATTTCGCCGGTCATTGCGATATTCTTGCGAACTTTTCTTTGCGTGAGTGCCGATGCGATACTAGTTGCGATTGTTATGCCGGCCGACGGTCCATCTTTCGGCGTGGCTCCTTCGGGTACATGAATGTGAATGTTCCATTGGTCGAAGATTCTATAATCGATTCCCAAACTGTCGACATGTGCTTTTACGTATTCGAGGGCTATTACGGCCGATTCTTTCATCACGTCGCCGAGATTTCCGGTAAGTGTGAGTTTGCCGGCTTTGCCTTTTGAGAGTGAAGTTTCGATGAACAGGATTTCGCCTCCCACGCTGGTCCATGCAAGACCGGTTACAACGCCGGCGTAGTCGTTTCCTTGATATATATCGCGATAGAAGGGTGGTTTGCCAAGCAATCCTTCGAGTTCCACGGGGGTTATTTTTTCGTAGTCGAGTTTCCCGTTCATTGCTTGCTGATAGGCCAGCTTTCGAAGTGCTTTATTTATTTGTTTTTCGAGCTGCCGAACTCCGCTTTCGCGCGTATAACTTTCAATTATCTTTTCGAGGGCCTGTTTTGTGAATTTCAGCTTCGGAGCGTATTCGTCGAGCCCGCTATTGGAGAGTTCTTTCGGAAGAAGATGTCGCTTGGCTATTTCGATTTTCTCTTCGGTGATATATCCCGACACTTCGATTATTTCCATTCGGTCGAGCAGTGCGCGCGGGATGGTATTGATGTCGTTTGCCGTTGCGATGAATAGGACTTTAGACAGGTCGTAGTCGACATCGAGATAATTGTCGTGGAAGGCATTATTTTGTTCCGGGTCGAGAACTTCCAGGAGTGCCGATGAAGGGTCGCCGTTTACGGTATTCTGTGTGATTTTATCTATTTCGTCGAGCACGAACACTGGGTTCGACGAATTGGCTTTTTGAATGTTTTTGATTATCCGGCCTGGCATTGCGCCGATATATGTGCGCCTGTGCCCGCGGATTTCCGATTCGTCGTGCAATCCGCCGAGCGACATTCTCACGTACTTGCGTTTCATCGATTCGGCGATACTTTTGCCCAGGCTGGTTTTGCCTACGCCCGGCGGACCGTAGAGGCAGAGTATGGGCGATTTGTTGCTTCCTTTTAGCTGGAGCACGGCCATATATTCGAGTATACGCTCTTTGACTTTTTCCATTCCGTAGTGGTCGCGGTCAAGAACTCGTTTGGCGCGTTTGAGGTCGAGGTCGTCTTTGGTGTATTCGTTCCATGGAAGACCAACCATCGTTTGGAGATAGTTCACCTGAACGCTGTAATCGGGGCTTTGGGGATTGAGGGTGCTTAGTTTGTCGATTTCTTTTTGGAAAATCTTCGCTATCTCTTCCGACCATTTCTTTTTCTTAGCCTTTTCGAGGATTTCCTTCTTTTCCGGGGTTGAGTCGCCATCTCCGAGTTCTTCCTGAATATTTTTTATTTGTTGATGCAGGAAGTATTCGCGCTGTTGTTCCTCGATATCTTCGCGTGTTTTGGAGCGAATGTTTTGGCGCAGATGCTGGAACTGAATTTCGCGATTGAGAAGTTTCATTAGTCTGAAAAGCCTGTCTTTGACAGAATTTTCTTTCAGCATGAGCATTTTTTCGTAAACCGGGAAAGGCATATTGCTGCAAACATAGTTTACGGCTGCAATCGGGTGCGAAATATTATCTACGGCAAACTGCGCATCGTCGGGCAGCTCATCGCTCCCATGAATATACTCTTTTAGGGTATCTTTCATATCGTTCACGGCTGTGAGGAACTCTTTGTCGTCTTTGTCGACCAGTTCATCGCTCAGCTTCGACGTTTTTGCGTGCATGAAGGGAGTTGTCGATGTGATTTCATCCAGATGGCATCGTCCGAGCCCCTGGAGCACCACCGTTCTGCTTTCTCCGTTTTCGCTTCCAGGCATATCGAAAGCGCGAATTAGCTTCACATAGATACCTGTGCGGTAGATGTCTTTCGATTTGGGATATTCCACATCGCCGTCTTTCTGACTAACGATTACAAAGATTGTTTCCGGATTTTCCTCCAGAAACCTCACCAATTCCAGCGTCGCTTTTCTTCCTACGAGCACCGGCATCAGAATTCCGGGAAACATCACCAAATTTCGTGTCACGAAGACAGGCACCTCCCCTTCGATTTTAATCCCATCAAAGTCGGGCATATCACCATCGTAATCTGTAAACATATGTATAGGGTTATTGTTGGGTCTCATTTAATTATCCTTGAATGATTGACGCGCAAAAGTACAAAATAAAATATGAACGCATTTTCGAGCCTCATCCTCTTTGTTTTTCAGGGTTTGCAGGAAAATTCCACATCTCGGGAATGTAATGTCGGAACTTATTTTATTTTCCGAGACATACGACTGAAGACACCCCAAAAAAAACTTTTTTTCAGAGCCCTGCAACATGCAGGAAGCAAAAAAACTTTTTTTTCACGCCACGCAATATGCAGGAACGAAATCAAACATTTTTTTCAGGCCCTGCAGATTGCAGGAAGCAAAAAAACTTTTTTTCAGAGCCACGCAATATGCAGGAAGCAAAAAAAACTTTTTTTTCGGGCCCTGCAGATTGCAGAGGTGGAAAAAAACTTTTTTTTCACGCCAAAAGTTCCCAGAGACCCGAAAAAACATTTTTTTCCGACCAAAAGTTCTCTCGAGGTCAGAAAAAACTTTTTTTTCACGCCAAAAGTTCCCAGAGACCCGAAAAAACATTTTTTTCCGACCAAAACTTCTCCCGAGGTCAGAAAAAACTTTTTTTTCACGCCAAAAGTTCCCAGAGGACGAAAAAAACATTTTTTTCCCATCAAAAGTTCCCCGAGGCCCGAAAAAAACTTTTTTTTCCACACACCCAAATCCCCCAAGGTCGCCGAAAAATAAAATACACCTTATATAATATATATATAGCCCCCCGAAAAACACCCCAAACCCAACCACAACACCACAAACCTCCCATCCAAACCACGTATAAGCCTCAAATAGAGAAAAAAAGACAAACATTTTGGCCAAAAATCGTTTTCTTCCTACTTTTGCCAACGTTCAGAGGAATGAGGGGCTTAAAAAAGTCCCTCATTTTTTATATTCAAAAACAAAATGATAGACAAAAACATCGTAAAGAACCTCGTTGAACAATGGCTCGAAGGAAAAGAATATTTCCTGGTCGATATTCAACTTAGTTCCGACAACAAAATCGTAATCGAAATAGACCACGCCGACGGAGTGTGGATCGAAGATTGCGTTGAACTAAGCAAATTCATCGAAGAACGACTCTCGCGCGACGACGAAGACTATGAACTCGAAGTAGGCTCCGCCGGTCTCGGACAACCCTTCAAAGTAGCCCGACAATACGAAATCTTCATCGGCAAAAACGTAGAAGTACTCGGAGCCGATGGAAAAAAAGTTCGAGGAACACTCAAAAGCGTCGACGGCAACAACTTCATCGTGTCAGTTAACGAAAAAGTCCACGTCGAAGGCAAAAAACGCCCCGTGAAGATGGACGTCGACCACGAATTCAAAATGAACGAAGTGAAATACACCAAATACATAATAAGTTTCAAATAAAACCCATGGCAACAAGAAAACAACAGTCAGAAGAACGTCCGAACATGATCGAAACCTTCAAAGAATTCAAAGACATGAAGAACATCGATCGCACCACACTCGTTAGCGTGCTCGAAGAAAGCTTCCGCAACGTCATAGCAAAAATCTACGGCTCAGACGAAAACTTCGACGTCATCGTAAATCCCGACAAAGGAGATTTCGAAATATATCGCAACCGAGTAGTTGTTGCCGACAACGAAGTACAAGACGACAACAAAGAAATAGGACTAACCGAAGCCCGGAAAATAGAACCCGACTACGAAATCGGCGAAGACGTCTCAGAACCCGTCAACCTCACCAAATTCGGCCGAAGAGTAATCCTCAACCTCCGACAAACACTCGCATCAAAAGTCCTCGAACTCGAACACGACGCACTCTACAGCAAATACAAAGACCGAATCGGAGAAATCATATCCGGCGAAGTCTATCAAACCTGGAAACGCGAAGTACTCCTCGTCGACGAAGACAACAACGAACTCATCCTCCCAAAAAGCGAACAAATACCAAGAGACAACTACAGAAAAGGCGAAACCATCAGAGCCGTAATCCTCCGAGTCGACAACGAAAACAATAACCCCAAAATCATCATCTCACGCACCGCACCCGAATTCCTGGAACGACTCCTCGAACTCGAAATCCCCGAAATAAACGACGGCCTCATAGCAATCCGCCGCATAGCACGCATCCCAGGCGAAAGAGCCAAAATAGCCGTCGAAAGCTTCGACGATAGAATCGATCCCGTAGGCGCATGCGTCGGAGTACGCGGAAGCAGAGTACACAGCATCGTCTACGAACTCTGCAACGAAAATATCGACGTAATCACCTGGACCGACAACATAAAACTCTTCATCCAACGCGCCCTCGCACCAGCAAAAGTGAGCAGCCTCTCGATAGACGAAGAAAACAAAAAAGCCGAAGTCTACCTACAACCAGAAGAAGTAAGCCTCGCAATCGGACGCGGCGGAATGAACATAAAACTCGCCAGCATACTCACCGGATACACAATAGACGTGTTCCGAGAACTCAACGAACAAGACACCGAAGAAGACATATACCTCGACGAATTTGCCGACGAAATAGACTCATGGGTCATCGAATCCATAAAAAATATCGGACTCGATACAGCCCGACAAGTGCTAAACGCACCACGGGAAATGCTTATAGAAGAAGCCGACCTGGAAGAAGAAACCGTCGACAACCTGTTGAAAACCCTAAAAGCAGAATTCGACAACTAAACAAAAATCCGTAGGTGATGGATGTTGACTGAAAGCTGAAAAAAAGGATGAAACAATTCAGCAACGTCCATGTTCGGAACCCTACAACAAATACATTATCCAACAACAAACATCCAACACCGAAAGATTAATAATCAATGAGCATCAGATTAAATAAAGCAATACGAGAACTCAACATCGGACTACAAACAGCCGTCGAGTTCCTCGAGAAAAAACAAACACTCGGCGAAGTTAAAAGCGACCCGAATTTTAGTCTCAACGACGAACAATATAAAGCACTCGTAGACGAATTCAAAACCGACAAAGACGTCAAGAATGACGCCGTAAAACTCTCGCAGAAAAAACAAAAAGAACAAGCGTCCGAAAAGAAAATCGACCATCGCGCCGAATCGCTGCTAAACAAAGAACATCAGCAGCAATACAAGCCGCTAGGAAAAATCGATCTCGAAAGTATGGGTAAAAAACCGACAAATCAACCCTCCACGTCCGAACCCATTATCGACAAAAAAGAAGATGAACCCAAAGTTCAAAAAGAAATAAAACAAGAACAACCCAAACCAAAGGCAACCCCAAAACCGAAAAAGCAAAAAGAAGCCTCCGTTGAAGTCGTCCCGGCCGATTCCGAAACGGCGAAAGAAGAAACTCCCACACCCGAAATTAAGGAAATACCCCAACCCGTCGAAGAGGAGAAAACCATCACCGAAACTCAACCCACAGAACCCGAAGAGCCTAATACAGCTGTCAAAAACGAAGACTCCGAAAACAAGGAAAGAGAAATCTTCCAAACCAGCAATGAAAAGAAGATACTCAATGTTCCGAAGATGACTGTCGTGGGAAAAATCGACCTGAGTACCATAAATCAAAACACACGCCCGAAACGCAAAACAAAAGACGAGTGGCGCAAGGAACGCGACGAGAAAATAGCTCTTAAAACCGCCTCTGCACAACAAGAACAAGGCAAGAAAAAGCGCGCCAGAATAAACAAAGAGCGCGTCGACATAAATATCGCCTCCGGTGGTCAGCAACAACAGCAACAAGGCAACAAACAAGGCGCTAAACAAACAAGTGGCAAAAAAAATAAGAACAGAAACGTTGCCACTAACAACAACACAAAAAAAGTTCGCAACCGCAACCAGCGTCCGCTCGAAGTCGACGACGAAGCAGTTGCACGCCAGGTAAAAGAAACCCTCGCCCGACTCACAAGCAAAAGCCAAAACAAAAAGGGTGCGAAATATCGCAAAGAAAAGCGCGACGCCGTTCAAGAGCGTCTCAACGCCGAAGCAAAAGCCGAAAGCCGCGAAAGTAAAACACTCAAACTAACCGAATTCGTCACCGTCTCCGAACTGGCAACCATGATGAATATCCCGGTTACGAACGTCATTTCCACCCTCATGTCGGTAGGTATAATGGTGTCGATAAACCAACGTCTCGACGCCGAAACAATTAATCTCGTGACCGAAGAGTTCGGATATAAAACCGAATATGTGAGCGCCGAAGTTCAAGAAGCCGTAAGTGAAGAAATCGACGACGAAAACGACCTCATACCACGTGCTCCAATCGTAACCGTGATGGGACACGTTGACCACGGTAAGACTTCCCTACTCGACCACATCCGCAACACCAACGTGATTGCTGGAGAAGCCGGAGGAATAACCCAGCACATCGGCGCCTATGGAGTGACTCTCAAAAGCGGACGAAAGGTAACATTCCTCGACACGCCAGGACACGAAGCTTTCACTGCTATGCGAGCCCGAGGCGCACAAGTAACCGACATAGTGATTGTTATCATAGCCGCCGATGACTCCGTGATGCCCACAACGAAAGAGGCTATCGCTCACGCCCAGGCAGCCGGCGTTCCAATGGTTTTCGCGATAAATAAAATAGACAAGCCAGGAGCCAATCCCGACAAGATTCGCGAAGACCTCTCGCAAATGAATCTTCTGGTAGAAGAATGGGGCGGAAAATATCAATGTCAGGAAATCAGTGCGAAGAAAGGAATCGGAGTGAGTGAACTGCTTGACAAGGTTCTTCTTGAGGCCGACATACTCGACCTCAAAGCTAATCCGAACCGAAAGGCAACCGGTACAATCATTGAGTCGTCGCTCGATAAGGGCCGAGGTTATGTAAGCACGGTACTTGTGTCGAACGGTACCTTACGCGTAGGCGACAATCTTATTGCCGGAACCTCGTGGGGCCGTATCAGAGCTATGTTCAACGAGCGTAACCAACGCATAGAAAGCGCCACCCCGGCTGAACCCGCCATAATTCTCGGATTGAATGGAGCTCCAACAGCCGGCGACTCATTCCACGTGATGGAAACAGAACAAGAAGCGCGCGAAATTGCCGCTAAGCGCGAACAGTTGCAGCGCGAACAAGGCCTGCGCACACAAACGCGCCTCACACTCTCAGACATCTCGCATCGAATTGCTCGCGGAGAATTCCACGAAATGAACATCATCGTCAAAGGCGACACCGACGGTTCGATCGAGGCATTATCCGATTCATTCATCAAGCTCTCCACCGAGAAAGTGAAGGTGAATGTGATAAGTAAGGCTGTCGGTCAGATTTCTGAAAACGACGTCATGCTAGCCTCGGCATCCGATGCCATAATCGTTGGATTCCAGGTTCGTCCTTCGGTTGATGCCCGCAGGTTGGCCGACCACGAGGGGGTTGAAATCAACACCTATTCCGTTATCTACGACGCCCTCGACGACGTCAAGTCGGCCATGGTCGGCATGCTCGACAAGCTCAAGAAGGAAGTTATCACTGGTCAGGTAGAAGTCAAGCAAGTATTCAAAATTTCGAAAGTTGGCACGGTTGCTGGCGGTCTTGTAACCGAGGGTAAGGTTCACAGCAAAGATAAGGGCCGGGTGGTTCGCGACGGCATCGTTATTCACACTGCCCCCATCGGCGCCCTAAAGCGCTACAAGGACGACGTTAAAGAGGTTGTCACCGGGTTGGAATGCGGCCTGTCGCTAACGAATTATAACGACATTCAGGTTGGCGACATCATCGAAACGTTCACCGAAGTTGAAGTTGAACAAAACCTATAGGAGTAGTTCCCTGTATGTTTACAATTTAAACAGATGAATTAAGAATATAGAACCATGAGGGGGAATCCATTATCGGATTCCCGCTTGTGTGTTTAAGAGTGCTCTTTGAAATTATTTTATCCCCATTTCTGTCCCAAAGCGGATTATGGTTTGTGATATATGTGAGTTCAATGTAGGGAGCGACTGGCTTTGTCGAGACAACGGGTTGATTTGTGAGATTTGAAACGATTTTCAGGATGTCTGCACCGCAGGTGCACTCCAACCGAAACAACAAATGCCGACTAACTCAAACGGTAATCGTCGTTCCTAAGGGAGAGCAGTACTCGTTCCTAGCGGAAGCCAATCGTCGTTCCTAAGGGTTGGCAATAGCCGTTCCTAGGGGAGGGTAATGCTTGTTCCTAAGGGCGGCCAATAGTCATTCCTAGCGGAAGCCAGTCGTCGTTCCTAAGGGTTGGCAATAGCCGTTCCTAGGGGAGGGCAATGCTTGTTCCTAAGGGAGGCCAGTCGTCGTTCCTAGCGGATGGTAATCGCCGAGTCAGAGGAACCCCGTAGGGGCGGCGGACCACAGGCAGGCGGTGGAGCCCGATAGGGCGGAACCCCTGCACAATAATCGACCTCAAGTGGGGAGCCCCGAAGGGGCGACGGAACGTAATCAGACCGTACAATCCATGACCGCGGGGAGGCGACGAGGGCGATAAACGGGCATCCGTCACCCCTTCGGGGTTAACGTCGGCCGGGCGTGATTACAGGGGTTCCGCTGTCGCTCCACCGCCTGCCTGTGGTCTTGCCACCCCTACGGGGTTCCGTTGGCTCGACGAGAAGGTAATTGTCGTTCCTAAGGGAAGGCTACCGTCGTTCCTAAGGGAGAGTAATAGCCGTTCCTAGCGGCGGGCGATAGTCTATTCTATGAGAGAGTAACTATCGACTCGACAAGAGAGCAACAGTCGATTCGACAAGAGAGCAACAGTCGATTCGACGAGAGGATAACTGTCGACCCGACGAGAGGATAACTGTCGTTCCTAGATAATCCCGAATGAACAGCAAGACGGTAGGCAGTCTGCAAGCCATGCCAAATCAACCTACTGGCACCATTACATAGCATTTCCAGTATCACAGCAAATGCCAATGGCAACTCCGGAGAACGATAATTCATCGGGAAACAAATGTTACCCAGTCCTCCGGCGGCATAATCTTTGAAATTACAAGCGTCGGCAGTTCGGATAGAAGGTTAAAATATAGATTAATATAACATAGGATTAAATACATTCAAAAACAATGTCAGATAATAACAGCAATGAGTTTGTCAGGCAGGTGGCCGAGCAGAAATATGCATTCGGCTTCACCACCGACATTCACACCGACATCATACCCAAAGGCCTTAACGAAGACGTTGTGAGGCTCATTTCACAGAAGAAAGGCGAGCCCGACTGGCTGCTCAACTTCCGTTTGGAAGCCTATAGATATTGGACAACCCTCAAAATTCCAACGTGGGGACATCTACATCTGCCGAAAATCGATTTCCAAGGTATATCGTATTACGCCGACCCGCTGGCAAAGAAACCCAAGAATAAGGAAATAGACCCCGAACTGGAAAAGACATTCGATAAGCTGGGCATTCCGCTCGAAGAACGACTCGCGTTGAGCGGTACGGCCGTCGATGCAATTATGGACTCCGTTTCGGTGAAGACAACCTTCAAGAAACAACTCGCCGAGAAAGGCGTGATATTCTGCTCGATAGGCGAGGCCGTGAAAGAACATCCCGACCTGGTACGGAAATATCTCGGAAGCGTTGTGCCCTATCGCGACAACTTCACATCGGCACTCAATTCGGCCGTGTTCAGCGACGGTTCGTTTGTTTACATCCCAAAAGGCGTGCGATGCCCGATGGAACTGAGCTCATATTTCCGCATAAACGCTATAAATACCGGACAGTTCGAAAGAACGCTCATCATTGCCGACGACGACTCGTATGTGAGCTATCTTGAAGGCTGTACAGCTCCTATGCGCGATGAGAATCAGCTACACGCAGCTATCGTCGAGATAGTTGTGCTTAACAACGCCGAAGTGAAATATTCCACGGTTCAGAACTGGTATCCCGGTGACGAAAATGGACGAGGCGGTGTACTCAACCTTGTAACCAAACGGGGCGACCTTCGTGGCACAGGTTCGAAACTGTCGTGGACACAGGTTGAAACCGGGTCGGCCATCACATGGAAATACCCCTCATGCATCCTCCGCGGCGACAACTCACAGGCCGAGTTCTATTCCGTGGCCGTTACCAACAACTATCAAGAGGCCGATACGGGCACAAAAATGATTCACCTTGGACGGAACACGAAGAGTACTATAATCTCTAAAGGAATATCAGCCGGTCGGAGTCAGAATTCCTATCGCGGCTTGGTGCGAGTGGCACCAAAAGCCGAAAATGCACGCAATTACAGCTCGTGCGACTCGCTTCTGCTGGGTTCGGAATGTGGTGCCCACACGTTCCCTTATCTCGACGTTCATAACCCAACAGCAATCGTCGAACACGAAGCCACAACCTCTAAAATCGGCGAAGACCAGCTGTTCTATTGCAATCAGCGTGGCATATCCACCGAAGATGCCGTTGGTCTCATCGTGAACGGATATGCCAAAGACGTACTCAACAAACTGCCAATGGAATTTGCCGTCGAGGCACAAAAACTTCTAAGTGTATCGCTCGAAGGCACGGTGGGATAAAGAATATTCATACATAAATAAACTCAAAACAGATATGTTAGAAATCAGAAACCTGCACGCAACCGTTGCAGACAAAGAAATATTGAAAGGCATAAACCTCACCATCGCCGACGGCGAAGTACATGCTATCATGGGGCCCAATGGCTCTGGTAAATCAACCCTGAGCGCGGTACTCACAGGTAATCCGCTCTATGAAGTAACCGACGGAATGGCAATATTCAACGGTAAGAATCTGCTCGACATGAAACCTGAAGACCGCGCGCGAGAAGGATTGTTCCTTTCGTTTCAATATCCTGTCGAAATTCCCGGCGTGAGTATGACCAACTTCATGAAGGCTGCCATAAACGCCAAACGTGAATATCAAGGACTCGAACCGCTCAAGGCCGCCGACTTCATCAAACTAATGCGTGAAAAACGCGAACTCGTGGGCATCGACTCCAAATTGGCCCATCGAAGCGTGAATGAGGGATTCTCGGGTGGTGAAAAGAAACGCAACGAAATATTCCAGATGGCTATGCTCGAACCCAAACTCAGCATTCTAGATGAAACCGACTCCGGACTAGACGTGGATGCCATGCGAATCGTAGCCGAAGGAGTGAACAAGATGCACCGACCGGACACTTCGATAATCGTCATAACGCACTACGACCGACTGCTCGACATGATTAAACCCAACGTGGTGCACGTACTCTACAAAGGAAGAATCGTAAAAACCGACGGTCCGGAGCTAGCCATCGAAATCGAAAAACGAGGCTATGATTGGATTAAGGAGGAAGCTGACGAACTAGACGGCGATAACAAATAGAGGCAATAGCTATGCAAATCGAACAACAATATATAGACCTCTATGCCCAGTCGCAGCAAATCATTTTCGATCATTCGGCCGATGTAATGAACGCCGTGCGCGACGAGGCTTTCAAACACTTTAAGGCGCAAGGGTTCCCCACGCGAAAAATGGAACGTTATAAATACACCGACATTCCATCGCTTTTCGAACCCAATTATGGATTAAACCTCCGTGGACTCGAAGTTCCCATGAATCCATATGATACTTTCAGATGTGATGTACCTAACATAAGTTCGTCGCTCTACTTCGTGGTGAACGACCGCTTCTACTCCCGCGTACTACCCGAAACACATCTCGAAAGCGGATTGATTGTCGACAGTTTGAGTCGGGCAGCGCAACAATATCCAGAACTCGTTGCAAGTCACTACGCCCGAATCGCCAAGGCCAATGAAGACGCTCTCACAGCCTTCAATACAATGTTGGCGCAAGACGGTCTGTTTGTCTACGTCCCCCGAGGAGTACGTGAAAGCCGAACGATTCAGGTCGTAAACATCCTACGTTCCAACGTAGATCTGATGGCTAATCGTCGTGTGCTCATCATTGTTGAAGAAAACGCCGACGTGAATCTGCTCTTCTGCGACCATACAACCGACAATCGTAAATTCCTCACCACACAGGTTATCGAAGCCTATGTTTCCGACGGAGCCCATCTAGAGCTCAACTGCATGGAAGAAACTCACGCACATAACGTGAGAATATCCAACGTCTACATCGAGCAGCAAGGTAAAAGCAAGGTGAGCCACAACATCATAACCCTACACAACGGCGTGACCAGAAACAAGCTGGACCTAGTAATGAAAGGCGAAGGCGCCGAATGTTTCTGCAACGGATGCGTAATCGCTGACAAACAGCAACACGTCGATAACAACACTGTTATAGACCATCAGGCACCACATTGCGAAAGTAACCAGCTCTATAAATACGTGCTTGACGGATATGCTAAAGGAGCCTTTGCCGGATTGATTCTCGTGCGCCATGAAGCCCAGAAAACCAATTCTCAAGAAACCAACCAAAACCTCTGCGCGTCGCCCACGTCCCACATGTTCTCGCAGCCGATGCTCGAAATATATGCTGACGACGTGCGCTGCAACCATGGTTCGACTATTGGTCAGCTCAACGACGCTGCCTTATTCTACATGCAGCAGCGCGGCATAGACCGTCAGGAAGCAAAAACACTCCTAGAAATGGCCTTCATAAACGAAGTGATAGACAAGATGGAAATAGAACCACTGCGCAATCGCCTCCATCACCTAGTGGAAAAACGATTCCGCGGCGAACTCGACAAATGCGAAGGCTGTAGTCTGTGCAAATAATTCTCAAATAAAATGTATAATATAGATAAAGTCCGGGCCGACTTTCCCATACTTTCGCGCACCGTCTACGATAAACCGTTAGTCTATCTTGACAACGCTGCAACCACACAGAAACCCATTGTGGTGCTCGATGCCATGCGCGACGAATATCTCAACGTCAACGCAAATGTGCATCGCGGTGTGCATTGGATGTCACAACAAGCAACCGAACTCCACGAGGCTGCCCGCGAAAGGGTTCGTAAATTCATCAACGCACGAACTGCTGAAGAAATCGTCTTTACACGCGGAACAACTGAAAGCATCAACCTCATTGCATCTAGTTTCGTTGAAAGATTCATGCGAGCAGGCGACGAAGTCATTATCTCCACCCTCGAGCATCATTCCAACATCGTGCCCTGGCAGTTACAGGCGCAACGAAATGGAATCGTGCTTCAGGTTATTCCGATAGACGACGACGGTTCGCTCCGCCTCGACGAATATGAACGTCTCTTCTCACCTCGAACCAAGCTCGTCAGCATAGCCCACGTAAGCAACGTGCTTGGAATTATCAATCCTGTGACTGAAATCATCCGAATAGCTCACAATCATTCCGTCCCCGTAGCTTTGGATGGCGCTCAAAGTGTGCCTCATTTCAAAGTGGACATACAGGCACTCAACTGCGACTTTTTCGCCTTCAGCGGACATAAACTTTATGGCCCGACGGGTATCGGCGTACTCTACGGAAAAGAAGAATGGCTTGATAAATTGCCACCTTATCAGGGCGGAGGCGAGATGATTGAACACGTGAGTTTCTTGGAGCAGACTACTTTCGAGCGTCCACCACTGAAATTTGAAGCCGGTACACCCGATTATATCGCCACCCATGGTTTGGCTACGGCAATAGACTATCTCGAGTCCCTTGGCATGGATTCCATTGAAGCTCATGAACGCCATCTCACCGAATATGCCGTTGACCAGCTACGCGACATCTCCGATATGCGTTTCTTCGGAATATCCACTCTAAAACACACCTCCGCTACGACTCACGACGCTGTAATAAGCTTTCTTGTTGGTAACATTCATCCAATGGACCTCGGCACTATTCTCGACACACTCGGCATAGCTGTCCGCACCGGTCATCACTGTGCCCAGCCCCTTATGCAACGTCTCGGCATTTCAGGTACCGTGCGCGCCTCCTTCGGTCTCTATAACACCGAATCAGAAGTAGACCTTCTTGTTTCTGCCATCCGTCGTGCAGCCTTGATGTTCTAACTGGCTCTGATTACCGGATATTCGAAAAAGGGTATGATATTTTTGCCTCGATGAAAAAATATTTTACCTTTGCAAACGCTTCTTCGAAGGAGAAAGTGGTCGAAAGATTCGCTAGCTCAGCAGGTAGAGCACAACACTTTTAATGTTGGGGTCATGGGTTCGAGCCCCATGCGAATCACAAAGGAGAGGAATCTAGTAATAACTAAGATTCCTCTCCTTATTATTATATGTCCTTCTTCTCCCAACTTTGCCTATGTGTCTCGCGGTTATCGTAAGGTTAAGCAGGCCTTCTCCTCACAGATGTACATGATACATCAAAAGAGACAGTTTCGCCTTGGAGGAGGCTGTGGATTGATTGCGAGCATTCCGGACTTGTTAACTGTAAAACGATTACTGATTAAGGATAATCCATTCAGCTGACTCACGCTGATTTTGCTTCGGTCTATTTACCTTTGCAGTATTCCAAAACAGCTTTATTTTCAATGCAGAATAACAATATTTCCGATAAAAAACTCAGGCTAACCATTAGGATAGCCAGTGGAACGATGTCGTTCTCGGTAGGCGACCCGCAGGAAAGCGGACAGATAGTTCATGAACCCTATCAAACGAACTATGCAATGTCGGTGGCAGCTAATTTAAGAGAAGCTTTCAAGAAATCGGAGCTCCTGCAAAGCGGCTACCGACGAGTACTGGCGCTCATCGATTCGCCGATTATGTTGATGCCCGTAGACGAATTTCAAGAGCAAGAGCAGGATGTTGAAACGCTCTTCAAATACACTTTCGCCAATGAATCTAAAGGTGAATTGGTGAAAGCTATGCTGCCTGAATTTAATTCGGCTGTGGTGTTTGCAATAAATAAAGACCTGAAATTAGTTCTAGACGACCATTTCGAGGATATTCGAATAATGCACCTCATGCAGCCGGTTTGGGGACATCTCTATCGAAGAGCGTTCAGTGCGGTGAGGCGTAAGTTGTTCGCTTATTTCCACGAGAAGAAGGTTGATATTTTTGCATTCGGACAAGGAAGATTCCTGTTCAGTAACTCGTTCGGGGCAGAACAAGCGAGCGACGTGCTCTATTTTCTGCTGAACGTTTGGAAGCAGTTGGGAATGGACTTTGAACGCGACGAACTACACACCGTTGGTACACCGCCCGAGCCACAATGGTTGGCCGAACACCTGAATCGCTATATAAGGCGAAATTATACTGTGAACGTGGCCACCAACTTCAATAACATTCCAATGGCGGCCGAGAAACATATCCCTTATGACCTGAAAGCACTTTATTTGAAATAGAAAATGAGAATTATAACCGGGATTTATAAAGGTAGACGATTCGATGTTCCGCGAAGTTTCAAAGCACGGCCTACAACTGATTTCGCGAAAGAAAATATTTTCAATGTTCTCAACAAATATGTAGACTTCGAGGATTCGATGGCTCTCGATTTGTTCGCCGGAACTGGAAGTATTTCTCTTGAGCTGCTCTCGCGCGGTTGTCGTGAGGTTGTAAGCGTGGAAAAAGACCGCGACCATGCACATTTCATCTTGCAATGTCTCGAGAAAATCAATGCAACAAACGATACACTGATTTGCGGCGATGTATTTCGCTTTCTCAAATCGAACAAAAAGCTGTTCAATGTAGTTTTTGCCGACCCACCATACACGCTGAACAATATTGTAGACCTACCCGACCTGATTCTCACAGGTAAAACACTCGCTCCGGATGGGTTGTTCGTGCTCGAACACGGAAAACACAATAATTTCGAGACTCACCCCATGTTTATCGAACATCGCAGCTATGGAAGCGTGAACTTCAGTTTGTTTAGATAATTAAGGATAACTTCAAAATATATGAGTGAAAACATTAAACAGAAAACTTTTCGGGAGTTCAAGGAATTCCTCTACATCACGCTTACTACGACGGTTGGCAGTTTCGGATGGTGCGCATTTTTACTGCCTCATAAGATTCCAATCGGCGGAATCAGCGGACTGGCATCGGTTATATTCTGGGGAATCGACATTCCGATTGAATACACTTATTTTATCCTCAACATAATTTTGTTGCTCGTTGCACTGAAGGTACTGGGTTGGCGATTCTGCATCCGAACAATCTACACGGTATTTATTTTCGCCACCTTACTCACATTGTTTCAGCGAATATTCTCGGCCGCCCCACTGTTGCCTACCAATCCATTCCTGTCATGCATAATCGGCGGAATACTCATGGGCTTCGGTATGGGAGTGGCTTTACAATATAATGCCAGCACGGGTGGTTCGGATGTCATAGCAGCCATGATTCACAAATATCGCAATGTGTCGCTAGGAAAGATTATCCTTTCGTGCGACCTAGTAATCATAACTTCGAGCTATCTAGCGTTGCACAATTGGGAAAACGTAATATACGGCTTCGTAGTTCTGTTCGTAATGACTTTCGTTGTAGATTATGTAGCAAACGGAATGAATGGCTCGGTACAATTCTTCATCGTATCTGACAAATGGGAGGAGATCGGTCACAAAATCAACAATAAGGTTCAACGTGGATGTACGGTTATCGATGCCCACGGATTCTATACCGGTAAAACGGTGGGCATGCTTTTTATTATCGCCAGGCGATCGGAGTCGCATTCCATCTATGAAACAGTTGATGAAATAGACCCCCAGGCATTCGTGTCACAAAGCACAGTGAACGGAGTTTATGGAGTGGGCTTCGATAGAATGAAAGTAGGACGAGGCCATAAATCATGAACAAACAAGAACTCGAAAACAAACGTATAGCCCTACTCCTATCGGGAGGTGTGGATAGTTCTGTGGCATTGTATCTGCTGGCCGAAAAAGGATTCACACCCGATTGCTTCTATATCAAAATCGGACCGGAAGAGGACGAGGCATGGGATTGTAACTCCGAAGAAGACCTCGAAATGGCATCCGTAGTTGCAAGCCGATACGGTTGTAAACTAGAGGTTGTTGACTGCCACAAGGAATATTGGGACGAAGTGACCGGATACACAATGAAGAAAGTGCGAAGCGGATTCACGCCGAATCCAGATGTGATGTGCAACCGTCTAATAAAATTCGGCGCTTTCGACCGTAAATGCGGGCACAAATACGATATCATAGCAACCGGCCATTATGCACAAACCAAATGGATTAACGGCAGGAAATGGCTCTGCACAAGTCCCGACCCAGTGAAAGACCAAACTGACTTCTTAGCACAGATTTACAGCTGGCAACTCCAGAAAGCCATCTTCCCAATTGGACACCTCGAGAAGCACGAAGTACGAAGTATAGCCGAGCGCGAACATCTTATAAACGCACGTCGCAAAGACTCACAAGGTATTTGTTTCCTTGGCAACATTGACTACAATGAATATCTAAGACGCTATCTTGGCGAACAGTTAGGTAATGTGATTGAACTTGAAACCGGACGAATCATCGGACAGCATCGCGGGCACTGGTTTCATACCATCGGACAACGAAAAGGACTAGGATTAGGCGGTGGCCCGTGGTTTGTCGTTAAAAAGGACACAGCCGAGAATATACTCTTCGTGAGTCACGGCTACGACCCCGCAACCGCCTACAAAAACCTCTTCCGAATACACGACTTGCACTGGCTAACCATCACACCCGAAACACATACAACACCGATAACCTTCAAGATTAGGCACACGCCCGAGTTTCATCGAGCACATCTTGAGATTCAAGCCGAAGGGACAGCACTCATATACTCCGATGACAATATCCACGGAGTTGCACCCGGACAGTTCTGCGTTATCTACGACGAGCAACACAACCGATGCTATGGCTCGGCCGAGATAACCCTCTAATATATTTAAGGTTAATTTGCCGGAAAGAGCTGAATGATATACCTTTGCCGCCATGATATACGAACACAGCATTTATTACAGCAACAGCATGATGCGAGAGAATTTCACTTCTCCCGTGTTTTTTAACGCTATATTCTTGCAGGGTTCGGAAAAAGTGCTAACACACACACACACACACACACACACACACACACACACACACACACACACACACACA
>NZ_JH594522.1:77867-150334 GCF_000243035.1 Prevotella micans F0438
CACACACACACACACACACACACACACACACACACACACACACACACACACACAGGGCAGACCTATAAACTAGCTTTTTCATACGCGCGCGCGAAGAGCGTCGTATATCCGATATACACGGGGATTCCAAGAGGATTCTCCGTGCCACTTTTCATACCCTTTTGCCAAGTCACGCAAGAGGGAAATAACACAGAATATTCACTCTTAAAATGATAGAAAAATGGAAAAAGAAATGTTCAGGAAACAACCGTATGTACGCCCCGCTATCGAGGTGATTCATATCTTGCTCGACAGAGAGTTCATGCAAACATCATTTCACAGTCAGCACAACCCCGGCCAGCACGGAACCGGTCCGAGCAATGGTAAGCAGGTATGGTTTGATGAAGATGAAGATGAGGAAGAATAAGGAGAGCTTTAAAGCCCCATTATTCTACACAAAGTAATTAATGACAAAAGAGAAACAGACAAATGACAAAAGAATTATTCAAGATGCGCCTACTTTCGCTTGCTGCCCTTTGCGGCTCGGTATTGGCGCTTGTATCCTGCGCCAACGAAGACATAACGCAGAAAGATACGAACACGGATAACGGCACAAACAAGAACTTGACCACGTTCGTAACCGGCGAAGAGCCAACCTCCCGCACCTCGATGGATTACGCCACCGGCGCTTTCTATTGGGAGGCAGGCGACCATATCTACGTGCAGGATGACAGCGGTACATGGAAGAAAAGCAAAAACGCCCCGACGGGCAAGACAGCCTATTTTAAGTTTCTGGTCCCCGGCAAGTTCGAGAATAACACGTCTTATAAGGTTTATTACCCCGGCAAGAACGGCAGCAATAACCAGGTTATCATTCCTGCCGCCCAAACGCAGACAGCCCCCAACACCACAACCCATTTGGGCAAATCGGGCGACTGTGGCACAGCAACGGCCAACAAGGTGACGGGTAAGAATCAGTTCTCCTTTACAATCGACCACCAGGCAGCCATCCTCGTCTTCCAGCCCTACACGAGCAACACCATTTTGAAAGATTGCTATCTGACCAAGGTAGAAGTAACTGCTGATAACGATATCGCCAGCACCTACACTCTTGACCCTACAAGTGGCGAGCTGACAGGCAGCGGCACAGGCAAGCAGATTGTCCTTACCACGCAAGACCCATTATCCGGCAGCGTTAATGAAAATGGTTTCCCACTCAACACCACTGTTGCTAGTGTAGCAACCAATGGCGCCTATATGGTTATCAAGCCTGGCACACATGTTTTGAAGGTTCGTTATTGGATAAAAGATATGGTAACAAATATAGAGGGTACCATCACCAAAAACTTGAGTTCTTTCACTTATGCTAAGAATACCTACTACGACATGACGGCTGACCTCAACGTAAAGAATTACGATGGCGATCATTATTACATGTGGGATGCGAAGAAACAATACTGGGATGGTTGGGAATGGACCAAGAACCTTCCAGGTGGTCAGCCGACCATCAACGACAGCAGCCCCTCACCTAACTTCCCCCAGAACAACAGTGACCCTCGTTGGTATCATGAAGTCAGTGGTGCATTCCAAGCAACAGAGTCATGCGCAAGTCTTCCGAACGCCAACGAGCTGGCATGGTACGCTAAAGAAGGCGATCCGCGTTGGGACGAAGATGAGGTTTGGACTACTATGGGCCACTTATATAAGGGCGGCATGTGGTTTAAGAAGAAATCACAGATCAGCGGATTTAACGCGAATACTGCCCCAGACGGGACCGATTTTCGAATAAGTAGCCCCAGCGAGCAATGGCCTGCTTCCAACACACCACCATCCGCAGCCGATGCAGGTAACTACTTCTACCTGCCAGCATTGGGCTTCTACCGGAATGGTATGCTGCGCTTCGTTGGCCAAAGCGGCTCCTACTGGGGGTCTAGCGCCACTTCATGGTGGTGGTTCTACGCTTACCAATTTAGCATCCAGAAAGGTAGCGTTGAAGTGGGATTCGGCTTCCGAAGTGACGGGTACAGGGTCGACGGCGCGTTCGAGTGAACCTTGTGATTGCCCGTTTACGGTGTCGCCCTCAAAAAGGCGACACCGCAGGTGGCCGGAGAAAGCAGGAAAGAGCCAAGCCCATATCAGGCTTTCACAGCCATGATGAAGGGCATTCAATATATACGGAGATTCTTTTTTTATATAATTATTAACCCGCTTATGAGGGGCAAAAGGGAAGAAAAAGCAACGCTCGGCAAGGCTTGTCGGCAAAGGCGTGAAGAGGAGTGGTCGACGGGTCGTACTTTCGTGGGGCACGGATTATACTTCCGTAGTCCACAAGTCGTACTTTCGTCAACTACAAGTCCTACTTCTGTCAGCAACGGATCGTATATCCGCCAGCTGCAGGTTGCGCCGGGCCGTGCAGGGATTGTCGGAGTATCGCGACTTCGCCCCTTGTTTCTCACTAAGCACAATACTTTAACGTCATGGGATTTTTTAAGAAAATCAAAATGAAAATCAATGGGAAGTGGTATCCCAAGTCGGTTCTGGTGGGCAAGCCCGTCACAACCGAGCAGATTGCAAAGAGGGTGGCTACCGAATCGACCGTTGCACCGGCCGACGTAGCTGCAGTGCTTACAGCTCTCGGGCCGGTGATGGCCGACTATATGTCGCAAGGCCGATCGGTGAAGCTCGATGGTATCGGGTCGTTCTATTTCACTGCCGTGGCTGCCAAGCAGGGTGTGGCAACCGAGAAGGAGGTGACGGTGAACCAAATCACGGGTGTTCGCGTGCGCTTCATTCCTGAGACGCGTTATCGTCGTGAGGGTGGTGGCGGCCGGGTTGCTACCCGTGGCCTCTCGGATGTGGTTATCGACTGGGAGGAGTGGAAAGGTGAGGAGAAGAAGCCTGCCCAGCCAGGGAATCCGTAGAGGATGATGAGATTCTGAACAATCGCTCTGAACAATTAAAAGTCCACTGCAAACCGATGTTTGCAGTGGACTTTTTTGGATTAACAGGTAAACGAGTTATAGAACGCTACCTGTAGGTTCGGTGGGTACGTACTTAGGCGAATCGCCGTATTTATTGGTCTCTGGATGACTGTCGAGAAGGGTGAAGATGAAAACGATAACGTTGAGAGCTATGTCGACAAGAGATAGCACTCCGCAAAGGATTAGAATGCCGGAGTTATTTTTGAATCCATCAACCAATGCACGACTGGCGGCATGCTCATCGTCGGCCGCCAGAGCATTGAAGAATGTGGGCCAGTCGATGAGGCTCAACAGGAGAACAAATACGAGGCATTCGATTATGATTCGCGAGCCTATCCACCATCCGCTACGACCGGTGTCGTGCAGGCGACGAAAAGTGAGCGAACATCCTGCAAGGGCAAGCGGGAAGATGCCGACGAGGCCAATAATAGGAATGAAGCCTATTGCCATCGAAACGAGAAAAAGTGTGAGGACGCCCCACCAATATTCAGAGCGGCGTATGCGGCCGTTGAATTGAATCATTTTCTTGAATACGTTCTTGGCGGATTCTTCGAACTCTACTTGGGGTGTTTCTTTAAATTCTGACATAATTTATTACTTATTAATTGGTTTGTATTATTTCTTATCGAGGAGGTCGGGGCGTAGTTGGCGGGTGCGTTCGATGGCTTGTTCGAGTTCCCATTGTTTGATTCGGGCTTCGTTGCCGCTAAGTAGAACTTCGGGCACTTGCCATCCTTTGTATTCGCGCGGGCGGGTGTAGATGGGCGGGGCTAGGAGGTCGTCCTGGAAGCAGTCGGATAGTGCGCTTTGTTCATCGCTGATTACTCCGGGGAGGATTCGCACAACGGCGTCGGCTATGATGGCTGCGGGTAGTTCGCCCCCGGTTAGAACATAGTCGCCCACGGATATTTCTCGTGTTATGAGATGGTCGCGCACTCGCTGGTCTATGCCTTTGTAGTGCCCGGCAAGGATGATGATGTTTTCTTTGAGCGAGAGTTGGTTGGCGAGGTGCTGAGTGAACTGCTGACCGTCGGGCGATGTGAAGATAATGTCGTCGTAATGCCGCTGGGCTTTGAGTGCGGATATGCATCGGTCGATTGGTTCGACTTGCATAACCATTCCTGCTTGTCCGCCGAATGGATAGTCGTCTACTCGTCGCCATTTATCAGTTGTATAATCGCGCAGGTTGTGCAGTTCAATCTGTGCGATTCCCTTTTTTCGCGCTCTGGCAAGGATACTTTCGTTCACAAATCCTTCGAGCATTTCAGGGAGCACGGTTATAATGTCTATTCTCATGACTTTTATATTTGATTGAAAACGAATAACGCCGATTGCACCAGCTGAACGATGAGAATGTAGAGCGGAAGAATAAAGGCGCATTGCGCAGGGCCAATGGTGAGGGCGTGATAGACGTCGGCATTGGTTTTTAGTTTGCCGCTAATGAGCCCGTATGTAATGGAGCATATACTCACAATAAAGGTTACAATCGGTATTATACTTACCGAGAAACTGCTTGGCCATAGGCTTCCGGTGACGCTCAGAAGAACGGCGTGGGGGATGGCGGTGAGCAGAACAATAGCAGCGAGGAGAACGATGAGTTCAATACCTACGACTCGCAATGCCATACGTTGCCGATAATGCAGGGGAGCAGAGGTGCGTGGTGAGATAGCAGATGTAAGTCCGCTTGTGTTGAATGCACCTAAGGCTATGGTGACAAGGATTATCCAAACCAGGAAGCGTGTTTGCATGTTGTCGACGAATCGCCCGAAGAACCATCTTATGCCTTCGCTGCTTAGCAATGAATGCGTGTTGAGTTCGGGGAAAGCTGCGGCAATAACCCACGATACTAGAATTAGCATCACTTGGACCACTGCCAGTAAGCATGCAATTGTTCCCAGTTTATTCTTCATCGGGGCGTAGATTGTCGATGTCTATTATTCGTAGTTCGAGGGCGCGCACAACAAGACGGGTTGCGTTGATGCCGATTATGGTTCGGCCGTCGTCGCTGAAGAGCTTCTGCACAAGGTCGTTTTGTCGTTTCTCCAGACTCTTTACTCCGAAAGGCATACAGCGGAGGTTAGCAATTTGCTCTTTGGTGTAACCTAAGGCTAGATGGCGGAGAAGCCGCTCGTCGTATTCGTCGATTTCATAATTCACAAGCGCTTCCTGATGCATAAGCTGGTTGTTAACAGAGTGCTTGAATCGGTTTACAATCTTCTCGAGTATAGGCTGATTAAACACCAATCGTTTGCCGCTCATCACACTAGCCACATCGCCTCGAGTGAGTAGTTCGCCGCTCTTTAAGCATATTCCGTCGGCCCCGGCGTCGAGTACGTCGACCCATAGCTTTTCATTCAGAATCTCGCCGGTAAAGATTAGCACCTTTAAGTTAGGATACATATCCTTAGTTTGCCTGCACAGCTCTACTCCTACGGTTGTAGAGCCGCCGAGTCCGAGGTCGAGCAGCACAAGGTCGGGCATTTGGTTTTTGAGTTGCCGCCAGTAGGTTGCTTCGCTCTCGGCAGTTCCTATTATCTCTGCTTCGGGAATGTCGTTCCTGAAGATTCCTTCCGTTCCTTTGAGCTCCAGAGGAACGTCTTCAACGATGATTACTTTAAATTTTTCCATTTACATTTTGATTTTAGTTTGCACTTGCAAGTGTGACGTCTATAATTGTTTGCCCGCCAACGTTGCGAGCTACTATTCCGCACGCCCGTTGATTGGTTGCCTCGCCATTATCGCGAACAATCTGCCGGCAAATTAGGAATGGTAATCTGTCGGAACCCGGTGCGAACAGTTCGAGGCATTGGATGTCGGTAAGGGAGAGCGCGGGCATTGGCACGTGAAAGAGCATGTAGCCCGAGGATTTGCGCTCGACTGTTGGTTGCAGTCTCTGCTCGCCGTTTTGTTTTTGTAGAATCTCGAACAGATAACGCAGTAGGATAGGGTCGCCCAGCACGGTAGGTTTAGATTCTGCGCTACAAACAAAATCTACCAGGATGTCTTTCAGCTCCACAGGTTTGCATACGAATTTAACAGAGTCTACTTGTCGCATCACCTGTTCGGTGAGGATGGAATATATTTCCTTATAATAGGTAACAAGTTCGTTGAGCGATTGGAGTTCTTTGTCGCGCTGGTCGACGAGTTGCTTGATTCGCGACGGATAATACATCGTTTCGTGCTTGAGCGTTGACAAGCAGTTGTCTAGAATGTTATTACTGATGTGCAGTCGTTGGTTCTCAAACTCCATTTTGTGTAGTTCATCATCGGCCAGTTCGATATTTAGTTTACTCGATTCCCTTTGGTTAACCGATTGCTGCAGCGCTTCCTGAATTTGTTTGATTATTGCGCGCAGTTCCTTAGGGAATCGGTCGCTGGCTATGGTTTGAATGCTACGTTGCTTAGTTTCGGCAGTTGCATCACTGAGAAGAATTCTATTGATTCGTTTCACACGTTCGATGCAGAACTGATAGAACAGTCGGTGACGATAGTAGATGAAATAGTAGGCTGGGAAGATGAGCAGAAGCAATATAACGAGTAGACTGATTGCAATGTTTTTATTCGTTTCCGATTTCTGCATCATCCGGCAGTAGTCACCCAGTTTTCCGTCGGCCGAATTTTCTTTGAACAGATGGGTGTAGATGGTGTTGTTGTATTTATAGAGTTCCCACTCGTGCAATGCAAGAGCAGCTACGGCACTTTCGTTTCTGATATCGAGAATTATGTTATAATCGGTTGGAATTCCGTTGTGCAGCCACTCTATTTCGGCTGGGAGCGACGACATGCTTCCTAGACGTTTCATAAGCTGTTTTCCGCCGGGATGAAATTGCAGATAATATCGGTTTAGATATACTCGACTTGAATCGGCGAAAGCAAGCGTACGCCGATATTGTCCGTTGATATTACTGTAATAGGCCGAGTCGGCATAAGCGTCGGCCTTTGCCAGAAAGGCATTGGTCTTGTTTATTAGCGAATGCTCGCGTCCTGTGGCAAAAGAGGCTATGCTAATGAATGCGGCGAAAAGAATAACTATTGAGCGCACGATTCCTTTCGGTAGTCGGAAAAAGAATCGGCTTCCCCTACCCTTCTCGCTCTCGGCTCCGAGCATGCACACGGAAAAAATCTTACTCGCTTTCTTGTAGGAATTAATAATGCCCTGACAGTTCATAAGTCCGAAGCCATGCGATTGCGTTTCGGCGTTGTCGACAATCATTTTACGGTCGAAGACGTGTTCGAGTTCCTTTGCATCGATTCCTAGGCCTGTATCGGTCACTGCTATTTCTACATAATCGTCGGTCGATTCGGAAGATATTTGAACTCTACCGCCTCGGTCGGTGAATTTGCGTGCGTTGTCGGCCAGTGTGTTAATCATGAAGAGCGTTAATACGGGGTCGGCCTTCACATAATCTGTTGTCGGAACAACCTCGAGAGCGATTCCTTTAAGTTGGAAAGCCATACGCCCCTTGCCAACTATGTCGAACAGATTCTGCAAACGAAAACTTTCTATACGCAGCGACAAAGTACCTTGCCGAAGTTGGATCCATTGCGTGAGAACGTTGTTATAGTCAATAATTTTATCGGTTAGCTCTGATATGTAATCATACCTCTCACATCTCAACGTTTTAGATTCGTTGTTTTTCGTGAGTCGCGAAACCTCGTTAAGCATCCGGTCGATAAGAGGCATAACATTATTTGCCAGCGAAACCTTTGTGCGTTGTTCAAGATTACGACGGCGGTTTTCTTCGGCGTGAATGATACTCATTCCGTAGGCTTCTTGAATCTCATCGTATCGTGCAGCGAGTTGCGACATATATTCATCATTCTGTTTTTGCCATAATTCGAGCGGTCCGAGGAGAGTATTGAGCGGTTTGCGTTTATCGTCGCGCCGTTTCAGATAATGAAACAGAAGCAAGAGCGACAGCACGGCTAAAATCATAAGCGCCACGGCAAGAATCATAAGGTTCAGCTGGTCGGCCGAGCGTTCCAGCTGTCCGGCTCGCGACTCATAATATCTATCCTGCCTTGTTTGTTCTTGGAGGTCAAGATAAACATTTCGATTATAATCGCTCCCTGGCTTAAAGTTCATTGCCGCATAAACCTGACTGAGCTGTTCGCGAATCGATGCTACGAGGTCGGGGGCCTGGGTTATGGCCTTATCGTCGTTGAGCGCTTTTTGCAGATATATGAGGGCCGACTGATATTCCTCTATTTCCCAATAGCAAGCCGCAAGCGTACGATATGAGCCAGCCGTTTGATAAACGTCGCCATATTTTTTGAAAATCTCAACCGACCGCTCAGCCAGGTTTCCTGCCAGCAAACTATCTGGCATCTCGTCGGAATTAATGTATTTCATCGCCGGAATATTATCCTCGATTAATCTCGCCCGATATTTTCTGTTGAGCAGATGCTCACTGATTGCCTGTAAAGAGTTGCCCTCCCAAAACACATAGTCGTGATTACGGGAAATAAAATAACAGCGCACCAAATAGTCGAACTCTCGCTGGTTCACCTCCTCTTCGGTACTACCAGAAAACATTCCACCCGCGCCCACATTATATAAATAGTTCACATATTGCGCCGTGTCCGAACGCAGGTCGCCTTCTGGGTCGATGGCTTCCAGTGCGCGTCGCGACTGACGTTCGAGACCTACATAATAATAGTATGACGAGGTGACGATATAGAACTCCGACATGGCATAAATCATTCTCTCCCGTTGATGCTCGCACAGCATCTCGCGTTCCTCATTAATTCGATGCAATCTATGCAGCGCCATTTCGTGATAGTCATAGAACTCCTTGTTTCTCGACATTCTTTGGCACAGCCTCATCATTTGCACATCGGCAATCATGAGTTCCACCTGATTGTCGGTTATTTTACTAATCGAATCAAGCAGTTCGAAAGCGTGCTTGTAGTTCATCTTCGCAATATCTACGAAAGCTATGGTGTTCATAGCCTCGGCTCGTCCGACATCATATTTTCCAGCCGATACCATCCTTGCCCGACGCGCATACACGAGAGTCGAGTCAAGATTGCGATATCTGAAGTTATATGCCCTACGGTTGAGTGAATCGGCCAACTCTTTATTGGGGGATGAACACGCACCAAGCATCGCGCCTACAAGAAGTGCAACTAAAACGAAGAATAATAAACCTGTAACATGTTTCATTTATTTTGTTATGACCGATTTGCGAGAGACAAAATTACTAAGCTTATTCCAATATTTCGGCACTTAAAAAACGGTGTAACCAGTCGCTGCAGATTATTTCGACGCTTAACAAGCAGTGTTGAGTACCGTCGTATTTTATTCCATGGATCTTTACGGGTAATGGAATATTTCGTGTTTTATTAGATGGATTTCTGTGAGTACTAGTATATTTTGCTACATGAATCGCAGCTAATAACATAATATTCTGTATTTTATCAGCTGAAGCTCTGCGAGTAATGGGATATTTCTATTTATTTGCTTGCCCCCCACGAGACTCAAACTGTTTTATTTTACTCTTGTGTTAATGGCGCAACAATTTTCCGATATGATTTCTCTTTCTTGCGAGCAATCTATTACCCCATGTCGATTCGGGCGTTCAGCCTGCATGTAGGGACAGACCCTGTATCTATCCGATATTCACGCCAATTCGGTCTACCAACAGCATAATATTTCTCATGCCTGCTTAACTCGAATATTTATCCTGTCACGGACTAGCGGACAGATACGAGATCTGTCCCCTACATACCGACCTACCAAACCAGGACAGACGAAGAGGAACTCTCTCTTAAACTTAGCTCGCATAAAAAAACTCCCTGCATTTGGTTGCAGGGAGTTTTTTATATTCAAAATATTCGACGGCTGGAGAACTGACTATTTTTCGTCTTCTAAGTTCTGTTTCGGTTCTTTCTTGGCAAGCAAGATAAGCTGGAAAGCAAAATCGGTTGTCCATCTCTGCGAGAATCCGAGTCGTTTGTTCACCTGTCGCATTGTGAGAACCGATTTGACAACTCCGGCGTCCGAAAAATCATTCTTATTGAAAATGTCGGCCACAGTTTTTTCAGTCATCGAATAGAGCATCTTTTTGAGAAATCCGGGGACTCTGAGTTTGAACTTCATCAAATTTCCGATTAACATCATCAGGTTCTGTGCATATCCCTGGAACTGGTAGAGATAAGTTTGTGCATCTTGAATTTTGCGGCAGTTCTTTTTGATACTCATGTCTATTTCGTCGAAGAAATTATCGTCGACTCCATATAGTTCTCTCATCATTTTTCTGACACTTGCTTTTTCGGCAGCTCCAAGTTTGTTGTTTACCGTTGCAACCCGAAACGTTTGTTTGTAGGTTCGCAAATCAGGCAACATAGCCAGATTGGTTATTCCGAGTCGCGTTGCCAATGCAGCTTGGAAATAAACCTGTACCAGGGTCATGTAGCTTTGCATTCCACTTGCATTTTGTTGAGCGTCATTGTTTCGTTTGAGGATTTTGCTAAATAAACTCATAGTCTATGTTCCTAAAGTATTTTTCATTCACTGTTTTGACGCATGCAAAGGTAGTCTAAAAGGCTCTCGGAATGTCCTATTCCAGGGCTTTTTTTAGAGTCAGAGCAGTTTATCTACTTTTAATGATTACCTTTGCGAACAGCAATAATAACTCAGAAATGGAAAATCACAAAAAGCATAGTCACATTTGGGTTTCATTGGAAAAGCTAAACTCACTCGGGCTTGATTATGCCGAGAAAATGAAATTCCATTTAATGAATAAATAGTATATGAAAGGTATTGTTTTAGCCGGCGGTTCAGGCACTCGTCTTTATCCTATCACAAAGGGAATCAGTAAACAGTTGATTCCAATTTTTGATAAACCAATGATTTACTATCCCATATCAGCCCTGATGTTGGCTGGTATAAGGGATATTCTCATCATCTCAACCCCATACGACTTACCGGGCTTCCAACGTTTACTAGGTGACGGGCACGAACTAGGAGTGAAGTTCGAATATGCCGAACAACCATCACCCGACGGCCTAGCACAGGCTTTCATCATAGGTGAGGAATTCATCGGAAACGATAGTGTTTGCCTAGTACTAGGCGACAACATTTTCTATGGCGCAGGCTTCAGCGGATTACTTACCGAAAGCGTTCGCAGCGCCGAAAAGGATGAGAAATCGACAGTTTTCGGATACTACGTGAACGACCCAGAACGATATGGTGTTGCAGAGTTCGACTCGAATGGCAACTGCCTGAGCATCGAAGAAAAACCCCAAAAACCTAAAAGCAATTACGCCGTTGTTGGACTCTATTTCTATCCTAATAGTGTTGTCGAGGTTGCCAAAGCCATCAAACCATCGGCTCGTGGCGAGCTCGAAATAACTTCAGTCAACCAAGTTTTTCTACAACGTGGTGCACTGAAAGTTCAAACTCTACAGCGCGGTTTCGCATGGCTCGACACAGGCACACACAACAGTTTATCAGAGGCCAGCACATTCATTGAATGCATTGAGAAACGACAGGGACTGAAAGTTGCCTGCCTAGAAGAAATAGCCTACAAGAACGGATGGATCAGCAAAGACGAACTGATTAGAAATGCACAACCTATGGCAAAAAACGATTACGGTAAATATCTTCTGTTTCTAGCAGAAAATAAAGACATTTGAAAAATATAGATTTCAAGACTGATGATTGAAGAGAAAAACAATTTGGAACAAGAGAAAGGTCAGGAACAACAGGGGTTGTTTTCATTCGACTTTCAGGCCACTTATCGTACGGTTATATTGAACTGGTATTGGTTCATTCTCTCATTGATTATTTGCATAGGCTCGGCAGCGATATATCTTCGCTACACTACGCCAACCTATCAAGCAATGGCCAAACTGCTAATCAAAGACGACAACGGCGGACGACGTGGCTCACAAAGTCTTCAAAACATGTCGAATATCGGCATAATTTCCAATTCCAACGGAATCGACAACGAAATGGAAATCCTCACATCGCACTCCCTGGCGCAAGAAGCCGTTCGTGACCTAAAACTCTACGTGAGCTACAGTAATCAAGGACGAGTGAAAAGTCAGATTGCCTATCACGACCAAGCGCTCAACGTGGATATCGACCCGGTTAATCTCGAAAAAATCAACAGACCGATAAAACTTATCATAAAGAGAAAAGGAAATATCTATAACGTTTCCGGAACCTATTACGTTCCAACCAACGAAGAAAATGCCACAGGCCCCTATACCCTTAATCGTGACTTCGCGACGTTACCCTCAAGAATTCCAACCAAAGCTGGAAACATAATGATTAGTTCAAATGAAGGACGAACTCTTATGGACGAACAAGTGCTCGATGTCACGATTCTATCGCCCAAACTAGCTGCTAATAAATATGTGAGCGGACTACAGGTTGTGCAAGATTCAAAATCGACAACGATAGCCCGACTCCTGCAAATCGATGAAGTTCCCCAGCGGGCTATTGATTATCTGAAACAACTAGTTGTTGTCTACAATCGGCAGGCCAACGAAGATAAAAATACCATTGCACTCCGAACTGAAAAATTCATCAACTCTCGACTCCAAAAAATTAATGTAGAACTCGGCCAAACTGAAGGACAAATCCAAGATTATAAGCAGCGAAATGGGATGGTTGAACTAAAATCGAAAGCAACTAACGTCGTATCCAATCAAAACGCAGCCGAACAGGAGCTAGTTCAGATTGAAACAAAAATAGCTCTTTTCAATACCGTCGCAGCCGAAATAGAAAATGCAGCCCACAACCTTTCGCAAGTTATTCCAGCAAATGTCGGAACAGAAAATAGTGGTTCTGAAATGCTTGTGAGCAAATACAACGAACTAGTGCTCGAACGTAACCGACTTCTCCGCAGCGCATCCGACAATTCGCCAGTTGTTGAACCAATCACAGCCCAGCTCCTCAATCTAAATGCAGATATTCGACGCTCTGTAACAGCCTCACGTAGGAATTTGGAGATTCAACGCGACGCAATTCTCAGACAATACAATAAATATAACGCTGAAGTTCAGGAAACTCCGCAGCAAGAGCGAATGCTCACACAGATAGGTCGGCAACAGGAAGTAAAATCCGGGCTCTATCTCATGCTACTTCAAAAACGCGAGGAAAACAATATCTCTCTTGCCGCTACTGTGGACAAAGGAAAATTGATAGACGAACCGCAATTCGCCGGCAAAATAACTCCTCGCACAACAATGATTATGCTCATCGGATTAGCTATCGGGCTCGGTATCCCCTCGCTAATCCTCTTCTTTGTCCGCTTCTTCAGATACAAAATTGAAGGGCACGATGACGTTGCTCGCCTAACCAAACTCCCCATTATCGCCGACGTTGCAATTGCTAGTAATGCGGCAAAAGGAAAAGCTGACATTGTTGTGCACGAAAACCAAAACAACCAAATGGAAGAGGTTTTCCGCTCAATGCGTACTAATCTGCAATTCGTTTTACAAGAAAAACAAAAGGTTATTCTTTTCACATCCTCAACATCCGGTGAAGGAAAAACCTTCACAGCTGCGAACCTTGCCGTTAGCTTCGGATTGTTGGGCCGAAAAGCCATACTCGTCGGCCTTGATATACGCCGCCCACGATTAGCTGAACTTTTCAAGCTCAAAGACCGCAAAACCGGAATAACAAACCTCCTAATCAAAGAAACTCCAACCCAGGAAGAACTTCGCAGCCAGATTCTGCCATCGGGGATAAACAAAAATCTCGACCTGCTCATGGCTGGGCCAGTTCCTCCTAACCCGACAGAGCTCATCGCAAGGAAATCACTCGAAATAATATTCGAGCTCCTCCGCAACGAATACGACTATATTCTAATTGACACAGCTCCTGTAGGACTCGTGTCAGACACTTTGCAGATAAGCCGTGTAGCCGACATATCGGTTTACATCTGTCGTGCCGATTATACCCCGAAAGTAACCTTTGAAATGATTAACAGCCTGGCCGACGAAAAGAAACTCCCCAACATGTCTATTGTGCTCAACGGTATCGATATGTCTAAGAAGAAATACGGCTACTACTACGGCTACGGACGCTATGGAAAATACGGTCGTTACGGCAGCAACTACGGTCGCTACGGCAAGAATCGTTACGGAGGCTATGGAAGTTACGGCAGTTATGGTTACGGAAACTACAGCTATAGCAACAGCAAATACGGCAACAAAAAAGACAACTCTATAAAACGATAAAGTAACTATGATTATAGCCGTAGACTTTGATGGGACGATAGTCGAACACGAATATCCCAAGATCGGTAAAGAACTTCCTTTTGCTACCGAAACTCTGAAAATGCTTATAAAGGACGGACATCAACTCATTCTGTGGAGTGTTCGTGAAGGTGAACTCCTTCAAGATGCTGTGGATTGGTTACACGAGCATGACGTAGATTTCTGGGCCGTGAATCGCGACTATCCCGAGGAAGAACGTTCGAAAAACAACCATTTCTCTCGCAAGCTAAAAGCCGACATGTTCATAGACGACAGAAATCTTGGCGGGCTGCCTGATTGGGGAACAATTTACCACATGATAAAGAATGGCGAAACCTGGGAAAGCCGAAGTTACGAAGAGCCATCCTACAGCGACACCCAATTGTCAAAGAAAAAACATTGGTGGAACAGATTCTAAACACTAACCCAGCTGAAGAAACCCAAGCAGCACCTATTTTACGGTTGAATTAATGAATGAAACAAAGAAACTAGTAGACTCCATCACAAAAGGTATTCAAGAAAAGAAAGGTCATGGCATAGTTGTTGTCAACTTAACGGAGATCGACAGCAGCATTTGTCAGTACTTCATAATCTGCCAAGGCAATTCGCCACAACAGGTTGAGGCTATAGCCGAATCGGTTAGTAATTACGTTCGCGAAAACAATGACGAAAAACCTACTAACTGTGCAGGACTGGGCAATAATCAATGGGTGGCGATAGACTATGTGGATGTCATGGTGCACATCTTTATGCCAGAAATCAGAGAGTTTTACGATTTGGAGAACCTTTGGGAAGATGCCAAACTGACAAGATTGCCTGAATTGGACTAGAGGTTCGTCGATTATTTTTTATTCATTTCAAAAACAAATCATCCGATGGATAATCAGAATCCCAACAACAACCCCAATATGCCCAAGATGCCTAAATTCAACATGAATTGGATTTATGCTTTAGTCATAATTGCACTAGCTTTGATGTTCTTCGCAAGAGGCAACGGACTACTTTCTTCGAGCGAAGGAATCGAACGCGATTACACAACATTCATTCAATACGTGAATAAGGGCTACGCCACGAAAGTTGTGGTTAACAAGAACGAAAGTACACTGAAGATGTTCGTCAGCCCTGAACACATTCGCGAAATATTCAAACAAGGCATTCAGCAAGTAGGCCCCAATCCTTATATCACGGTTGAAATTGGTTCAATCGATAATCTGGAAGCATTTCTGTCTCAAGCCGTGAAGAACAAAAAAATAACCGGCTTCAGCTATGAGAATAAGAAAAGTAGTCCATTCACCGACATGCTGTTCTCTATTCTCCCCTGGATAGCCATATTTGCATTCTGGTTCTGGATTATGCGCCGTATGAGTGGCGGAGCCGGTGGAACTGGCGGGGTTTTCAGCGTTGGAAAATCGAAAGCCAAACTCTATGAAAAGGCTAACGATCTTGGTATAACATTTAAAGATGTTGCTGGACAAGAAGGTGCTAAGCAAGAAGTTGAAGAAATTGTTGAATTCCTCAAGAGTCCTGAGAAATATACCGAATTGGGAGGAAAAATTCCTAAAGGCGCATTACTTGTCGGCCCCCCGGGAACCGGTAAAACTCTTCTTGCCAAAGCCGTCGCAGGTGAGGCCGGAGTACCATTCTTCTCTATGAGTGGCTCCGATTTCGTTGAGATGTTTGTAGGCGTAGGTGCAAGTCGTGTTCGCGATGTATTCCACCAAGCCAAGGAGAAGTCGCCTTGCATAATCTTCATAGACGAGATAGACGCCGTAGGTCGAGCCCGTTCAAAGAATCCATCAATGGGAGGAAACGACGAGCGCGAAAATACACTCAATGCTCTACTGACAGAAATGGATGGTTTCGGAACAAACTCTGGAGTGATTGTTCTAGCTGCCACAAACCGAGTGGATATGCTCGACAAAGCTCTGCTTCGGGCTGGACGATTCGACAGACAAATACATGTTGACTTGCCGGACATGGCCGAACGTAAAGCTATCTTCCAAGTACACATGCGTCCACTCAAACTTGATTCGAGCGTAGACATCGACATGCTAGCGCGCCAAACACCAGGATTCTCCGGCGCCGACATCGCCAACGTATGCAACGAGGCCGCACTCATTGCCGCACGACATAACAAACAAACCGTGGATAAGCAAGATTTCCTCGACGCAGTTGACAGAATAATCGGTGGACTCGAAAAGAAAACCAAAATTATGACAGCAGCCGAAAAGCGTACCATCGCACTCCACGAAGCCGGACACGCAACTATTAGCTGGTTCTGCGAACATGCCGACCCGCTTGTCAAGGTGAGCATTGTACCACGCGGACAAGCACTCGGAGCCGCATGGTATCTACCTGAAGAACGCCCAATAACAACCAAAGAACAAATGCTCGACGAAATGTGTTCACTCCTCGGAGGACGTGCTGCTGAAGAACTCTTCACAGGAAACATCTCAACCGGAGCCATTAACGACCTCGAACGAGCAACAAAGAGCGCATTCGGAATGATTGCCTACGCCGGCATGAGCGACAAACTGCCCAACATTTGCTACTACAACAATGAAGAATACAACTTCCAGAAACCTTATTCCGAAATGACTGCCAAAGCCATTGACGAAGAAGTACTAACGATGATAAACGGACAGTACGACCGGGCAAAACAAATCCTAACCGAACACAAAGAAGGACACAATCAACTAGCCCAACTCCTCATTGACCGCGAAGTAATCATGGCCGAAGATGTTGAAAATATATTCGGAAAACGCCCTTGGGTGAGCCGTTCCGAAGAAATCCTCGAAGCACAAGAAAACGCTTTGCCAAAGCTCGAAGACATGCCCGAAGCCGTAAAGCAAGCACAAGCCGAACACGAAGCCGCACAAAAAGAAAACAACAACAATGACCGATAAACAAAAAAACCTAATAACTCGCACCATCACCGGCATACTCTTCGTAGCCGTGATGGTCGCAGGCTTCCTGAAACCCCACTACATGGTAGTTCTCTTCGCCATTATAACAGGCGCAACAATATGGGAATATTCAAACCTCGTGTCACAAGTTGAAAACGTAAGAACAAACCGATTCATCTCAACCGTAGCCGGAGTATATCTCTTTGTAGCAACAGCCGCATTAAGGCTCGGGATTGTCGAAGGATTCAGCGTCTTCGTACCCTACATCCTAACCATAATCTATCTGCTCATCGCCGAGCTCTACATGAAAAACCCCAACCCGATAAACTGCTGGGCCTACACAATGCTCGCCCAAATGTACATCGCCCTCCCCCTCTCACTCATCAACATCATCGCCTTCCAAGTACGTCCCGACGGACAACTCACCATCGACATGCTTCTCCCGCTGAGCATCTTCATTTTCCTCTGGACAAACGACACCGGAGCCTATTGCACCGGCTCCCTCCTCGGCCGCCACAAGCTCTTCCCCCGCATCAGTCCCGCCAAGACCTGGGAAGGAAGCATCGGCGGAAGCATTCTCGTTGTAGGCGTTGCAGCTCTCATCGGGCACCTAACCAACACCGAGGCCGACCCACACCAACTCAGCATAATTCAATGGATGGGTCTCGGCCTCACCGTATCTATATTCGGCACCTGGGGCGACCTCATTGAAAGCTTATTCAAACGCACCCTCGGCATAAAAGACAGCGGCAACATCCTACCCGGGCACGGCGGAATGCTCGACCGCTTCGACTCCGCCCTACTAGCCATCCCCGCCGCTACGGTCTACCTCTACAGCATAACCCTAATCTGAACACTTACGCAAGGGATTGCCTTGCCCCATCTTCCAACATAAGTTCGGCTTAAGAATCCGCTTAAGCCCCCATCAAGAACCCGACGGATGAAAAATCAGAGAGTTCTTTTAAGAGAGAGATATTAGCATTAGCAAGTTCCGCACTTCGGCTAACCTCGTTGACTGCTAGCTTCCTACTGTTCCTCCCCTCGGTATTCAAGGTTCTGAAAATCACTGAAACGCCTTGTTTCAGAGCAACTCTCATTTCCTCTTGAAAACGCATACGTATGCCCGTAAATTTCTTCCCGTATGCCCGTAAATTTATATACGTATTCCCGCAAATTTATATACGGGAAGAAATTTATGCGCATACGGGAAGAAATTTACGGGCATACGTATATAATTTCAAGAGCATGCGAATGTAATCACAAGAGCATGCGAATGTAATCACAAGAGCATGCGAATGTAATCACAAGAGCATGCGAATGTAATCACAAGAGCATGCGGATATAATCTCAAGAGCATACGGATATAATCCCAAGAGCATGCGAATGGCGGTACGTTTCTACTTGGACATTAAGGATTTCCTATACGGGCGACTTGTAGGATTCGTGAGATATCCTCTTGCCGTAAAGCGCTATGATACGGACATCTGGTATCATCCGTCTTCACAGATAAGAGCATCGTTCGGGCGAAGTTCTTCATCTTGAGCGGACTCTTCGAACCGATGGTTACACCCCATACTCGGAAAGAATTGCGCCGGTTAGACTAAACCCAACGAATATAAGCTCGAACGGTCACACAAGCCGCATACAAAAAAAATCCACTGCAAGCTCTCCTGAACTTGCAGTGGATTTGAGATTATATGAAGCTCATATTTAAAGAACTTCAGACGAGGTAAGAGTCTACTTTACAAACATCTTGCGAACGAAAGAAGTGTTTTCGGCCACTACTTTAACAACATATATTCCGCGCGGCAACGAACCGTTCGGAACAATCTGACCATTGGAATTGTATACGGTCATGGTGCCGTTGAAGCCCTGAAGCTCAAAACGTCCGTCTGCAAAAATGATTTCCGGAGCCAGGAGTTTAGCATTATCGGTTATTCCGGTCACGGGGTCGGGCAGAACCTTAACCTGTGCGGCATTTTCGATTAGGCCCTTGCTGTTTATTAACAATGCAACAAGATGTAGACTGTCGGCATGCTGTATGCTAGCCGGAACGTTGAGTACAGCTGCATATTCGGTTGTCTCGTCGGCCTGTACGCTTGTTGGAACACTTTCTTTAAAGCCTTCGTAGCTGTAGTTCATCCGGGCAACATGATCCATGTCGATAGAAGCATAAGATGGAAGACTCTCGAATCCGCCCATATTGCCTTGTCCTCCTCCGGCGAAGTAGTTAGCTTGCGTGTAGCCTTTTATTCCGTTTTCGACTAGCACGAATGATATTCTGTATTTCAATCCATTCTGTGCCGTAAAGAAAGTGGTGAGGGCTTTCGCATTTATCTTCTTCTTCGATGCATCTGTAAATTCGGCTTTCACTTCTACTCCCACATTAGGAGCTATAGCTACGGCCTTATTGTGCGATGCTTCCAATCCAGAAGCCTCGGGTTGTGTGGGATAGTCGAGGTTACGGTTGATGTAGCATTTGGGATATCCGCTAAAGCTCATGCTATTGTAGGATGTGGTTTGAAGCGGATCGCTCTTATGCACAGCTATACCGATGAATGTTTCGGGATATTTCTTTGATAGCTGGTCGAGGGCAACTATTCCCATCGGACACCATCCACACCATGTTCCGGTTCCTTCTTCAACTACGAAGCGTTGGCGTGGCACGGCGTCCATCACCTTTATCTTCGATGTCACGGTGTCGTTACCCGAATAACTGTCAGCTGCACCATCTACCGAAATCAATCTGAACTTTATGGTGTGAGTCTTACTTTCGTTGAATCCGGGATGGTCGAACGAGAATTCCTTTTCGGTGTTAGCTCCCATCGTAGTTTTGAAGTCGGCAACAGTTTCGGCTCCTCCGTCAATACTGTAGCCAACCTGCAAATTACGGGCTACACGGGGGCTCATGTTCATTATTCCGAATGGAAGCTTGCATGGTGCGCCTTTCTTTACAATAAAGTCGCGATTGCTGTAAATCCACAGGTCTTTCGGCATATTTTCGCCTGATATTTTAGCCTGAATGGTCAATGCAAGCGCTTTGTACTCCTTTTCAGTTGCATAGTTTTTCCAACCGTCTCCCAGGTCGGCCCAGCAACCATTTTCCGAATACATGTCCGAGCGTCCCATGGAAGCGTTATCGCCTTCATAGCTGTAGCCTATATAGAAAGCCTCGCCATCGATGGTGTAAGGAGAACTCAACTTCACTTCATTCCAACCGTTATAAAGCATTCCTGCTTTTTTAGTTGTTATGCTTGTTCCGTTGAGGTCTTTAGTTATGAACACATTCACTGAATTCGCCATAGCTGCTAGACCGACCTTTACAAAAGAAATAGTCTTGCCTTTATAAAGTTGCGCTATGTCTGCAGGAATATAGATAGCTCCTTTGGCTTTAGTCTTTGACCCGAACTCGCCGGAGACTTTACTGTTACAATATCCCCAGAAACAGTGGGTCGTCGCAGCTTGCATCTGCATTGCCACGAGACTGAAAAGCAACATCAGGATGAAGGATATCTTCTTCATGATTATTGTCCTCTCTATTTATTAATACATACTTTCCTCGTGAATGTCGTCTTGCCGTTCGTCACCTTTACCACGTAGATTCCGCGGGTAAGACGGTCAGCAGAAACGATTCTTCCCGACAGGTCGTAGATGCCTGCAAGTTTATAACCATCAGCCACGATTATATTACCATCTACTATATATAAGCTCTGGTTATCATCGGCCGATGAGTGTGCGATTCCATCAGGAATACCACATAAAGCCTGGGCGGTATTGTAAACAATACGTTTTTCAACATCAGCATTATAGTTGCTCACAAACGAAACCACCCGCATATTGTTGGCTTTCCATTCTGGTTTCAAGTCAACAGAATAGGTCTTCTCGAAGTCATAAGCAGAAATGTTCAGAGCATCGCCCCATGCATTGCTACTAAGAACTTTTCTCAATACGCCATTTTGTATAAACCGTGGTTTACCGGTTTGTTGACTACTGACAATACCATCTTCAACCAACCATGTAACCAATCGGAGGTCTGTTTGTTGGGGCATCTCGTTTGTCCCGGCATGTCCGCTGACTTTCACGTTAAGTTTATTACCTGTGACTTTCGGTTCAACATTCAGGTTGATGAACGAATATACTCCCTTGGCCACATTTAAGAACTTCCCGACTATTGTGTCATTAGCAATGAAATAGGCAGGGCCTGGGTCTTCGAAACCTCCTACAATAAGGCGATCTATGCATACAGCAGGAATAAACGGCTTGGCTTTGCCATACAATTCTTCATAATCGGTATCCTCAGAAATACGGAACTGGTCGTTATGAGTCTTATAGTTGCGGTGATGCTTAACACGAACAACATCTTTATCTTTACGCTCTGCCAAAACCTTAGTATATACGCTGTCTGCTATAACACATTCGTCATAGCCTTCGGAGGTAAACTCCTCGAACAGTATTGTACGTTCAACTGGTCCTGTTCCGGCTTTCATCGAGAAACCTGCGTCTTCGGCTGTATTGTCAGAGTTGTAAGGGTCTTGAACTCCGTTCACCTTTGTTACAGTGAACTCAGCTGTGTAGTTTCCTTCCACAGGGATGGAGATATTATCAAGTTCGACTCTCTGTGGGGTATTATTAGGAACATCAAAACCATTGAGAGTAACTTCAGTACTCTTCACACCTTTTGCAGACACTGTCACAGAGAGAGAGTTTACAGGCGTGGTTCCATTATTCTGTATATAGGCAATATAACGTCTTGGTTTGTTCTGCTCTACGAACTGGCTGCCATCTGCCGGAAAAAGTTTCATGAGCGAGATGTCGTTATTAGGTATATTATTTCCGGAGATGATGGCGCGAATACAGATATTCTTTCCTATAGCGGTTGTATTGTCGAACCAGCTTCCATCATATCCATACCAGTTCTTACCCTTTAAGGTGTAATTACTTTTATCGAACAGAAGGCAATCGTAGTCTTCACCGTCTTGCAGATGAAGTATATAGCCTACATAAAGATTCATCCCCTGCTTAATAGTTACAGATCTATCGAACTTAATCTTGTTCCATCCTTCATCGTAACTTAAAGAAACCCCTCTAGCTAGAGTCGTTCCTTGCATATCTTTCAGGTTTGTACATATAAAGAACTCTGCCATATTACCACGCTTAGGCTTTATAGCGAATTCCATAGAATCTATTTTATCTCCAACGTATTTATCTAGCAGTTCGGAAGGGAAGAATACCGCAGCATGATAGGAATGTTGACCTTGAATCTTGGCTATAAGTCCTCGGCTATATTCCGTCGTACAATATCCCAGTCGCATATTAGACCCGGTTGCGGTAGGCGAAATGTTTTCGTGCTTGTCGAAAGTCACTGGTGACAAGCTAAAAATGTTTCTGTCTGCTTTTTGAGCAAACAAGTCTCCCCCTATGATGGGGAGACTTGTAAGTGATAACAGAAATATAAATTTTCTGATAGAGTTCATTCTTTATTTCACATTAAGTTTCACGCTTGTAACAGTACCGTTCTTAGCAATAGTACGTACAATATACAATCCGGCAGGAATGTTTAGTCTCACCTGATTATTATTGTCAACATTGAAAGTCTTAACCAGCTTGCCGTCTACAGTGTAGATGTTAGCAGTCCTTATGTCTTTCATGAAGGTAATTACTTTACTGTTTGCATCGTAGAGGAAATTCTTCTCTGCAACGTAATTATTGCTACCTATACTATTAGGATCGCTAGCGGCCATACCAAGATAGAGAACCGGAGCCGAACCATAGGTCTGAGAGCCTGTTCCTGCAAAAGGTGATTTGCCACCATATTCAAGCGTACGATTAATATTCAGCGTGCTACCCCAAGAGTTGAATACCTTGTACAGAGCACAGAATGCCAGATTAGAAGGAACTGCGCCACTCTTATCGAACACTACAACCAGATTCTTCGTATTGTCATACTTGAATGGGGTCTGCAGGTCGAATGAAAGTATATTGTCAGTACCCGGCTGCAGAGTGAATGTGCCTTCATAAACAAGTGTCAAATTCTTCTCCTTAATCCAATCGAATGCCGAAGTGAATGATTTTGTATCTGTATGGCAGAGATAAATCTTCACGTCAAACGGAGTAGTTCTATCCGTCAGATTGTCATTCGACTTATAGATATAACCGATACGTCTGATTTCATTATCCTTATCGGCTTTGATTTCAGAAGCATAGTAGACAGACTGTGTACGCTCGTATGGGTCGCAGTTTATGGACGGACCATGAGTATCTTCTCCTTCAAACTCACCGCTAGTAACGATGTTCGTCCAAGGAGTAGTTCCGGCTGGCAATACTTTTATGCGAGAAATTACCGTAGTATCGTTGCTGTGATCCTGGTCGCCTGCAAGTTCTACAACACCGTAGAATTCAAACGTACCGTCGGAAGTTGGCTTGAATGTAACAGGAATATCTGCTGTTTCACCGGCTTTCAGCTCTGGAACAGTTGTTGTTTCACCAACAAGCGTCTTGTTTCCTTCATCGTCGCAATAAATCTTAATACCATAATTCTTCTGTGTCTTTGAACCCATATTGCGAACCTTTACGGTGCACTTATTGTCATAGTCAACAACAGCTTCTTGAATATTATCGATAGAGAATGCCTTGAGGTCGTTCTCTGCAACATAGTCTACGTTCAGACCAAAGATTTTGAAACTGTTATACTGACTGTGGGTAGCAATCTGAAGTCCGTAATAATAAGTACCAGTAGTAGGAGCTGTGAACATGTCCTCATATACAACACGTGTATACATGGCTGGATAAGAAGTTCCTGTTTCTGTTCTTATAACAGTTGCATTGGTGAGATCTTCGCTATTCGTGCCAACAACAAGTTTCAGGTCGAACGGAGTATCTCTCTGATGTACATAGAAATCGGTTGTTATACGATAGGTCTTACCACCTTCCAGTTTAAGAGGAGGAGAGGTGACGAACCCGTCAGCTTCTTGATAGTTGCTGTAACCAATCAGACACTTAGAGTCTGCATCGTAACCGCCGCAATAGTAGAAGAATATTGGACGATTATTTGGGCAATACCAACGATTAGCATCGTCCTGGGTATCGAATCTCAAATTGATTGGAGTTGTGAGAGCACTACCAGCCATGATTCCTTCAGACTCAGCAATTGCACCTTTTCCGGCAAGGCTCTTTGATTGAATCTTATAAGAGTATTTCTGCTGTTCACCGAGTGTATTGTCGGTGTAAGTAGTAGCTGCTTGGTCGGTAGACACAACTACATTATCAGGCATACGAGTTAGCGTATATGTGAGCTCCGACTCCTTGATATAACCATTGTTCAAGCCCTTATTTGGAGCTTCCCAAGAGAGTTCGATTCCAGTTCCTTTCTTCTTAATCTGAATATTCTGAACGGCACCAGGAACATCGACACCCATGTAGCAACGGATACTGTCGGGGATACCTAATTCGCCGCTAACGCGCGATGGAACAACATAATAAGTGTTTATGCCATTATGTGGGTTTTGGTCAACCCATTGCATTGCCTGACCCATCTTGTTCTGTGCTTCTACAGTAGCAATAAGGTCAGCATTGGCAGATGAAAGCAAAGTACTTGAAGAAGTCAGTTCGGTTGTTGCTACATTCTGCTTCTTACGATAGATGCGCACTTCTTTCAGTTCGGTGAGAGGAGTCTTATCCCATGCTGTAGTGGGGTTAACCCATTTAATGGTATCGGCCATTGTACCGTTTACATCGGCTTGTGCATCTATATTCGAAACTCGAGCTGCTGACTTGCGTGTGTCTGCAGTTAGATAAGGAATGGTAAGACCAACGAAAGAGTTACCAAGATTGAACCATGATTTAGTGGTGTATTTTCCTGTCTCTACGTCTAGCGTGTAGAGTGTCGTTGCTCCTTGGCGTCCAACTGGTATCCACCAGAGGTCGCCGGTGGTATAGTCGAATCCCATAGTACCGAAGTATATCTGGATATAAGACTCTCCCCATTCGCTCTTACATTCAACCGGAGTGCCTGTTGGGTTGAAGTCGGAGTCGAATTTCACAATTTCCGATCCTACGACCGCATCGTCAGAAGCACTCTTAGTTTTAGGACGTATCATGTAACACGTGCCATCATAGTCGAAGCAGAAGTTGTAGTACACTCTATCTAACCTTGTAACCTCTTCCATCTTTCCATTTGTCTTATCGACAGTGTATAGCATGGAATAGCCCACGATTACTTCTTCTCCGTTAATGGTTTTCTTTTCATAATCCTTTCCAAGAGCATAGAGCTGGTCAGATTTACGGTCATAGGCTATTGTGTAAACGTCATAACCCATGTACCATTTGTTCTTCTCAGCTTCTGTGTACTTGTAAACGACTGTCGTGTCTCCAGTTGCCACATTCAACTTAACGAATGTCAGAGGATGAACGCCATACGTAAACGATTGAGCGTAAACACCATAGAAGTCCTTACCATCGTAAGCGCCACAATAAATACCATAGGCCTGTACCTGGTCGTTCGCTGGTGTGAAATTTTTTACTGTTTCATACTCGGTAGCTTTACCTGTACGGAATTTCACCCAGCCGCGCTTCTTATCCTGACTAGTAAGTTGGCCAGCATACACGGTAATTCCTTTCGACTTATCGTCTATCGCCTTCGGAGCCTGGTATGGCATGCGCGGCGCAGACGCTAAAATAGGTTTGTCCCAAAATGTGGGGAACTTTCTTGCATTCACCTGTCCGGATGCCGGTAATACCGACAGGGCGGCAAACACAAGACTTGCAAAATAGAAATGTTTCATCTTTCTTAGGTTTTAAAATTAAAAGAATACAAGTTTATGTCTATAACAATTTATTGTTCGTCTTGGAATTCAACAGAGTTGTATGTTGGAATATCTCTCGCAAACTCTAATAATCGTGTTCTCGAAATTTCGAATCAGAATAGGATCAGTACGGACATCATCCTACATCAGTCCGGGACTGATGGTACCTCGGTATGGGACTAAGGGTACCTTGGTCCCGGACTAAGGTATTTCGACCATATTCTTCATCTCCGCTTTAGCCTGAGATTTTTCGACAGGTTCCACAACTCTATTATTATTTACTCCGGATGTAGATTATCGTAAGGTTCTCCCACCGGACTGTTCACCGCCGGCAGAGAACCTCACCTTTATATTTATCGTTTCAACGCGATTTTCATGGTTCTTATCATGCCATTCTTATTCACTTTCAATAGATATACGCCTGAAGAAAGCGAAGTCAGCTGGAGACGATCGGTGTTGTTGGCTGCACACACGAGCGAGCCGGAGGCATTGAACAGTTCTGCTTTCTCGCAAACCGACGAGAGGTATAGAATATTGCCTTTCTGATAGATATTCAAACCTTCTCCTCCCACAGAGAGAATGCCGGAGGTTCCGCCTTCCTTGTATTCCAGCATCATGAAAGGCACATAGGGGGACGGGAATATTTCTGACTCCTTCACATTGCTGGTCTGACCGTCGTAATGAGCCGTACGTGCCTTACCGATAATTTCTTTCAGATGCCATTCGGGATGCTGGTTTGCTATGAGTCGCTTTTTGCCTGCAAGGGCTTCGAACTTAAAGTTCAAATTGCCGCCTGTGTAGTGGAAAGGCGTGTCGAACCTTATCTGTAAATCAGCTCCTTCCTTGGGGCCGTTTATGGTTATATTACCTTCGAAGACCTTTGTCCAACCGGTTTCTTCGAATACTCCAATATATGCGTTGTCGGCAGAAAGGAGGTCGGTACGGTCGGTGGTCTTGATATAAATCCTTGCCGGGAATGTAAATTCTCCCTTTGACTTTCCATTATACTTAACCTGCATTGCCATGAAGCTAATGTCTTTCTTCTGGATTTCGTCTTCCATATACAGACATTGTGCCTGCGAATAAGGCATCGAAACGAAGAAGGGAGAGTACCAGCCGTAGGTCTCGTCGGTATTGATTGTTAGCCATTTGCTTGCATTCTTAGCTGCAACTTTGACCTTTATCGGCGAGCCGAGAACGTTGTCTTTCGGATACGTATCACCATCCAAAACAACACGTGCCGATACATTTATATCTCCTTCTGTTGCAGGTGTCCACTTCACGGAAACATTACCCGTTTCATCAGGCATAATTGACACTCCAGCAGCCGAAGCAAGCACTTCATCGGTATCGGCATTAAATAGCTGAACAGTGTAGTTGCTCACAGCTTTCGAACCTTCATTGCCTACGGTAGCTACGAACACCTGTTCAACTTCACAGTTGGCCGTAGCCGACCCTGTGAGACCCTTAACACTCAAATCTTTATCGCTATACTCGCGAAGCGACACGTCCTTGAGGAATATCTGCCCGTGCATTGCATCAGAACAAGCCTGGAAGGCAATATATCCTTTGTCGGTTGCCCCTACACTGAAGATATTCTTGCCATAGAAATAAGTCTCGGAAGCCGTGTGGAATTCCTCCAAATCCTTTATCATCGCGGTAAGACCGGCAACTGTCGGTTCTGTTCCATAGAATACTTTCATCTTCTCCATCACTGGCGTCTTGTCGTCGGGATTAATCCAGTTAGATGTGGAATAAGTATAGCGGAGTTGGTACTTCTTGTCTTTCACGAACGATAGCGGAGGCGAAACCAACCAGTCATCAGCATTATGTTCGCTACGATCGTAGTACGCCGAGGAAGTTTTCGAATTGAACTTCCATGTCATAGCATCGTTATTGTTGTCAATCACAGTCCAACGCCCGAAGTCGTCATTATCATTCAAACTGGATGTAAACGGTATTGCCTCCGAAGCTCCGAAAGCCACTGTATTTGATGTAGAAGACAAACCTTGGCCTTTTCTGTTATAAGCAACAACAACATAGCTATATCCGGCATGCTTGCTGACTCTATCTGTCAGTGTACGATTGGTTGTACGGGTAGCTATCTTTATATTATCGGGAAGCCGAGTAACATCGTAAGATAGCGATGCCTTGTCAAAATATCCATCATGAATTCCTTCAGCAGGTTCGTCCCATGTAAGCGTTCCTTCCGACTCGTTAGCCGTCAATTTGACATTTGCCGGGGCTCCAGGAAGGTCTTCTCCAACAAAAACCGAAGCCTCTTTGTATATACCATCACCCGACGTATTATAAGGAATAATCTTATATATGTGTGTATCATTAGATGGTCCTTCGTCGACCCAACTCATAGCAGCGCCTATGCTAGTTGAAGGTATTCTCTTTACCAGCCGACCATCACGGAATATCTTCACACCGGTTATGTTGGCAAGTGTTTTATTGCGATAATTAAGCGTGGGCATATTCCAAGTAAGAGTAACCTTACTTCCTCCATTTTCCTCGGCCTTAAGTTTGAGGCTAGTAACATAAGAAGGGGCCTCATCTACAACATATTGATAAGGAATCCCCATGGCTAGCAATTGGGTTTTATTGTTGTCGAGCGTACTCTTTATTATCTTTCCCGTCTTAGGATCTAGCTCTACTAGGTAAGACTTGTCATCTTGTGTTTGAGCCTGCCACCATAGACGGTGTGTTGTTTTATCGAATTCCATCGACTGGCTGAAGTTCCCTACATTCAAGCCAAGCCCCTCTGCAGGACTGATTTTCTCTACCGTACAACTCTGATTGGTCGCATCTATCGTACTCTGATTTATCTTAACGAGATTAGCCTTGGCAAAATCACGTTCAACTGTTACGGCATACAGATAACCATCGTCGGCAGAAAGCGTGAGGAATGGCTCGTTAATAGTTGCCACTCTGGCTAATGCAAGCGTTGTCTTGCTTATCTCATACAGATCTGTTGTAAAGGCGTCTGTATCATAATGAATAGCAAATATCCTATCGGTCTTGGGGTCGTAGGTCATTTCGTCCAAAATAAGAGTCGTGCCTTCCGGCAGAGTACTCTTCTTGACATAGGCTCCCGTAAGTGGGTCTACTATACTTAATCCTTGTGGCATAATCACATTAGCATAGAGTATAGTTTCATAGCAATAATAATCTCCACCCACATAGGTTCCAGCGGTGAATATTGGTGTCTTACCAGGAACATTACCATAATCCTTTAATAAAACTGATTTATCAGGCGTATTGGTCTGGAAATTTATGATTCCATTCGTACGATACTTCCAATCATAGCGTAAGTATCCATATATGTTAGCCTCGCCATCAGCAATATTATTTATGGCGTTATGTTTTTCAAAAGCACTAATCTGCTGTTGAGATTGTGCACTACAGAGAGTAAAAACTCCCATAATTAGAGACAGGATTGTAGATATTCTTTTCCTCATAATGTACATTCTTATATATGCCAAATGTTAATTCGGGGCAAAGATACATTTTTCCACTTTATATAATTGCCCTTCTGAAAAAAAAAAGTTTCTTTGCAGGGAAAATTTTATGGTTAAACTCTAGGGCTTCAAATACTGGAAGATACCATAATTCTATTCACAATCTTATTCACATTTAAACCTAAAGTTCTATGAGTAATTTTACAAAAAAATTAATTGTAGCAGGGTTCATAGGATGTTCTGTAATACCGGCTAGTTCACAAGTCAGAAGCAGAACAGCAAATGCGGCCCCGATGACCCCCGAAAAAGAAATTAAAGGTGCTCCTTATTTCAAAGCGATAACTAATCCTCTGGAATATGGCACCGAAGTAGTAACTCTCAATGAAGACTTCTCCAAGTTTTCCACAGGAACCGAAGATGCGCCAGACTTCGACGCAAATATAAACTTCCAGAATCCTGATGGAATCGTTTGGATCAATGTCCTCAACGAGTACACAACAATGCCCGGATGGGGAGCTCACAACGCTTTCCCTGCTGGCGGAAAACTCTTTCTTAATGTTGTTCCCAAGCAAGAACAAGGACATGTAAACACTCCGATGCTGGATGTTAGCGGCTATCAAGGAATTTGTTTTATTTCCTTCAAAGCACGAGTTCCGAATGGAAGTCAGCCGGCATCCTTTGCACTTGTTGAAGCTGCCGAAACTTTCAACATGGCACCCTCATGGCGTAACATGGGAAGTTTCCAACTGCCTGAAGTAACAACCGAATGGAAAACATTCACCTATATGTTCTACGGTGGCGGCAAATACACGATTTTTAATATCGTAGCTATGGATGCATCTCTGCTAATCGACGACGTAAAGGTTTTCCAGATTAACCAATATGCAGCGACTCCAACCGCCTATAATCATAAGAATTATAAAGGAGAGGCCAATGAAGACGCACAGTTCGACCTCAGATGGAGTAAGGTAGCAAATGCCGATTCGTATATCATAAACGTATACAGCAAAGACGAAACCGGAAACATTACAAACTATCTACTGAAAGATTTCTCCAACACCGATACAACCTACACAGTAACAGGCGCACATTCAGGCGATATATACTACTACACGGTTAGTTCCAAGGTTGGAAGCCACGTTTCGATACCATCTCAGGAGGTAGAAATAAAAGACGTAGCATCCCCATTCCTGAAACCTGTCACAGAGATAAAGGATGGAAAATATACCGCATCATGGGACAGCGTACCATCTGCAGAGCGTTATAATTACATAAGCTACTACACTCGCACCGCCGACCAAGCTGGCGAATTCACAATTTCAGACCTGAATCTTGTCGGACTCAAATACTCCAACGGTAAGGAAGTAGAGTTCTCCATAGACAACAAAGACACCCACACGTTCGACCAAGGTGTAATCGACGGTATGTCGCAGGCCGGATGGATTGCAAAAAGCTACGCCATCTACAAAGACGCCCTCACATTCGACGCCTTCCAGTATCTCTACAACCATCAAGACGCAGGTTTAATCTCGCCCGAACTCGACCTATCAAAAGACAACGGAAAGATAAAAATAAACCTCACCGCATGCGGAGAAGAATGCTCATACTACGACAACAACAATGTTGAGCATAAAGGTTACACACAATGTGCTGTGGCCCTGTTCAACTACAATGCCGAGAAAGGCGACTATGAGCAAAGCGAACTTATCTATCCCGGCGAAGTAAAAGGTACATGGCAAGACTTCAGCTGCCAGCTCACAACCGGAACAAAACGCTCCATCATAGGATTCTACGGCGTAAGCTACCCAGGCAACCTCTACCTCAGCAAGATTAAAATAGCTCAGGACTACAAAGCAGGCGAAACTTTCAACGACCCATTCTTCTATGTAAGATGGTTAGATAAAAAATCCATAGAAGTTAATGTGCCCTACAAAGCCAACCAAAAGGACATATATCACAGAGCACAATCCGTGAGAGTAAGCAAAGTATCCCAGCAAAGCATCTCACGCCTGGAGAGTCCTTTCTCAGAGCTTCAATACGTAGGCAAAGCTGTTGTTTCAGGAATCAGCAACACGAAAGCCAACATCTCTGGAGCAACCGTTCGCCTCGAAGGCAACAGCATAGTTATAGACAACCCCGGAAAGGAAAATATCTATGTCTACAACCTCACAGGCGCCATTGTTTACTCCAACACCAGTCGAGCCGCCTCAACCACACTTCCAACATTTGGTCACGGTGTGTTCCTCGTCAAAGTAGGCAAGCAAACTATCAAGCTTACTATGTAGAAATAACCATCGTTTCTTAATCTATAAGAGGATGTGTCCTGAAAAGGCACATCCTCTTATAGATTAAGACTAACCAGCCTAGAAAAAGAAATCATTATTGTTTTATATCTCCTAGCAAACTCAAAGAGCATATAAATTCTTGTTTTATATCTCCGGAAAAATCCGAATATAATTTAAACTACTATTTAACATCTCTGGAAAGTCCCTAATATTATTTTCATTACTATTTTATATCTTCGGAAAGTTCCGAACTTCATTTACACTACTATTTTATATTTCCGGAAAGCTCCTAAAATTATTTTTACTACTCTTTATATCTCGGGGAAGTTCCGAACTTCATTTACATTACTGTTTTATATTTCTGGAAAACTCCTAAAATCATTTTTACTACTTTTTATATCTACGGGAAGTTCCGAATATAATTTTAATTATTGTATAGTATCTTCGGAACTTCCCTTAATTAATAATCAAAATCGGATAGAGAAATATTGAATGATTTAGACTCACAATAAAATCAGGAACCTCTGTAAACAAAGATGCACGACCGTCTGACAAAGCCGAGAACAGTGTAACATACTTGAAATATTACATCGTTTTTTGGAGAGGGGGGCAAATTAATTACCTTTGCAAGCGCCCTTTTCAAAAGCAACTAGAGTTGCGAACAAGACAGGAATCTGGCAGCGAAAAGGTAAATACAAACAATCAACTTTGTAAAAAAGAAATGTCGAACAAAGACGATTATCACGCGAATTTCAACTCGTAAGTGTGAGGATAACGCCCCCGGAACCGGGATGCTAATCCCCACCTTTATATTGTAATCATGGAGATTAGCTGAAATGAAAACCTATTGGAACATAAACGGAAATTTGAGCACCATCAAAGAATGGCAGCCTAATTGTTGGATTCAGGTAACATGCCCAACAGAAAGGGAACAACAAGAATTGGAAGACACATATCACATCCCAGACTATTTTCTATCCGACATCAGCGACACCGACGAACGAGCACGCTATGAATACGACGACGGATGGATGCTCATAATTCTGCGTATTCCATACGTAAAGGAAATACGCTCACGCACACCCTACACTACCGTCCCTCTAGGAATAATCCACAAACGCGATGTAACCATAACCGTGTGCAACTTCGAAACAAACATGATGATAGACTTCGTTTCGTTTCAGCAAAAACGCGGAACAGGATTCACGGATTATGTAGACCTAATTTTCCGACTTTTCCTCTCGTCGGCCGTATGGTATTTGAAACGGCTCAAACAAATCAGTACGCTCATCGAAAAAGCAAAGCGGAATCTAGACAAAGGCGTGAACAACGAAAGTTTGATAGGGTTGAGTCGGCTACAAGATTCGCTCACCTATTTCGTTACCTCCATTCGCGGAAACGAAAATCTGCTGGCCAAGCTGAAATTCAAACTTCAGGTGGACGAACTAGATGCCGACCTGATTGAAGACGTTAACATCGAGATGATTCAGGCACGCGAAACAACAAACATATATTCCGACATCCTCGAATCGACAATGGATACTTATTCCAGCATCATCAACAACAACATGAACACAGTTATGCGAACACTCACCTCGGTTTCAATCATCATGATGTTCCCCACGCTCATCTCATCGCTCTTCGGAATGAACCTTGTCAACGGAATGGAAAAAAGCCAATGGGGATTCATCATCGCACTCATCATATCGGTTGTCGTGTCGGGAGCCTCATGGTGGATACTCCGCCACAAACGACTGCTTTAAGTTGGCAAAAACCAAAACAAGCAGTGACAGCGAGCCTTTTAGAAAGAAAATAAGTAAGTTTGCAACGCAAGTTTTGAAAAACTCAAATAAATAAATCCGAATTCAAATGATCGACTCTCAAGAGAATCTCCTCAATCAGGAGACACAAGAAGTTAAGCCCAGCGAAGAGGTTGTTGTCCAAAACAGCTCTGAAGAAAACTCTAAAGACACCCCACAAGAGCAACAACCACATCCCAGAATTTTCAACACCAAACACGAGGTGCTAGAGAGAATAAAGGAAATAGCTCACGACGAGGAAATACCAAAAAAAAGCGAGACAGAATATCTCAAAATGGTATTCTATAAACTCCTGGGAGCTGAACGCGACGCACAACAAAAAGAGTTCATACAAGCCGGAGGAGACCCCGAGAAATTTCAAATCAGACCCGACATCGAAGAAGAAGAATTCAAAGTCGAGTTATCCATCATCCGCGAAAGACGGCAAAAAATCGTCCTCCAGCAGGAAGAAGAGAAACAAAAGAACCTCGAGCGTAAATTAGCCATCATCGAACAAATAAAAACAATGGCGACAACGCCCGAAGAGGCCAACCAAAATTTCCAGGAATTCAAAGCACTACAACAGGAATGGAAAGAAATTAAACTCATTCCAGCCGACAAGGTAAGCGAGCTCTGGAGAAATTATCAGCTCTACGTTGAACAATTCTACGACCTGCTGAATCTAAACAGAGAAGCACGCGAATATGATTTTCGGAAAAACCTCGAAAAGAAAACAAAACTCTGCGAAACAGCCGAACTCCTCACCGAATTCAATGACCCTGTAAGCGCATTCCATCAACTGCAAGAACTGCATCAAGAATATCGCGAAACCGGTCCTGTCGAGAAAGAACTTCGTGAACCCCTATGGGAACGATTTAAAGCAGCGAGCACCATCATCAACCGGCGCCACATGCAACACTTCGAGGCCATTCGGGAAGCCGAAAAAGAAAATCTAGAAAAGAAAACAAAACTCTGCGAACAGGCTGAACTCATCGCACAAAAAGAAAATCGGAAATCGGCCGATTGGGAGGAACATTCAAAAGAAATCATGGCTCTGCAGGCCGAATGGAAAAATATCGGAACTGTACCACGTAAGTTCAACACAAAAATCTACGAACGCTTCCGCACAACGTGCGACGAATTCTTCAAACGCAAGTCGGAGTTCTATAAAAATCTCAAAGCTCGCTTCCAGGAAAACGTCGACAAGAAAAAAGCAATCATCGAACAAGCACGCGCCCTGAGCGATTCTACCGACTGGAAAACCACAGCCGAAAAGCTCATAGAACTCCAAAAGGAATGGCGTAAAATAGGCATGGTGCCAAGAAAGAATGCCGACAAACTTTGGGAAGATTTCCGGGAAGCCTGCAACAAATTCTTCGACGCACGCGATGCCAACAGAGCCGATACAAAAGGAGAACAAAATGAAAATCTCAAGAGAAAGAAAGAAATCATAGAGCAACTCAAAGCTCTTGAACAAGAAAAACCCGATAACGCCGCTGAAACGCTCAACAACCTAATCGAAGAGTTCGGAAAGATTGGTCATGTGCCATTCAAATCAAAAGAGCGAATCTACAACGATTATCATTCAATTGTCGACCAACTGCACAAGATGCTCAATATAGACGCCTCTCGCAAACGTATCGACGATTTCAAGGGCAACATAAAGAAAATGGCCGAACGCGGAGTCTCCGCACTTAACACTGAGCGTTCGCGACTAATGCATCGGTTCGACCAGCTTAAACAAGACATAAATACCTATGAAAACAATCTCGGCTTCCTGAATGCAAGCAGCAAAAAAGGCAATAATCTCATTGAAGATATGACACGCCGCATCGAACGACTGAAAAGCGATTTGGAAGAAGTGAAGCAAAAGATTCGTATCATAGACGCCGAAAACAAATAAACGCGATTCTCCCACGAATTGCCTGAAAAAAAAAGAGAGGTAAAAGTCTTTGAACTTTTACCTCTTCTTTTTTATTCTACCACTTCGGCGTCGTCTTTCTTTTTGTGAGTCACCTTGCGTTTCTTGGGTTTATCCTCGATAACAATCTCCTCTTGCACTCCGGCTAGTTCGGGGTCGATGAGGATGCGACCGCAATATTCGCACACGATTATCTTTTTATGAATTTTGATATCGAGCTGGCGCTGGGGCGGAATCTTGTTGAAGCAACCGCCACAAGCGTCGCGCTGCACATAAACAATACCTAGACCGTTGCGGGCACCACGGCGGATGCGCTTAAAACTGCGAAGAAGACTCGGATCAATTTGCGTTTCGAGTTCGGCGGCCTGCTCTTTGAGGCTTTCCTCTTCTTCGCGGGTTTCTTGCATTATTTCGTCGAGTTCCACTCGTTTTTCTTCCAAGTCATGTTTACGTTCTGCGGTCAGTTCTTGGTTTTCAACGAGGTCTTTCTGGCGTTCTTCAACCTTCAACTGGGCTTCTTTAATCTTTTTGGTACAGAGTTCAACTTCCAGTTTCTGATACTCGATTTCCTTGGTCAGGGTATCGTATTCACGGTTGTTGGCCACGGTTTCGAGTTGCTTGTTGTAGCGTTCCAAACTTGCCTGAGCCTCCTGAATTTGAGCTTTCTTCTGACTTATGGCTTTACGGAACTCGCTGATTTCAGACTTAATCTTGTCTATTCGCGTGTTGAGTCCGGCCAGTTCGTCTTCGAGGTCTCGCACTTCGAGGGGCAGTTCGCCTCTCAAGGCCCGCTTTTCATCGATTCCCGACAAGGTGGTTTGCAACTGGTAGAGATTCTTCAGTTTGCTCTCTACAGAGATTTCGAATGATTCTGTCTTTGTCATATTTCTGTAATTTTATAGATATACAATTGGATTTGTGTTTGTTTCGGAGATGATGCAGCTCACGCCCGGGCAGCCACGCTCGATTATAGATTTGAATATTTCGGGGGTGAACTGTTCGCTTTGGTAGTGCCCGATGACGCAGATTTGTATTTCCTGCTCATGTCCGAAGTATTCGTGATAGTGCATCTCGCCGGTCAGGAAGGCGTCGGCACCAGCTTTTATGGCGTCATCCAGCAAGAATGAGCCAGCCCCGCCGCACAGGGCAACCCGTTTAATATTACGCTGCAAGAGCTGGTTGGCCTGTAAACATTCAACATTGAATCTTGTTTTAAGCAGTTCGATGAACTCCCTGGCAGACATCGGATGAGGCAAACTGCCAATAATTCCATCGGAGCCACATACCGTTCCCACTTGTTTTTCTTTACCGATGGGACGAAGGTTTTGCAGTCCCAGTTTCTCAGCAATCTTATGGTTCACCCCGCCTTCCGCGGCATCGATATTGGTGTGCATGGCCACGATGGTTATTCCGTTTTGGATTGCATTTCTAACGATTCGCTGAACCATGTTTTCATCGGCCACACGGGCCAGTTTGTGGAATATAAGCGGATGATGGGCCACCACCAGATTGCACCCGGTATTGATAGCTTCGTTGAGCACATCGCCGGTCACGTCAAGACACAATAAAGCCCCTGATACTTCCGTCTCTGTCAATCCAACTTGCAGGCCGGCATTATCGTAGTCTTCCTGCAAGGGCAGAGGAGCGAATTGTTCAAGGGCGTTGATTACTTCCTTAATTTTCACGCTACGCATAAGATTTTTGAGTCGCAAAGATAATTAGATGTTCTCCATTAACCGTACACATGCTTCATCTTTTTCAATTTAGCTGATTGAATCTCAGTATAAGTATGCGTAAAAGCGCCGGGTGGTTGAGAGTGTCTTCGCAGTTCGATTTGCGAGACACCGGACGAGTGAGGGAGTCATCGCAATTTGATTTGAGAAGCGCCGGGTGGTTGAGAGTGCCTTTGCAGTTCGATTTACGAGGCACCGGACGGGTGAGGGAGTCATCGCAATTTGATTTGAGAAGCGCCGGGTGGTTGAGAGTGCCTTTGCAGTTCGATTTACGAGGCACCGGATACCGATATAGTATTCAAGAAGTTATATAAAGAATTATCTGATAAGATTAGTTCTTTACAGAAATTCTGTAAAGACATAATTTGTAAGAAAACTTATTTCAGGAATTTCTATAAAGATATATCTTAACCATATGATTGTTTCAAGATATTCTTTAAAGAGATTATTTATATAAATATCTATTTAATGAGACTATTTAATCTAATAAACTTAGAAGCTATATAATTCAAGAATTTCTATGAGATACTATTTAGTTAGGATAATTCTTTTAATAATCAATTTTTAATAACATTCTATATGTATATGTGTTTCAGTAATTTATATATACTACTAATCTCTATAATTATTTATTTCGATAAGTTCTGTAAAATACTATTTTATAAATCTATCTATTTAAATAATTGAATGAAAAGAATAATCAGTAACTTGCACTCCGAAAACACAACGCAACATATAGGGTAAGGGCGTTCACCGGCTAAAATCATAATGTGAAGCAAGGATGAAGGGCGTTCACCGGCTAAAATCATAATGCGAAGCGAGGGTGAAAGGTTTTCTGACTGCGAGAATACGGTGCGTTTAAGAATAAAAACTGTTAGAGATATGGAAACAACAAGTGTTTTGCCGAACCGAATTAAGATTAAGGGCTGTCATTGCTCGAAGTTTACGAATGGCTTTTATGTGACCTTTCACGTACGAATGTGTGACATCATTGCAAATGCCAACCGGGCACAGCTGAACATAAGCGACGAGATGATTAATGAGTGGCGAGCACTCGTGAACCAAGCACTCGTTAAGGCACCGAAGCTAGAAGTGTTAGCAATCACGCGTGAACTGGCAGAAATAGACCGGAAACGCAAGAAACTCATCACCTACCTCTTCGAGATTGTGCGAACACACTGCGTGTCGACAATCAGTAATCTGGCCGATTCGGCGCATAGTTTAGAGGTTATCGTGAGGAAATTCTCCGGTTTGCAAAAGCAGTCTAGAGAACATAAAAATGCGATGATTCGGAGTATGGTTCAGGCGTTTAGAGAGAAGGCTGCCGATATGGCCATGCTAGGTATTACGGAGGTTGTCGACGACCTGGAACGGGTGAACGATGAATACGGAGCCACGGAAATACGCCGTGTCGACACGCGGCATGACTACACAGCTACGTATAAAATTCGTCCGAAGCTGGACGAGATTTATTCCGTTGCGATGCAGCACGTCACAGCCGCCTATGTGTTCGCCAAAACTGACGAAGAGAAGCGGTCGATTCTTGAGCTGGTGGCAAAGATTAACCATTATATCTCTGATTTCCGTAGGACTTACAACGAGAGCATGGCACAGAAAAAACGACCGAGAAAGAAAGCAGACAATCAGGAAACGTTAGAGGATTATTCGGACGAGATGCCCGAAGTCGAGCAAGATTCGGATGCGCCCAAATCGGATGACGCTATAGCGGAGAATGACGTGGCGGATGTGGTTATGTAGGTGTGTTATACATCAGGTGGAGCAAGTTTACCGTCGATGTATACTATTTCGGAATTTGATAATATCGATGCCTGCTGCGGCCGGATTGTCGGCAAATGTTTTGAAGGCGTATCCTTGTTCTTTGAGCCACTGAAGCGATTCGGGCAGGGCGGTGCGCAGTTTATCGATGCTCTTAAGGGAGTCGTGAAAAGTTATGATGGAGCCGTTACGGGCGTAGCGCTTCACATTCTGTACAACGTCGTTGGCTGTGAGTAGTTTGGAGTAGTCGCGCGTGACGAGGTCCCACATCACGACTCGATAATTTCGTTTCACCCACCTATAAACGGTGTGCCGCAGCCATCCGTGGGGCGGCCTGAAAAATGGCGTATCGAGTAGATTATTTGCTTCGGCTACGTCGACGGCATACGTTAGAGTCCAATGGCGGAACGAGCCCAGATGGTGGTAGGTGTGATTGCCCACAAGATGTCCGCGACGAAGCACTTCTTTATATATCTCGGGATATTTGCGCACATTGTCGCCCACCATGAAAAATATTGCTTTAGCGTTGAACTGGTCGAGCACATCGAGCACAAACGGTGTTGCCTCGGGAATCGGCCCGTCGTCGAATGTCAGATAAACGGCTCGATCGTCGGCCGGCATTCTCCACAGTGCGTGCGGATAAAGCCAACGAAGAAATCGGGCGGGTTGTTCGATTATCATCCTTTTTTGTTGAGTTGTTATTCGATTAATTAGGAGCTTGACAAGACACGGGGCCTGTCTCTATATAAAAAATGAGCACGGAGGCTAACAATGTTTGTTTGCCACCATGCTCATTTATTTTCGGCATGCTCAGTTGTTTATTGATTATCTATGGTGCCGCCGCGCATCGTGAAAGCTTGTACGTATCCGCTGAGCTGTTTGTAGTGGCTCGAGGCGACTTTGCGATCAACCTTCTCTTCCTGGCGAATGAGCTCCATCATCATTTGCATGTACATCTTGCAGGTTGCCTGACTGATGTCGAAATAATGCTCGGGTAGCTGGAGATAGTATCCAATATATTGCGAGCTGGTTTTAATCATACTTTCGAGAATCTGCTTCGCCTTGGCGTTCTGCCCGAGTGAAGCGTAGGCCAGTGCCATACCGTGGTCGCGCCCGAGGAGGAAGTTCAGCGGAACATTGTAGACGGGCACTTCTTTTTCGGCTTTCTTGAGCACCTTGATAGCTTCAGCTTTCTTGCCTTCATTGAGCAGCTGCAGGGCTAGTTGAGTCATTTCGCGACGGTGGGTGTAGCACATCCGCATGAGGGTTTCGTCGATGTAGATGCCCGGTCGTGAGATGCCTCCCCATTTGAAGCGGTTCATCATGATGTCGTAGGATTTGGCCGTGTCGTAGTTCCCTCCATGTGTTGTGGTGAACGGTGTGATTCGGTTTGCGAATCCTTCCTGAATGAAGTTATCACCCAGGTTCATGAAGTTTTCGGAACCTACGGTTATTGCCACGTAAAGCGGTCGAGTCCAATTGCAATTTGCAATCATTTCGAGCATCATGAGGTCGTTTTTGTAGAGTGCATCCTTACCAGCCAGAGAGATTATCATACGGTCGGGTATCGAATCGCCAGGAATCATCATTCCGCTTCGGCGCACAGCGTTCTTATCGATTGTCACGAAGACAGTGTCGGTGGGAATCACGTGCGTATTGGCTTCCTTTGAGCGCACCCAGTAACGAAGAATGTTCTTCAGTTCGAATGGTTCTTCGCCGAACTGTGCCTTGGCGGTCTTGGGGTCTTCCTTGTAGAAGTCGAGCACCTGCTTTTTGTAATCGGGTACCACGGGCACATAGTCGTTCGTTCCGCTCACATATTCCAGTCTGGGCCAGCTAATCGGCACGCTCGGTGATGTGTAGGCCGGCCGACGCATCTGGTCGATATACCAATCGGCAGTGAGATAGGACAAGTTGCACACGCGCGAATCGAGTCGCACTCCCTCTACCTCTTGGTTATACCAGAGCGGGAAGGTGTCGTTGTCTCCGTTTGTGAATATGATTGGGTTACCGGTTTTCTGGAGCGAATTGAGGTAGTTCTGGCCGTAATCGCGACATGTGTAGCGATTTGAGCGGTCGTGGTCGTCCCAGGTTTGCGAGGCCATCTGTATAGGCACTAGCAGTCCGACTATCGATGCCAACGATGCGGCCACGATACCGGGGAGTTTGAGTTTCTTGGCCCAGTCATAGAGGGCAACAATGCCCAAACCGCACCAAATTGCGAAGGCATAGAACGAGCCGGCATAAGCATAATCGCGTTCGCGCGGCTGACTCGGTGTTTGATTCAAATAAACAACGATGGCCAAACCCGTCATGAAGAAAAGGAAGAACACAATCCAGAACTGCTGTATGCCGCGCTTACCACGCCATGCTTGCCAGAAAAGACCGAGCAGTCCGAGCAACAGCGGCAGACAATAGAACACATTGTGAGCCTTGTTATTCTTAAGCTCGTCGGGCATCTTGTTTTGGTCGCCGTATATGGCATTGTCTATAAACGATATTCCGGTTATCCAGTTGCCATGTTCGGGTTCGCCATTACCTTGCAAATCGTTCTGTCGGCCGGCGAAATTCCACATGAAATAGCGCCAGTACATGAAGTTGCATTGATATGAGAAGAAGAATTTCAGATTCTCAAACTGCGTAGGAATCTTTGCTCCATCAACCTCACGACCTTTTATTCCGCCCATCCACTGTTCGTATTGCGAGGTATGCGACACATCCCACATGCGAGGGAAGAACATGTTCTGCTGGTAAACCAGGTCTGACTTATGTCTCACCAGGAAGTAGGAATCCTTTTCATCCTTCGAAGCCTTTTCCTTGCGCTGGTAAACCGGTGCACCCTCGGAGAATTTGTAATGCATACCGTCTTCGGCAACTGCACGTTGACTACTGTAGGCCTGTCCGTAGAGCAACGGACGTTCGCCATATTGGTCGCGACTCAGATAGCTTCCAAGCGTGAATATATCTTCGGGCGAGTTCTGATCCATCGGCGGGTTAGCGGTTGAACGAATAACCACCAGTGCATACGACGAATATCCGATGAGCAACATTAGCATGCATAGCAATGCTGTGTTTTTAAACCGTGCCGAAACCAGTGCAACATTGTTTTTCTTGTATTGAAGTAGAAAATAAACTATCGCGAGCACGATTATTCCAACGATGAATGCGCCCCAACCATAGCCGTAGAAGGGAATTCCAATCAGCGCGAACGCAAGCAGGAAAGAGATGTTCGCCCGGCGCACGTTGTTTTGCCTGTAGGTTTCATAGATTGCCCATACGAACGAGGCAATCATCAGCACTATATATATAATGGTGCCCGTGTTGAACGGCATGCCGAGTGTATTGGTGAAAAACAGTTCGAACCATCCGCCCACGGTTATGATGCCAGGTACAACGCCATAGAGCACTACGGCCACTAGCACAATCGACATGCCAAGAGCCAGCATCGATCCTTTGAGATTGGCCTCGGGCACCCGCTTGTAGTAATAAACCAGTACGATGGCCGGAATACACAACAAATTAAGAAGGTGAACGCCGATAGAAAGGCCCATCATGTAGGCAATAAGAACCAACCAGCGGTCGGAGTGCGGCTTGTCGGCATTGTCTTCCCATTTCAGAATGAGCCAGAATACAATAGCCGTGAAAGCCGACGAGTAAGCATAGACTTCACTCTCGACAGCCGAAAACCAAAACGTATCGCTGAAAGTATAAATCAAAGCTCCCACAAGAGCTGCGCCTTCTATAGCGATGAGTTTAGGCAACGAAACATCCTCTCCCTCGCGCACAATGAGCTTGCGAGCCAGATGCGAAATGGTCCAGAACAAGAACATGATGCATGTTGCCGAAAGCAATGCACTCATTGTGTTCATCATTCGTGCAACTTGCGAAGCATCGCTGGCGAAATGCGAAAAGAGATTTGCAGTGAGGGCGAAGAACGGAGACCCGGGAGGATGACCGATTTCGAGTTTATAACCTGTGGTGATAAATTCAGGACAGTCCCAGAAACTGGCTGTCGGTTCAATTGTCGAGCAATACACAAAGGCTGCAATGAGAAACGCGAGCCATCCAAGCGTACTGTCGACCAGCTTAAACTTTTTCATTTATACTAAATATTTAAAGTGTGGCAAAGGTAATGGAATGTATACGTTTAATTGTGAACATCTGCTTACTTTTGCGGCTGTCCGGAGCTACAGACGACTCAAAATTCTAAGGCTCCGAGATTAAGTTTTATATCAACAAATAACTTCAAAATTTTATTGTTATGCGATTAATTATCGAATCAGATTATGAGGGGCTGTCGAAATGGGCGGCCCGTTATGTTATTCGCCGTGTAAACGAGGCCAGCAATCGCCCTCGACCTTTCGTACTGGGATTGCCCACCGGCTCGTCGCCCGTTGGAATGTATGCCGAGTTGGTGCGAGCCTACAAAGCCGGCGAGGTTAGTTTCAAGAATGTTGTGACGTTCAACATGGACGAATATGTAGGATTGCCGGAAAATCATCCCGAGAGCTATCATTCGTTTATGGCTAAGAATCTGTTCGACCACATCGATTGCCCGAAAGAGAATATCCATATTCTAAACGGTAATGCTCCCGACCTCAAGACCGAATGCGAGCATTATGAAGAAATGATTCGCGAGGCTGGAGGCGTCGATTTGTTCTTGGGCGGAATTGGCCCCGACGGACACATTGCTTTCAACGAACCGGGCTCGTCATTGAATTCGCACACAAGGGTGAAGACTCTCACACGCGACACAATTATCGCTAATTCCAGATTCTTCGATAACGATGAGTCGAAAGTGCCTACGCACGCGCTCACCGTTGGCGTCGGGACGGTTATGGAGGCCCGCGAAGTTATGATTCTCGTGAACGGGCATCATAAAGCCGAGGCTCTGAAAGCAGCTGTAGAGGGTGGCGTTTCGCAGCGGTGGACAATAAGCGCCCTGCAAATGCACGAACACGGAATAATTGTGTGCGATGAGGCTGCAGTCGATAGACTCACAGTTGAAACCTATAGATATTTTAAAGACATCGAAAGGAATAATTTATGATTAGGCTCAACCTTAGTTCGCAGATGGTGCTAAATAAGGTCTCGCCCGTGTTCTATCGTCCGTCGTCGGCTGTCGAACGCTCTGAAATTACCCGTTTCGAGAAAATAACAACCGATATCTTTCCATCTATCGAAGAGGGGGCGGAGAACATCGCCGATAACATTGCCGAGGAAATCAAACACAAGCAACGCGAAGGAAAATATTGCGTGCTGGGACTCGGATCGGGCTCGTCGCTCACCCCGATTTTCAAGGAACTGATAAGACGATACGAGGCTGGCGAACTAAGTTTCAAGAATGTGATTGTTTTCAACGCCTATGAATATTTCCCCCTCACGGCCGAGAATCACAATCGAAGCATAAACCAGCTCAAAGAAAGATTTCTAGACTTTGTGGACATCGAGCAGCAAAATATCTTCACGCCCGACGGGACCATCGCCCAAGACACCGTGCAGGAACATTGCCGACTCTACGAACAACGAATAAAAAGCTTCGGCGGGCTCGATGCAATTATCCTCGGAATAGGACGTATGGGAAACATCGCGACCAACGAACCAGGCTCAAGTCAAACATCAACATCACGCCTTATCCTCATCGACAGCACCTCACGCGAGGAAATGAAAATGAGCTTCGGTTCGCAAGAAACCGTTCCGCCATGCTCCATAACGATGGGAATACAAACGATTCTCTCTGCCAAGAAAATTTTCCTCACTGCATGGGGCGATGAAAAAGCCGACATAATAAAAGAAACCGTTGAAGGAAAAATAACCGACTCGGTGCCCGCATCGTTCCTGCAAACCCACAACGACGCACACGTAATCATCGATCTTCCCGCCGCATCACGCCTTACACGCATAAGGCACCCATGGCTCGTTGCATCGTGCACGTGGACCGACAAGCTCGTGCGCTCGGCCCTCGTTTGGCTCTGTCAGCTAACGGGTAAGCCAATCCTAAAACTCACAAACAAAGATTACAACGAAAACGGACTGAGCGAACTCCTTGCACTCTACGGTTCGGCCTATAACGCCAATATCAAAATCTTCAACGACCTTCAACACACCATCACCGGATGGCCTGGCGGGAAGCCCGATGCCGACGACACACATCGGCCCGAACGCGCAAAGCCCTTCCCCAAACGCGTGATTGTGTTCTCACCACACCCCGACGACGACGTAATCTCCATGGGCGGAACTCTTAGGCGTCTCGTTCAGCAAGGACACGACGTACATGTGGCCTACGAAACATCGGGAAACATCGCAGTGGGTGACGAGGAGGTGGTACGATTTATGCACTTCATCAACGGATTTAACCAGCTCTTCGACAACAACGAGGATAAGGTGATACGCGAGAAATATCGAGAAATCAAATCATTCCTCAAGAATAAGAAAGAGGGTGACATCGACAGTCTCGACATCCGAACTATTAAGGGACTCATTCGTCGAGGTGAAGCTCGAACAGCCAGCACTTTCAACCAGATTCCGCTCGACCACGTGCACTTCCTCGACCTGCCTTTCTACGAGTCGGGCAAGATTGAAAAACTCCCCATGGGCGAGGCCGATGTAAACATTGTTCGCGAACTCATTGCCCACGTCGAGCCGAACCAAATCTACGTTGCCGGCGACCTGGCCGACCCTCACGGCACCCATCGCAAATGCACCGACGCCGTGTTTGCTGCGCTCGACCTTGAGAAACAAGCCGGCGCAGCATGGCTAGCCGACTGCAAAGTATGGATGTATCGCGGCGCATGGGCCGAATGGGAAATCGAAAATATCGAGATGTGCGTTCCCATGAGTCCCGAGGAACTGTTGGCCAAGCGATATTCCATATTGAAACATCAAAGTCAGATGGAGAGTGCTCCTTTCCTCGGCAACGACGAGCGTCTGTTTTGGCAACGTTCTGAAGACCGCAACCGCGGCACCGCCAAACTCTACGACGACCTCGGCCTTGCCTGTTACGAAGCCATGGAGGCCTTTGTGGAATATAAACCCCTCTAACACGACACTATTCTATAATCTCCGGACGAGTAGGTGGGTAGATATATTTCTATCCGAATGCTCGCCCGGATTATTCTCCCCCTACCCCACTAAAACAACTCTTCATAATCCCCATAAACATACGTGAGCAGTGTTAATCGGTAGTGAGATTGTTTCGAGCAACGTCTCCGTTTCAAGGATAGTTATACATAGTTTACAGACAAAAAATAACTATAAGAAAACTTTGCCCATATATCGCTTTTATCTTTAACCGCGAATCATTGTGATGACCATCTTGAAGCGCACAGCAGCATTAACTGCATGACGAGCTCTGCTTGGAATGATGAAGCTTTCGCCCGATTTAACTACATGAATGGTATCTTCGACCACCAGTTCCATCTCGCCTTCGAAAACGTAAAGCAGAGCATCATAGGGGGCAGTGTGTTCCGACAACCCTTGACCTGTATCGAAACTGAACAATGTTACACTGCCCGAAGGATTATGAATCAGTTCCTTGCTCACAATGCCACCGTCGGCATAATCGATTAGTTCTTCTACACGGAATATTTTCCCTTTTTCAAACTTCCCCATAATTGATATTTATGTGTTTATAAATTGATTTCTTGCCCTCTTAGAATACAAAACAAGTGCCATAAATCAAGGTTTAAATTGTGTGGCAACAATTGTTATCCGGACGGTTCTTATACAAAACATATCTCATTGAAAAAAGCTACCTTTGCCGCAATTGTTTTAGAAACTAACAGGTTATGAAAGATATAAAAATCAAAGACTCCTTACTTCGCGTATCATCTCAAAGAGGATTCGATGCTTTTGTGCAGGTTTTTGTGGACGCCATAAACAAATCTATAGATGGGAATCTCACTCCCGATAGTATGCACCAGCTCTCAGCCGACCAGATTACTCTTCTCGGATGGAATTTTCTACGAAATGAAGTGCTAGAGGGTGGATATATTCAACTTATTCACAACGGTTATGGCGAATTCATTTTCCACAATCCGTTTGGAGCAGCTATGCGTGCTTGGGGACTTGTTGAACTGGGCAAGCAGATTGTAAAGGCTGGGAAATATTATGAGCGTTATCGTGAAGAGATTGAACAGGATATGTCTTACGATGATTTCATGGCACTCTATGAACAAATGCCTGAATTCGATGACCTCGACGATTATTTCGTCGAAAAAGAGGAACAATGGACCGAACAGATTGCCCAATATATCGACCAACACATAAATAACTTTGCAACTATCGAGAATGAATAAAGAAGAATTGGAAATGCGGAGAAAGTCGCCTGTACAGATAAGAAATAAGAAGGCCTCGTTCGAATATTTCTTTGTAGACACATTTACTGCCGGAATCGTTCTCACCGGAACCGAAATAAAATCCATACGTGCTGGAAAAGCTTCGCTCGTCGACTCGTTCTGCTTCATCAACAAGGGCGAGATGTGGATTCAAGGCATGAACATTTCGCCTTATTTTTATGGTTCGTTTGCCAATCATGAGGCCAAACGATTGAGAAAGCTACTTCTAAATCGTCGTGAAATAAAACGCCTTGAAGAAGATTCCAAGAATCCAGGGTTCACAATTGTGCCCACTTTGATATTCATCGATAAAAACGGACGGGCGAAAGTAGACATTGCATTGGCACGTGGAAAGAAGGAATATGACAAGCGTCAAACAATTAAGGAAAAAGAAGACCGCCGGGAAATAGACCGCGCCATCAAACATTATTAATCCATCCAAGCTCAATAAATTATATGAAAGTTATTCAGAGTTCAATCATTCGGGCCATTGTGGCCATTGCCGTAGGCGTATTGCTAGTTATGTATCGCGAGGAAACAACCGTATGGATAGCCATTGTTACAGGGGTTTTGTTTTTTATATCAGGCTGCGTGTCGTGCATTCTATACTTTGTAGAACGCGATAAAACAGGGCGAGAGAACGACCTTAAACGTTTTTCGGGCGAAACTCCTGAGGAAAAGTTACCAACGTTTCCCTTCGTAGGTATCGGAAGCATAATTCTAGGAATAATTTTAGCAGTTATGCCCGGTTCGTTCATCACTTGGGTTGTTTATATTCTGGCCGCAATCCTCATTCTGGGCGCTATTAATCAGTTTGTAGTTCTTGCCAGTGCGCGCCGTTTTGCTCATGTTCCGGTAGCCTATTGGTTTTTTCCGGTAGTTACGCTCAGCACAGGAATCTTCATTATAGCCAAGCCTATGGAGAGCGCCTCATTTCCGTTAAAGATTATAGGTTGGTGCATGATGTTCTACGGAGTTGTGGAACTGCTCAACGCTTTTAAGATTAAGCAGATGAAGCGAACTTACAACCTCATTGAACAGAACCAAACTTCCACCGATGAAGAGCTCGACGAGTCGGTAGCTGTTGAAGAAAAAAACGAATCCACAATATGAATTCGGTTTAATCATCTGCTTAAGCCATGAAGGGCAATGGAGTTTATCACGCGTAGGGATTCTCTCAGGCTCGATATTAGTGTTGAGCTAATTCGGCCGACAGGTAGCATATAGGAACTTATGAGTATCCATCCGCTCGGTTCACAGAAGCGAATTATTTTTTTGTGGTCGGACAAAGAATAATTATGCGACTAATCGTCAGAGTTAGCATAGGTAGGCAAAACATGATACGAAGGATTGCTCACGCTGTTTCTCTATATCCATCATACGTACAGCATAGTCCTTCTGACCTACCGTAATATTGTTACCACTAATACTGTAAACATTGTTGAACTTACCCATGCCGAGTTTACTTGCCACGTGATTGTCACCGATGAAGTAATACTTGGTAAAGTGATTCTTTGTCACAGTGATAATCGGAGCGGGATAAATCGTGTAATCTTCCGTTTAGTGACACTTCAGTGCAAGTCGGCGATAGCAAATGGGTGATTCCATGCGGGACACCGTTGATATATACTCCTTCGAGGTCGCCGTGGCTTTTTATAATACGCTCACCAGCGGCATTGTAGGTGTATCGGCTGGTCTTGCCATTATCCGACAATATCATCAATCGGTTATCCTCATCCCAGCACATCTCCCTCGTGGTGTCGTCCGTCGAATCGTTCGTCACAAGCATAGCACAGCATCATATTGGTACTTATTCTCCATCACAATCTTGACCGTCTACCATAAGATTCATCGCCTACAGACATTCACGCTGTTTATCATAGGTAATAGGTTGTCTCTGTACCCTTATCTAACTTTGTATAGACTGTATATTTTGAAAATATAGTTCTATATCACTGTACCGAAAATTCTGGTTCAATAAAAAGAGTTGTATCCCTTTTTACTATTTTTATTTTCCATTCCCCATTTTGCTTGATAATACTATCACCAACCTGAAGTTCTTTTAAGTTCCAAACATCGTACACTTCAAACTCTATGCTTTCTCCCTTTAAATTTTTCCCAGTAAGATAATAATCGCGTCTCTTTTTTATTTTCGTTACTTTTACATTAAACGTACATGTGTAGCATACTTGCTTAAAAGGCTCAAAATTGTTGAGATCCTTAATATTAAAAACAAATGCTAAAAGGCAAAGGATACCTGCAGTTCCCCAAAATAGTATTTTTTTTAATAGAATGATATCCATGTATTACCTCCTGTGTTAGAAACATCAAAGATAGAAAGAAATGCATTAATGGGAAAGCCATATGACTTTACATCAGTTGTAGGTATATCCTTACCATTGGTATCTCGCACCGTAATAATATAATCCTGTTTCAGAATCGAGTTCCTTACCATTGAACTTATAGGTATATCCTCTGAGGATGTATGTTCATCCACAAGCAGTTCGCCATACGGCAGGTAAGCATCGAATTGGGTGATGTTGGCCTTGGCGTCGGTGATATAAGATGTACTGCCGAGATGGTCACTATGGTAGAAGAAGATATCCTCGATGTTGGTTGTGTCAGCAGGGACATAACCATAACCCGGTTGCGCATTATCAGGGTCTTCAGGCTTCTGCCATTGGACAGGCGGGCCGGGAACATCTCCTTTGTCATTGAACTTCGGTCGTTGCACCCAACCTTCAGGTACAGAGTGGTCGCCCAAATCTCCTATAATGTCGTTATAACCGCGCACCGTGTTATCAGGATCTGCCGTTGCACCCTTCATCGTAGGCACGCCGGGCAGTGTGCCGAGCGACTTATAGTACTCCTCGCGCTGTTTCTCTATCTGCATCATGCGGGCGGCATAGTCTTTCTGACCGGCCGTGACATTATTGCAACTGATGCCATAGACGTTGTTGAACTTGCCCACACCGAACTTACTTGCTATGCGTTTATCACTGATAAGTGAGTGATTTGTCAAATACTGGCATCCGTAGAGTTTCAAGCACTGAAACTGTGCGTTCCATAGGATGAAACTATGGGTTTCATAGGATGGGATCGTGCGTTTCATCGGATGAAACTGTGCGTTCCAATGCCTGAAATTTTTCTGAGACTCTATTTTATTCATATGAGTAACGGTCGATGTAGTTATCGAAGTCCAATTTTTCGGTGTAGCCATACGTGCGGAAGATGTCGAGAATGCCCTTTTGCTGCTAGGGTGTTAGGGTGAGTTGTCCGTTCATGTAACGGTAGTAGGTGGGGCGACTACCGAGGTATTGCTGGATTTTTCTGCGTATCGGTATGTCGTCCACGTGCTTTACGTTGAGAAACAGTTTGCGAAATCCCCACGTTGCGCGTATCATCCGCTTTTCCACGTAGAACCTGTACTTCTCGTTCTGTGGTATTGGGGTAGATAACCGAGCCTATCCCCGATATAATCATAATCAATAACCTCTATTGTTTTTTCTTGCAATGATTGTATTTGAATAGGAATACTTAAATCTTCTGGTAAAGGATATTTTTTTAGTGTATACAGCATCACTTTTTCTTTTTTGGAATGTAAGGATAATGGTTATTCTCATTGGTTATACGAGGAGAACCTTTTCCTTGATGAATATTAAAATGTGGTGTATTATCAATTGTTCCGTCCATATAATTATGTCCCTGATAATGGTCTTGCACGAACTTGCTATATTCTGAACCGTATGCCCCCTTACTGTCAAATTCGTATTAAATCCCCTTTCTCCCACTATTCTTATTTTTAGCGGCGTCAACTTGTTTATGGGTCTTAAAATTTTGACTTGTTGGAATTCCTGCATCTCTTGTATCTATAGCTAAGAGATTCTTTTAACGGGATATTATTTTATATAGAATACTTCCTATTATACACCCTATAGTAGCTGTAAAAATAAAATTTAAAGTAGTTGGTTCTGGATGGTAGCCTGTATTAGATGATATTTCAAAAAATAATTCATCTAATTTTGTTAATTCATTTTGTCCAATATCATATTCACATTTATTGCCTATAATAACAGGGGTTATTATGAGGTAGTTTATAACAAACAAAGTTAATATTGAAGTCGTTAGAAAGACTAAAAAAACAAAGATCTTTTTCATATATGTATTCTAAATTTAAAAAGGAGTTGTTTGCTAATACAAATCTTTTTTTTACTTACTTATGCTTTTTTCCTGGCTGAAATTGATTATCCAAGACTTTTCCTTTACCATTTTTACTTAACCTCATAGGGTAAACTGTTGTAGGGCTATCAAAATTAAAAATATCATGCTTAGCAACCCCACCAACCATATAAGTTGGAGAGAATATTATTTTATCTCCCTTCTTTTCCCAAAATGAGTCATCTCCCCAATCAGAATTTTCTCTATAATTCACATACTTTGAGGGATAGGCATATGATGTTTGCCCATAAACATCTACACTATTGAAGTTATGTTTCCCTGATATTTTTGTAGTGAAAGAAGGTGTATCACCATCGCCAACTCCTGTTCTACAACCAAAGAAATATGCAGAAGCATTAGAGTCCCAGTTAAAATTGATTTTAGACCATCCTTCAATAGACATTTGTTTACTATCTAATGGATAAGAGCTCGTCCGTGCTGTTCCTGTAGGTCCATCAGATCCAGCATGAGACCAAATACTAAACTCAGCAGTTTTTCCATACTTCTCACTATACCTTTTTACATTGTTCCTAACAATTGAAGATACGTTTGAAAGATCTTTAATTGAACTTAATATAACAATATCTTTCTTCGGATTATACCCCTCGCTTCTAAGAATATTATTCCGTCTTGTTAAAGTTGCTGCATAAAACATATTATCTCCTCGTTTATTACCTGTTGTATAAAATAACATGTAAACCTTTTTACCATCTGTGTCTATAAGTTTGATAGGATTACTAACACAATATACATATCCACCGATTGTTGCATATTTCTCTGCCAATGCATCCAACCCATACCACAAACTCGTAACAGGATTCATATACCTCGCCCCATAGTAATATAATCCCATCTCTTGGTCAAACTCCTTGCCATTGAACTTCAGCCGTTGCACCCAACCTTCAGGCACACTATGGTCGCCCAGCTCCCCAATGATTGTGTTGTAGCCATAACCGGCGTTGTCGGGATCAGCCGTTGCACCCTTCATCGTAGGCACGCCCGGAGGCGTACCAAGCGATTTATAATACTCCTCGCGTTGCTTCTCTATCTGCATCATGCGGGCGGCATAGTCTTTCTGACCGGCCGTGACGTTATTGCCGCTGGTTCCGTAAACATTGCTGAACTTGCATACACCGAACTTACTTGCCATATGTTTGTCGCCGATTCTTGCCATTGTTGTTTCTTTTAATTGCTTGCGAGCAAAGGTAATGTATTCACCATTCGCTCAGCAGTATTTGAAAAAGGCTTTCACTCGCGTTTTTTGCATGCTCAAGGTGGTTGGGCGACTTTCCATTCGAGTGTTTTGCATGGTCAATATGGTTGAAAATGCTTTCCACTCGGGTGTTTGGCACATTCAAGATGGTTGACAGCCCTTTCATCTTAGTGTTTTGGATGCTCAAGGTAATTGAAAATGGTTTTCACTCGAGTGTTTAGCACTTTCAAGATGGTTGAGGGGGCTTTCCATAGGGCTGTAAAGCTTCAAAAGATGGTTGTAAGTGGTTTACATGGGGCTGTAAAGCTTCCCAAGAGGGTTGAAAGTCTATTCTCACATAGAATGGATACATATTTCCATTGATATAAATTGTGTGGCCTTTATGATCATAGCACAATCAATCAGATTTTAATTCGTAGATGCCTTTAATGATAGCGTTTTCTACATGTATGGTTTCATAATCAACCTGCGCATTAAGAAGACTTGCGTGTAGAAGGCAGATTAGACAAATGAATTTATTCCTTTATCTCATAATTGCTGCTTTTATAGGAGGCGGAATTATTCAATAAACTTGATTTCACCGGTTGTTACGTCATAAACTACTGTCCAATAACTGGGGGCGTAGGGGGCTATCCTTTCTGTAAACTGATATTTCTACCATGCCTTGCATTGCTCTTCAACCGCTTTAATCTATTTTAAATGATAAGCGCTTTCTATCTTGTTTTTTCTGTTGAATATAATCATATAGTGGTGCTGGGAAAGTGCGGTATTGATGACAAAGCGATAATCAATAGTCTTTCCGTAACCTTGCAATTCGTATATTTCTGCAAGAAGTACTCCTTTTCGAATGTCGGAAAAGAATATACTATACTTGGTATGACAGGAAATCTTATCGAATTTCTTATCTAAGAGAGAGGAGAATGTGTCTTTATGTTGTTCGGCCTGCCTTTCTCTGAGTATTTTCTCCAAGGCTTTTCCTTTAACAAAACCTATAAACATGAAGCTATCAAGATTATAAATGGTGTCAGAAACTGCAATATCTCTTACTTTGATTTTCAAGTCCTTTGAAATATAGCCGAGAGCCTTTTTGTACATCGTCAGGCTATCAAGGATTTGGGCACTTGCGTATAATGGGAACAAGCAAGCGATGATATATGTTAGGAATAGCTTTCTCATCTTCCCGCACTTAATTTTATGAATTTGGAGGTACCGCTTGGAGCAATACCAGCTTCGATACTGTTTAATGAACTTTCATCAAAAGTAATATAACTGATAGTCCCTCCTTCATATGGAATGATACTTTTATAATTAAGTCGCTGTCCAAAGTTTTTTCCTTGAGCATTGAGTTCTTTTCTGATTACATTCATTGCATCAACGACTCCTCCTGTTCCATAAAGGGCAGCAGTGTCTATTAAGCTACCACCAGGCCCAGTGTGGTAAAGTTCATGAATGAAAGTCATTCCCCATCCCAAGGTCTCTTTATCAAGATTATTTGTATTGTTTATAAAATCATTGATTTGTGAACTCGATAATCCAACCTGCGTTCCACCATTAGGAGTGAAAGACTTTTTATTTGTAGAAAAAACCTCTATAGTCTGTCCATCAATAATTTTTGTCAGTAAATTCCGTGCGGTCTCACTACCTTGATTATATACAGGTTTTCCGTTGATATCTTTTTCATATTGCATAAAACCATTAGAAACAGAAATTGAAAGACCTGTTATCATTTCCAGATCTTTCTCAATCTGTTCCATATTATTGATGGAGTTCTGTCTGTCCATCATAATAACATTATTCATATTGAGGGAGTCGCCATTGATGTCCTTGAATTTAATTGGATTCCCCTTGCAGAAATTATATGCAGATAGAAATGGGTATTTTTCCCTAAATCTATCTGTATTCAAAAACAGACTGATGATTGGGGCCATATACCTCGCCCCGTAATAATACAATCCAGTTTCTTGGTCGAGTTCCTTGCCTTTAAACTTATACGGCATGTCCTCACTACGACTATGTTCATCCACAAGCAACTCACCATACGGCAGGTAAGCATCGAATTGGGTGATGTTTGCCTTGGAATCGGTAATATAATAAGAGGTACTGCCGAGATGGTCACTATGGTAGAAGAAAGTTTCTTCTTTGTTGGTATCATCCGCAATGTAACCATAACCCGGTTGCGCATTGTCAGGGTCTTCGGGCTTCTGCCATTGGACAGGCGGGCCGGGAACATCACCTTTGTCGTTGAACTTCGGTCGTTGCACCCAACCTTCAGGCACACTATGGTCGCCCAAATCTCCTATAATGTCGTTATAACCATGGTGGATGTTGTCAGGGTCTGCCGTTGCACCCTTCATCGTAGGCACTCCAGGCGGTGTACCGAGCGACTTATAATACTCCTCGCGCTGTTTTTCTATCTGCATCATACGGGCGGCATAGTCTTTCTGTCCTGCCGTAACGTTGTTGCCACTGATGCCATAGACATTGCTGAACTTGCCCACACCGAACTTACTTGCTATGCGTTTATCACTGATAAGTGCGTGATTTGTCAAATACTGGCATCCGTAGAGTTTCAAGCATTGAAACTGTGCGTTCCATAGGATAAAAGGCGTGAATCTTTTGAGTTGCTTTGGATAAATTATTCTCTGTAATTTTTTATAGTAATACTCTTTCATTTGTTGAGCCCAATCTATATAGTTTCCAAAATCAGCTTCAGTAAGTCTCGGCTCAAGTCCAACAAATCCATCAATAGTAGCAGTATAATGCTGTATCTTATCTATAAACTCTCTAAATTCAATATCTCCATTTTCGAGTTCCTGCTCAAATCACACACTGCCATCCTGACGCCACACTCTCCCAGAGCCTTTCAAACCGCTTAGAATCGTCCTGTTAACCACACTACTTTCGTTACGCATTAATAGTGATGCGTAACAAAAACAGTGTAGTTATGGACGAAAAATTAAATCCGAAAGACCGCGTTCTCCTAATGCGAGAAGGGAGAGAGGAGGCAACAAACTCCAAAGTAGTAAAGGGTATCGACAAAAAAGGAAAGATAGATGCCATTGATCCCCCTGAAGGCAAAGCCCAATGACTTTCTTATCATTGACCGGCACGCCGATCCCGATTGAGAACTTTTTCAGAAACTTCTTTAACCAGTTCAAAAATCCGTCACATATCGGTTTTTATGCTGTTACGGTAGAGATGTTGGACAAATACCCATCGATAAACTGACGAACCACCTGGAAGCCGTTCTGGCAGACAGACTAACCGTTTCCCAAAACCTGAAAGGCACTAAACTTACTCCCGAGCAGCAACAAGCACTCAAAGAAGGTAAAAAAGTGCTGGTTTAAGGAATGACATCCAGAAATACGATCGGGACGTATCACCCCAAAAAGTTCGACGCCTATGTACAGTTCAAAGCGGCCAAAGGCGGGTATGATTTTACTTACGACGGATTGAACCGGAACAGGTATCAACAAAGCAACAAGGAAAATGACTATCACCCGCGGAACCTACCAGAGTCCGCATCCCCCAAAACCTTTTAGGCGTCGATTTGAACGAGAGGCAACAGAATGCGCTTCGAGATAGGAAGACAACCTATGTGCAAGGTATGTTAAAGACGGGAAAGGCGAGCCTTTTAACGCTTATGTAAAAGTTAATCATGAGAAAGGAAAACTCGATTTCTTCAAATGGAATCCCGACAGTGCGAGAAAACAAGGTACCCACGTGAAGCCTGCCGAAGAGAGCAAAACACAGGTTGCCGTCAATATTCACGGAAAAACCAATGAAGCGACGAAATATACCAAAGAATCTCTGAAGCAAGGTCAACAACGACCAACGGAAAGACAAGATCCCCCGTCAGAAACAGTAACAAGGCTTGAAAAAGCCCTTGACCTTGAGAAAATCCTCCGGATAAAGAATTTGATTCAACCACTAAAAAAGATCCAACAGTATCATGAAATTGATTATAGCAGAAAAACCGAGCGTAACCCACGATATAGCGGCTATCGTCGGTGTAGATAACCGCAAAGAGGGTTATCTGGAGGGTGGCGGCTATGCCGTTACATAGGCTTTCTGACATCTTGTCGGATTGGCCATGCCTGCCGACTACGGCATCACGGGATTTCAGGCAGAGAACCTGCCGATACTTTCGGCCATATTTAAGTTAATCCCCCGCCAAAGCAAATACAGCAAAGAGTACAAACCCGATCCGGACGTATTGAAACAACTTAAAATCATCAGAGAACTCTTCCACAAGTGCGAACGTATCGTGATAGCGACCAAATGTCGGACGGGAAGGTGAGTTGATCTTTAGATACCTGTACGCGCATCTCAACGGAGATAAACCTTTTGACCGTCTTTGGATAAGCAACCTCACGGATCAGGCGATCCGAAACGGATTGAACAACCTGCGTCCGGGAACGCAGTACGATAACATCTATCTCTCTGCCAAAGCACACAGCCAAGCCGACTGGCTTGTCGGCATCAACGTTTCGCAAACCCTTTCCATTTTTTATAGTTGCCACTTTCATCTTGTGATAAGATACATTGCTCTGCATATATGCGATGTACTTATTTACCGTGCGATCCTTGATTTCCATTTCTCGCATCAAAATCCCACAAAGTTCCTTGGTACGAAAGTTTAATTTTGTTCCGGAACGCTTCCTTGATAACGGCAATCAAGTTCATCGGTCTTTCGTTTCTCTTTGTCTTCTTTCGACTTTTCACTACGATAGACGTGTATGCTGCCTCCTCGTTCCAAGCCGAAAAGCATCATCGGCACATTGAGAGGACTGCCGTCATGTACCTTTATTACCTTGACAACAGAGTATTCGGGATTATCGTCCGTTTCTATGGAGAGAATACCAGCAGCCTTGCATTGTAGCTCCGAGCCGATATGTACACGGAGTTTAATTCCATTTGGGACAAAATGCAATACACAGATAATGCAGGTATTATAATTGCGCCTCCTATTGCTCTGTATCGTAGTGCAAGACGGCTTGTTCAGCAAAGACAGTCTCTCCTCTCTTAACGTGCCAGAGAGAAATGTAGTTGCTTTTTCCCGTTCCCTCTCCACTTATGATATAAAAGAGATTATCCTGCGTCTCAAGAGGAGTACCATTGAGTGTCACACAACCGATTTTGAGGTATCAGGAGGATTGTCGTAATCTATCTCGCAAGAGCGGAGCATCATCATCGTTTGACTGTATATGTCAGAGAACACCTTGGCAAGCAAATCTTTCAGATCATTTGTACCATTTCCTAAAGTGAAGAAGTCCGAGATGTCCTTTTCACTCTTTGTTCCGCTTAGTGGCAGGGAGCGGTTCAATACCTTGTATTTTTCCAAATGTTCCACTTGTCGGCGAGCTTCACGTACCCCTGTATCGTCAGCATCGTATAATAATATGATGTGACGGAAGCGAAGTTGCAGGCTTTCAATGATACTTTCAGGTATCTGTGCCGTCTCACTGTTGAAACAGATGGCATTAATTATACTGTTAAAGCACGCGAGATAGAATTCTTAGATAATCTATATAATATACGCCGAGAAGAAAGCCTACATAGACCTGAAGAGAAAATTTTCATGTAAGATTCAAGATGAAAACCAAATCAATCCTGACGATAGTTATAGGCCTAGAACATTATCCCGCAACAGGAACCTATGGATATGTAAATAGCAATGGATATAACTACTGGTTTAAAATAAAAGAGATCCCGAAGAAACTATTGAAACAACGTAAAGTATGGCACAAATATCAGTCTACAGAAAAGATAGCACCCTACGACCATAGTTATTGGACGTTAGATTATGACATCACAACTGGAAAAATCAAGTTTATTGAATAATCCCGACGCACTCAACCTCATGATAAAACCACCAATTATGAGATACAAGAATAACATCATTTGGCTAATTCGTTCTATAGGCCTTAATACCAGTGGTATTCGCTATCTATATATTTATAGAAAAGAGTAGCAACATGTGTAAAAACATCTAACCCCCAAATTCATATTCTTAGATATTGAACCTGTAATAGAACTTAAGAAATATAACCGGATAGTAAAACTATTGAGAAATATATACAACTTAGGGTGTGAAGAGGGGCATTTTTCGGAGGTCTCATATTTTTATGTAAAATATTCAGAACACCTTTGCAAGATATTCCGAATATTGTGAGTTGCGGAGGCAGGACTCGAACATGCGACCTCCAGGTTATGAGCCTGGCGAGCTACCAACTGCTCCACTCCGCGATATGAAAAAAAGTCTTTTTTATTCTGATTTATTTGCAAACAGATTTGTGAATGCAAAATTAGGGTATTGGGGCTAATTACGCAAGGTTTTGCACTATTATGTCAATTATTTAGTCGTAATTTAACATTATCACCATGGCTGATTGTGTGCTTGAGGATATGCAGAAATGATTCGAAGGACGTAATCCTACGAGCCAAATAATTTGCTCATTATTATCAGTGAGGACTAATTGATGGCGTTTTTCAAAAATATTTTTCTTTATATCGGTGAGGAAATCACTCACGAGTTTTGAACCTTTCATTCCAAACGGAACAAAACGGTCGGCAGGTTGGACGCGTCGCAAGATTAGAGGGAACTCTATATTATCGGCATCGAGCATCACGACGTTAGTCTCATGTGGAATGGGCGTTTCAGAAAGAGCATAATTTATAGGAAAGAGTTTCAGAGTTATATTTTCGGAGTAGCGATATGTGCCAGGCTTGGGAATGACTAGGTTACGAAGGAAAGTGGTTTCCAGCGGAACTAGAATCAATCTCTTACGATCTAATAAAAGTTCGTGTGAGCTAGATTTCCATATTTTACCTGGACCGGCATCAAATGCAACCATTATTTGCTCAATTTGCGCGGGAGTGAAATTGAATGGGAAAAGAATTTCGTGAAGTAAATATTCTGGGGATGGGAATCTGCGTATTTCTTCGATCGAGAGTTGCAGTGGAAACAATGACGTAGGCTTTTCCGATGGGATATTTTCATCGATATAGTAGTCAATTATTTTTTGTGCTTCGAGCAAATGATCAGCAGTTTTCATGATAGATTCGCGTACAGAGGGATTAATCTGTTCTAGTATCGGCAACAATTGAAGTCTGATTTTATTTCGAACAGGGTCCGACTGCAGATTCGTGCTGTCGGTAACGAAAATCTGTCCATTTTGTTCTAGAAAATTTTCCAACTCTCTATGCGAACAACAAAGTAGCGGGCGGATGATTGTGTCATTAAGTGGTTTAATCCCGGTTAATCCTTTGATTCCTGTGCCTCTAACGAGATTTATAAGGATTGTTTCGACAGAATCATCGCTGTGATGCGCCACGCAAATACCGCGAGCATGAATATCTTGGCGAAGCTGTTCGAAATAGTTGTAACGTAGTTCGCGTGCGGCCATCTCAATGCTTATTTTGTGCAGTTCGGCATAAGTTTTTGTATCGAAATGTGCCACATGGAAAGGAATTTTTCTTTGCCTACATAGCTGTCTGGAAAAATCTTCGTCGCGATTACTTTCTTCGTTTCTTAGGTGGAAATTGCAATGTGCAGCTTCAATTTCGTAGTCAAGCTGCTGTAGAATTATCGTTAGAGCCACGCTGTCAGCCCCCCCCGACAATGCCACGATATATCGCTCGCCAGCCCTAAGCAAATTGTGGCGTTTGATGTAACGGGCAATTTTATTCAACATACAAAACGAGTCCTTTAAGATATTCTCCTTCGGGATGATATATGTTTACCGGATGGTCGGCGGGCTGATGTAATTGATGCAGTATACGCACTTTGCGCTTGGTTTGAGCAGCGGCTGTGAATATCGCTTGGCGAAATTGTTCCTTACTCACAACTTGTGAACAACTGAAAGTGAAGACAATTCCTCCGCTTTGGATTCGTTCGAAGGCCTTTGCGTTTAACCTGATATATCCGCGCAAACCGTTTTTCAGCGCGTTTCTATGTTTGGCGAAAGCGGGCGGATCGAGCACCATTAGGTTGTAGTCGCGATTATGATTTTTGAGGAAGTGAAAGGCATCTTCGCAGAACGATTCATGCCTTTTATCGGATGGGAAATTCAGTTCCACGTTTCTGTCGGTAAGGTCTATGGCCTTCGCCGAACTGTCAACCGAATGCACTAATTCGGCCCCGCCACGCATGGCGTACACAGAGAATCCGCCGGTGTAGCAAAACATATTCAGCACTGTTTTTCCTTTGGCATAATGTTCTAAGAGCCTGCGATTTTCACGTTGGTCGATAAAGAATCCGGTTTTCTGCCCTTTAAGCCAATCGATGTGGAATTGCAATCCGTTTTCAGTTGCAATATCATCGTCGGTTTGGTTGTAAATGAACTCATTCTCTTGCCCGAGCCCCGCTTTAAATGGTAGTGTGGTTTCGCTCTTATAGTATATGCAGCTTAGTTTTTCGCCCATCACGTCGACTATAGCCTGTGCAATTTCGTTGCGACAAACATGCATCCCAACCGAATGAGCCTGCATAACGCACGTTTTTCCGTATATATCGGCCACAAGCCCGGGTAGCATATCGCCCTCACCGTGAATAAATCTATAGGTTTCGTTAGAATTTCCAACTATTCCAATTGCAAGTCGCATATTCAGCGCAGAAGAAATACGTTCTCGCCAGAAATCAGAGCCAATCTCCCTATCATCGAAAGAGAGAACTCTCACAGCGATGGAGCCGATTTGATAATGTCCCAGGGCTATGAAATTTCCCGCCGCTGTGAGAACTCGAACTGTATCACCTTCCTTAATTTGCGGATCGACCTGCGCAATTGCCCCCGAGAATATCCAGGAGTGAAATCTGTGTAAACTTTCCTCCTTACCTTTCTTGAGATAAACTGTTTTATACATTTTATTTCTCCTGTTCGTTGTCTGTTTCATCTATTTTCACCAACTCATAATTTCCGATCGATTTCAGTTCTTGTAGTCGCTCATAAATTCTTATGCATGTCCATGCATCGGTGGCTCCATAGATTTTTTGCTTGTCGGTGAGTACCTGATTCTCCCAGTTCGACAATTGTTCGCGTTTTACAATTCTCTCTCCGAATATGTTGGCGTAAAGTTTCTGCAAGCTTTTATCTTCTATACCGAATTGCTCAACGATATTTTGCAGGTCTATAAAATTTCCGGGTTCGAATTTGGCCCTATGGTGAAGCATAAGCATATCGTCAGTTAACGAAAGACCAATTTTAGGTATCGTCGTATCTTCAAGCAATCTAATCACGCTCGGCGGGATCCCTATGATGTTCAGTCTAAAGAGGAAACACACTTTTCGGTCGCAAACCTGCAAGAGGGCTACCTTATGATGATGTCCCTTTTTGAATACTGGTCTGGTTTCGGTATCTATCCCGAGAATATCCTGAGCAAGAAGATAGTCAACAGCCTTATCGGCCTCGGCTTCATTGAGGATAACGATTATTTTTCCTGGAAAAAAAGCTCTGGGAAGATTTGCGATTTCCTTCTTGTCGAACTTATTATATAATATGGTCTTCATTGTATTTGCAAAGGTAAGCAGATGTTTAAAATTAACGTTACCAATGTAGTCAGTCGAGCATTTACGATATCTCTACATGCATTGCAGCTCACCAAACATCGTATTAAAAACCATCAATCGCTCTACATAGCTATTTTTGATGAATTTAAAACCTCCATGCAGAATGCATAGCTATTTTTGATGAGTTAAAAAGCTCCACGCGCTCTACATAAATTAAAAAGATAGATAGAAAACTCCATGCAAAGTGCATGGAGCAAAACGATTGCTAATAACATTTTATACACAAGGGGAATATATAGGAGTCGGATGCCCGCATAATATTCTTAAAATATAGATTCTCTCGACTTGAGTATAACTACTAACCGAAGTTAGTAGGATAGAATAGGCGCATACGATAATCGAAGATTTTAATGATTGATGCCGAATAACTAATTTTTTATGCCGAATAACTTACAGAGGTTTATCGTATCAAATAGACATAAAAAAATATGAGAATTTTAAACTAGAAAGAAACGATTTGAAAGTAAAGTTCTCGCAAATAGACTATGGTACAACTTTTAACATGAAATAGTTGGAACGAACTCTCTTTATACCTAGTTTTGCAACGTGTTTTTCATGGTATTAGATTATTAAGGTTTAAAGTTTGATTGTCGTGAGACAACCAATCTTATTTACCCCGATAGATTCCTATCGGGGTAATTTTTTATTTGCTTTCAGTGATTTGCCGGAAGTCTTCATCGAACTCTTTTGGATGTCGGCCGATTAGAACAACGTTAAGCAAGCAGTTGGCAACCATTTCTTCATTGGTAATATCGGCCTGTGAATCCTTATTAACGTCCTTTCCAAGCAGAACATTCCATCCACTGTTGAAATCGTTATCGTCGGCACCGCAGAAAATCTCCTTTGATATTGGGTCTTGCATCAGCTGATAGCGAATTTTCTTCTTTGAGGGGATAGGTTCAATCGAAAGCAATAGCTCATAGGCTCGCCCGAACTGTATTTTCAATTTCCTACCTTTTGGAAACATGAGCCCAATGTAGGGATATATTTCTTCGAAAGCATAGGCCTGGAGAAATTCTTGCAGTTTCATATAAACTATTCTTAGTTCAAAAGATGTTTGACGGTCTAGAACTTTGCCATTTTAATAGCGTCGATAGCACACTCATTTCCTTTATTTCCGAATTTTCCCCCACACCTATCCTTGGCCTGCTCCATATTGTCAGTGGTTAGCAAACCGTAGATTATCGGAATCTCGCTGGTCGCATTCAAACTAGCTATACCATAGGTTACGCCTTGGCATATATAGTCAAAATGAGGAGTCTCGCCACGTATCACACTTCCCAGAATTATGATAGCGTCATAACTTCCGTTGAGCGTCATTTGGTGTGCACCATAAATAAGTTCAAAACTTCCAGGAACCGTTTTTACATGTATATTTTCAGGCAGTGCTCCATACTTTTCGAGCGTTTTCACGGCCCCGTCGAGTAAAGCACCTGTTATTTCCGTGTTCCATTCCGAAACGACAATTCCAAAGCACATGTTACTTGCGTCGGAAACGCTACTTGGATCGTAGTCTGACAAATTATGCAATACTGTTGCCATTACTAAAAATTAAAGACAAATAACCCCGGTGACGAGCGATAGTTTATTCGACACCGGGATTGTTACGTCATAAAATAAGTTATTTCGAAGCCCGCTCAATGTATTTATCTATTTCTTGATAGATGGGCGAGTTGACATAGGTTTTCTTGATTTGCTTATAGATCTCTAGCGCTTCGGTCTTCTTTCCCTCGCTTTCGAGCAATATGCCAGCTTTCTTCATTGCAATGGGTGCGATACTCACATTCACATTATCGAGTGCATGCTTGTTAGCCATATCGGCAGCTTTTTTGAATGCAGCCACAGCTTTATCGTTCTGGTTATTGTTTGCATAGATGTCTCCCAGTGCCATCTGCGAAGCAGGACTGATTTCCTGGTCGTCTGAAGTGCTGAACTTCTCAATGTTTTCCATTGCCTTTGCCCAGTTGGGTTTTGCCTGATGAGCGTAGCAAAGACCAACGTAGAGATTGGCGAGATTGCCAGCTTTCGTTCCGCTATAGTCGTTTTGAATCGTTTGGAATCCATTCAAAGCCTGGTCGTACTGTTGTGCATTGAAGAGAGTTTGGCTTTTTGCTAGCGCCGTACTAGCTTCGTTTTCACGAGGTTCTGAAATAAGATTAGAGTAGAGCATATAACCGCCGAGGATTGCAACTACGGCCACAACTGCAATGATGAATTGGTTCTTGTACTTCAGAAATAAGACTTCTGGTTTATTGAGGGTTTCTTCATAAGTTCCCTCGGTCTTTTTATTTGCCATTTTTGGATATATGATTTTATTATTTTTTCATGTTGCTTTTGAGAATTATAGTCGGCTATAAAAGTGATAGCCATAACGTTCCACAAAGGTGTGGCAAAAGTAAGGAAAAACTCTTTTTCACTAAAATATATCATTGATTTTCCTTCCGCAAGGACTTTTGAAATGGATAGTTTGAGCTGTAAGCTAATCTTTGAAAAGCCGTAAGTTTGCACGCAATGAAACAACAGTACAATGACTTTGGAAACTGGATTCGCAAACAGTTTTCCTTTCGGGTTCAGAAGATTGCAATCGACGCTGGATTCACTTGTCCAAATAGAGATGGAAGAATCGGAACGGGAGGTTGTATCTTCTGTGATAACCGAACTTTCAACCCTTCTTATTGCATACGTAACAAAACTATTGCACAACAACTGGAAGACGGAAAGCAGTTCTTTGCCAGGAAATATCCCGAGATGAAATTCCTGGCTTATTTTCAGGCCTACACAAACACGTATGCTTCTGTGGAAAAGCTTCGGAATATGTATGAAGAGGCTTTGAAGATAGACGAAGTTGTCGGGTTGGTCATTGGAACGCGTCCTGATTGTGTGGACTCCTCGCTGCTCGATTATTTGGAAGAACTGAATCGCAAAACATTCCTGATTGTTGAATATGGCATAGAAAGCTGTAATGACAAAACACTTCGTTTCATTAACCGTGGACACGATTTTGCTTGTAGCAAGCGCGCCATTGAGGCTACAGCCGAACGGGGTATCAAAGTTGGAGGGCATATAATCCTCGGTTTGCCTGGTGAAGATGCAGAGGAAAGTCTTCGTCAGGCACCTATTATTTCCTCGCTTCCGCTAACGATTCTGAAACTCCATCAGTTACAGATCATCAAGGGTACCCCTTTGGCAAGATTGTATACAGAGCATCCGTTTCCGCTCTACACAGCACAAGAATATATCCGGCTAGTTGCCAACTATATCGACGCATTGCGTGATGATATTGTTTTGGAGAGATTTGTGAGCCAAAGTCCCGACGACTTGCTCATTGCTCCGAAATGGGGATTGAAGAACTATGAGTTCACGAATATTCTGAACGATTATTTGCGTAAGAGAACTTAATCATTCCTCATCTACATATAATTTCGAGAAGTCTGTCATTTTCAGCAACTCGTCGTACGATGTGTCGGTATTGTTGTGCATATAGTTTTCAACGATGTTCACGTATCGGTTAGTGAACACTCGTTTTTGCAATACTTGATTCACAACCCATTGAATCTTTCCTATATGTAAATCGCGTTCAACCTGTGGCCGGCGTTCGAAATTCTTTAGTTGGTAAACGCTCATTAAATAAAAGGTGAGGCAATCAGACAGAATCTGATTCTTTGTCATCTGCTTACGTTGTTGGGTTGAATAGAACTTACGATATAACGGATAATCCTCGCCCAAGTATTTGTCGAGCGATATTCCGATAGAACCATTTCCAACTATCACGCTTTGGTCGAGCGCCGAAATCTGGGCATAGATTTTCGGAATCTCAATCTCTGGCAAAACATGTTTCAATTGTTTAAAGGCACGACCGAACTGCCTTTCAAGGTCATCCATAGTGACATATTTCGATTCCACGGCCGATATGAGCGATTGTAGAGTCGTGTCTTGATAGAACTTCAAGAATCTTGTATTTATATCGGGGTCGGTTGCGTTACCAATTTTCAAGACGTTCTCAATCAGTGTTCGCGTTTCGATAGGATATTCGGTATTCATTTGTTGCAAAGCCGAGAAATCGCCCGTGGTAAGATAGCGATATTCCAAACGGTCATAACGTTCTATTTTCACCAAACCGTTTTTATTAGCATTGTCTTCGGACGACGATTTGAATTGGCATCCAATGCAGATAAAAGCTACGTAAAACAATATGTAGAAAAACTTCTTCATTATAATCTTTGGAGAATATGTTGATGACGTAGGCAAAAATACTAAAATATATTTTTTAGCATGACCGTTTGGCTAAAAAAACTAAACTACTCATCATCGGGATTGTAAACTTAATATGTAGTGTTCCGTGACCTTATGCCCTTGTTATGAAAAATAACACCCGAAACCAATAACACGGCCGACATCGCTCTCAACGGCTCCTACATGGTGACTGCTCCCGGCACACATACATTGAAAATAAACTGCTATATTAAAAAGACCCAACCTTTCCCAATGGGAACACCGATGGATTCCCAATAGGAATACAAGACCTTTCCCAATGGGAATACAAGACCCTTCTCAGTGGGAATACAAAAGGCTTCTCAATAGGAAGTCGAAATGCAACTCAGCGACAAGTCTGTGCAGAACTAAAAGAAAGCAGTAAAAGAGGCAAAGGTCAAAAGGACGAGTTCCACATTATTCATTTTGGCAAACAAAAGATCCCTCTCACCTCAACGGCGAAAGGGATTCCCATTCTTTAAACTTTTCTATTATGATATTAAAACAATCTCTATTTCTGTTCAGCCTCAGCTTCTTCTTCGCGTGCCTCTAGAAATTCTTCTTCCTCGGCTGCGAATGATTCCTGAACGGACTCTTCTTGTGAAGTAGTTTCCTCTTCCTGGACGGGTTGGGGCTGGTTCTCGGCTACCACAGTAACTGGAAGTTTAACTTCGACGTCTTTAAAGAAATGAACGGTTGCCTCATAGTTGCCAACGCGCTTGATATCGCGCATAGTGATGATTTTGCGATCGATTTCTATTCCGCGTTTTACGAGTTCGGCGGCTACGATAGCTGCATTGACAGAACCGTAGGTTACACCTGTGGCCGAAACTTTGGCCTCGATAACTAGTTCAACATTTTCGAGCTGGGCAGCACGCTTTTCGGCTGCGGTTTTCTGGGCAGCAATCTTGGCGGCCTGCTGACGCAGATTTTCGGCCAATTGTTTCTTTGCTGATGGACTTGCAATGACGCCTTTGCCTTGTGGAATGAGGTAGTTACGACCATAACCGTTCTTGACGTTCACGATTTCGTTCTTGTAACCAAGTCCGATGATGTCTTCTTTCAGTATGATTTCCATTATTGAATCCTCCTTTTATTTTATTTCATCAAATCGGTTACGTAAGGCAACAGAGCGATCTGGCGTGCACGTTTGATTGCTTGTGCAACTCGGCGTTGATACTTCAACGAAGTGCCTGTAATACGGCGAGGAAGGATTTTTCCTTGTTCGTTGAGGAACTTTTTTAGAAATTCAGCGTCCTTATAGTCGATATATTTGATTCCGCTTTTCTTGAAACGGCAATACTTTTTCTTTTTTGTGTCTATGGACGGTGCATTGAGATAGCGAATCTCTGTTTTTTTCTGTTCTACCATGTCCTTAGGCCTCCTGTTTTTTTTCTGCCCATTTTGCACGGCGTTTTTCTGCATAAGCTGCGGAGTATTTGTCGTGTTTAACGGTGATGAAACGAATGACTTTCTCGTCGCGGCGGAATGCTGTTTCGAGTGTGTCGATAACTGCTGGCTCTGCGTTGTATTCTAACATTGCGTAGAAGCCTGATGACTTCTTTTGGATGCTGTAGGCCAGCTTCTTCAAACCCCAGGCCTCTTCGTTCAGGATTTCAGCACCTTTGTCGGTGAGTACTTTCTTGAACTTAGCGACCGTTTCCTTCATCTGTTCATCAGACAAAACGGGAGTCAAAATGAAAACGGTTTCGTATTGATTCATACTACTAAAATTATAAATATGTGAATTAAAAAAACGCCCTCGATTGTATCGAGAGCGTTGCAAAAGTAAGGCTTTCAACTTTGCTGGCCAAATATTTGCTACATTTGCGTTCACGTTATGAAGAAGGGTTTCTTTTATTCCGGGCTTTTCAGTGTTGCTGCAGGTTTGATTTGTTTTGCGGTTCACATTTTGGCCAGACCAGCAGGGAACAAGTTGTTGTTGATTGGGCTTTTTCTGGTTCTGGCCGGAACAGCAGGGCATGTATGGCTCATGAAAAGGCGCGATAGGTATTGATGTTTCCAATAATATAGTTTTATGATGATCGACAGGGCTACGGTTGACCGAATTTTGGACGCGGCAGACATCGTGGACGTTATTTCTGAGTTTGTTTCTCTGCGGAAACGGGGGACTAGCTATAAAGGATTGTGTCCGTTTCATGACGACAGCACTCCATCGTTCTCGGTAAGTCCGGTTCGTGGACTTTATAAGTGTTTCTCTTGCGGCGCGGCTGGGAATGTGGTTAATTTCATCATGCGACACGAGCAGATGAGTTATCCCGAGTCGCTCAAATGGTTGGCGAACAAGTATCACATTGAGGTTCGGGAGCGTGAATTGTCGACCGAGGAGAAGTTACAAGAGGGTCAGCGCGAGTCTATGTTTCTCGTGAACGAGTGGGCTGCGAAATATTTCCATAATATTTTGACTCATGATGTCGACGGCATTGCAATTGGCATGCAATATTTTCGCAGCCGCGGTTTCCGCGATGATATTATTGAGAAATTTCAGCTGGGATTCGCACTCTCTGCGCGCCATTCGCTCGCCGACGAGGCCTTGCGGGAAGGTTACAAGAAGGAATTTCTCGTATCGACAGGCTTGTGTTTTGAGAATGAGTCGGGCGAACTTGTTGACAGGTTCAGCGGACGTGTGATTTTCCCCTGGATTGGAGTTAGCGGAAAGGTTACGGCCTTTGGCGGAAGGCTTCTTGATTCGCGTACGAAGGGCGTGAGCCAGAAGTATGTCAATTCGCCCGACAGTTTAATCTATCATAAAGAGCGCGAGCTTTACGGAATTTTCCAGGCGAAGAAAGCCATAGCGAAATTCAACCTTGTATATATGGTAGAGGGCTATACTGACGTCGTCTCGATGCATCAAAATGGGATAGAGAACGTTGTTGCAAACAGCGGGACTGCTCTCTCGGTGTATCAAATCAGGCTTTTGCATCGCTTCACTCCGAACATTGTTTTGCTTTACGATGGTGATGAGGCCGGCCGTCATGCCGCACTTCGCGGAACCGATATGTTGCTTGCCGAGGGTATGAACGTGAAAGTTCTTTTGCTTCCCGACGGTCAAGACCCCGACGAATTTGCGCGAAATCACACGGCCGAGCAGTTCAGGAGTCATATCGAGGAGAATCAAACCGATTTCATTGTCTTCAAGATTAATATTTTGTTACGCGGAGTGACAGACCCTACCAGACGCTCTGCTGCAATAAACTCGATTGTTGAGAGCATCGCAGTGATTAAGGACCCTATTCTTCGTGACACCTACATCCGCGAGTGTGCCAACCGCACCGGAGTGCCTGAAGCGACACTCATGTCGCAAATGAACCGCTTTATTTTTTCGAGCAGAGAGCAGATGCAGCGCGAACAACAGCGCAAGATAGAAAAAGAGCCACAGCCGGAGCCTCTACGACCGGCAACTCCGATGCAACAAGCCACTCAAGTTGAGCGCATGCTCGTCCAAGCAATCGTACGCGACGGAGAGAAAGTAATCATAAGTGATGTACGAGACGAAGAAACCGGTCAATCAGTGAGCCTGAACGTTGCACAATATATTGATTACGACTTGGGCTTAGACAACCTCACCTTTTCAAATCCGATTTACAACAGAATCTTAGCCGAAGCCAAAGAACAAAGTCAAAATTCCGACTTTCGCGCCGAGGAATATTTCATTCATCATCCTGATATTGAAATCGCGCAGCTTGCAGCCGAGCTTTGTGCCGAGCAGTTTCAGCTCTCGGAGAGTATGCAGCTCAAAAAAAACGAAAACAGGCTCCGCGACAGTGTCATTCATCTCATTCTCGACTTCAGAAAGGACTTCATCGAGCATCATCTCAAGGAACTACAAGCCAGATTGCCCCTCGAAACCGAGCCCGAGCGCATTCTGGAGCTCATGAACGACATAAAACGAATGCGCGAGGTGCGAAATGCGCTCGCGAAGAAGTTGGGCATTAACATTGTGGTCTAAATGATTTACATACACTGGTTATTCCTTGCGCTCTACACCATTTTGGCAACAATTGCCATCATAACCGTACTGCTCGAGCACCGTCAGCCCGCAAAAACGATGGTATGGATACTGGTGCTCTCCTTTTTGCCTATTCCGGGCATAGTCTTGTACTTCTTCTTTGGGCAAAGAACGCGAAAAAAACGACACATTTGGCAACGGGGAATCGACCAGTTAACAAAAAGGTCGATGCTGGAGTTCGCAGAACAGGAAAATTTGAAACTTCCGCCACAGCATCGCACTCTGATTGACCTTTTCACGAACCAAAACCGAGTCATGCCATTCAAAAACAACGAAACCGAGATTTTTACCGATGGCTATGGCTTTGCACATGCGCTTCTTACAGAAATTGGAAGAGCCGTGCACCATATACACATCATTACTTACATCATAGAAGACGATCCTTTTGGCAACTTGATTGCCGACGCACTCATCGACAAGGCTCGCGAAGGCGTAGAGATACGATTAGTTTACGACGATGTAGGCTCATGGAGAACGCACAACCGCTTTTTTGAACGAATGCGCGAGGAAGGCATAGAGGTACAGCCATTCATGCCGGTTAGATTCCCCTTGCTCACAAGTAAAGTCAACTATCGCAACCATCGAAAGATAGCCGTGTTCGATGGGAGAGTGGGTTTTATAGGCGGGATGAATATCGCGCGCAGGTATATATCGCAAAAATGGCGCGATACACATGTCAAGATTACTGGAGCTGCCGTATATGGATTGCAGAGAGCATTCTTGCTCGATTGGTTTCTCATCGACAAAACATTAATTTCCAATCGTGCATACTACCCGACTGCAAAAATAAACCCCAACAACCAGTTGATACAGATTGTTACCAGCAATCCAACAGACCGATGGCCGGAGATTGAGCAAGGATACATCAAAATTATTCTCAGCGCCAGACAGTATGTCTACATGCAAACGCCATATTTCCTGCCGACAGAACCCATTCTCTTTGCACTACGCACAGCGGCCGTCTCGGGAGTAGACGTGCGACTCATGCTTCCGCTCCACACAGACACAAAACTCGTAGAATGGGCCTCACGCTCTTACGTAATGGACACAGTTCAGGCAGGCGTAAAGGTAGTGTTCTATAAAAACGGATTCAATCACTCAAAACTACTCGTCACAGATGATTCCCTCTCAACCGTAGGCTCATCCAACATCGACTTCCGAAGTTTCGAGAACAATTTCGAGGCAAATGCATTCTTCTACGATGAAAAAATTGCACTAAAAATAAAGCATGTCTTCCTAGAGGATGAACAAAACAGCATTCCGCTCGAACATGTTCGCAGCCTAACCGACCGCTCATTCCTTCAGCGCCTTTGGGAATCAATCGTCCGCCTCCTCAGTCCGCTATTATAAACACTCCCCCACTACACCCCCCATAAAATCAAAACAAAAAGCACACGCGCAAACTACACGACTAAAAAAATCTACCCGAAAATAAATCATATATATTGCATGACTCGAAAATTCTGCCAATAAACCACTTACGCAGTACACAAGAATCAAATTCAAAGCCCCGAATCGACTCATGCAGTGCACATGAATAAATTCGAGGCCTCAAATTCGACTCGTGCAGTCTGCAGAAATGAAAAACAAGACCTCGAATCGACTCATGCAGTCTGCAGAAATGAAAAACAAGACCTCGAATCGACTCGTGCAGTCTGCAGAAATGAAAAACAAGACCTCGAATCGACTCATGCAGTCTGCAGAAATGAATTCGAGGCCTCAAATTTGACTTATGCAGTATGCAGAAATAGAAAATAATACCTCGAATCGACTCATGCAGTCTACAGAAAGTTAATACAGTTAACAGAAACGACTCATGCAGTCTGCATATGTTAAATCTGATTCACATAATCCACTTATGCAGACAGCATGTGTTAAATCTAATTCACATAATCCACTTGTGCAGACTGCACAAGTGGATTTTTGTTATCATTTTCCACTTGTGTACACTGCATGAGTCATTTCTTGGCCAAATTTTCCACTTATGCACAC